>NZ_JAUDZE010000001.1:180584-1201175 GCF_030385805.1 Acinetobacter thutiue
GTAACTTGCTTTTTTTATGGTTAAGTCGTTATGATTTGATCATGCTGTTATAGAGGATTGGTGTAATGGTAGCATGACGGTCTCCAAAACCGTTCGTCAAGGTTCGAGTCCTTGATCCTCTGCCAAATTTAAAAGGGACTTTTTAGAAGTCCCTTTTTTAATGTCATAATTTTTTATCTGTATATTAAAAAAGCATTAAGTTTCAGATGCATGGTTTTTTTATAAAAAGGGCTTGTCATCAGAAACGTTTATCTCTAATATACACATCCATCGGGGGCGTGGCGAAATTGGTAGACGCACTGGATTTAGGTTCCAGCGCCGCAAGGTGTAAGAGTTCGAGTCTCTTCGCCCCCACCAAATTTAAAAAGCAAGGTAACTTGCTTTTTTTATGGTTAAGTCGTTATGATTTGATCATGCTGTTATAGAGGATTGGTGTAATGGTAGCATGACGGTCTCCAAAACCGTTCGTCAAGGTTCGAGTCCTTGATCCTCTGCCAAATATTTAAAAAAGCCCTTGTTTTTTACAAGGGCTTTTTTATTTTCTCTTTTCAGGTGACTTTTCTTTTGAAATGAGCTGTTTGTATCCAACTGATTAATATTGGTCCTCTATTGATAGTTTAATTACTACACCATCTAATCTGCTATATGTGCCAAATAAAATAAGTAAAGTGCCACTTTTGGTATAGTTGTCTGTGTAGTATGTTCATGACAATAACGACATATAGGTCTTTTGACCATAATGAAAATATAAATAGGATCGTTTTATGACATCTTTGCTCAGGCGTTTGGCCTTGATCAATCAGGGCTTGGGAAAGCCTGATACATTTGGTAGAGGCCTGGCTGGAACTCGAAAAGCGATTGAGCATTTGGGCTATGTGCAGATTGACACAATATCGGTTGTAGAGCGCGCGCATCATCATGTGTTGTGGAGTCGTGTTCCTGATTATGATTTAGAGCATTTGAACTGTCTTGTTCGGGAGAAGCATATTTTTGAGCATTGGGCACATGCGGCTTCCTATCTTCCAATGCGTGACTATCGCTATACAATTCCATTTATGACAGCCGTAAGAAATGGAGAGAGTCGCTATTTTTCTAGGGGTGATGCTCATCTGATGAATGAAATTTTGGCTCGGGTTAAAGCTGAGGGGCAGATTAAACTAAGAGATGTGGGAAGCGGAAATAAGAAAAACACAGCAGGTTGGTGGAATGCTGGTCCAAGCCGTCGAGCCATTGAGCAACTGTTTATGCAGGGCGACTTAATGGTATGTGAACGGAATGGCATGGAGAAAGTCTATGATCTTGCAGAGCGTTGTCTGCCATCCAATATTGACTTAACGCCACCCAGTACGCGTGAATTTGCGCAGTATTTATTTGATACGACATTGAGAACTCATGGTGTATTCACATGGAAGCAATTGGTGCATTTGCGAGCTGGAAAAGAATTGCGAGAGGTGATGCGTCGAATATTGAACGATCAAATTGATTTGAATGTTGTACAAAGCTTAAAAATGCCCGATGGACAAACAGTATATGCTACAACGGATGTACTAGAGCAAGCTTCATGTGTAGAACCAATCGTTAGAATTCTTTCTCCTTTTGATAACCTTGTTATTCATCGTGACCGCTTGAGCTGTTTATTTAGTTTTGAATATCGAATTGAGTGTTATGTGTCTGCAACCAAGCGTGTATATGGCTATTTTTGTTTGCCTTTACTCTATATGGATCATTTTGTTGGTCGAATTGACTGTAAGGTACATCGTGCTGAGCAACGGCTGGAGATTCTGAGTTTGCACTTAGAGAATGAAGCCATGCAAAACAATGATGCATTCATTGAGGCTTTAAATACAGCAATACAGGAATTTACGGTATTTAATAAATGTTCTATCATTGAAACTAAAAAGCGTGATTTGCAATTTTTGAGTATGTTAAATTAACAGATTGATGATTTATTTTTTTCAAAATTATCAATTAAAAATATAAAAATTAAAATGTTGGCGCATAAAAAAGCAAAGCCGAAGCCTTGCTTTTTTGGAGCTGAATAAAACTTAGATTTTGCTGATCAAGTCATTGATTTGTTTTGCTTGCTCAGCCGCATTTCCTGTATATGTTGCAGGGCTAAGCTCAGCTAGGCGCGCACGCTCATCTGCTGGAACCTGTGCGAGTTCATCACCATTCACAAAGTTCACCATCATGTCACGGGTCATGGCTTGACCACGAGTCAATGCTTTTAGTTTTTCGTAAGGCTTTTCAACGTTATAACGGCGCATCACGGTTTGGATTGGTTCTGCAAGAACTTCCTGTGCCTGATCTAAATCTTCATTTAAACGTGCAGCATTCAATTCAAGTTTACCAATACCTTTTAAGCAGGCATCAAAAGCAATCAGGCTTTGTGCAAAACCAACACCCATATTACGTAATACAGTTGAGTCAGTTAAGTCACGCTGCCAGCGAGAAATTGGAAGTTTTTCACCGAGGTGGCCCAATACCGCATTGGCAATACCCAAGTTACCTTCAGAGTTTTCAAAATCAATTGGGTTGACTTTGTGCGGCATGGTTGAAGAACCCACTTCACCATCTTTCAATTTTTGTTTGAAGTAACCCAGTGAGATATAACCCCAAACATCACGGTTAAAGTCGATCAAGATGGTGTTGTAACGGCGTAAGGCATCAAACAATTCCGCCATATAGTCATGTGGCTCGATTTGTGTGGTGTACGGGTTAAATGCCAAACCTAAAGACTCAACGAATGCTTGCGCATGTGCGGCCCAATCAATTTCAGGATAGGCAGAAAGGTGAGCATTGTAGTTGCCGACAGCACCATTGATTTTGCCCAATAACTCAACATTTTCAAATTGCTTGATTTGACGTGCTAAGCGATAGGCAACGTTAGCCATCTCTTTGCCCAAAGTGGTTGGGCTCGCTGTTTGACCATGCGTACGAGACAACATTGGTTGTTCAGCATGTGTGATTGCCAAAGCTGAAATTGCATTCAGAATTTGTTTCATGCTTGCAATGAGAACTTCACGACCATTTTTAAGCATCAATGCATGAGACAAGTTATTGATGTCTTCAGAGGTACATGCAAAGTGAATAAATTCGCCTGCATTTTGTAATTCATCAATGTTGGCAATTTTCTCTTTAAGGAAATATTCAACTGCTTTTACATCGTGGTTGGTGGTGCGTTCGATCTCTTTGATACGGTTTGCATCTTCTTCAGAGAAATTAGCAACAATTGCATCTAGAGCAGCATTGGTTTCATTTGAAAATGCTGGGACTTCGATGATTTCTGCACGATTGGCAAGTGCTTGTAACCAACGCACTTCAACAGTGACACGAGCGTGGATTAAACCAAACTCAGACAAAAAAGGGCGTAGCGCATCACATTTGCTCGCATAACGTCCATCAAGTGGTGAGAGTGCGGTTAAAGCATTCATACAGATTCCTTAAATTAAAGTCTCTCCTTATAGGAGAGATTTAGAGAGGTTGTAAAACGACATAAAAATAAATTCGTTGCAGCATCGGTCTATACCACCTGATACTGTAAACGAGCGAGAGCTTGAATATCTTGCAATAATTTGCGTTTACTAAAGATCATACTCCACGAGCTGCCACCAAGTTGCCGCCATAAATGGGCAAGCTGTAAACCTGTAAACAGGCAGGCTCGGATTCGATTGGTATGATTGATGTCTTTAAATGCTTCGGCATTGCCACGCACCAGAATCCGTGGATTGATCTGGCCCGCCGTTTCAACATAGGTTTGTGCCAGATTGGCGATGATACTCGGGTGCAAATAGTTGTTATCGAAAAAGGATAACTGTTTTAGGATTTTTTGTTGGGCTGTTTCGATAATCTTGACATATTCAGGATTGCCATAGACTTTCTTTTCCAGTTGCAACAGGGCCATGGCATAAGACATGGGTAGTTTTGCAGTGGCAATTTTAGGAACACGTGATTTAGGTGCAGTATTAAAAGGCTGGGTAATGCAACCCTCTAATGTTTTTAAACCCAGTGAAATGTCTGCAAGCTGGTTAAAAAAATCAAGGGTTTGGGTTGCATTATTGGTGGCAGGGCGGATGTTTAGGCTGGCCTTGATCAATAACTCGAAATAAAAATTACCACTTTCACCAATACTTTGCTGACCTGCCATCGCCGTCATATGCGTTAGCTGGGTTGCCTGAAACACCGCAGCCAATGCCAAAGCACGGTTTTGTCGAACATTCAACGCCTGAGTGTGCTGAAAGGGTAACTCCACCATGCTTTGCTTCCAATCGGTTTGAATAAAATCAGCTTAAATAAAATCTGGTTGAGGTGCATTGGTGTGGTGAATCACACCACCACCTAAACAGACCTCACCCGAATAGAACACCACGCTTTGTCCAGGAGTCACGGCACGTTGTGGTTGGTCAAATTCAACCCGAATACCATTTTCTGTGTGTTCATCACAATAAATTGTACACGCTTGATCAGGCTGACGATAACGGGTTTTTGCCGTGCATCGGAAACCAGTGGCTGGGATGCCCTGTTCACCAGCAACCCAGTCAATTGACTCACTCCAGAGCTGTGTGCTTTGCATGAGTGGATGATCATGTCCCTGTCCAATCACCAATCGGTTATTGGCAACATCCTTATGCAATACGAACCATGCCCCTTCTTGTGCACCTTTCATACCACCAATACCAATGCCACCACGTTGACCGAGCGTATAGTACATTAAGCCGTGATGTTCACCAACTTGTTTGCCATTGTCTAGAACAATTTTTCCAGCCTGAGCAGGAAGATACTGTTTTAAGAAATCACTAAAACGGCGTTCACCGATAAAACAGATACCTGTGGAATCCTTTTTCTTAGCCGTCGCTAAATCAAGTTCTTCTGCGATTTTACGCACCTGTGGCTTTTCAATTTCACCGACAGGGAATAAGGTTTTGTTGATTTCACGGCCATGAACGGCATGGAGGAAATAGGTTTGGTCTTTATTATTATCGACACCACGTAACAATGGTGCGTAGGTCTCACCACGAGAATTTTGTGTACTCGCACCACGACGTGCATAGTGACCTGTTGCAATAAAGTCTGCGCCCAACGTCATCGCATGATCTAAAAAGGCACGAAACTTGATTTCTGTGTTGCAAAGAATATCAGGATTGGGCGTACGGCCTGCTGCATACTCTGCCAGAAAATGCTCAAACACTCGATCCCAATATTCCATCGCAAAGTTGGCTGTGTGCAGTTTAATACCAATTTTATCGGCAACGGCTTGTGCATCCGCCAGGTCTTCAAGTGCTGTGCAATACTCCGTACCATCATCTTCTTCCCAGTTTTTCATGAAAAGACCTTCAACCTGATATCCTTGTTGAAGTAACAGTGCGGCAGAAACAGAGGAGTCTACACCACCAGACATACCGACGATGACACGTTGTTGCATCTAATTAAGCATCCAAATGAGAAGTTAATGAGGGAGAGAACGGGTGCTCATAAATAAGCGATAAAGGATATTTTTTGCCAGCAAGGGCATCTTCAACTGCTTTTAAAACCAATGGACTACGCGCACGCGCTGATTCTTGTAACTCGTCCAGATTCATCCACACTGCACCAACAATACCTGTATCCAGTTGCGCATTTTCTTCTACAGCAGTGACGTGTGCCAAGAAGCAAAAACGGTAGTAAGTACGGTTAGGAAACATCGGTGGGGTATACGTATAGATACCGAGCAAGTGATCAACTTCGACGTGATGACCTGTTTCTTCTAAGGTCTCACGTATTGCTGCTTCGATAATGGTTTCACCACATTCGATATGACCCGCAGGTTGGTTAAACACGGTATGTACAAAGCCTTCGCTGTGTTCTTCGACAAACAGGAAACGTCCATCTTTTTCGACAACAGTGGCAACTGTGACATGAGGTGTCCAAGCGGTCATAGAAAGCACCATGGTTTTAAAAAACGTATTCTACAAAATTTGAGGGTTTTTGGCTATGATTCAAAATGTATTCAATTTTTTAATGTAATTTTAGCGATTAAAATTTATGCTATATTATTTTAATATTATGAGAGGCGTTTGATATGACAACAATTATACTTGATTTACCTGAGGACATTGTAGAGCAGGCAAGACATGCAGGGTTATTATCATCGTCTGCGATTGCAACATTATTAAGGCAAGTGATAGCACAACGTCAGGAAAAAACGGTATCGCTGATTGAGGTTATGCAAAATTCACCTTATAAAGAAATTGAGCTAACACAAGTAGAGCCTGAATATTCATCTATTCGGGAAATAAATTTGTGAAAGGTTGGTTGTTAGATACGAATATCCTCTCTGAATTACGCCGTTCCAAGCCTCACCCACAAGTTTTAAAATTTATTGCTGAACAACGTAACGAATCTTTATTTGTGAGTGTGATTACATTTGCTGAGATTCGTTTTGGAATAGAAAGAATTGCTGATATACAAAAACAACAAGCTTTAAGTATTTGGTTGGATAAAGAGTTACGTCCATTTTTTATGAATCGTGTACTTGCTCTTGATGAAGAAATTATATTGAAATGGCGTATTTTATTGGAACAAGGTCGCAAACAAGGGTATACCTACTCACAACCTGACTTATTTATTGCCACAACAGCATTACATCATAATTTAGGTTTGGTCACTCGAAATACTAAAGATTTTGAGAAAGTTGATATTCCTTTATATAATCCTTGGGATAACTAAAATTTTGGTTTAGCTATTTTTATAATTATCTTTCACTTTCACATAATGACGTGCCGAATAAAGTAGGAACTCCATTTCTTTTTCAGTCAGTGCACGAACTTGTTGTACAGGACTACCCATATATAAATAACCACTTTTTAAAACCTTACGTGGTGGTACTAAACTCCCAGCACCAATCATCACATCATCTTCAACTATCACGTTATCCAGAATCACGGTTTTAATACCCACCAGAACACGGTTGCCAATCGTACAGCCATGCAAGGTCACATGATGCCCAACCGTCACATCCTCACCAATGATCAGTGGTGAACCATTCGGTTTAGCTTGATTCTTATGACTGACATGCAGCATGCAATGATCCTGTACATTGCTATTTTTGCCAATCTGGATGGAGTTGACATCCCCGCGAATCACGGCGAAAGGCCATACTGAAACATTCTCTGCCAGTTTTACGTCACCAATGACCACAGACATTTCATCAATATAACAACTTGGATCAATTTCAGGATAATGGTCGAGATAAGGGCGGATATTCTTGGTCATGGTCAGTATCAAAATAAAATATGGATGAATTATAAAATAAAAAGGCACCCAGACTAAAGTGTGTGGGTGCCTGATTTGGCAATTCTAAAATTAGAACAAGTTGCTAAAGAACATCTTGATATGGTCAATCATACGGGCAAAGAAGCCAGCTTCTTCCACAGGTTTGAGTGCAACCAGTGGTTTTTCAGCAATCACTTTACCGTCAAGGCTGGCCACCAATTTACCAACGACCTGACCTTTTGCCAAAGGCGCATTCAGTTTAGGTTGTACCACAAGCTGGGTCTTGATTTTGTCAGCCTGACCTTTCGGCATGGTCACGTTGAAGTTTTCAGCTAAACCAATCTGAACATCATCTTCCTTACCAAACCAGACCTTGGCTTTTGCAAGCACCTGATTGGCTGGTTGTACATTAGCCGTTTCAAAGTTTGCAAAACCCCAAGCTAAAAGGGTACGTGTCTGATTGGCACGCTCATTCATGCTTGGGGTACCAAAGATCACGGAAATCAGGCGCATTGGACCACGTTTGCTTGAGGTGGTAAGACAGTAACCCGCTTCTTCGGTATGACCTGTTTTGAGGCCATCAACACTTGGGTCAGTGTAAAGCAGGGCATTACGGTTGCCTTGCTTGATGCCATTAAAGGTAAATTCTTTTTCAGAATAGATTGGATAGTATTTGGAACTGTCCTTGATGATGTGCTGGGCAAGGACCGCCATATCTTTTGCAGTTGAGTAATGTCCTTCCGCTGGCATCCCTGTTGAGTTGATGAAATGGGTGTTCACCATGCCAATACGTTTGGCTTCCTGGTTCATCATGTGGGCAAATGTGCCCTCATTGCCTGCAACGTGTTCAGCAACCGCCTTAGAAGCATCATTTCCAGACTGGATGATAATACCACGCAGCATTTCCAGAACAGTCGCGGTCCCATTGAGTGGTACATACATACAGGATTCAGTGCTGCTACCACGGCACCATGCAGATTCATTCATCCGCACCTGTTCATCTTCAGTCAATTCACCCTTTAAAAGTTTCTGCTCTATGATGTAGCTTGTCATCATTTTTGTCATAGATGCAGGCGCAAGTTTTTCATTTTCGTTTTTGGCAGCGAGAATCTGTCCTGTCTCATAATCCATGAGCACATAGGATTTATTATTTAATTCTGGTGGAGCAGATAGGACAGTTGCTGCATATGAAAAGCTTGGCAAAAGTAGTAATGCAGCAAGAGCGCTTTTTTGAGTCATTCTAGGTGGTTCCAATATCTTGTATGAAGCAGAAGAGCCTAGCATTTTAGGACAAAGCAAAGCCGACTGCTATGGGCGAAGTTGGCTTTTTATCATGCTATTGTAGCAAATCGGTTACTTGGAATAATAATTACGGACATCATCACAGATTTGACGGTTATCTTCATCCGAGGCTGCCTTGGCAATGTCACGGGCTTCTTTCAAGGGTTCCTTATATTCCTTGGTTTGCATGCGTTTGCTGAGAATCTCAACCGCATTTTTTTCATTGGATAAATAGGACTTAACCAGTGTATCGTAAGCCTTATTGAACTTTAAATCCTTGCCAATCAGGGTTGGGCAGGTTTCAGACAATACATAAATGACCGCAAGCTCTTGTGGGGAGACTTCATCAGACATTGGGGTGACTTCAATCTTTTCAGTTTCAGGCTGTTTGTCTGCTGCGAATGCGGTAGGAACAAAAGTGCTGGCAGCGATGAGGAATGATAAACCTAGTGTTTTTACAACATTTTTCTTCATAAGAAATCAAACTCAAAACAAGACTTAAAGAATTTGAACAACTTATAGCATAAAAACAGATAAAAATTTGTATGTTTGCTGTAGGGAATATGGAGAAACTGTGGTTTTAAATATCAATATCTAAAACCACCTTAATGTCTGAATGGCCTGTTTAGCCCTCAAAATTCAATACTTCTTCACATACCGCTTTCTGTTCAGCCTTATCAACCTCTGTTGCAGCTTGACGGGCATCTTTTAATAAAGTGTTGAATTCGCCATCTTTTTGCAGGCTTTCAAGTGAAGCAGACTTATCTGAGTAACTACCCAAATAAGAACCCACCATTTTTTTGATATTCTGGTCAAATTTTGCATTCTTACCGATCAGGTTAGGACACATCTCAATCAGCACTTGCGCATTGGCAATATCATCCTTAATCAATGCATCCGCTTCTTTTACTGAAGCTGCGTCAGCAAAAACTGCTGGTGCCGCAAGAAATGTGAAACTAACCGCTAAAACTCGAACAAAACTGGATAAATGTCTCATGGCTGCATAAATTTCTAATACTATGAAGATATAAATATATATAATTCAATGAATATTTCAATTGAAAAAACTGCACAGTAATTTTTGAAGAGACAGAACTTTAGTGAATATCTTGATTGCAAATGATGATGGTGTATTTGCACCTGGACTGCAAGCCTTGGCGCAGGCGTTAAAATCTTTGGGGCGGGTTGTGGTGGTTGCCCCTGAAAGTGAGCGTAGTGGGTATTCAAGCGCCCTAACGCTAGATCGGCCCTTACGTCCCATCCCCATTTCCGAAGATGTCTGGGCTGTCAATGGCACACCTGCGGACTGTGTCTACTTATCCATGAATGGCCTGTTTGATTTCGAATTTGACCTTGTGGTCAGTGGAATCAACAGTGGCGCCAATCTGGGCGATGATGTTCTATATTCAGGTACGGTTGGGGCTGCATTTGAGGGAAGATTGATGAAACATCCAGCAATTGCCGTGTCTTTGGCGGGTGTAAATGTACGTTCCTATGAACATCCGCAGCATTATGCGCAAGCGGCACAATGGGTACATGACTTCATTGCCAAAGGGCTGCCTGTGTTGCCACCGCGTCATATCTTTAACATTAACATTCCCGATGTTGAGCAGATCAAGGGGGCACAGGTGACTTATCAGGGGCGCCGTGCGCAGTCCAAGCCAATCAGCAGCCATGTTGATCCGCGTGGTCGTCAGGTGTACTGGATTGGGCTTGCTGGAGAGGCGGTGACTGATCCACAGTCGGCTTCCAGCCATATCCAGTCTGATTTTTTTGCGGTGTCGAATGGCTATGTCAGCATCACCCCAATCCAGATGGATGCGACAAATTATGCGGTACTGGACAATCTACATACCTATATGAATGGACCTGAATAAGCACCTAAATGTTATAACTTTGTGAATATGGAAAGTGAGAACTCGTTTTTTCTCACTTTTTTGGTACTCTTAGGCGCAAATAAGTTAAGGTTTTTTCGATGAGGGCGAAGATGCACTTAAATCATGTTTCGATTTTTCTATCACAAAAAATGATGAAAACAATCGTACTGTCTACGGTGGTAACACTCACAGCGGTGGTTACTGGTTGTGCATCTAAACCGCAGGTGAATGGTGGCGTTCGCAATGTACAGGCACCAAATTACTATACAGTGCGTTCAGGCGACACCTTGAGTGGGATTGCAAATCGCTATGGCCTGAATTATCTGGATATTGCCGCATTGAATGACATTGCGGCGCCGTACCGCATCTATGTCAACCAGTCTCTACGCTTAAAGGGTTCTGTGGCGCAGCGTACCACCTCAACCCAGGCGATTACCCAAGCGGCTCCAATCCAGCGCCAGAGCATTAATTTGCCAGCACAACAGCCAGTGGTTCCAAAACCGCAACCTGTGGTTCCTAGAACTCAGCCTGTTGTTCCAGTGGCTCCCGTAAATCCATCCTCTTCAACTCTGGCATCTAGCCTGCGTTGGGTAAAACCATCAAATGGTGCGGTCATTCAGAGCTTTAATCTTGCGGGTAACGTGAAAGGTACTCGCTATGGCGGCAATGAGGGCGATCCAATATTTGCCGCTGCAAACGGTCAGGTGGTTTATGCAGCGGATGGTCTGAAAGAATATGGAAACTTGGTGTTGATCAAGCATATTGACGGTTACATCACGGCATACGCCCATAACAGCAAGATGCTGGTGAAGAGTGGGGACAATGTCACCGCAGGGCAAAAAATCGCAGAGATGGGTTCTTCTGGCGCTACCCGTGTGATGCTGGAATTTCAGGTTCGTCTAGATGGTAAACCTGTGAATCCAACAACAGTTTTACCTAATTAATTTATGTTATTTAACAAACTTTCAACAATTTGTTAATAATAGCTATTCCACAAATAGACTTTTCTGTATACTAGGCTTGTTTGCTTTTATTAGAACAATAAGCATATTAATAAATTACGAGGGAAGTCTATGTTAGATCAATTGCGTGCAATGGGGGTCTTTGCTTGCGTTGTAGAAAAAAGTTCTTTTAGCGGTGCAGCAAGAGAGCTGGGCATTACAACCAGTGCGGTCAGTCAACAAATCCGATCTTTAGAACAAGAAATGGATGTCACCTTACTTCATCGTTCGACCCGAAAACTGAGTCTAACCGAGGCGGGTCAAGCATTCTTTTTAAGCTGTCAGGAAATGCTGGCTGCGGCAGAGCGTGGCAAAATCCGTATTAACGAATTGCGTGATGATCTGGTGGGAGATTTGCGTATTGCAACCACGCCTGAGCTGGGTGCGCTGCATGTCATTCCAGCCTTGTCACACTGGATGTCGGCCCATAAGGGATTGGCCATTCATTTTGAAGCAGACCATCGCTATATTGACTTGATTGAAGAGCGTATTGATATTGCGATTCGCATGAGCTTACGGGTGGATGACCACCATGTGACCGCCGTACCTTTGGCTCGGGTGGACCAGGTATTGGTCGCTTCACCAAGTTACCTGAATCAGGCGCCACCGATTACCCGTCCAGAAGACTTGCGTCATCATGAATTGCTTCCAGTCACCTTAATGCAGAACTATCAACATTTTGCATTCCGTCACGGTTTAAGTGGGGAAATTGTCAATGTTGACATGAAGACGCGTTTGGGCACCAATAATGTTTTTGTGGCAAAATCACTTTGCCAACAGGGACTTGGGCTGGCACGTATTTTATACATGGACATCCAGAAAGAGCTGATTAATGGCACGCTGGTTGAGGTGTTGCCTGACTGGCACATGCCTGCCTATACCTTGCATGCCTTAACCTCCAAGCGTGAACAGTATCCAATGAAAGTACACCGCTGTATTGATGCGTTGAAACAATATTTTGTGCAGTTACCAGGTGGGCGTTCTTTGCAGGGCGTTGCTTGAACTGATCAATAAAACCAAAAAGCCATGCTTAAGAGAGCATGGCTTTTTTTATGGATTATTTACGTTTTTTAGCTAAGGCCTTAAGGGTTTTAACCTCGACTACCGTTTCCTCGGGAGCTTTGGTCTCTGTTTCAGCCTTTTTGCTTTTCTTACGTTTTTTCTTTTTCTTGTGCTGTTCCTCTTCGATGGCTTCACCATCCTCAATGGCTTGCCAATATTCCAGCTGTTCCATCACGGCGGCATAAATGGAGTTTTTGCTGTATCGGCCTTTCTTGTCGAGGGTGCCAACTGGACGAGCCATCAGGATTTCCAGCGCCTGATCAATGGTGTCAATCGCATGGACATGAAATTGCCCCGTTTGTACTGCTTCAATCACGTCCTGGCGTAGCATCAGGTGTTGCATGTTCTGGCGTGGAATAATCACACCTTGTTTGCCTGTAAAGCCTTGCAACTTACAGGCATCAAAGAAGCCCTCAATTTTGGCATTCACTCCACCAATCGGTTGTACTTGACCCAACTGGTTCATCGAGCCTGTAATTGCCCAGGACTGATCAATCGGGATTTGGCAAATTGCGGAAATTAACGCAGAAAGTTCGGCAACGGTGGCACTGTCCCCATCTACCTGTCCATAACTTTGTTCAAACGCCAAGGCTGCAGAGAAGTGCAGGATTTGTTCACGGCCAAAGTGGGCTTTTAGGAAGCTCGACATGAGCAATACGCCTTTGGCATGCAATGAGCCACCCAGCTCCACACTGCGTTCAATATCCAGAATATCGCCACCACCTTGATAAACAGAGGCGGTCAGGCGAGAAGGTAAGCCAA
This sequence comes from Acinetobacter thutiue, assembly GCF_030385805.1. Taxonomy (NCBI): domain Bacteria; kingdom Pseudomonadati; phylum Pseudomonadota; class Gammaproteobacteria; order Moraxellales; family Moraxellaceae; genus Acinetobacter; species Acinetobacter thutiue. Next base: position 193,819 of record NZ_JAUDZE010000001.1, read on the forward strand.
ACTCGACATCGGCATAGTGAATCACAGAAAGGGCATTGATTTGACCGAGACGATGCCCAGAAGTTTCAATCAACTGTGTGCCACGAGACAGGTCTTGCCAGTAGAGCTCACGTAAATAGCCTAAACGATATTGACGATGGTGCAGGGCCTGGTTGACATGCTGGTCGGTGACAATCTTGTCACCCGCTTTAAAGGCATGGTGATGCGCTTCGCGGATCAGGTCACCAAGGGTTGAGGCATGTAATGACAAAGAGCTTTGATCCTCAGCCTGACGGCTGGAATCAGTAAGCAATGCGGCTAGTGCAGAACGGTCAAAGGGAAGTAATTTATCTGCCTGAACATAGTCGGCAATCAACTGCATATAAGCCTGTTCGTTGCTGTCATTACGTTGTAATGTATCGGTGAAGTCGGCACGGATTTTAAACACACTGCCAAGTTCAGGTTCTACTTCTAGAATTTCATAATAAATTTCAGGTTCGGCTAATAAAACCACTTTAATATCAAGTGGAACAGATGCAGGTTCAATGGAGATGCTGCCTGTGAGGGTGAGCATATGTTCCAGTGAAGAAAGCTTGAGCTGTCCAGATTTTAAGGCACGTTTCAGACCTTGCCACGCATAAGGCTGCTCCAGCAATTGTTCCGCTTCCAGCATCAAAAAGCCACCATTGGCCCGATGCAGTGAACCAGGGCGAATCAGGGTGAAATCGGTAGTGATCGTACCATTGTGAGTCAGTTGCTCTACATGACCCAGTAAATTGTAGTGCGTTGGAAAATCTTCAAAAATAACGGGTGCACCACTATTTGGTTTATTGGCAACAATGACATTAGCCTGATAGCGTGAGGGTACGCGGTTGAACAGTGCAGGGGTAAAGTCATCTTCCTCTTGCTCTAAAATCAACTCAACATTGTCAATGATGTCTTCTGCATATTGTTTTAAATAAATATCGAGACCTTTAACCTCCTTATTTTTGTTTAAAATCAGTTCAATACGGGGCATCACCACCTGGGTGGCAATATCACGGTTTAAGCTGGACACCTGATCCCGTGCATCATCTTCCAGATCGCCCAGATGTAAACCCAGACGTTCCAGTTTTTTCTCCATATAACGCATATTGGAGTTGATTTCAGCACGTTCCTTGCTTGTTAATGCGTTTAGGTCATTTTGGGTGAGTTCATGATATTCATTGTCTTTCAACTGCATCGGAATAAAGACATGCTTGTCATTGCGGGAAATCAATTTTAAATCGAGTTCCTCACCCTCTTTGGTCAGTTCAACCAATGCCTGTTGCTGTACATCACCCGTATCCTGACGGATACGTTCAATACGGTTGTGATAGGTTTCCGCACTAAAACGGCGTTCCAACTGCTTTAAGATAACTTGCCATGCCTGCTGCAAGGCATTTTGAAATTTGCTGCCTTGTCCCGCTGGGAAGCACAGGGCAATCGGTTGTCTTGGATTCTTGAAATTATTGACATAGACCCAGTCGTCAGGGGTAGGCATGGTTTTGGCGTGCTGTTGGAGCAAACGCTTGATCATGGTTCGTTTACCAAGACCAGCCGTACCCACGGCAAAAATGTTATAGCCCGAATAAGGCAATGAGATCCCTGCCTCGACTGAGGCGCGGGCGCGATCCTGTCCTAAAAAATTATTCAGGGGCTTAATTCGTTTGGTTGAACTTGGAATTTCAGCCAAATCTGGCGTATGCGTCAGTTGGTGTGCATGTAATGCCGTTTTAAGTAGGGTTGCCTGGATGTCCGTCTGTTCAAAAGCACTTGGAAATGAATTGATTTTTGCTGTAATCGTGTTTGTTGGTGTTGAGGATAAAGTTGTTGCAGTCATTTGATCGAGTTTTTGGGTCACTATTACTATCCAACAAATAAAACGAAATGTGGTGAATTAAAGGTATACAGTTTTAGGTCTAAAGATCAAGCGAACTTGTGTTTTTTATCGACAAAACAAAACAATGACTTTATTTGATTGCATAAAGCAACTTGCAAGCAGGCGCAAGACACGATTGAATAGGCACATTCACGCATGTTCATGGAAAATAATAACCAATGACAACTCAAGCCACTGGGTGGGCATCTGCATTTAAGGCATTTTGGGATCGCCGTGCCCTGATTATGTTATTTCTGGGTTTCTCGGCAGGGATTCCGATTCTACTGATTTTTTCCAGTTTATCGCTGTGGCTGGGTGAGGCTGGCATTGATAAGAGTGCAGTGACCTTTTTTAGTTGGGCTGCCTTGGGTTATTCCTTTAAGTTTGTGTGGGCACCCTTAATTGATGAATTGCCTGTGCCGTTCTTGACCAAAACTTTGGGTCGTCGTCGGGCCTGGCTGCTGATTGCCCAGTGTTTAATTATCTGTGCAATTTGTATCATGGCATTTTCTGACCCAGCACTTGGGCAAGGCTATTTGGTTCAAATGGCAGTGGGTGCGGTTCTATTGGGGTTTTCAGCGGCAACACAGGACATTGTGATTGATGCCTACCGTATTGAGCTTGCTGAAACTGAAATGCAAACGGTTTTGGCTTCGACCTATAACGCTGGTTATCGCATCGGGATGATCGTTGCAGGTGCAGGTGCATTATTTTTAGCGGCTTATCTGGGAACCGCAAAAGGCAACTACATCTATGAGGCCTGGAAATATACCTATTTAACCATGGCTGCCGTCATGGTGGTTGGAATTGTGACTACCCTCATTATTCGTGAACCACAAGTCAATCGTGTCTATAAACATTATAAAACCACAGACTATTATCGCTTGGTATTTGTGTTCTTTATTGCCGTGGCAACCTTTGTGGTGAGCTATATCTATTCAGGCAATGTCACGGAAGCAATGACTAAATCCGCGGCGATTAAAGACACCGCCGCATTGTTTGGCTTAGAGGCATTGCGCTTTTTAACCGCCACAGCAGCAGCGCTATTTGTAGGCACTACATTGGTGAAAATGGGTGTCGTGAATCAGCAGATGGCGAAAGAAACATGGGTTGCGCCTATTCTGGATTTCTTTAAACGCTATGGTGTAAAACTGGCTTTGGTTTTATTGCTGTTGATTGGTTTCTTCCGTATCTCTGACATTATTGCAGGGGTGATTTCTAATGTGTTCTATCAGGACCTGAACTTTAGTAAAGAGCAGATTGCCGAAGCGGTCAAGATTTATGGTGTTCTGTTTAGTTTGGTGGGGGGCTTTCTGGGAGGGCTACTCGCACAGCGCATGAACATTATGAAGCTGATGTTTGTCGGTGCGGTGTTGGCAAGCTCAACCAATTTGATTTTTATAGGTCTGGTTAAATCTGGAAAACCACTGGATCAGGTTGAAGTGCAAGTCGGTAGTCAACATTATCAGGTACTGGCGGATGAGGTGGGTTACTGGAAATTAGATGTTCCAACTCAGGTTCTGAGCAAGGCGAAACAAATTGAGGTTACAGCATCCTATTTAAACAAAGACAACGAGCCACCTGTGGTTATTGCCCAGCCTTATTTGGTGGGTGATGGCAAGAGTGCAGCTATGCAGTTGTTGCCTGTAACCAGTAATAATCAAATTACCTTGCATGAGCATAACAGCAGTATCGTTGTCAAAGGTCAATATTTCGGTGAGCCTTTAACAGCCACCCAGAAGATTGTGATTGATTTGGACGGGGAAAGTTTTGATGCAAAACTGGATAAAAATGGGGTTTTTAGCGCAGTTGTTGGTGCAGATAAACTGCTGGCTTCACCCTCCAAACAGCTTAAAGCACAGTTGCTGGATGGAGAGCGTAGCCTGTTATCTACCGCACATCACTATCAGGCAAATAGTCATCTGACACTGAACAATGAACTTGATGTTGATATGCAGGCTATACCCTTGATTGACCCGAAATCAACCCAGAATGTTGAGATCAAGGGTAAGGTGATTAAAAGCTATAGCTCTTTATGGCTGTATATGGCGATTATTATCGATAATTTGGCCTCAGGTTTGGCGGGAGCGGCCTTTATCGCATTCCTATCCAGTCTGACTAGTGTGTCATTTACAGCGGTTCAATATGCAATTTTTAGTTCCTTGATGACACTTACCCCTAAATTATTAGGGGGGTATTCAGGAACAATCGTCAGCAATATCGGTTATCCAAATTTCTTTTTGATGACCACATTGATTGGTATTCCCATTTTAATTTTAGTGGTTTGGGTTGCGAAACTGTTGCGTGACCATGAAAACCAGATAACACAGCAGAAAGGTGAATAACGATGCGCATGTTACATACGATGCTACGAGTGGGCAATTTAGAACGGTCGTTAAAGTTCTATACTGAAGTGCTGGGTATGAAATTGCTACGCCAGCGTGACTATGAAGAGGGACGCTTTACATTGGCCTTTGTTGGTTATGGCGATGAAGAAAACAATACTGTTCTTGAGTTAACCCATAACTGGGATACATCAAGCTATGATCTTGGCAATGCTTATGGTCATATTGCGATTGGTGTTGATGATGCCTATAAGGCATGTGAGGAGATCAAGGCACGTGGTGGCAAGGTGGTGCGTGAGGCTGGCCCGATGAAAGGTGGCGTAACAGTCATCGCCTTTGTTGAAGATCCAGATGGCTATAAGGTCGAGTTGATCCAGCAGGATCAGGATGCCCGTAATAACTAAAATCTGTTCGATTCAAGCGAAGATTTCTTATTGAAAGCACTGGCTTTATTTAAATAGCCCAGTATGATGATTTGATCAAACGGTCAATCATTATATTGGGCTTTATATTTATTGGTATGGGTAGGGATGGGTTATGTTGAAGTTATTGGCACTGGATCGCTTTACAATATTATTGGTTGTCATGGTGATATTGGCGACCTTTATTCCGGTATCAGGTCAGCTTGCACATTATTTTAATATTCTCACAACTGTCGCAATTGCTATCCTGTTCTTTTTACATGGTGCAAAACTCTCACGTGAAGCAGTGGTTGAGGGGATGTTGCACTGGAAAATGCATGCCTTGGTATTTGCCTTTACTTTTGTGATTTTCCCAGCCATTGGGTTACTGGCAAAACCCATTTTGGAACCTCTTTTAGGCAAGGAGCTGTATTGGGGTTTCCTGTTTATGTGCTTCCTGCCATCAACAGTGCAGTCCTCCATTGCATTTACCTCAATGGCAAAGGGTAATGTTGCTGGGGCAGTGTGTAGCGCATCTTTCTCCAATATCATTGGCATGTTTATTACGCCAATTTTGGTCAGCTATTTTATTCTTGGGCAAAGCCAGCATGGTTTTGATCCAACCAAATCGATTATTCAAATCACCTTATTGTTACTGGTTCCTTTCATTCTGGGGCAGTTATTACGTCCTTATGTTTTTCCTTATATGCTCAAGCTGCCGAGTCTGGTAAAGGCTTTTGATCAGGGTTCCATCTTGATGGTGGTGTACGGTGCTTTTAGTAGTGCCGTGGTTGCTGGTTTATGGCATCAGGTGAGTGGCTTGACGTTGCTTTATTTAACAGTTGCATGTTCTGTTTTGCTGACTGTGGTGATGTTGCTTGCTTTATATCTGCCCAAATGGCTGGGCTTTAACCGTGCCGATCAAATTACCATTTTCTTTTGTAGTTCCAAGAAAACACTGGCCAGTGGTGTCCCGATGGCACAAATCCTGTTTATTGGACAGCCACTGGGGATGATTGTGTTGCCAATTATGATTTTCCACCAAGTTCAGTTGATGGTGTGTGGGGTAATTGCCAATCACTGGTCAAAATCAGGACAGGAATAGTTCGCAAAATTTAATTTATTGGCGTATAATGCTCGCCACTTGTTGGCTTTGCTCTGACCTGGAGTCTCGGTGAGTCAAAAGAAATGGTCTGTTGTGGTGTTGATCTGCAAATGTGCAAACATTTTGCTTTCCTCATGTTGAGAGTGATCAATTGCGATAACAGCTTAAGCCTTTCTTACTAAATAGGAGCATCGACCATGCGCGCCGATATTCACCCTAAATACCAAACATTAGTTGCGACCTGTTCATGTGGTAACGTGATCGAAACTCGTTCTGCGCTTGGTAAAGAAACAATTTACCTTGATGTATGTTCAGCTTGCCACCCATTCTATACTGGTAAACAAAAGAATGTTGACACTGGCGGCCGTATCGACAAATTTAAGCAACGTTTCTCTGGTATGTCACGTTCTATCAAACGTTAATATCAAGAAAACAAAAAACGGGCATATTGCCCGTTTTTTTATGATTATAATTTCTAGACATAGGGCGTATTCAATACGCCCTATGTGAATTTATTGGTCTTGCACGTCCGTTAAACGGTCCAGTTTCTTCTGGAAATAGTTACCCTGTAGGAAACGGGCCTCTACATTCCATGCATTGGCAAACTGGTTCATGTCATTGAGTTCAGTCAGGAAAATCTCAACAGGTTTTTGGGCAATAAAATGCAGAATCTTTTCCTGTAGTGCCGCCATCTCTTTTTCAGACCCCAGCATTTTTGCCAGCTTGCTATGGAAACTGAGATATTGGGTATCAATCTGTTGAAGTATGCTGTCACTATACAATGAGTCGCCAAAACCACGGATGGAAATCTCTGCACCATGTTGTCGCAGTAAGGCAATTTGTGGCTGTGCCTGAGACAGGTTCTGCTGTAGGGCCTGCTCTGAGAATTGCAGAATCAGTGGATGAGCCTGTTTACTGCCAATAATGGTAAGTAACTTCGCAACCAACTCAGGCAGTTTCTTGTCATTTAATAAGATATGGTGATTGAGGTTTACAATCAATTTCGCTTTAGGGTACTGGGTAATGAAGTTGTGCAACTGCTTGCATGCCTCAACCAGTATCCAGCGGTCCAGTTGAACCGATAATTCAGGGTCATCCTTTAAATCACCCAAGTCAGTGATATCTTGCCATTGATTGTTATGGATAAAACCACCCGATACTTCATAGGTATGGGTATGTTGATCCTGCTTGTCATAAAGTTGCTGGTATTTTAGGTGAATATCACCTGCATCCAGTTTTTGCCTGAGTTCCTGTAACAGGCTTAGCTCTACATTGGTTGGAATATGTTCGGTTGTTAAACCAATATCCGCATCAATTTTCGGGCTATCAATGGTTGGCAAACCAAGTGAGAATGCCTTGGTCAGGATCTGTTCAAAACTGGCTTCATCCGCAATTGGCTGGGCAAGCTCACTGTAGCCCAGTTTTAGGTGAAGAGGGAATGTATAATTCTCAGTCACCAGTAACTGCGGTTTTTGCAGGCTATTCAACCCAATCAGCAGTGAGTTGAGTACATGGGTTGATTCTGCCTGAAACAGGGCGACATAAAGCGCATGGTCCACCTGACAGACAGGAACATTGACCTGTTCCTTAATAAAACCTGCAATGTTGGCGAAATAGGCCTTGGTGGCACGCCAGTCAGTCTGGAATACTTCGTTTGGACAGCTGTTAAGGCTAAATAAAACCAGTGCATTGGCATTGGCTGGGTGGTTTGCAAGCTGTCGGTTGATTTGTTGCAGGGCTGTGTTCAGGCCTGAGATTTTTTCAGAGGAAGTAACGGCTGGTATATTCGCTGAAGACTGACTGGTGGACTCACATTCGATGTTCAGCTGGATTTCATCCTCATTTCCCGAGGGAATGAACTCAACCTGTAACGCACTGTTTTTTACACTTGGGTTTTGGGTGCGAAGTTCAAAACGCCCTTGTTCGAACTGTCCCTGTGAAATTTTCTTAAAACGCAGTTTAAACTGACTCAGGTCTTGAGGCTGCAAAACGTCCAGAATGGGCAGGCCAATTAAATCATCTGCATTGGTGAACCCAAAAAGCTGTGCATATTCGGTGTTGGCCGTAATATGAATGCCTTCCTGCAAAATTGCGACCGCTTTATGGGTTTCTGCAACCAGTGACTGCGCCTGGGTTTGTGCCGCTTCCAGTTCACTGAGTAGGCGATGTTCCGCCTGAACCAAACGGCTATATGACAGGGCCCGAATAATACTGATATAAAAATTTTCAGGTGATTTAAGATTTAGGACATCATAGATCCCTTTATGGATATACGTCTGATATTGATCAGCTTTGTAGTCATCTGGTTCAAGTAACAGTACAGGCAGGCTAGGCTGTGACGATGCCTGAATCAGTGAAAGAGTCTGTTCAATCTTTAGGTCGTATGCACGTCCAAAAATAACCATATCCCAGGGAAGATTCAGCTGTTTTTCAAATGTTTTGAGGTCATCAAGCAAGGTTGCCTTAACCTGATGTTCCTGATTGGAGAATAACTCCAGAATCTGGTTATAACGTAACTGGTTGTCATCAATAATGAGTAAGCGGGTTTCAGTTCGTTTTAACTTTTTAGAGAGTAAAGAATTTCTCACTTCAATGCTTCCCATAAATCTTGATCATTGGTATCCATATTCTTTTGTGCCATGAATTTATGAAGAATGGACTGTTCATCTTCATTTAGCAGTTCAAAATCAAATTGAACAAAACTCTGGGTAATTAATTGTGCGTTTAATAAATACACTTTTACTTCCTCTTTCCCCAATCTTAAATGAATCGCCTGTTGTTCCCGAAAAATTTGTGAACCAGGTAAAATTAAAGTTGTTTTGGTTTCATCCAGATTCTGGTTTTTTAATAAAAGTGCTGGATGGTAGTTACTGACATGCCGATCGGCCTGAATGCGTACAGCACATGGGAAGATTTCCTGCGCAAGAACTTCCAGACCAAGTTCCAGACTTTTCTCGGTTGACTGCTTAAGCCAGCGAATCACCCCACCACGCCAGTGTCCATGTGAGGTTTCCTTGACCAGAATGTATTCACCTGTTCTTAAGTTTTTAGGGGCTTCCCCTGACCATTTAATGCGGTAACCATTAACACTGATATCCAGTATGTCGGATTGGTAAACTGCCTTGCTTTCACGACTTAGGCGTTGAATGCTCGATTCTTCATTATTTCCAGAAAGCTTTTTATCCCAGGCAGACATAAACTTTGATTCGTTTTGTAAATTGAAATGGTGCTCTAGTAATAAGGTTTCTGAAAAGTTCTTCGCCTTGGAAAGATAAAAGTGCGCTGTCAGCAAACCAAAACAGATATGCAACTGGGCTGAATATTCATAACGTTCATGACGACGCTCTGCTGTGGTTCCAAGAATGGTCTGAACATGGAACTTGAGTGCAGGGGTCAGGTAAATTTTTTCATTCTTGGAAATATATTCAGCATTTTTATGCAATGTCGCCGTGACATGGTCCAGCAAGGTATTGGTGCTGATAAAAACATTGGGATTAAAACCTGAGCTTTGCTTTTTATTATAGATTGGTGGGTGGTCCTTGGTGGTGTCCACCACATACTTGGTCAGGTCAGTCTCTTTAGACAGGATTTGAACCATTTTTGCCCAGTCAAAACTACACTGGAACAATGCCTGAATTTCAGACTGGCGAATTTGATTGGTATTAAAAATATCCATCAAAATCAGTTGGGCATAGGCCTGGGAAATATTGCTGAGAGAGTTGGGTTTGCCACCCTGAATCTGTTCCAGATTGGTCTGATGATATTTATGGGTGAGTGCAGCCTCATAAAGTTGATGGGAAATCAGCCATTGTCCTGCAACAGGTTCACTATAGAGCATATGTTGCTGATAGAGCAGTTGGGTCAGCTGCTGCAAGGCCTGAAAGGTTGCCAGTGTTCTGGCGGTTTGTAAGTTCTTTTTCTGGTTCAGTGCAAAGATTGAAAATTTTTGATTGTCGAGCTGGTCACTACTACGGCGCACAATATTGATATAGATTGCCGCAAAATAGCAGCGTAACAACATGGCCAGTTCAATGATGTGTTCATTACGGTCTGAACTGATGACACCCTGGTTAAAAAAATTCTTTTCCAGGCTACCCAATACATTTTCAATTGTCGGATGTAAAATTTGTACCAGATCGAAACGCAGTGTCTCAGAACATTCAAGTTCGCTGAGTTCTAACAGGGCCGCAAATAGTGCTTTGGAGGTATCTCCCAACTGCATGATGGACAGGTTGGAAATCCATTCATTCAAGCTTTTTGAATTGGTGTCGCAAAAGCTTAGTTTATCCCGTCTCAAGACAGTTGGAATTTGAAATATATCCGAAAAAGCATTATTCATCATTGTGTTATCAATCTCAGAACGTTTGAACCCCAAAAAGCGGTGTTTTATTTTTTTCGCCCGCAATTTCCCTCACAAGTTTCGGAACCAGGTAACCTGGTAAACTTGCCAATACATCACTGTATATCTGATCTATCTCTGAAGACCTTAAATCAAAATGCTGAGCCCCTTTGACTTTATCCAAAACATGCAGGTAATAGGGCATTACCCGCGCTTCAAATAAACGGAAACTCAACTCATGCAAAGTTTTTGCAGAATCATTCACACCTTTTAATAAAACCGCCTGATTCAGCACGGTTATGTGATGGAGTGATAACTGTAATAACTTTGAGCAGGTGAAACCATCCAGTTCAGCTGCATGGTTTGAGTGTATCACTACTACAATGCGTAGCCTACTGTTTTTTAATATAGAAATCAGTTCTTCATCAATACGGTTTGGAATAACGATGGGAACACGTGAATGAATTCTCAGTATTTTAATCTGTGGGAGGGAGGCAAGACGCTCCAGCCAAAGTGAAATTTTTCGATTTGAAAGCGTCAGTGGATCGCCACCACTTAAAATCACTTCATTGATCAGCGGATTTTGCTCAATATATTGCCTGATATGTGGCCAGTCATCATTTTTAGGTAGATTTTCCTGATAGGGAAAGTGACGGCGAAAGCAGTAACGGCAGTGAATTGCACATGCACCTGTTAAGGTCAGTAAAAAACGCGACTGATATTTATGTAGAACGCCAGCCATCTGGTTGGCTGCCTCTTCACCCAGTGGGTCGGTGACAAACTCAGGATGTTCCTCAAGTTCTAGATGATGGGGGAGGACTTGTAGCAACAGGGGATCAAGGGGATCGCCAATGCTCATTTTTCCGACGAATGCACGCGGGACACGCAATTTAAACTTTTCAGAGGCGAGGATTGCCCCTGATAATAGCTGATCGGTGGATAACTCAAGCAGATTTAACAGCTCCAGAGGGTCAGTAATGAGGTCACTCAGTTGTGATTGCCAGTTTTGCTCTTGATGTAAATAGTTTATCATGCCATACGTTAAAAATAGTGTGAGGACTATGCCTGTACGTGTAGTCTAGCATTAATAGAGTTGAGTTTTAAGTTTGGAGTGCGCCTTTCATGGCCTATTATTCTACAAATGATTTTAAAGCAGGCCTCAAGGTTATGCTTGATGGCAACCCATGTTCAATCATGGAAAACGAATATGTAAAACCAGGTAAAGGTCAGGCGTTCAACCGTGTGAAACTGCGTAACCTGCGTTCTGGTAAGGTATTGGAAAAAACTTTCAAGTCAGGTGACTCTTTGGAAGCCGCTGATATTGTTGAAGTTGAAATGGATTACCTCTACAACGATGGCGAAATGTGGAACTTCATGGACCCTGTATCTTTCGAGCAAATCGCTGCTGACAAAACTGCAATGGGTGATGCTGCGAAATGGTTAAAAGACGATTCAAATGAAAAATGTACCATCATGTTGTTCAATGGCGTACCTTTAACTGTGAGTCCACCGAACTTTGTTGTGCTTAAAATCGTTGAGACTGATCCAGGTGTACGTGGTGATACTTCAGGCGGTGGTGGAAAGCCAGCGAAACTTGAAACAGGTGCTGTGGTGCGTGTTCCATTGTTCGTACAGCAAGAAGAAAGTGTTCGTGTAGACACGCGTACAGGTGACTACCTAGAGCGTGCATAATCGTGAATGAGTAGCACTGCTACGCAAGATATACGATTTTCTAAGGGATGATTAAACAATCATCCCTTTTTTTATGCCAAAGTATTAGATAAATAATTTTTGATAAAAGATAAACTGACAAAGATATTTTTCTACAGAAAATAGAGAAAGGGAAATCAAAATAACCACAAGTTATGTATTGGAGAGGTTTTGAATGGAGACAACACAAGCAAAATCAACACTTCCCTCAAAACTCCTATGGAGTTTGGTTGCCATAGTCGGGGCAATTTCATTTGGGATATTGGCGGTGAGTCGCGGTGAGCATGTCAATGCAGTCTGGCTGGTTCTCGCTGCGGTCTGTGTCTATAGCATTGCATATCGGTTCTATAGTTTATTTATTGCAAATAAGGTATTTGAGTTAAATCCCAGACGCTTAACACCAGCGCATCGCTTAAACGATGGTCTGGACTATGTCCCGACCAATAAATATGTTTTATTTGGACATCACTTTGCAGCGATTGCGGGTGCAGGGCCGTTGGTGGGACCAATTCTAGCAGCGCAGATGGGTTATTTGCCTGGAACAATCTGGCTTCTGGTGGGTGTGGTGATTGCTGGGGCAGTGCAGGATTTTCTGGTTCTGTTTATTTCAACACGGCGTGATGGCCGTTCCTTGGGAGAAATGGCAAAGCAGGAACTTGGGACTTTTGCAGGTGTCATTGTCATGCTCGGCACATTGGGCGTGATGATCATTATCCTTGCGGTATTGGCTTTGGTTGTTGTAAAAGCCTTGGCACATAGTCCATGGGGTGTGTTTAGTATTGCCGCCACCATTCCAATTGCCCTGTTTATGGGCATTTATATGCGTTACCTACGTCCAGGAAAAATTGCAGAGGTATCCATCATCGGTTTTGTGCTGATGATGGCTGCAATTGTCTTTGGTGGTGATGTGGCGAAAGATCCATATTGGGGGCAATTGTTCACTCTCAGTGGAACACAGTTGACTTGGGCACTGATCATTTATGGCTTTATTGCCTCTGTCTTGCCAGTCTGGTTGCTGTTGGCACCGCGTGACTATCTATCCACTTTCCTTAAAATCGGTGTGATTGCAGGTCTGGCTGTTGGGATTATCTTTGCCATGCCTGACCTGAAAATGCCTGCGGTGACCCATTTTATTGATGGTACAGGTCCTGTATTTGCAGGCAGTTTATTCCCTTTCCTATTTATTACCATTGCCTGTGGTGCGATTTCAGGTTTCCATGCGCTGGTTTCTTCTGGAACAACCCCAAAACTGGTTGATAATGAAGTCAATATCCGCATGATCGGCTATGGTGGGATGTTGATGGAATCTGGCGTTGGGATAATGGCAATGATCTGTGCGACAGTGCTTGATCCTGGTGTTTATTTTGCGATTAATGCACCAGCGGCCGTTCTCGGTACAACGGTGGATACGGCTGCGGAAGCGGTGCGTAATCTAGGTTTCGTCGTCACACCTGAGATGCTGACTGTGCTTGCTCAGGAAGTTGGTGAAAGTTCAATCCTTTCCCGTACGGGTGGCGCGCCAACCTTTGCGATTGGTATGGCACATATCATCTCTGAAATTTTCAATAGCCGTTCCATGATGGCATTCTGGTATCACTTTGCCATTCTGTTTGAAGCCTTATTCATCCTCACTGCGGTAGATGCGGGAACACGTGCCTGTCGTTTCATGGTGCAAGATACGGTCGGCATCGTGGTGCCAGCGGTAAAACAATCCAGTTCATTCTTTGGAAATCTGGTTGGAACCTTTGTTGCAGTTGCAGGCTGGGGCTTCTTTGTTTATCAGGGCGTGGTTGATCCACTGGGTGGGATTAACTCATTGTGGCCGCTATTCGGTATCGGTAACCAGATTCTTGCCTCAATGGCATTGATTTTGGGTACAGTCATTTTGTTCAAGATGAAAAAAGAGAAATATGTTTGGGTCACCATTGTCCCAACAATTTTCCTGTTCATTACCTCAATGACCGCGGGTTGGCAAAAGATTTTCCATGAAAATCCAAAGATTGGTTTCCTTGCGCAAGCCAACCGTTTTTCTGATGCGATTGCGCGTGGTGAGGTGCTGGCCCCAGCCAAAACCGTTGCTGAAATGCAGACGATTGTCATGTCCAATCAGATCAATGCCGCATTGTGTGGCTTCTTTATGATTGTGGCGATTGTGATGGTGATTGCCTCAATTGGAATTGTACGCCGTGCATTGCAAAGTTCTGTACCTACTGTCAATGAGGCACCCGCAGTTTATTCAGAAACACCGATGACTGCGAATAGCATCAAGGGAGAGTAGGCATGGATTTTAAGATCGCTCGGCAGGGTGGTTCTGTGATTGTAAAGATCATTAAGTTCACGATCCTGTCACAAAAACACCTGATTTTTTCGCCCAAAAATTGGTCGAGGATTGCGGTTTTATGGCAGAACCTGCAAAAAAGTTTTCGTTTGATGGTCGGTGTCCCTGACTATGAAAATTATGTACAGCACATGCAAAAGCATCATCCTGATTTGACACCGATGGATGCCAAGACATTTTATCGTCATTGTATTGATTCACGCTATCCATCAGCAGGCGGTAATATGAAGAAATGTCCTTGCTAGAAATCTTTTGATTTCTTTGAAAAAAACCTAAAACAGTGTATGTTGAGACATACACTGTTTTATTTTTGGGAGAGTATAATGTGGGGCACGGAAAAAGCTTCGGTTCAAGACAAAAAACAACAAAACCAAGAATTACAACAAGATATTCAAAGCTTTAGCCAAAAGATCGACAAATTTTTAGTGGAAGTGAACCAGCTTATTCTGGATAAACCACAACAGACCAAACTTGCCCTGACCTGTCTGTTGGCAGGAGGTCATGTACTGTTTGAAGACTTACCAGGTCTGGGCAAAACCACGTTGGCCAGTGCACTGGCGCGTTTGGCTGGACTGCATTTCCAGCGTATTCAGTTCACTAATGACATGCTGGCAAGTGATGTCATCGGGATCAATATCTTTAATCAAAAAGAACATTTATTTGAGTTTAAGAAAGGTCCGATTTTTACCCAGATTTTGCTGGCCGATGAAATTAACCGTTGTAGCCCCAAAACACAGAGTGCCTTGCTTGAGGCAATGGAAGAGGGGGCAGTCACGGTGGATGGGATTCATTATGAATTGCCACAGCCATTCTGGGTGTTGGCCACTCAAAATCCGCTGTTTCAAAGTGGGACTTATGCCTTGCCTGAGTCGCAGCTTGACCGTTTCCTCATGCGTTTATCCTTGGGTTATCCATCACGTCAGGCGGAAAAATTGCTACTACAGCAAAGCTCACGTCAGGTTTTGATTCATCAGTTGGATGCTGTATTTAATCAGGCTGATATTCTGCATTTACGTGAATTGGCAAAACAGGTTTTTCTCAGTGATGCAGTGTTAAATTATATTCTTGATTTAGCGGCTGAAACCCGTAAGCAACGACATGGACTTTCTACCCGTGGCGTATTGGCGCTCAAGGCGGCAGCACAGGCCTATGCACTGGTTGAGGGACGAAGCTTCGTCACAACCGATGATGTGCAAACGGTTTTTGTGGCAGTGGTTGCCCATCGTTTAAGTCTGGGAGAGGTTGAGGTGAAACAGCTTTTGCAGTCAGTTGAGACCTTATAGTTGAGAGTGGCTTATGCAGAATGGACTTAGGCAGCGAGTACAGCATTGGATTGCAAAACGCTTTCAGGTAGAGGGTACTAAAATACTGTTGCAGAAAGATGTTTTGGTTTTCATTTATAAGCAGGGTTTTTTATATCTCATTTTGATCCTGATTACCTTTATTGCTGGGATTAACTATGCTAATAACCTGATTTTAGGATTCTGCTTTTTAATCAGTGCTATTTTATGTATTAGTTTTTACCTGACTTTCAAACAGTTGCACGGCTTACAGATTGAAGTTGTGACTCCAGAAATTGGACAGGTTGAACAGGCTTTAATGCTCAAGCTGCTGTTTAAACAGCCAGCAAATAACAGTCGATATCTGCGGGTGCAATGGCAGCAACAGGAACAGATTTTTTATTTGGATCAAACACAACAAATTTTAGAATTGCCTATTCTTCCTCAAAAGCGCGGGATCTATGAGGTAGGCTCAGTGAAAATTTATTCCACCTATCCTTTAGGACTGGTACGGGCCTGGACTTATCTATATCCCAAACAGAAAGTCTGGATTGCACCCAAAGCCCATGACTGGCAGAAAGAGCATAAACATCAGAGCACAAATGCGAATGACAGTCTGGATGAGTTTAAAGAGTTGAGGGCATTTCAGCAGGGCGATTCCTATCAAAATGTCGCATGGAAGCAGGTTGCACGTGGGCAGGGATTTTTTATCAAGATGTTTGAAGCCCAGGCCAACCATCAACATCTGGAAATTGATTATCAACAGATTCCAACACAGGGACATGAAGAAAAGCTCAGTTTCATGATGGGCTTGATTGAGCAATGTGAACAGTTGGGTGATGACTACGCGGTGATTTTGCCACATGCGAGACTGGAAAGTGGACAAGGGCAATCACAGCTCATCAAGGCTAAACTTTTACTGGCACAGGCTTGACGATGACCAAACAAATCTATTTCTGTATTTTGGCCGCGCTGGCATGTATCTTGATGGGGCAGGTCGCCTTTATTCCAGTAAGCCTAAGTGGGTTATGGGGCGTTGTCTGGTTAACACTGGTCTGGCGATATAGCAAACACAGGATCAATCCATTTCCTAAACTGGTTTTGGTGTTGTTTACCTTGCTATCATTAGGGCTGATTTACATCAACTATCAGACCTTGTTGGGTGTGGAGGCAGGTGTCGCTTTTTTAAGCACCTGTTTATTTGCCAAAAGTCTGGAGGCTAAAAATACCCGTGATCTGCTGATCGTGTTCAACTTTGCCTTATTTGTCAGTGCGAGCTTACTGTTGCACAGTCAGGCATTCTGGATGGCGGTACTTGTATTCGCATCATTTGTGATGTGCCTGATGGGATTGTATCGGATTCAGACCAACTTATTTAACAACAACACAATATCCTCAAACCAATTGAAACAGGACATTAAGCAGATTTTTAAGTTTGTGGGTATAGCAACGCCGTTCTTTATTTTACTGTTTATCTTTTTCCCACGTTTGCCTCCTCTGTGGTCAATTCCAATCCAAAAGGATCGGGCAACCACAGGCATCAGTGACCGCATGTCACCTGGGGATATTGCCGAGCTTTCGCAGTCCTCGGCTTTGGCTTTTCGTGTAGTCGCGAATATGTATCAGTTGCCAAGTCGGTCAGAACTGTATTGGCGAGCGTTGGTACTGGATGAATATGATGGAACCACTTGGACCAGTAGTTTTTTTAATCAGCAGATCAAAAATATACAAGCTACCTCGCATAGTGTGTCGTACCAATATTTGCCTGCCGATGAACAGGCAAATTGGATTATGGGTTTGGAATATTCAGTTCCTCAGGGACGTTATTTACAGCTTTATCAGGATGATAGTATTCGACCAACCCGATTGATTAAACGTAATCAACCCATTCAAATGCAATGGTTGGGACGAACATCAACAGAAGCTGTTTCTTTGTCACCACGTCAGCTTGAATTCAATATCAGGTTTAAAGAGGGCAGTGATAAAAAAGCCCAGCAATTGGCCCATGAGTTGTTTCAACAAAGTCAGCAGCAACCTGAAAAATACATTCAATCAGTGCTGTCCTGGTATCGTAAAAATGGCTTTGTCTATACCCTGACACCTGGCACTTTGGGGGGAAATCGTATCGATCAATTCCTGTTCTCCAGCCGAAAAGGTTTTTGTGAACATTATGCCTCCAGTTTTGTCATGCTGATGCGTTATGTTGGGATACCTGCACGCGTGGTGACAGGATATCAGGGGGGGGAACTTGCACCTGATGGTCAAAGTTGGGAGGTTCGTCAACTGGATGCACATGCCTGGAGTGAGGTTTATCTCAATGGCAAGTGGAAAAGAGTTGACCCGACTGCAATGATTGCCCCACAACGAATTGATGCAGGGATGCAGGATTATCTGGCAGCAGATCAAACAGTTTGGGGCGATAACCAAGCACAGGCTTGGCGTGTGCAACAGTTTAAATTATTAAAAAATATGCGTATCTGGAGCGATTACTTAAGTTATCAATGGCAAAGCAAAGTCGTGGGTTATGATGCCGAAAAACAAAAAAACTGGTTGGCTCAACTGGGGCTGGATTCAAGCTATGGCTCTGCTGTGGTTCTCATTTTAGGAATAGGTGGTGTTTTAATGCTCTACGTTAGTTTTTATTGGTGGAGACAAAGCAGACGCCAAGAGCAATATCAACGTATCATTTTTAAATTTCAAAAACAGTTACCGAAACATTTGCAAAAATATCCTGCTGAAACTTTCCATAGCTGGATCAAACGTTTGTCGTTACTTGTTGAGGATCAACAATCATTTGAACAAGTGATTGTGTTATATCAAAAAATCGTGTTTTTAGAACAAAAGGATGGTTCTGATATTCATCAATTCAGAAAGTTGCTTAAAGACTGCACGATTGCACTCAAACAGTCCCAAAAAAACTTGTGAACATGCTGAAAAATGAATATTATGCTTGTCATTCTAGGTGTATAGCTCAGTTGGTTAGAGCGCTACGTTGACATCGTAGAGGTCTCCAGTTCGAGTCTGGATATACCTACCAAGATTAGCTGTTAAATTAGTAATTTAAAAACCGCCACAATAGGCGGTTTTTTCGTTTCGGGGTATTTAGGGGTATTTTCGGGGAACTAAATAGTGCTCTAGGTCTAATTAAGTATCAATTCAAACCACTTGACCACCTACTAAATTGATGATAATTTAAACAATAAGGAAGTCATATACTATTTTAGGATTCAAGAGATATCTTACCTAAATGAACAAAGATATGATGACCCGAATACACAGCTAACAACGAACGAAACGGTCCATATCGTTTTTAAAAATGTTCAAGGTTGTAGAAAAGCCCGTTAATCGGGCTTTTTTAATGCCTATAATTTTTAAAGCGAATTTGAGGTATAGTCTATAAAAATTGGATTAGCAACAGGGGATTGTGATGCTGATATTGATTATCGTACTTTTAGCAATTGGCTTTGTCCTGTTTATATTTTTCGCAAAAAGGACAGATTCCACTTCAGACTCTCTTGATCATTCACCACATTATTATTCAAATACTTCCCCATGTGAATCATCCAGAAATGACGATTCAGTATATTCTGATCATTGTCATTCAAATGATGACTCTAGTTCAGATTCAAGTGGTTGTGATAGTAGCAGCAATGATTAAAAAGCTCGTACCCCTATGGAAAGAGGTACGAGTTAAACGGATGATTAAGGTAGGTCAAACCAGATCATTTGGCTATCCTGCGATGCAGTAACGGTCGCGGTCTCATCAAATAATAATGCATCACCCGCTTTAACCAGGTGATCAGCAATCATCACTTCACCAGAAATCACATGAACATAGTTCACTTTTTTCTTTGCAGTAATCTCCAAGTGTTGATCTTTCTCAATCACCGCCGTTTTCACCTCAGCATTTTGACGGATCAGCATTGGTGCGGATTCATCACCTGCAATCAAATGCCATTGGTTTGGGTGATCTTTCGGATTCAGCTGAATTTGCTGATAAGTCGGTTCAGCATCCTGTACATTGGGTTGAATCCAGATCTGTAATAGATGCACCGCCTTATCATGCTTGTTCATTTCACTATGGGTGACACCTGTACCCGCACTCATCAACTGCCATTCACCCGCATTGATTTGTCCCTCATTGCCCATGCTGTCCTTATGGGAAATGGTGCCATCAAGCACACAGGTCAGGATCTCCATATTGTCATGGGGATGTGTACCGAAACCGTTATGGGCGGCAACCGTATCATCATTGATCACGCGTAAAGCACTGACACCCATATATTTCGGGTTGTACCAGCTACCAAATGAGAAACTGTGGTAGGTATCTAACCAGCCTGCTTTGACATGACCACGGTTTTCACTACGATGTAGATAAGCATTCATCTTTCATCTCCCAGTTATTATGTTCTGCTTGATTGTTATATTATCGATTCATAATAGTGATAAATAGTCTTTTATTGCGACATATTGTTCTATAAATGGAATGATTTATTGTTCTGGTTTTTTCTTGGTCAATAAAAAGGCTGAATATTTGATTCAGCCTTTTCAGGTGAGATAATTAAATGATCAAACGCTTATTTTGATTTGTTTTCCAATTGTGGAATCGCTGAACCTTGACCTACAGCAAGCAAACCCGTTTCAGTATAGATACCGAGTTTTGCACGCGTATCAGTAATGTCGAGGTTACGCATGGTGAGCTGGCCAATACGATCCATAGGTGTAAACATAGAATCACCTTTCTCCATGGTCAAACGCTCAGCTTCATAGGTGAGGTTTGGAGATTCAGTGTTCATGATGGTGTAGTCATTACCACGACGAAGTTCTAAAGTCACAGTACCTGTAATCGCTTTAGCCACCCAACGTTGTGCTGTTTCGCGAAGCATTAATGCTTGAGAATCGAACCAGCGACCTTGGTAAAGCAAACGACCTAAACGTAAACCGTTAATGCGGTATTGCTCAATGGTATCTTCGTTATGAATACCCGTTACTAAACGCTCATAGGCGATGTGTAACAATGCCATGCCTGGTGCTTCATAAATACCACGAGATTTTGCTTCGATGATACGGTTTTCGATCTGGTCAGACATACCTAAACCATGACGACCGCCGATACGGTTTGCTTCTAGAATGAATTCCACTGGATCTTCGATACGTTGGCCATTTAACGCAACAGGGAAGCCTTCCTCGAAAGTGATTGATACTTCTTCAGCATCAATTTTTACATCTTCTTTCCAGAATGCAACGCCCATGATTGGCTCTACGATTTTAATACCTGCATTGAGGTATTCCAGATCTTTGGCTTCATGCGTTGCGCCCAACATATTTGAGTCAGTCGAGTAGGCTTTTTCTTTTGACATTTTATAGTCAAAGCCATTGTCGATCAGGAACTGCGACATTTCGGCACGGCCACCCAACTCATCAATAAAGGTTTGGTCTAACCAAGGCTTATAGATTTTAAGGGCAGGGTTGGTCAATAAACCATAACGATAGAAACGTTCAATATCGTTGCCCTTATACGTCGAACCATCACCCCAGATGTTGACATCATCTTCTTTCATTGCAGTTACGAGCATGGTACCTGTTACTGCACGACCTAGTGGTGTGGTGTTGAAATAAGGAACACCGCCAGTGCTAATGTGGAAAGCACCACATTGAATTGCAGCAATACCTTCAAGCGCAAGTTGTAAACGACAATCGATTAATCGAGCTTTGACTGCGCCGTATTGTTCAGCTTTCTTTGGAATCGCATCATAGTCATCCTCATCAGGTTGACCCAGATTCGCTGTATAGGCATAAGGTTGTGCACCTTTCTGCTTCATCCACAATAAAGCTGCTGAAGTATCGAGACCACCAGAAAAGGCAATCCCAACTTTTTTGCCTACAGGTACGTGCTGCAAGATAGTTGCATTATCAGTCATTGCTTGTCCTAACTTTTATGAGTAAAGACCCCGAACAGGTAGTCTTGGAGAATCAAAAATCGGAAGCATTGTAACACTTTTCATTAAGCTTGTTTTCTTCAAAGAAAAACTATCCAGAAAATTTATGCTCTAATGGGTTCAGTTTTTTTAGTTTTTAAGATTGAAAACATGATTGTTACAAGTGTTTTGACTTTAGTGTCAGCACTTTCTCAAAAAAAGCCATAAACACGCATAAAAATTCAGTTAGAGTATTATGCAACAAGTTGCAAAGCCAAAAATATAGAAGGAATATCATGACTAGCTATGCAAATATTTTAAAGCCATTACATCTCGGATTTACGACCATTAAAAACCGTGTGGTCATGGGATCGATGCATTCAGGCTTGGAGGATCGTTTTTTTAATTATCCTAAACTTGCTGCTTATTTTGGTGAGCGCGCCAAAGGTGGGGTTGGCTTAATCATCACAGGTGGGATTTCACCCAACCGTCAAGGCTGGCTATTACCTGCAGGTGGTACCATGAACAGTCTGGCAGATATTCCTCATCACCGTCTGGTCACACATGCTGTGCATAAGCATGGCGCAAAAATCCTGATGCAAATCCTGCATTCAGGTCGTTATGGTTATCATCCATTTTCGGTTTCTTCATCGCCAATACAGGCACCCATTAATCCTTTTAAGCCACGTCAAATGTCGGATAGCCAGATTTTGGCCACCATTGAAGATTATGCCCGTTGTGCAAGCCTGGCAAAAAAGGCAGGCTATGATGGCGTGGAAATCATGGGTTCTGAGGGTTATTTGATCAATCAGTTCCTGAGCAACCATGTCAATAAGCGCACAGACCGTTGGGGTGGCGATATTGAAAACCGTATGCGTTTTCCCGTGGAAATCGTCAAGGCGATTCGTGCCAAAGTCGGTGAAAAATTCATTATTTGTTTCCGCCTGTCCATGCTTGATTTAGTGCATGATGGCAACACCATGCAGGAGGTGATCGTTATTGCCAAAGCATTGGAAAAGGCGGGAATCACACTTCTAAATACAGGGATTGGTTGGCATGAAGCGCGTATCCCAACCATTGTAACCTCAGTCCCACGAGCTGCATTTGTGGACTATACTGCTGTGGTTAAACAGCATGTTTCAGTACCCGTCATTGCATCAAACCGTATCAATATGCCAGATGTTGCCGAAGAGATTGTTGCTTCAGGACAGGCGGATATGGTGCAAATGGCACGACCATTCCTTGCTGATCCATATTGGGTCAATAAAACCGCAACCAACCGTGTTGATGAGATTAATACCTGTATCGCATGTAATCAGGCGTGTTTGGATCATGCCTTTAAAAATGAGCGTGTTAGCTGTTTGGTTAACCCACAGGCATGTTTTGAAACGGAATTGGTTTATATCAAAACCAAGAAACCAAAACGTGTTGCGGTTGTGGGTGGTGGTGTTGCAGGGATGTCGGCTGCAACAGTTGCTGCCAGCCGTGGGCATGCTGTGACATTATTCGAAGCAAATAATGATGTGGGTGGTCAGTTTAATTTAGCGAAAGTTGTTCCTGGAAAAGAAGAGTTCCATGAAACTATTCGTTATTTTAAAGTCCAATTAAAGCAGACAGGTGTGGATGTTCGCTTAAATACCAAGGTCAATCGTGAACAGTTGGAACGTGAGGGTTTTGATGAGGTTGTGATTGCAACAGGTGTGGTGCCACGTGCCCTAAAAATTCAGGGTAGTGATGCACCACAAGTCCTGTCTTATGCAGAAGTGCTAAAAGGCGCTAAGGTTGGACATAAGGTTGCTGTGATAGGGGCGGGTGGTATTGGTTTTGATGTGTCAGAGTTTTTGCTAAAACCACCACATCAACCACAGCCACAACCATTGGCAGAATGGCAACGTGAATGGGGCGTTGATCCAAACCCTAACTATATTTCCGAAGGCGGTACGCAACGTCCAGAAGTTGAAATGCCAGTACGTCAGATTTATTTATTGCAACGTAAAACAACGCCGTTGGGTATTGGCTTGGGTAAAACCTCGGGCTGGGTGCATCGTGCACAGTTGAAAAAGCATGCTGTGCGTATGTTGCGTGGCGTACAGTACAAGGCTGTAACTGACGAAGGCCTATGGGTTGAGCATAATGGCCATGACCAGTTATTGCGTGTGGATACCATTGTTGTGTGTGCAGGCCAGGAGTCTGTAAAAGATTTAGTACCACGTGAAAATGAAACCACACTGGCAAAATATCATGTGATTGGTGGTGCTAAGTTAGCAGGTGAGCTGGATGCCAAGCGTGCGATCCGTGAAGGTGCTGAACTGGCGGCTAAACTTTAACAATTGATGAAACAATATGCATTTGAATACATTGCAGTTAAATTTTTCTTGAATAAAGGAAACAAGCTTTGTATTCTTAGGCACATGGAAGCGTGGCAGAGCGGTTTAATGCACCGGTCTTGAAAACCGACGAGGGTGTGAGTCCTCCGTGAGTTCGAATCTCACCGCTTCCGCCAAATATTTAAATAAGCCCTTGTTTTTACAAGGGCTTATTTTTTATCTATACTTTTGTCCCACATTGTAACCCACATTAAAATTCTGATTGAATCAATTGTAATTGAACGAAATCGGTAGCCTTTGGACAGTTGCTAAAAGTTGCAAGTTGTTCACCACACTTCAAAATAAGAAATAGTATTCGTCTTTACTGCATAGCTTTTGCTGTTCATTACCTTTCTGATCACAATCTTTTGCATATGTTTTCTTTCTATCTGGAATCTACTAAGACTGTTGATTGCCATAAAGTCAGAATTAAAAATCGGTAGAACCAAAATCACTCTATTGTCCAAACCATCATTTGTTATTAATTAGTCTGGTCATGCTGGTCAGTATTCTCATATCTGCTTTAGCTTAGTTTGTCATGTTCTTCTGAACCACACTGTAACAGGTGTAGTTTTTTTATGCCCATCTTTAGCACTGGGATCACTGACCGTTAAATTTCCATAATACTTAGTAGTTTTTAAAGATTGAGTTAGTAGGAAATTTTAAGCTAATTAAAAGTTAATTTTTTTAGGAATAGTGGTATTTTATTCTTTGGAATAGTAGATAAAAAATATCTAATTTCAACCATTCCAGACACCGCTGCCCCTGTATTTTTTCTGTATAGATAGCAGAAAATACAGGATATATTTATAACTGTATACTTTTACTTAAGGTTTTGCACATTATTATTGAATGGATATGAGTATGGCAACTAATCAAACATTAGTAGTAAGTGATAAAGATGTATTCGACTATCTAAAGGTCTGCATGTACAGTGAATACAGACGTGAGTTAAGGCAGTCTGGCAAAGAAATACATAGAGGTATCTTCTGTGAAACAATAGACATGCTTGATAATCTCGAATATGGACTGAGTAAAGTTGAAGCAAATATAATTTCAACGCTGTCGGCATATCATGATAGTGATGAAGATATGCAAGAAGACATCATTGATTACTTGAACTTGTTACGCTTGGATATGGAGTTAATTGAATTAGCGGAACAGGCAGATACTTTATTCAGTATTCAGGTAAGCCTGTTCATTCGAGTGGTCAAGGAGCAATTTCCTGAGTTCTATACCAGTGGTGATAGATGGACTCGATCTAATCTTCCTTTAAATCGGATTTTTGACTGTATAACCATATATCGTAACAAATATGAAATGAGTCGCAAAAATATTTATCAGGATTTAGTGGAATGCAATGAACGACACATTGAGCTTGTAACGGTATTTAATAAAATTCTTAAGAAGACTAAAAAAGTTTATGTTTTAAACTTATTGATTAAAATCTCACCAAATCTTTCTAGGAAGCGACCGATTTCTTCATCATGGGATCAAGATACCATTGAACATGTGATGGCAGCTTTAAGGTTTAGCTATGCAGATATTGTTGCAAACTTTCATGTATATGCTGATTTTGTGAATACTTTCATGGGAATTAATGAAAGCCTTAATTTTCATGTCGTGTTGGTCTTGAAAAATGATCTTAAATACGACCCGAAACACATTGATAAGAAGGTTGAGTATATTCTCGATAGCGATTTGAACAAGCCAAATATTTACAGTCAGTACAAAGATTATAAAATAAAAGCAGATAACTTGAATGAGCTTATCAAACTTAATTTTAAGCACAGGCAAGTTACAGATGTGTTGGGATACAGACCCAAGAAACAACTGGAAGATTTTAATCATTGGTATTTATACCTATTTACACACTTTAAGCGATTCATTCATCCAGAGCGAGGTAGGCTCAAGCATTTAGCGTTTGATATTCATGAGGTGGGATATCGAGTTTCAAGGCTTTTGCATGAAATAAAAAATCCTGAACCTGAATACAGACCTCCACGCAATGAAGAACTTGCTGAAGATATTCGTCTTAGTTCATTGTATAGAGAGTTTGCTGGTGGTAGGCTTTGGGAAAAGGCGATCTACAGACTCGATAATAAAAAGGAATATGCAGGACTGTGTCACATCTATGATGAACAAAAGCATTTTTTAAAATTTGATCGGGATACCAGTGAACGGCTTAAAAAGCTAGAGTTGTTCATCCAATATTTAAAACATGCTGATATTTCACCCATCAGTACGGTGGATGCTGAAATTAGGCATATCGTTCAATCACCCAAACGGTATCTATCGTTGATTGAAAAGTTGGCAATTATTCTGATACAAGATCATTACTTGGATCAGGCAAATACAAAAAATTTGAGCAGTATTCTCAAGGGCACACTTAGCCCAACCCTAAGATTCTTTTTGCATGAACACCATAGCAATCGAGATGTGGTTAATCTTTTGAATTATAAAGTCTTGTCATTAGATTTTTATAGACGATTACATAAATATCTTTATGATTTAAAAGTAAAATTATATAAAAGTGATATTGCTAAAGAGCAAGCAAAAGGAATGGTAAATGAGCAAAAAAACTATAAATCCATAAATAGTTATTTACGTTATAAGTTTAAGACGGATGTCGATGTTTACCGTTTCAAGATGATTTGTAAGTTTGATAGTCAAAATGTACCAGAAGCTTTGCTCATTGCCGTGTTTAGTGAGATATGGACAGAGTTCGTAAATGACATTAAAAGGAAGCCTAAAATCTTCGGTAAACAGCTTGTAGCACATGTTGGGACGTATGTGTCACTGACAGTACCTCTTATAGATGTTAACCTGATTTTTGAGTCTGGAAGTAAAGGAGAGTTGGGAATTGATACCGTTCAAAGGGTTAAAGAGTTTTGGGAAAGCTATCTAACAGATACATCCAAAAAGAAATTAATTCGTAAACTCGAAAAAAGGAAGCAGAGTGCAAAACAGACGGACGATACCTTGACGGTTGATTATAATGACTTCTTCAATAAGCTGAGTCTTGAATCAATCGAATTGCCACTGCTCAAGGAAAGAAGAAGGCGTCAAGGTGACTATTTGTTATGCAATTATAAAGATAAAAAACAACGATCTAGGTTTATCAAAAACCTTGCAGAGTATTATGCAAACTATAGTCTTCTAACAAGAGCTTCAATGAAAGACAGTGAAATACACTTGAATTTACTGCTTAAAGGAAGATTTCCCCAGCAGGAGGAAAATGTTATTCCAGCACAGATTCTAAAGGCAGAAAAGCCGTAACTCTTGTCTGTATTTTCGCTTAAATTGCAGTGTAAAAATAATATCATCAAGTGGGTTCAAAGCCTTGCCACATAAGGCTTTTCTAAGCTCTGTCATTAGTCATGTTTCATACTCATGATCTAGAAATTTTGCTAGGATTATAATTTAATTATTATAGATTACTAATAAATCAATTGCTTATAGAGAATCTATCTAATAAATCTCTTATTTGAAAAGTATATAAATCGAACAATCATAAGAGTGTAACTATAAAATATTCATTCATGAAAACTCTACTAACCAAAAACTTAATAATTGAAATTTAAGAATTTTCATCACTGATTCATCATACCCTTGGGTAATTAATTACAGAGTCATCTCTCCTATGGTTCTAACCAACAAATAGGAGACTGATATGAACCGTAATGAAGCCCTGATTCAGATTGAGGATTTAATGTTGTATGTTTGTTCAGGAAAATGTCATTGGAAAGAAGTTCAATACGAGCTTGAAGATTATCGGGAAGTCGCTACCGATATTTATGATCCTGACCTTGAATATTCACCCATGATACAAGGCTACTTTGATTTGATGTCGATTAGTCTTTCATCGGATTTACATAACAGAACAAGATTAGGTAGATCGTTATTCCATTCAAGGACTGATTTTTTAAACTTCTGTGAAGATATGCTGGATGAACATGAACGTTTTATCAATAGGCATAAGCGACAACGCCAACGTAATTTCAAGGCATTGAAAGATAATTTTAAGGGCTTATCGGATCGTCACTGCAAATTGCTCTTGGTACGTGTGGATGTCAGTTATCCGTATGATGCTGATGTGGATATTTACCAGTTCGATGCGGATCTCAACATATTCCGACGTCGTATTCATGAACGTCGGAAATGCTTTAAGCATGTAATGGATTATTCATGGGCAATTGAACAGGGACGGGATAAAGGCTATCACTGTCATTTTCTTTTTATCTATAACGGTTCAAACCACAGGCGTGATGGCTACTATGCTGAACAGATCGGTGAAATGTGGCTGGATATTACCAATGGGGATGGCTGTTACTTTAGCTGTAATCGTAAAAGCCACAAGGATAATTACCTCAGACAAGGTACTTTGGGTATTGGCATGATTCACCGTAATGATGACGATGAAGTAGAAAATGCTGAGAATGCTATTCACTATTTGGCAAAGGCTGATAAGGAGGAACAACATTTACGAGCGAAAATTAAGGGAATGCGTGGCTTTGGATAGATATTGATCCCAAGAAATTAAAGCCACACACTATAAACATGAATGTTTATTTCATATATTCATTTTTTGGGTTTGAGTCATGTGGGTATGTTTGTAATGGTCAATTCATCTCATCGGTTACAGTAAAAAAATACGGTACGCCAATTTGTATTGAGGAAGACCCCTCTCAACTACATTACTGGGAGTAACCACATGACCAATCTCGTTGAATATCAATACCGTATCCTGAACATCAAAGCAGTGATTGAAATTACCGCATTAAGCCGATCAACCATTTATGAGTTGATGAATCCCAAATCCAAATATTACGATGTCAGTTTTCCAAAGCCAATACGCTTAACAGAAGTGAGAGTTGGTTGGGTGTCACAGGAAATCGATGAGTGGATTGAATCTAAAATCGCTCAACGACAGGAAGAACACTGATTCCCCTGATATGGCTACATGGTTGCATAGTAATGAATTGGCATAATCCCAAAAAATCATAGATATATATCATTAACATGAAGATTGAATGTTTGTTTCATCCCTTACATTCAAAAACATAGGCTTGCCGATTGGTAAGCCTTTTTTCATTTAATGAGGTCTATCTTATGAATATTACATGCCCATATTGCTATTCAGCCAATGTCAGCCGTGCAACTGCACAGCCATCAGGCAATAACAGTTTTTCATCTATGGCAGGTGCAGGAATTGGTGCAAGCATTGCCAAAAGTTTGCCTACACCATTATCACCGTTACTCGGTGGATTGGCTGGTGCAGTGGTCGGTGGCTTGCTGGATAGTCTGGTTCAGCCATCGCAACCGCAACAGTCCACAGGCTATTTCCATTGCAACAATTGTCAGCACAATTTCAACTAGGGACAGGAGAAATCATCATGGCACATCAAGTTGAAACAATGGCGTATGTTGGACAAACCCCTTGGCATGGTCTAGGGAATCAGCTTACGCAGGATCAGCCAATCGAAGTCTGGGCGGAACAGGCAGGCATGAACTGGCGGATTGAATCATCCGATGTCAGTTACATGGCAAAGAATGATCGGGGACAATCTATTATTCTGCCGTATGAGGAACAGCGTGTTTTATATCGTTCCGATACCCATGCACCTTTATCAGTGGTCAGCCAAAGATTTCAGGAGGTTCAGCCCAAAGAAATTCTGGAGTTTTACCGTGACCTGACCGAGCAATCAGGCTTTGAACTGGAAACCGCAGGCGTATTGAAAGGCGGCAAGAAGTTCTGGGCTCTGGCACGTACAGGACAAACGACTGCACTCAAGGGTAAAGATGTCAGTAATGGCTACATTCTACTGGCAACTGCGTGCGACGGTACGCTTGCCACGACTGCACAATTTACTTCTATCCGTGTGGTCTGTAACAACACGCTGGCAATTGCCTTACGCAATGGCAATACCAGTGCAGGCGTGGTGAAAGTTCCGCACAGCACCCGATTTGATGCAGAAAAGGTCAAACAGCAACTCGGTATTTCAGTTCGTGCATGGGATGAGCATATGTATGAAATGAAACAACTGAGCCAGCGTAAAGTGACCCAGCAGGAAGCGGCAGCCTATTTTGATGCTGTGTTTAACAATACCAGTCTCAGTATTGCTGAACAGGATGACAGCATTATCCAGTTCTACCGTAATGTGGCAAATGAAGCCAATGCAACCAATAAAACTGAACCGAATGGACGAGCCATGTCGAAAGTCATGGATATGTTTAACGGTCAGGGGCGAGGTGCAGAACTCAGTTCAGCCAAAGGCACAGCTTATGGCTTGCTGTGTAGCATCACCGAGTTTGTGGATCACGAACGTCGAGCCATGAGTACCGATCACCGTCTGGATTCCGCATGGTTTGGTACAGGTGCAGCGATTAAACAGCGAGGACTGGAACAGGCACTCAGAATGGTGGTCTAACCTGCGTTGAATTTAGAACCAACCAGTCAAATTAGCCTAAGTAATATATCTATTGCTTAAATCCTTTGTTTCCCTTTACCCCAAAACTCCCTTTTGCCACATCGCCCTGATGTGGCTTTTTTTATGCCGCAATTTTAATTTTTACAGACATGGAGTATCTAATGAACCATATCGTTGAACCACAAACCAGTAAATCCTCAGCCACAGCATATTTACCATCACTCCCACAATCCTCTAAACCCCATCGTTCCCATGCCAAACGCCTAGCTAAAACCAAAGGCATGAGCCGTGAACAATGGTTACAGGTCAGGAAACAGGGCATTGGCAGTAGTGATGCCGCAGCAGCCTGTGGACTTAATCCCCACATGAGCATGCTGGAACTATGGATGATCAAGACAGGACGGATGCAGACACAACCTGATCAACCGACCCAAAACAGTTATTCACCCTTATACTGGGGCAATCAGCTTGAACCCCTGATTGCCAGCTATTACCAGCACAAGACAGGTCATAAAGTGCGTAAGGTCAATGCGGTGTTACAGCATCCTGATCCTGACAAACACTTTATGCTGGCAAATCTGGACTATGCTGTTGTGGGTTGTGATGAAGTGCAGGTATTGGAATGTAAATCTGTAGGGGAGTGGGGAACTAAACTATGGCGTGATGGTGTGCCTTTATACGTGATTATTCAGGTACAACACCAACTGGCAGTGACAGGTAAACAGGCAGCACATATATGTGCCTTGATCTGTGGACATGAGGCGAAGATATTTAAGGTCGAACGCAATGAAATTGTGATTGACCGAATCATCGCTTCCGAACGAGTATTTTGGAACTGTGTGGAAAATGACACACCACCCAGTGTCGATGCCAGTGAATCGGCAGCTAAAGCCCTGCAACTACTTTACCCACAGCATATCCCTTTACAGACAGTTGATTTCTCCACACTTGAGGGTGTTGATCAACTGTTTACTGACCTATTGCATGAGGAAAAACAACTGGCACAGCACCAAACCAAGTATGACTATCTCAAGCATCGGATTCAGGCATTAATGAAAGATGCCGAGAAAGCCATCTTCTCCAATGGCACAGTGACATGGAAAAAGTCAAAGGACAGTGTAGTACTTGATCAAAAGGCATTGTTACAGGCACAGCCTGAGTTATTGCAACAGTACCCACAAACTCGTCAAGGTAGCAGGCGGTTTAATGTTTATTCTGCAACGGTATAAATAGTTGTCCTCATCTACCACCACCATTACACACCACATTAAACAATTTCATTTTCCCAAATTTAAAATTTGTGCAAAGTCGCCCCTTTGCCCTTTCTCCAGCCATGAAGAAATGGCGGTGGAGCAGCTTTGCATTTTTTATGTTCGCACAATATTTTCTCCCATGACCTGTGACTGGAAATCGTTTTTTCAGGAGGGTTAAAAATATGGTGTAGGAGACCGTGCATTCAATGGATTTGGGGAAGCCGTAAACAAATGCAATAAAGGACAATCACCATGATTAAAGGTTTAGCAATTACCCCACCTGTATTGGGGCGTATCAGTATTGGCAAGATCGTCGAGAAAAATGGCAAGCGTGTCCCTGAAAAAGATGATCAATTTACGATTACCAGCCAGATCCAGAATAAGGATGGCTGGGTGAAACACCCACTGGATGAGCAGCTACGTGCCAAAGCACCGAATCAAAACCAAAAACTCAGAAGCATTCCAGTACGGATGATCTTCAACGATCCTGAATTGAACCTACGGGCAGAGTACAGCCTGTTTGACCGTCAGACTGGACGTTTGATCTGTTCAGGCAATGGGGAAACCTGTCAGAGGCTTGGACAAAATGGCATTGAACAGCATCCATGCCCATCCCCTGATCTCTGTCCACTGGCGCAGGGTGGGCTGTGTAAACCCTATGGACGACTTTATGTCAATCTGGATGAATCTGATGAGTTTGGTACATTTATCTTTAGAACCACAGGTTTTAACAGCATACGGACTTTGGCGGCACGACTGCGTTACTACCATGCAGCATCGGGTGACTTGCTTTCATGCCTGCCATTGCAACTGACCTTGCGGGGTAAAAGTACTACGCAAAGCTACCGCACCCCGATTTACTACGTGGATTTAACTTTACGTGATGGCACAAACCTGAAAGATGCGATTAGCTCAGCCAAACAGATGGATGAGCAGAGCAAGGTGGCAGGATTTTATCAGGAGGCGTTGGATCATGTGGCACGGCAGGGCTATGGCAATGCCAGCTTTGAGGTAGGTGGTGAAGAGGGACTGGATATTGTTGAGGAGTTTTACTCGGATGAGTCTAAGCCACAGCAACAGTCTGAATCAGCACATGATCTGAACCATGTTCAGGATATTCAGAAAGGGTTGCAGCAGTCGGTGCAGGCTTTGAACTAAAAATTCTCACATGAAGTTAGCTTCATGTGAGGTCATGGACTCTAGATCAATTTTTGTGTTATTCTTCAAATTCAAATATCACTTTTCCTTATTTTCTCTATGACGATCACTCCACCATAATTTATTTACCTATCTTTTTAGTAAATGAAACTCATCACTGTCTAGTGATGTGGTGTAGTCGCTCGTGTATTGTATATATCACATCACTAGCCTTTATCAAAAAATATTCAAACAGGCTATTTCTATGTTTTCCAATGTCCGAGAACAATGGTTCTCTAACATCCGAGGAGATGTGCTCGCAGGTCTTGTCGTTGGTCTAGCACTTATTCCAGAAGCAATCGCATTTTCAATTATTGCTGGTGTTGATCCGAAAATTGGCTTATATGCCTCATTCTGTATTGCTGTTGTGATTTCATTTGTGGGTGGTCGCCCAGCGATGATTTCAGCCGCAACAGGTGCTATGGCACTACTTATGGTCACGCTCGTTAAAGAGCACGGATTACAATATTTACTTGCAGCAACGATTTTAACTGGCGTGATCCAAATTTTAGCAGGTTACTTAAAGCTCGCTAAGCTCATGCGATTTGTCTCAAAATCAGTCGTTGTGGGTTTTGTCAATGCTTTAGCCATCTTGATCTTTATGGCTCAACTTCCAGAGCTGGTTAATGTGACATGGCATGTTTACATTTTAGTGGCTTTAGGTTTGGCAATTATTTATCTATTTCCATTGCTTCCAATAATAGGGAAGTTACTTCCATCACCGCTTGTTTGTATTATTGTGATTACGCTTGTTGCTATTTTTCTTGGCATCGATGTCAGAACTGTAGGAGACATGGGATCGTTACCCGATACTCTACCTGTATTCCTAATCCCTGATATTCCTTTGAACCTTGAAACACTGACCATTATTCTGCCTTACTCAATCGCATTAGCAGCCGTAGGTTTACTTGAATCTATGATGACAGCCACGATTGTCGATGAGATGACAGATACCCCAAGTGATAAGTTTCAGGAATGTAAAGGACAAGGAATTGCAAATATTGCATCTGGTTTTATGGGCGGAATGGCAGGCTGTGCAATGATTGGTCAATCTATGATCAATGTAAAGTCGGGAGGGCTGACTCGTTTATCTACCTTTTCTGCGGGTATTTTTCTTCTCATTCTTGTTGTATTTATTAGCGATTGGCTCAAAGTCATCCCAATGGCTGCATTAGTTGCTGTAATGATCATGGTGTCTATTAGTACGTTTGAATGGAGTTCTCTTACAGCATTTAAAGAAAATCCTAAGAGTAGCAATATTGTGATGTTAGCTACAGTCGTAGTCGTTGTAGCAACACATAATCTAGCATTGGGTGTATTAACAGGTGTTTTATTATCAGCCCTGTTCCTAGCAAATAAACTAGAAAATGATATTCGAGTCAACGCTTCTTTTGAGGATAACGCTCGCTTATATGATTTACATGGTCAGATATTCTTTAGCTCTTCAGAAAAATTCATGCAGGGTTTTGATTTTAAAGAAGATATCAAAGACGTAATTATTGATTTAACACATTCACATATTTGGGATGTAACATCTGTTGCTATGCTTGATTCTGTGATTAATAAGTTCCAAAAGAATGATATAAATGTCACTGTTCGTGGTTTAAATGAAGCAAGTTCGATCATGATTGATAAGTATGGAGTTCATTCAAAATTTTGATTTTGTTAAATATTAATTCTATTTTATGAGTAATGACACTATGAGAAATCATAGTGTCATTTTTATAGTTAATTCTATTTAGCCGTTTAAATATGGAGTTGAATATATATGTTAATTCGTATATAAAGATATAAGAATATATTAACAGAGTTGAGTTTGATGACAGCTTCATTGGATGTAAAGATTTATCACAACCCTGCTTGTGGGACATCTCGAAACACTTTGGCTTTGATTCGTAATACAGGAATTGAGCCAACAGTGATTGAATACCTCATTACACCACCAAGTCATGACGAATTAATTAAATTGATTCAGGATGCGAACTTAACGGTCAGAGAGGCGATTCGGCAGAATGTTGATCCTTATCGTGATTTGGAACTTGATCGCCCTGATTTGAGTGATGAACAATTACTCAGTTTTATGCTTGAGCATCCTATTTTAATCAACCGCCCATTCGTGGTCACTGAATTAGGCACTCGTTTATGCCGCCCATCAGAGGTTGTTTTGGATATTCTGCCATTAGCACAAAAGGGTGCTTTCACTAAAGAGGATGGTGAGCAGGTGATTGATGAAAATGGTCATAGAGTGAATTAAAAAATTTAATTTTTGTATATGATTATCTGCATATCCAAATGAATAAATAGGTAGCAAAGATGGATCAAGTTAATTTTTTTAAATGCTTATCAGATGAAACTCGACTCAATATCGTGACTTTAGTCGCTGAGCATAAAGAACTCTGTGTCTGTGATTTGACTGAGAAGCTGCAACTGAGTCAGCCCAAAATTTCTCGGCATCTGGCGTTATTACGTTCTTCAGGGCTGTTGCAGGACAGACGACAAAGCCAATGGGTGTACTACAGCATTAACCCACAACTACCAGCTTGGTGTTTTGAAATTCTAGACACTTTACAAAAAGCATCATCAAGTCAAGTTGTTGTCGATACCAACACGTTTCCTATAAATAGTTATTGTGAGTAATAGATTATGAAATTTCTTTTTTTGTGTACTGGAAATAGCTGCCGTAGCATTTTGTCCGAAGTACTGTTTAACAGTCGTGCCCCTGAAAACTGGAAAGCGTACAGTGCAGGCAGTAAGCCATCTGGACAGGTGCATCCATTAACGATTGAAACTTTAGAAAATCTTGGTCTTTCAACGGATGGTTTGTGGAGTAAAACCATTGATGATTGTGAACAATATCAACCTGATGTGGTGATTACAGTCTGTGATTCAGCAGCGCAAGAAGCGTGTCCGCTTTATTTGGGTGGTGCAATCAAGGCACATTGGGGTTTGGCTGATCCCTCACACTTAGACTTACCGAAAGAAGAAAAATTACAGGCGTTCCAAGTCACTGTAGACCACATTAACCGTCGTTTAGATGCGTTATTTGCACTGGATACAGCAAATATGACACGCCCTGAATTGATTGCTGCAATCAATCACATCTCAGATATTGAATGAGAACATCATGGCTCAACAAAGACTGTCATTTTTAGATCGTAACCTCACCCTATGGATTTTCATTGCGATGGGGTTGGGGATTGCGATAGGTGTGTTCTTTCCGCAAGCTTCCGTTACTTTAGACAAAATGAGTGTGGATTCTGTCAATATTCCAATTGCGATTGGTTTGATTCTGATGATGTATCCACCCTTAGCCAAAGTGGACTATGCCGCTTTGCCACAGGTATTCAAAGATAAAAAAACCTTAACTTTGTCTTTGGTACAGAATTGGGTGATTGCACCAATACTGATGTTTGCATTAGCCATTATTTTTTTGCATAGCTATCCAGAGTACATGACAGGCTTAATCCTGATCGGTTTAGCTCGTTGTATTGCAATGGTCTTGGTCTGGAATGGTTTAGCCTGTGGTGATAACCAATATGTTGCGGCATTGGTGGCATTCAATAGTATTTTCCAGATTTTGTTTTTTAGTAGCTATGCTTGGTTGTTCCTCACTTTCTTGCCGCCATATTTCGGCGTTGCAGGGCAGGTGATTAATGTCGATTTTTGGACGATTACCCATGCAGTATTGGTTTACTTGGGGATTCCGTTTTTCCTTGGCTTTATGACCCGATTTACTCTAGTGAGAGCTAAGGGTTTGGATTGGTATCAAAATGTATTCTTGCCTAAGATCAGCCCACTGAGTTTGTTGGCTTTATTGTTTACGATTGTGGCGATGTTTAGCCTAAAAGGTAACGATGTGGTGAGCTTGCCGATGGATGTCTTGCGTATTGCTATTCCATTGACGATTTACTTTATCGTGATGTTCTTCATTAGCTTCTTTATGAGCAAATGGATGGGTAATGATTATCCTAAAACCACAGCAATCTCGTTCACTGCTGCTGGGAATAATTTTGAACTGGCTTTGGCAGTCGCAATTGCAACCTTTGGTTTAGCTTCACCTGTGGCATTTACTACAGTGATTGGTCCGTTGGTTGAAGTACCTGTATTGATCGCTTTAGTGAGTGTGTCTCTATGGCTCAGAAAAAAGTATTTTAAGTCGGTGTAATTGTAATGATTCTTCCCAATGTTGATATGAATTTGCTTGATCAACCTACTTTAGAAAAAGTTCAAGCCAAAGAGCTGGATCATCCACCACGTATTTTGCTGCTCTATGGCTCTAACCGTGAGCGTTCATATAGCCGATTGGCGGTGATGGAGGCTGGACGTATCTTGGAGCATTTTGGTGCTGAGGTAAAAATCTTTCATCCTAAAGGTTTGCCTTTACCTGAAGATGCGGATATGGAGCACCCAAAAGCCAAAGAACTACATGAGCTCTTGGCATGGTCAGAGGGCATGGTGTGGTGTTCACCTGAACGTCACGGTTCAATGAGTTCCATTTTTAAGTCACAGATTGACTGGATTCCATTGGCAGGTGGGGCGATTCGTGCCACTCAAGGAAAAACACTGGCATTGATGCAGGTCAGTGGTGGTTCGCAGTCCTTTAATAGCGTTAATCAAATGCGTATTTTAGGGCGTTGGATGCGGATGATTACGATTCCGAATCAGTCTTCAATTCCAAAGGCATTCTTAGAGTTTGAAGAAGATGGGCGAATGAAAGCATCGTCTTATTACGACCGTATCGTAGATGTGATGGAAGAACTTTATAAATTTACTTTACTGACACGTGGGCAAAGCCAGTATTTAACTGATCGTTATTCTGAGCGTAAAGAATCTGCTGAAGAATTATCAAAACGTGTTAATCAGCGAAGTTTATAGAATGCTGGAGAAAACTAAATGCAAAATCAACATTCTCGTTTAATTATTTTAGGTTCGGGACCTGCGGGTTATAGTGCAGCCGTATATGCAGCTCGTGCCAACCTGAAACCGACATTGATTGCTGGACTACAATTAGGAGGGCAATTAACAACAACGACTGAGGTTGATAATTGGGTTGGTGATGTTGAGGGCTTAACGGGTCCTGTACTTATGGAGCGTATGCAGGCGCATGCTGAACGCTTTGGTACAGAAATGGTCTATGATCACATCAATGAAGTAGATCTCAAAACTCGTCCATTTATACTCAAAGGTGATATGGGTGAATACACCTGTGATGCACTGATTATTGCAACAGGTGCAACGGCTCAATATCTAGGTCTTGAGTCTGAGGCAGCTTTCATGGGGCAAGGTGTGAGTGCTTGTGCAACTTGTGATGGTTTCTTCTATAAAAACCAAGATGTTATGGTGGTTGGTGGTGGTAACACTGCGGTTGAAGAAGCTTTATATCTTTCAAATATTGCAGCACATGTAACCTTGGTTCACCGTCGTAACAGCCTACGTTCTGAAAAGATTTTGCAAGACCATCTTTTTGCCAAAGAGAAAGAGGGCAAAATCAGCATTATCTGGAACCATCAAGTCGATGAAGTTTTGGGTGACAACACAGGTGTAACGGCGGTTCGTATTAAATCTACTCAAGATGCAAGTATCCAAGATGTTCAAGTGCAAGGCTTGTTTGTTGCGATTGGACATAAACCCAATACTGGAATGTTTGAAAGTCAATTGAACCTACGTGATGGCTATATCCAAGTCAAAAGTGGAACTGCGGGTAATGCAACGGCTACATCTATTGAGGGTGTATTTGCTGCGGGTGATGTGGCAGACAGTATTTATCGTCAAGCGATTACCTCGGCTGGTTCGGGTTGTATGGCAGCATTGGATGCCGAAAAGTATCTTGATCAATTTATCGATTAAGAATAGTCATTTAATCTCCTGAAAATTATATAAAAGAAGCTCAATCTGTTATACAAACTGAGCTTCCCATTTAAGTTATTTTTTATTAATTACTGAGTTTCTTGATAACTAATATAAATGCTCATTAGATTTCACAGTAACATTATCATTCACTTCATTAGCTATACATTTTTTATTTTTAAACCACTAATATAATTAAGTTGATGGAAAATATCTCAAATCATATCTAATCCAAATGATTTAGGTTTCACTCTATTTAAATCCATTTGGATTAAAGTACTAATCAATCTCTTTTTCTATCTTTTGATTCCGCTCAGCTCTTTAATCTTTTTATCTTATTAGAATTGTACTATAACAATCCCTCCCACCGCACTCAGTAATACAACAAGCCAAGGTGGCAGCTTCCAAAAAACCAACAACAGATAGGCAATTATTGCCAAAGCAAAATCAAGTGGTTTTAAAATTGCACTTGTCCAAACTGGATTATAAAAAGCAGCTAACAGTATTCCTACTACGGCAGCATTTGCCCCCATCATCGCACGTTGTGCAATAGGGAAATGACGTATTTTTTGCCAGAAAGGCAATACTCCCAATACAAGTAGAAATGCTGGTAAAAAAATCACCACCAAGGCAATGAATCCACCCAACCAACCGTTAGGTTCTGGTTGAGCAATAGCTCCAAGATATGCTGCAAAAGTAAATAAGGGGCCAGGGACGGCCTGAGCTGCGCCATAACCTGCTAGAAATGTATCATTAGTAACCCAACCCTCTCCAACTACAGATGCCTGCAAAAGTGGTAGTACCACATGCCCCCCACCAAATACTAACGCACCAGCTCTATAAAAACTGTCAATGAACATAATCAGATGGTTCTGAGTGATTGATGCTAATAGAGGTAAGATAAGTAAAAGAGCAAAAAATAATGTTAAGGCCAATATTCCCATCCACCAACTGACTTTCGTTGGTATTGTTGTTGCTGGTAAAGATGGAACTTTTTTTAAAAATATTATACCTAAGCAAGCACCACCAATAATAACAACAATTTGCCCCAAAGCAATTGAAAACAAGCTAATGGTAACAGCCGCTACTATAGCCATGCTAATTCGTAGTCGATCTGGACAAAGACTTTTTCCCATTTGCCATAAGGCTTGAGCTACTATAGCAACCGCTACAACTTTCAGACCATGTAAGCCCCCTGTACTTAAAACACCATTCAGTTGAGATAAGCCTAATGCAAAACAAATTAAAGCTATTGCTGATGGCAAAGTAAAACCAAGCCATGCAGCAATAGCCCCCCAATAACCAGCACGTGACAATCCTAGTGCAATTCCAACTTGACTACTTGCTGGACCTGGAAGAAATTGGCATAACCCAACTAAATCTGCATAAGCATGGTCACTAAGCCACTTGCGACGTTCAACAAACTCCGTATGGAAATAGCCAAGATGAGCAATAGGTCCGCCAAAAGAGGTCAATCCTAGTTTCAAAAAAGCAAAAAATACCTCCAAGACAGAGGCTCTATGTGGAATTTCATCCTGTTGCACATGGCTGGTCATGCAAATTATCCTATGTTCAATTCTATTTACAAATTTCAATAGCATTAAATAGGTTACACTCCCTTTTATTTAATGCATATTAAAAACATCAAGATAATGCTAGTTAATATTTAAATTTGGGTCCAAAATCGTAAATTTTACAGATGATGTTTTAGGCAACCAATATGAATGCCCATTAAACATTACCGCAAAACCATCCTTGACCTTTGTAACCATCCCTACTTTAACTTTTAAAGCATCAATGTAAGAAAGTTGATGAAAGTACCTAATGCCACTCTATTCTATTGCTGTAAATGACAATAAAGCCATCCGATGAGTTACAGTACTGGCTGAGGCTCCATCCCTAAGTGCTCACGGTACTGCTGAGGTTCCAATGCCAGAAAGGATACAAATGGTTAAACCAAAACTTTCATTGACGGAGATAAAACCTAAATATGAAAAAAGAAAGATTAGAATTAAAGGGATTAGATATTGAGGTAATACAAAAGGATAGCTGATTTTTTGTTTTTGGGGCAAAGAATGATTAATGGTTTGAGCACCTAAGTGAAGCATGACTAACCAAGATGAAAGGGGTGCCAAAACTGTTAAGAAATCATTCATTTTGATAGTCTATTCCTAAAGCTTTACAATTCCAAAATTATATTTATCATAGTCTTACTGTAACCAAGAAATCATACCAAGCTAAAGTTACTATATCTGTTTATGAATAATAGGACAGGCAAAGTGTTAATCGCAAATTTAAGCCTAATATTACATCTTCTTGTAGTGGTGCACAGCAGTCCTGATGATGGTTGTGGTGTTATTTCCTATTGATGATAACAAGCGATTGATTCTGCTTAGCCTGAATAATCAAATAGGAAATAACTTGAGTGCTATTAATCAATAATTACAGCCCTGATTGTATTCAGCATCTTCATAGGTGAATGTAATACTGTAGACAGGATCAGTTTTTCCCTCGGCTTCAAAGACCGCATTATATTCACCCTCTGCTCCAATCCGAGTCGAGAAAGTATATTGGTCTGCATACCGCAGTTCCTGAATATCAGTACAGCCACGCTTGAGTTTTGTTTTCACATTATTAAAGGTGTCTTTTTTGAGTTGAATGCGTTTGTCATTGACAACAGCAACTAAACTGGAAGTATTACCTGTGGTCATCGCACTTAGCTTTTGCAAACCGTACTGACCATAAGCTGCATAAACCTGGGTGCTACCAAATTTCCATTCGTTATACCCCTTGCCACTTGAAGAGGGTTTGCCCAGTTTTTGGGTTAAAGTGTTACGTGTATCATCCATCGTAACCTTTTTACCATTGATGAGCATGTGGTCAATCGCAAAGGCAGAGCTTGTAGACGCTGTGAATAAAGCAGCAATGATGAGTTTTTTCATGAGTCTTTCCTTGAATATAAATGTTTAAATTATTTGGAACGCAATACTAGTGCGCCAATAATGACCAGTATTAAAACGCCACCAATAAATTTGCCTACAGATGGGAACATAACCGCAGGCCAGACGATGCCTCGACCAATGTGATAAGCGAATGATTTGTAGCTGTATTGACCCCAGAAGTTCTGGTAAACCGTAAAAAAGAAGCCAATAATGAAATAACCACCGATTACCCATGCCTTAATGTTTTCTTTCATGATTTATCTCCCCCAGTTGCAAAGTTCACCAGTAGCATGAACAGCCCCAGTAAAATCATAAATCCAATAAAAGGTAAGCCTAGAAATGCAATGGCAATGATGACGACGATAATTCCTGCAATTGCTCGCATGGCTTACTCCTTCATACATTGCATGCCATATCGTACAATTTCATCTTGAAATTCGGCTGTTTGGCTAATGATATAAAATTTTTCTTCCAGTCGATCTGCGCCATATTTATCTTCAATTTTTTCATAGACACATTCACAGGTAGAGCTATCAGCACCGCCCATTTTGCAGCCCTTAACAAATTCACGTTCAGATTTGCTGGCACAGCCTGAGATCACCCCAGTAAGGAAGAGTATAGATAGGACTGTTAAATAAGTTTTCATAATGACCCCCGTCATTTAATTCTTTGAAATGATTATTGTTGTTTTATTCAGCGTGAGGTAAGCCATAGAAAAAACAGGCGAAAGCAACCCTTGATACGCTGGGGTATCCTAAAAATATTCAGGCTGAATAGCTCAACAAATTAAGCCAATGAAAATGGCTAAATCGACATTAAATGTTTTGGGGGAATGAGTGGGGGTGAGAATAGATTTGTCATGGCTGACTCCTTAGCTAATAAAGAAATCCTGCCATATCACTGTCAAATGATGGTGGCAGAACGAGAGCGGGTTGACAGACTGATAGCTAAGAATCAGCACGCGCAAGCGCGTCCCTCTCCCGTTCCACCCTAACGGTGTGCAGAGAAAGGTACGCACAAGAAACACATACAACATGTATCGTTGTGCGCTTAGCTAAATCGGTCTGTCAAAACCGACTGACCATGTGGGTCAGCAAGGGAATGATAGTTTTTTTAGATAAATAAATCAATTAAGAAGAGATATGTTTTTGTGATGATACTGGTTGAATAAATAGACTATCTTTATGGAAATTTGAGTGATGCCAGATGATAGAGTGGTCTGATGATTACTAAGAATAATCAAGGTTGTAACAAGGTGGTTTTCTAAAATTAAAAAAATTTTTCCTGTTCCAAGAGCAAAAATTTATACGAAATTTACGCCCTTAAATTTCCAGATTATTAAAATATCTTTCTAGGAGATTGTTCTATACACAGGAAAATTCATGGGTTTCTTTAGGTCTGCTGCTGAAAGTAATCGTTTGCACAACATATTGCTTAACCAAAAAGGTCTCTTGGACGGTTTTCAAACAGAGAGATTGGTTGAGCAGTATGCGGTTGTATCGCCAGAAATACAAAAATTGATTATCCAGATTCTCAAGGAACGAGGCTATTCAAAAAGTGAAATAGAACAATTATTGAAGCAGTGATTTTATGCAAAATTTACGTCTGCCGTTTTTTTCAATATAGATAATTTACGCTGTCAATTTCCATACTCATGCTGATCTATTTTTAAATGGCATTTGCAATGTGGGAATTTATTTTTGTATTTTTATTTTCCTTAGTGTTGGCATATCCACTTGGTGGATATCTTGCAAAAGTAATGCAGGCAACACCAATGAAATCTGACATCCTGTTTAACTGGATAGAGAAACCGCTTTATGCAGTGATGGGTGTTAAAAATGCTGGTATGAATTGGCGACAGTATATGTTCGCTTTTTTAATCAGTAATATTGCTTTGCTTGCAATCAGTGTCGTCATTTTAATGACACAGGCTTGGCTACCCCTCAATCCTGACCATATCCCCAATATGAAATGGGATTTGGCTTTACATACCGCCATTTCATTTTTAACCAATACCAACCAGCAGCATTATTCTGGTCAAGCCCAGTTATCTTATTT
Organism: Acinetobacter thutiue; assembly: GCF_030385805.1. Lineage (NCBI taxonomy): Bacteria > Pseudomonadati > Pseudomonadota > Gammaproteobacteria > Moraxellales > Moraxellaceae > Acinetobacter > Acinetobacter thutiue. Next base: position 237,228 of record NZ_JAUDZE010000001.1, read on the forward strand.
TGCCCAGATGACTGTGATTACAGGTATGCAGTTTATTTCGCCCCTGATTGGTCTCGCCCTTGTGGTGGCAATGTTAAGAGCATTGTTCTTACAGGAAAAGTTAACCAATAGTATTAAACGCAACTGGAATGAGGTTAATTTAGGCAACTATTGGCAGGACATCATTCGTCCGTTATTCCGTTTTATGATTCCATTGGCAATGGTTTGGTCACTATTGCTGACCAGTCAGGGTGTGCCATCCACTTTATCCAGTGGACCAAGCGTACAAACCGTAGAACAACATGCAGAATTTAGCTCGCAACAGATTCCACTTGGTCCAGTTGCGCCAATGGTTGCCATCAAGCAACTGGGCAGTAATGGTGGTGGTTGGTATGGTCCAAATAGTACTGTGCCTTTAGAAAATCCAACACCACTTTCCAATCTTCTTGAAATGATTGCCATTTTATTGATTCCAATGGCTGTGATTTTTATGATTGGAAAATTGGTCAATCGTAAGAAATTAATGTTGATGGTCTTTGGCACGATGATGCTGATGTCATTAATTTCCACATCACTGGCATTTTGGACAGAAAAAGCTTCATTAAGTGTTAATCCTGCCTTGATGGAGGGGAAGGAATTGCGTTTTGGTACAGAGGCATCCGCATTATGGGGAACTTTAACCACGCAGGTTAATAATGGTTCAGTCAATATGATGCACGACTCAGCCTCGCCACTCACAGGTTTGGTTGAGCTATGTAATATGCTGATGAATGCCATCTGGGGGGGGATTGGCTGTGGTTTATCTCAATTCTTTATCTACTTATTTATTGCAGTCTTTATCGCTGGTCTGATGACAGGGCGAACACCTGAAGTCTTCGGACGCAAAATTGAAGTCACCGAAATCAAACTGTTGGCGGTTGTGATTGTATTACAGCCTGTGATGTTACTGACTCTAACCGCAATTACATTAGCAATGCCAAATTTAACAGGCAATTCCAATCCATCATTTCATGCGATTAGTCAGGTCTTTTATGAATATGTGTCTGCCTTTGCCAACAATGGTTCAGGTTTTGAGGGACTTGCAGATAACACCGTTTGGTGGAATCTAAGCACAAGTATTGCCTTGCTTGCGGGTCGTTACAGCATCCTGATTATTCCTGTGCTGATTGCTGTCAGTTTAGCCAGCAAGGTACAAGGTTCTGAAAATAAAGGCTCTTTACAGATTGAATCACTGACATTTGCCTTAACTTTGGTGGGTATCGTACTGATTCTGACCTTGTTGCAATTTATGCCTGTGTTGGTTCTTGGACCAATTGCTGATTATGTATCAGTACAGTTTTAACGGTGGAGCAGTCAAATGAAAACATTAAATGCAAGTAAGATGGACATCCTTAATCAGGAAATAGTGCAACAGACGTTTTATAAACTGCTACCACAACATGCGTTTAAGAATCCTGTCATGGCATGTGTCTGGGTGGGTACAGTCTTAACCTTTGTGGCAACCTTAATGGGACAAGCCAGTTTAGGGTTGGGACTGACATTAAGCCTTATTTTGTTGATTACCGTGTTATTTGCCAATTATGCCGAAGCTGTGGCAGAAGCCAAAGGTCGAGGACAAGCCTCATCCTTGCGTCAGGCAAGAGAGAATCTGTTTGCTAATCGCCTTGCTGATTTAAATGCCCAAGCGGTACGTGTTTCAGCCAATGAGTTAAAGAAAGGTGATTTAGTCATTGTTCATGCAGGTGAGTTAATTCCTGCGGATGGTGAAATCATTCAGGGTTTTGCCACCATCAATGAATCGGCAGTGACAGGAGAATCTGCCCCTGTATTACGTGAAGCCAATACTGACCGTTCAGGTGTAATTGGGGGTACAAAAGTCTTATCGGATAGCATCATTATTGAGGTCAGTAATGAAGCTGGTCATAGCTTTTTAGACCGCATGATTGCTTTGGTTGAGGGTGCAAATCGTCAGAAAACGCCAAATGAAATTGCTTTGGGAATTTTACTGAATGTGATGACGATGACCTTTATTGTGGTGGTGATTACACTGCCATTCATTGGGGGAATTGTCGGTGTCAAAATCAGTATCGTGTTACAGCTTGCTTTACTGGTGTGCCTGATTCCAACTACGATTGGTGGTCTTTTGCCTGCGATTGGGATTGCAGGAATGAACCGTGCCTTAAAATCCAATGTCTTAGCAAAATCAGGTAAAGCGGTTGAGGTTGCAGGGGATATAGATGTGCTGTTACTGGATAAAACAGGCACGATTACCTATGGAGACCGTCAGGCAACTGCATTTTATCCATTGGTAGGTATTACCCCAAGCGAATTACGTCAAGCTGCCATGCTAACTTCTTTTGCTGATCCAACCCCCGAAGGTAAATCGGTGGTCAGTCTAGGCAAGGAACTTGGAGAAAGTATCAGTGAGCCTCAAGATGCAGAATTTATCCAGTTTAGTGCAGCCACACGTTTATCAGGTGTAGATTTAGCAACGGGACAAAAAATTCGTAAAGGAGCTGTTGATGCCATCCTTAAATTCACCCAGCAGAATATTCAGGACAATATCGAACTAAAAATCAGAGTGGAACAGGTTGCTTCCAAAGGGGCAACACCTTTAGTGGTAGCATCCAATCACAATATTTTAGGTGTGATTGAACTTTCGGATGTGATTAAACAAGGCATTAAAGAACGCTTTGCCTTATTACGGCAAATGGGCATTAAAACCATTATGGTCACAGGAGATAATCCTTTGACGGCTGCTGCGATTGCTGCTGAAGCAGGCGTGGACGATTATATTGCAGAAGCCAGACCAGAAGATAAACTCGCCTGTATTCGTAATGAACAGGCAATGGGACGACTGGTGGCAATGGTTGGCGATGGAACCAATGATGCTCCTGCATTGGCTCAGGCGGATATTGGCTTGGCAATGAACTCTGGAACACAGGCAGCTAAAGAAGCAGGCAATATGGTGGACTTGGATTCTGACCCAACCAAACTGCTGGATGTGGTTGAAATCGGCAAACAGCAATTGATTACACGAGGTGCATTAACCACATTCTCACTGGCAAATGATGTCTCAAAATATTTTGTGATTTTACCTGCCTTATTCGCAGTCGCTATTCCTCAACTCAATATCTTAAACATTCTGCATCTGGATAATCCAAGCAGTGCCATTGTTTCAGCCTTAATCTTTAATGCCTTGATTATTCCAATGTTAATTCCATTGGCATTACGTGGTGTTCAGTTTAAGCCTGCCAGTGCATTACAACTACTGAGACGCAATATGCTGGTTTATGGTGTGGGTGGTGTGGTGTTTCCATTCATTGTCATCAAGTTGATTGATGTCTTGATATCCCGTTTTTTCTAGAATAAGAGGTAAATGCCATGAATATGCAACAACAACTTGCAGCAATATCGAATGAGAAACAGCCTGTTTTACGTCAAAGCATCGGGTTGGTGATGGTTGGATTTATGCTGGGTGGTGTTTTATATTGTGCGGTGAATGTGTCAATTGCCCAAATTATTTTCCCAGAGCAAGCCAATGGCAGCCTGATTGAACATCAAGGCAAAATGGTGGGTTCAGCTTTGGTGGCTCAACCATTTACAGGTCAGCAATATTTTCATCCCAGACCTAGTGCGGTGAGTTATAACCCACAAAGTGTTGGTGGTAGTAATCTGGCGGTGAGCAATCCCGATTTGCAACAACAGATCACTGAACGTAGGACAGAGTTTGCTCATGAAAATGGTATTAATCCACAGGATGTACCCAACGAGATGCTGACGGCTTCTGGTAGTGGAATTGACCCCGACATTTCCCCACAAAGTGCATTATTACAGCTAAAGCGGGTGGCACAACACCGTCAGCTTACTGAACAGCAGGTCGAGAATGTCGTCAAACAGCACATTCAACCTAAACAATTTGGCTTGTTTGGACAAGAGAGAGTCAATGTACTGCAACTGAATCTGGCTTTAGACCAATTACAACGCCCGCTTTAATGCTGAACATGAGAGAACCCGATTGATAACCATTGACCGTAATAGCAAAGCAGATGCGTGGCTGGCTCATAGCCAGCGAGAACAATCAGGGCGTTTAACCCTGTTTTTGGGCGCAGCGCCAGGTGTAGGTAAAACCTATGCCATGTTAAGCCGAGCGCATGAACTGGTCAGGCAAGGTCATCATGTCGTGGTTGGGATTGTGGAAACGCATGGGCGTATCGAAACAGAACAACTGGTTGAAGGTTTACAGGTACTGTCCCGTAAACACATCCAGTATCAAAATCGTAACCTTGAGGAAATGGATCTAGACCAGATTCTCAGCCTCAAACCTGAAATTGTGCTGGTCGATGAACTCGCTCACCGTAATGTACCCAACAGTCGGCATGAATATCGCTGGCAGGATGTAAATGAAATCTTGGATGCAGGGATTGATGTCTATAGCACCCTGAACATTCAACATCTGGAAAGCCTGAATGATGTGGTGTATCAGATTACAGGCGTTCGGGTCAGTGAAACCGTCCCTGACCTGATTTTTAAACGCCTGAAAGATGTGCGTCTGGTTGATTTACCAGTGCCTGAATTACTGGAACGGATGAAACAGGGCAAAATCTATATGCCTGAACAAACCGTTCATGCACTGGATGGATTTTTTAAACCTGTCAATTTGATTGCCTTGCGTGACCTTGCCATTCAAACCGTTGCAGGGCAAGTCGATTTAAATTATCGGGAAAAGTTTATCGCACAGGGACAGGTCATTCCTGTACAAAACCATTTAATGCTGGTGATTGATGGTTCAGAATTTTCAGAGGATTTGGTACGCCGAGCCCATCGTATTGCAGAACGGCGTAACGCACTGTGGAGTGTGATTTCAGTTCAAAAAAGTCGGCAGAAACAGCAACGAATTTTAACGGTCAATAAAGCCTTTCAACTTGCCCGTAAACTGGGTGCAGAAACTTATCTATTCTACAATGACCATGTGGCAGAAAGCATTATTCAGGCAGCTTATGATTATGGGGCATCCAATATCCTGATTTGCTATCAGCCCCAAAAAACAAGGTGGAAAAATTTATTAAATCAATCCATTACTGATAAGTTGCTGGCACAACCTCATCCCTTTGAAATTACACTGGTTCAGCCCTCCAGTCTGAAAAATAAGGATATTGCCTCGCCATCCCATCACAATAAACTTGGGTTTAATTCCCAGTTACGGCAATGGTTGGAAAGCAGCATGATTGTCTGTTTAGGATTGATCATTGCCACAGTAAGCGACCAGTTCATTGGCTATAATGATTTGGCACTTATTTTTATTATTACTGTCATGCTGGTTGCAATTAGAACACAAATGCTGATGACATTTATCAGTGTATTGGTGTGTTTTGTCCTGTATAACTACTTCTTTATTAGCCCACGTTTTAGTTTTGAAATTAATGCAAAAAATGGTGTGATTACCATTGTGATATTTTTGGTATCTGCATTATTGGTTGGGCGTTTGGCAAGCCTGTTAAAAGCTCAGGTGGTCAGTCTAAAATCTGCAAACTCCGTATCCATTCAACTTCTGGAACTGGAACGTAAATTATCGCCCTGTGTTGATTTGTCCCAAGTGGTGCATGTGGCAAAACAACATCTGGAAACTGTACTCAATGCTCAAGTCTGGTTAAAGATAGGGGAAAGATACACAACCTTAAATGTTGCATTGAATGAAAAAGAGCAGATTGCGGCAGACTGGACACAGAAAAATTTACAACCTTGTGGACGCTTTACCAATACCTTAACTCAGTCAGACTGGTGGTTTAATCCGTTAATTTTAGCCAAGCAACATGGCGTGATTGGCATCAAATTTCCAGCCAGCCAAAACATAATTTCATTTGAACAACAACGTTTAATTGAATTAATGATTGAAGATATTGCCCAGACAGCTTCCCGTATCCAACTGGCAACGGAACTGGAAGATGCCAGGGTAGTGGGAGAAACTGAAAAGTTACGTTCCGCCTTATTATCTTCGGTTTCGCATGATTTACGTTCACCTTTGGCTGCCATTATTGGTTCGGCAGACAGCTTAAAGTATTATGCTGAACATATGTCTAAACATGACCAGAATGAGTTATTGGACACCATTCACATTGAGGGTGAACGCCTTGATCGCTATATCCAGAACTTATTGGATATGACCCGATTAGGGCATCAGGGACTCACTTTAGCACGAGACTGGATTGAGGTAGATACCCTGATTCAATCTGCCACAGAGCGTTTGATTCGCTATCAACCCGATGTCAAAATTCAAAAACATATTGCTGCAAACTTGCCACAACTCTATGTGCATCCTGCATTGGTTGAACAGGCAATCTTTAATGTACTAGAAAATGCTGCTAAATTTTCACCTGACAATACGCCCGTGCAGATTACGGCAGTGCAGGATGGAAACTTTATCCAAATTGATATTATTGATGAGGGCATCGGGATTCCTGAACAGGAACGGGAGCAGATTTTTAATATGTTCTATACCATGCAGCGTGGTGATCGGGGTAAAACAGGCACAGGCTTGGGGCTATCAATTGTTAAGGCAATTATTGGGGCACATATGGGGGAGATACAGGCCTTACCTGCATTTCAAAATTACGGTACTTTAATTAGAATACGTTTACCATTGAATCTATCGGAATAGTTCATGTTGCATCATGTTGTACAAGGTTCGATTCTGATTATTGATGATGAACCCCAGATTCGTAAATTTCTGGATATTGCCTTACGTACACAAGGTTATCATCTTTTGCTTGCTGAAAATGGTCTCAAAGGATTGGAAGTGCTAGCAACACAAGGGGCAGATTTGGTGATCTTGGACTTAGGCTTACCTGATATGGATGGCAAAGAAGTATTACTTGAATTGCGACAGTGGTCGGATGCACCTGTTATCGTCTTGTCTGCCCGACCTGATGAACAGCAGAAAGTGATGCTACTTGACGCAGGTGCAAATGACTATGTCACCAAACCTTTTAGTATTCAGGAGTTGGCTGCACGGATTCGGGTATTGTTTCGGGATAAACCTGTTAAGGTTGAACAGCATATTATTTTTGATGATGGTTATTTATACATTGATGTAGCTGAACATTTAGTCAAATTAAATGGTATAGAGTTGTCCTTAAGCAAAAAAGAATTTCAGCTTCTTGCTTTATTGATACGTTATCAGGGGAAAATTATCACACAAAAACAGCTTATTGTAGAGCTATGGGGCAATACCCATGTTGAAGATACTCATTACTTACGGATTTTAGTTAAAAAGTTAAGAGATAAAATTGGTGATGTTGCAACTGAGCCTAAATACATTCAAACGATTACAGGCATTGGGCTAAGATTTACTTGTTCTATTAATTTTAATCATTAAAAGATTAGATCATTTTTAATGTAATTTTATCTGAAAATTCAGCTTAAAAACTATTCTATAAAGCTTAAATAAAAATATTTTTTCCCTCTATTCTCAACCAATTCCCCTTATTTCACTGCCTTACTTGAGATTGGAAATTCAACTTGATAGGGTGCTTTTGGCGATTGAAAAATAGAGGTTTTACTATGGCTAAAATTACAGTTTATGTATGCCGTGAATGTGGCAAGGAGGAGGATATTTGGATTGGAGAGTGTCTTCAATGTGGAGCATTCAATAGTATCAGTAAAACAATAGTTGAACGAAAGGCTCAACATCGAGCTACAGCAGGTTTAAGTCATTCTGGCTATGCAGGACAACAACATCATATTACCAAATTAAATATGGTGAAGATGAATCAGGAACTTAGGTGTTCAACAGGTATTGATGAGTTTGATCGTGTATTAGGCGGTGGGCTGGTCACTGGATCAGTGGTGTTAATTGGTGGTGACCCTGGCATTGGCAAATCAACTTTACTTTTACAAACAGCAACCCATATTGCAGAAAATCAATCCGTTTTATATATCACTGGGGAGGAGTCACTGTCACAAGTTGCCATGCGAGCTAAACGATTGGGTCTGCCACTGGACAAACTTGATGTCATGGCAGAAACAAAGGTAGAGCGTATTTGCGAAATATTAACGGAACAAAAAACCTCTATGGTGATTTTGGACTCTATTCAAACCTTATATACAGAGTCTATTCCTGCGGCTTCAGGAAATGTGTCGCAAATTAAAGAATCAGCTTCAATTTTAACCCGATTTGCCAAGCATACAGGAATATCTTTACTGATTGTTGGGCATGTCACCAAAGAGAAAGAATTGGCAGGGCCAAAAGTACTTGAACATATGGTTGATTGTGTCTTGCATTTTGAGGGACAAAGCGACTTACAGTATCGAATGCTCAGGGTGGTTAAAAACCGTTTTGGTGCGGTGAATGAGCTAAGTGTATTTGACATGACAGATCAGGGGCTAAAGGAAGTCATCAACCCAGCAACAATTTTCTTGGATCGCTATGGTGAGGCAGTTGCTGGTTCTGTTGTCATGGTCAGTCGAAATGGTGTACGACCATTTTTAGTTGAAGTACAGGCTTTGGTGAGTGAAACAGAAACTGCACCTAGACAGCTTATTTTAGGTCTGGAGCATAATCGCCTGTCGCTGCTGCTGACCATTATGAAAGAACAAGCCAAAGTAGATATTCTTAAACATAATGTCTATGTCAATATTGTGGGCGGATTGAAAATTACAGAAACAGCGTCAGATTTAGCAGTTTTGCTGGCTTGTGTATCCAGCTTGAAAAACCAACCCTTGCCTCATGATATGGCAGTGTTTGGTGAAGTAGGCTTGTCTGGTGAGATTCGGTCTGTACCCAATGCACAGGAACGTATAAAGGAAGCACAAAAGAATGGATTCAAGATTATCGTTGTCCCCAAAGTGAATCAGCCAAAACACTCTTTGGACTCTATAAAAGTGATTGCTGTGGAATATTTATACCAAGTCTTACAGATAGTTTTTGAAAATGTTGCTTTGGTTGTAAATTAAGCAGCAGTAAAAAGCCTTTGGTTCAACTTATGCTATGCTTTCATGTCGTCATGGATAAAGCAATGAATCAAGTTGTTATGCCAAATTTACCAAGATAGATGCTGATCTGATTAGGTTCTTTTATGAGCAATGAAATAGCAATCGAAAAATACCAGTCATTATTCGCTGATATAAAAAATGTAATACAACAAACACGGTTACGAGCAGCTCTTGCTGTAAATGCTGAAATGATATTGCTTTACTGGCAAACAGGAAAAATGATTGCTGAACGCCAACAGCAGGAGGGTTGGTCGGCAAAGGTTATTCCACGACTAGCGGCAGATTTACAACATGAATTTACAAGCCTAAAAGGTTTTTCAGAACGAAATTTAGGTTATATGTTACGTTTTGCTTTGGAGTATCCAGAAACTTCAATTTTGCAACAGGCTGTTGCAAAATTGCCGTGGGGACACAATATCTTATTGATGGAAAAAATTAAGGATAAAGAAGTCCGCCATTGGTATATGCAACAAACCATTGAAAAAAGTTGGTCAAGGGATTTATTGCTTAATGCTATAAAAATGGATATGTATGGTCAAACACAGACCCAGTTAAAATCGAACAATTTTAATAACACGCTTCCCGCAACTCATGCAGGCTATGCCAATGAGATATTCCAAGACCAGTATAATCTTGGATTTCTAGGAATTACTGAGCCTATCAAAGAGCTGGAATTAGAGAGACGTTTGATTGAAAAAATTAAATATTTCATACTGGAACTTGGTAAGGGATTTACCTTTATTGGTAATCAGCACCGACTGGAATATAACGGTAAAGAATATTTTGTCGATATGCTGTTCTTTCATCGTGGCTTACGAAGCCTTGTTGCGATTGAACTCAAGATAGGAAGTTTTAAAGCAGAATATGTTGGTAAAATGAACCTATATCTATCACTGCTTGATCGGTTAGAAAAATCTGAAAACGAGAATCAGTCTATCGGTATTATTCTTTGTGCCGATAAAGATCATTTAGATGTGGAAATTGCTTTGCAAGATGTAGGTAAGCCTATCGGGGTGGCTGAGTACCAACTACTATTACCTAAAGATCAACTGCAAACTTTAGTATCCAATGAATTAAGAAAATTTGAGTTGATTGATGATGAGCAAGCTGAGGGTGATGATTAATGGGTAGTTATCAGGCTATTCACAGCAATTTAGTTTATAATGAACAAGTATTGAACAAACGAGTTGGTGGAATTTTTTGTAGTAAAAATAGTAGTAAAAAACTAAATTTAAATATTTTTATATTTATTAATCAATAATTTGATTTCTTAATGTGACTGACACCGCTTCCGCCAAATATCTAAATAAGCCCTTGTTATTGCAAGGGCTTATTTTTTATCTATATGCTTACCTCTCAACCTATCCCTCATCAAACTTTGGATTTATACGATGTGGAAAAACTCTAGAGAACTCTTGGGAATTTGATATTCCCAAGTATAAAATTCTACCAGTTGACTAAAATCTATGGCAAAAAAGCGAATGATCTGCCTGAGTTTTGCCTCTGTGATTCTGGAACGGAAATAGTGTCTATTTTTTGCTTTTATCTTTTATATAAGGAAGTTGCCTTATTTTTTAATATGCTTAACTTCCTAAGCCCCATTCATTTTTATCTTATTTAATCCGATACCAAGTCTGACTTCTGCCAAGCGCAGAAATACCGATATAACCACGTCCACTAAGCTTTTTACCATCAGGTGATAATGTCGCATTAAAGCTATAAGTTTTACCTGTTTTAGGATCTAAAATTGATCCATTACCATATTTGTTCTGACCTGAGCTTTTTAAATTTTTAACAATCGCCAGTCCGTTCAATGACTTGTTCTTGTAAGGACCCTCACACTTGCTACATTGATTGGCTTCACTTGCAACCAGAATTTTTTCGATGGTCGCTGAGAGTGCACCATTTTTATCTTCACTAAATCTTACCAAAGCTCGAGGTTGATTGGTTTCATCATCCATGGTTTGCCATACAGTCCCATTGAGTTGATCTGAAGCAAAGGAATTAATGGAGTAAGATACCAGTAAACATAAAAACAAATATTTTTTCATAACAATGAATTCTCTACTTAACAAACGGTGTGTTTTTGATAGCCTAAATTGATTTTGCCATCAGCACTAAAAATATGAGATTCGACTTGGTCGCCAATTTTGAGATATTGGGAGCGTCTAGATTGGCTTTTCTTAAACAATTGCCATTTCAATTTTTCAGGTAAAAGACCCGTCATTTTAATCAGCGTGGCAGAGGGTAATCCCAATGCACAGCCTGATGGTGTGCCTGTCATGAGCACATCACCCACTTCAAAATTGGTAATCTGGGAGAATTCAGTCAATGTTTCAGCAGGCTTAAACACCAGATTCTCGGTCGAATCTTGCTGACGGAGTTCACCATTGACTTTTAGACGCAGTTGTAACTTATTTAGATAATGCATTTCCTCCTTATTCATTAAACACAAAACAGGACCAAGCGGGCAGAAAGTACGGTAGCTTTTGCCTTTATAAAACTGCATTTGCGGAATCTGGATGTCACGGGCTGAAACATCATTGCCAATACAGATCCCTGCAATATATTCATGTAGGTTTGCTGTGGTAACGCTGACACAGCCTTGCGTTTTTTTGCCTAATACCAGTGTCAATTCAATTTCATAATCCAATAACTCAACATGACTTGGTTTTTCAATCCATCCTGTTGGTCCATGAAGTGATGCCAATGATTTGGTAAAAAACATATTAAATGACTGGGTATCAGGATTGATGCCTGAATCAAGCATATGCTGGCGGTAATTGGCACCCTGACAGAGTATTTGCGATGGATGGGTAATTGGACTCAGTAATTCAATCTCATTAAGTGAGTATTTTTCCTTACTTTCAGTTGCCAATTTTGCCAGTTGTGGAATGCCATATTCAATGATTGCCTGAGTGCTTGCAAAGTCATGCTGAAAGCACATAATTTCATCATTCTGAATGAGCCCCCAACGTTTTTTGTGTTGAGAATCAATAAAATGAACAATATGTAAAGCCATAATAAATGCCCCAATCTTATTTTGAACGTTTCTTTTCCGCGATGGCAATAATTGGCTGGGTCATCCAGCGTTTAAATTTATTGCCAAAAGATTCCTGTTGATAAATTGGGCGTGGACTGGCTTCTTCATTGGCTTTTTGGTATTGAGGGAACAGGCTGAGCGCATTCGCTCTCTGAATTTTATAATGATCAGCTTCATTAAAAATACTCAGTTCTCCAAGTGTCTTAACTTGCATATGCGATACAGGCGCAGGTGCAAATGGAAAATCGCTACCAAATAAAATTCTGTCTGTGCCCACCAGTTCTTTTAATGCTGACATGGCGTAAGGTGATGGCGATAAAGCGGTATCAAAATAAAAACGCTTGATATAGGCCATGATGCCTTGAGGTGCATTTTTATTCATTTCAGTCATTAGGTTACCTAGTGAGACTCGCCATGCAACATAAGGTAGGAAACCTCCTGCATGCGCGAGAATAAACTGGATATCTGGATAGCGCTCCATCACGCCAGAGGTAATTAGATTGACCGCTGCACGTGTGGTATCGGGTAAAAATTCAAGAATAAATCCAGGTGTGCTGAGACCTAAATTTTCACTGGTCTGATGCAAATTTGGATGAATAAACACAATGGCTTTACGTTTGTTAAGCTCAAACATGAGTTCTTCAAAACGACTGTCTCCAAGAAAAATACCATTGGTACTTCCCAATAACACAATCCCATCCGCTTTAAGCACTTCTAAAGCATAGATGGCCTCTTTGCAGGCTTCAGCCGTTAATGGCATCGGCAGCACAGCAAAGAAACCAAATCTGTTTGGATAGTCTTGTCGCATTTCCGCTGTATATTCATTGCATTGACGTGCCAAGCTACATGCTTCCTGTACATCTCCAAAATAAACACCTGGTGCGGATAAGGAGACAATCGCGGTTTCTGTACCGATCTGATCCATAATGTCAATGGATTGAGCGGGTGTCCAGACAGGCAATGGTGCACCAGCAACTTTATCAATGCCTTTGTTGAGCATGGCTTCTCTAAAAACTGGAGGAACAATGTGATGATGTACGTCAATTCTTCCTTGCTGAAATATTGTGTTGGTCATAATTGATCCTCAAAAAGAGCCTTAAATTTTTTGCTTGGTCGCTAGTATTTCTAGACAACAAATTTCAATATGCTTATATTAGATCAATAGTGATTAAAATTGAACAATTGTGTTTAATAATTTTGTATTATTTTAATTGCTAAATAACATAATTTTTTTAAAGGCAATTCTAATGACAAGGAAAAAGTTTATGAAATCAATTGGTATCATTTTTATGCAGGTTTTTCTATGCAATTTTTTTATAGCATCGACATGGGCGCAAGATATTACGGGCATGTGGAAAGCAATTGATGACAAGAGTGGCTACGCAAGGGCTAAGGTCAACATTTACCAAAATAATGATGGGAGTTATGAGGGCAAAATTGAGGAGGTCTATCCTTTGCCTGGTCACGCTACAGCTTTTACAGATAAGTGTTTTCGATGTAAAGGTGAATTAAAAGACACGCCATTGAAAGGGATGAAAATCCTGTATGGTTTTAAGAAAAATATGAACAAAGCTGATGAATATAATGATGGTCATATCATTGATCCGATGAGTGGCAATGTGTATAAGGGCAGAATTAAAACCAATGCCAGTGTCACAAGAATTAATTTACGTGGCTATATCGGCACGTCCGCATTAGGCCGAACGCAGGTCTGGATGAGAATGGACTAGGATTGAATTGATAAAGAGAAAACCCGCATCATTTTATGCGGGTTTATGTTATTAAAATTTATAATTTAATTGCAGTGAAACGATATCGCCTTTTGTGTCAAAAGACCCTTTTAGGATTTGCATCGTTGGCTTACCTGCCACCACTGTTGGACTTTCTATGCTTGCCTCATTGGCAAAGATATGTGAATAACCCACATCCATACTTAGGTTTTGCGTCACTTGAAAGCCTGCACCCAAAGAAAGCCAGATTCGGTCGGTATCTGGAAAACGAACTGTTCGATCAGAGGATGACTCAACTACGGATTTATCATAAGCCATACCGAAGCGAAGCTGTGTCGCAGGGGTGATTTGATAGAGCGCACCAATACTCGATCTTAAACCATCTTTAAAATTGAGTTTTTCCTCATAGACAACCGCATTAGTCTCAGGATTGATGGCACTGAATTCTGGCAAGACTGACCAATCATACCAAGTGAATTCTGCAAGACCTGTCAATTTTGGGGTCAAACGATAGGCGCCTGCCACACTCGCACTCTGCGGCATCTTAATTTCTACTGTTGCAGGATTGTTGATCGTTGCAACTGGTGTGGTGACGGTCAGTGCGCCATACAGTTTTAGGCTTGTTTCAGAACGATAGGTCAAACCTAAATCCAGATTGTCTGTAGGTCTTAAAAATAACCCAATATTTCCTGCCCAGCCATGTCCATCACCTTTCAATTCACCTTGAGCATCGCCCAGATAAGCGGGTGGATTGGTATTGATCAGGGGAGCTGCTTTTCTGGTGAGGGTGGCATCAAAATCGAGATAATTAAGTCCCAACCCAATCATGACTTGAGGATTAATCTCATAAGCCAATGAGGTATTTACATTCACCCCAGTGACGTCGGTTTTTAATCCTTTATAACGCCCAACAAAATCCTCATCCCATTCGCCTTTATTGCCATAAAGTGGAGACACACTCATCCCCACAGCAAATGGTTGCTCACTGCGATACACATATTGAGCACTTGGAATAGCAAATTTTCGATCAATACTGGCTTCTACACGACCTATTGGAACGATGGGTGAAATGGATGAATTATTTTCTCCCTTAAACTCAGTCTTGGCTTCCACATAGGAAACTGAGCCTGATACATAATGGCCTGAACTTAAGCCCATCATGGCGGCAGGGTTATAGGCAACCACACTGGCATTTTGGGCAAGTGCTGATGAGCCTGCGAAAGCATAGCCAACTCCAGCCGCAGTCTGTGTATCGATAAAAATACCAGATGCATGGCTTAAAGAAGCAGGGCTGAGCAGTGCAATATATATTAATTTTGATTTAAGTGATCCAGTCACGATAACATCCTTGAAATTTACATGAATATAAAATATTAAACAAAACTGTTCAAAATGCAATTTATTTGTAAAATTTATATTTTGCCATGCTCTATTTGAATATTTTTTTATAAAAAATATATCCCTTTGAAATCTATAGTTTTTAATAATATGAACAAATATTGACTAATTTGAACAATAATGTTCAAATTAACTGTAACAAGTATTTGAGAAAGACAACATGACAAACGCTCATACATTGACATCCCAAGTGGTTAAATTTGGTCAAAGACAGATTTTCTTAAGTGAACAAGGTGAGGGCTTTCCGATCCTGATGTTGCATGGCGGTGGGCCAGGTGCTTCTGGCTTATCGAATTACTCTAAAAATATTGACGCATTGGCAAAAAAATATCGTGTGCTGATTCCTGATATGCAGGGTTATGGTCAGTCTTCAAAAGGCGTAAACCGTGATGATCCATTTGGTGATTTGGCGGATGCCATGCTGGGTTTACTGGATGCGCTAAAAATTAAGCAAGTCCACATCATTGGCAATTCGCTTGGTGGCGCATGTGGTTTACGCATGGCGTTAGAACAACCACACCGAGTTGCCAGTCTGGTGCTTATGGGACCTGGCGGTATCAATACCACCAAAGGCTTACCAACTAAAGGTCTGAACTGCCTATTAAATTACTACGGTGGCAAAGGTCCAAGTATGGACAAGCTGAGAACCTTTATCCGTGAATACCTCGTATTCGATGGCAGTCAGGTTCCAGAAAGCGTGATTCGTGAACGTTTCCAAGCCAGTCTTGATCCAGAGGTTGTTGCAGCACCGCCATTAAGACGACCTACGGGATTAAAAGGGGCGATTCGCATGGACTTCACTCGTGATTCCCGACTGAAAAAATGCAAAGTCCCGACTTTGGTGGTTTGGGGAGCGAATGATTTGGTTAATCGTCCAAGTGGCGCACTGACTTTACAGAAAATCATGCCGAATTGTGATGTGTATTTATTTGCCAATACAGGCCACTGGGTGCAGTGGGAAAGAGCGGACGAATTTAACCAGTTGAGTCTAAATTTCTTTGCCAGACAGAGCAATGTTTGAAAAGGTGAGCATATGAATAGCACCACAGTAGATCAGGATATTTTTGGTTCAGTACGCATGGGTTATGCGGTGATTGAATCCAATAAATTACAAGAATGGAAAACTTTTCTGCAACAAGGGCTGGGACTGCATTTTAATGCAGATGAAAAGTTAATTAATGAACTCAGCTTTCGTATGGACAATCATGCCAAACGCTTGATGGTGCAAAAAGGAAAATCAGAAGATTTTGTCGCATTGGGTTGGCAGGTTAAAGATCAAAACACCCTAGATATTATTCTTGGACGCTTGGCTGAACGTGATATTGCCGTTGAAAAAAGTACGCAGGCTGAGGCAGAGCAGCGAGGTGTTAAACAGTTTTGGCGCATTGTTGGGCCGAAAAGACAGAATATCGAGCTGTTTGTTGAAGCCAAGCTGAGTGATGAACCCCTGAATATGTTGTCGAGTGGTTTTGTCACAGGTGCTGGGGGTATGGGGCATGTGGCGATTACCTCTCGCAAGCCTGTAAAAATGCAGCGTTTCTGGCAGGAAATTTTTGATGCCCGTGTCAGTGATTATATTGAGCAAGTCATCAGTGGCGTGACGCTGGATATTACTTTCCTGCGTTTGAATGAGCGTCATCATTCCGTTGCAATTGCCACCACACGAGAAGTTAATCTTGACCCGATTCGCAGCAAAGTACAGCACATGAATTTACAGGGTGCGTCTTTAGATGATTTATCCAATGCCTTTCAGCGTTGTAAACAGCTTGGCTATGAAATGGCGCATGAGATTGGGCAGCATCCAAATGACAAGGAATTGTCTTTTTATGTGATTAGCCCATCAGGTTTTGAGATTGAGTTGGGTTGGGCACCGTTGGTTGTCGATGAAAAAACATGGCAAACCACGAAATATTTTGCAATCAGTTCATGGGGACATAAACCTGAGAATCCGAGCAAAATTTATATGCTCTCTACCAATTTAGGTAATTTAAAGCAGGGAATCTCTACCGTGATTCATCCTGAATATTCTCCCATCTAGTTTTAGGGGTTCTAAACATGACAGGTCAGAAATTAAAAAAATCAACATCAGAAAATGTAGATGTAGTGATTGCAGGACTAGGACCAACTGGATTGGTATTGGCACATATTTTAGGCAAACGTGGACATCAGGTGTTGGTGTTGGAACGTGAACCTGTATTTTATGGTAATGCTCGTGCGGTCTATACCGATGATGAGTGTATGCGTATTTTCCAGTCGATTGATATGGCGGAAGAGCTGCAAAAAGATATGCTACTGGATACGCCTGTGCAACTGGTACGTCCAGATGGCACTGTGATTGCACAATACAAGCCGCTAAAACGTCCATTCGGTTGGTCGGTGGTGAATTTCTATTATCAGCCGTATTTAGAAACGTCTTTAACCAATGCTTTAAGCAAATATCCAAACGTTAAAATTTTGCGTGGACGTGAACTGATTAATTTTAATCAGGATGAAAATAGTGTCACTGTGATTCATCAAGCCACACAAATTTATCGTTTTAGTGATGAGTCTGATGTCAAAACCGAAGCACAGGGTGATAGCGATATTCAGCAAGTCACTGCTCGTTACTTGGTCGGTTCAGATGGTGGACGCAGTACAGTGCGTGCCAAACTTGGCATTGAAATGTCAGGAAAAAACTTCCCAGAGCCGTGGCTCGTGGTGGATTTAAAGCAAAAAGACCGCAATAAAGGCTTACGTCACTTACCTTATTTTAATTTTGTGGTAGACCCCGATTTGCCAGTTGTGAGTTGTGTACAACCTGATGGATTCCATCGCTTTGAGTTTATGCTGAAAAAAGGTCAAACCAAAGAATATATGGAGCAGCCTGAAACGGTACGCATGTTGTTATCCAAATTCGTAAATCCTGATGATTTCGAAGTAAAGCGTAAACTGGTTTATACCTTTAATGCTTTGGTTGCCAATCAATGGCGAGATAAACGTGTACTTTTGGCAGGTGATGCTGCGCATATGACTCCACAATTTATGGGACAAGGTGCAAGTTCTGGTATTCGTGATGCAGGTAATTTGGGTTGGAAACTTAGTGCGGTACTCAATGGTCAGGCAGGCGAAAAACTGTTAGATAGTTATGAAAGTGAACGCCGTGACCATGCCAAAGCTATGATTCAGGGTTCAGTGCTATTAAAAGACCTTGTTTCAATGACCAATCCAGTGGTCGGAAAAATCCGTGATGGCGTGATTAAAGGTGTGCTTGCAACGCCTAAACTCAAAGAATGGGGGCAGGAGGGCGGCTTTAAGCCAAAACCTATTTATACTAAAGGGCAGTATTTTGGTTTACCACGTCAGCATCGCTCTAGTCCAGAGGGAACACTATCCCCACAGCCAAAGGTCATAGGTTTTGATGGCAAACAAATCTTACTGGATGCTTTATTAGGGGATGGCTATGCCCTCATTGGTCTGGGCGTAGACCCAAGTCAAGCCTTGTCGCAGACCTCTAAACAATTGCTCAAACAGTTGGGTTGTCAATTGATTACGCTATACCCCTATGCGGAACGTCCACAAAACCATACGCCAACCAACCTAAACCCTGATGTGCTGGAAGTGGAAGATATCGAGGGCAATATGGTGAACTGGTTACGTAAAACAGGTCACAATCAACCCGTCGCATTATTACGCCCAGACCGATTTACCTTTGCTGTCGCTAAGCAGGCAGAAATCAATGCGGTGATTCAGCAATTACAGCAGCAATTGGAAATCGGTGGGGTGAGCGCATGAGCTTAAATACACAATCGCATTTACATGCCGCAGCCGAAGCACTGAGAGAGGCGCGTGAATCTAGACAAACGATTGCCCCGATCACCAAGACTTATCAAGTATCAGGGTTGGACGAAGCCTATGCTGTAGCACAAATCAACACTGAATATAAAGTCAGTCAAGGTGCAAGAATTATTGGTAAGAAAGTCGGTCTGACCTCAAAAGCAGTGCAACAGCAGCTTGGTGTGGATCAGCCAGATTTTGGGATTTTGTTCGATGATATGGAATATCTGGACGGTGATGCCGTTCCCGTTAGCCAACTCATGCAGCCTAAAATCGAAGCGGAAATTGCCTTTATTCTCGGTAAAGATTTATCAGGTCAAGCCCCATCTTGGGGAGAGTTTTTGGCTGCCTTAGCCTATGCCGTACCTGCTTTGGAAATTGTAGATAGTGCCATTCAGGACTGGAAAATTACCCTAGAGGATACCGTTGCAGATAATGCTTCTTGTGGTCTGTATCTGTTGGGAAGCCAACCTGTAGCGATTGGTTCAGTGAGTTTTGCTGAAACAGGTATGCAGCTTGATGTCAATGGTGAAATACGTTCCGTCGGTTCTGGAGCAGCCTGTTTAGGGCATCCGCTCAAGGCAGCATGGTGGTTAGCCAAAACAATGGCGGAACGGGGTATCTCCTTAAAAGCGGGTGAGGTCATTTTATCGGGTGCATTAGGGCCTATGGTGAATGTGAAAGCGGGTGATCTTGTGAGCGCACGTATTGGCAGTTTGGGCACGATCAGTTGCCAGTTGGTATAGGAAGCAGTGATGAGTACTCCAAAAATAAAAGCAGCCATTATCGGTAGTGGCAATATTGGCAGTGATTTAATGATCAAAATGTTGCGTTACGGGCAACATCTGGAAATTGCGGCAATGGTCGGTATCGACCCTGAATCAGACGGTTTAGCCCGTGCTCAACGAATGGACGTTGTCACTACCCATCGGGGCGTGCAGGGGCTGATTGATTTACCTGAATTTAAAGACATTGATATTGTTTTTGATGCAACCTCTGCTGGGGCACATATTAAAAATGATGCTTTATTAAGACAACATAAGCCGAATATCCGTATGGTGGATTTAACCCCTGCGGCAATTGGTCCTTATTGCGTTCCTGTGGTGAATCTGGAACAACACATTGACCAGCTCAATGTCAATATGGTGACCTGTGGTGGACAGGCGACTATTCCAATGGTTGCAGCAGTCTCGAAAGTTGCCAAAGTTCATTATGCTGAAATTGTGGCATCTATTTCCAGTAAATCGGCAGGTCCGGGAACGCGAGCAAATATTGATGAATTTACCGAAACCACATCAAAGGCACTGGAAACAGTCGGTGGCGCAGCAAAAGGCAAGGCGATTATTGTTCTCAATCCAGCCGAACCACCATTATTGATGCGTGATACGGTGTATGTGCTGTCTGAAGCTGCGGATCAGGCTGCGGTTGAAGCCTCGATTGAGCAGATGGTGGCTGAGGTGCAAAAATATGTTGCTGGCTATCGCCTAAAACAAAAAGTCCAGTTTGAGGTGATTCCTGAATCTGCACCACTTAATATTGCAGGCTTAGGTAAATTTTCTGGGCTAAAAACCAGTGTGTTTTTAGAAGTTGAGGGTGCAGCGCATTATTTACCTGCCTATGCTGGCAATCTGGATATTATGACTTCAGCAGCATTGGCAACAGGTGAAAAAATGGCGGCATCACTCCAATCACAACGTGCATCGGTTGAGGGCTAAGCGATGGATAAGATCAAAAAATTATATATTTCCGATGTGACTTTACGTGATGGCAGTCATGCAGTACGTCATCAGTACTCCATCCAAAATGTACAGGATATTGCCAAAGCCTTAGATGAAGCAAAAGTAGACAGTATCGAAATTGCACACGGTGACGGATTGCAAGGCTCAAGCTTTAACTATGGCTTTGGTGCGCATACTGATCTGGAATGGATTGAAGCCGCCGCTGATGTGCTGACACATTCCCAAATTGCGACTTTGTTGTTGCCAGGGATTGGTACTATTCACGACCTCAAGGCAGCTTATAATGCGGGTGCTCGAGTTGTTCGTGTGGCAACACATTGTACCGAAGCTGACATTTCCAAGCAGCATATCGAATATGCCAGAGAATTGGGCATGGATACCGTGGGCTTCCTGATGATGAGCCACATGACCACACCTGAGGCATTGGCACAACAGGGTAAGTTAATGGAATCCTACGGTGCAGAATGCATTTATGTGGTGGATTCAGGCGGTGCAATGACCATGCAGGATATTCGTGACCGCTTCCGTGCCATGAAAGATGTTCTTAAACCCGAAACACAGACAGGGATTCATGCCCACCATAACTTAAGCTTGGGTGTTGCCAATTCGATTGTGGCAGTAGAGGAAGGTTGTGATCGTATTGATGCCAGTCTGGCAGGCATGGGCGCAGGTGCAGGTAATGCACCATTGGAAGTGTTTATTGCTGCGGCTGAACGTTTGGGTTGGCATCATGGAACAGATTTATTTACTTTAATGAATGCTGCTGATGAACTGGTGAGACCTTTACAGGATCGACCTGTGCGTGTGGATCGTGAAACATTGGCACTCGGTTATGCGGGAGTCTATTCAAGTTTCTTGCGTCACGCCGAAATCGCCTCTAAACGTTATGGCTTAAATACTGTTGATATTTTAGTGGAATTGGGTCGCCGCCGTATGGTGGGTGGGCAGGAAGATATGATTGTTGATGTCGCTTTAGACTTATTAAAACAGCAACAGGCAGGATAACAGCATGTCTCAATTTAAATTAAATGGCAAAGTGGCATTTATCACGGGTGCAAACTCAGGAATCGGTGCAGTCACTGCAAGAGAATTGGCATTACAAGGTTACCACGTATTTTTGGCTTGTCGCTCTCAACAAAAAGCTCAACCTGTACTTCAGGAAATCCAAAGCCTCAGTTTTGGACGAGCAAAAGCAGAATTTATTCAGTTGGATTTAGCTGATTTAGATTCTGTACGTCAGTGTGCAGCCCAGTTTCTTTCTCGAAATCTACCATTGCATTTACTAATTGCCAATGCAGGTTTAGCTGGTCAGAAAGGCATGACCACTTCAGGATTTGAACTGACATTTGGAGTTTGTCATGTTGGACATTTCCTTTTAACACAGTTATTGACTGAAAAATTAATTGAGTCCAAACCTGCACGAGTGGTGGTGGTGTCAAGTAAAGCCCATCGACATGCTCAGGGAATTGATTTTAATGCTGTATTGCAGTTCACCAATAGTTTCGGTGGTTTAAAAGAGTATGCGGTCGCCAAACTCGCCAATATTCTGTTTGCAAAAGAATTGGGTCGCCGTTTGTATGGCACAGGCGTGACCACTTATGCAGTACATCCTGGGGTGGTGTCTACCAATGTATGGCGGAGTTTGCCAAAACCTTTGGTCAAGCTTATGGGACGTTTTATGATTAGCCCAGAAGCGGGCGCAAAAACTACACTGCATTGTGCCACCCAGCCACAGCTTGCTGGCGATACAGGTTTCTATTATGAAGACTGTAAAGTGAAAGTATCTTCCCATGCTGCTCAAAATATAAATTTAGCCAATGCGCTATGGGAAAAAAGCCTTACTTGGGTCAAACAGTAGGGCCTGTTGATATTTTATCCATGCCTTGCGTTACAGGCTAAAACAACATAAATCTAAAATTTAAGATACAAGGACGTATCTTAATTTAAAGAGGAGAATAAGATGGATAACTTTGTACCCCCAGAAGAAAACTACGGTAAGTGGGGACGTGATTTAGAACGTTGGTATTTTAATCCCGTGTTTTTAAACTCGGATCAACTCAATATGTCCAAACCCGCTTTATTTGTTGGCAATCATACACTGTATGGTCTGTTGGATGTTCCTCTTATTCTGGAACATCTACGAGAGCAACATGGTGTTCATTTGCGTTCATTGGGTGATCGTATGCACTTTCATGTGCCGATCTGGAAAGACATCCTCACTAAAGGCGGTATGGTACTGGGAACGCCAGAAAACTGTCATGCACTGATGTCGAGTGGTCAGTCCATCATGGTGTTTCCTGGTGGTGCAAGAGAAGTCATGCGCCGTAAAGGTGAAAAATATCAACTCATCTGGAAAAAGCGTACTGGTTTTGCCCGCCTTGCAATAGAACATGGCTATGACATTATTCCTTTTGCTTCGGTTGGGGCTGATGACTGTTTTGATATTGTGATTGATGCCAATGATATTCAGCAAAATAATACTGCACAAAAACTCCTAAATACATTGAAACTCAATGAAAAATTAAGAGGTGGAGATATATTGCCACCGATTCCTACAGGTTTAGGTTATTTACCGATTCCTAAGCCACAACGTTTTTATTTTAGTTTTGGGGAAAGAATCCCAACTGCTCATGTGGAAAATAACGAACAAGAGATCTGGAATATACGGGAGCAGGTGGCACAGTCGATTGAAAAACAGATTCTAGACCTGAAACAGTATCGAGAATCTGACAAACAACAAAACTGGGGTTGGTTACGAAAGAAATTGACCAGAAGTTTTAATGATTAGAAAAAACTGTATAATCATTCCTACATCTGTTCAAATATCATGATTTGGTTTAAAGGGTCTTAACGTGCGTTTATCTTCATCACAGCAAAGAATTCATAAGACAGCTTTAAAACTTTTTGCTGAAAAAGGTTCGACTAATATTAGTATCAGTGAATTGGCTTCAGCTTCTGGTGTGGCTCGTGGCACAATTTATAATAATCAGCTAGATCCTGATACCTTATTTGAAGACATCGCATCTCAGCTCGCGGAAGAAATGAATGCACGTGTTATTAAAACACTCGGGGATGAACCAGATTCGGCGATTCGCCTTGCCACTGGCGTTCGTATGTATATTCGTAGAGCCCATGAAGAGTCGGATTGGGGACGATTTATATGCCGTTTTGCTTTCAGTTCAAAATCATTAATGGCCTTATGGTCAAGTCATGATTCACCACTGCCAGATGTAATGGCTGGTTTAGACAGCAAGCGATATATATTCCGTGAGGATCAACTGCTTTCCATCATGTCTTTGATTGCGGGCTCTGTTTTGACATCTATTTTTCTTGTATTAGAGGGGCATAAAACTTGGAGAGATGCAGGTACTGAAATTGCTGAGTTATTGCTATATGCAATGGGCGTAGATCGTGATGAAGCCTACGGGATTGCAAGAAGAGAATTACCACCTTTATTAGAGTTATAAAGAATATCTAAAAAAGCCTGAAATTTTATTTCAGGCTTTTTTATCTGAAAAAATTTCTATTTATTTAAACTAATATATTGAAAGATATTCAGAAAGGTTTGCAGCAGTCAGTTCAGGCTTTGAATTGAAAAATGTCCCATTATGTCTTAAACACAGTGGGACGTATTAAGTTAGGCTAATTTTTGATATGGTTCATATTGAAGATCCGCAATTTGCTTATCCCAGAATTGTTGCCATAAATCACAATATTCAAAACTTATTTTAGCAATCAGTTCATAGTCATTTTCAGTACATGCCTGAGCCAGAACGAACCACAAGTCATCTTCATGATCATCATCTGCTGCTTCAGCAGTTTCATCATGAGAAACCCCATGAACATAGTAATAGCCACTATCCACATCAAAGCCAACAGCATGTGTTGCCTGACGTAAAGCTGGACTAAACAAAATAACCTCTTCCTCTGCCACGGCTAAAAGTGCTGCAACAGCCTTGTAGTCATTAAATGAATTTTCTAGATATGTTCGTACTTTCTCTGCAATTAAGGATGGCTGGTAGGCATTACGCTCAGTTTCACTAATTCCAAAGTCATTTAACACATCTTCAAACAAAGGATAGTGAGCGTATTCAGGGTTGCCTGAATAATAACCATCCTGATCCAAACCAGGGCGGAAACCAAACTCATCCAGAATGTTTAACGTCAACAGGAAACGGGGAAACATTTTGGAACCAGATTTAAGACGGGGTTCAAGCTGTCTGGTCTGGAATTGTGCCATGAGTAGGGCATCAGTAAACACCTGCACGATGGCATGGCGATATTCCAAATGAATCTTCTGTAATGATTCCTTATCAATCACTCCATCATTAAGCATTTGAATCGCAGGATGCCTAGACACGGGATGACTGGAAATATCAGCTCTTAGCTTATTTAAAAAGGCGATGTTTTTTTCCCAGACTTCAGTCGAAATACTTCTTTTCATTCCGTCTAAAGCATTTTTTCTTGGGTCATTAAAGTTTTCGAATTTTATTGCCATGATATATATATCCTTTTAATTTATATTATTGCTATATCCTGATTGCTTCTAGATTGGCTTTTATTTGCATCTTGCTACTTGCTATAACCAGAAGCTAATTTTTTTGGATTGATAGAATATAAAATCTTTTTTTGCTTAAATCAATTTTTTAATAGTACTAAATAAATTTAATTTTAATTTAAATGTGGTTAATATTTATGTGTAGTTTAATTTAATAATTAATTTAATTTAAATTTTTGTTAAATTAATTTTAATAGTTATGTTTTCTACTTAAGTATCAAGATATTTTATAGTAGTTGTTTTGTTGCATGAGTTGAATTAGCATGGAGTGAATATGGAAACATAAAAAATATGGCTGCCAGACTCGTTCCAGCTCTGCCATTAAAATATATTAGAAATTTTAAAGGAAAATAAAGATGTCAAAAAAAGAAGATATTATTAAAACGGCTTTAAATCTATTCAATCTTCATAGTTATGGTTCCGTTGGGGTGGATCGAATCATTCTTGAGTCTGGTGTGGCAAAAATGACTTTCTATAAATATTTTCCGTCCAAGGAAAAACTGATAGAGGTTTGTTTAGAAAGAAGAAATGAGAATATCCAGGCTGAGATCCTAGCGACTTTAGACCAAAAAAGAGAGGATGACTACTTAGGCAGAATCAAGGCCATTTATTTATGGTATCTGGACTGGTTTAAGTCGGATGACTTTAATGGCTGCATGTTCCAAAAAGCAACGGTTGAAATCTTAAAGCAATATCCCTCTGTGGCCCGTCCTATAGAAGAATATCGCCAATGGCTGAGCCAGCTTTCAGAAGATTTATTTACTAAGGTTAAGGTGACCGAACCCCATGTTTTAGCTTCAATGTTTATTAATATTTTAGATGGAATGACGGTTTACGCTAAAATGAGTCAGGACTATCTACAAATAGAACAGTCATGGAGTTATATAGAAAGACTGGTAATAATGGATCAATCTAATAATGTTTTACCTGAAGCGAGTTAGAGTAGGCTATTGTTTTTATTCTAGGAGTGGTTTAATGATGGTGGTAGGATGCTATATGTAAATAATGGTATCTATTTTAAAGGTCAGTAGGGGTAATGTGTATGAAAACTTGATTGTTATTTCGTGGTTTAAGCTATTAAATACTGACCACTCATATTGCCATTTTTAGTTTATAGGGTAGGCAATAAGATTATTATAATCATTGAGTCAACCAGTTTAACTTCTATATATCGACCAAATATTTAACAAATTAATAATAGCCTTAGTTCATCCTCCTTTTCAGTAGGAGCTTTATGAACACAGGGCAAGACTTTTTGTGTTGGATGATCTACTGCTAAACGCCAAAGATGCCCTGAGCCTAAATTTATGGGGTGTGCATTGGGTTTAGGTTGATAATGCAGATCAAAAAAATAGTCTTCCAGAAAATTTTCAAATTCAGCCTCTGAACCATCATGTAATTTTTTGAGTTTTTCCCTGATTTCTGGAATCAAAATTTTCTGTTCAACCTGATCATTGGGCAGGATTTCACTTGCAGGGCCATGATAGGTACATAGAAAAGTATCCGTTTCGATAGGTGAGCGATCAACATGATAGGAATAGACATCTGTTGAAATGAAATCGAGTTCTTCGTCGCGTTCATAACTTTTAATTAAGTTAAGAGATGGGGATGCTCCAAAATCAGCTAATAGCTGGATATCCTCCAAGATAATTTTTCTTGCCAAATCGCCTTTTTCTGAAAGTTGCAGTGCTAAAAGATCTTTAATGGAGACTTCTGTGATGCTTTCTTTTAACTCAAGTTTGGCCACAATCTCTTTAAAGTCGCCAACCAAATTTCTATACCAGCAAATGGCATTCATATCTCCTTGAAAATTTCTGTTTATAAGTTCAGAAAAAGTAGAAACCACGCCAATTTGATTGCTATTGGAAAATTTATTCTTCATATCAGGGTTAAACTATAGATCGCACCCTCATTATATACTTGGCTTTATAGAAATATTGTGTTTCGATCTAAAATGGTTTTAATTATGACAGTTCAAATTATAAGATCTGATTACTTTAGCCAAGTAAATCAATCAAAGAACAAGGTAATAGGGCTTTCATCAGGAGGCTTTGGATTATTATTTCGCACAGCAATGCAGGATCAGTTTTAAGGTGTGAGAGGAAAGGGGTTTAGCTATTCAGTAAATGTTGCAATAGTCAGCCTAGGCATTGAATTAAAAAATATTCTTTAAAAGAAACAGGGACTAAGTTTATTAACCCCTGTTTAATTAAGATCATTTAAATCTTGAGTTTTTTTAACCCACGACTTACACCATTTTGCAGGGCTGCTTTAACGATTGGCCCAATAAAAGGAAGTCTACCCTTGAAAGTAATGGTGTAGTCTAAACGGGTACGATTATTTCCCAGATCAGTAAACTTCATCACACCTCGGTGGTTTTTTATCGGTGTAATACCGCTGGTAATGGCGTACTCAATCAGTTCATTTTCTTGATAGACCAGATTGGTCTCAACAAATGATGGTGACAGTGGAATTGACATTTTACGGGCAGAGCCGACACCATTACGTGCATCCTCGCCATTAGCTATACGGGTAACTTTAGCTGGCGCAAAGATTTTGCTTAGGTTTTCGTGTTCACTCAAGATGGCAAAGACCTTTTCTACAGGTGCATTAAATTCTTGTATGATCTTGACATGTTGTGTTTTTAACATTGAGCATTCCCTCTGAATAAATTGACATGGATGATTGTCAGATTGATGATGTTAGCACCCTTTAATTTTTTAGGGAATTGTAGTCTGTCGGAGTTTTTCTATTTGATTTCATTGTTTTTATAATGACTAGGAGCCATGCCAGTCCAGCGTTTATAGGCTTGGGAAAACGTTGATAAATCAGAAAAACCTAAAATTTCTGCGACTTGGGTTAAGCTTAAACCTTTAGATAAAAGTACATCAGCACGATGATGCAGTATTTCATTTTGAATGAGTCTAAATGAGGTATTTTCTTCCTGTAACCGCCTTTTAAGGGTACGCTCACTTGTATTCAATCTATTTGCAATATGACCTAGACTGAGTAATACACCAGATGGAGCATTCATTAAAAAGTCACGGACAATCATGGTCGTTGTTAATGTGGTATGGCGTTGAGTGATAAGTTCCATACACAGCCTTTCACACATTGCAGCAGTGTTCGAATTTGTATGCGGTAGTGGATGTTGCAACTGTGCAATATTGAATCTTAAAACATTATTTTCTTGACCGAATTGAATGCCTGTTCCTAAATATGTTTTAGGAACATCAATTAGAGGATGTGATGGTTCTGGATATTTAAGATGAAATGCATCTAATTGAAAAGAACTCTCATAAATGTCATTGATGACTCTTGAAGTGGCTGCCTCGCTCGTTCAAGAACAAATTGCTGTAGCTCTGGTGTGAAATCTACAGGTTCAATAAAATGAATTAGGCATTGTCCATTGTCTTGATAAAAACTAATTTTCACAAAGGTATAGGTTAATGCGAGATAACGTTGTACAAGATTCATTGCATCTAAACCTGTTGCACTGCTCATGAGTGCATAACCTAGAATGCCATAAGTTGTTAGTTGATGCCTGAACCCTGCAATTAAACCCAATCCAGCCGTATTTGTGGATAAAAGATCAATTAAATTATCAATGACACTCACTTCTTCATTAGGTGTTACAACGCAGTTTACGTCGCTTAATCTAGTAAGCGTTAGCCCAGTACCCGTTAATAATTGAGCTTTTTGTATTTTGAGTTGTTCACCCAGTTCTAATAATAATTGCACACTTGATGGGACTCGGAGATAGTCTTGAAACTCTAACATTGATTGGCCTAAATACTAAAACCTATGTCCTAATCTAGCATGGCTGATTTTAACGCGGAAGCCTAACATTCAATTATCCGATATGAATGAGTAGGACTAGATATGAATTCAGTTCAACCAATTAAGTCGACAAGTATTATACGTAATTTTATCCATAAATTAGGTATAACCAGCTTGATGGCATGTGTAATGACTACCTCTTCAGCTAAAGAAATAAAAATAGGAGACTCGGCTATGGGTTATCAAAATCAGGTTGCATGGCAGCAAATCGAACAATTTCTTCCATCAGAATTCCATATTCCTAAAGATCAATTACCAACAGAAGAATGGTGGGCTTGGAATGGTAACAACATACATTTAGATACTTACCGAAATCCAAAGGCGAAGATTAAGGTGATCCTATTTCATGGTGTTGGAACCAATGGTCGACAGATGTCGATGATTTTAGGCAAGCCTTTGGCTGATTGTGGTTATGAAACCATTGCAGTGGACATGCCTGGTTATGGTGTAACCCAAGTAGGCAAAGGCAAGGTGATTCGTTATGACGATTGGGTTCAGGCTGGAAGCGACTTAATTGATGTCGAACTGGCAAAAGATAATTGTCCAGTTGTTTTATATGGTTTAAGTGCAGGTGGGATGCTGACCTATCACGTAGCGGCAAAAAATAAAAAAGTTAAGGCCATAGTCGGTATGACATTTCTTGATACCAGCAGTCAGGTGGTTAAAGATACGGTTGCCAATAACCTATTTATGAGTCGTGTTGGTACGCCAATTACACACTGGACGGCTAAAACACCGTTAGCATCCATGCGTGTTCCAATGAGCTGGGCAAGTAAAATGAGTACCTTGGTAAACAATAAAGATGCTTTGAAAGTTTTTATGAAAGATAAAACCTCAGCAGGAAATTCAGTCTCACTGACTTTTTTAGACTCATATATTCATTATAGGCCAGAAGTTACAGCAGAAGACTTTGAAGTCTGCCCAGTATTGTTGACCCAACCTGCAAAAGACCGCTGGACACCATTAGATTTAAGTACACCATTCCTGAGCCGTATCAAGAAAGTTCCTGTAAAAACAGTGATGTTGGAAAATGCGGGGCATTATCCGCTAGAACAACCAGGGTTATCTCAAATGGTTGAGACGATTGATAGTTTTTATCAAACCATAGTGAAATAACGGGTATTACTTTACCCGTTTTCTGTCTCTGCCAGTAATTGATTAATCAACAACCTGTACTGGGTACATTTTAGAAATAAGGATAATGAACAATGACCAAACTAATGATCTATGGTGCTTATGGCTACACTGGTGAGTTGATGGTACATGAGGCAATCCGTCGAGGAATTAAACCTGTGATTGCAGGTCGCTCAAAAGAGAAATTAAGATCTTTGGAAGAGCAATACAAATTAGAAAGCAGAGCTTTTTATACCAGTAATATTGTTGAGTATCTTGATGATATTACTGTGGTTTTAAACTGTGCAGGGCCTTTTGTGTCTACAGCACCTGCTTTTGTTGAAGCTTGTTTGCAAAAAAAGATTGATTATATTGACATCACAGGGGAAATTCCTGTCTTTCAATATTGTCATGAGCAAGACCAACGCGCCAAAGTTGCTGGAATTGTTTTATGCCCAGGCGCGGGATTTGACATTGTGCCAACAGACTGCCTAGCTGCTAGTCTGAAAGAACGATTGCCAGATGCAACTCATATTGATATTGGATTTAACTTTGGTACTCGACCAAGTATCGGTACGATTAAAACGGCAATTGAGGGAGCTGCAACAGGTGGTTTGATCCGTAGAGACAATCAACTTCTCTCTGTTCCACAGGGGTATCGTATCCGTAAATTATCCTTTCCAAATGGAAGTCGATGGAGTGTTTCATTTCCTTGGGGAGATGTTTTTACCGCAGAAATTTCTACCAATACGCCAAATGGAATTGTTTATGCAGCAATGCCACTGTATTTAGCTGTTTTTCTTAACCAGTTTCTTAAAACCGATCTTCGCCAATAAAGCTGTATCTAATATGCTCAACAAGTTAGCTGAAAGATTCTTTGCAAATGGTCCACAGACTGAGGCATTAGAGACTGAATGTACAGAATTTTGGGCTGAAGCAAGAAATGCGAAAGGGGAGAAAGTCACATGTCAGATGTCAGGGCCGAATGTGTATAGATTGACTGTAGATACGAGTTTGGCAATTGCACAACATTGTATGGAAAACCCAAATAAATCAGGATATTCAACGCCATCGATGCTTATGGGCAGTGATTTCTTTTCAAAGCGACCAAGTGTACAGACAAGCTTTTTCTATTAGAAACACTTTATTTTAGGAAAGACCTGCTTTGGGCACTTAAGTTTATCTGATATGGCGATAAAGCTTAAATTTAATCTCTATATCTTAGCAATTTGGACCAGCCAAAAAGGGTGAATAAAAGAGAAAATTATTCTGAGTTCCACTTTCAAAGCTTATAACCTATAATGAATATCAGAGATATTTCTCAAACCTCATCTCTTTTTCTTTTTGTTATTATGCCCTTATTTTCTCAGTGTTTAGATCAGAAGCAGTTCTGTATTCTAGTCGAATATATATGTTCAACTGGAAATACCTTAGCTGTAACACAAAGCATTGCTGGCTTTCCAGCAATGATGACTTTGGCAGATCGGGTACATAGTGATGAAGATCCAGAGCCTATCGATGTTGCTAAGCATTATCCTCAATCCATTGAAAAGTTAATACATTTTTCAGGCAAGGGCAGGGATATTAATGAGTTTGAGGAATTTCTTGATCAGGCTGAACAGTTAGGTGAACGTAACCTTTTACTACTCACAGGCGATAAGCTAAAAAAGCATCAGTTTGGCAAAGAGAATACCAATGAGCGTACACGCTATTTAGAGTCTGTTAATGCAGTCATGACAGCGAAAAAAAGGAATGGATTTAATATTGGTGTTGCCTTTAATCCGTTTAAATATACTGAAGCTGAGCGCGATGCACAGTATTTAAAATTACATAAAAAAATTAAGGCTGGTGCGGACTTTCTAATCACTCAACTGGGTTTTGATTTGGACAAAATCAAGCAAACCAAAAAATGTCTGATAGAAGATTATCCACACTTTCCCTTGATTGCTTGTGTCATGCCACTCACATTAAGGCGAGCAAAATTTATGCTTAGGCATCAGGTGGCTGGAATTGTTATTCCCAAACATCTGCTCCATGTTCTTGAACAGGAATATCAAGCTGACCCGATTCAGGCTGAAAAGAATGTCTATGCCCGTTGTGCCTTACAAATTTTAATTTGTCAGCATTTAGGTTATGTAGGTGTGCATTTATCTGCCTGTCATAAACAGGATGAACAGCAGCAATTGGAACAGGCATTACAACATTATCAGGGACTTTCTTTAAAAGAATGTGAGATGGAGTGGAACGCATTATGGCAGGCTGAAACAGAGAAAGTATTTCAGCCAGAGGTTAAAATCTTTGCCAAAAAAGTCAGCACCAAACAATTACTAAAATATAAAACCATGCACTGGATGCACAATATTCTTTTTGATTCACGCCCTGCAATGGGTGTGGGGCGATTTGTATTTAAGGCATCATTCTGGAACAAACCGAAAGCCAGTCATCTTTTACTCAAGGTTGAGCATCTGAGTAAGCGGAGTATTGTCGGATGTGAAAGCTGTGGGCAGTGTCGTTTGAGTGAAACCCTGTATATCTGTCCAGAGACTTGTCCCAAAGGTCTAGCAAATGGACCATGTGGTGGGACAAGTTTAGACCGTTGTGAATTTGGTGATCGTGAATGTATTCATTCGATCAAAGCCAGACTTGCCAAAGCAGTTCAGCAAACAGAATTGCTCAAAACCGAGTTGATTCCAACAGTTGCGATTACAACTCGGCAAAGCAGTTCATGGAAAAACTGGTATTTGGCGACAGAGGCTTAAGCTTCATCATCCATTGCATTTGAATAGAACTTCACACCAATCTGAATACGGTCACGACCATTGCTCATACGCCAACGATTTGTATCTCTAAGTGAGTAGACACAACCGCAATATTCTTGCTGATAGAACTCTTCTTTTTTGCTGATTTCTAGCATACGAACAGCACCACCATGCTTGCGCCAGTTATAGTCCCAATAGCTAATTCCCTCATAATGCGAAGCAGAGCGATGACCACAGTCATTAATCTGCTGCATATTCTTCCAACGGGAAATGCCCAAAGAACTACTGATCAGGCTAAAGCCATTTTCTGCGGCATACAATGCGGTGCGTTCAAAACGCATATCAAAGCACATGGTACAGCGAATACCTTTTTCAGGTTCATTTTCCATGCCTTTGGCACGTTCAAACCAGTTGTCAGTGTCATAGTCGCAGTCAATAAATGGGATATTGTGCTTTTCTGCAAAGCGAATATTTTCTTCTTTGCGGATTAGATATTCTTTTACGGGATGAATGTTGGGATTATAAAAAAAGATCGAAAAGTCGATGCCAGATTCGATTAAAGTCTCCATCACTTCACCTGAGCAAGGGGCACAGCAGGAATGCAGCAGCAATTTGTCATGCCCTTTGGGAAGCGTCAATTTTTGGCGTTCAAGTTTGTTTGACATATGAATAAGGCTTCAATCTAATCTCTGTATTCTATTTTAGAGATCTGGATGAGTTAAAGAGGGAGGAATATCCTGATATTTTTTCAGGTTAAGATGAAAAATGCTCATGCTCTAAGGCTGAAAGCTACAGAATACGTAAACATGAATTAAATTCATCTTTTTATGAAATTAACTTGTTTTTATTCATGTCATGATTTCGGTATAAATCACATCATTCAAGTTTTATCGTAAAAATTAGAGTGGTGGATCATAATGAGTAATGAGTTTGTATTTTCGATTAAGCGTATTCGTTTCGATGAAAATTATCGCCCATCAGACAATACACGTATCACCACCAACTTTGCCAATTTGGCGAGAGGTGAGCGTCGTCAAGAGAACTTACGCAATACATTAAAGATGATTGACAATCGTTTTAATGCTTTGGCACATTGGGATAACCCTAAAGCAGATCGTTATTCTGTCGAACTTGACATCATTTCTGTTGATATTGATGTGGAAGGCAAGGGCGAGACGTTTCCTACGATTGAAATCTTAAAAACCAATATTGTTGATCATAAAACCAATAAACGTATTGAAGGCATTGTTGGCAACAATTTTTCCTCTTATGTGCGCGATTATGACTTTAGTGTCTTACTGCCAGAGCATAACAAGAATCAAGCCAAGTTTAGCCTGCCAGAAAACTATGGCGAGCTTCATGGTAAAATCTTTAAGTCTTTTTTAAACTCAGAAGTTTATAAGTCTAATTTTGCCAAATCTCCTGTGATTTGCCTCAGTGTTTCAACCACCAAGACCTATCAGCGCACAAGCAATCAACATCCTGTACTTGGTGTGGAATATCAGCAGGACGATTATTCCTTAACTGATGAATATTTCGCAAAAATGGGCTTAAAGGTTCGCTATTTCATGCCACCAAATAGTGTTGCACCTTTGGCATTTTATCATCATGGTGATTTGTTGAGTGATTACACTGACCTTGAATTGATTGGCACGATTAGTACCATGGAAACTTTCCAGAAGATTTATCGCCCTGAAATTTACAATGCCAATTCGGTGGCAGCACAAAGCTATCAACCAAGTTTGAATTATCAGGATTTTTCACTGACTCAAATCGTCTATGACCGTGAAGAACGTAGCCGACTGGCGATTGAGCAAGGCAAATGGACTGAAGAACATTTTATCAAGCCATACCAAAATATCCTTGAGCAATGGGCTGCGAGCTACACCGATAAAACCGAAGCCGCTTAAATTCACCAATTATAGAAAAGATGATTGATCATGACGAAAATATTATTACCGACTTCAACTGCGGGTAGCTTGCCGAAACCATCTTGGATTGCAGAACCTGAGAAACTTTGGTCGCCTTGGAAATTAGAGGGCGATGACCTGATTCAAGGCAAACGTGATGCGTTGCTGGTATCCTTGCAGGAACAACTCCATGCAGGCATTGATATTGTCAGTGATGGTGAGCAGACCCGCCAACACTTTGTCACCACCTTTATTGAACATCTGCATGGCGTTGATTTTGAAAAACGTGAAACGGTCAGAATCCGCAATCGTTATGATGCCAGTGTCCCGACTGTATTTGATGCGGTTTCTCGTCAAAAGCCAGTTTTCGTGGAAGATGCCAAGTTTTTACGTCAGCACACCACACAACCAATTAAATGGGCATTGCCAGGTCCAATGACCATGATTGATACGCTGTATGATGCGCATTATAAAAGCCGTGAAAAACTGGCGTGGGAATTTGCTAAAATCCTCAATGAAGAAGCCAAAGAGCTGGAAGCGGCAGGTGTGGATATTATCCAGTTTGATGAACCTGCATTTAATGTATTCTTTGATGAGGTGAATGACTGGGGCGTAGCCACTTTGGAACGAGCCATTGAAGGGCTGAAATGCGAAACGGCTGTGCACATTTGCTACGGCTATGGCATCAAAGCCAATACCGACTGGAAAAAGACGCTGGGTTCAGAATGGCGTCAATATGAAGAAGCTTTTCCAAAACTACAACAGTCTAAAATCGACATTGTTTCACTGGAATGTCATAACTCTCGTGTGCCAATGGATTTGATTGAACTGATTCGTGGTAAAAAAGTCATGGTCGGTGCGATTGATGTGGCAACTAACAGTATTGAAACGCCTGAAGAAGTGGCAGATACCCTACGCAAGGCATTGCAATTTGTGGATGCGGATAACCTTTATCCATCAACCAACTGTGGTATGACACCATTATCTCGTGACGTTGCCAGAGGCAAGTTGCATGCGTTGAGTGCAGGTGCGGAAATTGTTCGAAAAGAAATCTTGGGCAAATAATTTAGAATTGAAAGCATGATGTAAAAGTGACCTGTTTAATGGGTGTTTAGGATTAAACAGGTCATTTTTATTGGGAATAAAATGATGATTGAAGCAATAGACTTTAGAAATGCAATGTCGTTGTTAAGCAGTGCGGTCAATGTCGTGACCACAGCAGGGACATCAGGTCGTTATGGTTTTACTGCATCTGCGGTGTGTGGTGTGTCGGATAGTCCTGCGACTTTATTGGTCTGTATGAATAGAGCTGCGAGTTCACATATCCATTTTATTGAGAATAAAATCCTAAGTGTCAATGTGTTGGCTGAACATCAGCAACATCTTTCTAATGCATTTTCCTCTAAAATTAGTCCAGAAGAGCGCTTTAAACAAGCCATTTGGACAGAACTGGAAACAGGTTCACCGATTTTAACAGATGCTTTAGTTAGCTTTGATTGTGAGATTGAGCAAATTCAGGAAGTGGGCACACATAGTATTTTTATCTGCCGTATTGTTGCAATTCAACAAAGTCAGCAAGAACAAGGCTTGGTTCATTTTAATCGTGCTTATTATCATGTCGGGCATCATGTGTCAGGCAAAACTCGTTCAATCTAACGCTGTATTTAACCTCCAATTTTTAAGCAAGTTTATTTCGGAATTTATCATCATCGTGGAATTAATCATTTTTTTTGCAATCGGCGCATTAGCTGGATTTGCCGCTGGGCTGTTTGGTGTGGGCGGTGGAACCATCATTGTCCCCATTCTTTATGTGGTCTTTACCCAAATGGGTTATGGCCCTGAAGTGATCATGCATATGGCTTTGGGAACCTCGTTGGCGACCATTATCGTCACCTCGATCAGTTCATTGATGGCGCACAATAAAAATGGAGCAGTTATCTGGTCAGTCTTTAAAAATCTAACGCCTGGCATGGCGGTTGGTTCATTTTTTGGAGCGGGGATTGCAGGATTATTGTCTGGCGCACATTTGCAACTGATCATTGGTGTTTTTGTGATCTGGGTCGCCTATACCATGTTTATGGGGGCAAAAAAACTCATAGATCAGACTAAACAGCTTCCATCCACTCCTAAACAAGTTGTTGCAGGGACAGGAATTGGTGTTGCCTCTGCAATTTTTGGGATTGGTGGAGGCAGCCTGACTGTACCTTATCTCAACCATTATGGTGTGGTAATGCAGAAAGCAGTGGGGACATCAGCCGCATGTGGTTTACCGATTGCCATCGCTGGCGCTTTGGGATTCATGTTTTTTGGAATGAAAGACCATATTCATGTTCCGAATAGTATTGGTTATGTCCATATTTATGCCTTTCTAGGCATTAGTGTCATGAGTTTTTTTACCGCAAAGCTGGGTGCAAAAGCGGCACATGCCTTATCACCAGCAGTGCTGAAAAAATGTTTTGCCGTCATGTTATGTATCGTGGGGTGTTTCTTCATTTTTAAGGGATTACATTGAGATAGATTTATTTGATTCCCGCTGATGAAAAGTCCACTCAGTAATCTGCACCCTTTAAATCTAATTTAAAGGGTGCTTTGCTATGGCTAAATATTCTCATAACTTTTGATAGGTTCGATGAATAAACTCACCGTCGTATTTATTCCCGCCACCAGCGTGTGTTTGCCTGTGGGGCTTCAAGATTTAGCATTTCGCCCATTTGTGGTGTACACACGACCACATCTTGATGCTCAGCCAATGCCACAATGCGTTCAAATGGATCATCCCAGACATGCAGTGCCAGATCAAAAGTTCCATTATGTATAGGCAAAAGATTTTTGCCTTTTAAGTCCAGATGGGCTTGTAGGGTTTGTTCAGGATGCATGTGGACATCAGGCCAATCCTGACCGTAAGCCCCTGTTTCGATCAACGTCATATCAAAAGGACCATAGTGTTCCCCAAT
The DNA here is from genome assembly GCF_030385805.1 of Acinetobacter thutiue. Lineage (NCBI taxonomy): Bacteria > Pseudomonadati > Pseudomonadota > Gammaproteobacteria > Moraxellales > Moraxellaceae > Acinetobacter > Acinetobacter thutiue. Next base: position 275,055 of record NZ_JAUDZE010000001.1, read on the forward strand.
TTCTTTAAAGCCATTAAAATAGCCTGTGTCTCCACTAAAGAATATACGCAGGTCATTATCAATAATGACCCATGATGCCCACAAGGTGGCATTGCTATCAGATATGCCACGACCTGAGAAATGGTGTGCAGGTGTCGCCACCAAATGTAGACCGTGAATATGGGTGTCTTGCCACCAGTCCAGTTGCTGGACTTTGTCCGCAGGTACGCCCCATTTGATCAAGGTATCTCCAACACCAAGCGGGGTGATGAAGTGTTCCACCTTATCCATCAGTTGCATGATTGCATCATGGTCAAGATGATCATAATGGTTATGCGACAAGATTACCCCTTTGATGGGTGGTAGCTCGGCAATGCTGATTGGTGGTAGGTGAAAGCGTTTTGGCCCGATCCATTGAAAGGGTGAGACACGTTTGGAAAATACGGGATCTGTCAGCCAAAATTCACCACGCAACTTTAATAACACAGTTGAATGTCCAAGCCGAAACAGGGAGCGATCAGGTGCGGCAAGTAATTGCTGCTGTGTGAGGATTATTATAGGAATGGGCTTGTTGGGTACAGTGCCAGCAGGTTTATTAAATGCAAAGCGCCACATAAGCTGCAAGGTCTTCCACAAAGTTGTTTTATGTAGGTTGGGGCTTAGATTCCAGAAGCGTCCATTACGTTTTTGAGAGGATAGTGGAGGTTTATTAATACCCTCTATGTTTTTATAGATCATATTCATCATATTTTACCTTTAACGGGATTGGGGTGGTTGATTTATAAAACTCATCACAGTAGGCAAAAGAGTAAACAGGATGAGATAAATCAGGTATTAATTAAATGAGTAATTAATCACTCATTAATTGGGTTTTAAAAATAAAGACATATGTCTTTATTTAAAAAGATAACTACATTACTGCTACGGCATGCCAAAATGCTTCAAAACCTGACTCACGATAGCTTTCAGCAGACATTGGGTCTTGCACCATAAAATTTATACTCACTTCAGCCATTGCGCCGAATATTGAACCGATAAAAAGCGGGGGATAGTCACGTAAACATCCCTTATCAACTTGATTCTGGATTGATTGGGTTAAGTCACAAAACGATTGCATCCCAATTTGTTTGCTTTGTTCAGTAATTTGTTCAGATGTTGACAGTTGTGCCATAACCTTACGTTTCTGGGGAGCACTGATTCCCCAGTTCAAATAGCTTTGCCAGACATGATGCATTTGTGCTTTAAGATTGGTGTCTGTAGGGTAACCCAACATCATGACGTGGCGTAGCTCAGCTTTTAAAGAAAGATAGAGCTGATTCAGCAGTTCTTCCTTACTGTTAAAATAGGTAAATAAGGTTCCCTCTGCAACACCTGCAAGCTTGGCGATCTTTGATGTGGGAGCGCGTTCGCCCATCTCAGCGAGTACTTCGACAGCCGCATTTAAGATAGCATCACGTTTATCATTACTGCGAGGGCGAGCCATAATATAAAAACATAAATGAGTGATTGCTCAATCATAGCTAAAATTAGATAAAGATCAAGAGTATTTTGTAAGGATATTTGGGTTGAGGGGGTAATATAATATTTATATTTCCTATTCAATCCCAGTATTTAGGTTTTGGCGGAGGTGTGGTCACATCAGATTTGGTATAAAGATGATGGGATAACAATGAGCTCCATAGCTTAATATAGCGGTTAAAGAACTCAGTTGTTTTGGCTGTATGGGCGGTAATGTGCATATCTTCAACCATGCCGCGTAAAACCCATTGCGTTAAAATAATAAGGTCTCCGACATTATCTATGTCAGATTTTGAGGCCAGGTAATGTTCTGCCGCATCTCTGGTGGTTTTGTAGGAAATAATCCATAAATTCTGTAGTTTTGCAGCAAGTTCAGGTTCATGTCTGCTGGCAACCAATAATTCCAGTAATGCAGAAGCTTCAGGAGTTTTTAACAAACTTGCTCCAGCCATAATCAGACTTTCAAGGCGGTCTTCCGAGTTCTCCATTTTTTTGATGATTTTACCCAAAGAAATATAGATTTTTTTGATCAACTGTTCCGCAGTTGCCTCCATCAATGCCGCTTTGGAGGGAAAATGGTGAATAGGTGCGCCTCTTGAAACTTGAGCGGTACTAATGATTTTACTAATTGTGGTGCCCGCATAGCCATCATTGACCAAACATTCTAGCGTTGCCTCAATTAAGCGTTCTCGCATGGCTTCACTACGTTCATGCTGGGTAAGTCTGGGAGCGGCTGATTTCACTGGGTTACACATTTTCAATTGGTTTTTTCGACTATAACAAATGAATAAATGGCCTGACAATATTGGCTTGACGACTTTAATATAGCATGATAAAAACATACCGTACGTCCGTATTGTAAATAAAAAGAAAGGCGTACCATTATTCTTTTAAATGATCTATGGAACTGAACAAAAATGAATACCATGTTGAATGCCGTGCATGTACCTGAACCGCTTAGCCCAATGATTCCCCGTACCTTATTTAGTGCGGAGCATGAGGCTTTCCGCACTACAGCCCGCCGTTTCTTTGAAACCGAAATTGCGCCATTCCATGAAAAATGGGCAGAGCAGCAACATATTGATCGACAACTCTGGAATCGGGCGGGTGAACTGGGTTTATTGTGCTGCACCATGCCAGAACAATATGGTGGGTCAGGGGTTGACCGTCTTTATTCGATGATTTTGATTGAAGAACAGGCACGGGTGGGTGATTCTGCATCTGGTTTTGCACTACATTCTGACATTGTTGCGAACTACATCAATAATTTTGGCAATGAAGAACAAAAACAGGCTTGGCTGCCGAAGATGGCAACAGGAGAGGTTGTTACAGCAATTGCCATGACTGAACCAGGAACTGGATCAGATTTACAGGCTATTCGTACGACTGCAATCGAAGACGGTGATGATTATATTATCAATGGTTCCAAAATCTTTATTACCAATGGCTATCTGTGTGATATGGCTGTAGTCGCGGTTAAAACAGGAACCAGCGAAAGTGGTGCGCAAAATGTCTCTCTCATGATTATTGAGGCAGACCGTGAGGGATTTAGTAAAGGTAAGCCACTTAAAAAGGTGGGTATGCACGGTCAGGATACTTGTGAACTGTTCTTTAATGATGTGCGTGTACCAAAGTCCAATTTGCTAGGTGTGGAGGGCATGGGCTTCTTTATGCTGATGAAAGAGTTGGCATGGGAACGCATGATGATTGGCATTATCTGTGCGGCAAGTGCAGAGAGTGCGCTGGCAACGACTGTTGAATATGTGAAATCTCGTAAAGCCTTTGGTAAACCTGTTGCGACTTTCCAGAACACCCGTTTCAAACTAGCGGAACTCCGTTCAGAAACACAGATTGCCCGTGTATTTGTAGATCGCTGTATGGAACAGATTTTAAAAAATGAATTATCGGTAGAAGCTGCCTGTGCGGCCAAGTATTGGGTATCTGATTTAGCCAGCAAGGTTGTGGATGAGTGCGTGCAGTTGCATGGCGGTTACGGCTATATGCTGGAATATCCAATTGCCCGTGCCTATCTGGATATTCGTCCGAACCGAATTTATGGTGGCACCAATGAAATCATGAAAGAGCTGATTTCACGCACCATTTAAAACATGAATTAATTTAAAAAGATAGGAAGAAAAATAACAATGTCGGAATTACGTTTTGATGGACGAGTGGCAATTGTCACAGGTGCGGGTGGTGGTTTAGGGCGACAACATGCACTGACACTGGCGGCACGAGGCTGTAAGGTGGTGGTCAATGATTTGGGCGGTAGCGCTCATGGAGCTGGTCATTCCTCATCGGCTGCGGATAAGGTGGTGGAGGAAATCCGTGCGATGGGCGGTGAAGCGGTTGCCAATTACGATTCAGTGGAAAATGGTGAGGCAATCGTACAAACCGCTCTCGACCATTTTGGTACAGTGGATATTGTCATCAATAATGCGGGGATTCTGCGTGATGTCAGTTTTGCCAAAATGACTGAGCAGGACTGGGATTTAGTCATGCGGGTACATCTCAACGGCAGTAAAAGTGTTTCCCATGCCGCTTGGCCTATCATGCGTGAAAAAGGTTATGGTCGAATTATCATGACCACCTCTGCGGCAGGTATCTACGGCAATTTTGGGCAAGCCAATTATTGTGCAGCTAAACTGGGAATTTTAGGCCTTGCCAACTGTCTGGCAGAAGAGGGTCGCAGTAAAAATATTTTCGTCAATACCATTGCGCCTTTGGCAGCATCACGTTTGACTGAAACGGTGATGCCTCCTGAGTTACTGGCATTGCTGAAACCCGAAGCGGTCAGTCCTCTGGTGGCATGGTTATGCCATGAAAACTGTAAAGAGACCAAGGGATTGTTTGAAGTCGGTGCAGGCTTTATCGCCAAGTTACGCTGGGAACGTACGGTTGGTCATTCGTTTCCCAATAATCGTGAATTTAATGTGGATGACGTTGCAGCACGCTGGAATAAAATCACTGACTTTAATGAATCAACCCATCCAGACAGCACCACTGAATCTTTTACCCCAATTTTAGATGGGATCAACCACCCAAGTTTGGGCGGTAATGAATTTATTGATTTGGATGAGGCAGCTAAGGCGGAACTGGTGCTGGAGTCATCTTACGATGAAAGGGACCTGTCCCTGTATGCACTGGGAATTGGTGCAGCACGTGATCCACTGGACAAGTCCGAGTTGAAATATGTGTATGAACTGGGTGAGTTTGCGGCCATTCCAACCTATGGTGCGATGCCGCAACTGAATGCCATGCTGGCTGCTGCCAAAACAGGAACCTTTAGTTTACCTGGCATGAACTTTGGTTTTGATCGCCTGCTGCATGGTGAGCAGTATATGGAGATCAAGCGTCCATTACCTCCACATGCCAAATTGCGCCACGTATTCAGGTTTAAGGAAGCATTCGATAAAGCACCAAATGCTGTAGTCACTTTTGCGATTTCTACTCAGGATGAATCTGGCGAGGAAATTGCCTACAACGAAATGACATCCTTTGTACGAGGTGCAGGTGGCTGGGGCGGTGACCGTGGTCCATCAGGTGAGGTGAATACGCCACCAGACCGTGAACCAGATGCGATCATTGAAGAAAAAACCGATGCCAACCAGACCTTGTTGTATCGCCTGTCAGGGGACTGGAATCCGTTGCATGCCGATCCTGACTTTGCCAAGGCTTTTGGTTTTGAAAAACCGATCCTGCATGGCATGTGTACTTTCGGCTATTGTGGCCGTCATGTGATCAAGGCATTTTGTAATAACGATGAGCGTTATTTCAAGAGCATCAAGGTACGTTTTGCCAAGAGTGTATTTCCTGGTGATACGCTGGTCACCAAAATGTGGAAAGAGTCGGACAACCGTATCATCTTTGAAACCAGTGTCAAAGAGCGTAATGAAGTTGTCATTAAAAACGCTGTGGTTGAACTATATTCAGAGATTCCAAAAGCGGCAGCGAAGCCAAAAGTGGTGAATCAACAGACCGAAGTGGTTAGCCAAAGCACTGAACCAGACCGTTTAATTGCCAGTGATGTGTTTAAAGTGGTTGCAGATTATGTGGCGCAACATCCTGAACTGGTGGATAAAACCAAAACAGTATTTCTGTTTAAGCTGAAAAACCCTGAATCCGTGTGGACGCTGGACCTGAAAAATGGAAAAGGTGCATGCCAAAAAGGTGAAAGCGAAAAAGCTGACGTGATACTGGAAATGAACGAGGAGCATCTGGAAACTGTGGTCACCAGTTCATTGGCTGATGTGCAAAAACTGTTTTTTGGTGGTCAGTTAAAAATTGGCGGTAATGTCATGGCTTCCAATAAACTGACTGTGCTACAGGACATCAACACAGCATGTTATCAGGAAGTGAAACAGCAACGACTTGCCAGTGTAGGTACTACAACATCGAATGAACAAGCTGAAACTGCCCAAAACACTGAAATTACATTGGTGGACATCTTTAGCGCCGTGAATGACTATCTGAATGGAAAAGGTGATTTGGCAGAAAAAACTAAAACCACATTCCAGTTCCGTATCCATAACCCAGATTCAAACTGGTTTATTGACCTGAAAAATGGCAAAGGTAGTGCAGGGGCAGGCGATATAGACAAGCCTGACGTGACTTTGGATATGGATGAGCAACATATTCCAACCGTGTTTGGTGGCTCACTGGCTGATGTGCAAAAACTGTTCTTTGGCGGTCAGCTCAAGATTGCAGGCAATGTCATGGCATCAAATAAATTAACCGTGCTACAGGACATGGGACAGCAGCGTATTGAGGCAGCACGGGATAAGCGTATTGCTTCAGGCGCAGGTTCTCAGGCAATAACAGCGAATAGCCCAGAACCTAAAAAATCGATGGATGCAAATGCTGTACTGATTTTTGCTGCCCTGCAAAAGCAAATTGAACAGATTCCAGCCAAGACAGGACGTATTCAATTTAATATCACTGAACCCGCAGCACAATGGACAGTCGATTTTGCACAGGCCGCTGTAACGCAAGGTGAGGCTGAGCAGGCTGATGTCACTTTTAGTCTGAGTGATAGCAGTTTACTGGAAATTGTACAGGGCAAACGTAACAGCCGTGACCTATATCAACGTGGCGAACTACGTGTCGATGGCGACATTACACTCACCCAGCAATTACAAAACCTGATTGGCTTAATTTAAGAGGATAACCGCATGAAACGCCGTGTAAATGTAATCGGGGTCGGGATGACCAAATTCGCCAAGCCAGGTTCAAACCCAGAATATTATGAAATGGCGCGCGAAGCGGGACAGCTTGCCCTAAAGGATGCAGGCATTAGCTATAACGAAGTCGAACAGGCCTTTGCGGGCTATGTCTATGGTGACTCAACCTGTGGGCAACGTGCCGTGTATGAATTGGGATTGACAGGGATTCCTGTGGTTAATGTCAATAACAACTGTTCAACTGGTTCAAGTGCCTTGTTTCTGGCGCGTCAGGCGATTGAGGGTGGTTTGGCAGAGTGCGTGATTGCCATTGGCTTTGAAAAAATGGAAAAAGGGGCATTAGGGGCAAAGTTTAACGACCGTGAAACCCCGATGGCACAACATGCTCAAGTGATGGTTGATGTACAGGGCTTTAATTCCGCACCGCCTGCCGCCCAAATGTTTGGCGGTGCAGGACGTGAATATCGCTGGTTGCATGGCACCAAAAAGGAAACTTTCGGCAAAATCGCTGAAAAAGCCCGTAAACATGCCAGTAATAATCCTTATGCCTTGTTTGGTCAGGTGTTGTCACTGGAAGAAATTATGGCTTCTGACGAAGTGTTTGACCCACTCACCCGTTTTCAGTGTTGTCCACCGACCTGTGGCGCAGGCGCTGCGATTCTCTGTTCAGATGAATTTGCCAGAAAACATGGCATCAGCAATCCTGTATATATTGCTGCCCAAGCCATGACTACCGATTATGCCAGCAGTTTTGATGAAAAGAGCATGATTAAAATGGTCGGTTATGACATGACCAAAAAAGCCGCCCAGCAGGTCTATGAAATGGCAGGGATTGGGGCAGAAGATGTCGATGTGATTGAGCTACATGACTGTTTCACTGCCAATGAATTGTTGACCTATGAGGGTTTGGGCCTATGTGTCGAGGGTACGGCAGAACAGTTTATTTGGGATGGTGACAATACCTATGGTGGCAAATATGTCACCAACCCATCAGGTGGTTTGCTGTCCAAGGGACATCCGCTTGGTGCAACGGGTTTGGCACAGTGTACGGAACTGGTGTGGCAATTGCGTGGTACAGCCGAAAAACGTCAGGTTGAGAATGCCCGAATTGCCTTGCAGCATAATCTGGGCTTGGGCGGAGCATGTGTGGTGACGATGTATCGTCGGGATTAACAGGTTGTAAGGGCGTTTTATATCTCGGATCGAAAGGGATATAAAACGCTGCGCATTGTAGATAAGGATATTGTCATGGGAATATTGCATAAAAAATGGTTGAAAAAAAACGCCTATCCCGTGTTGTTGCCGACACGGCGGGACATTCAATTTAACTTGCCAGCCGATAAAATCATGAATTGGCATACGGATGCTGGGAATATCTTCACAGCCTTGCTCAATACCTTTTCGATTGTACTGCCCGTTGGCGAACGTTTCTTTATTGATGCAGTACGGGCCCATCGCGACATGATTACCGACCCTGACCTAAAAAAGGCCGTGACCGCATTTATTGGTCAGGAGGCCATGCATGGACGCGAACATGAAGCCTACAATGCGGCATTGTTTGCCTGTAGTCCGATTGCGCCCAAGTTTGAACAACTGGTCAGTGATATTTTTGTGCTGCTAAAAAAATACCTGCCACCCCATATGTGGCTGAGTGGCACGATAGCCCTTGAGCATTTTACTGCCTTACTGGCGGATAGTTTATTAACAGAACCACGTCTTTTTGAAGGGGCTGATCCTGATTTTGAGGCAATCTGGCGTTGGCATGCCCTGGAGGAAACCGAACACAAGGCGGTTGCGTTTGATGTCTGGGATACAGTGAAAGGACGGGGGTTAGTGGCATATGGTGAGCGTAGTCTAGGCTTGGTGATTGCAACAGTGTTATTTTGGGGATTGGTGATTCCCACTTTTTTGATCATGCTCAAGGATGAAAGAAAACTCACTGATTTAAAAGGCTGGCGTAAATTTTACCGCTATACCTTTGGTGATATTGGTGCGTTACGGATTCAGCTCATAAATTATATTGATTATTTTCGCCCTAATTTTCATCCTTGGGATCATGACAATCGTAGGTGTCTGGAACAGATCAATAACCTATATAAATAATGAATTTTCAACAAGTCATTAAATGAGGATAAGGCCTAAACATTTTTATGAATGCTTGGGCTATCAAATTATTGGGCAATCCACTTATATGAACGTGGACATCTCCACACTCAGGAAAGCTGCAATAACGATACAGCAAAGGCTTCACTAAAACAGAATTCGTTCAGCCTAAAATAACAACATGGCAACCAAGGTGGCTTGGTGCTATCTACTGATTCCTTTACAGTCTTGAACTTATCAGGGCGTAAATGCTCAGGCATCATTACCCATGCTGAGGATCTTGGCGTAAACTTTTAATAAGTGAGGCGCACATCACTATCAACAAAATTGAGATGGGGAAGACTGCAATCACACATGCGGTTTTAATGGCAGATAGTCTCTTTACCTTTACGCGTGATTCTTGATCCATCAGCATTGAAAGCTGAGCCCTGGCATTAGAATAATTCCAACTGATCATTTTTAAATTCCATTCATTATTTTATAGATAGGCCTAAAAGATAAAAAAGAGTGCAAGTTGGCTCAATCGATTTATTCTCAATCTCTAATGATTTTTTTTCAAGGATGGAATCAATGGATATAGCATTTGAAAAGCTGAGTAGGTGTTTTAGGGTATATCAACCATTGAAAAATAGATGAAAAAATCAATGATATGAATGGTTGGTATAACGTTCATCAGGCAGTGCACGCTTTGTTCGTTTAAAGGTATCAAACTTTTAGTTGATACTTTTTTATTCACTTGACAGTTTTAAATTTTGTATTTGATACTTTACGCCATTAGAAAATCAAAAGAGATAAATGGATTGGTCAAGCCTCTACATCAGAGAATAATTCCAGAAACCTACGTACAGCTTCTGTTTGAATATCTGGAAACACAGGGGCATGACCCTGAAAGCGTACTGGGTGAAGCCTGGCCCACGCCAAATTTGAATGGCCTTGGTGGCGTTGCGGTTGAGCATTGGCAAAGCCTTTTGGAAACAGTCAGAAGCTATTTAAATGATCCCCTGATTGGTCTGCATGTGGGCCAAACCATTACGGCCCGTCATCTCGGGGTTTTGGGAGCAGTACTTTCAGCATGTGATAATTTTTTCACAGCAATGCAGCGTTTTGAACGTTATCAGCGGCTGATCTTTGATGTGGTGCCAGCAAATATCAAGATTCTTGATGACTATGTGGAACTCACTTGGGATATTGAAGAGTATCAGGCGGGTGGTTTGGTTGATGAAACGGGGCGTACTGTGATGGTCCAGTTTGGCCGTAGTCTGATTCGGGGTAAAGATAGCTTACGAGCGGTGCATTTTATCCATGAACAGCCAGAAGATATCAAACCTTATGAAGATTATTTTGGTTGTCCCGTGCTTTTTGAGCAGCCCGTTCCACTGATTCGTTTTGGTCTGGAAATGCTAAGTCTGCCATTAAAAACACCTGATGCAACACTGGTGGCCATATTGGATAAACATGCTGACCAGTTGATTGCAAGCTTGCCTTATGTGGATGAGATGATTGAGCAGGTGCGCAAACATATTGCCCATTTGCTGCATCAGGGTGAACCTGATATTGATCAACTTTTGGATCATTTGCATTATTCCCGCCGTACCTTGCAGCGACGTTTGACAGAAGCGGGCACCAGCTTCCGTAAGGAACTGAATTTTGTGCGTTATGAACTGGCAAAGTCCTACCTGAAAGACCAGAGGTTACAGATTGTGGAAATTGCATTGTTACTGGGGTATTCAGAACATAGCGCCTTTACCCGAGCCTATAAGGAATGGTCAGGTAAAACACCGCAACAGGAGCGGGAACAACTTACGATTTAGTTTTAAAATTGAAAGCTTATTTTTATAGAGTAGAGAGTTAGGTTAAAAATATTCATGAATTAATTTGACAGCCACTAGTTTTGTTAAAAATAAAACCCCTTGTTTTTACAAGGGATTTTTTATTGCATTGATGACTATAATATTTTCAAGTTAATAGGTATTTATTATTGATAAACTCCTACTGAATCATTTGTTCTTAATAATTGGCTTTTAATGTTAAAAGAAAACTACGTGGCTCACCGTAGAAATTACCATAACCAGGATAGCCAATTGTGCTGTAATAAGTTTTATCAAAGATATTATTGAGATTAAGTGCAACATTCCATTTGGGATTAATATCATAAGCGATACGAGCAGACCAAATAGCATATTGGGGCTGGACAATTTCAATAGCGTTCCATGCACCATCAAATTTCTGAGTTACTGGATTAAAAGCTCTCACTGATCCCTTGGCATAGTTTTTACTTTGTGCAGTTACGCCTCCACCCACTTCCAGACCATCAATGATCTGATCAAGTTGGTAGGTTGTCCATAGTTTTAACAGATGTTTAGGGGTATAAGTATTATATGGATTATTGGTATTATCTTTCTTCTCATTTTTATTATAGGTATATCCCATAGAAAAGTTCCAGTCTGGAGTAATATTTCCATTTAACTCAATATCAACACCTTTACTCTCCATCGTACCAGTACCAATATAACAGCATGAGGAATTACTGTTCGGAATACTCGCCCGTGTGTTATAGACTGCTTCCTTTTCTTTTTTAATATTAAAGTAGGCTATTGATGCAAGTAGACTGGAGTTAATTTGATGTTTAAAACCAAACTCAATATTTTTCCCTGTTAATGGATCAAGTCCAGGACCATCGACAGAGACTAAATAATTACGCTGGTTTTTATAGATTTCTGCAAAACTTGCGTAGGCTGTTGTTGAGGGCAAAATATCATAAGTAATACCGTAATAAGGAACAAATTTTTTGTCTTCTGTATAGGTATTACGAATATTTGTATTATGGTTTTCTATGGCTAATTCATTTTTAAATGTATATCGACCACCAACAATAAGGGCTAAATCATCAATAGGACGTAATTTAAAAGAACCATAAAGTGCAGATTGGCGACTTTCATTGGTATTGTCTGTTTCCCATGCAGCAGGTGGATAATCCCATTCTGGTGGGGCAACACGATTAATTGCATTACCATCAGCATAGTAGGTCCAGTTCTGTTTATAATCTTTTTGATTATTGGTATGGTCAATACCTAAAATAACGTCATGTTTTTGTTCAAATAGATTAAAGCTACCTTGTAGGTTTAAATCCAGTGTGGTTTCTTTAAAGTTAGTATCATCCTGATAACGCCACCATTGATTTTCATGTGTGGAATAACTTACAGCTCCTTCCATCTCTGCGCCATTGATATTGTCATTTCCAATATTGTGGCGAAGATTCAGTTGTGTTTTCCAGTTGTCATTAATTTGATGTTGTAGGTTGGCAAATACAGAAATGTTTTCCCGTTCGATCCATCCCCACGGAGCTCCCATGGTCGTGCTGCGGGGTAGATGCATATCTGCGCCATCTTCCCAGCGAGGTAAACTGGCGTTAAAAGCATCTGTCTTATCTTTCTGATAGCTTGCGCCTGTAAATAATGTTGTTTCTGGCAATAGGTCAAAGCTTAAAGCACCATAAACCATTTCACGGCGGTTATGGGCAGGTTTGTAGAAAAAGTCTTGATCATGGAAAACTGTAACTAAACGGCCTTTAATGCTTTGGTCCTGTGTCAAAGAACCTGTTGCATCCAATTCTCCACGATAATTATTCCAGCTACCCGCAGAAACTGTTCCATTAATCTCCGTTTCTGCTTTTGGACGTTTTGAGGTCAGATTAATAACGCCACCCGCTTCACCTGCACCGAATAAACCATCTGCACCCCGTAGCACTTCAACAGAATCATACTGGGCTAAATCTGCACTGTTACTACGATCCTGTAAACTTGCCGTACTGCCGCCGTCATAACGAATATTTTCGATCTTTAAGCCACGCGCACTATAATTATTATTTAGCCATAGCTGCTCACGTGTTACACCTGTTGTTTGTAGTAGCACATCATCAAGTGTTTTTAAACCTTGTTCATCAATACGCTGTCGAGACATGACCGTCACTGACTGTGGGATTTCTTTAATATCCTGAGCAGATTTTCCAATATTTGCTACATTTTGTTGATTAGCTGCTTTTATTGAAATCGTTGGAAGTTGTGTCGAATTACTTTCGTGTATAGTGCTTGTATTTCTGCTTTGCTGTGCCTGAGTATGGATAGGTTCCAAAACAACCACTTTAGGCGAATTTTCAGGTTTAATGTCAATGGAACGAATGGTGTATCCACCATTATTTAGTTTGACTGCTTCAAATGTAGATGATTTAAGCAATTGTTCTAGAGCTTCATCTACAGCGTAATTTCCTTTCAGTGAAACACTCTTGATCTTTGCAAGGGCAGTGGTGTCGTAACTAATCGTCGTACCTGTCTGAATGGCCAACTGCTTGAGTGCCTGATCCAGTGTGGTTTGGGCAATGGAAATACTATAAACATTTGCGGCATACACAGAACTGGCGCTGATACTGGTGACAATAACGGGTATACCCCATAATACTGCACGTATTGCCAAAGCCAATCTACTTTTTGCCTGATCATCTTTCATGTGGTTTTCTCGACTGGGAGTATATTTCTCTATAAGTCGGATCAGCCCAGAAAAAGGATCAAATTTTTATCTTTTTTTTATTTTTAATAGATAAGGGCTATAGTAGCTCAGCTCAAGCTGATGGGTATATGCCAGTGTTTCCAGGCTTTGCTGGGTGTTTTGCAGTGAAAATACTCCAGAAATATGGATATCTTTTAGCTCAGGATCAATGAAGTAAGTACCTTTCTTATAACGATAAAGTTCATCAAGAACTTTTTGCAATGGCCATTGTTCTACCACTAAAAGATGCTGTGTCCAATAGGGTTTGTCATTTTCAAGGGCAATTGGTTTTGAAATATGACTGCTATCGAAAAAAGCGCGCTGACCCTGTTGCAGAATCTGACGTTGGGAAGAGGCCTGCGGCTGGATGGCAACGGCATGTTGATACACTTTCACTTTTGTTTGTTCGCGATGTTCCTGACGAACTGTAAACTGGGTACCCAGTGCTTCGACAGAGCCATTCTGGGTTTCAACCATAAATGGACGATGTTGAGGGTCTTTCGCAGTCTGAATATAAATTTCACCTTCAATCAGTTTAATCTGCCGAATCTGCTGGGAAAAATTCACCTGAATATAACTATCACTTGCCAAAATTAACTGTGAACCATCTTTTAAGGGAATGGTTTTAATTTCACCAATTTCAGTATGATAATCAGATTGCCATTTTGCCCAAGGCATCAAATACATCGCTAAACCCAGTACAAATAGTCCTGAAAGGCTGAACAGCATATTCCGTTTTGTCGTCTGGTTAAATTTTTGATTGGACTGCACTAAAGATTCAGAGGGAAAGTTATTTGCAAGTCCTGTTAAGCCTTGCGTGAATTTTTCAATCTGTTGAATTGCTAAAGCATGTTGTTTTTTTTCTGCTTTCCATTGTTCAAATTGTTGCTGCTGGATTTCTGTCATTTCCCCAGAATGTAATAGCACCAGCCAGTCTGCGGCTGCGTCCAAGACATGAGGTGGAATTTTAGAGAAATGAGACATAGCGTCAATAATTTATGCGTTTAACTTGCCTGATTATAAAGGCTTATGCAGGCCAGAAAAGCCTGTTTCATATCTCTTTTTACAGTTGCTTCGGAAATATTCATTTTTTCGCTAATGGCTCGATAGGTCATTCCATCCAGTTGCGACATTAAAAAAACCTGGGCTGTACGGGTTGGAAGTTTTTCCAGCATTAAATGAACCTGATACAAGGTTTCCCTGATACACACCTCATGTTCAGCCGATGGAGAGTATTCTTCGGGCAGTTGTGCCAGGGCATCCAGATAAAGATATTCCACATGCTGGCGTCGCCAATGATCAATAATCACATGCTTGGCGATCCCCATCAGCCATGCCTGAGGTTCCTTAATTTTTTCAAAGCAATATTCACTTTTTAAGGCACGATAAAAAACTTCCTGACTCAGGTCTTCTGATTGATGGTGATGCTGGAGCTTATGTTTAAACCATGACAGCAAGGTGGTTTGTTGAGACCGATAAATTTCACTAAACCATAACTGTTTTTCTACATTCAGGTTCATAGCAGGGAGTCCACAAATTGGCTGGAAGATGTGCAATTAAAGGAGAATTTAAAAATGTTTTTAAATAATAATGATAATTGTTCTTAATATCAATAGAATTGTATACAAAATTTTACATAAAGAAATGATCTGGTTTGGCGTGTTATTCGACTAATCCAATAGAGGGACTTTTTGTTTCCCTGATCTTCCACCTGATGAATGCTTTTTAGTTTGACCAAGTAGAGAATGTAATGAGTAAGCAACCTCTTGATTTAACAACACACCCACATTCTCAGCAGAATAAAATCAAATGGCTGATAGGAATTATCCTTTTAATGTTCCTAATATTATGGGGCTGGAATTACTGGAAAAAATCTCAGGCTGAAAAACAGGACTCGTTTAGCCAATGGAGCAAACCCGTTTCTGTGCGTGTGGTGGGGGCGCAGCGAGGCGACTTGCAACTTGAGATTAAAGCGATTGGTACAGTCGTTCCTGCTAATTTGGTCAATGTACAAAGTCAGGTTTCAGGTGTATTGCAAAAAATCTATTTTCAAGAGGGACAATACATTCAGAAAGGGCAGTTACTGGCACAGATTGACCCTACGCCATTTCAGGTCACATTGGCCCAGGCTCAAGGTACACAGCAACAAAACTTGGCTCAGTTACACAATGCACAGAGCGAATTGGTACGTTATCAATTGCTGTATAGACAGGACTCGATTGCCAAGCAACAGGTTGATCAACAACAAGCATTGGTGAATCAGCTTAAGGGACAAATACAGGCCAATCAGGCACAAGTTGATGCAGCCAAACTGCAACTGTCTTATACCAAAATTTATGCGCCGATTGATGGTCGGGTCGGGTTTCGCCTGAAAGATGCTGGCAATTTGATACAGGCCAATGAAGCAACAGGTCTGTTGAGTATTACTCAGGTTCATCCCATCTATGTCCAGTTCTCAGTGGCTGAAAACTATCTGGATATTGTTCGTGAAGCGTCTAAAAATAAACAAAGTATCCGTGTGAGTGCTTGGGATCGTACCGAACAAAAACAACTGGCGACAGGTTCGGTACAAGCACTGGATAATCAAATTGATCTCAATACAGGGACGCTTAAAGTTAAAGCTGCCTTTGCCAATACTGATGATGCTTTATTTCCTAATCAATTCGTCAATGTCCGTTTAAATGCCAAGACACTGCATAATGCTGTGCATTTGCCAAGTGATGCTATTCAGCATGGGGCAAAAGGAACCTATGTCTATATTATCAATAAAGAAAATAAAGCCGAAGTTCGGATGCTTAAACTGGGTATGGTTTCACAAGGGCAAACGGAAATTGTTGAAGGTTTACAAGGCAATGAGCGTGTCGTTTTAGAAGGCATTGACCGTCTTTCAGAGGGGCAGGAAGTTCAGGTGGTTCAGGATGATCATGCAAATCCAGCGCAAGCAAAAACTGTGGCTGGATAATGAAATGAATATCTCAAGATTCTTTATCCTGCGACCCGTAGCAACCACATTATTGATGTTGGCACTGTTTTTCAGTGGCTTACTGGTCTGGCGTTTATTACCTGTGTCTGCCTTGCCGCAGGTCGATTATCCCATTATTCAGATTTATACCTTTCAACCTGGGGCAAATCCAGACACTGTCCAGCGCACCATCACTTCGCCTTTAGAACGGGAAATGGGCAAGATTGCTGGCTTAAAACAAATGTCATCCAGTAGTTCAGTCGGTGCATCGGTGATTACCCTACAATTTGAACTGAGTGCTGAACTGGGGATCGTTGAGCAAGAAGTGCAGTCGGCTTTAAGTACCGCCAGCAGCAAATTGCCAAATGATTTACCGACACCGCCGATTTATCGTAAGGTCAATCCTGCCGATGTGCCTGTCATTACATTGGCGATTAGTTCAGATACATTGCCATTAACCACAGTCTACGACATGGTTGATACCCGAGTGGCGCAAAAGCTGTCACAACTTTCAGGTGTGGGCATGGTCAGTTTGGCTGGCGGGCAGCGTCCAGCGATTCGGGTACAGATGAATCCGAGTGCATTGGCCGCGTTTAAGTTGAGTACAGAAGATGTCCGCACTGCGATTTCGGCAGCCAATGCCAATCAACCCAAAGGTAGTTTTGATGGGCCGTATCGTTCTACCATGCTTGATGCCAATGATCAGATGCGTTCCGTTGCAGACTATGAGAATTTAATTTTACGTTGGAATAATGGCGCACCAATTCGCTTAAAAGATGTTGCGCAAGTTATTGAGGGCAGTGAAGATCGTTATATGGCAGCATGGGCAGATAGCCAATCTGCGATTTTAGTCAATATACAGCGCCAGCCGAATGCCAATGTGATCGAAGTGGCAGATCAAATTAAAAAAATACTACCAGAGCTGCAACAAAACCTCCCAGATAACGTGCATATCCGTGTGCTGACTGACCGCACTGAAAGCATTCGTAGCTCAATTAAAGATGTACAAAAAGAATTGGTTTTCGCCGTTTGTTTGGTAGTGCTGGTTACATTCTTATTCTTGCGCAATTTTGCCGCAACCCTGATTCCAAGTGTTGCTGTGCCACTGTCGATTATTGGTACCTTTGTATTGATGTATTTCCTTGGTTTCTCGGTCAATAATTTGACTTTAATGGCGCTGACCATTGCCACGGGTTTTGTGGTGGATGATGCCATTGTGATGCTAGAGAACATTGCACGGCATCGGGAGTCTGGGGAAAGTATGTTACAGGCGGCTTTAAAAGGCTCCAAGGAAATTGGTTTTACCCTGATTTCACTCACGGTTTCCCTGATCGCAGTTTTGATTCCTTTGCTGTTTATGGGGGATGTGGTTGGACGTTTATTCCATGAATTTGCGGTGACATTGGCTGCTGCGATTGCAATTTCACTGCTAGTATCGCTGACACTAACTCCAATGATGTGTGCCTATCTACTCAAAGACTCGGCAAAGCATACAGAGAAAACGAGTCGATGGAATCTTGATTGTGTGATTGGGCACTATGCCAAATTACTACAATGGGTGCTGCGACATCAAACCTTGACCCTAATGGTGATGTTTGCAACGGTGGTTTTGGCAGGACTTCTATATTGGTTTATCCCTAAAGGCTTTTTCCCTGTTCAGGACAATGGTGTGATTCAAGTCGTAACTGAAGCACCAGATCAGATTTCTTTTCAGGCGATGAGTGAACGTCAACATGCGTTGGCAAACGTCATTCTAAAAGATCCTGCGGTGGCCAGTTTGTCCTCCTTTATTGGTATAGATGCCAATAATCCAAAGTTAAGTAATGGACGTATTCTGATCAATTTAAAACCGCATGCTGAACGTGATCAAGCTGCTGAAGTGATTGCTCGGTTACGTGAAGACTTTGCCCAAGTTCAGGGAATCAAAGGTTGGATGCAACCTGTACAAGAGTTAAGTATTGAAGACAAAATTAGCCGTACCCAATATCAACTGAGTTTGACTGCACCGAAAGCCCAGCTATTAGAGCAGTGGACACCTAAATTGGTACAGGCATTGGCACAACATGCTGCATTTGTAGAGGTCACCAGTGAGGATTCAGGTCAAGGTTTACAAGCCTATATTGAGGTCAATCGTGATGCAGCAGCACGTCTAGGTCTAAGCGTTGAAGATATTAGTTTGGCTTTGCAAAATTTATTTGCGCAACGCCAAATAGCGACTTTATATACTCAGTCAAATCAATATCGAATTGTATTGGAACTCGACCCTAAATTAACTCAAGGCATCGAAGCGCTTAATCAAACCTATATTCATAACAGCAGTGGGCAAGCGATTTTATTAAGCTCTGTTGCAACGATTGCGCAACAACATGCACCGATTATTTTACAGCACCAGTCTCAATTTCCTACGGTTGGAATTTCGTTTAATTTGGCCAAGGATGTCTCCTTAGGCGAGGCAATTGAAGCGATTGATCAGGTTCAGCAAAGTCTTGATTTGCCTCCTGAGCTAGATTTGCAATTACAAGGCGCGGCAGCAGCGTTTAAAAATTCTCAGCAACATACCTTGTGGTTAGTGATTGCCGCCATTGTGACTATGTACATTGTTTTGGGGATGCTTTACGAGAGTTTTATTCATCCGATTACCATTCTTTCTACTTTGCCCTCCGCTGCGATTGGTGCCTTGTTGGCACTGTTTATGGTCAATCAACCACTGGATATGATCGCCCTGATTGGGATTATTTTATTGATTGGTCTGGTCAAGAAGAACGGCATTATGATGGTTGATTTTGCCTTGGCTGCCCAGCGCAATCAGGGTTTATCTGCTGAACAGGCCATTTATCAGGCTGCATTATTACGCTTTCGCCCCATCTTGATGACTACACTAGCCGCATTGGTTGGTGCAATTCCACTGATGCTCGCTTCAGGTTCAGGCGCTGAGTTACGCCAGCCTTTAGGGATTGTGATGGTAGGCGGTTTATTGGTGAGTCAGGTTCTAACCTTATTTACCACGCCTGTGGTGTACCTGTTCTTTGATGGACTAAAGCAGGATCAAGATAAATCTGTCGTATCAAATCAGGCAGGGACATGCGAATGAACCTGCTGTCTATTTTTATTCATCGTCCTGTAGCCAGTATTTTGCTTGCAACTGCCATTGTCCTGCTTGGGGTATTGGCTTACTGGCGTTTGCCTGTGGCGGCACTGCCACAGGCAGATATTCCAACCATTGTGGTACGTGCTAATTTACCTGGTGCCAGCCCTGAAAGTATGTCCGCAACGGTGGCGACCCCCTTGGAACGCGCCATGATGGGCGTGTCTGGGGTAAAGGCGATTAATTCATCCAGTAATCAAAGTTCGACACAGGTGGTTTTGCATTTTGATTTAAATACCGATATCAATGAAGCGGCACGTGAGGTTCAGGCTGCGATTAATGTGGCAATGTCACAGTTACCCTCAGGTATGCCAAGCCCACCCGAATATTTCAAGATTAATCCCAGCCAAAGCCCCATTTTCTATTTGGCGCTGAGTTCACCACAGCTTTCAGCAGGCAAGCTGTATGAGATTGCATCCAATCAATTACAGCCCAATCTGGCACAAATCAGTGGTGTTGGTGAAGTGGAGATTGATGGTGCATCCATGCCCGCCGTGCGCATAACCATTAATCCAAATGCACTGATTTCTATGGGCGTTTCATTAGAACAGGTGCGACAGGCAGTTGCGAACAGTAATGTGGTGCAAGCATTGGGTGTGGTTGAGCAACAACAATTGCGTTGGCAAGTGGCGCTCTCAACCCAGTTAAAAACAGCGCAGGATTTTGCCAATCTGGTGATTAAGCAAACTGATGCTGGCATGGTACGTTTAAAAGATATTGCGGAGGTGACGGACTCAGTTGAAAACCGTTATGTCAGTGGTTTTCATAATGGTCAGCCTGCGGTTATTTTAAAAATCAGCCGTCAGCCAAATGCCAATACCATTGCCACGATTGATCAGATTCAGGCCAGATTGCCTGCTCTAAGTCGATTAATCCCAAGTGATGCAAAATTAACTGTGGTGATGGATGGCTCGAATATTGTACGTGCCAGTTTGAGTGAAGCACGGGATACCTTGATTTTCTCCATGCTGTTGGTTGTGATCGTGGTGGTATTGATGCTGGGGCGATTGCAAAGTGCCGTGATTCCAGCGATGGCATTGCTGGTCACCTTGGTTGGTGTTTGTAGTCTGATTTATCTGGCTGGTTTTTCTCTCAATAATCTTTCGATTATGGCGATGATTGTCGCCATTGGCTTGGTCGTGGATGATGCCATTGTGGTGTTAGAAAATATTGAGCGATATATCGAACAGGGATGTGCTCCACTCCAAGCGGCTGTAAAAGGTATTCAGGAAGTTGGCTTTACCTTGATCGCCATGAACTTGGCGTTGATGGTGATTTTCCTTTCTGTTTTGTTTATGGGTGGCGTGATTGAACGTCTGTTTAGAGAGTTTTCGCTGACCTTGGTCTTTGTGATTGTGTTCTCTGTATTTGTCTCTCTTGTTTTAACCCCGAGTTTATCGGCACGTTGTTTAAAACCTTTGGCCAATCATCAGCCGCAAAAACTTTATCGTTATAGTCATGACATTATCCAAAAGCTGACCCAGTCTTATATTGGTTCTTTAAGGTGGGTGTTAAAGCATGGCTATCTCATTATGGTGTTTTGGTTAGGTGCAATTATTGCTTCGGTCTACTTATATGATTTACTGCCCAAACGTGTGTTGCCTGAACAAGATACAGGGCGTGTTGGGGCATTCATTCGGGGCGATGATGGTTTTTCTTTTCAAATTATGCAGCCCAAAATCGCTGCTTTTACTCAAGCCCTGATTGCTGATCCTGCGGTTCAGGATGTGGTGGGTACCTCTGGCGGTGGAGGTGGGATGACCAACTCATTTCTGATGGTGAGTCTTAAACCGAAAGCCGAACGAGATGGATTAAGCTCCAAAGAAGTTGTTGAGCGGTTAAAGCGCAATGCACCTTGGCAAGCAGGTGCCGTTTTTTCTGCCAGTGTAGAACAGGATTTACAGTTGGATGATCCTTTTGCTAGTGGCAATGCTCAGGAATATTTACTCTTGCTGCAATCGGATCATGTGGGGCTGCTGCGTGAATGGGCGCCTAAAGTTGCTGAAGCCATGAAAAAACTGCCTGAGTTAGACGAAGTCGAAACACAGGGCGATGAGGGGGCACAGCATGTCACGTTGGATATTGATCGTGAAGCAGCAAAGCGTTTGGGTGTCGATATTGAAAGTATTGCCAGTGTGCTGAATAACTCCTTTTCACAGCGTCAGATTTCCACCATTTATGATCAGAATGATCAGT
Organism: Acinetobacter thutiue; assembly: GCF_030385805.1. Classification (NCBI taxonomy): domain Bacteria; kingdom Pseudomonadati; phylum Pseudomonadota; class Gammaproteobacteria; order Moraxellales; family Moraxellaceae; genus Acinetobacter; species Acinetobacter thutiue. The sequence continues at coordinate 296,680 of NZ_JAUDZE010000001.1, forward strand.
TTCATGTGGTGATGGAAGTAGATCGTCATTTTACTGAACATCCTGAGGCCTTGGCAGATGTCAAAGTACCTAATCAACAAGGCGACTCTGTGCCTTTAAGCAATTTCGCCACATGGTCTTATGGGATTAGTAACGATCGAGTTCATCGCCGTAATCAATATGCAGCAATGGGTGTTGGCTATGTGATAAAAGAGGGCTATAGCTATGAACAGGCTGATGCCGCGATTCGAAGTGTGTTACCCACAATCATGTTGCCTAAAGAGATTTTTATAACCACAGATCGGGATGTAGAAAGTGAAAGCTTACAGGCAGGGCTGAGCACACCTGCTTTGATTGTTGCAGTGATCATGCTGATTTTTATTGTTCTTGGTGTGACTTATGAAAGTATTGTGCACCCATTTACGATTCTATCGACCATTCCAACGGCTGCTTTGGGGGCTTTATTCAGTTTATGGCTGTTTAACATTCCGTTTAGTCTGATTGCCTTATTAGGCCTGTTTTTACTGATCGGGATTGTGGTGAAGAATGCCATATTGTTGATTGATTTTACTATTCAACAACGCCGTCAAGGTCACACGGCGATGGATGCCGTCATTGCGGCAGCGACTTTACGTTTTCGTCCTATTCTGATGACCAACACGGCTGCTTTATTGGGGGCAATCCCGCTGGCATTGGGTTGGGGTGAGGGTGCTGAAATGCGCCAGCCTTTAGGTGTTGCCATTGTCGGTGGACTGGCTTTGGGGCAACTTTTAACCTTGTATACCACACCTGTGATGTATTTAATTTTGGAAAAGATTGCTCAGTTGTTTAAAAACTTGATGATGAAATTTAATGTTTTTCATTGGAGCAAATAGGAAGTCTTTATGAAAAAAACAGTATTCACACTTTCTATGAGCCTGAGTTGTGTCATGTTATTGACCGCTTGTCACTCAACACTCAGGCCTGTGACCTATGAAAAGCCAGTGATTCAGAGTGCAGCGCAATATAAATATGCAGATTTGAAATGGGTTGAAGTATCAACACTTTCAACTGAAAAACAGGCGTGGTGGGAAATTTACCATGATCCGATATTGTCAGGATTGATACAGCAACTCAATCAGCAGAATCTAACTGTACAACAAGCTGAAGCACGATATCGACATGCCATCGCGTTGGTGGATGAACAAGGTGCAGCTTATTCGCCAACGTTGAATTTGGCGGCTGGTGCAAATCGTGGTGAAACTAAAAATCTAGGGAAAAATCGCCAATTTAGTACCAATTTAACCGCCAGTTGGATACCTGATTTGTGGGGACGTGTTGCCAAAGCCGTCGAGGGGCAACAGGCCAATATGCAGGCTTCGGCTGCGGATGTGGCTGCAATAAAACTGAGCCAACAGTTACTGGCAGCAGATAGCTATTGGAACATTCGTTTGTACGATGCAAAACTTGAGGTACTTAAACAGACACAACAGAGTTATGAACGTTCAGTACGCATTTTACAACAACAATATCAAGCTGGACTGATTGCACGTGCAGATGTGATTCAAGCCGAAACCCAGCTTAAGCAAGTGATGACTCAGCAATTAGAAGCACAGCGTAACCGCTACTTACAAGAAAATATCTTGGCTGTTTTACTTGGGCAAAGTGTGGCTGACTTTGATTTGAATAAAGCTGCTTACCAATTTAATACGCCGAAAATCCCCACACAGATTCCTAGTCGTCTCTTGAGCCAACGTCCCGATGTGATTCGTAGTGAACGGGAACTCGCTTTGACCCATGCCCAACTAGGATTGGCCCAAACTGCATGGTTGCCTGATATTAGCATTGGTCTGGATACCGCACTGAATAGTGAGGTATTTAGTACGCTATTTCAGTCGCCTCAGTCGGTCTGGTCGATTGGCATCAAAGCCATGGGTACGATATTTGATGGTGGCAAACGCAATGCGGTGCTTAAACAGGCGCAAGCCAATTATGAGGAAAAACTTGCAGCCTATAAACATGCTGTCTTAACGGGCTGGAAAGAGGTTGAAGATGGATTGATTCAGGCAACGAACTTTCAATTACAACTTGAAGAACAACAGCAGCTTTTAAAGCTTTCAATTGAAAATGAGCGAGTCGCAACCCAGCGTTATAAGGCGGGTTTAGTCAGCTATCTGGAAGTGGCAACCGCACAAAACTTGCGATTGGGTGCGGAAGAGCGCCTATTGGAACTACAACAATCTCATATAAAAAACTCTGCTCAGTTGGTGGCTGCATTGGGGGGAGGAATGTCTATTCCTGAATAACATTAATCATGATTAAACATTTGAACTGATAGACAGAACAATGTTTTTTACCAGAAGTTCTAAATCATGTGGAGCAATTATGACAAAATCATAGAATTTTTATGTAAAACTAATAATAATGATTATCATTTATATTGTTATTTTATTTATTTAATGTATGATTTATGAAACTTTTTAAGCAATTTTTAAGGTTGATGTAATGATCAATAAAAACCTCTCTCTCATTCCTCCTACTTTCTTAAGAACGAAACTTTATATTTCTGTTGTAGGGGTTATTTTTTCATCCATGGCATGTGCCCAGGATGCCCAGCAAGGCACGGCAACATTACCAACAATTGCTGTGACCGCAGGCAAGGAAGAAGTTGCCTATAAGTCTGGCAATATGGATATTCCCCGTACAGAAAATGATGTGCAGGCATATACCATGATTACCCAGGAAGAACTGGAACGATCAGGTGCAACCACTGTCACCGAAGCGATTGCCAAGTTACTACCCATGGCAACTTCAACCAACAACTCAAGTTATTTCACCGCAACCTCCAGCCAAATTAACTTACGGGGCTTGGGGGCAAGCCAGACTTTGGTCTTGATTAATGGCCGCCGTAGCGCAGGTACAGGTAACCGTGGTACAGCAGAGTCAACCCAGCAACCCAACTTAAATAATATTCCTTTGGCAGCGATTGAACGTATTGAAGTGTTACCCACCTCAGCAGCAGCGATTTATGGAAGTGGAGCTGTAGGTGGGGTGATTAATGTCATTCTGCGCAAGGATTATGTGGGTACCGATATTGATTTGCGCTATGCAGATACGACGGATAACAAGCAGCCTGTTAAGTCATTGAATGTGGTTTCAGGTTTTTCCCTGGAAGATGGCCGTACCCATGTCATGTTGACAGCCTCTAAAAAAGATCAGGATGGTTTATTGGCTAGGGAGCGTCCTTATAAAAATAAAGAGCGTCAGAATATTTTAAAAAATAATCCAGATGTGATTTATGGGACAACAAAAGACAATAAAGGCAATACTGTGGCCAATAATCCTCCTCCTGGAAATCTAACCAACATTCGTACAAAGGATGGGTCAGAGTTGATGTCTGGATGGGGATCTTCCATTGCCCATATTCCAGCGGGTTGGGATGGAAATGTAAATCACCTGGGTCAGGGTTATGCATTGGGGTTAGGTTCGGGAGTAACAGCGTGGTCTGGAAATTCACCAATCCTATATGATACTGATACAGAATCTGTGGGGCTTTCCATCAATCGTGATTTTACTGATCGCTTAAATGTCTTTCTTGAAGCAGGTTATGAGCGAGAAAAGGGTTGGGGCTATAATGATGCACCACATGGCTATGGTGTGGTCACGGTCAGTAAAAATAGTCCACACAATCCCTTTGGCAAGGATATTCTGGTGAACTATGTTCTTGGTGCAGATAGTTTTGGCGCATGGTCTAAAGATACTTTCCAGACAACACAGAACAAAGTTGCCACGGGTTTTACTTTTGATTTAACGCCTGAATGGCTGCTGTCTGCGGATTATGCGTGGAGTAAATCTGATATTCGCCAACGTTATATTCGCAAAGGAACAACAAATCCAAAAGCGGTGCAGTGGAACAAGGATACCGCAAGTAATTCAATTGACTTTATTGAGGATTATACAACCAAGTCAACAGACCTGATCCAGAAATATTGGCATTACACCAAAAACAATACCCAGCAAACCCTCAATGATATGTCGATTCGTGCAACAGGCCCAATTGCCATTTGGTACGCGGGGGATATTCAACTGGCAACAGGGATTGAACATCGTCGTTATGAAAGTGAGGGTTTTGCTGACCATCAATATGTAGACAATCCATGGGTTAAACCAACAGAGCGAAAAACCCAGGCATCAAGTGTTTATGCAGAATTTAATGTGCCATTGATTTCACCTGAACAAAATATTCCTTTTGCCAAGTCGCTTGAGATGCAATTGGCAACACGCTATGAAGATTTCAAAGTTTCGGCAAAAGTACCTCAATACGATTCTAAAGCTGACTCCACCACAGGTTATAAGTCTAACTTATTGGGTTATAGCGACTCTGGTACAGCTAAGTTTGATGCGATTACACCAACCATTGGTTTTAAGTTTGTACCAAATGATCAAGTCATGTTCCGTGCATCATATAGTGAGGGTTTTGTAACACCCACGGTTGGTCAATTAGCCTTGCCAACAATTGCTGAAAATACCAGTACCTCTTTAAAAGACCCTGTTACAGGTAAGATGCTGGGTACAGACACTGATATTATTTCTGGTGGGAATCCGAATATCACGCCAGAAAAATCAAAAAGTTATAATTTTGGTATGGTCTTAACCCCTGAAATGATTGAGAACCTGCGTTTATCTGTAGACTATTATCAAATCAAAAAAACCAACAATATTACTTCTGTTGCAGCCCAATACATTCTGGATAATCAGGGGAAGTACGCTGATCGGGTAAAGCGTGATGCCAATGGTAATGTTGAATCGATTGATACTGCTTCATTTAATGCTTTAGGTTTAAAGACCAAGGGGATTGATACCAATCTCAATTATGCTTTTGATAGTCTAATTGGGAATACCTCGTTGAATCTTGGGTATACCTATGTAAAAGAATATCTACAACAGGATTCAGTCACCTCCCCTATAACTGATTTTGTGTCTATTGGCAGCAGTAGTGCAGACTATCCGTTAAAACATCGTGCCAATGCTTCAATCTATTTACAGCCAAATGATACATGGGGCTTTGGTTGGGCTGCTCAGTATTATGGTGCTTACATCATTAAGAGTGCCTCAGCGATTCTGAATCAGACAGGTCAGAATGCAACTGAATTAAAGATCAAGGATCAGATTTACCATGATGTGTTTGCAAAAGCAAAATTACCTTTATCAAAACGAAACATGGTTAAAGCGGCAGAAGTAGGTTTTGGTATCCAAAACTTGTTTAATGACTACACCGTGGATATGTCCAGTTCATCTGGATATATCAGCAAATATAGCGATCCACGTGGTCGTCAATACTATCTGAATCTTAAATTCTCTTTCTAATCAGTGAATAAATGAAATGACTATTATCGTTCGAATAGTAGTCATTTTTTATTTTTGGAATCTTTTTTATGACTACTGATCTGATCGCTCCCGTGGAACAGCCTGTTCCAACCAAAATATCCTCCAAAAAAGTAAAAACGAATAAGAAGTCAATCATTCGCTATCGCGTTATGATTTTCTTCCGATTTATTTTGGCTCTCTTTGGTGGTTATTATTTTGCCGCAATTGCAGCCATGTTGATGGGCCAGTTTTTTCATACCGAACCTTTAAAAGCCAATGCAGTGATGAGTGCCACCATGCTGGCTTTTATCCTGCATTGTGGTGTGTTCATTTGGGTGTTTATGGTCAACTCGACTTTAAAGGCATGGTTGGGTGTTATTTTGCCTAGTGTATTGATGACCGTGGTTTACTGGCTGATCAAGGGATAAGTGTATTATGCGTACTGATGGTAAGAACGAGGGCGCACGCCAGTCGATGTCATGGCTGCATACATGGATCAGCCTGTTGCTTGGCTGGCTGCTTTATGCCGTATTTTTAACAGGAACCCTGAGTTTTTTCCAGAATGAAATCACGGTCTGGATGAAACCTGAACTGCATCAATCAATCAATTATACCTCACAGCAACAGCAACTCAGTTATGCTTTGCAATACCTGAATGAAAAGGGACAAAAAGCCGAAAGCTGGAATATCCGATTTGCCAATGAACGCCAACCCGCCATTACTTTAAATATTCGTAAGGCAGGGGAAGGCCGCCGCCGTGGTGGGGAAATTTATCTGGATGCCGCAACAGGACAGGAAATCAAGGCAAGGGAAACACGGGGTGGAGGTTTTCTCTATCGTTTCCATTTTGAACTGTATGGTATGGACCGCATTTGGGGACGCTGGATTGTGGGGATCGCCACAATGTTTATGTTTGTTGCCATTATCAGTGGCATTATTACCCATAAAAAGATTTTTAAGGATTTCTTTACTTTTCGTCCCGCAAAGGGACAGCGTTCCTGGCTAGATGCCCATAATGCAACTGCCGTGTTTGCATTGCCTTTTCATATCATGATTACCTTTAGTGGCCTTTTATTATTGATGTATTTATTCATGCCTTGGTCAATGAAGAGTAACTATGGCGATGGACAGGCATTTTACCAGGTCATCAATGAACCAGTGGCCAAAACACCTGAGCAGGCACGTTTATTGGCCGAGCAGAAACGTAAAGAGGCCCAGGAACGCGGTGGTCGAGGTGAGCGACGGGGTGATGATCAAGCCAAAAAGCCTGAGCTTAGCCCAGCACCCATGGTTGATATTCTTGCATTGAATCATTCAGTTCAGCAGCAATGGAAAGATAATCCAATCGCCTATATTCGAGTGAATAAACCAAATACGGTAGAATCACACATTGAATTCAATGCGACACGCACCACCACATTACTTGACCGTGAAAGTATCCCAACGCTTAAGTTTAATGGAGTAACAGGGCAGGTGATTGATGAAGCCCAACCTGTAAACTCGATACCAAAAGCAATTTATACCTTGGTGACATGGCTGCATATGGCGCATGGCGTGGATGCGGTATTACGCTGGCTACTGTTTTTGTCAGGTGTGCTTGGCACAATGATGGTGGCAACAGGGCTAATACTATGGACCGTCAAACGGGCGCCTGATGTACAGAAACTCGGTTATAAACCATTTGGGCATCGCTTCGTTGAGGTGATGAACGTCGCGGCGATTATTGGATTGCCTATTGCCTGCGCAGCATATTTCTGGTCAAACCGTTTCATTTCAGTACAAATTGCTGAGCGTTCACCTATTGAGATCAAGGTATTTTTCTATACATGGTTAGCCACTTTAATTTATGCGATTGTCCGACAGCATCGTCAGGCATGGCTTGAGTTATTGGCTTTGGCGGCGGCAATGTATCTCATTACCCCAATCCTGAATATTGCTACAGGTGGTCGCGCTTTATGGAGCAGTATTTATCATGGGCAATGGATGGTGGCAAGTTTTGACCTTATATGCCTGATTCTAGGTATGCTGTTTGCCTATGGCTATTATAAGTTAAAGCGCTATCAAGGCCTGCCTGTCAAAGCGAAGAAAGTGGCAAAGAAAGAGGAGCAAGCCTAATGTCTGCATGGATTTTATGGTGTATCTCAGTTTTTGCTTTCAGTAGTCTGGCATGTGGTATGAACAAGCATCAGCGAGACATTTTTACAGCTAAGGTGACTGAACAGAAAACCCTTTTATTTCAAATTGTTGGCTGGGTTGTCCTTGCTGTTTTAGCACTGCTTGTACTGTTCTGGAAAGGTGCTTCCATTGGTATGGCCGAATGGCTGGGCTGTTTGACTTTTGCTGCCTTGGCAGTGGGTTTAACACTGACCTATTACCCTAAAAAACTATTTCAGTTAAATGGGGTGGTTGCGGGTTTGTTCATCATTTTCTTGATTGTATTCCTGATTTAAAGTGATTTATTTGCTTTTATTTTTAGTGAATGTTCCCACATTCTTTTTCAAGGGTGTGGGGATGACTGTAATTTGGTCTGGCGATAATATATGATCGCGAAATACATTTCCAAATAGAATTAGATAGATTCAACAAAAGTTAATACTTAACTTGCCTAAAACTTATGCATGTAGGCTCTGGGAGAGCCACAGTAAATTCATCTGATGAAAATTCCAGAATAAATTTAGATGGCTGAAATTTGAATACAAATATATTTTTTCAGGAATTAGAGAATAATCCTAAAAGATGATACAGGTTAAAAATCATCTTTGACGGCTCTCCAGACGCTTGAGCACCAGTTTATAGATCGAATCCAGATAATCATTTAATGGCGTCAGAACCTGACCAGATTTGCTTCGCACATACTTAAAATAAGGTGTGAGAGGGTAGAGATTACTTTCACAGACAATTACTTTCTGGAATTTATCCTTATCAAACTGGTCTGCGGTAATGTCAATGATGATGCCATTCACAATCAGGTAACAGTGTGATATTTCTGGCATTCTGGACGTTACCTGAACCTTGCCTTCCCGATAGTCAGGTTTAATTTGATGAACAGTTAATAAGTAGTATTGCAATAGTTCACAGGCATCTGCACCACATTCCTTGGGGAACTTACTAAATATTCCAGTGATAAAGCCATTGGTAACATGATCTAAAGCATCACGAAACTCATTTGCAATAATAGTCAGTTTTTCGACCTCATTTTGATAAGCCATATAATTTCTTTCTTTAAGTCATTTGCATTAGTTATTATTAAAACTGATTAATTGTGAAATTGAATTAATTTTAACAGTTAAATTGTTAATCATATGATGAGTTGTAGTTTTTTATTACTTATTAAATTTAGTTTTATTAAGGTTATCGAACTGGGTATGCTTTGTAATTTTTTTAATAATTATCATTGTGTTGTATAAAAAAGTGTTTGGATTTGTATTACTTAACTTTAAAGAATAATTTTTTGTATTATAAAAGGAGTAGAGCTGACTTAAAAGGGGATTAAAAATGTTAAAAATTATGAAGCTTGAAGAGAAAATTACTCAACTCGGGATAGGTGAGTTCTTGTTTGTCGGCCGTGATTTTAATATTAATGAAATGCAAAGCATACTTCACTATCTTAGAAATCTTGAAACAAAAAGGGTATTGGAAATTGTATATACCCATAAGGAGTCTGAAACAGGTACGTATTTAATTGATTTGATAAAAATACAAAAGATTCAAAGGTAGAGAGCACAAAATGTTCAATCAATATTTTAAAATATAGTACTGGGAATATTTAAAAACCTTTTGTTTTTAGTCTATGGTATTGATTTAAATATTTATTTATTCCTGGAAAATTAAATGTTTAAAATAAATAGCTAAATGAATGTTTGACCTCATCCTTAATAAGGAGTATAACGCTAACTCCCTAATGCGGGGTGGAGCAGTCTGGTAGCTCGTCGGGCTCATAACCCGAAGGTCGTTGGTTCAAATCCAACCCCCGCATCCAATATTTTTTGCTCTGTGATGTTTGTAAGGTCATTATTATTCAATGGATAATTGACCAGATTAGCTTAGATAACCTTAAATAAAGCTAAAAATTATTAAATTCTAGAAATGTCGTTCTATTTCCTCATCTGTCTAGTGTTGTAGTAAATCCAAATAAATCGCTTGAGCTCAGTAATGAGTGATTTTGTTTTGAAAATTATTAATGAATGGTATGTTGCAAAAGCCTGTAATGGCAATGAAATTAGTGTGCAAATTATCCCCCTGAAACGCCAGCAGAGCACCATCAATGGCTTTAAATGGGTGGAAGTTGGAAAGAAAGTGCTTTTATCCTCTGGACAGGAGGTTGAGCTTAATCTGGATGGTCGAAGTTTTTATACCTCTGTAAATAATCTGTATCATTTGACTTAATTTTAAATAAAGATTGCAAATGGTAGATAAGGGCGTATAGTGAATTAAGACGATAGGAAAATATTTTTGTCTCATTAAAATTCTTATTATGCAGTTTTAATTTTTATCTTTGCTTATTTGATATTTTAGTTTCAAAGTCTATTATTTTAAAGTTAAAAATCTTATTAATATATTCTCTAAAAGAGAAAGGATATAGTTATGTCTAGTTATATGAATGGTACAGTAAAGTGGTTTAATGAAACCAAAGGTTTTGGTTTTATCCAGTCGGATAATGGTCAGGATGTTTTCGCCCATTATAGTGAAATTGCAAATAATGGCTTTAAGACCCTGTTTGAGGGGCAACGTGTTAAGTTTGACGTAATGCAAGGCAAGAAAGGGCTTCAGGCAAGCAATATTACGGTGATGCCTTTAAGCTCTTAATTGCAGACATGGTTTTGATCGAATCCGTAGGCGATACGGTATATTTGAGCAGTAAAGAGAATAAGCGTATTCCTTGAATTGGTCTATGTCAGACTATAAATGATAGGTTCAAATTATAACGCAAAGCATGAGATCGCATCATGCCGATCAAAAACCCACTTTTTACTAGAGTGGGTTTTTTACTCATCATTATTTTAAATTCTGGTAAATATATGATTATAATGCAATGAAAATAAATATTTTTATTCCAGTTGTCATGATTTTATCAATCTTGGGGTGTCAAAAAGAAACAGATAATATTTACAGTACACTTGAGTTTAATCATGTTAACAAGAAAATATTAGATTATTTAAATGTTTTAGATAGCGTATATTTTGCTAAAGAAGAAAAAGTAAAAATACTATGTACAAGTTATCCTCATCTATATAGATATGAATATATACCTGCCTTATTAAAAGTTGTTCCAGAAAAATATAACAAAGAAAATTTATTGAATGAGCTCGATTTCACCATGCATTACTATCAAGATAAGCTTAGAATTGATTGTCATCATTTGATCGTGAATAAAGCCATAACTTCTTAAAGATCATTGATGCTTTGAAAGATGGATAGAGCTAAAAGCATATACTCCTAATGAGAGCTTTGCTGATAGCATAAACTTGAGTGGTTCCGATGGCTAGCCCTCGTGGTAATCAGTAGCAAGCGTGTTCGATTATGATTGATAAACATGGCACTCATATGAAACTCTAGATTTTTTATATAGTAGGGGTAAGCGTTCCAGAACTCTTTGTTATCAATGACGTAACAAAAGATTAATTTTTATCATTAAAGCTATATAAAAGACATAATGAATAAGAATCATTACAATCTGAAATAATACCGCTGTCATAATTTAAGAAAACAACTGCGGGAAATAATAATGCCTCAATATTTAAGAATAGCTGAAAATGTGTACAGGAACTTTCAGGAAAATGATAAGTTTGTGGCTGATAAACAGGAATGTTTAAACCTAATTATCAAACAGATTCGTAGGGAGTTGGTCGATACGGATTTGAAGCTGCTCTATAACTATATTGATTTCGCTGATGGATTTAACAGGCCTATAACAGATGGGAAAATCAGTCTGGATATTAGTCTAATCCCCAGCTATAAGCATAAGGATGAGTTTGTTCTATGGCTTGCAGGGTTTATTGAAAAAATTACTGAGGGCGGGGTCAAGCGTTTGCCGCCGCTACATCAGGACATACCACCAGAATTTACCTTTCAAAGTGATCCAAATGTGATTTTAGATATACGAAATGAGCACAGTGGTGAACGCATTATTTCCTATTTTAGAAGTGATGATTTTGCTGAGGAAATTAAGAATATTTAATTTCCAAGGAGATAGAGATTTTTTATGGTTTGAAGCAGAAAATCATATTTATAAAAAGAGAGAATCTGGAGTCTTTCTTTCTGTAAATGTTTTTGGGATCAGCCAAGACTTTCCACAATACTGATCATCACCTCAGCGCAACCTTGGCGGGCAGCTCTGGCCTTGCTGTATTCTTCTGAATGATAACAAGCCTGCGCTGTTGCCAAGTCAAAAAACTCGATAATGACATGGCGTTGGTATTCTGGCCCCTCCATACAGACGGACTCACCACCGCGGGCAAGGAATTTAGCCCCATATTTTTCAAAGGCCAAGGGTGCCAGAGCCATATATTGTTTATATTGTTCCAGATCGTGAATGGTTACGTGAGCAATCCAGTAGGCAGACATTGATTTTCTTCCTTGATTTTTAAAGTTTTGATAATCTTCTGTATCTCATAAAAAAATTAAACATTATTTAAGATGTTTTTAGCAACGGTTGCCGCTTCCGCGATATGTTCAGCCACAGCCTGTTTGGCTTTTTCAGGGTCTTTATATAAATAGATCGCTTCACACATATTTTTAATGCGTTGATAGCCTGAAATTTCACGTTTGGTGGATTTCATGGTCATGGCACGCAGGCGGCTGATCCGTCCATTTAAACGTTGTACCACTTCCCAGGCAATCTGGTGCTTGGCTGTGGTAAAAATGGTTTCGTAAAGTTTTGCCGATGTTGAAATAATTAAATTAATATCATCATGGGCAAAGGCCTGTTCCAGTTCTGACAATAATTCCTTAAGGGTGTCACTGGTTTGTTCCGTGAGGTTTTTTGTACAGTCCGCAACTGCACTTTGCTCCAATAAAAGACGAATCTCGTAGATTTGCGATGCAATCTCCCAATTTAGCAGGGAAACAATAGGGCCTTTATTTGGCAGAATTTCCACCAGGCCTTCTGCCTCTAAATAGCGGATCACTTCGCGTACCACAGAACGGCTGACCCCCAGCTCTTCACATAAGGTTCTTTCAACCAGCCTTTTACCTGAAGGAAAGTAGCCCGTAATAATGGCGTTGCGGACTTTTCCTAAACATAGCTCTCGCAGGGTTACAGGTGGATTTTCAATTTTTAGATTCATAGATAACCAATCGTTCCCAATTTCATTATGCAAATTTTGTTACATCTGTCTTGTCTAAAAACAGCATAGCAAACTCTTGCTTTTTTTTCATTATGTATTATGGTATACCATAATACAAGTTAAAAGATAAATTCACTCGCAAGGAAATGCCATGAATCTAATCCGTAAAACAGTACTTCACGTTGAAACGACCTATGTCGATGGCGGTAAAGAAGCAGCAACACCGTTAAAGATGGTGGCGGCTGCGGCTGTGATTAAAAATCCGTGGGCGGGGCAGGGCTATGTTGAAAACCTGACACCTGAAATTCGTCGTATTGCACCTATCTTAAGTGAGCACCTCACCAAACTGATTATTGATGAGGTTGGTTCAGGTGAAGCTGTGGAGGCATTTGGTAAAAGTGCGGTGGTGGGGCTGGATGGCGAGCTTGAACATGCATCCGCGCTTATCCATACCTTACATTTTGGTAACACTTACCGTGGCGCGGTTGGCGCAAAATCTTATCTAGCCTTTAACAACACACGCGGTCCTGCCAATGCACCGATCCTGATTCCCATGATGGATAAAAATGATGAGGGCCGCCGTTCACACTATTTGACCCTACAGTTTGCCATTCCAGATGCACCCGCGGCTGATGAGTTGGTGGTTGTGATTGGTGCTGCTACAAGTGGTCGTCCACACCATCGTATTGGCGACCGTTATCAGGATTTAAAGGAATTAGGTCATGATCTCGAAAATCCAGCAGCTGTCAAATAACCGTGTTGCTCATTATTTTGAGCAGGGTGAGGGAGAACCACTGGTTCTGATTCATGGTGTTGGAATGCAGGCGGCGGCATGGACTCCACAAATTGAGTATTTCTCAAAGCATTACCGAGTGATTTCCGTGGATATGCCAGGTCATGGACAAAGCACCAAGTTGGCGGATGATGCGCCGTTGCAGGACTTTGTAAACTGGACCATCGAGTTTATTAGCGCACTGGGTTTAGGTGCGGTGAATCTGGCGGGACATTCAATGGGTTCGCTGATTACCACAGGTGTAAGCGTCACCCGACCAGACCTGGTAAAACGGATGGCGGTGCTGAACGGGGTGTATAAACGTACTCCAGAGGCAAAGGATGCCGTGATCCAGCGGGCGGAAGAATTGAAGACAGGTCATATTGACATTGAGACACCATTGCAGCGCTGGTTTGGCGACAGTGAAATTGAGCAGCAGGCTGCACGCAAGGTGAAATCATGGTTGGAGGATGTTGATATGTCTGGCTATGCAACGGCCTATTCAGCCTTTGCACGAGGTGATGCGGTATATGCGGATCAATGGTCAAACATTCACTGTCCAGCCCTGATTTTAACAGGCACGGGTGATCCCAACTCAACTGCGGAAATGGCAATCCAGATGGCCAGTCAGGCAAAAAATGGCAAGGCGGTTGTGATTGAGAATGAACGCCATATGGTGAACCTGACCGCACCAGACAAAGTGAACAATGCAATGCAGGCATGGTTGGAAACCAGCGTCTAGATTGCCACACATCAATGAAGGAATATGACAATGAGTGAAATGGAAACTGTCAATAAAATACGTGAGCTTCGTGATGCCTTTGGATCATTTATGACGGGCGTGACAGTGGTGACCACCTGTAAAGAGGATGGAACACCATTAGGCTTTACCGCAAACTCCTTTGCTTCGGTGTCTCTGGACCCAGCGCTGCTTTTAGTGAGCATTGCCAAGACATCCAGCAACTACCATAACTTTGCCAGCGCATCACACTTTGCCATCAATATCCTGTCGGAAGAGCAAAAGGATGTGTCCAATACCTTTGCTCGCCCAAGTGATGACCGTTTTGCCAATTTTGCATGGTCAACAAGTGAAAATCAGAATCCATTGATTGATGGTGTGAGTGCATGGTTTGACTGCACCACGTATCAAATTGTGGATGCTGGCGATCATGCCATCCTGATTGGTCAGGTTGAGAATTTCGCCTCAGCAGGCTTTGCAGGCCTCGGTTATTACCGTGGTGCATATTTCACCCCAGCCAAATCATCCACCGATGTGATTTCAGGCATGAAAGTGATGATGATGGCGTTAATTGGACATGAAAACCAGATTCTGCTTGAGCAAACGGCTGACAATAAATGGACATTGCCGCATTTGCTGGTGGATAAGGATGGCGCGGAAAAAGCGCTGGAAAAAATCTTTGCGGCCTACCAGCCAGAGGCATCACCGAGTTTTATTTACTCTGTCTATGATGATGTGACCACGCAGCAGCAATATATCGCTTTCCTTTGTAATACGCCTGTACCGACGGCGCATAAAGGTCAATTTGTGGACCTGAATGAGCTTGAACAGCTGACTTTTGTGGACAGCGCGTTGCAGAGCATGTTGATGCGCTATCGCAAGGAAAATCATCTGAAAACCTATGGGGTTTATTACGGTAATCAAACCAGTGGAACGGTTCGTCAAATTGTTAAAGAGGAAGTTTAACCATGCGCTTTTCATTATTTGTACACATGGAACGTGTTTCTGACCAGCAAACGCAAAAGCAGCTTTATGATGAAATGATCGAGCTGTGCCAGATTGCTGACCGTGGTGGCATGCATGCCATCTGGACAGGTGAGCACCATGCCATGAACTTTACCATTGCGCCAAACCCGTTTATCAACCTGGCTGACCTTGCCAACAAAACCCAGCATGTACGTTTGGGTACGGGAACGGTGGTTGCGCCATTCTGGCATCCGATCAAGCTGGCGGGTGAAGCGGCCATGACCGACATTATCACCAATGGTCGTCTGGATATCGGGATTGCGCGTGGAGCCTATTCATTTGAATATGAACGCATGGTGCTAGGTATGGATGCATGGAGCGCGGGCCAGCGTTTACGTGAAATGATCCCAGCAATTAAAAATTTGTGGAAAGGCGATTACGAACATAACGGCGAGTTTTGGCAGTTCCCCAAAACAACATCTGCACCACAACCATTGCAGCAGCCATATCCGCCTATCTGGGTAGCGGCGCGTGATCCCAACAGCCATGAATTTGCGGTACAGAACGGCTGTAATGTGCAGGTGACACCGTTGCATTTCGGTGATGATGAAGTTGAGAAATTGATGGGTCATTTCAATGCGGCCTGTGAGAAGTTTGCCGATGTGCCACGCCCTGAAATCATGCTGCTGCGTCATACCTATGTGGCGGACAGTGAACAGGACGCGCAGTTGGCGGCTGATGAAATCAACAGTTTCTATAATTATTTTGGTGCATGGTTTAAAAATGAGCGTGAAATTACCCAAGGCTTGATCGCGCCGATTAGCAAGGAAGAAATGGCCCAGCATCCATTCTATACACCAGAAGCTATGCGTAAAAATAACGTGATTGGTCAGGCACAGGAAGTGATTGACCGCTTAAAGGCCTATGAGGCAATGGGTTATAACGAATATTCATTCTGGATTGATACGGGCATGAGCTTTGAACGTAAGAAAGCCTCATTGGAACGTATGATCAATGAAGTGATGCCTGCATTTGCATAGGAGAGAAGACATGACTTCTCAATTCCAGTTGTACATTAATGGTCAGTTTGAGGATGGTGCTGCGCAGTTTGACAGCATCAATCCAGCGACAGGTAAGGTCTGGGCAAAAATGCCAGAGGCACGTACTGATGAAGTCAACCGTGCGGTTGCTGCGGCATCACAGGCTTTACAGGATAGTGCGTGGGCAGGCCTGACCGCATCACAGCGTGGCAAGCTGCTATATAAACTTGCCGACCTGATTGAAAAGTTTGCACCACAACTGGCGCAGTATGAAACCAGTGACACAGGCAAGATCATTCGTGAAACTTCCAGCCAGATTGCCTATGTGGCGGAATACTACCGTTACTATGCAGGGATTGCGGACAAGCTTGAGGGCAGTTATCTACCCATCGACAAGCAGGATATGCAGGCCTGGACCATCCGCGAACCTGTAGGGGTGGTGGCTGCGATTGTTCCCTGGAACAGCCAGCTATTTCTGTCAGCGGTTAAAGTTGGCCCAGCCCTGGCTGCGGGATGTACGGTTGTACTGAAAGCCTCGGAGGAGGGACCAGCACCGTTACTTGCCTTTGCCCGTCTGGTTCATGAAGCAGGATTTCCAGCAGGTGTGGTCAATGTCATTACGGGCTTTGGTCCTGAATGTGGTGCGGTACTGAGTAGCCATCCAGATGTGGCGCATGTAGCATTTACGGGCGGTCCCGAAACCGCACGCCATATTGTGCGTAATTCGGCTGAAAACCTTGCCAAAGTGTCCCTTGAGCTGGGTGGAAAGTCTCCATTTATCGTGTTCGCAGATGCAGACCTACAAAGCGCAGTCAATGCACAGGTGGCCGCAATCTTTGCCGCTACTGGACAAAGCTGTGTCGCAGGTTCCCGTTTACTGGTTGAGGAAAGCATCAAGGATGAGTTTGTGCGGCGTCTAGTTGAACGTGTGCAAAGTATCAAAATTGGTTTACCTGATGATATGGCAACCGAATATGGTCCTTTATGTACCTTACGCCAGCGCCAGAAGATTGAGCAGGTGGTGGCAAGTTCCATTCATCAAGGCGCGAAACTGCTCACGGGTGGGAAATCACTGGATCGTGAGGGCTATTATTATCCGCCAACGATTTTAGATTGTAGTGATGTGCCACAGGCGGACTGTGTCATGACTGAACTGTTTGGCCCTGTATTGTCTGTGGTCAGTTTTAGCACTGAAGCAGAAGCCATCCATAAAGCCAACAACACGCCTTATGGGCTTGCCGCAGGTGTGTTTACCAATCATTTAAGCCGTGCCCACCGTATGACCAAGGCGCTTCAGTCAGGCATTGTCTGGTTGAATACCTACCGTGCCGTATCACCGCTTGCACCTTTTGGTGGTCATGGCCTGTCTGGTCACGGGCGTGAGGGTGGTTCCGATGCGGTGCTGGATTACACCACCACTAAAACCGTGTGGCTGCGCACTTCAGACCAGCCGATTGATGATCCCTTTGTAATGCGATAGCACTGTAAAGAGAGAGGAAAGGATGTTGAGTTTCAGGGATGAACTTATGCAGATACTGAATTTTAGAATCCTATAAACCGAATCGTGGTTTAAAAAAGATCGTTGTTGTTGGGCCTTAAAACGCATCAACCGTGTTCACTTTATCTTTTTTTGCCATTTATTCCTCAAAACTGCTGAAAACCAGTGTGTAACAACGACAGAAATAGAGGTCAGGTCATCTGGATATGGCACTGACCAGGCAGGTTGTGAAACCTAAGTTTACTCTCACAAATAGATTGATATTGAGGAAAATGAGTTCCTCAAAGAGAGATTAAGGATATGAGCCAAAATGAAAAAAATGCTTTCGCGATAGAAAGCCATTCAATTGATTATGTTGATCCATCAGAACGCAACGGCAAGGTTCGCGATCTGTTCACCCTCTGGTTCTGTACCAACATTGCACCTTTGGCGGTTATTACGGGTGCAATGTCAATGTTAACCTTTAATTTAAGCTTGATCAGTGCCTTGGTGGCGATCTGCTGTGGGCACTTTTTTGGTGCCGCGATTCTGGCACTGACCTCTGCACAGGGGCCACAGGTCGGTATCCCACAAATGATTCAAAGCCGTGCGCAGTTTGGGCGTTATGGTGCTTTGCTGGTGGTGCTGTTCACCACCCTGATTTATCTCGGTTTCTTTATTTCCAACATTATCCTGTCTGGAAAAACCCTGCATACCGTTGTTCCAGCCATTCCCATTCCAGCCGCCACCGTGATTGGGGCAATTGCCGCCACCACCATTGGCATTGTGGGTTATCACCTCATTCATAAATTTAACAAGATTGGCACCTGGTTTATGGGTGGGTCATTGTTAATCGGTCTGATGATCATGATTCCGCATATCAATGCCGATGTATTGGCAAAGGGCGCTTTCAACATGAAAGGCTGGTTTGCCATGTTTGGCCTGTGTGCGGTTTGGCAAATTAGTTTCTCGCCATACACCTCAGACTATTCAAGATATTTACCTAAAAGTATCGGGATTTATAAACCTTTTATCTATACCTATCTCGGTGCGTCACTGGGAACCATCTTTGCGATGGGCTTTGGTACGGTTGCGGTCAGCATCGGTTCAGGTACGGATGCGATGGAGGCGGTCAAGTCAGGCACAGGCATATTCGGTTATGTACTGATGATTTTATTCCTCTGCAACATCATCGGCCATAACGCCATGAACCTGTATGGCGCGGTTCTGTCCTGTATCACCTCAATCCAGACCTTTGCAGGGCAATGGATACCCAGTAAAAATGTCCGTATCGCGCTGTCCATTGTTGTACTTATTCTTGCCACATTCACCGCATTGTGGGCTTCAAGCAACTTCATCAGTTTCTTCCTGAATGTGATTTTTGCCTTGCTGTTTATTCTAGTGCCTTGGGTGGCGATTAACCTGCTGGATTTCTATGTCATCAACAGGAAATCCTATGATATCCAATCCATTTTTGCACAGGACGGTGGCGTTTACGGCAAGTTTAATGCCAAAGCCCTCACTGCCTATTTTATTGGTATCGTGGTTCAAATTCCTTTCCTGACCAATGCGTTTTTCACAGGACCATTTGCCAACCTGATTCCAGATGTGGATGTGTCATGGGTGATTGGTTTGGTGGTCACTTTTGTTGTGTATTACCTGTTTAATCTGGGAAAGATTAAATGCGCAAGTCCAGCATTCAACGCCAAGGCACAACACTGAACATAAGATGAAAGGAATCTAGAACATGAAAAGAACTTATTTACAGCTTGCATTGGCCTCTGCACTAACCGCAATGATCACACCAGGTTATGCAGGCATCAGCTTTGGTGAAGCCAACAGTGAAACAGGCAAACTCATCGTTGCAGGTTATGTACGCGGCAATTACCAGCTCAAGCATTATGGTGAGGATGCTGACGACCAGAAACTTCGTTTTGACGCGGCGCAACTGAAACTGGATTATGAACGTGGTGACCTGTTTGGCCATGCGGAATACCGTTGCTACCAATATGAACGTCTCTGCGATTTTTCCACCATGATTGATGCCTATGTGGGCTACCGCCTTAATCAAACTGACCAGCTTGTGGTGGGAATGCAGCCGATTCCATTTGGTGCGGGGCGCTTTTGGGGCAATAGTTTATATGGCAGCATCAACACCACCGCAGGGCTGGAAGATGTACACAATGTCGGTGTGAACTATCATGCTGAGTTGCCAACAGCAACCAAGTTTGATGTGGGGTATTTTGCGATTGATGGTGGTCATTACTCAGGTCAGTACACCCCTGATTCAGGACGCTATACCTCAAACTATGTCCATTCCGATGATCCGACCCAAACCGATCTACAGGAAAAAAATATGTGGATTGCACGCATCAGCCAGGATATTGCATTGGGTATTGATGGCTTGGGTACACAGGTGGGAGCGTCCTACTGGAGATCCGACATTGACAATAACAGCACTGATCAGACAGGTCGCCGTGACGCTTGGGCAGTCTTTGGCAAGGTCAATTATGGCAATTTGGGTGTGACCCTGACGGGTGGCAAAAATGATGTGAGCAATAAGGACCTTGTTCAGCTAGATGCATCATTGATGGGTTCTTATGACAGTGAATATCAGGTTGCCAATAAAGCCAGCTATTACACCGTAGATGCAGGTTATAGTTTTAAGAATGTAGGCAGGATTGGTAATATTACCCCATACCTTATGCATAGCCGTTATGACAAGGATATGGATGCGGCCAAGGATTCCATCCGTAATATTATTGGCGTGACGGTTGATCATAAACAACTGTCATTGGTGGCGGAATACATTATGGGCAAAAATGACCCGTTTATTGGTGGAACCGCAAGCTCATTGGCGCAGGGCGATGACAACAAATGGAATAAGTTGCTGAATTTGACTTTATTCTATTATTTCTAAGGCAAAGCAATACGTCGGGCATACCGAAAAAATTTTTCAAGATTTTTATGGTATGCCATAATACAATAAATTTTAACCATTTTCCTATTTAACGAAAATGCTTAAATGGGATAAGAATTTAGTCGTGAAATTAGAAAGAACCAGCAGGCTTAACCATTGTTGATGCTGTTCTTAAACTGATTGATGGACACTGTATGGAAAGGTGATTTATGCAACTCGATCAAATGCCCCTGTTTCACCAGCAAGCCTTTGTTGCTGGGCAATGGTGTGATGCTGACAGCCAGCAGACCACAGACATCTATAATCCAGCGACACAGGACATTATTGGGACTGTGCCCAATATGGGCAAGGCTGAGGCGGAACGGGCAATTCAGGCTGCGGTGAATGGCTGGACAGCATGGAAAAATAAAACTGCCAAAGACCGTTCCATCATTTTAAAAAAATGGTTTGACTTGATGGTGCAGCACGCGGATGAGTTGGCATTTATCCTCACCAGTGAACAGGGTAAACCGCTTGCCGAGGCAAGGGGGGAAATTCTCTATGCCGCGAGTTTCATTGAATGGTTTGCCGAAGAAGCTAAACGGGTCTATGGCGATGTGATTCCAAGTCCTTATCCAGATGCCCGTATCGTTGTCAGTAAACAGCCGATTGGTCTGGTTGCCGCCATTACACCGTGGAATTTTCCTGCGGCCATGATTACCCGTAAGGTGGGACCTGCATTGGCGGCGGGTTGCCCGTGTATTGTCAAACCTGCACCTGAAACGCCGTTTACCGCATTGGCCTTGGTTGATCTGGCGGTGCAGGCAGGTGTTCCTGCGGAGATTTTTACGGTCATTACAGGAGATGCGGTCACTATTGGCGATGCGATTTTTGAAAGTGACGATGTGCGTAAATTTACCTTTACGGGTTCAACACCAGTGGGCAAATTGCTGTATCAACGTTCAGCACAAACCCTGAAAAAGGTGTCCCTGGAATTGGGGGGCAATGCGCCATTTATCGTGTTTGATGATGCTGATCTGGATGCTGCAATTGAAGGGGCACTCATTGCCAAATACCGAAATGCAGGACAGACCTGTGTCTGCGTCAACCGTTTTCTGGTTCAGGCAGGTATTTACGAGAAATTTATTGCCGCATTGAAAGAAAAAGTGGCAGCCTTTGCAATTGGTAATGGCTTGCAGCAGGGCAATGAGATTGGTCCATTGATCAATGAAAATGCGGTGAAAAAAGTCGAGGCGCATGTAGCGGATGCGTTGGCAAAATCAGCCCGTTTAATTGCAGGTGGCCAACGTCATAGTGCAGGTGAATTGTTCTATCAACCCACCATTATTGCTGATGTTACAAGCGGAATGGATGTTGCGACGCAGGAAACCTTTGGACCTTTGGCTGCCATCTTTAAATTTGAGACTGAACAGCAGGCGCTTGAAATGGCGAATGCCACTGAGTTTGGTTTGGCCGCCTATTGCTATACACAGGATTTAGGACGAGCCTGGCGCATGAGTGAGCAGCTTGAATATGGAATGGTCGGGATTAACAAGGGATTGATCTCCAATGAGGTTGCGCCGTTTGGTGGAGTTAAGTCGTCAGGTTTGGGGCGTGAAGGCTCAAAATATGGTATGGATGACTATCTGGAAATTAAATACACCTTGTTTGGAGGCATTTAAATGAGCAATGAAAAGTTTGAAAAAGGTCTGGCAATTCGTAAACAGGTTTTGGGTGAGGAATATGTCAATAATTCCATCAATAATGCCGATGATTTTAATTTGCCTTTGCAGGAGTTGGTGACGGAATATTGCTGGGGTGCGGTCTGGGGACGTGAGGAACTGAGTAAGCCTGAACGTAGCCTGATTAATCTGGCGATGATTTCTGCACTGAACCGCCCTCATGAACTGAAACTGCATGTCAAGGGCGCATTGCGCAATGGCGTGCCGAAAGAAAAAATCCGTGAAGTACTGTTACAGGTCGCCATTTACTGTGGTGTGCCTGCGGCGGTAGATAGCTTCCGTATCGCCAAGGAAGCGATCAAGGAATATGAACAGGAAAATAGCTGATTAAATTATTGGGCAGAGATCATACTTGAATAAATGTGAGATTTGCCCAAGGACATGGTTTAGAAATCTACAAATGCAAAAAGAATTTACATCATTCACTATGATTTAAACTGAAATCATGATTATGCTGATAGATCATTTATTTTCTAAATAGTGAATGGCTTGGTATATAGGCATGTATATGCAGTCTTGGGCAGTAATGGTGTAAATTATTGCCCAGCCAAAGTTCTTTGTAGCGGGTCTGTTTGAATATTAAAAGCCTGCGGAACTTAAGTGAATAAAATTTGATATGTGACGGAACATTTAAAGAGTACGGTATGTTTGTGAATTCTGGTAAAACTAAAAAACCTTTGTATATTCCTTATGCTGGAAATGCTCTTTTAGAACTTCCTTTATTAAATAAGGGGTCTGCCTTTTCTGAAGAGGAACGGGAAAATTTCAATTTACATGGCTTGGTTCCCTACAACATTGAAAGCATTGAGGAACAAACACAACGTTCCTATCAGCAGTACCTTTCATTCGACAACGACCTAAACAGGCATATTTATCTAAGAAATATACAGGACACCAACGAAACCCTTTTCTATCGCCTGCTCGGCCAGCATCTGGATGAAATGCTGCCGATCATCTATACCCCAACAGTGGGTGAGGCCTGCCAGCGGTTCTCAGATATTTATCGCCGTCATCGTGGCATTTTCATTTCATATCCTGAACGCCAATACATTGACCAGATTATTCATAATGTGAATAAGAAAAATGTAAAGGTCATCGTGATCACGGATGGCGAACGTATTCTTGGCCTAGGTGATCAGGGCATTGGCGGGATGGGAATCCCAATTGGAAAGTTATCGCTCTATACCGCATGTGGTGGCATCAGCCCAGCCTATACCTTGCCAATCACCATTGATGTGGGTACCAATAATCAGGAATTACTCAACGATCCAATTTATATGGGCTGGAAGCAACCACGTATTCGGGGTGAGCAATATTACCAGTTTGTTGAAGAAATTATTGCTGCGGTGCGTGCTCGTTGGCCAAATGTTCTGATCCAGTTTGAAGATTTTGCCCAACAAAATGCCATGCCGTTACTCACCCAGTATCGGGATAAAATTTGCTGTTTTAATGATGATATACAGGGTACGGCTGCGGTGACGGTTGCGACACTCATTGCAGCATCGCGGGCACAGGGTAAACAACTCAAGGACCAAACCATTACCTTTGTGGGGGCAGGCTCGGCAGGTTGTGGAATTGCTGAACATATTGTAAGGCAAATGATTGATGAGGGCCTAAGCGACCATGAGGCCCGTTCACGTATCTTTATGGTGGACCGTTTTGGCCTAATGACAGATCAGCAGCCAAACCTGCTGGATTTCCAGCAAAAACTTGCCACACCAGTTCATACCATTACAGCATGGGAATATTCAGGTGAATTGGTTTCACTTCTGGATGTGGTGAAAAATGCCAAACCAAGCATCCTGATCGGTGTCTCTGGACAGGCTGGATTATTTAGCGAAGAGGTGATCAAGACCTTGGCTAAATATTATAAGCACCCAATTATACTGCCACTATCCAACCCAACCTCCCAAGTGGAAGCACAGCCTAAAGATATTATTGAGTGGACACAAGGTGCAGCAATTGTGGCGACAGGCAGCCCATTTGCACCTGTCTATTTTCAGGAAAAATATTATTCAATTGCCCAGTGCAACAACTCCTATATTTTTCCTGGCATAGGGCTGGGTGTCATTGCATGTGGAGCAAGCCATATCAGCGATGCGATGTTAATGGCTGCAAGTACCGCCTTGGCGGACTGTTCACCACGCTTGAAGAATGCGGCAGCCGATTTATTGCCAAATATCAACGATATTCAGCAAGTTTCCAGGTTTATTGCGTTTAAGGTGGCAAAAGCTGCGATGGCGGATGGCTTGGCTGTACCCATGAGTAATGATGCGCTGGCACTGGCAATAGAACACAATTTCTGGACACCTGAGTATCGAAATTATCGTCGGGTGGTATTTTAGCTCAAAACATTTAGCTAAGATACTGATGCACAAAGTCAGCAATTTCCCGTATAGATTGGTTGGCTTCTTTTAAAATTCCTGCATGAAACTGGAAAACATGCCCCACGCCATCGTAGATCTTAGATTGAACAGTTACGCCATCTTTCTCTAGTTTTTGTGCGATGCGTTTTGCATCGTCCAACAACAGTTCTTCTGTACCCACATGAATTAAGGTGGGTGCTAAACCGCTTAGATCGGCATAAAGTGGAGAGCAGGATGGAGAGGTTGCTTGTTGCTTGCCAGAATAATTTTGTGCACACCATTGCAACCATTCTGGACTCAGCATTGCGTCACGGGCAATATGAGTCTTTAAACTTTCCCCTGATAAATTTAAATCGACCCAGGGAGAGAGCAGCACCAGTGCAGCAGGCTGTGGCAGTCCAGCTTCACGAATCGCTATTGCTGTTAATAGACTTAAACCACCGCCAGCAGAGTCCCCAGCAATGATTAATTTGTTTGGGTCCTGTCCATTCGCTAACAGTGTTTTATACACAAACAAGGCATCTTCCATTGCGGCAGGGCTTGGATGTTCTGGAGCCAAGCGGTATTCAGGAAGCCATACTTTGGCCTGAATGGCATGACCAAGATGTGCTGCCAGTTTGGCATGACTTTTGGCACTGCCAACCACATAGCCACCACCATGCAAATATAAAACACCATAACCCTCTAATGTGGTTTTAGGCTGAATTTCGAGGGTGGGAATCTGACCAATCATTTGTTTCTGTGTTTTATAACCAGATGGACCCATTAAGATGGTGCTTGCCAGATCACTGCATAAACGTTGAATCTTCAGTGGAACTTTAGGCGATAAGGCAGGGCGCAAGGTATGGCTGATGGTCCAGGCGAGAACTTGCTTCATAAATAACGACTCATATCTGCTATTAAAAAAAGATTGACCATCTATGGATGGTCAATGAACAAAAGTGATCTTAAACTTATTTAAGAAAACGTGCCTGCAAAGCGGTCGCTGTTGCAAATATTTTCTGATATCCCTGTGGCATAAGGCGCTGGAGAATATCCACGGCTTTGGCATCGGCACCAATCAGTAAGCGGCGGCTATTTTTTTGTACAGCTTTTAAAATAAGCGCTGCGGCTTCTTCAGCAGGAGTGCGCAATATTTTGTCAAATGCATCCTGACTTTTTGCAGGGTCCATGCCTAAACTCGTTACACTGTTATTAATCCGTGCTGCCTTGGCAATATTGGTACGGATACCGCCAGGATGAACACAAGTTGCACTAACGCCCAACTTTTCTATATCCAGTTCCTGACGTAATGCCTCGGTAAAGCCGCGCACTGCAAACTTGCTGGCATTGTAGGCGCTTTGAGTCGGTTGGGCAGTCAAGCCAAACATACTTGAAATATTGATGATATGTCCGTCGCCACTCTGTTTTAGGTAGGGTAGAAACTCTTTGGTGCCATAAACTACGCCCCAGAAATTGATGCCAATCAGCCATTCAAGGTCTTCGTAACTCACACCCTCGGCAGTGCTACCAATCGCAACACCCGCGTTATTAAAAATAAGATTGACCTGTTGATGTTGATCAACCACAGATTTTGCCCAGCTTGCCATTTCCTCACGTTTTGCCACATCCACCACTTGTCTGGTGACCTTAACTGGATAGGCCTGTAATAAGGCAACAGTATTGGCTAGTCCATTTTCATTAACATCTGATAAGGCAAGGTTGCATCCCTGTTTGGCCAATGCGATTGCAATTGCCTGACCGATGCCTGAGCCTGCGCCTGTGATGGCGGCAACTTTATTGTTAAAGCTTTTCATCTAAGTTTCCCTATATTATTGAATCAAACAAATATCATTAATGATTAAGATTGCCTTGGTGTTAGCGCATAATTTTCAATATCAAAACGGCGGGTGCGTTGACGATATTCAAAGGTAAAACCAGGCCAGTTATTGGTATTTTTTCCTGTGGCAGTTTGATACCAACTGTTACAGCCTTGTGACCACATGGTGCTTTTCATTCTTTCCTGAATTTCCTGATTAAATTTTTGCTGGCTTTCAGGCTTTAGATCGGCAAAGCGTAAATTTTTCTTTAGATAAACTTGAATTGCATCAAGAATATAGTTCACCTGACTTTCGATCATATACACAATTGAATTATGTCCAAGATTGGTGTTTGGTCCATACAGCATAAAGAAATTAGGAAAGCCACTGACGGTTAAACCTAAATAAGCTTCCGCGCCATCTTGCCATACCTCTTTTAAGCTTATGCCATTCAGACCTTTAATCTGCATCGGTGCCATGAAGTCGGTTGCGGTAAAGCCCGTGCCATAAATGATGGTGTCAACCTCACGTAAGTTCCCATCCTGATCTATAATGCCATTTTCAGTGACTTCCTGAATGGCAGCATTGATAACTTCAACATTCGGGCGAACCAGACTGCGATACCAGTGATTGGAAATCAGGATACGTTTACAGCCAATTGGATAGTCTGGCATTAAACGGTGACGGAAATGAGGGTCCTTGATTTCCTCTCGGATATGACGCTGGAAAATATATTCTGCCAACGGCATTTCATTGAGGGTTGTGGTAAAGCTTTTTAGACGAATCTCGTTATAACTGTATTGAAAGATACGATCGAGGCTTTGCAGCACAGGAAGTTTTTGGAATGCCTTGCGCTCAATGGGTGAATAGAGACGATCAGGTTTTGGAATGACATAGGGTGCGGAGCGTTGATAAATATCCAGGTGCGCCACCTGCTTGGCAATTTCAGGAACAAACTGGATGGCGCTTGCACCAGTGCCAATAACGGCTACACGCTTATTGTTTAATTCGTAGTCATGATCCCAACGGGCTGAATGAAATGTTTTACCCTTGAAATTTTCCAGACCTTTAATTTTTGGATAGGCAGGACGATTCAGTTGACCTACTGCCGCAATTAAAAATTCAGCCTCAAACTTTTCGCCTGTTGTGCTTTGAATATGCCAAATGCCCTGAGTTGCATCAAAATCGGCGCTGGCAATTTCTGTATTAAATTGAATATGTGGATAAAGCTGATATTTCTCAGTGCAGTGGCGTAGATATTGATGAATTTCCTGTGATGAGCCATAACGGTTTTTCCAGCCAAGATCCTGCTCGAAGGAGAAAGAATAGAGATGAGAGGGCACATCACAGGCAGCACCAGGATAAGTATTGTCACGCCAGACCCCGCCAACATCATTGGCCTTTTCAAATAAGGTAAATTGCTGAAATCCAGCCTGTTTGAGACGAATTGCAAGTCCCAACCCACCAAACCCAGTTCCTATAATTGCGATACGAATATTTTTATTTGAATGTGATCCCTGTTTAAACATAACCTGCTCTGGATAAAATATAGATTCCTGAGTGCAGAATAGTCGTTTCACCTGTTGATTTAGAGGATGGATGCGGACAAAATATTGTGATTAGAGGACAAACGGAAATGTACATTGAAGTACTTATGGACGTATGAGCGCAGCATCCATAGTGTTCGGCTGATGGCAGATTTTGCGGTGGAACTCGGAGTCTGCCATGAATTGATCCTAAAAGGAACAGGTCTGCAACAACAGCAACTGCTCGACCCCAACATGACAGTTTCTGCCCAGCAGGAATTACAACTGGTTCGTAACCTCGTTGAACAATGTGCAGATCGGCCTTTTCTGGGGTTGGAAGTGGGGACGCGTTATCATTTCACCACCTTTGGTTCACTTGGTCTGGCCCTGATCAGTAGTGCCAACATCCGTGAAGCATTGAATTTTGCACTGGCCTACTTTCCATTAACGTTTGCTTTTACCCAGTTTATTGTTTCACAACAGGAAAATGCAATTCAAATTGATCTTAAGGTCGATGAGGCAATTCCCCATACACTTTGGCAGTTTATTATTGAACGGGATGCCGCCGCCTTACTGACAGTTCAACGAGATTTAATCCAGGATAACTTTTGTCAGAAATTGGCGTTTTCATTTCAGCCTCAAGGCGATATACAACCGTATATCGATTTATTTGGAGTGGTTCCAGAATTTGGCACCTCAAAAAATTATGTGGTATTGAATGGGGAGAAAGTCGACCAAAAACTAAGAATGGCAAATGAGCTGGTTTTATATTCCGCTGAAGAACAATGCCGTCAAATATTGGATAAACGGCAATCTCAAAAAAAATATGCCCATCAGGTACGGCAGGCATTAATGAATGCCAAAGGAGAAATTCCCTCAATGGAAAATGTGGCTGATCATCTCCATCTTAATTCCCGAACCTTGCGCCGTCATCTGGCTCAGGAAGATACGACCTTTCTTAAAATCAGGGAAGAGGTGCGACAGATTCTTGCAGACTATTATTTGTCTGTTTCACAGACCTCAGTTGAGCAAATTTCTGAATGGCTTGGATATGCAGAACCCTCAAGTTTTATTCATGCCTATAAGCGCTGGTATGGAAAAACACCTCATGCCGCTCGGTTAAATAGGAAATAATTTTTTAAGGTTTTAATTATATTAACCCCAGTTACGGATAAGCCAAAGAATTAACCACATGAATTTGAGGCTTATTCTTCTGACAAAGCTGATAAGCACATAAAGAGGAAAATACACCTGATAAGAAACCCGCAATTGAACGATGTTTTCCTGTGACCAAATGGTATTTTTCTTTCAGTAAACCTATTAACGTTTCAATTCTTTTTCGTTGACGTAAGTGAAATTCATCAGAAAATGGTAATAGCATAACTTTCATATTATTTCTAGGATAGGTAATTAAATCAATGCCTTGCTCTTTAAGAGTTTCTTTTAGTGCTTGGCTGATATATCCCCGATCACCATAGACTCTTGCTGATAATCCATCAACTAGTTTTTCTACCTTTCTAATATCAGCAATATGTCCATTCGAGATATCTGAATTTACAATCTCCCCTTGATGATTCATCAACAGGTGTAATTTACAACCATAAAACCACCCCATAGAACTTTTACCACGAGAAGCAATATCATCTAAAGCATGATGTTCTTTAGGAATTCTTTTATTTTTACATACAGGCAAAGGTGTCGAATCAATCCATAGATATGAATCTTCCTTATGCTGATTTAACGCATAATGCAAAGCATGAATCGCAAGCTGATGTTGATTGATAAGAGTAAGTATATTTTTATAACAAGGTAACTCTTTAAACAACCTGCTTTCACATTGACATAGAAGTTGGAAAAAAGCTTTAAAGTTATGCATTTGAGAAGCTTTATAGCAAATAGAGATCGTCACAATTTCAGACAAGGAGAGTTTGGCCTGTCGGATACGTTGACGTTTCTTCTCCTGTTTGAGGAATTGCCAATAGATAGGTTCAAACTTTTTGAAAAAATCATCAACACTACAAAAAATTTCTGTAAAATCGTACATGGTAGTTAGAGCTTTTAGGTTGTGTCGTAACTTTCTAAATTGTTCTAACTACTTTTTTTTCAAGTCAATTTCTTATCCGTAATTCAGGTTATATTAAAATTTTATTCTTAGATAAAATATATATACTTAAATGTTATCTATTACTTTATTGAAATATAAGAATTGATTTATTTCTAATGAATATATTTTATTTGAAAAACTAAATAAAACCATACTATTTATAAATAACGTATTGAATGATTTTGTATATAATCTAAAAAAATATTTTTGTAATTAAAAAATGTTGTTGCAGAATATCTGTTTTTAATATGTTGTTATATGAAATGCAACAAAGAAATTAGTATTTCAATATGTTTCTTCTGTTACTAAACACTATAAATTTTAACTTTTAAGAAAATATTAGGCCTGTTTTTTAACAAAATCCTATTTTAGTGTGGAATAGACAATTTAAACTTCACTGAAGATTCTATTAAGAATGTAACTCTTACAGTGATTTATCCATTTTAAGGAGAATAGAAATGACACATGCAGATGATTTTGATCGTGAGCAAATTAAGAATGCTCCAGATGAGGTTAAAAAAGAGTTGAATGCTGATCCAATCACTGGTGAACCTGGTTCACATCCCGTAGGAACAGGCGTGGGTGCTGTAGGTGGAGCGGCGGCAGGAGCTGCTGTAGGTAGTGTTGGTGGGCCATTGGGTACATTGGTTGGTGGAGCAGTTGGCGCTGTCGTGGGTGGTTTGGCTGGTAGTGCGGTTGGTGAAGCAATTGATCCAACGGTTGAAGATGCCTATTGGCGTGAAAACTACATCAATCAGCCTTACTATGGTACAAGCAAGGCGAATTATCCAGACCTGAATTATGAACGGGATTATCAGCAGGCGTATCGTTTAGGTTATGACAATGATGTAATTTATGATCCTGATGTGGCATTTGAAGAGATTGAGCCAGAGCTAAAAGTCAATTGGGAAAAATCAAGAGCTGAATCGCGCTTGTCTTGGGATGAGGCAAAACTTGCTTCCCGTGATGCTTGGAATCGTAATCGTAAATAATCAGATTAACTTAATTTGAAAAAAGAAAAGCCTTTTATTAAGGCTTTTCTTTTTTATATTTTTTTACAAAATATTGAGACAGTATAATAATTATAAGCCTTGTTACAAACAATAGGTCGACAAATCTATGGAAAAATAACATATTTATTTTAAATAAATTTTTAGGATACAGGATATGGATAAGATTACTGTGATCGTCAAGGATCAGGAAGAAAATGAATCTATAGTCGTTGCAAAGTTAAATGACTTGGAAGACAACGATATTCCTTTTTTTAAGAGAGTTGAATATATTGAGGTGGAGGGAAAAACTATTTTTCCAAATATAGACCTATTATTTGAGGATGAAGCCGATGGTAAGGTCTATAAATTGGTTTCACCTGTTAATGATAAAAGATTTAATCTGTAATCAGTTTTAACTTCAAGTTATTTCATTAAATCTATATTCATTGTTAAAAGAAAACCGCCCCGTACAGGCGGTTGCTGAAATAATTCAGCAAAATAATAGAAGTGCGAACGGTCAGGAGCACACTTCTATCATTACAAACTAATGCCCCTTATTAAAGGCAGTTATAAATTCTTCAGACTTGAAATAGGAGTTAATCTGTTCTCCTGTCTGTGAATATTCATTTCGACTAGTGACTGGTTTTTTTAATTCTTTTTGGGTGCTAAATGTAAAATCTGGTGGGATATCTTTTCTTAAGGGAGGGAGCTTTCTTTTACCGTCTGTTGTAATTTTCTCTATAAAGCCCGCAAGCCAAAGTATAAATTCGCCCTCATTCTTGATGATCGGAATGAGACTAATATCGAGTTTTACCTTACAATCATGGTTTGGTTTGTTTAAACATTCTTCAAAATCAATAAAATTGTAGAGTAGCTTTAGTTTTGTACCCTTGATTTCTTGGCGTATCTCAACAATCAGTTTATTGAGATTCTCTATAGGATCATTGCTAAATTCTTTATTCTCATTGAGTTTTTTATATATTTTTTCAGCTATGCGTAATATCTGTGGCATTTTTTCCTCCTATGAAATCCTTATCTTTTAGAAATTATGTAGGATTTTATGTTTCTAAATGTATTCATTGTGAACATTCATGTGAGTAATGAGACTTTTATGAAACAAGTATTGTTTAGGAATACTAATGAATTTTGATTTCTTATATTATTATTTTTAAATTTGTTATAAATTCCAAATAGATAAAATAAAAATTAATAAATACTAAATAGCAACTGGGAGAAATAAAAATATTCAAAATATCGGGTTTTTAAGATAAGAAATTTAATTTATATATATTCATATACGATCAGGGCACTAATCCTATATGAGTTGTCATTATTGATATAGCAATGGCTAATTTGCTTTATATTAATTTTATTGTGGTGATGAGAAAGCTCTTCTCTTAACCATTCATTGATTTTATTTTCCATTTCTTCAGTAGAATTGGATTCAAAGGACTTGATCTTAGCCATATTATTTTCCTGATTTAATTAATAGGATAATTATACTCCAGATTTTTTATAGGTTTTGTCAAGATAATTTAAAATTTTTAATTCTTATATCTTTATCCCATTGGTTTGTTTCAAAATATTCTATTTTTTATGCTGATCTGATAATCTATTGAATTATAGGGTTTTTTATAATTTATATCTTTACATAAATTTTCTTTTTTAAAATGAAAATAGAAAAATGACTCATTAAATTAACAAAAAAGATGTTATTTATAGAAATGTTCTCATTTTTGAAGAGGTGTACCATGTTAAAAACCATTATTACTTTAGGAACAGGTGTGGCTTTAGGCTGTTATTATAAATCCCATAAGGATAAAACTAGACTCTCTGATGATAAGCATCATGGTAATGATCATTTATCCCATGATACCAAAGAGAAAAAGAATATTAAGTAAATACCTGAATTAATCTATTAAAGTAAAAAAGAAGCTTAAATTTAAGCTTCTTTTTTTGTTGGTAAGCTATTTTGGATCAGATTCTATAATTTAATGTAAGAATATATTGTTGTGTTTGTTTGTGTAAATTTTTTGTTTTCTTGTAAATAAAAAGTAAAAATATTATTTTTTATAAATATAAATTTAATTGAAAACAATAATTTATTTTGTGGTTGTGTACGTTGATAAAAAAAGATACATGATAAAGGTTTTTTTATAGATCTATGAAATATATTTTATACAGGTTATCTAATATTTAAAGGTTATGCCTCATGAATAAAAGGAAATACAAATGAAGATTAAAGGTAATTCACAGCAGATTGCAAAAGATATTTACGGTTCAGTAACAAGCTTGGATAGAAGTATTCACTTGGAGGAATGGGAAATGATGCTTGATGAAAAGTATAAATCTAATTCCAAATATAATAAAGAATACGATCAAGGAAATGATAAAGAATTTATTGGACGACGTAAAAATAAGTTGGCCAGTGAAAGAAAAAAACGAAATGCTGCGATTTGCAGATGAGTATATCTAAAATTTACTTAAATTTTATGGATTAATTTTATGAAACAGTGAGGTACACCATGTTGAAAAAACTAATGTTAACAAGCCTAGCACTAACTTTTATACTTGGTTTAGCTGGATGCGATAGAAACAGGGATGCAGATATGATGAAACAGGATGAGGCAAATACCTCTCCTCATTCCATGGAAAGTCGCCCTACAAATACAGACGAGCTAAATAGTGATCAGTTAAATAATGATCAATTACATGATGATTATAATAATGGTGCTTCAACCCCAGCATTCATCGAAAATGATGCATCAGGAGTCGTACCTGAAAAGTCAGGTTCGAGTTTATCTAGTAGAACTCGCCCTGATTAAATAAAGATTATTTAAATGACTAAATATAGTGGTTAACTCTTTAGGAATAATATTTAACCACTATTAAAAAATAGTTTTTATTATTTCAATATAATTTCTTCTTAAATAGGACTTAAAGAAGAAATGGTAAATTTACATAATTATTGTGATTTGCATCACATAGAATTTTTGTTTTGTTTCTTGATTCAAGTATTGTGTAATTTTTATGTTGTTAAAAATCATAATTATTTCACAATTCAAAAGAATATTAACAATTAATTACATTAAATTAGGCAAAATTCCAGTAAGAAAAATTACAGGAATAAAGTCATGCCACAATTTTTGAAACTTGCAGAAAAAATATACTTTAAGGTAAAAACATCGAAAGGTTTCACTGATGAGCCTGTAGAGGATCTTAATAACTTAATGATAGAGTTGAGAAAGGAAATTAAGAAAACGGATTTTAAGCTGTTATACAACTATATTAACTTTGAAGAGTTATTGATGAATTCAGGTCGATTATCAATAAACTTTGATTTAAGTATTCTGCCGAAAAGTAAAAACTCTGATGAATATATACTCTGGCTTGCTGGGTTTATTCAGAAAATTACTTATTCCGATAAAAAAGATATGACTTGTCAGAAAAGCAAGGTGGTTTTACCAACCTATTATTATGATGATTCAGGTAATATTGTGAATAAATCTGATAATAAGGGAGAGGAAATTGTTGAATACTTTAAAAGTCAAGAAGCCGTTCCCTAAATAAGCTAAGCAAATAATCATTCTCAAATGACGATTTCTTAAAAGGAGTTTTATATGTCTAAACGATATATGTTGAAAGAAGTTGATGCGAGTAGTGAAACAGGAGACAGGATCATTGTTGAACAGATTTTTGAAAAGACATTGAATCCACATTTAATCAATACTGGAATGTTATGGGCGCCTTTATTCAAGGTGGTGATCACGGACAAGGTGATTCCCTTGAATGATGATTTTACCTTTGTACACCCAAGAACAGGCAAGTTGTTCAAGCTGATGAGCTAAACAGGCAGGAGGCACCTCAACAATAACAATATTGTTGAGGTGGTTATCTAGGGTCATCTAAATCAGGCAGGACATTACTACAGTTTAAAAAAAAGCTTTTCAGGATATCCAATCTATAAACCTTTGTCTGACACATAACTTTACGATGCAACTGTCATCAGGTGACCAACAAGATCTTCCACGTTTAATGTTAATGAATATAGGGAACAGACAAGGATTCAGTCCAGTCTTTATTTTGGCAACGAGGACACTCCTGTTCCAGATGAAGTAAATGCTGGGTCATTCCACAGTACATGCAGGAATAGTAATTCTCAGTATTTAAGTGAACTGACTTTTGGTAGGCTTTGGGAAATAGTGGGAGCCCCCATTTGGTTTCCTGCTCAGTGTAAAACAGGATACTTAAACAGCCATCCGTTTCAAGCAAAGCCACCCTGACTTGTCCTAGATGTTCCACACTTTGCTGACGCATTTCAGCAAAAAACTCATCGTGGGAATATTTTTCTTTCTTGATATCCTGAATCACCATCATGCCATCTTCAACAATATAAAGGGGTTTACCTTCCACCCATAATTCAATTTTTTCACTTTTCATCATGGCCCAGGTGACTAGCCGATAGAGAATGATGATGGTACTCATGACCACGAATGCCTGGACAATCGGTACATCATCAATAATCATGGGATCGCCAGCCGCAGTTCCCAGGCTCAGAATAATGGCCACTTCGAATATGGAAAGCTGTCGAATACCCCGTTTGCCTGAAAGTCTTAGAAAGATAAGAATAAGGAAAAACATGACAAAGCAACGGATCATGATTTCAAATATAAAACCCCAGGTTGTGTCATAGAGAAAAATATCAATTATATTCATGGATAAATTACTCTTTTTATAATGGATAAAATTATACTTTATAAATAAAATGAGCTTATTTATTCAATAAGCTCATTTTATTTATGGGGAAAGGCATTTTATAATCTATCCCAGGCATCTTTAATTGCCTCTTTAGCCTGTTCCCATTTTAATCTTGATTCGGCTTTGAGTTCTTCCCAAGATTCTTTCAAGCCCCCCTCAACATCCTCAAATTGAGTGTTGCGATCATGTTCAGTTCGTGCACGACTGCCTAGCTCATAGGCTTTGGAAAAATCACGATCGTAATCTAGGTCAGGCGTGTCAAGTTGAGCTTCCTGATAATAGGGACGGGTAAGGTAGCTTTCGCGCCAGTAATCATGAGGGTTAACATTGACATTGGAACCTTGATTACCTGAATTGGCATTATTGGTATCAGTCATTGGAATTCTCCAGCCAAAAATAATTCTTATATAAAATTTAGGAGAATATTTTCATTATTCTCCTAAATATGCTTGGACCTTAAAATAACCAGAAATTACTTCTGTTGGTTATTTTGGTTTGATCCTTGGTTGCTAGAATCTTTTTGATTAGATCCTTGTTGCTGACGGTTGTCATTTTGCTGCTGGTGCTGCTGTTGACGGTTGTCATCATTTTGTTGTTGTTGCTGATTATTACGTTGGTTATTTGCATTACTCATGATGGTATTCCTCATTTTATTAGCTATGGATATTATCTGAGTAAATCAGATGGTTTAATTAAAACATAAATTTTGATTGTGATAAGCCTTTGCATGTTTCCCAATATTTAAATGTAACGTCTAAATAAAGTAAATTTTATGTATTTATAAAGGGTTAAAGAATAATAGTAGTTTTAAATAAAAACACTTTTAATAGTTCTTTATATCTAACTTACATGATGAAACAAAAACAAAAGTTTTCTAGCACTTTTCTTCTTCTATAATTTTCATAAGCTTATTACATATATCATTGAGTAGGCTTTCCAGTTTTTTCTTGGGTTGACCTGAATATACAGTTCGAAACTCATAAATACTGCCTTTATAATATATGCAGTAAAAGAATGTTCCCACAGGCTTTTCCTTGGTTTCAGAACCACCTCGCTTTAATAATCCAGTACATGACACGTAAATATCTGATTGAAACAGTTTCTTTCCTTTCTTAATCATTTCCCTGGTTACTTGCATAGATTCAGCAGTATGCTTCTTGATAAATGATGGAGAAATCTTCAAAACTTTTTCTTTTACCTTTAAGTCGTAACAGACTAGGCTACCAATTAGAATATTTCCAGAAAAGGGACTTAATGAGAATTGATAGGAAAGATAGCCTGCGGAGGCACTCTCAAGAAAAGAAATCGTGAGTTTTTTCTCAGCCAATCGCTCACAGGATTTTTTGAACATAGGAACTCCATTGTATAAGTACAATCAAAATAAATTATTGTTTATTCATATGGATAACGTGAAAGATAAATAATTCAAAATGTTAAACTGTAAAAATATGCAAAAACAACTAATTGAATAAAAAGAAATTTTATTTTCATATGTTTTTTTTATAACTTCTTTTAACAAAAAGTTGATGGGAATAAAGCGCCAGCCACGTAATGTATTTTTATATTTTCAATTCGGAGAATGAAAATGCCAGTTTTAGTAAAAAAAAGATTGCTTGACTTATTACAGGATGATCAAAAAAATTATTATGAGCTTGTTGCTTTCTTTATGGATGGAGACATTTCCAACTTTGAAAAAGAAAAAAAAGCGGTCAGCCTATTGAATAAGGAATTTGAAAAGATTTGTTTGAACAAGGTTGATCTACCAAAGAAAATCAGTGACATGAAAGATTGGTATTTCACTGAAAACCAGAAAGTGGGTCAAATCTATCAGGATTATATTAAACGCCGCCAGTCAGGTGGAGAACGGGAATATTTTAAAAATCTGGGACAGGCTTTTGAGTTTCTAATCAAGGTCGCTCCAATAAAAAAAGTGGATGGTTCGTGGTTATACAGTATTGTCAATTATTGGAATGATCCTACTTTTCATGACCTGATTTTGATTTACCTGGAAGAGTTGGGGTTGGGGCAGGCGAAATCAAACCATGTATGTATTTATGATGACCTATTATGTGCTTTAGGTTTGGATGATTTTGAGCTGTTCCTTGATGATGAATATTATCATCATGCCGCAATTCAGCTGGCCTTGGGTTATGCACCTCCTGAGTTTATTCCAGAGATTATTGGATTTAATCTGGGTTATGAGCAATTACCATTACATTTACTCATTACCAACTATGAACTGGCCGAGTTGGGAATAGATTCAAAATATTTTAACCTGCATATTACCATTGATAATCTGGACAATGGCCATGCACATAAATCAATAAAAGCCCTGGAAAATATTTATAAAAAATATAAGGACAAAGAACTGTTTCTTGATAAGTTGAAGCGTGGCTACGCTTTAAATCAACATGGTATTGGCTCACGTCAAATCATTGATAATCTTGATCTGGAAAAGTTTGTCCATAAAATTCTAAAACGCAAGGCCTTGGTTGGGCAGTTGGTTCACAATGAGAAACATCAGATTGGATGTAAAACAGTTAACCAATGGCTTGCAAATCCCCATGAAATTGGCAGCTTCATACGTCAGTTGACTGAAAATAAATGGATTAAGCTGAATACTGATCCAGAGGAAAGTCTGTTCTGGCGTTTAATTAGTCATGAAGATGGAAAAATGTATGGCGTATTTAATTCCACAGAAAAACAGATTATTCACGACTGGATTGCAGGTGAGCAATATTCATCAAGTTATCTGCCTTATAAACCCAACATAGATAATGAGCAGCATATTCACCAGTATTTATTTAGCTATATTTCTGATGGTGAACTGGAAAGCTTGCAGACACGGGTAAACCAGACCCAGAACCTTGCACTGAAACTTTGCAAACTTATCCCATTTTTGGCTCCAGACTCACACCATAAAAGTATAGGTCTATGGAGTACACAAAAATATGTGGAGCTGTTGTTTCCCTATTTAAGCAGCTCGCAAAGCCGATAAAAACTTGAATAAAACCATTATTTTCTAGCCATCCATCAGTAGGTAGCCAAATGAACGACAATACCAATGACCAGAACAAAATAAAAAGTGCATTAGCTGGCGACACTCCAGACAAGCAGAATGTTACGGCAAAAACAGCCCAGTTGGATCAGGTTCGAAGTGATGCCACCAATGAAGCCTTAACCACCAATCAGGGCGTCAAGATTGCAGATAACCAGAACAGTTTAAAGGCAGGGGTTCGGGGTTCCACCTTACTTGAAGATTTTATTCTACGGGAAAAAATTACCCATTTTGACCATGAGCGGATTCCTGAACGAATTGTTCATGCGCGTGGTGTAGGGGCGCATGGTTATTTTCAGGCCTATGAGGGCAATGAACAGTTTACCAAAGCGGGTTTTTTAACGGACCCAACCATGCAAACCCCGATTTTTGTCAGGTTTTCTACAGTGCAGGGGCCACGTGGCTCCGCCGATACTGTACGGGATATTCGTGGCTTTGCCATCAAGTTCTATACGCAGGAGGGCAATTTTGACTTGGTGGGTAATAATGCACCAGTTTTCTTTGTTCAGGATGGGATTAAGTTCCCTGATTTTGTTCATGCCGTAAAACCTGAACCCCATAATGAAATGCCAACAGGTGCCACAGCGCATGATACCTTTTGGGATTTTGTGTCACTGGTTCCTGAGTCCGCCCATACCGTGATGTGGGCGATGTCTGATCGGGCAATTCCACGTAGCCTCCGTTCCATACAGGGCTTTGGTGTACATACTTTCCGTTTTATTAATGCCCATGAAAAAGCCTGTTTTATCAAGTTCCATTGGACACCTAAACAGGGATTGCAGGCACTGGTCTGGGATGAGGCACAAAAGCTGGCAGGTAAAGACCCAGATTTTCATCGCAGGGATTTGTATGAGGCGATTGAGCAGGGCATTTATCCAGAGTGGGAGTTGGGTGTGCAGATCGTGGAGGAAGAGGATGAGATGAGTTTTGATTTTGACCTACTTGATCCCACCAAGATTATTCCTGAAGAACTGGTTCCCGTCACACCGATAGGCAAATTTGTACTGAACCGCAATGTGGACAATTTTTTTGCTGAAACCGAGCAGATTGCATTCTGTCCAGGACATATTGTATCAGGTATCGACTTTAGCAATGACCCATTACTACAGGCACGTTTATTCTCCTATACCGATACCCAGCTAAGCCGTCTGGGAGGACCAAATTTCCACCAGATTCCAATCAACAAGCCAGTCTGTCCTTATCATAACCACCAGCGTGATGGTCTGCACCAACATGAAATCCATAAGGGACAGGCCTCCTATCAGCCCAACTCCATCGACAACAACTGGCCGATTGAAATACCGCCAGCCGCCCAGAATGGGGGCTTTGAAAGTTATCAGGAACGGATTGATGGGCACAAGATTCGTGTGCGCAGTGAATCTTTCTCTGACCATTTTTCACAGGCTCGCCTGTACTATAGAAGTTTGGCACCACATGAACAGAAACACGTGGTGGATGCCTACACCTTTGAATTAAGCAAGGTGCAGCGTCAGCATATTCGTGAACGAGAAGTTCAGGAAATCCTAGCCAATATTGATACAGATCTGGCTCGTCAAGTGGGTGATAATCTAGGTATAACCGTGCCTGATCTGGAAGAAAACTTCAAACATGCCATGATTGAAAAGTCTGGAAAACTTTCCATGCAGGCCTTTATTCCTGAAGATATTCAGGGAAAGAAAATAGCCGTGCTGATTCATGACAAGGTCAATGCTGAAAGTTTATATACCATCCAGAACTGGGTGATTAAGGAAAATGCCATCGTTCATTTGCTTACACCAACACCAGCGCCCGTAAAAGGAATCAGGGGGGAACAGGCTGCCTCTGATGGCATGCAAAAGGCTGAGCCATCCATTGCCTATGATGCGGTGATTATTGCCGATGGCGATAACCTTGAGGAGGTATTGCAGGATGGTGTTGCAAAGCATTATCTGCTTGAGGCCTATAAACATTTAAAGCCGATTGTGTTTTTAGGTAATAAATCTGAGCTACTGGAGCAACTGGGATTGTCTGCTGATGAGGGCACCTTGATTGGAGATGACTTTAAATATGTGGCGGAGAAGTTTAAGCAACTGTTGCGCCATCATCGGATCTGGTCAAGGGAAGCAGTGATTGAATCCATTCCAGCCTAAGCCAAAACAGGAAAAGCCCTTAAACAAGGGCTTTTCTTATATCTGCACGTTTTAAATGGCGCTGAGCTTGACCAGAACCACGGCAATCCTTTCGATATGCTGATAGGCGGGCTGGTCCAGTTCCTCACCAAATACATCGGGATCAATTTCCTCATAGTTACATTTAAAGGTTGGGTAATTTTTTATCCAGCTTTGCACTGCCTCCAAAAATTTATTGCCCTGATGACTTATGGCAATGCCTGTATATAAAAATAAGCTTCCGCTTGGTGTAAGTCTTTTGATGCCCTCCTTTAAAATATTAAAGGACAGGTCAGTTCCATCCAGTTCATTGCCCCCATGACGGTACTGGCGTTCATGGATATCCATTAAGTAAGGCGGATTGGCAAAGATCAGGTCAAAATTGCCCTCCAGGTTTGAAAATAGGTCACTTTCGATTGGGTAGACATTGTTTAGCCCCACAAACTTTTTATTCACCTGACTATAA
Source organism: Acinetobacter thutiue (assembly GCF_030385805.1). Classification (NCBI taxonomy): domain Bacteria; kingdom Pseudomonadati; phylum Pseudomonadota; class Gammaproteobacteria; order Moraxellales; family Moraxellaceae; genus Acinetobacter; species Acinetobacter thutiue. The sequence continues at coordinate 338,142 of NZ_JAUDZE010000001.1, forward strand.
AACAGTGCCTTGGGATTAATATCGACACTAAACACTTCTGACATGGCTGGAAAAGACTTGGCAATGGCCAGTGCGACAGGGGAAGCCCCACAGCATAATTCCACGCTACGCTGCAACGGTTGGGGACGGGTCAATAAATGCTGCTTCAGGTGATAATAAAAACGATAGGTATCTGGCCCAAAAAAGACCGCATCATTTTCCAGGGTTGGAAAAGCGGAGTGAATAAAGAGTTCATCTTCCAGTGAGGCTACCCGTATATTGCTGATCCACTGGTTATTTTCAATACGGATCAGGTGGGCTTTTTTTAGGGTATTAAACAGCTGTGTATCCAAATCCTCTGGGTGGAATGCTAGATTCCATCCAAAAATATCCTTGAGATTTCTTAAATTGGTTGATTGATTTTTCTTGCGTATAATGATGCGTTCATGGCTAAGCGGTGTAATCACGGTAAAGCGGTAATGTCTTTCTTTTAGAAAATTTAATAAAAATAGCAAGGCATGTTGCTGTAACAGTTGCATGTCAAAATATTGGTTCATGGGTGGCCCCTTTAAATGTAAAAAAACCTCCTTTGATGGAGGTTTTTCAGCTTAACCGTTGACGATTTCACCGCCATTTACATGGATGACCTGTCCTGTAATATAGCTGGCATCATCCGAAGCCAAAAACAGGTAGGCGGGGGCGACCTCACTGGGCTGTCCCATTCTTCCCATTGGGGTATCCTTGCCGAACTTGGCGACTGTTTCCGCATCAAAGCTGCTTGGAATCAGCGGCGTCCAGATTGGTCCAGGCGCCACGCCATTGACCCGAATGCGCTTTTTCTGTTTCATCAGGTTATTGGATAGGCTTCGGGTAAAGGTGGTGATGGCACCCTTGGTACTGGCATAGTCAATTAAGGCGTCATGACCATGATAGCTGGTAATGCTGGTGGTATTGATAATGCTGTCTCCCTCCTGTAAGTGAGGAAGCACTGCCTTGGTCAAATAAAACATGGAAAAAATATTGGTTTTAAAGGTTTTTTCCAGTTGTTCATTGCTGATGTTCACAATGTCATGCTGCTGGAACTGTACACCCGCATTGTTGATTAAGATATTGATCTTGCCAAAGACTTTTAAAACCTCTGCCACACATTGATCGGCAACACTTGGGTCGGTAATATCTTCTTTGAATAAAAGGCAATGCTGTCCCTCAGCTTCCACAAGCTGTTTGGTTTTTTCAGCATCTTCCTGTTCTTCCAAATAAATAATTGCGACATCCGCACCCTCACGGGCAAATAAAACCGCAATCGAGCGCCCAATACCACTATCTCCACCAGTAATCAGCGCAACCTTGTTTTTAAGCTTGGAACTTCCCTGATGGGTTGATTTAATAATCTCTGGTTCAGGATGCATAATCTCCTGTTCCCCAGGCTGGTGTTGCTGCTCCTGAGCGGGGGCAGAAGTTGGATAATGTTCTGTGGTTTGGTTCATCTTCAGCGTCCTTAACAGTTAGTTTATTTTTTTATGATCTTTTAAAAAGATGTTCTTTTTGGTGGGGTCTATGTTTATATTGGTTTGATTTGTACTTTTTAGGTATAAGGTGGTAAATAAATATAAACCTATATAATCAACAGAATCTTGAGATGGTTTTCTACCACCTTGCATTGCCATTCAGCATCATGTTGCATCCAGTCATTAGGGTTGAGGTCAATACTGGAAAAACAGGATTTCTGGTACAGGCACTATCATATAGTTCACGTTGACCTCGGTTGTTGCTGGCATCTTTCTAATATTTATTTTTAAAATACCATCTTTAATTAAAGCAATATGCAATAAGAAAATGATTGTCCAATATTGAAGTGTTTACTTGAACGTGATGTTTGTTTGCTTTTAATTAATAAGATTATTTTTATATTCTCATTGTAAGGCAATATTTATTTGTTATCTTTAATGATACTTTATTTTTTAGATTATTTTTAAAGTAAATATTAAAGCAAATATTAAAGCATTATTTTTTAAACCTCTTATTAAAAAATCTATTTATAACAAATAGGTATGAAATTATTTTCCTCGCCATTTTGCTACATTTAAAAAGATTGAAACATTGCTAGGTTAGTCGAATAAGTTTTTATCTCTTATGGTGAATGGTGCCAATGAATAAATGGCAATTCGTATAATTTTAATAGAGGAAGAGATAATCATGGCTAATCAAGATTCAAGACGCGACGATCAGGATAATAACTCAGGTACCTCAAACCGTGGATTTGCAAGTATGGATCCAGAACGATTAAGGGAAATTGCAAGCAAGGGTGGACGTGCTGCCCATGCAAGTGGAAATGCACATGAATTCACTTCAGAAGAAGCACGTGAAGCTGGAAGAATTGCCCATGAACGGGGTAACGCACACGAATTTACCTCGGAGGAAGCCCGTGAGGCAGGTTCATTAAGCCACAGAAATGATAACCGTGGCGAAAGTCGTTCTAGTGGTCGCGGTCGTGATGATAACGATGATTATGACAACCGTGGTGGCAACCGCTCAGGTGGCCGAGGTCGCAGCCGTAATGACGATGATGACTACGATGATCGTGGTGGCAATCGTTCGGGCGGCCGAGGTCGTAGCCGTAATGATGACGACGATGACTATGACAACCGTGGCGGCAACCGCTCAGGTGGTCGTGGCCGCAGCCGTAATGACGATGATGACTACGATGATCGTGGTGGCAACCGTTCAGGTGGTCGCGGCCGTAGCCGTAATGACGATGATGACTACGATGATCGTGGTGGCAACCGTTCAGGTGGTCGAGGTCGCAGTCGCAATGATGATGACGATGATTATGACAACCGAGGTAGCAATCGCTCAGGTGGACGCGGTCGCAGCCGCAATGATGATGACTACGATGATCGTGGTGGTAACCGCTCAGGCGGCCGAGGTCGCAGCCGTAATGACGACGATTACGATGATCGTGGTGGCAACCGTTCAGGTGGCCGAGGTCGTAGCCGTAATGACGACGATTACGATGATCGTGGTGGCAACCGTTCAGGTGGCCGAGGTCGTAGCCGTAATGACGATGATGACTATGATGATCGTGGTGGCAACCGCTCAGGTGGCCGAGGTCGCAGCCGTAATGACGATGATGACTACGATGATCGTGGTGGTAACCGCTCAGGTGGCCGAGGTCGTAGCCGTAATGACGATGATGACTACGATGATCGTGGTGGCAACCGTTCAGGTGGTCGTGGTCGCAGCCGCAATGATGATGACTATGATGATCGTGGTGGCAATCGTTCAGGTGGCCGAGGTCGCAGCCGTAATGACGATGATGACTACGATGATCGTGGCGGCAATCGCTCTGGCGGCCGAGGCCGTAGCCGTAATGATGACGATGATTATGACAATCGTTCGGGTGGTCGAGGCCGTGGTAATAGCAATCAAAAACGTGATGAATATGGACGTTTTACATCTTAATGAAACTTCATTTAAGATTTTACCTGTTTAAATACATGCCGCTTTAAATGATTTGTCTCATTTAAAATTGGAAGATACTGAATGGAATTCTATTCAGTATCTTTTTTATATAAGCAGTTAAGGGAATAGAGTCATCCTTTGAACAGCAACGGAGGGTAGTTTTTACTTCCAAAAAAATTCAACTATGGGTTTTTAAAATTCCTAAAATAATCAGAATATTGCACTGTCTTAGACAGCATGGAAATGTAATAAAACAACTTAAGTGTGATTTTTATCACATTTTTACGATGATTTACCTAATTTTTAGACCAAGGGTTTTGATTATTTAATTTACTGTTTTTTATATAAAAATTATAAGTGCTACATTTTTCGTTACAACGCTTTGGTCGACAAGCCTTGTTTTTATTTGCCATAGTCCATTTGCGTAATCCAGCAAAGGTATTGCTGGATTGGTAATTTATAACCTACAACTGCTTTTATTTTAACTTTTTTGCTATGCCGCTTTCTTTATCGGCAACCACATTATTCCAATTTTATCGCAGTTGTGTTTTTTTATTTAAAAGGGAGTTATTCAATGAACAATATAAAAATCAAAGTGAAAGATCAGTTTGAGGCTGAGAATATAGCTGTTGCCCTGATTCGCAAGGCCAATGATCAGAATATCCCATTATTCAAGCGTATAGAGCATATCGAAATCGCGGGGGACATTATTTTACCGAATATGGAGTTGCTCTACGAGAATCCCAAAGATGGCCGCATCTACCGATTTATAGAAGTAGTGAACTAGACTTTTTCTTTAATCTTTCATTACTTCACAACATCCCATAACTCTCAGTTATGGGATTTTTTATGGTGAATAGGAAATATTTAAATGAATGATCTTCAGGTTGCCTGATTAGAATAAATCATTTTATACATGACCTATTATGCGTTACGCTCAAATACTTCAAAAAAATCTAATAATTGAAAATCAATGTCATGGATGAATATAAAAATTCAACACCTGATTTTCCAGAATGATAGAGCCAAGTAATGAAACAACTCGATTTTGCGATTATTGATCCCCATCTTCACCAATGGGATCCATACCATACACCACACTCAGCGGCATTACTGGTCAAGGCTTTAGGGCAATATCCCACAGTGATGGATAAAGTCATACGTTTAGTCAAACCAAGGGCACTGTTAGATAGCTTGGGAGTCACCCAGTATGCGCTCAGTCCATATCTGCCAGAACATTACAAGGCTGATGTAGGTCATTTTTCTGTGGAAAGTGTGGTGCATGTTGAAGCCAATTGGCATCACCATAAAGGTCTTGGCGTGGTTGAGGAAACCCAGTGGATCAGCCAGTTAAAATTTAGCGAACAGGGAATCAAACTGGGGGCGATTGTGGGAACCGCCGACCCACGAGACCGAAAGTTTAAAAAGATACTTAAGGCACATCAACAGGCCAGTCCCTTGTTTTGCGGTATTCGTAAAATGGCTGCCTGGCATGAGGATGAGGGCATTTATCGCTGGTGTGACAAGCCACATTTATATGGCTCTAAAAAATTCTTAAAAGGTTTTGAGCAACTGGCAAAAATGGATTTGACTTTTGATGCCTGGGGCTATTCAACCCAGCTAAATGAAATAACTGCTCTGGCAAAGGCTTTTCCAAATACGCGTATTGTTGTAGATCATCTTGCAACACCTGCTGGCCTGTTTGGCGCGGTCGGTAAAAGAACTGGAAAGACTGCCTCACAGCGGGCAGACATCTTTAAGCAATGGCAACATGATTTGGGCCTTTTGGCAGAGCAGAAAAATGTCTATGCCAAGATTTCTGGCCTGATGATGCCTGTACTGGGGCATCATTTCTATAAGCAGCATAGAACAGCAACAGTCGATGAAATAGTGAATTTATTAACGCCACTGATACAGCATGCGATTGCTGTGTTTGGGGTGGATCGAGTTATGTATGCCTCAAATTTTCCCATGGACAAAGCCAATGCTGCCTTGAATGACATGATTCAGGCCTATCTTCAAATCATTGCACCTTATGGTGAGCAGGCACTGTATTCAGTCTTTAGACAAAATGCAGCCAATTTCTATCGTCTGGATTAGAAGTCTAATCCACAGCCTTTAGAATTATTTTACTTGGCTTTAAAAGTTTAATGTTCATTTAAGCTAGCTTGATTAACTTAAGGACACGGCATCACCGTATATGCAGTACACCTTTCGCCACATTCTCCAGATGTGGCTTTTTTTATGCCTCGACAATTTTAGACCAGCTTAAAGTGTTTTAAGCAATTGCCTTGAATTAAATCACGTGACGTAAATCACGCGCGGTTTCCTGTAACAACGGTAAAATATGGGTGATTAAATAATCCTTTGTGGTGCGCATGGTGGGGGACACAATATTCAATGCGGCAACCACACTGGCATTGGAATCATAGATTGGAACAGCCACGGCATGGACTCCCAGCTCATGTTCCTCACTTGAATAACACCAGTCCTGTTCCTTAATGTCATGTAGCAATGTTAAAAATTCATTACGGTCTGTATGCGTATATTTGGTCAAACGTTTTAAGGGATATTTCTCCAACCATTGCTTTTGTTCTTCTTTACTCAAGTGTGCAAGTAGAATTTTTCCAGCAGAAGTGGCATGGGCGGGGAGTCGATTCCCCAAATGCAAACCATATGGATTTACACGGTCAGTTTGCTGATGTGCGGCACTACGGGCAATCGTAATCGCTTCATAGCCATCTAAAACCATCACGGAATAAATCAGAGAGGTTTGGTTGGTGAGCAAGTTTAGCAATGGCTGGCAGATTTTGGGGAGTGGAGAGCCATCCAGATAGGCACCTGAGAACTTAAGAATTTTTGGGGTCAGATAATAATAGTGTCCATCAAACTCCAAATAGCCTAAGTATTCCAAAGTCAGTAAATGGCGTCGGGCGGCGGCACGGGTCATGCCTGTTTTTTCCGCAGCCGTACTCATATTCAGGCGATGCCGTTCAGGTCCAAAGCATTCCAGAATGGCCAGACCTTTGGCGATTCCTGCAATAAAGTCCTCATGTCGAATGGTTTTTTTATTTTCAATATGGTGAATCAACCGTGGATTCTTGTCCTGATCTTGTTCCATCATTTTAATACTCTATCCCAAATCAATGCCTATTTATTATTCTAATGGAAACATGACTATTTTACTTGGATAATGTTCGATGATCGAACATAAAAAATAATCATCGAACAAAATACATATTCAAGCCTAGAAGTCAGCAAAAAATTTATCAAGAATGAATAGAACAAATCCGAACAAAACACTCAACTTCGTTTCATCGGTTTTACAGGATGAAGCAATGAGTGATAAATCGTACAGGAAGTAGTCAGATGATTGATAAGAGTGCCACCTCATTAACCGAAGCGCTATCCCAGATCAAGGATGGTTCGACCATCATGATTGGTGGTTTCGGTACCGCAGGACAACCCGCAGAACTCATTGATGGACTGATTGAACTTGGCATCAAGGACTTGGTGATTGTCAATAATAATGCAGGTAACGGTGATTATGGCCTTGCCAAATTATTAAAAACAGGTGCGGTTCGTAAAATCATCTGTTCTTTTCCACGCCAGTCCGACTCATGGGTATTTGATGAACTTTACCATGCAGGCAAGATTGAACTTGAACTGGTGCCGCAGGGTAATCTCGCCTGCCGTATTCAGGCGGCAGGAATGGGCTTGGGCGCAGTATTTACCCCAACTGGTTTTGGAACATTATTGGCTGAGGGTAAAGAAACCCGCCATATTGAGGGTAAAGACTACGTCCTTGAATATCCCATCAAGGCCGACTTTGCACTGATCAAGGCCTATAAGGGCGATCGTTGGGGCAATCTGGTTTTTAATAAATCTGCCCGTAACTTTGGCCCAATCATGGCGATGGCTGCGGATGTCACCATTGCGCAGGTTGCTGAAGTGGTGGAATTGGGTGAGCTTGATCCTGAACACATCATTACCCCAGGAATTTTTGTTCAGCATGTGGTTGCTGTTGATGCGAAAAATGGTGCAGGAGAATAATCATGAGCTATCAAAAATTAAGTCGTGACCAGATTGCTGAACGCGTTGCACAGGATATTCCAGACGGTGCCTATGTCAATCTGGGCATAGGTTTACCAACCAAAATTTCGAAATATCTGCCTGCTGATAAAGATGTGTTTCTACATTCTGAAAATGGCTTGTTGGCTTTTGGTCCACCGCCAGCCAAGGGTGAAGAAGACCCTGAATTGATTAATGCGGGCAAGGAATACGTGACCATGCTCACAGGCGGCTGTTTTTTCCATCACGGTGATTCCTTTGCCATGATGCGTGGCGGGCATCTGGATATTGCGGTACTTGGTGCATTTCAGGTGGCAGCCAATGGTGATCTCGCCAACTGGCATACAGGTGCTCAAGATGCGATTCCTGCGGTGGGTGGTGCGATGGACCTAGCGGTGGGTGCAAAGAAAGTCTTTATCACCACCGACCATACCACTAAGCAGGGTGAACCCAAGATTGTAGAAGAATTGACTTATCCAGCAACAGGTTTGAAGTGTGTGGATCGTATCTATACCGACCTGTGTGTGATTGATGTGACCAAGGATGGTTTAAAAGTCATTGAAAAAGTGGATGGCCTGAGCTTTGAGGAATTGCAGTCCTTAACAGGTGCAAAACTAACTGATGCAACACAGGCTTAAGGATGAGTAACATGAATATGACTTTAAAAAATGCCTACATCATTGATGCGATCCGTACCCCATTTGGACGTTATGCAGGTGGATTGGCTGCTGTACGTGCTGATGATTTAGGTGCAATACCGATCGCTGCACTAATTGAACGTAACCCAAGCGTTAACTGGGCACAGGTTGATGATGTGATCTATGGCTGTGCCAATCAGGCGGGTGAAGACAACCGTAATGTTGGACGTATGTCAGCATTATTGGCAGGCCTGCCCGTCGAAGTACCTGCCACCACGGTCAATCGTTTATGTGGTTCATCACTGGATGCCATTGCGATGGCAGCCCGTGCCATTAAGGCAGGCGAGGCCAATCTTGTTATCGCTGGTGGTGTGGAAAGCATGAGCCGTGCACCCTATGTGATGGGCAAATCTGACAGTGCATTTGGCCGTAGCCAGAAGATTGAAGACACCACTATGGGCTGGCGTTTTATCAATCCAAAACTGAAACAAATGTATGGTGTGGATACCATGCCACAAACCGCAGAAAACGTGGCGGAGCAGTTCAATATCAACCGTGCCGATCAGGACCAGTTTGCCTTGGTGAGCCAACAACGTACAGCAGCAGCGCAAGCCAACGGCTTTTTTACGCATGAAATTGTGTCAGTAACCATTCCACAGCGTAAGGGTGATGCCATTGTCATTGATACCGATGAACATCCACGTGCATCAACCACGTTGGAAGCACTAACCAAGCTCAAAGGTGTTGTGAAAGTCGAGGGTACGGTCACTGCAGGTAATGCTTCGGGCATTAATGATGGTGCGGGAGCATTGTTGATCGCATCAGATGAAGCGGTTGCACAGTATCAACTGAAACCACGTGCCAAGATCATTGCCGCTACTACAGTTGGTGTTGAACCACGCATCATGGGTTTTGCACCTGCGCCTGCAATTAAAAAACTGCTCAAACACGCCAACATGACTTTGGATCAGATCGATGTGATTGAGTTAAATGAGGCATTTGCTGCTCAGGCTTTAGCAGTGACGCGTGATTTAGGTTTAGCCGATGATGATGCTCGTATTAATCCGAATGGTGGTGCGATTGCCCTAGGTCATCCATTGGGTGCATCAGGCGCGCGTTTGGTGACAACAGCATTAAACCAGCTTGAGCAGACAGGCGGAACGTATGCCTTATGTTCAATGTGTATTGGTGTGGGTCAGGGGATTGCCCTGATTATCCAGCGAGTTGAGTGAGGTGTACCATGAGCCAGCTATACGCCAGCCTATTTTATCAGCCTGATGTCACTGCCATATTTAGTGATCATGCCTTATTAGGTTATATGATCCAAGCCGAAGTGGCTTTGGCCAAAGCACAGGCTCAGGTCAATGTGATTCCTACATCTGCCGCAACGATCATTGAACAGGTTGGGCAATCGGCTTTAGAAAAAATTGATTTCGATGACTTGGCAGTGGCGACTGGTTTGGCTGGCAATATTGCGATTCCATTTGTCAAGCAATTCACAGCCATCGTGAAGCAACAGGATGAGGATGCCGCCCGTTATGTGCACTGGGGTGCAACCAGTCAGGACATTATTGATACAGCTACCATTTTGCAATGTCGCGATGCGCTGGCCTTGATCGAAAGGCAATTGCAATCCGCCTATGACATTTCCCTAAAACAAGCTGAGCGTTACCGTGATCAGGTCATGATTGGACGGACGTGGTTACAGCAGGCCTTGCCGATTACGTTGGGACATAAGTTCGCACGTTATGCAGCCGCATTGCAGCGTGATCTTGAGCGTCTGCAAGCGATGAAAGATCGGGTATTGACCGCACAACTGGGTGGAGCAGTGGGTTCATTGGCTTCTTTGCAGGATCAGGGTTCGGCTATGGTTAAAGCCTTTGCAGCGGAATTGCAACTCACAGCACCTGAATGTACCTGGCATGGCGAACGTGACCGTATGGTTGAGATTGCCAGTGTACTTGCCATCATTGTCGGAAATGTCGGCAAGATGGCAAAAGATTGGTCGCTGCTCATGCAAACCGAAATTGCTGAGGTATTCGAGCCAACGGCAAAAGGTCGTGGTGGTTCATCCACCATGCCGCATAAACGCAATCCCGTTGCGGCAGCCTCAATTCTTGCAGCAGCCAATCGTGTTCCTGCATTGATGTCAAGTATCTATCAAAGCATGGTACAGGATCATGAGCGTGCCCTAGGTGCATGGCATGCCGAATGGCTGGCAATTCCTGAAATTTTTCAGTTATGTGCAGGTGTACTGGAGCGCAGCAATGAAGTATTGCAGGGCATCGAGGTAAATGCTGATGCCATGCAACGAAATCTTGACTGTACGCATGGCCTGATCATGGCGGAAGCGGTGATGATGGCGCTTGCGCCAAAAATTGGGCGTTTAAATGCACATCACCTGGTGGAGCAGGCATGTCGGCAAGCCGTGGCACAGCATACACATTTAAAAGATATTTTGGCAGGAATGGATGAGATCACTGCCCAGTTTTCTGTCCAGCAGTTGGATGAGATTTTTCAGCCAGCATCTTATTTGGGCAATATTCAGCAACAAATTGATGCGGTATTGCAGGCAGCACAAGGAGCGTCGAAATGATGATCAAGGTGGTAAATAATCGTCAGGGACATCAACTTGCAGTGCAGGTACACGGTTTAAAAGATGCACCTGTGATGATGTTTTCCAATTCACTTGGAACAGATCATGGCATGTGGCAGGCTCAGGTTGCCGCATTGGCAGAAAATTATCAGGTGGTTACTTATGACACGCGTGGTCATGGTGACAGCGCAGTGATTGCCCATACCACTTTGCAGAATCTTGCAGAAGATGTGGTGGATATTCTCAATGCTCTAGCGATTGAGAAAGCTCATTTTTGTGGGATTTCCATGGGGGGCATCACTGCTTTGTATTTAGCAATTCATCATGCAGACCGTTTTCACAGTATTACGGTTGCGAACTCTGCTGCAAAAATCTGGACCACAGAGGGTTGGAATAGCAGGGCTGAAAGTGTGGAGCAACATGGCTTGGCTGAACTTGTGAAAACCACACATACGCGCTGGTTTAGCGAACATTTTGACTATGCCCACGATGTATTGGCACAAAAAACCATTCAAAGTCTAGCAATTAGCTCAGCTCAAGGCTATGCCAACAGTTGTCGGGCTTTGGCAGATGCCGATCTGCGGGATCAGCTTAAACAGATTCAAATCCCAACTTTAATTATTGCAGGTCAGTATGACCCTGTGACGACAGTTCAGGATGCAGAATTGATGCATCAGTCTATTCCCCATAGCCAGTTTGAGGTTTTGCCTGCTTCACATCTATCCAATATTGAGCAAGCGCAGGCATTTACTCAGGAACTGACAAAGTTTATCAAAAAAATATAAACGGTTTGTTTAAGAAAGGATTTCGCCTTAAGGAGGCAGATATGGCGTCTCAGGACTATGCCGCTCAAAACAATAGTGCTGCAAAAAATAACAGCATGGATGCACAGGCACTGATTGACAATGCACCAGTCAGTAAATATCAATGGATGATTGCAATTGTTTGTTTTCTCATTGTTTTTGTTGACGGTATTGATACCGCCGCAATGGGTTTTATCGCACCAGCCCTGACACAGGACTGGGGCATTGACCGTTCCCAGCTTGGCCCTGTGATGAGTGCTGCACTGGGTGGCATGATCATTGGGGCATTGGTGTCAGGCCCAACCGCAGACCGCTTCGGGCGTAAGATTGTACTTGCGTTTTCCATGCTGATCTTTGGTGGCTTTACGCTTGCGTCTGCTTATGCACAGAATTTAGATCAATTGGTGGTGTTGCGCTTCCTGACAGGTATTGGTTTAGGCGCAGCCATGCCAAACGCAACCACCTTGTTTTCTGAATATTGCCCAACACGGGTACGCTCGTTGATGGTGACCTGTATGTTCTGTGGCTACAACCTGGGCATGGCAACAGGTGGCTTTATCAGTAGCTGGCTGATTCCTGCCTTTGGTTGGCATAGCCTGTTCTTATTGGGTGGCTGGTCACCGTTGATCTTGATGCTTCTGGTGATTTTCTGCTTACCTGAATCTTATCGCTTCCTGATCGTCAAAGGCAGAAATCCTGAGAAAGTTCGCAAAATCTTAACGCATATTGCACCGACTCAAATTCAGGGCGCAACAGCATTTCATATTCCCGAAGAACAATCCAAAGTGGCAGAAAAGAAAAACGTATTCAGTATCTTGTTCTCAAAACAATATGCCAAAGGTACGGTTTTACTCTGGTCAACCTACTTTATGGGTCTGGTGGTGATCTATCTGTTGACCAGTTGGTTGCCAACCCTGATGCGTGAAACAGGCGCAACCCTGGAACGTGCCGCATTTATCGGTGGATTGTTCCAGTTCGGCGGCGTGCTGAGTGCCTTATTCATTGGCTGGGCGATGGACCGTTTTAACCCAAACCGCATTATTGCAGGGTTCTACTTTGCCGCTGGATTGTTTGCAATCGCAGTGGGGCAGAGTCTTGGAAATTCAACCTTACTTGCTGTTTTAGTGTTGTGTGCAGGGATTGCCATCAACGGTGCACAATCTTCCATGCCAGCCTTAAGTGCCCGTTTCTACCCAACCCAATGCCGTGCCACAGGTATTGCATGGATGACAGGGATTGGTCGTTTCGGTGCGGTGTTTGGTGCATGGATCGGTGCGGTGTTACTGGGGAATCACTGGTCATTCACCATGATTCTGAGCATGTTGTTTATTCCTGCAACAGCCGCCGCCGTCGCCATTTTTGTGAAATCTATTGTTGCACATACCGATGCAACTTAATTGAGGAAAAAGTCAATGAATGATGAACAACGTTATCAGCAAGGGCTTGAGGTTCGTACCGCAGTATTAGGCGAAGCGCATGTGGGACGTTCACTGCAAAACCTCAATGATTTTAATCAGGATTTCCAGAATTTTATTAGCCGTTATGCGTGGGGTGAGGTGTGGTCCCGTGAGGGGCTGCCACGCCATACCCGTAGTCTGGTCACCATTGCGATTCTATTGGCATTGGGACGTGAGGAAGAGCTGCGGATGCATTTAAAAGCCTGCTTTAACAACGGCGTGACCAAAGACGAATTAAAAGAGCTGATTTTACACAGCTCACTCTATGCGGGCTTGCCTGCTGCCAATGCTGCCATGCACATGGCGGAAGAGGTGTTTAAGGAACTCGGAATTGAGGTACAGCCTGTTTCAGCGAAAGAACAGGATTAAGGAGATAACCATGTTAAAACATACTTTAGGTGCCTATGCACAACGGAATACAGACGATCATCCACCTGCGTATGCGCCAGGTTATAAGACCAGTGTGTTGCGTTCACCCAAAAATGCACTGATTTCAATTGCTGAAACACTGACAGAAGTCACAGCACCGCATTTTGCACCGAGTATTTTTGGTGAAAAAGACAATGACCTCATCCTGAATTACGCCACAGAGGGTTTACCTGTGGGCGAACGTATCATTGTGCATGGTTATGTGCGTGACCAGTTTGGCCGTCCTGTTAAAAATGCCTTGCTGGAAGTGTGGCAAGCCAATGCTTCAGGTCGTTACCGTCATCCAAATGACAAGTTTATTGGTGCAATGGACCCTAACTTTGGCGGTTGTGGCCGTACCCTGACCGATGAAAATGGCTTCTATATTTTCCGTACCATTAAACCAGGTCCTTATCCGTGGCGTAACCGTATCAATGAATGGCGACCTGCCCATATCCATTTCTCCTTAATCGCTGATGGTTGGGCGCAACGCTTGATTTCACAGTTTTATTTTGAGGGTGATACGCTGATTGATTCATGCCCGATCATTCAAACTATTCCGTCGGAACAGCAACGCCGTGCCTTAATTGCCTTGGAAGATAAAAACAATTTTATCGAGTCAGATAGCCGTTGCTACCGCTTTGACATCACCCTGCGTGGTCGCCGTGCAACCTACTTTGAAAATGATTTGACCTGATTGGGAGTAAGACAATGAACACATGGAATTTTCAGGAATTGAAAGAAACCCCATCACAGACAGGTGGACCGTATGTACATATTGGCTTATTACCCCAACAGGCCAATATTGAGGTGTTTGCACATAATTTTGATAACCAGTTGGTGAATGAAAAAACTCAGGGCGAACGTATCCGAATCGAGGGGCAAGTCTTTGATGGACTGGGTTTGCCATTAAGAGATGTATTACTGGAAATCTGGCAGGCCGATGCCAATGGTGCTTATCCAAGCCAGGCCGATACTCAGGGCAAAACTGCCGATCCAAACTTTTTAGGTTGGGGTCGTACAGGTGCGGACTTTGAAACAGGTTTTTGGCACTTTAACACCATTAAGCCTGCTGCTGTGGCAGGGCGCAAAGGGTCAACGCAGGCACCACATATTGCTGTCGCTGTCTTTGCTCGTGGTATCAATATTGGTTTACACACCCGCATCTATTTTGAGGATGAAACCGAAGCCAATGCCAATGATCCTGTTTTAAACAGCATTGAATGGGCAACCCGTCGTCAGACACTCATCGCTAAACGTAGTGAAGTCGATGGGGAAATAGTCTATCGCTTTGATATTCGTATTCAGGGCGAAGATGAAACAGTATTTTTTGATATTTAAGTTTTAAAGACCTCCCTCTAAATCTTCCTCCTACAAGGAGGGAAAATTCTACAAGTCAAACGCTAGGGATATTCCTTCTCCTTTTAGGAGAGGGTTAGGGAGAGGTTAAGAGATAGTGAGCCAAAACATTTAACAACTACGCAATCAGGATGATGACAATGAAATTACAAAAATTAGCAGCAATATTACTGGCAATGAGTCCATTGCTTGCGGTTCAAATCGCACAGGCACAAGACAATGCACAAAAACAAGTGGAGTTGACTGAACTTGCCAAACTTCCTGTAAAAACCATCGTGCCAATTACGGCAAAAACCAAGGAACAGGCAATCGCCCAGGCAAAGGTCATTGCGGCCAATCCTGATGCTGATCTTGCTGAATTTCGGATTGATTTACTGGATTTTGCCAATGACACGAAACAGGTGATTGCACTTGGTCAGGAGCTGCGCCAGATTTTAGCTACAAAGCCAATCATTGCAACCATTCGTACCCATAACGAGGGTGGAAAGTTGACCATTAGCGATGCTGACTATGGCAAAACCTATCAAGCCTACTTAAATCAACCACAACCATTCATGGATATGCTGGATGTGGAAATGTTCCGTGATCAGCAGGTGGTAAAAAATACAGTCAAACTGGCGCATGACAAAAAAGTGCTGATCGTGATGTCAAACCACGATTTCCAAAAAACACCGAGTGAAGATGAAATTGTTAAACGCCTACTCAAGCAGGATGAACTGGGTGCGGATATTTTAAAAATTGCGGTGATGCCACAAAGCAAACAGGATGTTTTCACCTTAATGAATGCGACTTTAAAAGTCAGTCAGCAATCTAAAAAGCCATTACTCACCATGTCGATGGGCAAACTTGGCACCATTTCACGGATTGCCACTGCCAATATGGGCGGCAGTTTTAGCTTTGGCATGATTGGCGAGGCATCTGCGCCAGGTCAGATTGATGTGACCCAACTCAAGCAGTTCTTAAAAACGGTTCAACCGACACAATAATTGAAAGGAATATCAAAATGAAATTAATCTCATTACGTCTCAGCACATTGGCAGTCGGTTTGGCAATTTCAAGCATGGCAGCAGCAGAAACCTATATTGTTGACCGTTATCAGGATGATTCTGAAAAAGGTTCATTCCGTTGGGCGATTGAACAGGCCAATAGCAAACCAACAGAAACCAGTGAAATTCAGGTTCAGGCGGTGGGTAAGGCACCTTATGTCATTCAAGTCAAAAGTCCACTTCCTGAAATCAAGGCGCCTGTCAAAATTATTGGGACACAGTGGGCAAAAACAGGCGAGTTTATCGCTATTGATGGATCAAGCTATATCAAGGGCACAGGTGTGGAAGCCTGTCCAGGTGCGGTTGAGGGGCAGTTTGGAACCAATGTGCGTACGACCACTTTACCTGGCATTGTATTGCGTGACATTCATGGTGTGACCATTCAAGGTCTGGAAATTCGCCATTTCTGTATTGGTATCTTAATGAATCGTGCCAGCAATAACCTGATTCAGCATAACCGTATTATGCACAACTATGGTGGTGCAGGTGTGATGTTGACAGGTGATGATGGCAAGGGTAATCCAACTGCAACCACCACCAATAACAACAAGGTGATCGACAACTATTTTCAGGACAATGGCGATGGCTTGGAACTGACCCGTGGTGCAGCATTTAACTTGGTTGCCAATAACCAGTTTATTTCAACCGCTGCCAATCCTGAACCATCGCAAGGGATCGAAATTCTTTGGGGTAATGACAACGCCGTTGTTGGCAACAAGTTTGAAAACTACTCAGATGGTTTACAGATCAATTGGGGCAAACGTAACTATATCGCTTATAACGAACTGACCAATAACTCCAATGGCTTTAACCTGACAGGCGATGGCAATATCTTTGACAGCAATAAGGTACATGGCAACCGCGTCGGGATTGCCATTCGCTCTGAAAAAGATGCCAATGCACGAATTACACTGACCAAAAACCAAATCTGGAATAACGGCAAAGACATCAAGCGCTGTGAGGCAGGCGGAAGTTGTGTACCGAACCAGCGTTTAGGTGCAATTATTTTTGACATTCCAGGATTGGAACATGCCCACTTTGTCGGTTCTCGTGGACATGGCGTAAAAATTGACCCTGCAAACCTACAAAAAACCTGCCAACAGCCAAATGAACAGGGCTGTAACCAACAACCAAACCAGAGTATTCAGGCACCTAAACTCAGCCTATCCAAAGGTCAGGTTGTGGTTGAAGTGAAAGGACAACCAAACCAGCGTTATCAAGTTGAGTTCTTTGGTAATTCATCAGCCAATTCAGGTGAGGCTGAGTTTTATCTAGGTTCAAGCGTTGCGGTGACCAATGCGCAGGGTATTGCCACTGTGGCGTGGAAACCAACCACGAAAGCCGCCTCTCTGACTGCAAATGTTACAGATCAATTCGGTGCAACTTCTGAACTGAGTTCAGCAGTAAAATTGAAATAATGGTAGGGAGATTTTGACATGAATACACATTCTTTACTCCTGAAAATGAGCTGTCTAGCGATTGCCATCTGTGCGGTGCAAAGCAGTTTTGCTGATCAGCCGTGGTCTCAAGACCGTCAATGGTTATTGGGTGACTGGAATGGACAGCGCCAACAACTTGAAAAAGACGGTTATAAATTTACCGCAGCGATGATGAGTCAATCGGCAACCCATCTGGATGGTGGCTATAATGATGACAATGCCTTTAAAAATGCGGCTCAACTGGCTTTGGGCGCGAATTTTGATCTGGAAAAAATCGTGGGCTGGAAAAATACCACAGCCAATATTTTAATTACCAAGCGTGATGGCAATGCCCTGACCCTTGATCGAATTAAAGATCCGCGTTCCAGTGCATTAGGCAATTCGCAGGAAATCTACGGACGCGGCAAAATCTGGCGTTTAACCCAGGCATGGGTGAAAACAGGATTTGCTGACAATACTGTTCAATTCAAGATTGGACGCATGGGCATGTCTGACGACTTCAATGGCTCGCAGTGTGAATTCCAGAACCTGCTGTTATGTGGTGGACAGCTTGGAAAATCCATTGGTTCGATTTGGTACAACCTCCCTGTAGGACTATGGGGAACCAATGTTAAATATCAATTTGCACCTGAATGGACACTTGGTGTTGGTGTTTATGAGGTCAATCCTGACAATACCAAAACTGACAAAGACAGTGATGGTTTTAACTTGGATATGGATCATGTCAAAGGCGCAACCATTCCAGTAGAACTGGCATGGCGACCAAAGTTGGCAGCCTTTAATGGGTTGGCAGGTGAATATAAGGTTGGTGCGCTATATTCCACTGCTGAAGCCAATGACATTGCCACAGCAGGCAAAATCCATGATGGCAAACACAGCTTTTGGTTGAATACCCAGCAACAGCTTACACAAAAAGATGGCGATCCAAAACGTGGCTTATTCGCCAGTTTTAATGCTGTGATCAATGATAAGGCCACCACGGCTGTGCAAAGCACCCAACAGCTTGCGTTCTGGTACAGAGGTGCATTTGATAGCCGTCCCAATGATTCCATCGGTTTTGGTGTTGCCAATTATCTGGTCAATGATCGTTATAAAGACCGTCAAATTGCCACCAATACCAGTCGTGGTTATGACCAATATGATGTGCTTGCAGCCGACTATGTACCTGTTCAGCGTGATGAACTCAATGTTGAGTTGAACTATACCTATCAATGGTCACCTGCGGTGATGCTCAGACCAAACCTGCAATACATTCATCAACCTGCTGGTGTTAAAGAGGTGAATGATGCGTGGGTTGCGGGTTTAAGTATGCGTGTGAATTTCTAAAAAGGAGTATGAGCTATGTCTGAATCTACAGGCTCACATACCATACTGAAAATATGGTGTTTTATTCTAGGACTGGCTTTGTTGCTGACTGGACTGTTTTTTACACTCGGTGGCTTTAAGCTGGCGACACTCGGAGGATCATGGTATTTCGTGATCGCTGGTTTATTAACCCTTGCCTCGGCATTTTTCATTTTTAAGAAAAATGCACTTGGGGTATGGTTATTCAGTCTGGTTTTTGTCGGAACAATTGTTTGGTCCTTGTTTGATGCAGGCTGGGAGTTCTGGCCTTTATTCTCAAGATTGATGTTCCCCGCAGGCGTTTTTGCGGCACTGATGTTTACCTTGCCTGCCATTCGCCGTTATCAGTTTCAACCAAGTGCGGATTTACCCGCCTATGGCTTAGGTGTGTTGACTGTTTTGGGAATGGTGATCGGACTTTATCAAATGTTCCAGCCACATCCAACTGTTGCGGCATTGGGTGAGAAATTACCCTTGGTTCCTGTCAGGACAGACATGAGGCAAACCAACTGGGAACATTATGGGCAGGATTCAGGTGGTAGCCGCTTTGCCGCATTGGACCAAATTACCCGTGACAATGTACATCAGTTAAAAGAAGCCTGGCGTTTCCGTACGGGTGATTTCACTACGGGTACAGGTAATGGGGCGGAAGATCAGATGACCCCGTTACAGGTCGGCAACAAGCTGTTTTTGTGTACGCCACATAACAATATTTTTGCTCTGGAAGCCGATTCAGGTAAGCAGCTTTGGAAAGCTGAGGTCAACTCCAAGTCGGATGCATGGGAGCGTTGTCGTGGTGTTGCCTATTTTGACTCAACTCAGCCGTTGGTACAGCCAACATTGGCAGGTGCAACCCCTGTAAATGCAGTGGCAAGCAATACCTCATGTTTACGCCGTGTATATACCAATACGCCAGATGGTCGCTTAATTGCGGTGAATGCTGATACGGGTGAACGCTGTAAAGACTTTGGTGTCGATGGAACAGTGGACTTACTGAAAGGCTTGGGTGAGGGTACAACAGCGCCACGCTTTGAAGTCACTTCTGCACCAACCATTGCAGGTAGTGTGATTGTGGTGGGTAGCCGTATTGCCGATAACTTTGCCGCAGATATGCCTGGTGGTGTTATTCGTGCCTACGATGTCATTACAGGTGAATTACGCTGGGCGTTTGATCCACGCAATCCTGATCCAAACTACGTGTTAAAAGAGGGTGAAACCTATAAACGCAGTTCGGCAAACTCATGGGCAGCAATGTCTTATGATCCGCAAATGAATACCGTATTCCTGCCAATGGGTAGCTCATCTGTGGATGTCTGGGGTGGAAACCGTCAACCATTGGACCATAAATACAACTCATCCGTTCTTGCTTTAGATGCGACTACAGGAAAGGAAAAGTGGGTCTATCAGACAGTTCATAATGATCTTTGGGACTTTGACTTGCCAATGCAGCCAAGTCTGGTCGATTTCCCAATGCAAGATGGCAGCAATAAACCTGCTGTGGTGATTGGAACCAAATCAGGTCAGTTCTTTGTACTGGATCGAGCCACAGGCCAGCCTTTAACCAAAGTGGTTGAGCAGCCTGTAAAACCTGCGGATATTAAAGGTGAACAATACAGCCCAACACAACCTCGTTCAGTTGAAATGCCACAAATTGGCAACCAAACCCTAACTGAGTCAGATATGTGGGGTGCAACGCCATTTGATCAGTTAATGTGTCGTATAAACTTTAAAACCATGCGCTATGAGGGCTTGTTTACCGCGCCAGGTACAGATGTTTCGCTCAGCTTCCCAGGTTCTTTGGGTGGTATGAACTGGGGCAGTATCGCCTTTGATCCAAGTCATCAATATATGTTTGTCAATGACATGCGTTTAGGGTTATGGATTCAGTTGATTGAACAAACCCCAGAAGACTTGGCTGTGCAGGCGAATGGTGGTGAAAAAGTCAACACAGGTATGGGCGCCGTACCAATGAAAGGCACACCATACAAGGTGAATAAAGACCGTTTCTGGTCGAAGCTGATGATTCCATGTCAAAAACCGCCGTATGGCACCATGACTGCAATTGATATGAAAACCCGTCAGGTTGCATGGCAAGTGCCAATGGGAACAGTGCAGGATACGGGTCCAATGGGAATTAAGATGGGCTTGCCTGTGCCGATTGGCATGCCAACCATTGGTGGTCCAATGGCAACACAGGGTGGTTTGGTATTCTTTGCCGCAACTCAAGACTATTACCTGCGCGCATTGGATTCATCTTCAGGTAAGGAGCTTTGGAAAGCACGCCTGCCTGTGGGTAGCCAGGGTACACCGATCAGCTATGTTTCACCTAAAAACGGTAAACAATATGTGATGATCACTGCGGGCGGTGCTCGTCAATCCCCTGATCATGGCGATTATGTGATTGCTTATAGCCTGAACTAAACCTTGAATGATTAAGCAACATAAAACGGCAATCATGAGTGGTTGCCGTTTTTTATTATTTCAGGAAATTAAGCGGAAGCAGTCAGAACAGGCATCTGTGTTGCGTCAGAGATCACCGCAAACTGTGGTTGGGCATTTTGCCCCAGTTGATAATCTGAAAAATTCACCTGCCAGAAACCCAGACTTGCAGTTGTGGCAATATAGAACACCTGATTATTATGATCACGGACAATTTCCCATTGGGTATAGTCACCCTTGATATTGTCAGCTTGCTCTATACATTGTTCACGGGTGACATAAATGCCCTTAATCACATTCATCGCATGTGCAATTGCAGCAGTATTACTTGGACGTTTAGCCTGATTCAACCACGGAATTGAATAGTTCAAGGTCATGGTTGTGCGTAGAAAACGGTCTGATGGTAGCGCAGATGAGGACAGGCCAATTGAACCACCGCCATTGCCTGCTCGGTTAACATTCATGCCTATAATGGTTTTACTGGCTGTTTCGACATTGGTTACACCGAGATAGTTTTCCAGATTGGTACGATGCCATTCAATAAATGGGGTATTGGTCATGACACCAATATCGGTATTATCGGTAATGGATAATTGCCCATCCCTAAATTCAAGTACCAGACTCGCCCCAGTTTTATCATGGAACTGGAAATGGATGGGAATGAGGTTTTTAAGCTCATCAGTTTTATTTAATTCACTTTGTTCAGAAAATTGTAGTGGATCCCAGAAATATAATACTTCACCTAATGAAGTGGGTTTACCTTGCTGAATTGCATATAAATCATTTTTTAAAGTTTCAACCGAGGAATAGTTGGAGGCTGCCCAGCCACAAATATCCAGTGCGGAAATCAGCTTGGCATTTTGCGGAGCATCAGCCTTTTTAGGATAAAGGGAGGGTGGTAACCATAGTGCGGCAGCAGAAAACCCCTCGGTATTCATGGCATCGCATAATTTGGTATCCAGTATATTCAGTGGCAGTTTTATACCAATCCCCATAAATCCATATTTTGCCTGCCATTGATAGGCAGGAGCAGATGGGCTGAGGGTATCAATCGCCTTTAAGGAAGTTGCCAGTGGAATAGCTGCCAATTGCCATGTAAAGGTGGCGGCAAAATCCATGGTGCGTCCAGAAATGCGGTAACCTGTGGTTTGGGGTAGGATAAACTCGGTACACATATTATTTTCTCTTTTGATTATTGGAATGAGCCATTGTTGTTTGTTGGCTTTATTATCTAATCTTATTATATAGATTTTCTAAAAATTAATAAGATCAGATGAGCCTGAAAACTAGCAGATGATATTTTTAAAGTCAATTCACGGATTTTTAATAAATCAATTTAGATTTTATTTAAAATGAATTTTTTATTATTTTAATGAATATGTGTTTTAAGCTGATTATTATTCTTATGTTTTAAGATAATAAGTAGTGTAAAAATTTTATTTTAAATATAAAAAATCCCCCTTATGTATCAAAGGGGGATTGGAGATGGTCTTAACGTATTTTAGCGAGGAAACGGCCTAAACGGTTAATTGCCTCACGTAGCTCATTTTCGGCAGGTAGAAATACCACACGAAAATGGTCAGGTGTTGGCCAGTTAAAGCCCGTGCCCTGAACCAGTAAAACTTTTTCAGCCTTTAATAAATCCAGCATGAATTTTTCGTCATCTTCAACTGGGTAAATTTCTGGGTCAAGTTTAGGGAAACAGTACATGGCACCATCAGGTTTAACACAACTGACACCAGGAATTTCATTCAACATTTCCCATGCAATATTGCGTTGTTCATATAAACGCCCACCTGGACGGATCAGGTCATTAATGGACTGATAACCACCCAACGCAGTCTGAATGGCATATTGCGCCTGATGGTTGGCACACAGACGCATGGAAGCCAGCATGTCCAGACCCTCGATATAGTCTGCCGCACGTGCTTTGTCACCTGTAATCGCCATCCATCCAGCACGGTAACCCGCAATACGATATGCTTTGGATAAACCATTAAACGAAATACATAACTGTTCGCCTGCCAGTGCCGCCAATGCGACATGCTCGATTCCGTCATAAATGATTTTGTCGTAAATTTCATCAGCAAACAGAATCAGGTCATGTTTTTTTGCCAGGGCAACAATCTGTTCCAATACATGGCGAGGGTAGACTGAGCCTGTCGGGTTGTTTGGATTAATCACCACAATCCCACGCGTATTTGGCGTGATTTTGCTTTCCATATCGGCAATGTCAGGATACCAGTAGTTCTCTTCATCACATTTATAGTGAACTGCCGTACCCCCTGAAAGGTTGACTGCCGCTGTCCACAATGGGTAGTCAGGCATTGGCACCAGCATTTCATCGCCGTCATCCAGCAAACCCTGCATCGCCATCACGATCAGTTCAGACACACCATTGCCGACATACACATCATTGACATGCATATCAAAAATGCCTTTCTGCTGGTAATACTGGCAGATTGCCTTGCGTGCAGGGAAAATACCTTTGGAGTCAGTGTAGCCAATCGCATTTGGCAGGTTTAAGGCAACGTCGTTGATAATCTCTTGTGGGGCTTCAAAACCAAAAGGCGCAGGATTACCGATATTCAGCTTGATGATCTTATGTCCTTGCTCTTCCATTTCATTGGCGGCGCGTAATACTGGTCCACGAATGTCGTAACAAACATGCTCAAGCTTAGAGGATTTCCTGATTTCTCTAGTGGTTTGAGCGGAGTGGGGAATAGCAGTATTTTTAGACATAGCTGGATTCACTTTTGCATATCGGTATAAATAACTTTTAAAGGTTTCAACGGTAACCAGATCAAGATCATGCTGATCTCTCAGTAATTCAACAATTTTTTCATGGGTAAAACCCAATTGTTGATATTGTCTGATGGTTGGCAATAGGTTTTGAAAAACCACACTTTTCTTTTGCGACATTTTTTGTCCTGTACAACAGACAGCGGTGTGGTATCAGCATAGCATCATCTTTGCTTACTTGAAAGATAAACCTATAAATAAAATGCTCACCATAAAACCTATTTTGCTTACTATTTGCTATTTGTGGGGTAAATGTTTAATTTGTTATAAATTTTGCAGCGATAGACTAGAGTTTTTATTGGGAATCGCGTAAATATAAAAACTGATCACCAAATACTTTTAAAATACAGAATAAAAGGAGCAGGTCATGGGAAAAGTCAATAAAACTGACCGAGAATGGCAAAGAGAACTGTCACCAGAAGAATATCGGATTACCCGTCAAAAAGGCACAGAGCCTGCTTTCACTGGACAATACTGGAACACTAAGCAGCATGGAACCTATGTGTGCCGTTGCTGTGGTGCGGAACTATTTTCCTCGGACACCAAATATGATAGCGGGTGTGGCTGGCCGAGCTTTTTTAGACCACTTGACAGCACTGCAATAGAAGAACACGAAGATTTGTCGCATGGTATGGTCAGAACGGAAATTGTCTGCCATGATTGTGACGCGCATTTGGGGCATGTATTTGAGGATGGCCCGCAGCCGACAGGATTGCGCTATTGCGTTAATTCAGCATCACTACAACTTAAAACACAAGAAAAGAACGACGAGGAAACATATCCATGAGTAACATTTATCAGTTTGAAGCTGAATTGTTAGAGGGAGATATAAAGGCGCTCGCCGACTATAAAGGCAAGGTCATGCTGATTGTAAACACTGCAAGCAAGTGTGGTTTTACCCCACAGTTTGCAGGACTTGAAAAACTCTATGAAAAATATAAACCACGGGGTCTGGAAATTTTGGGGTTTCCATGTAACCAGTTTGGTGGGCAAGACCCAGGAACAAATAAAGAAATAGGGGCGTTCTGCCAACGTAACTATGGGGTTAATTTTCCAATGTTCGCCAAGGTTGATGTAAAAGGGCCTGAAGCACATGCCATTTTTCGTTTTTTAACCCGAGAGGCAAAAGGCATTTTGGGAAGCCAAAACATTAAATGGAATTTCACCAAATTCCTCGTGGGACGTAATGGTGAGGTTTTAGGACGTTACGCACCGACTACCAAGCCTGAGGCTTTGGAAGCGGATATTGAGAAAGCATTAAAGGCATAGAGCAGAGATTAAACGATGAGTCTTTGCTTAATCAATATGAATCCAAAGCTTTTATTGCTAAGAAAAAACATATGGATGGTTGCTACGCTTTGTATAGGTGTTTCCTCTTTTTCTCATGCAGAAGTGTATAAGTGTGAGAATGCGGGGAAAATAAGTTATCAACAGAGTCCATGTGAAACCAAAAGTAAGTCAACCAAAATGGCGATGGGTTCCGCATCTCCAAACTTATGGACAAACTTAAAAAGTGGTTTGAGTGTTGCTGAGGTTCAACGTATGGTGCCACAAGCCAAGAATGGGGATTATTCCTCTCTGAGCAATGGTGCCCGTGGACTATTACAGGTCAGTCCAGTCAATGTTGCAGGAAAGAAATTTGCCGCAAATTTCTTTTTTCTAGGGGATAGGTTTCACCGTGTTAACTTCTCTGGGCCTATGAATGATTCAAACGAATCAAATTTAAAAGCATTTAACCAGATATTTGAGGGTTTTCAATCCCGATATGGTGTAGCTGCAAATAGGCGTGTAGCAAATGAATATGGGCTTTCCGCTCGGGCTGAATGGAAGTTACCTACGGGAGAGGTTTGGATAGTTGTAGTGCCTATTACTGCAACCACATCCTTACTTAACTTTGGTTATTTTCCAAACTCGAATTAAATTCTTTATTTGAAAATCCCCTAAAAAAAGAGACGATTATAAAATCGTCTCTTTTTTGCTTTATAAATTTGGAGATTTTACAGTAATAGGTTCACTTACTTTCCTCAATCCATGAAGCTTACGGTTAATATCGTCAATAAAGGTATAGACCACAGGAATCACCAGTAAAGACAGGAATGTACTGGTAATCAATCCACCAATCACTGAAATTGCCATTGGTGCACGGAAGCTTGGATCAGTTCCAATACCTAATGCAATTGGTAACATACCTGCACCCATTGCCAGCGTAGTCATGATAATGGGGCGGGCACGTTTATGGCAGGCATCAAGCAGGGCATTGAAACGTGAATAGTCTCGTTCTTTTCTGGCAATAATGGCGTAATCCACCAAGAGAATTGAGTTTTTACTTGCGATTCCCATCAGCATGATCAAACCGATTAAGCTTGGCATTGAAAAGCTACTTTTTGCCAAAAGTAACAGCACGAAAGCGCCACCCAAAGACAGCGGTAATGCCACCAAGATGGTGATTGGCTGTAAAAAGTCCTTAAATAAAAGCACCAGCACCACATAAATACACAGTACACCCGTCAGCATTGCCAAGCCAAAGCTTGAGAATAATTCCTGCATCACTTCAGCATCACCAATATTGGTACGTTTTACTGTAGGTGGTAGATTCTTCATGGTTGGTAATTGATCAACTTTCGCTGCAACATCACCCAAAGGCTGGTTGTTGAGCTCAATATTAAAGTTGATATTACGCAGACGGTTGAAGCGGTCAATCTGTGATGGTCCACTTTCAATATTCACATCGGCAATCGTTCCCAGCATGACAGGACCATGACTACCCTTGATCATGAGGCGTTTAATCAGTTCCTGATCCTGACGGGCAGCAAGAGGCAATTTAATCACCACAGGCACCTGACGCTGTGAAAGGTTGAGTTTTGCCAGATTTTGGTCAAAGTCACCCGCAGTTGCGATTCGCAGGGTCTCCGCAATATCGTAAGTGGTCACACCCAAATCTGCGGCTTTGGCAAAATCAGGGCGAATCACCAGTTCAGGACGAATCAGTGCCGCACTTGAAGTAATACTGCCAATATTCGGAATGGTGCGTAATTCACGTTCCAGTGCGCGGGCTGTTGACATCAAAGCTTCAGGGTCATCACCTGAAAGTGCCAGTTGATATTGGCTATTATTGCCCGCCAGACCGACCTGAATTCGGGCGCCTGGCAATGGTGCTAAACGTTGACGAATCTGGTCTTCAATGTCTTGCAGGCTGGCACTGCGGTCAGCACGTTCAGTGGTTTGAATGGTCAGAGTCGCTTTACGAGGTTCACTAGATGCACCACCAGCAAAAGGGTCACTTCCTGCTGCACCTCCACCAATGGTAGTATAGATGCTTTTAATTTCAGGATGATCCTTAATTAAGCTTCGTGCATATTCTGCTGTTTTTAAAGTATCAGCAAATTGTGAACCTGGGGTCAATTCCAGACGTACCTGCGTTTGTCCAGTGTCGGGTGGTGGCACAAATCCTGTTGGTAATAGTGGAATCAGCATAACTGAGCCAATAAAAAAGGCGATTGCACCAAACAGCGTGATCCAGCGATGGTTTAAACACCACGTTACCAGACGCATATAGCCACGCATAACTTTGCCATCTTTGGCACGGTCTTTCGCTAAAGTCGCTGTACCTTGATCATTGGCAGGTTGGTCAGTATCTTCATGAGGTTCAACTTTGCCGACCCAGGGTTTAAGGATATAGGCAGACATCATTGGGGTAAGCAAACGTGCCACGAGCAAGGAGGCAAAAATTGCCAATGCTGCTGTCCAGCCAAACTGCACAAAGAATTTACCAGCAATACCACTCATAAAGGCGGTCGGTAAAAATACGGCAATCAGGGTAAATGTGGTGGCAATCACGGCAAGCCCAATTTCATCGGCAGCTTCCATTGCCGCTTCATACGGTGTTTTACCCATCCTGAGATGTCGAATGATATTCTCAATCTCAACAATCGCATCATCGACCAGAATCCCGACCACCAGCGACATCGCCAACAGGGTAACTGTATTGAGGGTGAAACCAAAAAAGTACATCCCAATCAGGGCTGGTAAAATTGACAATGGTAGGGCGGTTGCGGCAATAATGGTTGCACGCCAATCACGTAGGAACAACCATACCACCAAGATGGCTAAAATGGCACCCTCATAAAGCAGTGACATCGAACCTTCATAGTTGTCAGCAACGGGTTTAACAAAGTTAAATGCTTCTGTAATCTTAATGTCTGGATGTGCAGCCTTGAGTTTATCCAATGCCTCGACCACACCCTTTTCAACATCAACCTCACTGGCACCCTTACTACGGGTAATTTCAAAGCCAATCACAGGCTGTCCATTCAGCAATGCAGCAGAACGGCGTTCGGCAATACCATCATGAATGGTTGCGACCTGATCAAGACGGATATGACGGCCATCACTGAGTGCAATATCCATTGCCCCAATTTCTTCGGCTGTTTTTACCGTTGCAATGGTACGAATGGACTGTTCACTACCGCCAATCTTGGTTTGACCACCTGATGCATCTTGCTGGATTAATCGCAGTTGTCGGGTAATATCGGTTGCGGTGGCATTCAGGGCCAGTAATTTTTCAGGGTCAAGCTCAACCTCAATCTGACGGGTAACACCGCCCACACGGGCGACTGCACCTACACCCTTAACCTGTAGCATGGCGCGGGAAATATCATAGTCCACAAACCATGACAATGCCTCTTCATCCATTTTTGGCGACTGGATGGTATAGGTTAGAATAGGTGAACCTGATAAATTGATTTTACTGACAATGGGGTCACGTAAATCGGCAGGCAAGTCTGAACGCACCTGAGAAACCGCATTACGAACGTCATCCACTGCCTCTTGCAGCGGTTTTTCCAGTTGGAACTCGGCTGTAACGGTAACCACACCATCCTGAATATTGGTGTACTGGTTTCTTAGACCTTGTAAGGTTGCAATTGAATTTTCAATTTTACGGGCAACTTCAGTTTCCAGCTGTGGTGGAGCAGCACCTGGCAGGGCTGCGGTCACAGTCACCATTGGCAATTCAATATCGGGAAATTGCTGTATTTTCATCCATTTAAAACACATTAGACCCGTCAATCCCAGCATAATAAATAATAAAATGGCTGGAATAGGATTGCGGATTGACCAGGCAGAGAAATTCATTTTAATTCCCCTGTGTGGTCACAAGTTGTTTGGTCAATGGCGTATCAGGGATGTCTTTTGCGACAGTCACTAAATCACCATCGGTGAGGAAACCTGTACCAGACGCAACCAGTTTTACATTTGCAGGTAAGTCCAGAATCTCAACACGATCAGCCAAACGTCGCCCAACAGTCACTTTTTGCTGTGCCACACGATTGTTGTTACCCACGATAAACACATAGGCAAAGCCGTCGCGTAACAACAAGGCGGTTTGTGGAATGGTCAGTGCTTGTTTCTCACCTAAATCAAATTCACCTTTTACAAACATGCCCATACGAACCGCCTGAGTGGCTGGCAAGTCAACATAGACCAATCCATAGCGGGTTTGAGGATCGATCACAGGGGCAATCATCCGAACCTTACCTGTAATGGCAGGCTGGGCAGGATCAGGCGAGAAAATACGCGCATTCATTCCTTGCTTGAGTTTATACAAATCCGAAGTGGTGACTTCCGCACGCCATTCCAGACGATGATCCCGAATCAGGCGGAACAGTTCCTGTCCAGTCTGAGCCAAAGAACCGACAGTTGCGGTACGGGCTGAAATCACACCATTGTCAGGTGAGATCACCTGAGTTTGTGCCAAACGTAGTTGATAGCTTTCAATCTGTGCTCTAGAAGCATCCAATCGGGCTTGGGCAGTAGCTTGCGAGGTTTGATATTGAGTCGATTCCTGAGCCGAGATTGCACCTGTATTCTTGAGCTGCTGAATTCGCTTATTGTTGGTCACGGCATCAGCCAGTACCGCCTGAGCTTCGGCATAGCTGGCTTTGGCCGCCGTCAAATCGGCACGTATGGTATCGCTGTTAATCTCTGCCAAAATCTGTCCGCGTTTAACCTCATCACCGACATTGACATTGACGCGAGTAAGGCGCTGACCAGACAATTCACTCCCAATCACCACTTCTTGCCATGCTGCGATGTTGCCATTTGCCGTGAATGTCTGCTTCCAGTTTTGCTGTTCAGGTTGAACGACCGTTACCGTTAAGGCAGCTTTTTGTTCGGTTGTTTCTGCATTGTTTGGTTTTTCTGTCGCAGCGGTTTTGTTTGAGCTGCCTGACTTCCAGAGCAGGAATACGACAAGCAACAATACAATCACGATTGCCAAAATGAACCAAACTTTTTTCTTTGTTTTCTGGGGAGTTTGAGAAGTCATCTTTCCATAGTCAATTTAAATTGATGGCTTAAGTATAGACGAAGATTTCAACCGATGGTTAAAACAGAAAGATGAATATTAGTTTTGAATCTGTATCTTATCTTTTATATAGGGAGTGCAAATTTCTTCAACAAAACATATCTGTATTGAATAGCGGAGGTATGCACTTAAAGAATTTGACAAAAAATTATTCAAATACTAAATTAGAGTAATTACTCTAATTTTGACAAGGAATGGACTTTTATGAAAGAAAAGTTTTGTTTGTTAAATACCAGCTTTTTTGCAGGTATGGGTATTGTGGCTTTAGTTAAGCCCTCAATGGTGGTCAATACTTTTGGGCTAAACTATATTGATGCGGATATGCGTAACGAAGTTCGGGCGGTTTATGGCGGTTTTGGGCTTGCAGTTGCAAGCCTATTGTTGGCTAGCAACCATTGCCCACACATCGAAAAAGGCATAAAACTGACGATTGCAGCGAGTCTGGTTGGTATGGCATCGGGGCGAGTGATTTCTTTCTTAATTGAAAAGCCGCAAACGCAAGTACCACTATTATTTTGTACGCTGGAAAGCGTTTTAGCAGGCACATTGATTTACAGTATAAAGTATGAAGATTAAGTTTAGGTTTTAAAGATAATGATCAGTGATCCATTAAATGGGCAACGGGATATACAGATCAGTGATCAACAAACTATTCAGATGAATCAAAGGCTAAATCAAACCTGATTTAGCCTTTTCTTTATTATCAGAATAAAAATTATAAAATCGCTTTCAACCGCTTCACGACTTCTTCACATTGTGCTAAATCAGCAACAAGCGCCATCCGTACATGATTTTCGCCTGGATTACCCTGTTCGGTATCACGGGATAGGTAACGACCTGGCAATACCTTGATATGCGCTTTTTCCATCAACATTTTGGCAAAAGCTTCATCATTATCAACTTTAAGCCAATAATAGAAACCTGCATCTGGTTTTTGTAAGGGCAGTAAATGACCGAGTTCGGACTGGAATAAATCAAACTTGGCACGATATTGCTGACGGTTTTCTTCTACATGCGTTTCATCATTCCACGCTGCAATTGAAGCCAGTTGATGCTGTACAGGCATTGCCGCACCGTGGTAGGTACGATATTGCAAGTAAGGCTTTAACAATGCCGCATCACCAGCAACAAAACCTGAGCGCATACCTGGCAAGTTTGAACGCTTAGACAATGAGTGGAACACGATACAGTTTTTATAGTCATCACGTCCCAACTCAGCACAAACTTCCAATAGCCCAATTGGTGCCTGATCAAACCACAGTTCTGAATAACATTCATCAGATGCAATCACAAAACCATATTGGTCAGAAAGCGCAATCAGCTTTTTAAACTGTTCTTTTGACAGTACTGTACCTGTTGGATTACCTGGGGTACACACGAATAATAACGCGGTTTTTTCCCAAACTTCGGCAGGCACGGCATCAAAATCGCCGAGATAGCCATTTTCTTCAGTGCAGTTGATAAAATAAGGCTTTGCACCTGCCAACAGCGCAGCCCCTTCATAAATCTGATAAAACGGATTCGGCATCACGATATAAGGCGTATCTTCACGTTTAATCAACGCCTGAACAAAAGAGAAGATTCCTTCCCGTGTTCCAGAAACAGGCAAAATATGATCGTCCGCACTGATTTGGTTCAGCTTGAAACGATTGCTCAGCCATTGTGCAATACTTTGGCGCAGCTCAGGCAAGCCTTTACTATTGGGGTAGGTTGATAAATGCCCAAAATTATCAATAATCGCTTGTTTAACGAACTCAGGTGCTGGATGTTTAGGTTCACCAATTGATAGTGGAATCAACGGTAAATCGGCAGGTTGTAGCCCTTTAAAAAGCTGGTTTAACTTTTCAAAAGGATAAGGGTGCAATAAAGATAAACTTGAGTTCATTGAAACAATTACCAAACTGTAGGGGCGTATTGCCTACGCCCAATGTATTGATGAAAATTGGAATTACGATGGGTTAAAAACCTGATTTGACACTTCATCCAAAGCCGCTTTTAGCGTTTCCGCAAAAGCCTTTACTTCTTCATCTGTCAGCAACACACCATTTTTCTTGGTGACAAAGAAAATATCCTCGGCACGTTCACCTAATGTTGCAATTTTTGCAGAGTGAATGTCGAGACCTTGCAGCATAAACAGGGCACCAATTCGTGCCAGTAAGCCTGGTTGATCCAGTGTCGAGATTTCAACCATATGTTGTTGTAAGGCTGGATTCAGGACAATATCAACCGTATTCTGCACATCAAAGTGACGTAAATGACGTGGAATACGGCGCTGCATAATACCTGGATATTGGTCTGAATGGCTGAGAGCATCAACCAGCGCCGCTTTAACCTTACGTTCCCGATCAGGATCGGTGAGCAATGTTCCAAAACGGTCCAGCACCAAGTAAGTATCCAGACTAAATGCAGTGCTTGCGGTGATAATTCTGGCATCCTGAACATCAAGGTTCATACGGTCCAGCACAGCCACAGTGGTTGCAAACAGGTTAGGCTGGTCACGGGTATAAATGAAGATTTGAACCGCATCATCTGCGGCATTACGATGTGCGCGTAATAAAACCAAAGGCTCTGGATTATCACCGTGCTGTAGAATCGCCTGAGTGTGCCATGCAATCTCATTGGCAGACTCCTTGACAAAATATTCATCGCCCAGTTCTTGCCAGACTTTTTCTACTTCGGCGAGCGAGAAGTCATTGACCAGTAATTCACTGGCTGCAAACTTAGTGTCCTCAATCAGCATTTGGTAATCCACTGGACGACCTAAGCCTGAGCGAATCACGTCACGGGCGTAGGTATAGAGCTGGCGCATCAGGGAGGCACGCCATGTATTCCAGAGCTTTGGATTGGTTGCATTAATATCTGCGACAGTCAATGTATAGAGATAATCCAGATGCTCCATATCACCGACTTTTTCAGCAAATTCCTTTACTTCGTCAGGATCGGAAATATCTTTTTTCTGTGCGGTCAGTGACATCAGGAGGTGGTTGTTAATCAGCCATGCCACCAGTTTACATTCGCGCTCAGTAAAACCATGTGTACGGCAGAACTCAATTGCATCAATTGCCCCAAGTTCGCTATGGTCACCACCACGACCTTTGGCAATGTCATGGAAAATTGCCGCCATATACACAATGTCATGACGTGAAATACGCTGGAACACTGAGCTGACCACAGGGAAATCCTTGGCAAATTCAGGCTCTTTAAAACGGCTGAGATTACGCAACAATAATAGGGTGTGTGCATCAACCGTATAAATATGGAACAGGTCGTATTGCATCAGTCCCATAATCTGCCCAAAAGCAGGAATGTAGTTGCCCAAAACGCCGTACCGTTTCATTGCCACCATCGTATTGTATAGATGCGGTGAGCGAATGATCGACATAAACAACGCTTGATGTTCTGGGTTGTCACGGAAACGCTGGTCAATCCGCTTGGCTGCAAGTACCAACAGACGCAAGGTGCGGGCACGGATGCCTGTAATCTCAGGACGGTTTGCCAATAAATAGAATAATTCTAGAATCGCACTGGGTTCTTCAGAGAAAACCTTATGGTGTTGTACCGCAAGCTTGCCATCCACAATTTTAAAACGGTCATTGATCTCTACGATCTGGCGTTCATAGTCAGGCAAACGTGGGGTAATCACCGACTCATTGAAATAGGCGAGTAACATTTCATTGAGGGTGGAAACCTGTTGAGCGGTTCGATAATACCGTTTCATGAACTGTTCAACGGCAAAATTGACGTGTTGACCCTCTTCACGGACATAGCCAAACTTTGCTGCAATATCGCGTTGATATTCAAACAATAAACGGTTTTCATCACGTTTTGCCAAGCGATGTAAATGGGTACGGATTTCCCATAGGAAACTTTCCGCTTCCTCAAGTACAGCAAGCTCAAATTCAGTGATAAAACCTAAATGTACAAGGTCATAGATACGGTTGACGCGGAAGTGGCGTTTAGCAATCCAGCCAATCTGGTTGATGTCACGAATACCGCCTGGCGCATTTTTAATGTCGGGTTCCAGATTGCTTTCAGTGTTGTTGTGCTGGGCATAACGCTTGGCTTGCTCAGCCATTTTCGCGTCATAGAATGTTTTATCCGTCCAGGTTTGCGCCACAATACGGCGTGGCCACTTGGCAAGCTGTTCATTACCTGTGATCAAACGAGCTTCAATCAGGGTTGTGGCAACCGTCAGGTCATTGCTGGCTTGTTCGACACAGTTTTGAATGGTACGGACACTGGTGCCAGGCTTGAAATTACCGACATCCCAAAGTGAGGAAATGAAAGCGGAAATCAGCTTACCTTGTTCTTCGCTGATTTCATCCTCTGACAAAATCATGATGTCGGTATCAGAATAGGGTAGCATCTCATGGCGGCCATAACCACCAACCGCAAATAAACCCAACTCGGTCTGGTCTAAACCCGCATGATTCCAAAGAAAAATGAGTGCTTCATCAATGGAGTCAGATCGGGCACTAATCACATCACGAATCGGTTGCCCATTTTCATAACTCTCCTGTAATTGTTTTTCTACATCTGTACGCCATTGGTTAATGGCCTGAATATCATGAAGACTGGTGACGTAGTTTAACAATGGAGATGTATTGATCATGAAAATGGTTCTTCTATCAAATTCCCTCTTTATAAAAAAGAGGGATTAAGGGAGATTTTAAGCGTTGGTTTCTACACTCACTTGGTCTGCTGCCTGTTGTGCCAGTTCACGCGCAAGGTCTGTGGTTTCAGCACGTGCAGTTGCAACACCCATACGACGGCGTTTGAAGCCCTCTGGTTTACCAAATAAGCGCAAGTCAGTGTTCGGGTTTGCCAAAGCAAGATTTAAGCCAGAGAAGCTCAGGTTGTTCGCATCAACACCTGCATAGATCACGGCACTGGCTGCCACACTGTGACGTGCGGTATTCACAGGCAAACCTAAAATCGCACGGGCATGCAGCTCAAATTCACTCTGGAACTGTGATGCCAAGGTCACTAGACCTGTGTCATGCGGGCGAGGTGAGACCTCACTAAACCAGACCTTATCGCCTTTGATAAATAACTCTACACCAAAAATACCACAGCCACCCAAAGCGGTTGTGACTTTATTTGCAATACGTTTTGCTTCCTGCAAGGCTGCTGCTGTCATGGGTTGTGGCTGCCAGCTTTCAACATAGTCGCCTGCATCCTGACGGTGTCCAATTGGATCACAGTAATGGGTTTCGATTTCCCCTGTTTCTGGGTTTTTGGCTCGAACGGTAAGCAGGGTAATCTCAAAGTCAAAATCAATTTGTGATTCAATGATCACTGTACCCTGATTGACACGACCGCCTTGCATGGCATATTCCCAGGCCGCATCAACCTCATCAAAGTTCTTAACACGGGACTGACCCTTGCCAGAAGAGGACATGACGGGTTTAACAAAGTTTGGATAGCCAATGTCATCACAGGCTGCACGGAAGCTTTCCAATGTGCTGGCAAAGCGATAGGCTGAAGTTGGCAAGCCCAGTTCTTCCGCAGCCAAACGGCGAATGCCCTCACGGTTCATGGTCAGGTTGACCGCTTTTGCTGATGGAATTACGGTTGCAGTTTGGCTTTGCTCGATTTCAAGCAAAACCTCAGTCGCAATTGCCTCAATTTCAGGAACAATTAAATTCGGTTTAATTTTTTCAATCAGTTGTTTTAATTCAGTTGGATTTGCCATATTCAGGGTATAGGAATAATGGGCAACTTGCATGGCAGGTGCATGGTCATAACGATCAGCTGCATGAACTTCCACACCCAGGCGTTGTAAAGAAATCACCACTTCTTTACCCAGCTCTCCAGAACCTAACAGTAAAACCTTAAATGCAGAAGATTGAAGTGGAGTTCCAAGAGTAACGCTCATGCGAATAATCCTATCCTGATAAATTTGTGTTTAAGCATAGCAGAACTTTCTGCTGAATTAAGCTTAAATTGACACAAAAAACATGGTTTTTGTTAGACAAAAATCCTGCCTTGTATCGTTCTCGCTTATTTAGACATTGACCTGATAGTTCAGTCCCAATTCATCCGCATTTTTACCTCGTATTCCCCAGTTGCATTTCGGTGTTTCAAAAATCGTGATTTCAATATCCTGAGCCGAAATGCCACATTGCTGTTGAATATTGGCAAAGATTGCCTGCACAAAACGCTTTTTGGTTTCTATGCTTCGACCCTCAAACATGGAAATTTCAATAATGATGTAGTTGTCACTACGGTCATCTGGATAGATAAAATCATCTTGTTCCAAGGCAATAAAACGCTGAAACTTCTTTTCCACAGGATAGCTCAGACTTTCAACCAAAGCCTGATGGATGGCCTGGGAAAGCTGATCTCTAAACTGATCTATTGTTTTGCGATGCGCATAGATTTTTATTTGTGACATGAGTGGTTTTATCCATGATAAATAAGTAACAATGATTGAGAATTATTCCCAGATTGACTAGCATAATGCCGAAATATTTCATTGGCGACTTGATATGTCTAATCCAAAAACTCGTGTGGCAATAATCGTATTGTGTAGCACCTTTTTATTGACTGCATGTGGGCAGGGAGACAATCAACCTGAAAAAAAGGTTGAAATCAAACCTGCGCCAAAATTAAACAATGATGCAACCACTTATGCAAATGCGGCGTGGACATTGATTAATGAAATTGACCCAATTGTTTATAATAAACAAGTCTCTGAAATTGAAGAAAAAGTCAGAAAGCCTTTACGCCAGCTCAGCACGGATTGGCGGATCAATGTCAAAATGACCGACTCTGTGACAGAAGGCAAATATGCACTTTGCCGTAAGGCACTGACCAGTCTGGACACATGGGCGCGAGATGTAAAAGATAGTTCATCTAGCCCTGCGCAGAAGCAGGCAGACTATGAACGTGATAAAGCCCAATGTAAGGATGCAATTGATAATCCTGCACTGGGAAATACCTCTCCAAAATAAAATAAGCGGGAAGAAAAATCCCGCTTTGGTGGTTAAAGTCATCAATCAATTAGATCTAGGAGGGTTTGGCTGCTTTATTGGCTTCCGACTTGATTGAATGTGTCGCAGCATTGACCGCTTTATTTGTATTTGATGAGGCCTGCATGGTTTCATGTTTTAGTGTTTGCTTAGTCTGGGCGGTTTCTTTTTTAGCCTTTACAACATGAGCGGCAATACATTTTCCACCTTTGTGGTTGGGGCCTGTGCCACCTTGTAACTGAGTTCCTTTTGGGCAGGCAAATGCGCTGGCACTTAACACGCTAAATAAGCCTGCTGTGAGAAGAGTTGCGACTTTTTTCATGATGATAATCTGCATCGAGATAAGCAATAGTGCTTAGCTTTAATGTAGAATGCCATCATTAAAAAAAGCAGAATGATTTTGTGAAATATTTTGAGTGCTAGGTGTCGTTTTATAGTGGGAGTTTATATTTTAATTTGCGCTTAAGTTTAGAACGATAATGCAGATATAGTGCATTTTTAAATCTCTTAAAATAATAACTGGAATAAATCACGATTGATCTTTGTCATTCTTTTAAATAACCCATTGATGCCAACTTACGTAACTTTTCCAAATCAACCACCTCAATCTTTTTAAAGCCAAGCTGAATGACACCTTGTTTTTCAAATAGGTTCAGTTCCTGATTTACGGTCTGTCTGGACACTGTCAGCATATTGGCAAGCTGATCTTGCGAGATTTGAATATTTAAATCCTGTATAAAGGAACGGTTGCCGTATCCCTCTAAAATAAATAACAGGCGTTGGGCTAAACGCTGGGTAATACTTTGGGTTTGAATGGCAATTTGCTCTAAAAACACATAGCGTAGTTTTTGGCTGGTGAGCAAGGCAAAATAATACCAATAATAAGGGGAGTGCTCTAATAGTTCAGTGAGTTGCTGGGCAGGAATCTGTAAGACCACACTTTTCTTTAGAGCAATCGCATCATGAGAACGGGGTTGCTTGTCAATCAGAGAAATTTCACCAAACCACATGATGGGTTCTGCAATCGCCGCAATCGCTTCGTTACCATTGACATCAATATAGCCCAGACTAATTGAGCCCTCAAGTACACCATATACACCATCAAAAGGGTCTTGGGCGTTAAAGACGGCTGCATTCTTTTCAATAGTATGCTTTTTTCCATGCTGGATAATAAATTGCTGGAACGGTTCAGCTAAATGATGAAACCAGGAATTTTGCTGTAATTGTCTGATGTAGGCTGCGTCTAACACTCAATTTCCTTTGCTAAAAATAAATCCATTTGTCAGCTATATGACAACTTCATTGTGATATTTCTTATAGATTAACAGCATAAACGAATTATATGAGGAATGAGAAATGACAAATCTGGAACGTCTACTCAGCCAATATGCTGCCTATCATTTAGATCGAAACAATATTGTGACCCATTTTGTGGGGATTCCCTTAATTGTTTTTTCAATTTTATGTTTAACCGCCCGCGCTGGGGTGGAAATATCAGGCTTTTCAGTGACACTGGCAATGGTTCTGATTGTTTTAAGTACCATTTACTATATTTCGCTTGATAAGCTGTTTGGTGTACTCATGCTGATTTTATTTGCACTGGTCTATCCACTTGCAGTGAATATTGCCGCCTTACCAATGTGGAGTTGGTTGGGCGCAAGTATTGGTATTTTTGTGGTCGGCTGGGTATTCCAATTTGTTGGCCATTATTTTGAAAAGAAAAAACCAGCTTTTGTGGATGACCTGATTGGTCTGGCGATTGGTCCATTGTTTGTGTTGGCTGAGTTTGTATTCTTACTAGGTTTGCGTAAACCATTACATCAACGTATTTTAAAAGAAGCACAAATGAAACGTGCGGAAATGGATATGAAAGCCCATACCGTTTCTTAAAGATCGGAATGGCATGAAAATAAAAAAGTCGAAATCAATCAGGTTTCGGCTTTTTTATTGAAAAATTGAGTAGGATTGTTGCTCTGAAAATAGATCACTTAGAATTTAAAATAAATGACAGGAATTTATGAATATTGGTCATTGCCTCAACAGTTAGATGTTAAATGCCCAGATTGCCAGCACAAAGCAAGTTTTGAGTTTGCCAAATTGGCACACATTCAACTTAAAAAAGATGTGGGTTATTTTCAACAGCATCCAGCTTTTGAGTATCAGCGTTTTCAGGATAGTTGTGGAGGATACTGGAATGCTGCACTTTATTATCCAAATTTATCAGGGAATCTAGAGCAAATTCAGGATTTACCTGAAAATTATGGTGAGAGCGTCTGGAGAACCAGATACTCCTCTATAACCAAAGGAGGTGTTATTTGTGAAAGTTGTGGTTATAAGCAGAAGTATGAACTGAATTGGCCGAATGATGCCTATTATGTAGTGATGTATAGACAACAATCTTTATGGGCATTTCATCAGGAAGCTGCGTCTGATCTTTATCATTATTTAAATGAAAACCTACGTGATCATAAAAAATATCGTTACTCCTTTTTTCTGTTGCATATTCCCACTATTTTTAAACAAAAAAAGGCAAGGGCGCATGTGACTAAACAATTGTTGAAATTGCTTACTTCTGAATGATCTAAAATCACTTTTTCCAGTCCATCCAGATTCTGAACATTTATAGAGGGTTGGCTTGTTTGTCGCATACTCAACGTGAATAAAATTCACGAAGAATTAAATAAATATCAATCTGTGCAATGGCAAACTTCGTGCTACAATACGCACCAATCTTTAGCACGGCTTAAAAGCCCTAATTTATAGGACCCCCGCTAATGTTTGCCAATATCTCTATTGCTGAATTTGATCCAGAAATCGCTCAGGCAATTGCTTCTGAAGGCGAACGCCAAGAAGCGCACATTGAGTTAATTGCATCTGAAAATTATTGCTCCCCAGCAGTGATGGAAGCACAAGGATCAAAACTGACCAACAAATATGCAGAAGGCTATCCTGGCAAACGCTACTATGGCGGTTGTGAATATGTTGATGTCGTAGAACAGCTTGCAATTGACCGTGCCAAAGCATTGTTTGGTGCAGATTATGCAAACGTTCAGCCACATGCGGGTTCTCAGGCAAACTCTGCTGTTTACTTAGCGCTGCTTAACCCAGGCGATACCGTTTTGGGTATGAGCTTGGCACACGGTGGTCACTTGACTCACGGTGCGAAAGTCAGCTTTTCTGGTAAAACCTATAATGCAGTCCAGTATGGTTTAAACCCAGAAACGGGCGAAATTGATTATGAAGAAGTTGAACGTTTGGCTTTAGAGCACAAACCACGCATGATCGTTGCAGGTTTCTCTGCTTATAGCCGTGTTGTTGATTGGCAGCGTTTCCGTGATATCGCAGACAAAGTAGGTGCTTACCTGTTTGTTGATATGGCGCACGTTGCTGGTCTGGTTGCTGCTGGTGTTTACCCTAACCCAGTTCAAATCGCAGATGTTACGACCACTACGACACACAAAACACTGCGTGGTCCACGTTCTGGTTTAATCCTTGCTAAAGCAAACGAAGAAATCGAGAAAAAACTTCAATCTGCTGTTTTCCCTGGTAATCAGGGTGGTCCTTTAATGCATGCGATTGCAGCGAAAGCAATCTGCTTTAAAGAAGCCATGTCTGAT
This sequence comes from Acinetobacter thutiue, assembly GCF_030385805.1. Taxonomy (NCBI): domain Bacteria; kingdom Pseudomonadati; phylum Pseudomonadota; class Gammaproteobacteria; order Moraxellales; family Moraxellaceae; genus Acinetobacter; species Acinetobacter thutiue. The sequence continues at coordinate 378,940 of NZ_JAUDZE010000001.1, forward strand.
GAGTTTAAGACTTATCAACAACAAGTGGTGAAGAATGCTCAGGCAATGGCGGAAGTCTTTATTTCACGTGGTTATGATGTTGTATCTGGTGGTACAGACAACCATCTATTCTTGTTGTCTTTGATCAAGCAAGAAGATGTGACAGGTAAAGATGCTGATGCATGGTTAGGTGCTGCGCATATCACTGTCAACAAAAATGCGGTGCCAAATGATCCACGTTCGCCATTCGTGACTTCTGGTATCCGTATTGGTACACCAGCGGTGACGACTCGTGGTTTTGGTGAAGCAGAAGTTCGTGATCTTGCAGGTTGGATCGCTGACATTATCGACAGTAAAGGTAATGAACAAGTGATTGCTGATGTAAAAGCGAAAGTTGAAGCAGTTTGCGCTAAATTCCCTGTTTATGCTGCGTAATTTGCTTCACTAAATAAAATTCTAAAAACACCTCAAATTTAGGTTTGAGGTGTTTTTTTTATACCTGACAATTGATGAACTCATCAAAATCCAATGAAGCATTTTATGGCAGTTTGCCTTAAAAAAGTGCCACTTAAACCATTGTTCTATTTCCTTGCATTATTTTGTTGCTATTTAAGTAATCTGAACACGATTTAAATATTTTTCTAACATATTAAAAGATATCTTGATGGAATCTTGCCGAGTTCTCATCTAATTTCAGCATAAGCTTTCAGCTGGACTTACTTTTGTTTCGGCAAAAGTAAGCAAAACCATTGTCATCCGCAAAACTCGTTGACTACTATCAGCTAACTTAATGAATCGCAAAAACAACATTCTATTAATTGAGTCCTGTCTCAAACAATTGCGGATGACGTTTCCGCGTATCGTAATTCATTGAGAATTTTATATCGAACTTATATTGAGTAATACTTTTCCAAAAAATCGTATTACTAAAATGGCATGTCTTTTGCTTTTACTTAAATAGATCAAAAGTTGTCTAGGGTTCCGATGTGTTTTGCACATGACTGGACCGAGAGAGAACGGTTCGACAGAACTACACGGAGGGATAAAAGCCCGGGAGGATCGGCATTTTGCCATAACGAGGTCAAATCATCCTTAAGGGGTTTTGTTATGCGTCCATCTATTTATCATAATAATCAAGTGCTTTGGCAAGAAAAATTGCTCGGTGGCCATCACTGGTCAGGTCGGATTCAGCATGGGGCAGTGTTGCAATTTGAGGCACTGGGTGCAAATGCCAATGTTTCGTTCTATTGTGTCAATGCCGAAGATAAGCTGGAACGCTTCAATATGCCTGACAGTTTAAAGGCACAACACACTGCATTTTTATCGACGGGGCATGTACTGTATTCCGACTTGGGACGAGTCATGGCGTCGATTGTTCAGGATGATCATGGCTGGAATGATGTGTTTTGCAGTCCAAGTACGCCTGCACAAATTCAACAGCAATTTGGCATTCAAAGCTTTCAGGATGCCCGCAATGATATGTATCAAAGTGGCCTGAATGGCTTGTTGGTTGAGTTTGCCAAGTTTGGTTTAAAACAGGCTGATTTAACCGCTTGTGTGAATCTCTTTTCTAAGGTTATTCCTGATGAGGCAGGCAAATTGTCCTATGTACAGGAGGATAAAACCCAGCAAAGTATAGAGTTGCGTTTCGAAATGGATTGTCTAGTATTCTTATCGGCTGCACCACATGCGCTGGACACCTCTGAAAGTTATCAACCTGCCGATGTTCAACTCCGTTTATTCAAGGCCAATCCCTTAGCTGAATCCGATGTGTGTCGTGATTCATGCCCTCAAAATCAGCGTGGTTTTGCCAATAATGCGCGCTATTACGCTTTATCTATTTAATTTTGAGGAAATAATCATGACAACATTACAATTTCAAAACACGGTTTTAGATCAAGTGTGTCCAGCAGGCGAAGCATGGATGTGTGAAGTCAAAAAAGGGCAACTGTTTCGTATCGTTGATTTAGAGGGCAATCAGGCGGTGGATACCTTATTTATCAGTGCAGAAAATCCTGATGAGCGTTATAGCGCAACCGATACCCTGACCCAAAACCAGCAAATTTATCTGGAGCAAGGTACGACTTTATATAGTAATTTTGCTCGTCCAATTGCCACCATTGTTGAGGATAATTGTGGGCGACACGATACTTTAGGCGGTGCATGTTCCTGTGAAAGCAATACCGTGCGTTATGCCCATGATAAATACCCGATGCACAGTTGTCGTAATAATTTCATGTATGCGCTTGCCAAGCATCCGATTGCCCATAAACATCAGTTGAATGTACGTCATATAGGACCAAACATTAATTTCTTTATGAATGTGCCTGTGACACCAGCAGGACATTTAATGTTTGATGATGGTTTATCTGCCGCAGGAAAATTTGTGGAAATTCAGGCTGAAATGGATTTAATTGTCCTGATTTCCAACTGCCCGCAATTGAATAACCCATGTAATGCCTACAACCCAACGCCTATTCAATTAATTGTCCGTGAAGCGGAGGAGTTGAGCCATGTTTAATAAAGTTCTGATTGCCAATCGTGGCGCAATTGCCTGTCGTATCATTCGTACCCTGAAAAAATTAGGCATTCAATCGGTGGCAGTGTATTCCGAAGCGGATCGGGATTCCTTGCACGTCACACTGGCCGATGAAGCAGTCTTTATTGGCGATTCTGCTGCACAGCAAAGCTATTTAAATATTGATAAAATTCTTGAGGTTGCCAAACAAACAGGCGCACAGGCGATTCATCCAGGTTATGGATTTCTTTCGGAAAATGCAGCTTTTTGTGATTTATGCGAGCAACAGGGAATCGTCTTTATTGGTCCAACTTCGCAACAGATGCGAGATTTTGGCTTAAAACATACCGCTCGTGAATTGGCGATTCAAAACAACGTGCCGTTATTGCCAGGGAGTCAACTGCTTAAGGATGAAGCGGAAGCAATCGCTGAAGCCAGTCGTATTGGTTATCCTGTGATGCTGAAAAGTACCGCAGGTGGTGGTGGGATCGGGATGCGTCTGGTCTGGAATGAAACAGAATTGCAGGAAGCCTATCAAACCGTTTCCTATCTGGCACAAGCCAATTTTAAAGATGCAGGCTTATATTTAGAAAAATTTGTACAAAATGCCCGTCATATCGAAGTACAGATTTTTGGCGATGGTCAGGGCAAAGTCCTCGCATTGGGTGAGCGTGATTGTTCAGTGCAACGTCGTAATCAGAAAGTGATTGAGGAAACGCCTGCGCCACATCTCAATGCAGAACAACGTAGCTATATTCAACAGGTTGCCATTCAGTTGATGCAATCGGTGCACTACCGTTCTGCGGGTACGGTTGAATTTGTGATGGATACCGATACCCAGCAATTCTATTTTCTTGAGGTGAATACCCGTCTGCAAGTTGAGCATGGTGTCACGGAACAAGTGTTTGGCGTGGATTTGGTCGAATGGATGGTGACGCTGGCCAGTGGTGACTGGGTTGTACCAACGCAACTATCTGAACCTAAAGGACATTCGATTCAGGTACGTTTATATGCCGAAGACCCGATCAAGAATTTCCAGCCAAGTGCAGGTTTGCTGACCAATGTGCAGTTTGATGCACATTCACGGGTAGAAACTTGGGTAGAAACAGGTTCCAATGTTTCCTCATTTTATGATCCCATGATTGCCAAGATTATTGTTACCGCAGATGACCGTGAATCAGCAATTACAGCGATACAAAATAGCCTAAGCAATACGGAAATTGCAGGCATTGAAACCAATCTGGAATATTTACAGAATATCGTGGGCTGTGACGTTTTTCATGCAGGCACACAAACCACACGTTTCCTGAATAGCTTTGAATGGAAAACTGAAAAAGTTGAAGTATTGCAGGCAGGTATTCAAACGGCTGTGCAGGATGTGACTGGGCGTTTGGGTTATTGGGATGTGGGCGTGCCGCCATCAGGGGCAATGGATGCCTTAAGCCTGAATGTTGCCAACCAATTGTTGGGCAATCCATTCAATACCGCTGGTCTGGAATGTACCTTGCAAGGGCCAACACTGAAATTTCATTGTGATAGTCAAATTGCCTTAACAGGCGGTCACATGCAGGCAACACTGGATGGTGTCGATGTGCCAATGTGGACAACCATTAATATCCGTAAGGGACAAGTGCTGAAATGCGGGCGCATTATCACAGGATGTCGCAGCTATATCGGCATTAAAAATGGTCTAAAATTACCTGACTATTTGGGCAGTCAAGCCACCTTTACTTTGGGACAGTTTGGTGGACATGCAGGACGTAATCTGTTGATTGGTGATATGTTGCCGATTTCTGCTTATCACTCTACCGAAACCACCACATTAGAACCCGCACAAATTCCTGATTTTACCCAGACATGGCAAATTGCAGTGATGTATGGCCCACATGGCGCGCCTGATTTCTTTACTGCTCAGGATATTTCCATGTTCTTTGCACAGGAATGGGAAATTCATTTTAACTCCAGCCGTACGGGGATTCGTCTGGTGGGGCCAAAACCTGAATGGGCACGAATTGACGGTGGCGAAGCTGGCTTACATCCATCCAATATTCATGACAATGCCTATGCGATTGGCGCAATTGATTTTACAGGCGACATGCCGATTATTCTGGGGCCAGATGGCCCAAGTCTGGGTGGTTTTGTTTGTCCTGCGGTGGTGATTCATTCGGAATTGTGGAAACTCGGGCAACTGAAAGCAGGTGACAAGGTTCAATTTATTCCAGTCAGTTATCATCAGGCACAGCAACTGGAACAACGTTATCAGGCTGCGTTGCAGAGTGAAACGACCAATCAGGTTGATTTCTCTGCAAAGATTCAGGCTGAACCGATTACATTGAAAAATGCGGTATTGGCAACGCTACAACAAGGTGCAGATAAACCAAACGTGACTTATCGCCCAGCAGGTAACCAATATCTGTTGGTGGAATATGGCGATCTGGTACTGGACTTAAATCTGCGTTTCCGTATTCATGCCTTGATGCAATGGCTAAAATCACAAAATATTCAGGGCATTATTGACCTGACCCCAGGCATCCGTTCGCTCCAGATTCATTTTGATTCGACTGTTTTGGATCAATTGGATTTATTGCGCTTATTACAGGTGGCAGAAGCCGAACTGCCTGATATTGAAAATATGCAGGTGCCATCCCGAACTGTGTATTTACCCCTCGCTTGGGAAGATTCACAAACGCAATTGGCAACCGAAAAATATACGCAACTGGTACGACCTGATGCACCATGGTGTCCAGACAATATTGAATTTATCCGTCGTATCAATGGACTGCCATCCAAGCAGGCGGTTAAGGATATTGTTTATAGTACCTCTTATCTGGTGATGGGTTTGGGTGATGTGTATTTGGGTGCACCTGTTGCCACGCCGTTAGACCCACGACATCGTTTGGTCACAACCAAATATAACCCTGCACGGACATGGACACCTGAAAATGCCGTCGGTATTGGTGGCGCCTATATGTGTGTCTATGGCATGGAGGGGCCAGGGGGGTATCAGTTTGTCGGACGGACGACCCAAGTATGGAGTCGCTATCGCCAAAATCCAAATTTTGAGCCACATCAACCGTGGTTACTTCGATTCTTTGACCAGATCAAGTTTTATGAGGTGTCTGAATCGGAATTGATAGCAATGCGTGAGGACTTCAAGGCAGGTCGCTTGCAACTGAAAATTGAAGAGGGTGTGCTGAATCTCAAGGAGTACAATGCTTTTCTTCAGGAGAATCAGGACAGCATTCAGGCATTTAAACAGGTACAGCAAAGCAATTTTGAAGCAGAACGCCAAAGATGGCATGAAGCAGGCTTGGCGGAGTACGTTTCTGAAGATCTGGATACGATTATTGAGGATTCAGAAATTAACATACCGAATGGGGGAATGGTGGTGGAGTCGCACATGCCAGGTTCGGTCTGGAAAATTGAGTGTGCTGTTGGCGATGTCATCGAAGAGGGACAAACTTTGGCTGTGATTGAAGCCATGAAAATTGAAATCCCAATTGTTGCGCCAGCAAAAATGCAGGTCGATCAGATTCTGATTGATAAAGCACAAACGGTTAAAACAGGACAGGTGTTGTTTACCTTAGCTCCTGTTTTATAAGCTCTCCGTAATGATGCAGAAAAGCTCCATCTTGAAACATGGGGCTTTTTTTATGTTCATATTTTTGGTGCTTTCTCTAAGTTTTTATATTCGTTTTTAATTCTATTAGATGGATTTATGAGGGATTCAAATTGTATGGTTTTAAAAATTGATTTTTATAAATAACTTTTAAAATTAGTGATGCAATGCAGTACAGCCTCATAAGGTTTTAATAATCCAAAGCTTTTTGTATAGGCAATGCCTTACTTTTGACTGGGCAAAAGTAACAAAACCCCTTTGTTTGGCTGATGCTACTTCCCTGATACCACAGCCAAACGGGCGGCATCCATGTCGCCTCCACGATAGTAGATATGGTTAAAAGACTCTTATTAATTGAATAAAAAACTGGCACAGATACTGCATTAAATATTACGAATTAAAAAATTAGTAATACTGAGGTTGCTATGAAAAACAATTCAAACATGAACCAGTACTTAAAAATGCTCCAGTTATTTTTAGTTAATCTGCTGACAGTAAGAGCAGGTCTATATATCAAGCAAACACCCAGCAATCTCAAGAAATAGTAGGTTGAGCATGAACAGTAAACCCAAGCTTTCACGGATCAGCATCACTGTTCCTGAAAATACAGTGGAAGCCCTAGACCAGAAGATCGTGGAAGAACACTATGAAAGCCGTTCACAGGCGATTGTGGACATGATCAATCATCATTTGATTCACCAGTACACCACTGAGAATACCGTGATGGTCGGCACACTGACGCTGTTATACCAGCGTCGCACGGCAAATATCCGTCTACAGATTGGTGATCTGCAACATCAATATCTGGAACAGGTGATTAGCTCGCTGAGTGTGCAGCTTGATGCTGAAAAGATTCTGGAAGTGATGTTACTGCAAGGTAAAAGCAATGATCTAAAACAGATCAGCCAGCAATTTATTGCACTGAAAGGTGTCATCAAGGGTCATCTGGAACTAATGGATGCCGTGATGCCACCGCTCCAGCAGAATGATTAGGGAGAAATACACACAGCAAGATGAAATACGCAATTTTAAAGTTCAGGTTCTAAATCATCATCCATATCTTGATTGCATTCTATTCGGGGGTTCTGTAATGAAACATGCAATGACATCCTTATCTCTTTCTGTTCTATTGAGTTTTGCTGTAGCGGGTTGCGATAATTCAGCCAAAGTACCGACGGCCAGCCAGAAAGAAGAGTCAAAAAATACCACAACAGGTACACCGATCACCATTGGCTATAGCGACTGGCCTGGTTTTGTGGCTTGGCAAGTGGCGATTGAAAAAGGCTGGCTCAAAGATGCAGGGCTTAATGTTGAATTTAAATGGTTTGACTATTCTGCTTCACTGAATGCCTTTGCTGCCAATCAACTCGATGCGGTACTGACCACCAATGGCGATAATCTGGTGACAGCATCAGGTGGAACTAAAGGCATGATGATCATGGTCACTGATTATTCCGCAGGCAATGACGTGATTATTGCCAAGCCAGGTATCAACTCAGTGACGGATTTAAAAGGTAAATCGGTGGCAACCGAAAAAGGGTTGGTGGATCATTTGCTTCTTTCGACTGCTTTAACCGATGCCAACATTCCATTAACCGATATTAAACTGGTCAATTCTGTCACCAATGAATTACCACAGGTATTTGCCAGCCCAGAAGTATCTGCAATCGCCGTGTGGCAACCTGTGGCAAATCAGGCCTTAAAATCTGTAGCAGGCTCAAAGATCATCTATAGTTCCAAAGATAAGCCAGGTCTGATCTATGATGGTGTATCTGTGAATATGAGCCACTTATCCGCCCATAAAGAGGAATGGAAAAAGCTGATTCAGGTCTGGGATAAAACGGTCAAATATATTAATGATCCTGCCACACATGCCGATGCGGTCAAGATTATGTCCAATCGGGTCGGGGTCGATCCTGCCCAGTATGAACAATTTGTGGGTGGCACTCATTTACTTGATTTGGCGGGCAATAAAAAAGCCTTTGTGAAAAATGACAGTTTTGATTCGGTCTATGGGTCTTCTTATCATGTAAATCAGTTTAATGTAAACAATGGCATCTATAAAACCGCAATTGATGTCGATGGTCTGATTTATCCTGATTTGGTGAATGAATTGAAATAATCAAAGGACTGATATAAAAAATGCTTCAAGGATGAAGCATTTTTTATGCAAAAATTTAAAGATGAGTACTTTTTGAAAAGACATTAATCACGATAATGCCTGCAATCATCATACTTAAACCAATAAATGCCGCCAGATCCAGAGACTGCTTAAAGAAAAACCAGCCAATACTGGAAATAAGAATAATCCCAGCACCCGACCAGATCGCATAGGCAATACCGACTGGAATAAATTTTAGGGTTAAGGATAAAAAATACAAGGAAATCGCATAGCCCACCACTGTAATGAGTGAGGGCAGTGGAACGCTAAATCCATTTGAGGCTTTGAGTGCAGAAGTGGCGATCACTTCCGCAATAATTGCAATCACCAAATATAAATAAGGCAAATCAGGCTCCTTTATTCAACCACTTGAGCATTTTTAAGCAAATGATCCTGTTCCTGCTGTAACCAGTGCTGGCTTGCATCAGAGCTAATTGATTGACGAACAAACTGAAACTCAGGCTGGTACAGGTCAAGCTGAAAATAACAGCGATAATCTTCCCCATGAATTTGGCGAATTTGCGTAATAATGCCCTGATCATTCAATTCAAAACCAGTCAGTTGCATAGGCTCACCGACACGCTGGCTTTGCGTACTATATTGAATTTCCTGACCATTTAATGCCAAAGAAACCTCATAGCTTTCAATTTCTGCTTCATTTATGACATGTTGTGCCAATGCCTGATCGAGTCTGGAGAAGTCTGTAAGTTTGTCCTGAATCTGTGGCAGTCGGGATTGTGCATAGGCAATATGTTCTCCTGCCACAATCAATCCGCCATCCATTGCATACAGTTCACCATTACCCAGATGTTGTACCTGATACAAGCGTAAACCGAGCAATGGCCCTGTATGTGACAATTGTCGCCAATCTTCTACATAGGCATTGGATGGAGAGAACTCCAACAAGCAATTACCCACGGCATGTAATGTGGCAGGTTCTGGCCACTGAATCCGTGGTTGGTAGCTTTGTTGAACCTCCCATGACAGTAACTGCTGTGCATGATCCCAAACCGTGTCACCAATCCAGCCTTGTTTTTCGGTGATGGGGGTAGAGTGGGCATCTGATAGGCGCAAATCAAGGGTAAATGTTCGAGACTGAAACCAGTAAACAATGGTGTTTTCATCAGTCAGTCCATTATAAAAACTGATACTTTTACGCCTAAAACTACCGAGTAAATAGTGGGGTAAACTGACTTGCTGTAGATCAGTTGGATTTAACTGCTGCAATAATTCATTTAAATCCATTATTTTTCTCCAGATTCAGCCAGACCAAAAGAATCTAGGGGCATGGCATTTTCCAGCACCAATTCACCCTGATCAATCCGTTGTTTTAAATACTGGAAAATCTGGGCAGTCTGGTTAAATAAATGTTCACCACCTTTTAATGGCTTATATTTGGGAGCTTCATTTTTCATCACAGGCTGGATCAGATAATCATAATCACAGGAGAAAAATAAGGGGAATGAATAACGTTCTTGCTTGACCCGTTTGACCCGATGTTTGGTGGCGATATAATGCCCATTGGATAAAATCTCCATCATGTCACCAATATTCATGATCATGGTATTTTCAACCAGTGGAATATCGGTCCATTCACCTTGTTTATTGAGTACCTGCAAGCCAGGTGCAGTCGGAAATAACAGGGTAAAACATTCATAATCCGTATGTGCGCCAATGCCCATGGCATCTTCAGCATCAGGATTATAAGGATAATGAATCAGCCTGAGCTGACTGGGAGCATATTGCAAATGTGCATCAAAAAATTGTTCTTCCAGCCCCAGAGCCAATGCAAAGGCATGAAAAAGTTGATGTCCAACATCCTTGATATGCTGATAATAGCTCAGGACATTTTGTTTAAATTCTGCATCATCGGGCCACTGCGTTGGGCCGACCAAGGGGCGACGATTTTCGCTTGCCTGATAATCATAATTGACATCATAGGTTTCTTTTAAATCGTAGGTATTGCTTTTAAAACGTTCTTCACCAATCGGCACATAGCCACTGTGGTTTTCAGACAGGCCAATATAGTTTTGCATTTTTTTCGCTTCATCCTGAGCGAAATAGCGCTGTGCGGTTTGTACCAGTTGCTGAAAGAGCGTAGGTTGTAACTGATCACCACGAATATATAAAAAACCGACTTCACGGCAGGCCTGATCCAGTTCCTGTGCGACCTGTAATCGTTCCTCAAGCTGTGGACTGGTCAATTTTGAAATATCGACCAAGGGTAAAACATAATCCTGTTTCATGCGTCACACCATTTAGCTGGTCGTCCAGCACATAAATAAAACGCTTTGGGTCGTCCCAAAGGTTATACAAAATCTTTATTCAGCATCGACCTGCGTCATACGCGGAATTTTTGGTAAATGGGTCAGGGCAGGATCAAGCTCATCTTCCTGAGCATGCACCAGTTGATCCACCTTGTTTCTCAGGCGTTGAAACTCAGGGGTATTCATCAGTTCAGTACCGCGTGGACGTGGCAAATCCACTTCAATAATTTCCTTGATTTCGCCAGGATTGGCCTTGAGCGCCACAATACGATCAGCCAGTAAAATCGCTTCATCCATGTCATGGGTCACAAAAATAATGGTGATATCAATGTTTTGCCATAAATCCATCAAATGCCGTTGCATCTTCTGGCGGGTATGCGGGTCAAGTGCACCAAACGGTTCATCCATCAATAAAATCTTGGGTTCATTGACCAAGGCGCGGGCGATTGCAACCCGTTGTTTCATCCCGCCTGACAGTTGGTGCGGATACTGGTTTTCATATTTTTCCAGCCCAATGATATTGATCCATTCTCTCGCCATCTCTTCGGCACGGGTGGTACTGATGCCTTTCATCAAAGGCCCAAACATGACATTTTGCTTGACTGTTTTCCACGGAAACAGGGTATAACCCTGAAACACCATGCCACGTTCTGGACTTGTGCCTGTAATGGCTTGACCATCGACCAAAATCTCTCCGCTATGATACGGATCAAGACCTGCCACTACACGGCTAAAAGTCGATTTACCACAACCTGACGGGCCAATCACACAGACAAATTCACGCTTATGAATTTTTAAATCCAGTTGATTGAGAATGGTGCGTTGCTCTTTGCCATGATAAAAGACCTGTGTCAGTTGCTTTGCTTCCAGAATCACAGGACGGGCATAAATGTGTTCAAAGTAACGACCTGCATCAAATTGAGTTTCCATTATTTTGCTCCTGCTTTCCATTTAAATAGACGTTCACCGATTTTCATTAAGATCACATCGGTGACTAAACCAATCACCCCAATAATTAGAATAGCAGCATAAACATTCTCAAAATTTTGGTAACGAGCCTGCTGGGTGATAAACCATGTAATCCCCGAAGTGGCCCCGATCAATTCTGATACGATTAAATAAGTCCACGCCCAGCCCAATAACACCCGTAAATCACGGTAAATATCAGGCAGTGCCGCAGGAATCACTACATGGAACAGACTTTTGGCTTTATTGGTGCCCAGTGTATAGCCCGCTTCAATCAGGCCACGATCCACCATGCGGGTGGTATTGGCAATAATCAGGATTTGCTGGAATAAGGTACCGATCACGATAATGGCAATTTTAGGTGCATCATTAATGCCCAAAATGGCAACTGCCAATGCGCCAAATGCAGGCGCAGGCAAATAACGGAAAAACTCGACAAAAGGTTCAGTCAATCGGGAAATCGTGGCAGAAAAGCCAGACAAAATACCCAGTGGAATACCAATCAATGAAGAAATAAAGAAAGCGATAAAAACAATCTTGATACTATGCCACAGGCTTTGATGTAACCACGGAGCATCGGGCTGCTGCGGTGGTGTGGTAAATGACGTGACCAGTGCTTTAGCGACTTCATGCGGTGCAGGCAGATAAATTGGATTGACCAGAATCCCATTTGGCGGTGTTTTGCCTGCATCGACTGCCTGCTGTGCTTCACGATAAAAGGCATCTTTTTCAATGCGTGTACCGACCTGCAAATAAGACACACTGCCAGAATCGGTAATTTGTACCTGTGGATGCCAGATAAAGGGCAGGTAACTGACGCAACTCCAGATTAGGATGGGAATCAGGAAAGACCCCAAACCTAACAAAAGTTTTTTCTTTTTTGACAATACTGAATCATGCATAGGTTTGTACCTATCGAGTAATACGATTTCTTAAAAACGTAATACTTTAAGCAATTTTGATGCCATTCCTGAGACTAGGATAAAGTGACTTATTTAAAGGATGGCTGATGAGAAAGCTTCATCAATTTATTGAGATTTAATTATTTATCTATTTGATTTTTATTTAATTTAAAAATTAATCCGATAAATGAAAAATTTTCATAGTGGAAACATCAACCTGATCATAAAGATATTTATATGGCAGGTTATGGAGCAGGGTAGCTCAAATCTTTATCAACAACCTATACATGCACAGAAAAAAAGCACGTAATGCTCCACCTGCAAACTTGGGTGATGCACTCGGCGCTTATTGTATCTGTATAAAAAGAAACATTATGAAATTGATTAAATGCATTAAAATCCAATGCTTTTAGAAATTTTAATCGTAAAAAAGCGCCCAAAGGCGCTTTTGTAAAATATCAGTGATGACGATGCTTTCTTTTTTTCTTGTATTTTTTAGACTGGTAATTGTCATAGTCGCGGTCCTGACCGACTTTACGACCTAGAGCTGAACCACCTGCGGCACCCGCAGCCGCACCAATATAACCGCCTGTTGTACCACCTACATTCTTACCAACAGTATAGCCGCCCACGCCACCTAAACCACCACCAATTGCAGCTTCAGTACGGGTACGTTTGCTACTTGCCGCGGCCGCTCCACCAGCACCGCCAAGTGCGGACCCAATCATGGCACCATTGTTGCCACCGATCTCTTTACCAATTGCAGTACCCACCACACTTCCTAGTGCAGACGTCGCAGCAACACGTGTAGCATTATCAGCATGTGCTGTGGTCACTAAAGTTGAGCTTGCTAAAATCGCACCCAATAACCAAATATTCGCTTTCATTTTGACTCCATGTTCCTAGTGATAGGACATCTTTTGTAATTGAGGCAAATGTAACAAAGTTTGAGAAGAAAATTGTGGAGATGGCTTCCTGAATTATTACGATTTGGTGTCTGGATTGTAGCGTTTTGTTTCGGTGAATAAATTTAAATGAGAAATACTGATGATAAAACATAGTGATAGTAAATATCGTCACCGCATAAAGGAAGCTCCCTGATCGAACTTCCTTAAGCTAAATTTAATCTTGCTGTTCATCTCTTGATGAGTCCTCTAGTTTTAACGGGCGAGGGTTTAATTCAGTTTGCAGGCGTAGATAATTTAAGTCACGGATATTCTTTTGCGTGGCAACTACACCGAATAAACTCATCATAAAAGACATGATATAAAAGCCTTTTTCGCTCATCAGCATGTCAGCATTCCATAGACTGATCAATAATAATACGATACACACCGCCATAGAGACCCAGCACAGTCCATAATAAATGGCAGTCACAGGAATATCCTCCAGTTTATCACGTACTGTTTTCTGCAAAGATGCTGCCGAAAATAGTCCATATAGCAAGATAACAAAATAATAGCCTTTTTCGTGTAATGGTATATTGGCATTCCATAGCCCAATCATGAATCCGACCGCTCCAGCAAGTAAAGCAACCCAACTTGCCGCAATAAATGCGGAGGTTGGACGATTAATAAAATTATTCATACCTATTATCCTGTTGTTTTATCTTTCTATTTGTCCCTAATTATTTATATCGGAGCATAAATCCGAGAACAAGTGTCCACAACCAAAACTGAACAATTTATGATGAAATGATGGCGAATGGGTAAGTTAGCCCGTTTCTCTATGTCTTTTAAGCCCCAGAATCTGTACACTATGCGCAATTTTTTAATGTTAATTGTGCGGTATATGTTGCATTCGCACAAACCTGAATTTTGAGATATTTCGCCCATGAAAGCATCACTCCGCTTAAGACTGGATCAACTTTGTGATCGTCATGAAGAGCTGACTGCATTACTCGCTGATGTAGAAGTGATTTCGGACAATAAACGTTTTCGTAAACTGTCCCGTGAACATAATGACCTGACTGAAATCACTGAGGTTTGGGGTAAATATCGTCAGGCTGAGGAAGATATTGAAACAGCCGAGATGATGAAATCTGATCCAGATTTCAAGGACATGGCAGAAGAAGAAATCAAGGCCAATAAAGAGCTTCTGGTGGATCTGGAAGATCAACTGAATGTGTTGATGATTCCAAAAGATCCAAATGATGCCAATGCGGCGTACCTGGAAATTCGTGCGGGAACAGGCGGTGATGAAGCTGCAATTTTCTCAGGTGACCTGTTCCGTATGTATAGCAAATATGCCGAGAATCAAGGCTGGCGTATCGAAGTGCTTTCAGAAAATGAAGGTGAGCATGGCGGGTATAAGGAAGTGATCTGCCGTGTTGATGGCGAGGGTGTCTATGGTCGCCTGAAATTCGAAAGTGGCGCACACCGTGTACAGCGTGTACCTGCAACCGAATCACAGGGTCGTGTACATACTTCGGCATGTACAGTTGCCATTTTGCCAGAAGTTGATGTGGATACCACAGTGGACATCAATCCTGCTGATTTACGTATTGATACTTATCGTGCATCAGGTGCGGGTGGTCAGCACATTAACAAAACTGATTCTGCGGTGCGTATTACCCACATTCCATCAGGTGTGGTGGTGGAGTGTCAGGAAGAACGTTCCCAGCATAAGAACAAAGCCAAAGCGATGGCGCTGTTAGTATCACGTTTAGAAAATGCAAAACGTGCGGCGGCTGATGCAGCAACCTCTGAAATGCGTCGTGATCTGGTGGGTTCGGGTGATCGTTCTGAGCGTATTCGTACTTATAACTATCCGCAAGGACGGATGACCGATCACCGTATTAACCTGACTCTGTATAAACTGGATGCGATTATGGAAGGTGATTTAACTGAATTGCTCGACAGCCTGCATCGTGAATATCAGGCAGATCAATTGGCAATGCTGGCACAGGAAAATGGTGGCTAATGAATATTGCTCAGGCTTTAGAGATGAAAGGCGAAATTGATAGCTATGAACGTCAGGAAGCTGCTTGGCTGCTTGAGCATATTATAGGTGTCAGTGTTTTGGAGCTTAAATTTAGGCCTGAACAGGAATTGACAGAAATTCAGCAGCAAACTTATTTGGATGGGTTGGCCCGAATTGAGCAGGGTGAGCCTTTGGCCTATGTCACAGGGTCACAACCATTCTGGACGCTGGATTTAAAAGTCACCCATGACACTTTGGTGCCACGTCCTGATACTGAAATTCTGGTGGAAACGGTTTTAAATCTTCCGCTTGTTCAAGATGCCACTATTGTTGATCTAGGCACAGGCACAGGCGCAATTGCATTGGCGCTTGCCAGTGAGCGCCCGCAATGGCAGGTCACTGCAACCGATATTTATCAACCAACGCTGGATGTTGCCAAAGAAAATGCGTTAAAGCATGGATTATCTCAGGTTCATTTTGCCTGTGGGGCTTGGTTTGAAGCCTTGGATCAACAAAAGTTTGACTTGATTGTCTCCAATCCACCTTATATTGATCCTGATGATCTTCATATGCAAAAGCTGAAATCTGAACCTGAACGGGCGTTGATTGCAGCCAATCATGGTTTGGCGGATATTGAAACGATTATTAGTCAAGGCAAAGACTGGTTAAAGCCAAATGGCTGGATTGCCCTCGAACATGGTTATGATCAGGGGCAGGCAGTCCGTGACATCTTTGAGCAGTATGGTTTTAGCCAAATACAGACCATTCAGGATTATGGTGGCAATGATCGGGTTACACTTGCACAGCTTTAAGCGCGGTGTGTTAAAAACTGCATAATTTCATTTGCTACAATGGTCGGTTGTTCCCACGGTGTCCAGTGGCCGCAGTCCTCGATTTCAATGACCTGTGGATTGGGAATCAATTCTTTATAGCGTGCAGCCATGTGTTGACCCGAGTTAGGATCATTCTTGCCATTAATTAATAGCATTGGAATGGTGCTGTTGATCAATGCATTGACCAGTCGATCACGATGCTTGAACCTTGCAAAAATGGATTGATTTAAGCTCACCACACATTTTTTCCCCTGATTAAAATTTAACAGTTCATACCATTGTTTGAGTTCAGTTGGGCTAGGCTGATGCTTTTGATCAAACATTTGTGTCATGGACTTTGAAAAGACTGATAATGAAATCATGGGCACAATCAAATGCCCTAAAAAAGAAGCCATTAGTTTCTGGATCAAACGTGGACGATAGACTTCTGCAAACAAGCTACCATTCATAAAAATTGCTGACTGGATTGAACATTCTAAAAGCATTTTCTGTTGTCGATCCAGTAATTCCTGAATAACACCCACGCCCAGATCATGTCCGATCAAGTGGATATTCTCCAGCTTTAGATGCTGAATTAAGGCAATACACTGATCTGCGTGGTCTTGTACAGAATATGGATAAGAAGCTGGTTTATCAGAATATCCTAAACCTAATAGATCAATCGCTACAAGCTGATAGTTTTCAGAAAGTTGATCCCAAATTTTTGCCCAGTCAAATGAACTTGTGGGATAACCATGAATAAGAAAAAGGGTAGTTGCTGCTGGCTTGTCTGAATATTGATAGAAAATATTGAAATTCTTAAAAGAAAAATATTTTCCAGACTTATGCCAACTTTGTAGAGTGTGATACATTTTAGTCTCTTTTTATTAAACTTACACTGTAAGGTGAATTTACAAGGCAATCATATTCATGTCAAATGCTGCTCATCAGAAAGTAAAGACAAAAGGAACTTTGTCGAAAGCAATTATTGTGAAAACTTCAATCGAAATGATTGAGGAGCTTGGAATAGAGAAATTTAGTTTGCGAAAGCTGGCCGAAAAATTAAATTGTGAAGCGATGAGTATCTATTACCATCTCAAGAATAAAGACCAGATTTTTGATGAAATTGTGGATACCTTGATTTCAACCATTCAATTTGAAAATGAAGAGTTGAATGTAAAGCAGCAACTTATTTCAGTGGCACAACAGTGGCGGGCATTGGCAAAAACATATCCCAATTTCTTTCCGATTTTGGCAACTCATCAACTGAATACTGATATTGGCAGTCGTTTCATGCACCAGATTCTCAGGATTTTTAACAATGCCAACTTGCCCATGCAACAGGCAAGTTATTTTCTAAGAATTCTTAATTATTACTTAATTGGTGTGGGAATTGATGAGGCAAAAGGCTATGGCTTGGGGAGTTCGGCTGTTCATCCTATCAAAGCTGATGAATATGCGGAACGATATCCACTATTGGTACAGGCAATGCCGTACTGGACTGCTGCACACTATGATGAAATTTTTGAGCTAGGTTTGGAAATGCTATTGGCTCGGATGTTGGCTGAAACTGTGAATGAATGAGTCTGGTTTTTATTATAAGGAACCCATCACAGTTTTCTTAAGTGTCTTGGCACGATAAACCCCTGGACTGACACCTGTCCATTTTTTAAAGGCACGGTGAAATGCACTTGGGTCATGAAAGCTGAGATCATCACTGATATTTTGAATGGAATCATTGGTTTTGCTTAAACGCTCAATGGCAATATCACAGCGAATATCATTTTTAAGTTGCTGATAACTGACCCCCTCCTGTTTTAGGCGGCGCTGAATGGTTGCGGTTGACATATTCAACTGCTGGGCAATATCTTTTAGCTCAGCCCAGTCAGACGGCGGTTGTAATAACAGTTGACGACGAATTTGTAGGCTTAAGGAATTTTCATTCTTAAAACGAACGATCAGGTTATAAGGCGTATGCTTGAGAAAATCATTCAATGCCTGTTTATCTTTCTTAATTTTATGCTTGAGATAATGCGCATCAAACTCAATTCTATTGAGTTCAGCATTAAACTGGATATTTTCACAAAAACGCACCCGATAATCCTGTATTTCTACAGGTTGATGGCATTTAAACGTCATTTTCTGAAAATGGATACGCTGGTCACTCAGCCAGCACATCAGGCTATGGACCAGCATTAAGAACGTGGCATAACTAAACATACGTTTTGGATGTTCACGGTCATGCAGGATCAAAAAAGCCTTTGAACCTTGCTGAACCAGTTCACCCTGAATGTCATCTAAAACCAAAGCTAAAAATCTGAGGATTTCCTCAATCGCCTGTTGTAAGGTTTCAGTGTTGAACGCCAGTTTTGCCAAGAGCTTATAACTGCCACGGCGCATGGGATGAGTATCCATTCCCAGAAACTCATCATTCATGCTTTCTGCAAGCTCAACCCATAATTGTGCGCACTGGGCCACAGGAACGCGTGCTTTGGTTGAGGTCAACAGTTCTGCTGAAATTCCAGCCTTATTTGCAATATGGACAATATTTAAACCCCGACTTGCGGCAACACTCAACGCTTCACGAATCAAGGCATTTGAGATCGTGTCTTTGGTAGAGTTATGGTCTGGATTTTGATTCTGGATCATACGCAAATGAAGTTGGGAAGAATAAATAGGATGAATGCTCAAAAGTCGCATCAAATTTGCTACTTTTTGGAATTGTATCGGAAAAAGCTTGCCTTTACTCTCACTTATAAAAATTTATCGTTCATTTAACAGGAAATTTACATGAAAATTCAAGGAAAACATTTTGTTATTACAGGCGGTGGCTCTGGTTTGGGAGCAGCAACCGCAGAATATTTAGTTGAAAAAGGCGCATCAGTTACGCTGGTTGATATGAATGTTGAAGCAGGGGAACAACAGGCACAGGCATTGGGTGAAAAGGCTGAGTTTGTAAAGCTGGATGTGACTGATGAACAAGCAGCAGAGCAATTCTTTAAAGATGTCGTTGCCAAGCATGGCAGTTTACATGGTTTGGTCAACTGTGCAGGCATTGGCCCATCTGCAAAAGTCATTGGTAAAGAAAGTGTGCATGATTTGGCCATGTTCTCTAAAACCCTGCATATCAATGTCACAGGAACATTTAACATGCTACGTTTTGCTGCCGATGCCATGAGCAAGAATACGGTTGCAGCAGACGATGAAGACCGTGGTGTGATTGTCAATACGGCTTCCGTGGCGGCTTTTGATGGTCAGATTGGTCAGGCGGCTTATTCGGCATCAAAAGGTGCGGTGGTTGCCATGACCTTACCGATTGCCCGTGAACTGGCACGCCATGCAATTCGTGTATTGACTATTGCACCTGGGATTATGGAAACACCAATGCTCAAAGGCTTACCGCAAAATGTACAGGATGCTTTAGGTCAAATGGTGCCTTATCCATCACGTTTGGGTCGTCCTGAAGAATTTGCGCGTTTAGTTGCACACATTGCTGAAAATTCATATCTGAATGGTGAAGTGATTCGTCTGGATGGTGCAATTCGTATGGCTGCTAAATAAGATTTAAGATTGTGAAAAGTAGAAAAGCGATGGAATAAACCATCGCTTTTTTATTGCGATGCGTTCTAAAGTTTGGCTTTGACTTCGTCACCAATTAAATAAAACGTACCACCAGCAATTATTCATTTTCCCAGCGTTTAACTGCTCGATTAAAACTCGACAGGGATGAGTATCCCAGTTTTTTGGCAACCTCATCTTTGGTGATAAAAGGGTTGAGCATTAACTTTCGGGCTTTTTCCCTGCGAACCTCATCATAAAGTGATTGAAAGCTTACGGCCTTTTCCTGCAACATTCGCTGTAAGGTCCGTTTGGTGAGGTTTAGCTTTTGTGCAACCTGATCAATATTCTGTAGACCCTCATTTTCATCATTAATCAGATGTTTAACACGGTATAAAATATCCTGTGTCGCATCAAGGTCATCCAGCTCTTTCTGACAGAGTAGCTTAAATTTCTCAGAAGTCAGTGGATCAGCCATACTCAATGGCATTTCAAGAAATCGGGCAGGGGCAATCAACCGTGTATGTGGCTGTTCATAACGTATTTCTTCAAAAGTTGAAGCCAGAATATCACTGAAGCGGGAAAAGTAATCTGGACATTTACACTGCAAATCAATACTTGGCTTAAAGTCTGGAAAGAACAACCTCACCAGATGGATAAAACCAGTTAAAAAGAAGACACAACTAAACTCATACACCTGGGTGTCTGAAATATCATTAAAATCTAGAATGGAGCTGTCATAGGTGATTCCATAATAGGACAGGTCCTGCTCAACCTTGAAGTTAAGCTCCACAAATGAGCATTGTAGACGGACAAACTGATTAATGGTCTCAATGGCATCCAGCACATTTTTTGATATGGCAACGGTAAAACCAAGTAAACCGTGGGAACTAATTTTTAACTGGGTACCCGCATAAAAACCAATCCCATCCTCCTGAGTGAGTTCAATGGTACGTGCAATGACTTTCTTGAACGAGCCAAGACTGATTTTATAACTTAGGTCATGTAGCTTGTCGATTTCAACGCCCGTTCCCCAAAAGAGTTCTTCAGTCGATATATTCCAGCGTGACACGACCTCACTGAGCAGGTGGGCATAGGAACTACTAATAAAATGCTGCTGATGGCGGGGGATACTCATAGTTTTAAGCAAATTCCATTTTAAAACTGATCCAATTGTTTCAGAAAATAATGCAGCGCTCGCAATTTGGAAATGTACATTCATCGGATTTTTTTTAGGAAATCTTAATTTTGGCGCGTATTGTTATGATTTTGGCATGGTTTGTTTTAGTCTAAAAATTACACAATTTTTTAAAGGAGTATAATTTTGCCAGTCATTTGTATGTTCGGAATGATTCCACATACAAAGCTTAAAGACTGATGTGTGGTCATAAAAATGAAAAATGCTAGGAGCAAAAACGTGAAGAAAAAATATTTAAATGCAATGACGTTAATGGCGGGCATGCTGCTGAGTAGCGGATCTGTGGTACATGCAGGTTTGTTTGACTTTCTGGCACCCAAGGCATCATGGCAGAACTGTAATGTGAATTCTTGTTCAGTCGGCGGTAGTACAAATGTGACATCCAGCTATGCAAAAACCAAATATCCAATTCTACTGGCACATGGGATGGCGGGTTTTTCTGCGGTGGGTCCTTTGCAATACTGGAACGGTATTACAGAAGACCTGGTTGAAAATGGAGCAAATGTATTTGTTGCACAGCAGGCTTCCTTTAACTCTTCTGAAGTACGTGGTGAACAGTTGCTACTTCAGGCAAAACAAGTATTGGCCATTACAGGTGCGCAGAAAATTAACCTGATTGGTCATAGTCATGGTTCGCAATCGGTTCGTTATGTTGCCGCCTTGTTACCCAATAAAATTGCTTCGGTAACAGCGGTGGGTGGGCCAACCAAAGGTTCAGATGTCGCTGATGTTGTCTATTCAATTACTCAGTCTCCAGTTGGACCAGCACTTGCACCCGTTATCGCGGCAGGAGTAAATGCTTTCTTCTCACTGGTTGGAATCGGTTCAGGTCATTATTATGATCAGGATGCTCTGGCAGGATTGAATTCTCTAACTACCCGTGGCTCTGCTAATTTTAACCAGCGTTTTCCAGCAGGTGTACCAACAACAGCCTGTGGTTCGGGTACAGAACTGGTTAATGGAACTCGCTATTACTCATGGAGTGGAACAGGTGTGCTCACCAATGTTCTGGACCCGATTGATTATGGGTTAGTTGCGACCTCTTTATTAATTCCAAGTGAGAATGATGGTCTGGTGCCACGTTGTTCTAGCCATTTGGGTACAGTCATCCGTGACAACTATGCATTCAACCATCTGGATGAAGTGAATCAGGTGCTCGGATTGGTTGGGTTTTTACAAAATCCAGTCACACCATACCGCACCCATGCAAACCGTTTGAAAAATCAGGGACTTTAATTTAGATAACAGGGAAGTAATGGATTTACTTCCCTGACTTATAAAAAATATTTCAAATATGAATGATAAATAGAGTAAGGAATTATGAACGGTAAATTTTTAAATAATAAAAACATTATATTTATTTCTATTACGGTTTTATTGATTCTAATTGCCTTAATTTATTGGGTATTTAAGCCTGAAACCCAAAATCAGCCACATGAGGTGAATCAACCCACTCAGGTATTTTCTGAAAGTAATTCCCTGAAAAATGGAGAGGCGGGATATATAAATGGGAAAATGCCAGCACTTGCGCCGTCTTTGCAGGGTACAGAAATTGACTGCCCAATCCAGGTTGATTCGAATGGGAAACTCATTTTAACAGTGGGAATTCGTAGCTGTTTTGATTACTTCTTTTCCAGTCTCGGCGAAAAAACAGAATCTCAATTGATTACAGACATCCGCCAGTATTTAACAGCAACCTTACCTGAAACTGCCTCAGGCTATGCCACTTATCTGCTGGATCAATATGTGGCTTATGTACATGCCTTACAGAACCTGAAACCCCGTGGCAATTTTAAAAATGGTGATATAGAGGAATATCAAAAAATTATTGATCAGATGTACAGGTTACAGCAACAGTTTTTTAAGCCAGCAGAGATCAATGCCTTGTTCGGGAATGAAAGAAATCTGAACCAGTTTAATATTGAACAGATGCGTATTCATAACAATAAGTCTTTAACAGCCCAGCAAAAAGCCAATGAAATTGCCAAACTGATTGATCAACTTCCACCTACGTTGGGTGATGGGGTGCGGGTGTCAATGCAATTTGCTGAGTTGCAGCAGTTGACCAAGGATATTCAGGAAAAGGGTGGAACTGCACAGGAGATTCGGGCAATGCGCGAGAGTTTGTTGGGGCCTGAAGCGGCAGACCGTTTGGAAAAAGTGGATCAGGAAGAAGTTGTTTGGCAGAAGCAGGTGACTGGCTATTTGGCTGCCCGTGATGACATTCTAAAAAGTGATGCAAATGATGCTAGTAAGCAGCAGGCCATTAATGAGCTTCGTAGCCGTTCTTTTGATAATAAAGAAGATTTACTAAGAGCACAATCCTTTGAAATGATGCATGATCGTAAATAAAAGTATATAAATATCATGGTGACATGAAGCATAAGTTATGACGATTTATTAGGTGGATTTTCCCCGTCATCGTGATCTTGGTTCATATCACTATCAGATTTTAACAACATTAAAATAAACACGATAAGGATGACTTTAATTAAGTTTTTCATCATGTATCTCCTTGGTTGAGTTAGGGACTTAGTAACTTGAATAGCTGTATGTTTGGTTTCTAGGTAAAGTGTGTCGTCATAAATTTCATATGATTTAATATCATCGTGATGATATTTTTCTAAATGACGTATGCCGTCATGAACTGATAGAACAAAAGTTTAATTGTAATCAGAGATTTCTAAATGACGTATGCCGTCATGAACACATAATTAATGCTTTGCTTTACAAACATTTATTTCTAAATGACGTATGCCGTCATGAACAGATAGCTCTTAAATATCCAAAAGATGGTGCTTTTCTAAATGACGTATGCCGTCATGAACATTTGTATGCTGTTTTATCCATAACAGGCAGCTTTCTAAATGACGTATGCCGTCATGAACCAAGCCACGCAAGGCACGGGACTTGGGTTTGCTTTCTAAATGACGTATGCCGTCATGAACCAATTGTTGATGTAGCTGCTAGGAATTTTAACTTTCTAAATGACGTATGCCGTCATGAACATGCATATGCAACCTACAATGCCAGCGATGGTTTTCTAAATGACGTATGCCGTCATGAACATGGTCGCACGTGAGGGTGAAGAGGCTTATAATTTCTAAATGACGTATGCCGTCATGAACGATGGCAGTTGTCACAAGCTGTATCAAATGATTTTCTAAATGACGTATGCCGTCATGAACATGGGGCATCGGTCAAGTCATGGGCTATCACTTTTCTAAATGACGTATGCCGTCATGAACGCACAGCAAAGACAACTCACATACGAGTCAAATTTTCTAAATGACGTATGCCGTCATGAACGGGCAAGTAGATGATCTAAGTCCACCATCCTGTTTCTAAATGACGTATGCCGTCATGAACTTATCCCCTGTTCAATTGCGCTTAAATCCATCTTTCTAAATGACGTATGCCGTCATGAACAGTTGCGCGCTCGAATGAAGCTAAAGCACTTGTTTCTAAATGACGTATGCCGTCATGAACTGTATGCGCAAGATGCCTGTACACGACTTAGATTTCTAAATGACGTATGCCGTCATGAACGATTCAATTGAGACAGCAGTAGGTAAATTGCATTTCTAAATGACGTATGCCGTCATGAACGCTAAATCTTCATTTTGTCAACCAATATTTATTTTCTAAATGACGTATGCCGTCATGAACCTTGTGTTGACGTTGATATTGAGGGGCCTAATTTTCTAAATGACGTATGCCGTCATGAACAATAAAACTTAACAAATAAAATAGGTTAAAACATAAGCTTAAAATAACATTTGAATAAATACCCAAAGTTTTTAGCCTATCTGCTAACTTATTGATTTTATTTAACTGTTAAAGAATATGAAAAATATTGGGCTAAAAAGAGGTTTTTGTCAAAATAAAATTTATTACTTTCCTGAAAACATACATCCACTTAAAATCAGTAATATGATTGAGCTATACAGAAGCAAGCCACGTGTCACAACATCCAGAAAATGAATTTGAACTCAGTAATGATGAAATGCATCTCTACAGTCGACAAATTTTATTGGAGGGTTGGGATATCGAGGCGCAAGAAAAACTCAAGCTTGCCAATGTGCTGATTATCGGGGCTGGTGGAATCGGCTGTACCAGTGCGGAACTGCTGGCGCGGGCAGGTGTGGGTAAAATTACCATTGTCGATGCGGATACCATCGAAATCAGCAATTTGCAAAGACAGATCGCATTTACTTCAAATGATTTAGGTCATTATAAGGCAGAAGTCTTAGCCAAACATCTTCAAAAAATTAATCCTCATATACAGGTGAACTATCAAAATAGTCGTTTTGATGAAAGCAATGCTGATGAATTGGTACAGCACCAAGATGTCGTTTTAGATGGCTGTGATAACTTTAGCACGCGATATTTAGTCAATGCGGTATGCAAAAAACATCAAGTTCCCTTGATTAGTGCTTCGGCCATTGGCTTTGAGGGGCAATTATTTATGGTTGAATCAGATTCAGCATGTTATGAGTGCCTGTTCCCAAAAGAGCAACATGCCAATGAAAATCTACGCTGTGCAGACTCTGGTGTTTTGGCAACTACACCTGTCACAATTGCAGCATTACAGGCTCATCACGCATTACTGTTTTTAGGGCTTGGTTTAACGCCACTCAGGCAAAAATTGTTACTTTGGAATGGTTTAAACCTTTCACAACGTATTCTACAGTTTGAAAAAGATGTAAATTGTCCGATTTGTCAGGCAACTTGATCAGTAAATTAAGCAAAATTTGCTAAACTAACGCCATCTATGAGGCAATGAAAGATTATGAAAAGAAATATTTTATTTGATGGACTGCGTTCCATTGGGCGTATAGGTGAAACCGTGATTGTTGCGGCACAGGCAGGTGTCAAATATGCAACAGAAAAACCAAGCAATGCTAAATTGATGCGTGAAACCTTTGAATCATTGGGTTCAACTTACATTAAGCTGGGACAATTCATTGCCAGCACACCATCTTTATTTCCTCGTGAATACGTTGAGGAGTTTCAAGGTTGCCTAGACCAGACTCCGACTTTGCCTTTCAGTTATATTCAGGGCGTATTGAATGAGGAGTTTGAGGGGCGGAACCTCAATGAAATTTTTAGTTTTATTGATGAAAAGCCGCTTGCTTCAGCATCAATCGCGCAGGTGCATGCCGCAAAACTGGTTACAGGCGAAGATGTGGTGCTCAAAGTCCAAAAGCCTGGTGTGGAAACCATTCTATATACCGACTTAAATGTGGTGCATTGGGCAACTAAATTGCTTGAGCGTGCTGTACCTAAAATCAAGTTCGCATCACTTTCTGAGATCGTTGATGAGATTAAAACCCGTATGGTACGGGAAGTGGACTTTATTGAAGAAGCGCAAAATCTGGATGACTTCATTCAATATCTGAATGTTTCGGGTAATCAGGCTGCCACAGCGCCAAAGGTTTATCATCAGTTTTCGACCCGTCGTGTGTTGACCATGCAACGTCTTTATGGGGTCTCATTAACCGACTTTGATGTGGTAAAAAAATACGCAAAAGACCCAACCCAAGTGCTGATTACCGCGATGAATACATGGTTTGGAAGTCTAATGTTGTGCAAGAGCTTCCATGCCGATTTACATGCTGGAAACCTGATGTTACTTGAAGATGGTCGCATTGGCTTTATTGACTTCGGTATTGTAGGTCAGTTAAAACCAGAGGTCTGGAGTGCATGTATGGCATTTATGGACGCGCTACAACATACCAACTATACGGCAATGGCTGAAAACATGCTGAAAATGGGCATGACTCACCAGAAAATTGATACTCAGGTACTTGCCGATGACTTGGAACGCCTGTTTAGTGGTGTGCTCTTGGCAGACCCGCAGGAAATTCTAAGCTCTAATCCAGCCGACCTGAATGACATTATGATGGATATGATTGGCGTGGGGGAGCGTCACGGTATCAAGTTCCCGCGTGACTTTGCCTTGTTATTCAAGCAAATGTTATATTTTGATCGTTTCATGCGTGTTCTCGCGCCATATACCGATATTTATGCTGACCAACGTTTGAAAATGGTTCACAATATTGAACCTGCTTCATTGTTAAAGCATTAATCTTATTTATCGGTTTATTAAGGTCATTATGGATGCCATTATTATTGAGGGACTAAAGGTCGATACCGTAATCGGTTGTTTCAACTGGGAACGTCAGATCATCCAACCTTTAATGCTGGATTTAACCATTCATAATGACCTGACTCAGGCTGCATGTTCAGATGAGTTGGACGATACACTCAACTACGCCCAAATCTGTGAGCTTGCGTCACAAGTGATTCAGCAAGCCAAACCCAAACTAATTGAGCACGCTGCCCAATTAGTATTGAATTGTCTATTTTCTACATTTCCATCTATTGAATCGATTAGCATTACCATTCGTAAACCCGCCATAATTGCCCAAGCCAATGCAGTAGGAATTCGCTTTGAACGCAACAGAAACGATTTTTGCGCTCGCACTGGCGAGTAATGTTCAGCAGCAGCAAAATTTCACCTTTGCCTATGCTCAACTTGCAGAATTGGGGCATGTGGAATTTTCACCGATTTACCAGATTCCATGTCGGGATGGAATTGGGGCGGATTACTGGAATTCAGCCTGTCTATTACGAAGCACTTTATCGGTTGATGACATTATCGAGACTTTAAAACGATTAGAGACACAGTCGGGACGTGTTCGCCCATCGCATCATATTAGTCTGGATATCGATGTGATTGCATGGGGCACAAACTTAACGGATATGCAATTCAATCCAAAAAAGTTACCATTGGCCCTAGATGTCAAAATTCCACTCTATGATTTATGGCAGCAAGCTGATTTAATTTATGATCAGCAGATTCATTATCCTGTCATTACAATGTAATGTTTTGCTGTAAATAAATTGATAATAATAGGAATAGTTGTATGAAAATTATTTTACCACTTTCTATTTTGATGGTCTTGCTTTCTGGCTGTGCTGCCATGAGCGTTGAACAATGTAAAACTGCAAACTGGTTAAATGTTGGCGAAAAAGATGGTGCGGCTGGGCGGGAATCACGTTTGGACCAGTATTATTCCTCTTGCCAAAAAGCCAATATTATTCCAAATCAAGGCCTGTATGAAAAAGGCTACCAGAAAGGTTTAAGCTATTATTGCCGACCTGAAACCATTTTCAATGAGGCATTGGAGGGGCGTGGTGATTTTCGGGTTTGTCCTTTGGAAAAGCGTGAGTCCTTGCGAAGTTATTATCAGTTTGCCAATGATTATTATCAGGCGAATTCAGAATTTAACCGTTCGCAAAGTGATTTAAACTATTATCTCAAAGAATTAGAACGTAAAGATTTATCGGTAAAAGATCGAGATGACTACAAAAAACGTCTCTATGATTTACGTTTAAATAGTAGCGCTGTGCAATCCCGTTATCAGGATGCGGTTAGGAATCTGGAACGGTTTAAGGCAGAGCATGGATTACGTTAATCGTTGATATAAGCGGGAGCCATTTGATATGACTCCCTTAATTTCTTATAAATAATAACTGGTTTTTGTCATCAATTTTGAAATTGCGGTCATGGTGATTTTGACTGGCACGGGTAAGTCCACGCCGCCAGCCTGTAAGGCGGTATCACGATGATGCAGTTCATCTTCATTCATTTGCTCCAATATTTTACGTGAGCGTTCATCATGTTCAGGCAGTTGTTGCAAATGTTCCTGTAAATGCTGGCTGACCTGACGTTCCGTTTCAGCGACAAAGCCGAGACTATATTTGTCTCCAGCAATGCCTGCAATGGCACCCATGCCATAGGAGAGACCATACCAGATTGGATTAAGTACGCTGGTATGACTATCCAACTCTTTTAAACGATCTTCACACCAAGCCAAATGATCCTGCTCCTCAATTGCCGCTTGCTGCATTTCCTGACGTACGTGGGGAAGTTTTGCTGTCAGTGCCTGACCATGATAAAGCGCCTGCGCACAGACTTCACCACTATGATTGACACGCATTAAACCTGCGACATGACGGGCATCACTGACACATAACTGTGATGGTTCATCGGCAGCAGGGTTTGTACGTTGGGAACTTGTCGCACCTGGAACCAAACTACGCAGTGCCTGGTCAAATGAGTTGATCAGTTTATCGAAACCCGTGTAATGACGCATAGATTAATCCTCTAAAGTATTCGAAGTATCTGCTAAAAGTGGTTTAAGTCGTTTTAATAACCAAACTGAGAAAATCGCACTTAAAATGGCGGTGATGATAAACAAGATTTTAATATCAATTTTTAAAATACTTAAGACTAAAATTGAGAAAATTGCAGAAGAGACCATGAACACTGCATTTAAAATGTTATTTGCAGCCACCACACGGGCACGGTGTGAACGTGGTGAATAGGCTTGCATCATGGCATAAAGTGGAACGATATAAAAACCCCCGCTAATTCCCAGTAAAGTCACGGCAAGCATGACATGGTAATATATCATCCCACCTGTAAACATATCTTTTAATGAAAGCAGTTCGCCTGTGCGTTCAGGCACAAAAGTAAGGCTTGCAGCCAGATAAAGCGCAAACAGGGTTAAGCCAATCGCACCATAAGGCACCATTTTAATATTAATCTCACGCCCACCAATCTTTCGGCATAGCAAGGAACCTACACCGATGCCGACGGAGAAAAAGGTAAGTAATAAGCTAACCACATTTTCTGACGCGTGTAGATTTTGTTGGGTAAGTTGGGGAATCTGGGTGAGATAAGTCGCCCCATAAAACCAGTACCATGAATTGCCAAGCAGAATCATAAAAATCACAGGGATGCCTTTGACATATTTCAAGGTTTGGAAGCTGGTACGAAAAAAATTCCAGTCAATTTTAAGGTCAGGCTCGGCCACTTTTTGCGGTAGAATAAAACGGCTGGATAAATAGCCTAAGCAGGCAATGGTTACCACTGTAATGCTAATCCACAGCAAATTACCCTCAGATGAGGCAATCACCGCACCGCCCAGAATCATGCCCACCAAAATGGCGATAGATGTACCCGACTGGAACAACGCATTTCCCGACATCAACTCCTGTGGTTTAAGGATTTCAGGCAGAATGGCATACTTGATTGGCCCAAAACAGGTGGAATGTGTTCCCATCAGGAATAAGGCGAATAACAGTAGCCATAAATTACCCAGTAAGAACCCTGCGCTGCCAATCAGCATAATCACAATTTCAAGAATCTTGATAAAGCGGATTAGTTGAGAACGCTCGTATTTATCGGCAATCTGTCCTGCGGTGGCCGAGAAAAAAAAGTAGGGCAATATAAACAGTAAAGCGGCTAAATTGTTGAGTGTGCTGATGGGTGCAGACTGTTGTTGAATCCAGCCATAGGTAATCACCAAGAGGAGCGCCTGCTTATAAACATTGTCGTTGAGCGCACCAAAAAATTGAGTGAAAAACATCGGTGCAAACCGACGAGATGTCATTAAGCGGTCATCTTGTTTCATCATGTGTTCACTTCATTGTGTTTTATAAAAAAATGTGAGGAACTGTAAAAATGCGCTGAAATGCATGTATGATATTTTTCAATGTTTGATTGGATGAAAATCAAAGATTTGAATAAATTTTTATCCACAAAAAACGACACATTAAAAAATAAGTTTAGAGTTCCACATGCCATCTCAAGCAAAGTTTAAACCGTCTGCACTGAGTCATTCTATGCATTTAATTTTTAAAATGCAGGGCTTTCCTAAACTTATTTGTGGTGGTTTTCTGATTAGTTATTGTATATCAGTTGCTTGTGCTCAGGAACAAATCACGGAGCTGGCTAAAAATGAAGCGCTGGAATCCTCAACCACACAGCTTGAGGCAAAAACAGTTGCTGAAAACACACCACCTCAGCCACAATTGGACAGTGAACTTCAGACCGTTTCGGCACCAGAACAAGACAGTTTGGCTGCGTTAAAACAGCAGGAACAGGCCGCAAACCAGATTGAAGAATTAAAACCGATCCAACTGGAAGACAATCTGGAAGATTTGCCCAGCATGACAGTTGATCAGGGCATGGCAGATGAAATTTTCCGTGTTGCTGAAGAGGCGAAAAACGAAGCCCAGAATTCCCGTGACAATGCGGCAAAAACGCCTGATGTGCTGGTCAATGATGTTTCACAAACTGAACTCACGGAAGTCACCAAGGCACCTGTCAACATTGACAAATTGATGCAGGACATCCAGACCGACAGTAAAATTGTGGTTGAGGCCAATGAAGCAGGACGAACGCTGCCTGAGTTCCAGACCCAGCCTGACCCATCACAGGAAAAAGTCGGATTTTTTAGAAAGATATGGAATCGGTTCCATCCTGAAAACCTGCTTAATGCGGAGAAAACCCCACGTATCACTGCTGATGTGACGGGTGCACCTCCTGTACTTGCCACCAATATCAAGGCCAAACTATCCAGCTTTACTCAAGAGGCCTTTGAAGACTTCAATGTGGCTTTACCCCAGTTAAGGGCTCTGACCAATCAGGCTGCACAGGCGGTTGGTTATTATAATGCGGTATATAAGTTTGAACGGCTGAGTGACAGCAGGGTCAGGGTGATTGTCACACCAAATGAGCCTATCCTGATTAAAGAGCAAAATATTGAATTTTCGGGAGCGGGTGAAAGATTACCTCAACTGCAAGTGATTCGTTTAATTCCAGAACAGGATGAGGGCGATATCTTTAATCATGGCAAGTACGAAGAAACCAAAACAAAAATTGTCAGTGCAGCCAATGATAACGGTTTCTTTGATGCCTACTGGCGTTTGCATGATGTCAAGATTACGCAGCCTGATAAAACAGCAGAGATCAACCTGAAATATGAGACGGGTGAGCGTTATAAGCTGAAAAAAGTCGAATACCGTATGAGTGACCCAAGCAAGCCACTGCCGCTGACCCAAAAAGTGCTTGATAGTTTGGCTCCGTGGAAAGAGGGTGATGACTATGCATTCTGGCGTGTCAATGCCTTGGCAAATAACCTGACCAATACCCGTTATTTCAATTACACCCTTGTTGACACCATCAAGCCAGACCCGATTCAACCTCCTTTGGAATTGGCGCCTGACTTACAGGTATTGGTGGACCAGCAGAAAATTCAGCAGTCGCAATTGATGAATAGCCAGCAAAAGGCTGATCTGGCACGCCAGAAAATTACCTCTGCACAGGAGATCACACAAAATGTGGTCGATGAGACCGTATTCTCTGGTGGCGAGTCTGCACAGGCCTATTCACTTGCCCGCGCAGCACCGCTTTCACATGATCATGACGATGAAGATGAGGAGCGCCAGAAGCTTGAGGAGCAAACCCGAATCGAGAAAAAAATTCCAATCGTGGTGACACTGAATGCGGATAAATTAAACAGTCTGGAAACGGGTGTCGGTTATGGTACTGATACAGGTGCGCGTATTCGTAGCCAGTATCGTCGTGCCATTGTCAATAAATATGGACATTCTTTTGATGCCAACATTGAATTGTCACAGATTCGTCAGTCTATTGATGGACGCTACAGTATTCCCTACAAACATCCACTCAATGACTATTTTAACCTTGTGGGTGGTTATGAACGTGAAGAGCGTGATGATATTGGTCCAGGTGTGAACCTGCTGGTGGAGTCAGCGGTCATGGGGGGCGAACGGGTGATTAAAAATCCGTTGGGTGATTGGCAACATACCTTTGGCTTACGTTATCGTCTGGATCGCTTAACCAAAAAAGGCGATATTGATGTCGATGAACTTCCTGATGCATTTAAGGTTTCAGGAATTGACTCCGAACAGGAATCCTTGCTGCTCGGTTATGAAGCGTCAAAAACCAATGCCAATTCACGTTTAAACCCAACCAAAGGCTTTAAACAGATTTACAAGGTTGAGCTGGGTACAGAATCATTATTGTCAGATGCCAATATGGCCATCGTGACGGGAGGCTGGCGTTTTATCTATTCAATGGGTGAAAATGACAACCACCAGTTTGTGGGGCGTGGCGACACCAGCTATATCTTTACCGACAACTTCAACAAGGTTCCCTATAATTTACGTTTCTTCACGGGTGGGGATCAGTCCTTACGTGGTTTTGACTACAAGAGCCTATCACCAGAAGAAGATGGCTATAAAATCGGTGGACAGGCTCTGGCCGTGGGATCACTTGAGTATAACTATCAATTTAAAGACGGCTGGCGTGCAGCGATATTTTCTGATTTTGGTAATGCCTATGATAAACAGTTTAGCAATCCAACCGAGTACAGTATTGGCGTGGGCATACGCTGGAGATCACCGATTGGGCCGATTCGCCTAGACGTTGCTTCAGGTATTTCGAATGACAACAACCCAATCCGACTCCATTTCTTTATTGGTCCACAGCTTTAATAACTTTAAAAAAACCTTTAAAAGGTCAAACAATTCAGGTTGATTATGACGGAAGCACAACAGCAGTTACCTCCAACAAGACCAAGACAGCAACGGCGCATTCTTCGAAGCATTGCGCTGATTGTGCTGATCATTCTTTTATTGCTGGTTAGCTCGTTACTGGTGATGATGTCTACGGATAAGGGAAGCCGTTTCTTACTGGATCGTGTGCTGCAAAGCCAGAAAGTCATTAAATATGAATATGAAAGTGGAAACCTGCTTTCAGGGATTATCCTGAAAAATGTGTTGCTGCAAGTCAAGGCTGTGGATGTGTCACTGGATCGAGCCGATGTGTCTTTAGGCTGGCGTGCCCTGTTAAACAAGGAACTGCACTTAAGCCATGCCGATGTGCGTAACTTAAGGATTGTGAATAAAAAACCGCCATCAGGTAAACCATTTTCCTTTGATGCGATTAAATTGCCATTTGTATTAAGGGTGGATGAGGCGACTGTAGACCATCTCCAGATCAAGACTGCCACTTCCCAGGTTGATTTTAAGGATATTTATTTAAAGGATGCCTTGTGGTCGGGAACAAAGCTTAAGTTTGAAGACTCCCGCATGGATATGGGCTATCTGGCGCTCCAGCATGCAACAGGTGAAATGGATTTTATTGGTAAATACCCATTGAATCTCAAAACTGACCTGATTATTCCCTCATTAAAAAGTCTGGATATCCAGATTATCAAGGTTGCCGCCAGAGGAACGCTTGATACCTTAAAGGCAGGAATTGCAACCCGTACTCCTGATCTACTCACAGGTTGGGTTGTGGTTCATCCTGTACGTGACCATGTACCAATGAACGGTGAGTTGTTCTTTAAAAATTACCATTTACCCTTGCTAAAAGAACAGAAATTATTTGCAAAAGATGGCGTGGCGCGGTTTAACGGTGATATTCAAAAGTTACTTCTAACACTGGATACCGACTTAAAAGGTGAACAGATTCCTGAGGGCAAATATAATGCCCTGATGGATACTGACCTGAAAAACCAGCTCAATATCAATGATTTTAATGGTCAGTTGATGGGTGGTACGGTTGGTCTTAAAGGTATGGTGAATTGGCATAATCATGTGTCATGGGATATTAAGGGGCGTTTGGAAAAATTAAACCCGAAAGATAAAACTGTTCCGCAAGTGGCTCAGGATTTCTTGCCACCCAATCTGGACGCAAACCTAAGTTCATCAGGTGCAATGGAAAAAGGGCTGTCCTTAAAAGCCAACCTTGACTTCGATAAATATGAAAGCTGGGCTATCAAGCTAAATCAGGCTGAGGCAAAAGATCACAAAGCCCAACCAATGTTGTTAAATGTTGCATGGCAAGGAATTGATCGGGCTGTACCCTATATTGGCTGGTTGAGTAGTGCCGAAGGGCATACCGATGTTACGCTGAAAGAGGGACAACAGGATATCTATGTTTCAACCAAGGTACGTCCGCATGAGAAAACACTGTTACCAACAGGACAGTATGATGCACGCTTTGACATAAAAGGTGATCTTTTAGATGTGGAACGTTTCCATTATCAGGCTGAGAAAGGTAGCCTAGCAGGTCAGGCCAAGGTGAAATTGCCAAATGAAAAGCAACAGCTTGCATGGCAGGCACAGCTACAGGCAGAAAACTTTAATCCGCAGACTGTGGTTGTAACAGCACCCGTTAATCTACTCAATGGTCAGATTAAAGCGACTGGTTTTGCCAAACCCAACCAGCAGATCATTCAACTTGACCAGATTGATCTCAAGGGACAACTGGCTCAGGCAGGTAAAACTGAAACGGTTGCCTTAAAAGGGAAAAGTACAGCGGCACTTATCTTCCATGATCAAAAAGCGGGTGGCGGCTTTAAAAGTTTTGCCGTGAATTATGATGGTTCACTCAACGCCTTAAATCAGGGCAATGGCCTGTTAAAAATCAATGTTGCAGGTACACCTGAATACATCAAGATCAATGAGCTAAAACATGATGGTGTGGCGGGTAAAGTCTATGCCACTGGTGCAGTCAATCTTAAGGATAAATTGGGTTGGGATCTGGATGCCTCACTGGTACGTTTTAAACCCCAATATTTCGTTTCCAGTGTTAAGGGTGAAGTATCTGGTCACGTAAAAACACAGGGTGTCTGGTCTGAACAGCTCAAACGTATTGATATCCGTCAACTGAATGCCGCTGGTTTTATTAATAACAAGCCAATCAGGGGACGCGGCAACCTGACGCTATTGCTGGATTCCAACCAGAAAGGCTTTTTACCGCAGCAGTTTGAAGCGAATGATTTATATTTTTCCTATGCACAAAATCAGTTACAGGCAACGGGTAATGCACAAAGCCTGAAAATTAAGCTCAATGCGCCTGCACTATATGAATTATATCCAGGTCTGCAAGGTCTTGCTTATGGCAGCTTGAATGTGCAGTCCCAGCCACGCTTAAAGGCAACTGCAAATATTGCCGTGGATAATTTCGCATTCAAGGATGTGGCAAGCGTTAAATCACTGCGTATTCAGGGTGAGTTACCAACTTCAGAAACGACCCCAACGTTATTAGCCGCAAAAATTGATCATTTACGCAGTGGCAATCGTGAAATCGAAAATGCTACGGTCAATCTGGCTGGAACACGTAAGGCGCATGTCTTAAAGGTTGAAAGCAAAAATCGACAATCGAATTTCTATGTGCAGCTTGCAGGTGGCTTTAACTCAAACAACGATTGGCTAGGGCAACTGCAAAAAGGAAACTTTGCTTCGCAACGTATCAATCTTGTACAAAATCAAAATGCGGCGATTGTGTATTCAACCCGATTATCCGAACTGTATGTTGGACAGCATTGCTGGCAGAGTGCGCACAGCCAGTTATGTCTGGATCAGCCTGCACGTATTAGTCAGGCCAAGGGTAATGTCTCTGTCATCACCAAAAATATCGACTTAAATGACTTCACCGCTTTTATGCCAGAAGGATTGGCGGTTACGGGTCAGTTGAATGGTTATGCCAAGGCCTCATGGGTTCAGGGTAGCCGTCCAAAAATTGATGCCAGCCTGGTGACACGCAAGGGTGAGATTGGCTTGGCCGCGGACGATCCACAAGACCCAGCCACCACCATGACTTATGATGAATTAAGCCTGATTGCCAAAAGTGTCAGTGACGGGTTGTTGTTCCGTGTAGACATGAAAACCCCAGATATTGGAACGGGTTATGCGAATGTGATTGTCAATCCATTTCAGGACAATATGCCAATGCGTGGCGAAGTGGCGTTTGATGATGTTCAATTAAAAGTCTTTAAACCATTTATTAAGGATGTCCGTTCAATGGCGGGTACGCTTGCACTTGCTGGTAAGGTGAATGGGACTTTGACTCAACCTCAATTCACAGGTGAAATGCGTCTGAAAAATGGTGCCATCAGCATGATTTCATTGCCTGTCAATCTCACCAATATCCAGTTGTATTCCTCAATACGTCAGGATTCAGCCAGTATTGATGGTGCGTTTAACAGTGGGCAAGGTGTGGGCCGCTTAAAAGGTAGCTTTGACTGGAAAGAAGAACCACATCTGGCATTGACCTTAAAAGGTGACAACCTGTTGATTCGTCAGGCACCGATGATTACTGCAATTGTCCAGCCTGATTTAAGCCTCGATGTTTATCCATTTGATCAGCGCTTAAGCTTGAAAGGGTCAATTGATGTTCCTCGCGCGCGCATTTCAATGCCAGAAACCACCGCAACCGTGATTAACGTTTCGCCTGATGTCCGTGTTGTTCAGCAAGGACAGGATTTGTTGGCGACCTTAAAGTCAGCAAAACCGTGGGACATTCGTGCTGATATGACTCTGACATTAGGCAACCAGGTTATTTTCCAGGGCTTTGAAAGTAATATCCCACTCGTTGGACGTTTGCATCTATCTCAGCGTGGTCTCGAAACCGCAATGCGTGCCAATGGTGCGATTGGGGTGAGCCAGAAAGTGAAAATTGAGGCCTATGGTCAAAGTCTGGACTTGAACCGAGCCATTGCCCGTTTTAATGGGCCATTGGCTAACCCAACACTGGATATTGATGCCAATAAACCTGTTCAAGGCAGTATGGTTGGGGTACGGGTAACAGGTACGGCAACTGTGCCGAATGTTCAGGTCTATAATGATGCGGGCTTGTCAGAACAAGAGGCACTGAATGCATTGCTTACTGGGCGTATCAATGAAGGCAGCAGTGGTTTAAGCAATACTGAAGGCTTTAAGTCAGACGTAAACAATACCATTGCCGCCGCTGGTATCAGTATGGGCTTGGGCGGGACACGGGCTTTAACCAACCAGATTGGTCGAACCTTTGGTCTGAGTGGTTTGGCACTGGATGCACAGGGTACAGGGGATGATACTCAAGTCAGCCTGACAGGGTATATCACACCAGATTTATTTATCCGCTATGGTATTGGTGTCTTTACCCCTGTGAATAAACTTACCTTACGTTATCAAATGAACCGCCGTTTATATCTGGAAGCGAGTCAGTCTTTGGAACGCGCGATAGATATTTTCTATAACTGGCGTTTTTAGTATGTAAAAATAAAAACCTGTTTTACAATGATAAAACAGGTTTTTTTAATGACATTTATTTTAAATAAGGAAATATGCTAAAATTAAAATAAGTTATTGAAAATAAAATATTTATGATATTTTTGGGAGGAAAGGGATGAAATCTGTCACTTTTAGTCAGCTTTTGGCAATCATCAGCCTTGGGGTGCTGGGCTGTACATTTCAAGCAAATGCTAAAGAATACTATAAGTGGGTGGACGCACGTGGTGTAACAACATATTCAGCAACACCACCTCCAACTCAGAAACAGGAGCCTCAACTCGACCCTGCAAAGAGAAATCCCAATACCGCTACAACCCAGACAGCAACTCATCCAACAACACCTCCGCCAGTAGTAAACAAAGAAGCAAAAACAACTGTAGCGGTGACTAGTGCAAATGCGGTTAAGACCACCACCGCTTCTACAACAAATTCAGCTAAGCCAGCTGCTGGTGCGGCCACTTCCAGTCCATCTACAGCGGCGGCTGTAGAAGCCCTGATCCCTGTAAAAAACTGTAATGGTGTCAGATGCTGGGATTCAAAAGGCAGGCATTATAATCTGGTGGCAGGTAATACCTATCTTTCTGCAACAGGTAGTAAATGCCAAAAGAATGGCAATAATATGCAGTGCAGCAAATGATTTGTATGTTTTTATTGCGGACAGGGCGGTTTTAAATACTTCCTTTTGCAAAATAAACCAGTTTCAGTATGATGTGTGCATCAAATTAGTCGCAGTATGATGATGAATAAAGTTTTGTTGATTGCAATAGGTTTGGTTTTGGTCGGTTGTAGCAAAAAAGAGCCACTTACACCTGAACAACAATGGCATGGCTATTGTGTAAGTGTGGGAAATGCCGCGCGTTCGATTACGCTGGATCGTCAAAATGGAATTGAGCAAAAACAGGCAACAGAACATGCGGGTAAAATTGAGGATGAAACCACGCGTAAGTTTATTTTCGGTATTATTGAAAAAGTCTACGCAATCCCAGCCGAAGAACTTAAGGCTGATCCAGATGCATTACGTGAAAAACTGAAGCAACAATTTACTGAACAATGTTTGGCAACACCACATGAAAAGCTGCCGAACTATAAACTATTTTAATGTATTAACCGAAAAGACAACACAGTTGTCTTTTTTTGTGGAACTAAATGATTGTTTTACTGGACTTTGGCTTTATACCAAAGCGGTATTTCAAACTGATGGGCATTTCGCTATAAAATAATGGTCATCACGTAGAAATACGGTTGTTGCATTAACTTTTAACTCGAAGTCTAGTAAAATTTTGCTGTCCATATTGCTTGTAAAGCTTACAGAAAGCTGGAACTTACAGGTAATTTTTTAAAAAAGAGGAATAACACCGTGCTAGAAGCTTACCGCCAACACGTTGCAGAACGTGCCGCACTCGGAGTCCCACCGAAGCCACTTGATGATGCTCAAACTGCTGAACTTGTCGCATTATTAAAAAATCCACCAGCAGGTGAAGAAGCATATTTGGTTGATTTGCTTGAAAACCGTGTTCCAGCAGGTGTTGACCAAGCTGCTTATGTAAAAGCGGCTTTCCTCGCTGCAGTCGCAAAAGGCGAAGCAACTTCTCCACTTGTAACCAAAGAGCGTGCTGTTTACCTACTTGGTACAATGCTTGGTGGTTATAACGTAGCGCCACTTGTTGAACTTCTTGACAATGCTGAATTAGCTAGCTTGGCTGCTGAAGCATTGAAAAAGACACTTCTTGTATTCGATGCATTCCATGACGTTGCTGACAAGGCAAAAGCTGGCAATGCCAATGCAAAAGCAGTTTTACAATCTTGGGCTGATGCTGAATGGTTCACAAGCCGTCCAGACGTTCCAGAAGAAATCAAGATCACTGTATTTAAAGTAACTGGCGAAACCAACACGGATGACTTGTCACCTGCACAAGACGCTTGGAGCCGCCCAGATATTCCATTGCACGCAACTGCAATGTTGAAAAACGAGCGTGATGGTATCAACCCTGAAAAACCAGGTGAAGTTGGTCCTACCACTCAAATCAACGAATTGATCGCAAAAGGCAATCAGGTTGCTTATGTGGGTGATGTTGTTGGTACAGGTTCAAGCCGTAAATCAGCGACTAACTCAGTGCTTTGGTTCTTCGGCGACGAAATTCCACACATTCCAAACAAAAAAGATGGTGGCGTGTGCTTAGGTTCTAAAATCGCTCCAATCTTCTTTAACACAATGGAAGATGCAGGCGCATTACCAGTTGAAATCGATGTTGCTGAAATGAACATGGGCGATGAAGTTGTTCTTAAAATCGACCATGCTGCTGCAAAAGTAACGGCGTTCAAAAACGGCGCTCAAATCGCTGAATCAGAACTTAAAACACCTGTACTTTTAGACGAAGTACGTGCTGGTGGTCGTATCAACCTGATCATTGGTCGTGGCTTGACTGCTAAAGCACGTGAAGAATTAGGTCTTCCTGCTTCTGACTTGTTCCGTCAACCAAAACAACCTGCTGACACGGGTAAAGGCTTTACTCAAGCTCAGAAGATGGTCGGTCGTGCATGTGGCCTTGCTGAAGGTCAAGGTATCCGTCCAGGTACTTACTGTGAACCTAAGATGACAACTGTTGGTTCTCAGGATACAACTGGTCCTATGACGCGTGATGAGTTAAAAGACTTGGCGTGCTTGGGCTTCTCAGCTGACCTTGTGATGCAGTCTTTCTGTCACACTGCTGCGTATCCAAAACCAGTTGACGTAACAACTCACCATACATTACCTGACTTCATCATGAACCGTGGTGGTGTATCTTTACGTCCAGGTGACGGTATTATCCACTCTTGGTTAAACCGTATGCTACTTCCAGATACAGTTGGTACTGGTGGTGACTCACATACTCGTTTCCCAATCGGTATTTCATTCCCAGCAGGTTCTGGTCTTGTTGCATTCGCAGCAGCGACTGGTGTTATGCCACTGGATATGCCTGAATCTGTACTTGTTAAGTTCAAGGGTAAAATGCAGCCTGGTATCACTTTACGTGACCTTGTACATGCAATTCCTTATTATGCAATTAAAGAAGGCGACTTGACTGTAGAGAAGAAAGGTAAGAAAAACATCTTCTCTGGTCGTATCCTTGAGATTGATTTATCAGAAATGGAAAATGACTTGACTGTTGAGCAAGCATTTGAACTTTCTGACGCTTCTGCTGAACGTTCTGCTGCTGGCTGTTCAATCACACTTTCTGAAGAGAAAGTTGCTGAATACTTACGTTCTAACATTACCATGTTGAAGTGGATGATCGCTGAAGGTTATGGCGATGCGCGTACAATGGCGCGCCGTGCTGAAAACATGCAGAAGTGGTTAGACAACCCAAGCCTGTTAAAAGCTGATGCTGATGCTGAATACACGAAAGTGTATGAAATCGATCTTGCTGACATTAAAGAACCAATTCTTTGCTGCCCGAACGATCCAGATGATGCGAAACTTCTTTCTGATGTTCAAGGCGACAAAATTGATGAAGTGTTCATCGGTTCTTGTATGACCAACATTGGTCACTTCCGTGCTGCTGGTCAATTGCTTGACAAAGTTCCTGGTGGTTCATTGTCTACTCGTTTATGGTTGGCTCCACCAACGCGTATGGACGAGCATCAATTGATGGAAGAAGGTCTATACAATATCTATGGTCGTGCAGGTGCGCGTACTGAGATGCCAGGCTGTTCATTGTGTATGGGTAACCAGGCACGTGTAGCACCGAACACGACTTGTGTATCGACTTCTACGCGTAACTTCCCGAACCGTTTAGGTCAA
The DNA here is from genome assembly GCF_030385805.1 of Acinetobacter thutiue. Lineage (NCBI taxonomy): Bacteria > Pseudomonadati > Pseudomonadota > Gammaproteobacteria > Moraxellales > Moraxellaceae > Acinetobacter > Acinetobacter thutiue. The sequence continues at coordinate 420,570 of NZ_JAUDZE010000001.1, forward strand.
GGTGCAAATGTTTACTTGGCGTCTGCTGAGCTTGCGTCTGTAGCTGCGGTACTTGGTAAATTACCAAGCCCAGAAGAATATCAACAGTATGCGTCTCAAATTGACAGCGCTTCTGCTGACATCTACAAATACTTAAACTTCGACAAGATGAGCGAATATACAAAAGAAGCTGATCAAGTTGATACCAAGAAGATTCAGGCTGCTCAATTGACCTAATCAATTGTTTTTGCTAATAATAGGGGCTGAGTAATCAGCCCTTATTTTTTGGATATATTGTGGATATAAAAAATCAATTATTAAGTTTGATCGATCATGTTGTAGAGACTAATGAAGAAAATATTGTAAAAAATAAAGCTAAGGGTGAGTATTTTAATCTTATTAAAATAATGGGAATGGCAACAAGTGAAGTACATACACATACTCCAATTATTGCTGACCTACTAAATCCTAAAGGGAGTCATGGACAGGGAAGTATCTTTCTTAAAATATTTGTCGAATATTTCTCACTAAATTTTGATATAGATACAAAAGTAATTGTCGAAAGGGAAAAGCGGGAAAGAAAAGATCAAATTGATATTTTAATAAGAAATGATCATCAAATAATGATTATTGAAAATAAGATTTATGCCTCAGATCAGAGTAAACAATTAAATCGTTATTATTCATATTGTATAGCAAAGAATAAACAGCCAATATTGATTTATTTATCTCTATTGGATGCTCAACCAAGTAAAAAATCTTTAGGTCATATTCTCAGAAATGAGGAGGATGGTTGTTACTATTTGAATGGTGATATTACACAACCAGTTGATCTTTCAATATTGAATTATCAAAATGACTTGCTGGGTTGGTTAAGTGAGATAGAGCAATATTTAAATGATCAGACGAATATCTTGGCTGCTATACAGCAATATAAAAATTTAGTTCTACAAATGACAGGAAATATTATGTCGAATAAAAGTGCGATCAAGGAATTATTACTTTCTGTTGATTCGAAACAGTTTAAAGCTATTTCAGATATTAATCATATATTTCAGAGTCAAGAATTTCGTGGCGAATTATTAGAGAGATTTTTTAGTGAAATTGATAAAAGTTTCAATCACTATCAAGGATATTCAATTTCACTCGATGGTAAATATAATAATGTTCGGCATGATTTGTCAAAATGTAAAAGATGGTTTAAAAATGTACAAAAATCAAGGCGAATGAGTCGAGATTTTATAGGGTGTATTTTTGAGCATCAATCAGTACCTTTATTAAAATTTATGATTATTGTCGTAACTGAAGGATTACATTATGGTGTGGTTTGTGAAGATAACAATATAAATTTAAAAGATATTATTAATGATTCTTTATGGTCATTTCAGAGCAATAAAAATAAACTAGAGATGTCTTGGATGAGTAAATTAGTATGTAATATCCGTAATTTTGATTCAATAACACTTGATTTATTAGTTACTCAAGATAATGAACTATTTGATAGTTGGATTGGTGAGGTTATTGCTAATTTTAATTCTGTTATTGAAGAATTTAAACAATTAGATGAAGCTAAATGATGAAAATAGGTATATTCTGGTATGACAAAAATCAAGTCATTGGGATTGCCCATAACTTTGATTTGTCTGATGTAGATTCATTGGGCTTGATTGATAGTTCTTATACGCACATTGAATATTGGGAAATATTAAGATGCCAATTTGACCATTTCAAGTATCTTGAATATGAGGAAATACCAAGAGGCCGAGTTATTTTTAATACCCAAATGAATCAAACCCTTGTTTATATGGATGCAAAACTGTTCAAGAAACCAATTGCTCAAAAAGTTGCAAGTTTTTTTGATTTAGACTTTGAACAAGTAAAATGGAAAAAAGATCCACATTACTATACAATCAAATAGCAAGTACAGGTTGATAAGAAATATGTCCAGTACTTCTTGTCAATCACAATAAATATAAAGATTTCAATGAAACTTATAATAAATCCAGTTTTCCCCTATCCATCAAAAGTTAATAACCTGACCCAAAGATAGAAATAACGTATCAAACGCTCAGGCAACATGATACATTTTAGCCTGATTTATATAACGATAAATATGGTATGGCTCAATTTTCATGGCAACAGCTAAGACGGTTTGTTTATAACAATCTGCATGATGATGACTATAAAAGTAAGGTGAGTACCTGTGTAAACTATGTATTGATTTCCCTGATCATTGCCAACGTTGCAGCGGTGCTACTGGAGTCGGTAAATGACTTGTATAAGCTGTATCAGCCTTATTTCGATATTTTTGAAAATCTCTCAATCCTTATTTTTAGCGGTGAATATTTATTAAGGCTATGGAGCATTGTTGAGAAAAATCCACAGGAATCAGCATGGAAGCAGCGGTTTCTCTGGATGAAAAGTGGTGGGGCGATTATTGACCTAATGGCGATTTTACCTGCGTACTTAAACTTCTTTGTGCATCTCGATTTACGTTTCCTACGGGTCTTACGACTATTCCGATTACTCAAACTAACCCGTTATTTTGTGTCATTACAGATTCTTCTACGTGTTATCCAACGGGAAAAAGGATCATTTCAGGCGGTTATTTTCATTTTGGTCATTATGATTGTGATGACGGCATCCGCAATTTACGTGGTGGAAAATAAAGCCCAGCCTGAAGCATTTAGCTCAATTCCAAAAGCGATGTGGTGGGCGGTTGTTACATTGACAACAGTGGGCTATGGTGATGTAACACCTGTAACCAATTTGGGTCGTATCCTGGGTGCATTCATTACAATTCTGGGTGTGGGTATTGCAGCTTTGCCCGCAGGTATTTTAGCTTCAGGCCTTGCCAATGAATTAAACCAGCGTAATCAAAGACTGGAACAGGAGTTTCGTGAAGCCTTGCAAGCCAAAGGGCTAGACTTGTTACATGACCAAGTTGAAATTGAACGAATTCGAAAAAAAGTCGGTTTACCAAAAGAGCAGACCCATGAAATTATCATCCAACTGGTCAGGGAGAAGTTACTTGAAGATCAGGAACAGGAAAAAAAGAAGTATCATTACTGTCCGCATTGTGGTGAAAAATTATCCGAATAAACCTCAAGTTTATTCTCAAATTCAATGAAAAACAGAGTTGAGGATCAATTTTAAGAATCGAGTCATGTTAAGACAAAATAATAAAAATTAGAGGAGTTGATATGAGTCAAAAACTGATGTTGTGTTGTGCAGCATTTATTCTTATGTTGATTTTAATCATTTCAGGTATTCATCCATTTGACCGTGGTACATGGGTGATGGAGGTTTTACCTGTCTTAATTACTGTTCCATTATTGATTTACACCTATAAAACATTTCCGCTCACCAATCTTTTGTATAGCTTAATTTTTTTGCACGCCATTGTTTTAATTGTAGGCGGTGCCTATACCTATGCACGTGTGCCTTTTGGTTTTGAAATGGCTGAATGGTTGGGGATGGATCGCAATCCTTATGACAAAATTGGACATTTTATGCAGGGCTTTGTTCCTGCAATTGCCGCCCGTGAAATCCTGCTTAGAAACCAGATTCTGACCAAAGGAAGAATGCTCACTTTTATTGTGATCTGTATTGTGTTGGCGATTAGTGCAAGCTATGAGCTGATTGAATGGGCTGCTGCTTTAGTAATGGGACAAGGTGCTGAGGAGTTTTTAGGAACTCAGGGATATGAATGGGATACCCAGTCCGATATGTTTTTTGCCTTAATTGGAGCAATGGCTGCCTTATTATTGCTGTCCAAATGGCATGACCAACAAATTGAAAAGCTGATAAATTAATCTAAATCAACTCATGAATCTGCCATTAAGAAACGACAGATTCTTTTTGCTGTGAGTATTTTGCATACGCCAATGCAATGAGCAGAATTGCCAATCCACCTAGGCTTAAAACAAAACCTACCCAAATCGGTGCCAACCAGCCCATATTGTGGCTGAGTACCCATCCACCTAAAAATGCACCAAGCGCATTGGCAAGGTTAAATGCGGAATGGTTGAGCGAGGCTGCCAAAGTTTGTGCATCACCTGCAATATCCATTAGATGGGTTTGTAATGCGCCACCTAGTCCAATTACGGTAAAGCCAATCAGGAATAAAGCGGCAATCGCTGTATAGAGGTTTGTCATCATAAAACTGGCTGCAACAAAAGCGAGTGCAGAACTGATCAGAATACCAATAATGGTTTTAAATAAGTTCTTGTCTGCCAACCAGCCCGCAACTAAACCACCGATCACCATACCTGTTCCCCAGATCGCCAGGGCAATTGGAACCACACGAATATCTGCATGGGTATATTCAGTCAAAATTGGCGACACATAACTATATACCGAGAACATCCCGCCAAAACCAATTGCACCAACAGACAGTGTTAGCCACATATTAATATTTTTTAAGCCTGCTAATTCAGCCTTGATGCTGGCAGTTTTTTGTAGAGGAATATTCGGTACAAACAGGCTTACCCCGATCAGGGTAATGAATGCAATCACCGCAGAGAATTCAAAACCTGCTTTCCAACCAAACTGCTGACCTAACCATGTGGCGATTGGGACACCAATTACATTGGCAATGGTTAAGCCCATCATCACTTGTGCAATTGCGGTTGCGCGACGTTGTTTACCTGCCAGTTCAGCCGCAACCAATGCAGCAACTCCAAAGTAGGCACCATGTGGAAAACCTGCAATAAAGCGGGAAATCAGCATGGCTTCTGGCGTAGTGGCAAAGGCGGTCGCCGCATTTGCCAGACCATAAAAAAGCATCAATCCCAACAACAGGGTTTTACGTGGTATCTTTGCTCCTAAAATGGCAATAATTGGTGCACCCACCATCACGCCTAACGCATAGGCACTAATAAAATATCCTGCATGTGGAACACTGACATTTAAATCTGTCGCAATTTCCTGAATCAACCCCATTGCAACAAATTCAGTTGTACCAATACAGAAGCTGCCAATTGCCAATGAAAAAATGACAAAGAATAAGGAATATTTCTGTGGTTGAGGGGATGGTGTAATGGGGCTTGGCACAGACATAACAACTCTGGAATAAAGATACCAGTCTATTATATTCGAGTCGCTTTTAGAAAAATGAAAGATAACGTAATTTTTATATCTATAGATATCTATAAATGGTGTTCTTGTACAGAAAAATTCCATATTATAATGATAATTATTTTCATTTGTGTATAATCAGGCTTATAAAACTTGAGGCTAAACAATTCAGATTGGTTAATGCCTGTATTGAGCAAAATCAAAGGTGGGGGAAAACTCGTGAAAAGATTATTGATAGCATCATTTGTATTGGTTTCAGGCTATGGTTTGGCACATGAACCTTATGTTGCTCCTATTGCCTATAAAACTGAGCAAACTCAGGTGACTGTGGTCTCTGGCTATGCGGAAGAGGCATTGAACAGTGAATATGCATTAAAAAATGCCAAGTTTGAAATTACTGCGCCAGACCAGAAAAAAACAACAATTGAAGCAGCATCTACATTAAACTCCGCCACAGTATTTGACTTAAAACTGCCAGACGCGGGCACTTATAATATTCAGACCAAAGCATCTTACCCATTGAAATATGTACAAGATCAAAAGGAATGGAAGTTGTTCTTTGACATGGCAGCAGATAAGGCGCCAGCAAAAAGTGAACGTGACTACGTCATTCCTGCCGATTTAAAAGGTAAAAAGTTCACGCCTGTTGAAATTATCCGTGAATGGACCTTATTGACCTATGTGACAAAAGATAAGAGTTCACCCGTTCAGGTAAATTCTGCACCGATTCAGGTTGAGTTCTCGATTCATCCAAACGAGTTAAAAGCCAATCAGGCTGTGAAAGTTAAGATATCTAAAGCCAACCATACTTTGGCAAATGCCAGTGTGGTCATTCGTGCCAAGGGTGCAACGGATGATCAGGCCAAAAGCTTAAAAACGGATGCAAATGGAAATGCGGAACTCGTTTTCCCAGCATCAGGTGAATATCTTGTTGAGGTGAGTGAAATTGTGGATGGCAAACAGAAGCCAGAAAATCAGTTCTATAGCATTATTAGTTTATTTGTAAACTAATAATGCTGAGAGTTGATCCAAGCTGGGTTGACTCTTTCATACAAAATGATAGGGGAAATGACTATTAGGGTCGATATTTAAACTATCTGTAGGATTTGCATTTATGGTAGGCTTAAGAAAAAAGGATAAGCCTATGGATGCAATCGTCACAAAAGATTTTTTAGCGATCACAGGATACACCCAAGCCATTTTAGAAATGGATGAATGGATCAGAGATAAACCTTATTTTTATCTGGTTAAAGACCATTATTTGGTGGATGAGGCAATTCGTGTCGAGTACATTATTATCCAGTAAGAAAATGGAGCTATACTAGAGTGCAAAGTAATTCTCAATCAAATGTCGTTACTTGTACATACACTGGTAAAATATACGCTATCTCCCAATAAAGCCTTGAAGCCTATATCTTTAATTAGTGGCATAACCCCTGCAATATCATGATATTGTTCAGGCATCGGGCGAAATTTAATCAAATTAACAAGACTATCGACCAAAGCCAGTATTTTGGTGGTCATCCTGGCTCTGGACTTACCTATAGCCTGTCTGTTAATCCCCATTCTTTAAAGAAAACAAAATGTTAGATTAAGTCATTTTATTTTACCATATATATGATGTATATATCTTAAAAAAGCCAAATTGATGGAATAGACAGTTTGGTTTTATGTCATAAAATGGTCACAATCGCATAGCATAGTGCATACGGTTTTATAAGTTATTTATATCGAGAAGAGTCTAATGTCTTTAAGAGTTGGTGTTGCTGCTTTTGGGTTATTGTTAAGTAGTTCAGTTTTTTCGGCAGTTACTATCACTGCACCTGAGGAAATTGTGATTCTTGCGGTGAATGGTCAGGAAGTCAATAATGGCTTGATTCCGTCCAGCAAAAATAACTATCAGGTCGATCCAGGTAATTTGACACTTAATGTACGTTACCGTGAGTATTTTGAACATTTAAATGGCGAACATGACATTGTTAAATCAGGTGTTGTCACCATTCAGGCATCTGATCTACAAGACAACCAGTCTTATAGCTTGGGGCTGGTAAATGCGCCTAAAAACTTTGATGCCGCAAAAAAATATGCTGAACAGCCTACGGTAGCCCTCTATGATCAAACCAAAAAGTTAATCGTTCAGCAAACAGGGGCAAACAATGAAGCGCAGCCTTGGTTTTCAGGTAATAGTTTATTAGGTCGTACCCTGGATTTGACTCAGAAGAATAAGAACAATGTAGTGAATCAACCTGCGCCTGTATATGCGGCAACCACAAGCTCTGCAACTGTAGCAGCACCCGTAGCCATAACCACAACAACTGGAACAGCCAAAACCACAGACCAGCAGTTGGCTGAGTTATGGCAGAAAGCGTCCAAAGCTGAACGTCAAAAGTTTATGGCATGGTTAGCAGGTCAAACCAACTGATTCAGTCATTGATTTGATAAAGGCCGATGTTATCATCGGTTTTTTATTCACTTTATGAAATAGAATGTCTTTAAATATTAGAAAAGTAGAAAATGATGATCTGGAACAGCTTGTTGAATTAATCAATGCTGCTTACCGAAGACAGTCGGGACGAAGCTGGACAACTGAACAGGCATTTGTAGCAGGCGATAGAATCAATAAAACCCAGTTAATCAACCAACTTGGTCAAATCAATTTTGAATTATTTATTGGTGAAGCGCAATCAAAGCAACTGGTTGCCTGTATCGGACTGAGTTATCAACAAGATAGTGTTGAAATCGGTACGTTTGCCATTGATCCCTCTATCCAAAATTCAGGTTTTGGCAAAGAGATACTTGCCTATGCTGAACAGTTTGTTATGCAAAACCATCCATCAATTACGCATTTCCTCATGTATGTACTGGATGTGAGAACTGAACTGATGGCTTATTATCAACGTCGGGGCTACCAGCTTACAGGAAAAACAGAGGCTTATCCTGTTGCGGCCAATGTAGGGCAGCCTTTAGTGCCTATTCAACTGGTTGAAATGAGGAAAGACATTTTAAGACAGCAATAAAAATTGCCACAACTTAAATCAGTCATGGCATTTTCGTTCAAACTAAATTAAGCCTGATTTTCAGTCATTGAGACTGTTTCAACAGATTTTTGTATTGACCAGATTGAACCAATCGGTGCGGTTTGAGCACGATCATTGGCTTGTTGATAGAAACGCAGAAATACTAGAGCAAGACCAATCGCAATAATATCAATCCAGATCAGGTGACCTGTTGAATACCAAAGTCCTTGAATCGGAAAGATATAAGCGACAATTGATGTGAATGGAATTAATAACAGTACAATCGCAATCGCAAGGAAGAACTGTGGTAATGCACGGGCTGCACCAATGACAAAGCTATAAGTTAAACTTGAGATAAACACCAGATAATAACTATACATGAATACATGGTTATGACTTTGTAATTGTGGTGTAATGACATATCCCCAGCGTCCTACCAGCATACTGCTAAACACGGCCAACATACAGCCTAAACATGCACCAATGGTTAAGTTTGCAATAAACATCACATCTTTACGTTGTTGCGGTGGTGGTAAATTTGGATTCTTCTGTTTACGCAAACGCGTCTCGATCCAAAGAATGTTACCTGAATAGAACAAATAAGCACCACCCAATCCAAAAAATACATAAATCCAGCGAATAGAGTCACCCCCATAATTACCAAAATGCAAGGCAAACATGGAACGGATCAATGAAGATACATTACTTTCTTCTGTCGACAATGTCTCTGTTGAATAAGGTTTGGCTTGGTAGGGGTTAAAGCTCATGTAATCAAAATTATCGCCCCGCATCATACGGTCAGGATGATACAACGCCACAAAAGCCGAGGCTCGTTCAGGATTGTCCAGATTACCGAAACGAATGGCATCAATACGATATTCAGGTGCTGCCTTTTGAACCTTGGCAAAAATCTGTTCTACATTCAGCTCGGGCCGAGGTTCAGCAATTTGTGTAGGTGCAGGACGTTCAAAAATCGGTTTTTGAATCACTTTAGCCAGTGTACCGTATAAAATATCGTGGAATGCAAATACCACCACAGTCACACTGATAATGATATGAAATGGCAAGCTGGTAATTCCAATCACATTATGCGTATCCAGCCAGAAACGCTTTTTATTTTTCCCTTTGCGGACAGCAAAATAATCACTTACTAGTGTTGGCAGCAACACAACCAGGCCTGACATGATTGCAAGAAAATACAGGACTGCAACGACACCCATTACCATTACACCCGCAGTATGATGACCAATCATGCCAGGGATGCCTGCTGTTTCATGCAGTTGCTCAATTAGCCAACCAAGTTTGGAGACATTCTGTTCTTTCGCAATGAGTTGACCATTCTGATCCAGCGTTGCCATCATACTGGTCTGGGCAATATCGAGATGATGGTCATCTTCCTCTCCCTCATGTGAAGCTTCCCAGTAGATCGGCGAATTATGTGCTTCTGGTGAGTTAAAGCTAAGCGTAAAGGCTTTTTGCGTTTCAGGATATTTTGCCTGTGCCTGTGTGACCAACTGGTTATATTGATTGAGTTGAATTGGCGCCAGTTTTTGTAGGGGTGGTGATGCCCATTGACTTAAATGATGCTGAAACATGCTGAGGCCACCTGCAAAAAAGCAGATGAACAACAAGATGCCTGCACTGATTCCAACCCATGTATGTAGGTTTTTGCCATGTTTGATGATATCTGCGCGAACTTTCATTTTAACCTCTTAAGCAGAACAGCAGTGCATAAGCAATGATATTGGCAATGCTAAAGATCACCAGACTTTGCCAACCTTTGGGAATAAAATAGGCAATAAAGAATACGAATAACCAAACCCATGGAATGCTCCACATGGCAAGCTGGCCTGGCAGGGAACGTTCCACATGAGGCAGTGTCAGTAAAAATACCAGTGCGCCAATTGCAACGGCAAAACTTAATCCTAGAAATAAACCCACCAGTGTTTTTGTCCACCAGTCTGGTTGAATTTTTTGTTTTGAGATATTCATTGGGTGTTGCTCCTTTTGAATAAATTCAGGAAAGGAATAAATGACCAGACCAGTGTCATCACAGCAAGCCAGATCAGGACAGCGACTAATTTTGGAATGGAAAAGAATAAAATCAGCAGACCTGCAACCAACCCAGTTGCACCCAAATAAGTGAACGTTTTAGAAAGGCTGGATTTGAGTAAAATTTGATTGGGATGGCAGAGATAAAGGCTAATACAGCCCAGTAGGGTAAGTAGGATCCCCAATAGTTTAAAAAGCATAATTGCCCCAAATAGCATTAATGATAATAATTATTGTTTATATTCGTAAAAAATAAAAGCATTAAATATCTAGGCAAGATTGTATTTATTCGGACTATCAATCAAATCAGGATATTTAATGGAGAATTTGTACAATGATGATAATAATATTGATAAATATTCTCATTTATGTAAAATGTAAGTAATTGTTAACTTACTGAGGGGTAAAGATGAAACACCATAATTTATATAGTGCAATAATGATGATCATTGTTGGGGGAACATCTGGAACAATTCAAGCAGTGGAATCAGCAGAAAACACAACATTACCAACCATTACCGTGCAAGCAGAACAGGAAACGCCAGTTTATACAGTTAAAAAGACCAAGGCGGTGACTAAACTGGATTTATCCCTTAAGGAAACACCACAGAGTGTTACTGTATTTACAGCACAGCAAATTGATGATCAGAATCTTACAAGTACCAATGATGTCTTGGCGCAAACGGCTGGTGTGACCATGGTGCAGTATGGCCAGGTGGGTGCGGGTTACAATACCTATTATTCACGCGGATTTGCAATTACCAATGTGCAGCGGGATGGAATGCCAACGACAACGGCTTCCTTTGGTGGCTCGGATATGTTTGGTCTTGAAGATTCAGCGATCTATGATCGTATTGAAGTCACCAAGGGTTCAACAGGTTTGACCAGTGGTTCAGGCAACCCAAGTGCGAGTATCAACTATGTGCGTAAACGCCCAACGGCTGATTTACAGGGGGCAGTCAAGGTACAGGGCGGAAGCTGGGGGAATTACCGCAGCCAGATTGATGTCAGTGGTGGATTAAATCAGGACAATTCAATCCGTGGTCGCACGATGGCAGCTTATGAGCAGGGTGGTAGTCAACAGGATCGTTATCACCGTCAAAATGCTGTTATATATGGTGCTGTGGATTTTGATCTCACAGATAAAACTACATTGACCACAGCATTAACCGCGCAACAGGTTAAAATTGATGGCGCAACGGCACATGGTTTCCCATTTATTACGCATGATGGGCAAGAGCAGACGACGTTTGGTCGTGATGATAATCCAGCAGCAAACTTCACCTTTAGTGATACTGAGAAACTCAACCTGTTTTTAGGTGTGGAACATCAGTTTAATGACAACTGGCAGGCGACTGCCAACTATGCATTTACCAAAGCCAGCAATAAACGCGAATATGGCGTGGCTGGTTCTGGTGGTATTGCATATGGCAAGGAAATACCCGTATCTGCACCTGTCAACAAGCTCCAGCCTGGTCAGATGCTTGTAACCAGTGGGCGTTTTGAAAGTACACCAGATGTGCATTCATTGGATGTATATGCATCAGGTAAGTTTCAGGTACTGGGTCATGAGCATGATGTCAGCTTTGGTTTGAACGGTTACACTATTAAGTCTGATGATCCATCTTATGGTCGCTATTATGTCGCAGCACCAATTGCAGGCTGGAATGGTAATAGTCCTCGACCAGATATGAAAGTTACAGGACGGACAATTGTAGATGAACAGCAAATTGGTGCATTTGCTGCTGCCAAGTTACAGCTTCTGGATCCATTGAAATTGGTCGTGGGTGGTCGTTTAAGTAATTGGGAACGTAGTGTTACCAAAAATGAGCAGAAGCAGAATGGCGTATTTACGCCTTATGCTGGATTAATCTTTGATATTACTGATAACTTGTCTGCTTATACAAGCTACACCACAATTTTCAATCCATCTTCCCGTCAGGATATTAAGGGAGATTATCTTGATCCTGAAGAGGGTAACAGCTTTGAGGCGGGTTTAAAGGCTGACTTTTATGATGGTCGTTTAAATACCAGTGCAGCCTATTTCTCAATGCAGCAGGATAATTATGCCATTGCCGATGGCAAGAATTTAACACCAAATGGTGGTCAGGCCTATGTTGCTGTTGATGGGGCTGAAGTTAAGGGCTATGAGTTAAGTATTGGTGGAGAAATTTTACCTAACTGGAATGTGCAGGGTGGATATACGCATACCGATGCCAAAGACCAGACAGGAAATACTTTAAACAGTATCTTACCCGAAGATACATTTAAGCTTTTTACCACTTATAAATGGGATAAACTCACTGTAGGTGGCGGTGTGAATTGGCAAAGTGAAATCTATGATGCCACTTCAGCAAAAACAGGTGGTTTGGCATCTAAACTGAATCGTCAGGAAAGCTATTATTTAGTGAATTTGATGGGACGCTATCAAGTTACAAATGATGTGGCACTTGGTCTTAACGTCAATAATTTGCTTGATAAAGAATATAAAGCCAATGCGATTAATACGTGGGGAACGGCACGTAATGTAACGGCATCATTAAACTTTAAATTCTAATTAACTTTAAAAAGTAGAAGAGGAAGCAAATCTGCTTCCTCTTCTTTTTTTGGCTGATTTGGAATTAATTACCAATCCAAATAAAGTAACCTAAAATCATTAAAGGCCAAGCAATATAAGGGCTAAATAACCATTTCCATAACCAGAATCTTGGTATAAATCCCACGCCATGAATGAAGCCACCAGAAATTCCAATCATAACTAACATCAGTTGGCTATGGTTATAATGTCCATTGGCATCCAGCATCAATGCAGGATGTACCAATAAAATGGCAGCAAGGGGCAATGCCAACAAAAACGAAACGGTCATTGCAAGCACTTGTGCCTTACTATTCTTCGGTGTTGTCATTGCTTGAGCCATTACTTATTCCTCATCTAAATCTTGATGGTGTTCAATGTAGAGTGCACTCAGCACACCCGCAAAACATGCCATCAAAATGCCTAGAATCCATGCAAAATACCACATTTCACATCTCCTCATTAGTACAAACTATGTGAGTTTTCTTCAATTTGTTTGTTGGTGATGACACCCCACATTTTGTAGTAAGACCAAGAGGTATAGATCAAAATGAGAGGAACAAAAATACATGCGGCAACGGTCATGACACCAAGGGTTTTATGGCTGGATACCGCATCCCACATGGTCAAGCTTGAAGCTGGATTGATGCTTGATGGTAATAAGAATGGGAACAATGCAAAACCAGCGGTTAGGATTGCGCCCACAATCATCAGGCTTGTACCTGTAAAGCTTGCGGCAGCTTTTTGCTTGCCCGCGCTGATAATTACCAGCAATGCACCAAGAATCGCTGCAATCGGTGCGGCCATGGTGATTGGATAAGTACCATAGTTATTCATCCAGCCATAATTGGTATTGGTCACCACATCTTTTGCCAGTGGATTTAGTGCGGCATTGGTATTAACCGCAGTAGCGTAGGCATAACCCTCGATACTTCCAAAGTATAACCATGCACCCGCTGCAAGGAAGCAGACTAGAAACACAATTGCCATGATCTGCGTTGCCTTGGCGGAACGGTTATGTAATGCACCATCCGTGCGTAACATTAACCATGCACCGCCGTGAGCACATAACATTGATAAACTTACGATACCACAGACAAGCGCAAATGGATTCAATAAGGCAAAGAAACTACCTGTATATTGTGAACGCAATGTATCATCCAGACTGAATGGAACGCCCAGAAATAAGTTGCCAAACGCGACACCAAACACCAATGCTGGAACTGCACCACCAATACATAGACCCCAGTCCCAAGAGTTACGCCATTGGGTATTTTCCAGCTTGGAACGGTAGTCAAATCCGACAGGTCGCAGGAACAGGGCAAATAGAACCAAGAGTAATGCCCAGTACATGCCTGAGAATGCGACGGCATAAACCATTGGCCAGGCGGCGAACAGAGCACCGCCCGCAGTAATGAACCATACCTGATTGCCATCCCAGTGTGGGGCAATGGTGTTGATGGCGGCACGGCGTTCTGAGTCGGTCTTACCTACGAATGGCATCAGTGCCATTGAGCCCATGTCGAAACCATCTGTGAGGGCAAAGCCAATCAGTAAAACACCAACCAGTACCCACCAGATAATTTTGAGAAGTTCATATTCGATCATGATTGAGCCTCCCCAGTTTTTGCAGCCAGTTTCTCAAAGTGATATTTACCAGTATGCAAAGAACTTGGACCTAAACGAGCAAATTTGATCATTAAGTACATCTCAATAATAAGAAGTACGGTATAGAACGCTGCAAGTGCGATGATTGAACCCCACACATCACCCGTGCTTACGCTTGAAGCAGATAGATGTGTTGGCAGGATTTCACCGATTGACCAAGGTTGACGACCACCCTCAGCCACATACCAACCTGTTTGGGCTGCAATCCATGGGAGTGGAAGAGCGAACAGGGCGTATTTGAGTAACCAAGGCTTGTTTTCTGCGTTGCGTTTTGCCACTGCCCAGGTTGCCAAAAGGAACAGCAATAGCATGAGGAAGCCTGAGGCAACCATGGCACGGAAAGAGAAGAACAATGCCGCTACATTAGGAATGGTGTCCTTTGTTGCTGCCTGAATGTGCTCTTCAGTTGCATCGACCACATTTGGAGAATATTTTTTCAACAAAAGACCATAACCCAAGTCTTTCTGGTTTTTCTCAAATGAGGCAAGCAGGTCAGGAGAACGGTCACCAGCACGAAGTTTTTCCAGCTCACTGTATGCAACCATACCATTACGGATACGAATTTCGTGTTCTTTCATCAAGTCATGGATACCAGTGACCTGTTTATCGGTAGAACGTGTGGCAATCAGTCCCATTACAAAAGGAATCTTGATTGCATAGTCGGTACGCATTTCTTTCTGGTTGGGAATACCAAACAGGGTAAATGCGGCTGGCGCAGGTTCTGTATGCCATTCAGCTTCAATTGCAGCAAGTTTGGTTTTTTGAACATCACCTAGCTCATAGCCCGATTCATCACCCAGTAAGATGACGCATAGGGTTGAGGCTAAGCCGAAAATTGCGGCGATTGCGAAAGAGCGGCGTGCAAATGGTAAATCACGTTTCTTTAACAGGTAATAACTTGAGATCGCAAGTACAAAGATTGAACCTGTGACATAACCCGCGGAAACAGTGTGTACGAATTTAACCTGGGCAACAGGGTTGAAGATCAATGCACCAAAGTCCACCAGTTCCATACGCATGGTTTCATAGTTGAATGCCGCACCAACGGGGTTCTGCATCCAGCCGTTGGCAATTAAAATCCACAGGGCAGACATATTGGAGCCAATTGCAACCAGCCATGTTACCCCTAAATGCTGCACTTTGGAGAGGCGATCCCAACCAAAGAAGAACAGGCCAATAAAGGTAGATTCAAGGAAGAAAGCCATCAGGCCTTCAATTGCGAGTGGCGCACCGAAGATGTCACCAACATAATGCGAGTAATACGCCCAGTTGGTACCAAACTGGAATTCCATGGTTAAGCCAGTGGTCACACCAAGGGCAAAGTTAATGCCGAAGAGTTTTCCCCAGAACTTGGTCATGTCTTTATAAATTTCTTTACCTGAAATCACATACGTGGTTTCCATAATGGCAAGAATAAACGCCAGACCTAGAGTGAGAGGAACGAAAAGAAAGTGATACATTGCGGTCATTGCGAATTGGAACCGCGAAAGATCGACCACGCTTTCAGAAATCATCAACGTGTCTCCTGATTGTTGGGCAGGTCACCAGCAATACGCTCGGCAACTTGATTGTTAAAATCTTTTGGAATGGTTGGGGCATCGAACCAGATATGTTTAATCAGCATAAGAATTGCAACTTTAATAATTAGAATAATTGCTATTTCCCAGATTAATCTTCGGTTTGGGTCTTGAGAACTTGTCTTCATTGAGCCAGCCTCATATTTTTAAAGATGTTACACATTATTAATTAAAATTAATTAAAAATAAACCTTTTGTACACTTTAAATAAATGTATATTGTTATTATATATAAAACAATAACTTAAAATTTTATTTTTGTTTTTGATAAATTGTTGTCTGAATTTTTTATTTGGTGAATTAACCTGATTAAAATAGTCGTGTTTTGAAATTTAAATCCGATTAAAAAGATAGGATTTATAATGAATTAAATAAAAATAAAACCAAGTAAAATAGTATGAATATAAAAAACATAATATTAACAAATGCTTGTGATTTTATTTACATAAATAAATATTAACTACAATGAAATATCCATAAAACCTAGTGTATTAGTAGAGTTTTTGTTGAAAATGTGATGCATTTCTCTTTTATGTTTTAGTGTAAACTTGGATCAGGAATATGAGAAAAATGGAAGCCTAAAGTTTTAAAATTTCAGTTATTCTTTTTGTAACAATTTGTAATATTAACGATTAAATCCTTTTGATCTCATTGAGAGAGTGAGGAAATCAACTTTTTATATGATTTAAGACAAGTCTAAGCTCAGTCTGGTGTGAATAACTTGTTGGAAATTGATATTTTTTTTGCCAGATAGTATGAGTTGGATTTCTGGCTAATGAGCAACACCTGGGATTGTAATTCCAGTTCTCCATATTCAGGCTCAACCTGAACATAGTACAGTTGACCAAACTCATCACGTACACGTGCCTGGGCAGAGAATCCTGGTCTTGCGTTACCCGTGGAAATGGTTGCCAGACGCCCAACCAAATTAGTATGGGTGTGCGTCACTTTGGGCTTAATCACCTGATCCAGACAGTGAATCATAAATACGGTAAAGAAAATATCGATGATCAATGCTGGGATAAAAAGGTAATAGGGTGAAATAAAGTAATGCTGCAAGGCAAAGAATGACAATTCCAGAAAATAGCCAGCAAAACTGAAATTGATGAGTAAAAAAACAAAGATGAGATACTTGGAAAATTTAACATCAAGTAGCGGTGAATTAAGTAACCATTCAGGTGTTAGCTTCTTGACTAGATGACTTGGGCGCAACCCAATAAAGATACCGATGGTTTCTGCAATGCTGAGCAAGACCAGTGCCACCACACTCATGTGAAATGGCATCAGGTAATAATTGAGAAAAAACTCAGTCATCGCAGAATTCATGGTTTAGGCACTAATCAATATAAATACCACCATCGGAGTGGACTTCCAAATTTACTTTTTCAAGGAAGTCACCTAAGCATGGACCTGAAACACATTCGCCTGTTTCTACAGAGAACAAGGCACCATGCGTAGAACATTGGATATATTCACCGTCCTGATCCAGAAATTGATTCTCCAGATACTCAAGCTCAGTTTGCAAATGCGGACAAAGATTATTGTAGGCATAAAATTGTCCGTCACGCTGGGTGATGAAGATGGTCTTTCCTTTCATGGTGTCATATGCACGTGCTTCACGTTCAGGGACTTCTTCAGTCATGCAAATCTTTTCCATGTTATGCACATTCCTGTTGTGTGGATTTGAATTGTTCAAATAGCTTGGCGTAGTTTTCGATGGCCAAACGTGGGCCGAATTGAGCAACAACCTCACTGGAAATTAAAATGGCAAGCTGGGCAGCCGCTTCCAGACTGAGGCCTGCATTGATGGCATATAAAAATGCACCCGCAAAGGCATCACCTGCACCATTGGTATCCACAGCATCAACATGCCGTCCAGCTACATGGAACTGTTGGGCCGGATCAATAATCACCGCACCATTGGCGCCCTGTGTAATCACGATATGCTGATTGTTTAATTTTAATGCTGCAATGGCATCATCAAGATTCTCTGTATTGGTAAACATCAACGCTTCCTGTTCATTACAGAACAGTAAGTCAACGCCATCATCCAGTAATTCTTCCAAACCTTGACGCGCGTATTGAACCATTGCTGGATCAGAAAGGGAAAGGGCGATTTTCACCCCATGCGCTTTTGCCAGCTCACGGGCCTGTTTGACTGCGATACGCGCCGTATCACTGGTTGATAAGTAACCCTCGATATATAGCCATTTTGCTGTTTTTAATGGTTCAAAGTCGATTTGCTCAGCAGACAATTCAGCGGTAATCCCTAGATAGGTATGCATGGTACGTTCTGAATCAGGGCTGATCAGTACCATACAGGTT
The DNA here is from genome assembly GCF_030385805.1 of Acinetobacter thutiue. NCBI lineage: Bacteria > Pseudomonadati > Pseudomonadota > Gammaproteobacteria > Moraxellales > Moraxellaceae > Acinetobacter > Acinetobacter thutiue. Next base: position 438,841 of record NZ_JAUDZE010000001.1, read on the forward strand.
CCTGTTACGCCTTCGCTGATTGATCGGGTTGTGGTCTGGATATCCGCATCATTTAAACCATTCAGATAAATTGAACCAAGTTCGTCATTACCAACACGGCATCCATAAAAAGCAGTTCCACCCAATGCGCTGAATGCAACGGTGGTATTTGCTGCTGACCCCCCACTGGCTTGACCTTTATAAGTTTGTGTATCCTGTAGTTGCTGGTATAAAGCGGCCTGGGTGTCGCCATCAGTCAACTGCATTGTGCCTTTTTGCAAAGCCTGCTGTGTTAAAAACTCATAAGAAACTTTAAATTCCTGGTCAATGAGTGCATTTCCAATTGCAAAAAGATCAACAGTTGCCATGTTTGTCATCACAGTAAAAATCAAAAGCTAAAGTTTACACCAATGCTCAGGATTACAGTAGTTTGTTGAAAAAAATTCAAGTGATGTAGGGTTAATTCAAAGATTAAAGGGGTAAATGATGATGTTGGACAGGTTTAAAATTGAACGAGTTTTGGAACTACCCTCACAACTTGATGTACTGATTGCATATTCACAAAGCGAAAATTTCCGCTTCCTAAATAGGCTACAGCAGGATTTTCAAACAGGTGAAAATTGCTTTGATCAGCATGGTGAAGCTTTATTTGCTGTCTATACGCCGAAAGATCAATTGATTGCCGTAGCTGGACTAAATCAAGATCCTTTTCATCATTCAGGGCAAGTTGGGCGTTTACGGCGTTTTTATATTCATCCTGATTATCGTCGACAAGGGGTTGGATGTCATTTGCTCAGGTATATTGAACAGCATGCACAGGCTTATTTTTATGAACTGCATTTATTTACTGACACTGCAAATGCAACCAGTTTTTATCAGAAAATGGGCTATGAACCCGTAGATTTACCAAACAGTAATTTTAGGAAGATTTGTTGAATGGGTATGGATCACCACTCGCTGAATTTTTCTACAAAAACATACCAATTTACATGGATATCCGTGCATATTCTTCGGTAGACTCTCTATAATCAATAGCGTTAATTAAATAGATAAATTGGAGATCACATGACTGTCGATGTTTCTGAAAGCATTACTCAAACAATTCACCCTGCGTTTCAGCTATTACGTCAACACCATGTAGAAGCACTTGATATTCACGTTTCAGAATATAAACATAAAGTGACGGGTGCAGTTCACTATCATCTCGCAACCAACAATGATGAAAATGTGTTTCTGGTGGCGTTTAGAACGCAGCCGATGGATTCAAAGGGAACCGCACATATTTTAGAGCATACTGCTTTATGTGGTTCTGAGAAGTTTCCAGTCCGCGATCCATTCTTTTTAATGATCCGTCGCTCATTGAATACCTTTATGAATGCCTTTACCGCGGCAGACTGGACTGCATATCCATTTGCAACGCAGAATAAGAAAGATTTTCGAAACCTGTTGTCGGTTTATTTAGATGCTGCCTTTGCCGCAAACCTGAATCCTCTGGACTTTGCCCAGGAGGGAATCCGTATTGAACTGGAAAATGATCAGGCGGTTTATAAAGGTGTCGTTTTTAATGAAATGAAAGGGGCAATGAGTTCACCGACAGATCAGCTTTATCATCAACTGGCCTATCATTTATTCCCTGAAACCACCTATCACTATAACTCTGGTGGTGATCCAAAAGACATTCCAGATTTGAGTTATGAACAGTTAGTTGAGTTCTACAAAACCCATTACCATCCAAGTAATGCGGTGTTTATGACCTTTGGTAATCAAAGTGCATATGATCTGCAAGAACAGTTTGAAAAATTGGCCTTGCATAAATTCTCCAAAGGAACAACTTTATATTCCACACCTGAGAAGCGTTTAACTGCGCCAATTGAAGTCACTGAATCCTATGCAGTCGATAGTGAAGACCTGAAAGATAAAACCTATCATGTGATGTCATGGTTATTACCTGAAACCAGCGATATTAAGCTGCGTTTAGGCATGCGTCTGGTTGAGGGGATTTTGCTGGAAAATTCAGCTTCACCGTTGCGTCATTATCTGGAAACCTGTGGTTATGCACAATCTACAGGACCATTAATGGGGGTGGATGACAGTAATTTTGAAATGACGTTCTATTGTGGCGTACAAGGTTCAAATGCTGAATATGCTGAAAGCTTTAAGAATGGCGTATTAAACATTCTACAGGACGTTGCATCCAAGCCTGTAGATACCGATTTGGTCGATGCAATTCTGCATCAGATTGAACTGCATCAACGTGAAATCAATGGTGATGGCACACCGTATGGTTTAAGCCTGATCCTAAATGGTTTGGGCAGTGCGATTCACCATAATGACCCGATTCATGTCTGGGATGTGGATTCTGCGATTGAACAGGTTAAGGAAGAATTAAAAGACCCAATGTGGTTATCCAAACTGATTCAAACGCATCTGCTGGATAATCCACACCGTGTACAAATGACTTTGGTTCCTGATGCAACTAAATCAGTGAAAGAGCAACAGGCTGAACAGGCTCGTTTGGCTGAGATTACCGCAAACCTAACCGAAGCCCAGAAAATCGAGATTCAGGAAAAAACTGAGGCACTAAAAAAACGTCAGGATACACCTGATGATCTTGAGCTATTGCCAAAAGTGGGACTGGAAGATGTTCCTGCTGATTTACATATTGTACAAGGTCAGTTGCGTGAAATTATCTGTAATGGTCTGGATACACCATTAAATCTTTATCATGCAGGCACCAACGGTATTTATTATCAACAGGTCTTGATTCAAATTCCTGATGACATCATACAGTCACCGTATTTCAACTTACTTTCGATTTTGATGGGCGAAGTGGGTGCGGGTGAATATGACTATCTTGAATTGCAGCAACTCCAGACCGCAGTCAGTGGTGGACTGGGTATGGGTGCATCGCTACGCAGCAAGGTGGATAATAAGGATCGGATCAGTGCATGGCTGACCCTAACCACCAAGTCATTAACGCAGAAGCTTGATGCCATTCAGTTATTAAAACTGGCATTTGAACAACTTCGCTTTGATGAAAAAGACCGTATCATCGAATTATTGCAGCAACGGAAAACCCGTTGGCAATCACGTTTGTCTGGTTCTGGACATAGCTATGCCATGCAGGCCGCTTCACGTCAAATGAGTGCCTTGGCTCGCCGTGATTACCATAATACAGGTTTGGGTGCGCTGAACTGGCTGAGTGATTTAGTCACTAAGATTGATCAGGACGAAGATGCCTATCATGTATTAATTGCTGAATTACAGGCAATTCATCATAAGCTGTTACAAGCACCAAAACAGTTCCTATTGGTGTGTGAAGAGCATCAGTCTGATCGTTTAGTGGAAGAAGTGCAAAATGTCTGGGACAAGTTGCAAGTCAATAAAGCGCCTGTAACACTCACCCAGGTTGAACACATTAATACAGAAAATGATGAAGCATGGCTGATCCAGGCCAATGTGCAGTTCTGTGCCTCAGCCTATCAGGCAGTTGATGTTGCCCATGCCGATGCAGCACCGTTAATGGTATTGGCTGCCTACTTGCGTAATGGCTTTTTGCATAGTGCCATCCGTGAAAAAGGTGGAGCGTATGGTGGTGGAGCCAGTTATGATGGCAATGCCTGCTCATTCCGTTTCTATAGCTACCGTGATCCACGATTGGCGGAAACATTTAATGATTTTGAAGCAAGTGTGCAATGGTTGCTGAATACCGAACAGCAGCCGCATCAACTTGAAGAGGCGATTTTAGGTCTGGTTGCCAGTATGGATAAGCCTGGTTCACCTGCTGGTGAGGCAATTACAGCGTGTTATGCGTTGCTGCATGCCCGTACACCAAAATTCCGTAAAATGCTACGTGAACGCCTGTTAAATGTGAATCTGGATGATTTAAACCGTGTGGCACAACAGTATTTGTTGCAACAGAAACCTGTGAAGGCAGTGGTTGCACCATTTGCAAAACGGGAAGAACTACAGCAACTCGGATTTAGTATCCAACAGGTCAATTAAAATAAGAATCGGAGAAAGTTATGGCGTTCAAATCTTTTGAGCGGGGTCATTTGGAGCTTAGTGTGGTGGCTATACTAGGCTCTCTAACCACATCATTTACCCATGCACAGGCAACGGCGCCAGCCAGTCCTGCAACAGTTGAAGCCTGTGTGGCATTGGCTTCAAATGCTGAACGTCTGGCTTGTTATGATGGGCTTTTTAAGGCGCCGACCATTATTCAGCCGCAGGTTCAGGTGGCTGAACCTGTGATTGCTGCCACATCTGTACCTGTTGCTGAAACCAATGAAAAAGCCAAGCCTGAATCTTTAAAGGATAAGGTGGTTCAAAAAGTCAGTGACCTACATTTGTTGGGTGCTGCGCCTAAGTTTGATCCGAATGTTTCCTTGCTGGATCGCCGTTGGGAGCTGTCAGAAGAAAGTAAGTTGGGCGTATGGAATATTCGTGCCTATCAACCTGTTTATTTACTGCCAGTGTTTTGGACCAGTGACAAGAATGAATTTCCAAGCAGTCCAAACCCACAAAATACCGTCAATGAGAAACAGGAATTAACCTCTAGCGAGGCAAAGTTCCAGATTTCCTTTAAGACCAAGGCGTGGGAAAATATTCTGGGTAATAATGGCGATTTATGGGTTGGTTATACCCAGTCTTCACGCTGGCAGGTTTACAACGCTGAGGAATCACGTCCATTTCGTGAGACCAATTATGAACCTGAAGCAAGTTTAATGTTTAGAACCAATTATGAAATTTTAGGTCTAAACGCACGTTTGCTAGGTGTCACCTTAAACCATCAATCCAATGGACGTTCTGATCCATTGTCGCGTAGCTGGAATCGGGTGATTTTTAATCTGGGTTTTGAAAAAGACAACTTTGCTTTGATGCTTCGCCCTTGGTATCGCATTGAGGAAGAAGCAAAGGATGATAATAATCCTGATATTAAGGATTATATTGGTCGTGGTGATTTAACCGCATTCTACCGCAAGGGAGAAAATGACTTTTCTCTTATGCTACGCCATTCCCTTAAAGGTGGTGATAAATCACATGGCGCGGTGCAGTTTGACTGGGCATTTCCAATCAAGGGCAAACTGCGTGGTCATTTACAACTCTTTGATGGATATGGTGAAAGCCTGATTGACTATAACCATCGTGCAACCTATGCAGGTTTAGGCGTATCATTAATGAACTGGTATTAAATGAGTTTAAATATTCCAGAAACATTATTGCAGCTTGAGGCAAATTGTGGGGTGTTTGCGGTCTGGTTGATCATAAAGCAATATCAAACCCATATTGATATTGCTGACCTGATTCAATTATGTCGCCATGATCAGGAAGAGGGAACATTTACCATTGCTTTGGCTGTGGCCCTGAAAAAATTGGGATTTGAAGTGTCGCTGTATACTGATCCTGACCCAAATATTGATGAGAAAGAACAGCAAAGCTATATTGATGCACAACGCCTACAGATTCCCATTCGGGCTGCCTTGACTTATGCAGAGATTCAACAGGCATTTGAAGCGGGTAAATTTGTGATTGTATTTTATGATAGCTTGCAGGGTATTGGGAATCAGTCCTTGATCTATTCAATAGATGATCAGGAAATCAGTTTTTGTGATCATTTTGAAATCATGTCTAAAACTGAATTTGAACAACAGCGCCAAGCTGATGGAATTTGTCGGCAAGTCATTGTGGTTGAGCAGGGAAATATATCAGCTTTCTAGTTAGCCTCAATTTTTGGACGATTTATCCAATCTGAATGTTGGCAATGGCATGTTTTAAACGACTCTTTTTCGGTGTTGCAATTAAGTAGGCAAGGGTGAGTGGACCCAAACGACCTGTATACATCAGTAAACTGAGAACAAATAAACTGCCATCATGCAGTTCACCTGTTGCGCCACGCGATAGGCCTACCGTACAGGCGGCGGAAACCACCTCAAACATCAGGTCAAGCGCATCCAGTTTAGGTTCTAGAAGCAACAGGATGAAGCAACCTGTAAATACTAGCATCCCTGTAATCGCGGTGACCGCGAGAGCTTTATAGGTGGTTTCCTGTGACACGGAATGGTTGAAAATACGGATTTCTTCATTGCGTCTTAAAAATGAAATCACACATAACACCAGAATAACGAAAGTGCCTACTTTAATGCCGCCTGCCGTACTCAGGGAACCACCACCAATAAACATGAGCAACATGGTCAGTAAGGCGGTACTATGTTCCATCGCACCTGTATCAATGGTATTGAAACCAGAAGAGCGGGGAACTGTGGCCTGAAACCAGGCATTCATGGCTTGTTCACCCAGACTCATAGAACCTAAAGTCAGTGGGTTATTGGATTCTAATAGCCATATTAAAACAAAAGCCACCAGATTCAGGATGGCGATTGTACTGAGAATCAGTTTGCTGTTCGGTGTGAGTTTGCTCCAGCGTTTATTCTGCTTGATGTCAATTAAAACCAGAAAGCCAATCCCACCCAAGGTATATAGTAAACTGATGGTGAGACAAATGAGGTAATGGCTCTGGAAGCTCATTAAATTATTGTCAAATAATGAGAACCCCGCGTTGTTAAACGCAGAAACACTGTAAAAAACTGCATAATATAGTCCACGTGCAAAGCCGTAGATGGGCGTGAATGAGGCAGTTAATATAATGACACCGATCAGTTCAAAAAATAGGGTATAAATCACCACACCTTTGGCGACAAAAGTCACTTTGGAGAGGCTTGTTTGTCCTAAACTGTCCTGTGCCATCATTTGCTGTTTCAGACCAAGTTTTGGGGCAAGGCTTAATGCCGCCAAAATTGCAAAGGTCATAAAACCCAAACCACCAGACTGGATCAGTAACAAGATAATAAACTGCCCAAAATGGTTGAACGATTCACTCAAGTTCACCACAGATAAACCTGTAATCGTTACCGCAGAAGTTGCGGTAAACAAGGCATCCATCCAACTGACATTACCATTATTGGCAAAAGGTAGTTTTAGTAATATTGTCCCGATCAGAATAAAACTAAGAAAACCAATTGCCAACAATGAGGGTGGGCTCAGGTTGAATATCTTTTGTGAATTTATTTTTATTGTCATTTATAGGAAACATCCTGAGAGTTTTTTAAGATGATGCAGTGAACCCTCTAAAATCAGGATGTCACCTGCCTGTAAAGTGAAATTGCTATCAGTTTCATAAATCACCTGTTGGTTCCGTTTCAATAACAATAATTTAATATGTGGTTCCTGTTGCAGAATGCCTGACAGGTTTACATTGTTGAGTTTATCCTGTACAGGCACCTTGACAATATAATGTTCGTCGCCTAAATCCATATAACGGCTGACCATAGGGTAATTTAATGCCTGTGCAACCCGAACCCCCATATCTTCTTCAGGATGAATAATTTTACTGACATGCAAATGCGACAAAATGGTGTGATGTGCCTTGGTCTTGGCCTTGACCAGAATTTTTTCCACACCCAAATTTTTTAAGTTTAAAACGCATAAAATACTGGCTTCAATATCTTCACCAATCGCGACCACCACAGCATCGCAATTTTGAATATTCAGCTCATCCAAGACATGTTCATCGGTTGCATCCGCAATAACGGCATGGGTGATCTGATCCGATATATTTTCAACATTGCGCTTAATGGTATCAATGCCAATGACATCATGTTTTAGTCGGGTAAGTTCCAGTGCCACAGTTGCACCGAAACTTCCTAAACCAATCACTGCAAACTGTGCCATATCTGTCCTTAACTAAATGATAAAAATATCTTTTTATTTATTCTAAGTGTTCTAAATTGAATGATATGTAAGATTTTGTGAGTTAAGATGAGTGGATGAGATTATGAAATAAATTTGTATTATTCAGATTGATCGTTGTAGGGGCGAACTGCGTTCGCCCAAAAGGATAACAAGTGTAAAATTGATTTATATTTTACATAAGGCGAACACAGTTCGCCTCTACGTATTTATTTTAAGAAACGCTGATAACCAATATTGTTGCTGATTTCTGCATATGGATAGGTGATCTGTTCCAGTGTTTCAATCAAGCCATCAGGATTCTGTTTGGCATCAGTCGCCTGTAGTCCCACCAATACACGACCTTCAGCGGCACCATGGTTACGATAATGGAATAGGGTGATGTTATGTGTTGGGCCTAAACGTTCAAGGAAAGTCAGCAGGGCACCAGGGCGCTCTGGAAACTCAACACGGAATAAGCGTTCATTTTCAAGGTTGGCATGACCACCAATCAAGTAACGAATATGCAGTTTCGCAACTTCATCATCCGATAAGTCATCCACATCATATTGTTGCTTGAGCAACTCATGGATTTCGTGACGTTCAGTTTCACCACCTTTCAGGCTAATCCCGACAAAAACCTGTGCCTGATTGCTATCACTGGCTCGATAGTTAAACTCGGTGATGTTACGGCCTTGCAGGGCACGGCAGAATTGCAGGAAAGCGCCTTTTTGCTCGGGAATGGTAACCGCATAAATCGCTTCTTTACGTTCTCCCAATTCAGTGCGTTCTGCAATATAACGCAGACGATCAAAATTCATGTTGGCACCACAGACAATTGACACCATGTTCTTGTCTGTTAATTGATGTTCTGCCACATATTTCTTGATTCCAGCCAATGCCATTGCGCCTGATGGCTCAACAATACAGCGGTTTTCATCATAGGTGTCTTTAATCGCCGCACAAATTTCATCCGTATCAACCGTGACAATAACAGGTTCAACAATCGGGCCTGAGCTGTCTGATTTCATTAAGCGAATCATTTCAAATGGTAATTCACCAATCTGGGCCACCGCCGTACCATCCGCAAATAAACCCACATGCGGTAAAATCACACGTTCATTGCTTTCAAGTGCAGCTTTTAGGCAGGCGGATTCCTCATATTCAACGCCCACCACCTTGACATGAGGTGCAACCTCACCTAAATAGGCAGCCACACCTGCAATCAGTCCACCACCACCTACAGCAACAAAGACATATTCCACATCACGCCATTGACGCAGTAATTCATTGGCAATGGTACCTTGTCCTGCAATCACCAGTTCATCATCATAAGGAGGGATAAAGACCAGGCCCTCAGTTTCAGCACGTTGTTTGGCATATTTATTGGCAATATCAAAGCTGTCACCATGCAGGACAACCTGACCACCCAGATTTTTTACCGCCTGTACCTTAATGTCTGGCGTGGTGCTTGGCATAACAATAATGGCAGGGATGCCGAGTTTTTTTCCAGATAAAGCCACACCTTGCGCATGGTTACCCGCAGAGGCACAAATCACACCACGTTCTAATTGATCTTTGGGAAGTTGGCTGATACGGTTATAAGCACCGCGCAGTTTGAACGAAAATACAGGCTGTAAATCTTCACGTTTAAATCGAATGTTATTGTTAATTTTTTGACTAATTCGTGGAGCTGCTTCAAGCGGTGTTTCAATCGCAACATCATAAACCGTTGCTTGTAAAATTTGTCGTACCACACGAGACAGCATGTTCATCTTCCCTATAACAGTTTAAAATAGGTGAACATTGTAGCAAACCCCTGTGCATTTGCGCTGTTTTCTTGCAGCAAATGTCAAAATAGTTGAGTGAAGTCATGAGTCTATATGCAACCCAAGATGAAAAGAAACAGGCCGCAGCAAAAGCGGCATTGAAACATTTGCCCAAAGGCGGCATCTTGGGCGTAGGAACAGGAAGTACCGTCAATTTTTTAATTGATTTATTGCCTGAATTGCAGTTAGAAGCAGCTGTGGCGAGTTCCAATGCAACTGCTGAGCGCCTGAAAAAACTTGGGATTGACGTGGTTGATATGAACTCGGTGGGTGGTCTGGATGCCTATGTGGATGGCGCAGACGAAATTGACCGTCATATGCACATGATCAAGGGCGGTGGTGCAGCCTTGACCCGTGAAAAAATTGTGGCTTCAATTGCCAAGAAGTTTGTATGTATTGTGGATGACTCAAAATGGGTGGAACAATTGGGGCGTGATTTTCCATTGCCTGTGGAAGTTATTCCAATGGCACGTTCTGCGGTTGCCCGCAAGATTGTTGCCTTGGGCGGTGATCCTGTTTACCGTGAGGGTGTTGTCACGGACAATGGTAATGTGATTCTGGATGTTTTTAATCTGAATATCTTAAATGCCATCGAACTGGAAAAAACACTCAACAATATCCCAGGTGTGGTGACTAATGGTATTTTTGCCTTAAATGCAGCAAGTATTGCGGTTGTTGCGACTGATCACGGTATTGAAGAACGTATAGCGCAATAATGGCCCTGATTTCATTAAAAGCTCAATTACCTGAAATTAAAATGGTTCGACATGCCAGCGCGCGAAATTTGCGCCTGCGTGTTGAACCGACAGGTATTCGTTTAACAGTTCCTTTATTTTGTACTAAGAAACAGATTCAGCAGTTTTTAAATCAATCAGAGCAATGGCTGATTGAAACCTGGGATAAACAGCAAAAACAATTAAATTTAACAGCTGCTTTTCCAGAACAGATTAAATTATTTTATCATTTACAGCCATTTCAAATTATTCATCAGCAACAACGCAATATTTTTAAGTTCGACTGGGTACAACATATTTTGTTCATTCGAAATGAACAACCTGAAAAGGCTTTACAGGCTGCAACACTTGGCTATGCAAAACAATTTTTACCTGAATATTTAGCCCAAATCAGTCAGAAAATAGGTTTGCCCTATCAAAGTTGTACAATTCGAAAGCCTAAAACACGGTGGGGAAGTTGTAGTTCAAGGCAAGATATTATGCTTCATGCAGCATTGGTGCTTATGCCTGAGCAGAATGTTCGCGCAGTATGTGTGCATGAACTGGTTCATACACAGCATTTTGATCATAGTCCTGCATTTTGGCATCGAGTTAGTCAGCATGATCCAGAATATTTACATCATCGCAGGCAATTGAAAAGTATCCAGTTGCCTGCATGGTGGTATATTTAGCTAAAACTACATTGTGCCTGAGTTTCTTGTAACTGTTCATCAGGTGCTTTACGGCTGTCCAAACCTGCCTGTGCACTTAATACCTGATTGGCCTTAATGTGAACCTGTACAAATGTGTATTTTAAAGACTCATTGCTTGGTTCTGGGGAACTACTGTTCAGTAAATATTCAGAACTTGCTTTATCGACTTGTAATAAATTATCGGTGCTATCCGCATCTAAAACTGAGCGATACATTTTTGAATCCTTAATCAGTTCCAGTGCACCATTGGCACGAATATTTAATTGGCAACCATTAGTTTTGTCTTCGTAATGACCAATGAGATATTCAATAGAGGGTAGATTGGCATTAACCAAGTTAATTCCAGTCACACCTTGTTTACATGAATATTTTGAACCATTACAACTTCCAGTTACATCTATGAAACCAACGGCACGACGATAGTCACCAGCACCAGCAATACGGAAAGAGGAGGTGGAATCAATCGTTGGTTCTCTATCTGAATAATCTTTTTGCTGTAATAATGCATAGCCAGTTGGGTTTAGGTTTTGTTGTTGATACATGTTGGCTAGCTCTAATACCGATTCTTTTAAAGAAGCAGCATATTGGTCTCGAGTGCTTTTTTGATTAATCGTAATATTAAGCAATGTATTTTTAGCTGGATCAACATTTTCAGGTGCTATAGGAACAATAGAGATGAGTGTGTCTTGATCTCCACGTATTTTTTTTGCGTCCAAATAACCATCACGTAAATCTATGGCGAGATTCTTGGTGAATTCGGTAAAAGTATTATTTGGAAACTGATTTGCCCATTGTTTTAAATAGCCAAAACTTAAATATGTGGTTGTGTATAAATTGGCTTGTTGAGGCATATCCATTGTTTGAGGTGTGAAAGCATTTAATAAATAGGATGGATCAAGATTATGGATATTCATACCAAATGCATTTAATAAGGCAGAATTGATATCGGCAGTGGCCATTTTTAGATGTAATGAACTAATTCCTGTTGGGTCTTCTGGTTCATTGGGTAATTGTCCTGAGCGGATGAGTGAACGTTGGTAAATTGCTTCTGAACTTGGATTGATAAAAATATTTTGGGTTAGGTTACTGGTATCAACGTTGACAAGTGTATGTAATGTCATGGAAAAATCTTGATATTGGCCACTGATAAAATCATAAATCAGCGAATTCGGAAGAGTAGATAGTTCAACTCTATATAAATGGCTGCGGTTAAGCACTATTGGTAATGTAAGGCTCAAGTTTGTTGTTGTACTTAATGTCTGTTCAAGAACGATGGAGTTATCGGTATTGTCGAGAACTTTAACAACGACATTACGCATTTCTACAGGAACTTTAATGTCAAAATTCTTTGGTTTAGGCACTGAAACTACAGGAGTGTTGTCAATACGCGCCTTACTTTCACCACTACCACAGCTAATGAGTACCGAACTTAATATAAGTGTGCCTAAGCCTAGACCAATATGATGATATGTTCTTTGTTTTACACTCAAAGAAGGCATTCCCGCTCTCCAAAATTTGCATCCATGAAATTTATTATTACCGCATGGTTTTTATTCTATGCGAATACTTCAATGATTCAATAGTATTTCTTGACCAGTGGTAAAATCGGCATCAGTAAAACGATTTAAAAATATCTTTTACACTGTTTTTTGCTGAATAGCGAATCTTTTACAGTGATTAAATCCCGTATGTGGTGATTCCATGAGTTTCTGGATTTGTTACATATAAAGCCATAAACATAAGAAACACTATATAAGTTATAGGGTTGTGGATTGTGAAAATTCCATCAAACTGCCATACTAGCGGCACATATATCATTTGAGGTAGAGCACGTGATTTCTGTTGGAATTGTTGGGGGAACTGGATATACAGGCGTTGAATTATTGCGTCTATTATTAAGACATCCACAAGCTCAAGTGTGTGTTCTAACTTCCCGAACTGAAGCAGGAAAGCGTGTAGCGGATATGTTCCCAAGTTTACGTGGACATACTGATCTTGAGTTCTCCGATCTTAGTCTGGATCTGCTCAAGCAATGTGATGTTGTGTTTTTTGCAACACCTCATGGAGTTGCAATGCAACATGCTGAAGAACTCATTGCTGCTGGTACAAAAGTCATTGATCTTGCCGCTGATTTCCGTTTACAGGATTTAGCTCAATTCGAGAAATGGTATGGCATGCAACATAGTTGTCCGACGGTATTGAAAGATTCAGTATATGGCTTGAGTGAACTCAATCGTGAAAAAATTAAAAACGCCAAGGTGATTGGTAATCCAGGTTGTTATCCAACCACAGTACAATTGGGTTTGGCGCCTTTGTTAAAAGCGCAAAATCAACTCATAAATACACAAAGCATTATTGTTGATGCAAAATCAGGCGTATCTGGTGCAGGTCGCAAAGCCAGCCTGGGCATGATCTATAGTGAAAATGCGGATAATTTCAAGGCTTATGGTGTTGCGGGCCATCGTCATCACCCTGAGATTGTTGAGGCCCTAGAGAATATTTCAGGTCAACAAGGCCAGTTTGACCAGCTTATTTTTGTACCTCATTTAGTGCCCATGATTCGTGGTATGCTCAGTACCATTTATGTAGACTTGACAGAGCAAGGCCAGCAAACCGATTTGCAGGAACTTTACCAAAACTTCTATCAAAATGAACGCTTTGTGGATGTGATGCCAGCCAATAGTTCGCCTGAGACCCGCAGTGTCCGTGGTGCCAATGAGTTACGAATCGCTTTATATCGTCCTCAGCCAAATAAGTTGATTATCTTGGTTGCACAGGACAATTTGGTGAAAGGCGCCGCTGGCCAGGCAGTTCAAAATATGAACCTCATGTTTGGTTTTGATGAGGCTGCTGGTTTGAATGGTATCGGTTTATTACCATAAAAAACGCTTTTTTACTTCACACACATTTAAATATGGATTTAAATGTGTGCTTTGATGTAGTCCATAACGATAGAGATGATGATGGAAAACGCTGAACCGACCACTTTACCAGAGAGTTCCGTTAACAAAAATAAATTCCTCAAAACGAATTTACCTTTAGTCATTGCTGCAACTTTACTTATTGGCAGCAGTTTTATGCTTGGTTACACTGTCGGTCATCGTCAGGGATTAACCGTTGTTGGTTATGATGCGGACGCGGAACAACTTGTTGATGTTGTACAGAAGCAAAAAGCCGCGCTGGATTCTGTAAGCAAAAGCCTGAATGCCGCTGTGCAAGAACGAGATATGGCTGTTGGCAATGCAGACGAGTTATTCAAGGGAATTAATCAGGCCAATGCGGATAAAGCACAATTTGCAAGCATGAATACCATTTATCGTGACATTCTTAGGCAGCGTGGTGGTGTAAGCTTAACGGTTCAGGATTTTGCGATTAAATCACTTCCTGAAAATGCTTTTGAATATCAGCTGGATTTGGTTCAGGTTAGCCCCAATAAACGCCGTGCAATGGGTACAGTTGAACTACGTTTGATTAAAGATACTGAAATACTGGATATACCGTTAGAGGATAAAAACTTTAATTTTGATGACTTTGAGCGCTTGACTGGTCGATGGACCATGCCAAAGGGCTTTACACCCCAATTTATCGAAGTGCGTTTATCAGGTTCAGGTACACCTGTAATTAAACGTTTTAGCTGGCAACGTGGTAAACCTGTTGATGTAAGTTCTGCTTTCGTGTCGGAAATCCCTCAAGCTGAAGCAAATGCCCAGTAAATTTTTAGATTAAGAACTTAATATGCGAAGATACAAACGTCAAATGAATTTAAGTGAAGTGAAAAATTCCTTTCATCAATCGGGTTATGTTGACTGGCACTTAAATCCGCGTTTAAGTGATTCGCAAGAGGATCATGAGGGTGAGGTGGTTGTGCAAACAGCCCCACCAGAATTGAAGCGACCACCTCTCTATGCCGTTGTTTTAATGAATGATGATTACACACCAATGGACTTCGTGATTGAGGTGTTGCAAAGCTATTTTGCAATGAGCTTCGAACAGGCAAATCAGGTGATGTTAACTGTTCATTACGAAGGTAAGGGTACTGCTGGTGTTTACCCAAGGGATATTGCCGAGACCAAAGCCAATCAGGTGAATAATTATGCACGTTCACAGGGGCATCCATTATTGTGCCAGATTGAACCTGAGCGAGGATAAAACAAAGCAAAGCTTTGTTCCGAGCGCAAGACGAACAGCTATGCTGTGAGTGAAGGCGTTAAAAAAAGCAACGCATTGTCCGAGCGCAAGACCTTGTGCCATATATGGCTCATGTGTTCGAGTGGCAGCGTTGGGAAAGTGACCTAAGGCGGGGCTATGCTCGAGTGGCGAGTTAAGGAAAGCGAAGTAATTGCGGAATATATTCCTCTTAGAGTAAGTTTATCAAAAGTTAACATTAACCAGTGATTCTTTAAATAAATAATAAATCTGCTGTCTTTTTGAACGATTAGATAAGTCTTATTCTTTTTGTAATTGAATTTTTACAACAATACGATGTTTTGAATCTTGACCAAGATACTCAACTAATGCTAACAGTAGATTATGAAGTCAAGAGCTTTGTAGGCATAGATGAAATGGCAATTACAGAAGCTCTGGCGGATCAAGTTAATAATTCGCTTTTTCATTAAAAGAGAGGTCTTTTTTTGATGGAGCCCAAGATATAAGGGGGTTACATGCTCAGTCGTCAATTGGAAGTATCGTTACGTTTGGCTGTTAGCATGGCTCGTCAAAAGAGACATGAGTTTCTGACAGTTGAACATTTGTTGCTTGCCTTACTTGATAATGACTCGGCCGTAAATGCGTTAAAGGCATGTGGTGCTGATATCGTTACCTTGCGTAAGGAGTTAGAGGAATATGTAGAGCAACATACCCCGAAACTTGGTGACAACAGTGAACAGGCGCCTCATCCGACAGAAAGTTTTGATCGAATTCTGCAACGGGCTATTTTTCATGTTCAATCCAGTGGTGGAGACCGTACTGTAGAGGGCGCGGATGTTTTGGTTGCGATGTACTCAGAGCGAGACTCTTTTGCAGTTTATTTGCTTAAACGCCATCAAATCAATCGTTTGACCTTAACTCAGTATCTTTCTCATGGTACGCGTAAAGATGAGATTCAGGTTGAAGAAGAAGTTGAGGATATTGAGGGTGAAAATGCAGCTTCTGCCAATGCAGGCCCATTAGAGCAATATACGCTTAATTTAAATATCGAAGCGCAAAAGGGTAAAACTGATCCTTTGATTGGACGTGAAAAAGAAATTGAGCGTGCAGCACAAATCTTATGTCGCCGCCGTAAAAATAACCCACTGTTGGTAGGTGATCCTGGGGTGGGTAAAACCTCAATTGCGGAAGGTCTGGCATGGTTAATTGTCAATGGTAAGGCACCGAAACCACTTGCTAATGCTGAAGTCTATAGTCTGGATATTGGCGCTTTGGTTGCGGGCACAAAATATCGTGGTGACTTTGAAAAGCGTTTAAAACAACTTTTGAATGCCTTGAAAAAGAATCCAAATGCGATTTTATTTATTGATGAAATACACATGATCATTGGTGCTGGTTCAAGTATGGGCAGTACTATGGATGCATCAAACCTGATTAAACCTGCATTGGCAAATGGAACTTTACGTTGCATTGGATCAACTACATTTCAGGAATATCGTCAGGTTTTTGAGAAAGACCATGCTTTGTCACGTCGTTTCCAAAAAATTGATGTCAATGAACCAAGTGTGAATGAAACCATTGATATTTTGCGTGGATTAAAATCTAAATTTGAAGATTTCCACCATGTTGAATATGACGATAAAGCTTTAGTGGCTGCGGTTGAGCTTTCTTCTAAGTTTATTCATGACCGTTTCTTGCCTGATAAGGCGATTGATGTGATTGATGAAGCGGGTGCCCAACGTCGTCTCAAAGCTGAAATGGATGGTTCAATGATTTCTGTAGAAAACATTGAAGATATCGTTTCCAAGATCGCCCGTATTCCACCGAAAACTGTGTCGAAAGATGACAAGACTGTACTTGAGAATTTAGAGCGTGATCTAAAACGTGTTGTGTTTGGTCAGGATGAGGCGATTACTGCGCTTGCATCAGCGATTAAACTGTCTCGTGCAGGCTTGAAAGCACCAGATAAACCAGTCGGAAGTTTTGTGTTTGCTGGTCCAACAGGCGTGGGTAAAACAGAAGTCACCAAGCAGCTTGCAAAATTGTTAGGTGTGGAACTGGTTCGTTTTGATATGTCTGAATATATGGAACGTCATGCGGTTTCTCGTCTGATCGGTGCGCCTCCAGGTTATGTTGGGTATGATCAAGGCGGTTTGCTCACTGATGCTATCCATAAAAATCCGCACTGTGTTTTATTGCTGGATGAAATTGAAAAAGCACATCCAGATGTATTTAACTTGCTCTTGCAAGTGATGGATCATGGTGCTTTAACCGATAACAATGGTCGTAAGTCTGATTTTAGAAATGTGATTATTGTTTTGACCACCAATATTGGTGCAGAAAGTATCGTACGTTCAAGTATTGGTTTCACTGAACAAGATCATAGTACGGATAATCAGGATGCCATGAAACGTGCATTCTCACCTGAATTCCGTAACCGTCTGGATGGCGTGATTCAATTTAAGGCGCTTCCAACCACAGTTATTGATTCAGTGGTAGATAAATTCTTAACAGAATTACAGGCGCAACTGGATGACAAACAGGTGGTGCTTGAGGTTGATCAAAGCGCACGGGATTGGTTATCGACTAATGGTTATGACCGTTTGATGGGCGCACGTCCAATGCAACGTCTGATTCAAGAGCATTTGAAAAAGCCATTGGCTGAAATGATTTTGTTTGGTGAGTTGGCTGAGCATGGCGGTAATGTTGCAGTATCTGTGAAAACAGAAGATGGCAAAGAAGTAGGTTTAAAACTGGAAGTATTTGAAGATCATATCAATCCAAGTGCTGAACCTGCTTAGTTGCTGAATAATTCTTTAAATAACCCAAATGCTGTAAGTGTTTGGGTTATTTTTATTTATACTGCTGATAAAAATTCTGGATCGTTTTTCTCATGGTTGAACTGTCTTTTTCAATTGGGCACGTTTTTAAAGTCTTTGGCTTGTTCTTTATCACTGCAATTGCAGAAATTCTAGGATGTTATTTTCCTTACCTGATTTTAAATCAGGGCAAATCCCATTGGTTATGGATTCCGACAGCATTCAGCCTAGCGGTCTTTGTATGGCTGCTGACCTTGCATCCTGCGGCTTCGGGTCGTATTTATGCAGCTTATGGTGGGATTTATATTTTCACGGCATTAATGTGGTTGCGGTATGTAGATCAAGTGGCATTAACTCGCTGGGATTTATTCGGTGGCTTTATTGTTTTGTGTGGTGCAGCAATGGTTATTTTGCAACCGCAAGGTTTGGTTCGTTAGTTACAGTGAAACCGACATAAAATTACGACATATTATTATAATGGTCGAACACAGTTCGACCCTACAAATCAATAATATACGAGAAAGGTAGGGGCGAACTATGTTCGCCTGTGTATATAAAAACGTATGAGTTTCATACTTGTTTGACTATATGACTAAACTTCCCTATGAAACTCGATAAGTTAGTCGCTATTGTCTGCTTATGCCTTGTTTATCTTACGAAGATTTAATCACCCCTCATTCAGCCAATAACGCAATATATGGATGAAATGTCAACAGACTCTAATTTTCATGCTTCAATTAAAAACTACGCTAAAATATAAAACTCTTTGATTCCACATTCTTCAACAAATTGATCATCGTGCGAAACAAGAATCACAGCACCATTAAAAGAATGAATGGCATGTGCCAAAAGTTCACGAGACTCAATATCAAGATGATTTTCAGGTTCATCCAAAAGTAATAGTTCTAACGATTGCAACTTTACTGCAAGCAATGCCACTTTTAGGCGTTCACCACCACTTAATGATGATAAAGACATAAGTGCCTTGTCCCGACGAATTTGTAAACTACCTAACAGTGTTCGACATTGTTGCTCAGAGAGTTCTGGATCAATACTCAATAAATAATCAACAGCAGAAAGATTTTCTTCCACTAATGACAGGTTTTGATCAAGGTAGGCAGTATTTACTTTGCAATGAATTTCTCCAGAAAGTGGTTTGATGAAACCTTGAATGGTTTTAAATAAGGTTGATTTACCAACACCATTTTTACCTCTTAAATGTAACTTTTCTCCAGCAGTAATGGCAAGGTCAATTGGCTTTGTCTTTGTATACGCTAGTTGTAATTGCTGGCAACGTAAAATTTCTCCCGATTTACCTGTGAGTTGGGTAAATTCAAAAGATTGTGATTTGAAATACTCAAGTTGCACTTGCTTTTGCTGTAACTCATTTGTGGTATCAGCAAGTTGTTTGATTTGCTGTTTGCGTAGATGAGAAAGTGATTGTTCGGATTGCTCTTTTTGGGCATCCAGTAAGATCGGGGCTTGTGAACCTGAAGCCTTTAATTTTTCACCTGTTTTCTTGCGTTTTTGTGCTTTCATCTGGCTAAGATGTTGCTGCTCTTTAAGCTGTTTTAACTCACGTTTTTCTTGTTGAACGGATTGTGATAAAGCTTCAACCTGTGATTGATGTTGTTGATAGTAGAGTGCATAATTTCCACCGTAATAATGCAAACCAAATTGATTTAACGCAAAAATACCCTGTACATGCGCCAACAATTCTCGATCATGACTAATGATCAGCCCTCCAGTTGGGTGCCGAGCCATCTGTTGAATCAGCCATTTTCGTCCTTGAGTATCTAAGTGGTTACTTGGTTCATCTAGCAGCAGATAATGATCTTTAAGTAAAAACAAACGACACAGGGCAAGCTTAGTTTTTTGTCCCTCACTTAAATATTGAATTGGTGTACTTAAATCACTAGGTAACTTGGCACTTTCCAGTAGCTGTTGCCATTCCGTTGGTAAATGCCAAAAATTATCAACTTGATCATAATCTTTAAATGATGCGATGCCTTGTTGAATACGTTCAAAACATAGATATAAATCTTCAATATCTAAGGCTTGAGCAATGGTATCTGTCTCAACACGCTGGAGTTGGGCTAAATGTTGATGTGGGCATTGCCATAAAATTTGACCTGAATAGGGTAGTTGACTATTTTGTTGATGATGTAAAATGGACATTAATAATGATTTACCTTGACCATTTCGTCCAATTAATCCTGAAAACTGTTGTAAAGGCAGTTGAAAGGACAGGCGGTCAAACAGCTTGTGCTGTGGTAATTCAAGAGATAAGTTTGAAACGATACATGCCTGTTGAGTCATAAAAAAACCTCATAAACAGGATATGCAAAATAGAGAGGGATTAAGTTTTAATATGAATCGCTAAACGATAGATAAGTCTATTTTGCACATCAAAAAGAAAAATGAAATTTGATGATAAAAATAGAACTTACTTCATTGGCGTGATCTCAGATTGGTATATTTTTCCACCATTCTATGCAAGAAAGGTACAAAGGTCAAACTTTAAGCTTTTGAAGTTCTCATTAAAAAAAGATAAAAAATACTTGTCAAACGCTGAAATAGTGCGTAATTTAGAACTTAGAAACAGTTTTTAGATATTTTAAAGAAACATGTTAAAGCATACTGTAAACACAAGCGCATATTTTTATTTCTGGCACTATTGATAGTTGCCTGATGCGTTTCGGGCAGCAAAAAGGTTGCCCAACCAGTTAATACCTGATCGGCAACCCCGATCAGGTTTTTTTATGCTTTAACATTTATCATTTTTGGAGCAATGCCATGTATACATTCAACGTTTCATATTTTATCAAGACTTCTTGGTTTTACTTTGCAAAGAAATCACCATCGCTTCGTTCGCACTTGCTCAAATAAATGATGGGACTGAACAACAGTCCAAAGGAAATCAATAATGAATGCTTTAAATACTGCTTTGACAAAATCACAAACAGAAATCAGAGAATCCTTACTTAGCTTGCCAGCACAACTCAAAGCGCAGTATCCCTTGTCTGCAACTTTAGCGCAGCAAATTTCAAAACATCGTCAAACCATTCAGAATATTTTATCAGGACAAGATCACCGTTTAATGGTGATTACAGGACCTTGCTCGATTCATGATCCAGTTGCAGTGCTGGAATATGCTGACCGTTTACAAAAATTACAAGAACAAGTCAAAGATCAGATTTTCTTGGTGATGCGTGCCTACATCGAAAAACCTCGTACAACGGTGGGGTGGAAAGGTTTTTTATATGATCCAAATCTGGATGATTCTTCAGATTTGCAGTTAGGTTTAGAAAAATCCCGTGCGCTTTATTTACAATTGATCGAAAAGGGTTTACCAATTGCCAGTGAAATTTTAAGTCCAATGGCAACGGGCTATTTCGATGATTTATTGGCTTGGGGTGCGATTGGCGCACGGACTAGTGAATCACAGATTCATCGTGAAATTTCAAGTCATATGCCATATAGCATCGGTTTCAAGAACGGTACAGATGGTTCAATTCAAATTGCACTGGATGCAATTCAATCGGCATTGAATCCTCATCAATTCTTGGGCATGACCCAACAAGGTTTACCTGCAATTTTACATAGTGATGGTAATCCATTGCCGCACTTGATTTTGCGTGGTTCAAATCAAGGTACAAACTATGATTTGGCTTCAATTCAGGCGATGTATTTCAAGCATAAGCATTTACCTGCGTTAGTGATTGATTGTAGCCATGGCAATAGTGGCAAAGACCCATTACAGCAACCTTATGTTTTAAAGCAGATCATTGCAGAGCGTGCTGAATCCAAAGTTCGTGGGATTATGCTTGAAAGTCATTTGGTGGATGGCAATCAAAAGATTTCCTGTGAAATGACTTATGGCCAATCTGTGACAGATGGATGTTTAGGTTGGGATAAAACTGAACGGTTATTCCTGGATGTCGCTGAGCAGATGAGAAGCCATTAAATCATTTAAATAAAAGAGATGGTTTTAAAAGTTCTAGGTTAATTGAAAAAACCGCAATATGATGGCAATTGAGTCATATTGCGGTTTTTTATTTAAATAATTTGAGTGTTGTTATGACAAAATCCAAAAGAATTTTTTGTTTTGAAATACACTTTTTTTGAAATGTGAGCTAAATTTTTAGGCTATCCACCAACAATCGAAACAAGGGCGAAGATTCCCGACGACTTGGATAATACATATAGTAACCTGAATATTTCATGTCCCAATTTTGTAATATCCTAATCAGATGACCTTTTTGTATTTCAGCTTCAACCATAATTTTGGGCAGCCATACAATGCCTAATCCATCTACACCAGCTTTTAACTGTAGTCTTGCATGACTCACCACCATTGAAAACTCAGGGTGAATCGTTTGAATTTCTGTATTATTGATTTGCTTAAATTCCCATGATTGAATCCGTTCATGACTCGGTAAACGCAGTCCAATACAGCGATGTTGATAGAGATCATCAGGCGTTTGGGGTGTGCCATAAGCTTGTAAATAATGAGGTGAGGCAACAGTCATCATTTCTAATTCATCGCTGACCTTAACTGAAATCATGTCTTTATGGACATTTTCCCCCAATCGAATCCCAATGTCATAGCGGTCTTTCACAATATCAGCAAAGGCATAATCCATTGTTAACTCAAGTTGAATGTTGGGATGATCATGCGAAAATTTAGATAATTTATCCCACAATAAAAAGTTAAGGCTGATTTCAGTGCCATTGATTCTTAATCGCCCACGCGGTGAATCTCTAAATTTATTGAGGTTGTAAAGTTTCTGTTCAATGCCCGTAATCAGTGGTGCAATATCATTCAGAAGCTGTTCGCCCTCTTGAGTGGTAGAAACGCTTCGAGTGGTTCGATTGAGTAATTTAACCCCAAGACGTTGTTCTAGCATTTTGAGGGTATAACTCAAGGCGGACTGTGAAACGCCTAATTGTCCTGCGGCTTTGGTAAAACTGCCAGTTTGGGCAACCACAATAAATGCTTTTAAGTCATTTAAGTTCTCAGACATCACT
Organism: Acinetobacter thutiue; assembly: GCF_030385805.1. Lineage (NCBI taxonomy): Bacteria > Pseudomonadati > Pseudomonadota > Gammaproteobacteria > Moraxellales > Moraxellaceae > Acinetobacter > Acinetobacter thutiue. The sequence goes on from NZ_JAUDZE010000001.1 coordinate 461,799, forward strand.
CACCTCAAAATGCGATTATTCTTGTTAATCAAATTTAATTAATAAAAAATCCATATAAATGTAATCGAAATTGCCTGACTAATACAGGGTGTATGGTCGGGGTATAGTGATTTTTTAATTATAAGATTGAACACTGATATAGGATTTTGAGATGAAAATTTTACAAACCGTTTTAATGTCAGCAGCCATTACCACCTCAGGTGCGGGCTTTGCCGCAGACAAAAAAGAAAATCCTTTTGGCTTGGTCTATGGCGGTGCGATGACTGAAAATGTCAAAGGTCAGGTCAATATCCACCCAGTGACTTATAAACTGAATGGACTGGATATTGTTGCCAATGTCTATACACCTGCCAATTATGACCCGAGTAAAAAATATCCTGCGGTGGTGGTGGCGCATCCAAATGGCGGTGTCAAGGAACAGGTGGCAGGCTTATATGCTCAGCGTCTGGCTGAACAGGGATATATCACCATTACTGCCGATGCTGCCTATCAGGGTGGCAGTGGTGGGCAGCCACGCAGCGTTGATAAACCTGCAAACCGTATTGAAGATGTGCATGGTATGGCTGATTTTATTACCCAATATGTAGGGGTGGACAACAACCGTTTAGGTTTACTTGGAATTTGTGGCGGTGGCGGCTATTCACTGGCTGCGGCAGAAACCGATAAACGTTTTAAAGTGGTTGCCACGCTAAGTATGTTTAATTCTGGACGGGTGCGTCGTAATGGTTTTGCGGATTCACAACTGGATACTATTCAACAGCGTTTAAAACAAGCTACGGATGCCCGTGCGCAGGAAGCGTCAGGCGGTAAAATTTTTTATGCAGGTGATGCCGATATGACCGATGAGCAAATCGCTGCATTGCCATTTGAGATGTACCGACAGGGGTATGAATACTATTGGCGTACCCATGCCCATCCAAATTCAACCTTTAAATATACCATGAGCAGCTTACTTGACCTGATGCGTTGGGATGCAACCAATCAAATTGAATTGATCAATCAGCCGTTACTCATGATTGCAGGCAGCAAGGCAGACAGTCTTTACATGACCGAAGATGCCTTTGCCAAAGCCACAGGTACAAAAGATAAAACCTTGTTCAAGATTCCTAACGCCACCCATATTGAAACCTATTGGAAGCCTGAATATGTCAAACAGGCGATGGAACAACTGACTGCATTTTATGGCAAGCACCTGAAATAAAGATTGCTGGTCTGGATGATGGGCAATGATTGAATGGCTTTTTTTGAATCATTGCCCTATTTTTATTTTTTAATAGGGATAATAAAAATATGACGAGAAATCAAATTAATGCAGTGCTCATGATGAGTGCTATTTCTGGAACAGTTTTGGCAGAAGATAAAATGCAACAGCAGATTACTCGGGCAGAACAGCTAGATATCCAATCTGCCCCATCCAGTAATTTTTCTGGCAACGCAAACTTTGCCCGTTATCCAGTCATGCCCTCGCAAGGGGATGTTGCACCTGCTATTGTCAATTTTGACGCAGGGACAATCACCAACTGGCATATCCATCCACACGGTCAATATCTGATTGTGACAGAGGGTGAGGGACGTACTCAGGAATGGGGTAAGCCTATCCAGACTATTCATAAGGGAGATACGATCTGGTGTCCACCGAATGTTAAACACTGGCATGGTGCAAGTGAGCATCGTGCGATGTCACATATCGCCATTACCCCTGTGGCAACCGATGGCAAGAGCGTGACATGGCTAGAAAAGGTGGATTTACCTACACAAGCAAAACCTTTAAAAACACCTGCAAAGGCTGAAACAGTACAGCTCAGCACCAAACAATTAAGCCTGATCCCAATTGCTGCATTTACCGCAATAGGTGATCTGGAAAAACTAAAACCTGCTTTAATCAAGGGATTGGAAAATGGTTTAACCGTAAATGAAATTAAGGAAGTATTTGCCCATCAATACGCCTATGCAGGTTTTCCTCGTGCTTTAAATGGCATGTTGACGTTTAAAAGTCTGCTTGAAGAACGTCAAAAACAAGGCATTAAGGATATACAGGGCGCACTGCCAAGCACGTTACCAAGTGATACTGACTACTATCAATTGGGTATAGAACGACTTGCCTATCTCAATAAAAGCTCTATCCAAGACAATAGCAAATCACTGTTTGAAAATTTCTCACCCACGATGGACTATGCCTTAAAGGCGCATTTGTTTGGTTATCTATTTAGCCGAGATAACTTAGCACCTTTAGAGCGTGAAATTATTGTGGTGAGTACACTTTCAGCATTAGGGGATGTCAATGCTCAACTGCGTTCGCATTTAAGAATTACCCGAAATCTGGGGGTGGATGCTACCCAGATGCAAAAAATTATGACCACTTTACAACAGGCGGTTGGGCGTGATCTGGCTAACAATGCGCAAAATGTTTTCAAGCAATTACAATAATGGGAACTTAATAAAAATGATCAATATAAACTCGCTCTTCGGCAAACTCCTACTAACAATCGGTATGACTGGGTCAATGTCAGCCTGCTCAGTTAATCCATATCAATCATCGGCTATCAGTATTGCACAGCAAGGCAATTTTGCCGCAGGGGGTAAAGTCATTCAAAGTGCAGGACAGTTTGATGATAAACAACTGTTTAACCCGCAAGGTCAAACCCTGCATGGTGACCATGCTTCGGTATTTTATCAAATCCCTGAACATGCCCGTCTTTATCCATTGGTATTTTTACACGGTGCAGGACAATCCGCGAAAACATGGGGAACCACACCTGATGGACGTGAGGGATTCCAGACACTTTTCCTGCGCCAGCATTTCCCTGTGTATGTGGTCGATCAACCACGTCGGGGACAGGCAGGCCAATCGACTGTGGCCGCAGAAGTACCAGCCACCACCAATGATCAGGCATGGTTCAATATGTTTCGTTTAGGACAGTATCCCAACTTTTTTAAAGGGGTACAGTTTTCACAAGAGCCAACCGCTTTAAGTCAGTATTTCCGTCAAATGACACCGAATACAGGGGCCTATGATGAACAGGTGATAAGTGATGCGATGGTTGAAGTCCTGAAAAAATCAGGTGATGCGGTACTGATTACCCATTCACAGGGTGGAGGGCCAGGTTGGTGGACAGCAATCAAATCAAAGGCATTGTGGCGTATGAACCTGGCAGTGGTTTTGTCTTTCCTGAAAATGAACTGCCTGAACCCATGCCAAGTGCAACAGGAACACTGTCAGCAACTTCAGTCAAAATGGCAGATTTTCAGAAGCTGACTAAAATACCAATCATTATATATTATGGCGATAATATTCCCACTGAAAAAAATGGCTATGCTGGACAGCAAAATGCGGGACAGGACAACTGGCGTGTACGTCTGAAAATGGCACAGCTTTGGGTGAATAAAATTAATCAGCATGGCGGTAAAGCCCAGTTGGTGCATTTGCCTGATATTGGGATTTACGGTAATACGCATTTTCCGATTTCTGATTTAAACAATCAGCAGATTGCCGAACTACTTTCGCAATGGTTGCATAAAAATAAATTGGACTAAATAATTGTTGCTCAATATGACTAAACAAATGAGAAGTCATCAAAAGATAAAACTATTAGCCAATTTGTGACGCAAGTTGGCTGATTTTTATTATGGGCATGATACGATTTTTCTGAGTATTGCCAGTTATTCTACTTATCTATTCCTAGAATATTCCAAATATCTTCGATGCTGTGAAGATGATGCTCAGAGCTGATATGATATTCACTTAACTGTTCTGGTTTAAATTTTCCAGTGGCAACCAAATATCCCGTTAAGCCTGCATTTTTTGCGCCTTGTATATCCGTTAATACATCATCACCAACCACAATTACTTCATTTTTGCTTAATTCCATAGAAGCGACTGCAATATCGAACATTGCTGGAGCAGGTTTACCCGTAACCAATACTTTTTGACCAGTGGCTTGTTCCAATGCAAAAGTAAATGCACCACTGTCTAGCCAAATATTATTTTCACGGAAAAAATAGAGATTACGATGAAATGTAATCAGTTGAGCACCAGCTCTTATATAGTTAAAAACCTGATTTAAAATGGCATAGTCAAAAGCTTCATCTAAATCCCCTAACACAACGAAGGCTGGATTGTCTTTTGTTTGCTCTATCTTGATAAGTTGAGGGGCAAGTGTTGCTGGAATGGCTAAAAATCCTGCCTGATCAGGGTAGTTTTTATCAATAAACTGGAGACATGCGGTGACTGAAGTCATGATTTCATTATCTTGAATATCAAAGCCCAATGTTCTTAAGGATAAACCCAATTGCTCAGCAGTTTTGGCTGTGGTATTTGTGATAAAGCGCAACAATATGTTAGCTTTACGAAGTAGAGTGATGGTTTCGACTGCTCCAGAAAGAGGCTGACCATTTAAGATTAATGTGCCATCAATATCAAAAATGATGCCTTTAATTTTGTGATTGTTATTCATAAAAATCTTGGTTTTGATAGAGAAGTGTGGGTTATCGAATTAAAAATAGCCTAAGTAACTAGGCTGTCTAAAATCAATAAGGCAATCTACAAGCTTTGATTTTCTAAAAACTTGCCAATTTCCTGACTAAATTTTCTAGGTTCCGTAATCAATGGCGTATGTCCAGAACGTTCAAAATAAACTGCTTTGGCATTCGTCAGACTTTGGGCAACAATGGTTTGTCCAGTTTCAGGATAAAGTGTTGAGCCACGACCAATAAAAAAGGTCGTTGGGCAATTTACCTGACTAATGGCTTCTCTATAGTCTTCATGATGGTTTAAATAATTTTCCACATACCAAAGCAGGTAATCCAGGCGCTGAATTGGCATTAAATATTTTTGTAGAAAAGGGCGGTTGAGTGCTGCTTTAAATAGTTTTGGGCTATAAGAATTACTACTCTGTAGCTCAAGAAAATTTCCCCATGCGTTGACCAGTTTATCACGGGCGGATACAGCTAAATCTTCAAGTTTTATCGCCTGTCTGTTTTCTGAAAGGACATTTTGAATATCCAGTAGCAGCGATTTAAATTGGGAATGCTTTTGCCCAAATAAACCATATTGCCAGGAATCATCCACAGGAATTTTTGGTGTTTGATCAATATGAAGATAAGCTTTTATTTTGTGTGCCAGACCGCCATGTTTAAAGCCATGCATGGCTGTGGTTGCGCCCATTGAATAGCCAATCAGGATAAACTGGTCTAGCTTGAGTTGCTTGATCAAAGAATCAACATCATTCCAGTGACTTGAGATCGCATCGGTTTCAGGAATGGCACAGTCCTTTGAACCGCCAAAACCACGCCAGTCAGGAATGATAAATTCATATTTTTTACGGCTTGCAAATAAAAAGGGAAGCCATTGCCAGCTTTGCATGCCCAATCCTGACAGGACAAGTACAGGTTCGCCCTCACCAACACGTCTGACAAACAATTTTTCCTGATCAGGCATGGTATAAAACGGCATTATTTTTCTCCAGTTCCGTTGGCTTCTTCAAACTTTTTAAGTTGTGGAATCATTTGTTCCAACCATTTTATCCATTCATTTTCCTTAATGATACCAAGTTCAAGAATCATTTTATGGATAAACAAAACACGGTTGGTTGGTTGATTATTTTTAAAATCCTTATCATGAATGGCTTGATAAAGACCTAATTTTTCCTTATGTAAGACCAAGTGCCGCTCTAATTCAGGCAAGATATTGTTACCGCCAAGTTGTGCTTCGGCCCTTAATCTGACCATCAGGTCATCACGCAATTGGGCAGGTTCACTTTGTTGTTCAATCCATGCAGCGAGTTGTATTCTGCCAAGTTGTTCCACCTGATAGGTTTTTTTTCGGCTGTTTGCAGCCTGTTCTTCTAATGTAGAAATCCAGCCTTTTTTAAGCATCCCATTGAGTTCACGATAGATTTGCTGATGCGTTGCATTCCAGAAGAAGCCCATTGAACGGTCAAAGCGACGAGCCAATTCAAAGCCTGTACTGGGTTTTTCCAGTAAGCTGGTTAATAAAACATGGGCAAGTGACATAACCATCCAGAAATAAAAAATGACTGTTTAGATTATGCAATATGTTGCATAAAAATCAAATCTTGTTTATAACTTTATGCAACAAGTTGCATTAGCAAGCAGATTGCTAGCCAAAGGAGAAACAATGTCAGCTTATCCACATTTATTAGCCCCACTTGATTTGGGCTTTACCACATTAAAAAACCGTGTATTGATGGGGTCGATGCATATTGGCCTAGAAGAAGCCCCTCAAGGTTATGAACGGATGGCTGCGTTTTATGCAGAACGTGCTCAAGGTGGGGTTGGCCTAATCATAACAGGTGGTGTTTCTCCAAATGATGATGGTGTGGTTTTTTCGCATGGCACCAAGCTGGATACAGTTGAAGAAGCTGAAAAACATAAAGTGATTACCCAAGCGGTACATGATGCGGGCGGTAAGATCGCCATGCAGATTTTACATACAGGTCGCTATTCTTATCAGGCCAATAATGTTGCGCCGTCAGCAATTCAGGCACCGATTAATCCAATTAAGCCTAAAGCACTCAGTTCAGCCGAAGTTCAGCAAACTATTGATGATTTTGCCAACTGTGCCAAGCTTGCCCAATATGCAGGCTATGATGGCGTTGAAATCATGGGATCAGAGGGTTATCTGATCAATGAGTTTATTGCAGCCCGTACCAATCACCGTGATGATGAATGGGGTGGTAGCTATGAAAACCGTATTCGTTTTCCGATTGAGATTGTAAAACGTACTCGTGCCAATGTCGGTGAAAACTTTATTATCATTTACCGTTTATCCATGCTGGATTTGGTTGAGGGTGGTTCAAGTCTGGAAGAAGTGATTCAGCTTGCCAAAGAAATTGAGAAAGCAGGCGCAACCATTATCAATACAGGCATTGGCTGGCATGAAGCTCGTATCCCAACCATTGCCACCAAAGTACCTCGTGCAGCCTTTACTTGGGTGACAGAGAAACTAAAAGGCACTGTTTCAGTTCCGTTGATTACCTCGAACCGTATTAATACGCCTGAAATGGCAGAGCATGTATTAGCATCTGGTCATGCCGATATGATTTCGATGGCCCGTCCAATGCTGGCAGATTCAGAGTTTGTCCTCAAAGCCAGTGAGGGGCGCAGTGATGAAATCAATACCTGTATTGGTTGTAACCAAGCGTGTTTAGATCATATCTTCTCAATGAAAATTGCCACTTGTTTGGTCAATCCACGTGCCTGTTATGAGACTGAACTGATTTTTAAAGAAACTAATGCAGTTAAAAATATTGCTGTGATTGGTGCAGGGCCAGCAGGTTTAAGCTTTGCCACCTATGCTGCAAGTCGTGGTCATAAGGTCAAGATTTTTGATGCAGGCAATCAGATTGGCGGTCAGTTTAATATTGCCAAAACCATTCCAGGTAAAGAAGAATTCTACGAAACCTTACGTTACTTTAAGCGTCAGATTGAGTTGCAGCCCAATATTGAACTTGTGCTCAACCATACCGTGACTTATGAAGAACTGAGCCAAGCGGACTATGATGACATTGTGGTTGCAACAGGTGTAACACCACGCCAATTGCAGTTTGAGGGTTTCGATCATCCAAAAGTGCTGAGCTACATCCAAGTACTGAAAGAGCGTGTGCCTGTGGGCAAGCGTGTCGCCATTATTGGTGCAGGTGGGATTGGTTTTGATACGGCCGAATATTTAAGCCATGAGGGCGAAAGCGGCAGTTTAAATCCACAAAAATTCTATGATGAGTGGGGCATTGATACCACTTATGCGCATGTGGGTGGCTTAAAACAGCCAGAACTGGAACAGTCTGAACGTGAAATTTACCTGTTACAACGTAAAACGGCTGCGGTGGGTGCTGGTTTAGGTAAGACCACAGGTTGGATTCATCGTACAGGCTTAAAGCACCGCAATGTCAAGATGATTGCAGGCGCAAGCTATGACAAGGTGGATGATCAAGGTCTACATATCACCGTTGATGGTCACACCACTGTACTTGAAGTCGATAACGTGGTGATCTGTGCAGGTCAAGAATCCTATACCGCTATGTATGATCAACTCAAGGCTGATGGTAAAAATGTTCATCTCATTGGTGGTGCGAAAGAAGCAGGTGAGCTGGATGCGAAACGTGCCATTCGTCAAGGTGCTGAATTGGCAGCCGTTGTATAAATAAATGAATCGGACATTTTCTCTAGGAGGAAATGTCCCTCATTTCAACATTTAAGGATAAAGGAAAATAAAATGACACTCGAAACAACAAAACAATCGCTAGAAAAATGGCATCACATGATTCAAACAGGTGATATGTCCTCTTTAAATGAATTACTGGCAGATGATGTGGTTTTTCATTCGCCTGTGGCATACAAACCTTATGAGGGAAAACACGTGGTGTTTTTTATCCTGACCAATGTCATTCAGGTTTTTCAGGATTTTACCTATCACCGTGAATTCTATACTGAAGATGGTGAAAACGTAGTATTGGAATTTAGCGCAAATGTGAGCGGAAAATCATTAAAAGGCATTGATATGATCCGCTTTAATGAACAAGGCAAAATCATTGATTTTGAAGTGATGATTCGTCCAATGAGTGGCTTGGCGGCATTGGCTGAACAGATGGGTGCAAGATTTGCCAAATATCAACCAAATTAATTAATACAAAATAGCCTAAGTAATAATTCCTGAAAGACTCCTATACTTGCAAACTAAATCCATATCATTGAAAGATTTTTGCTTACTTTTCATCCGTGAAAAGTAAGAAAGCACCTATACAACAGACATTTGATAATCCCCAAAATTATGAGGTTGTGCTGATTGTTATTATTTTACAAATTGCTCTTAACTCGCTTTTGAAAATTGGTATAACCAATATGTGGAGTTTATAAAGATGTGGTTAAAACTTGCAACTTTCGGATTATTACCTGTATTGCTGATACAAGGCACAAAAGTTCGTAGGAATACACCACGTCTGGCAGAAGCAACTGGAGATCGTGAGGGTAGGATTGGACAGGGAAAACCCCTGTCACTTTTGATTCTCGGTGATTCGGCAGCAGCAGGTGTTGGTGTGGAAACACAACAGGATGCCTTATCTGGTGCCATTATGGCTGAGTTACAAGGTGAATTCATGTTGCAGTGGAAATTACATGCCAAAACAGGTGATACCACAAAACAGGTTTTGAAAGCGATCCATGATCTAGAACCACAAAGCTATGATGTGGTGGTGACTTCCATAGGTGTGAATGATGTCACCAAACTGACTTCTGCCAAAACATGGATAAAACAACAAAAACAATTATTTACTCAAATACAAACCCGTTTCCAGCCAAAACTGATTATTGTGTCAGGTGTACCACCGATGCAACATTTTCCAGCACTACCTCAGCCACTGGCTTGGCTGTTTGGAAAATATGCCGAACAAATGAATGACACATTACAACAATCGTTGGCAGCACAAACTCAATTTAGATTTATTCAATATGACATTGAAAGCTTTCAGGCAATGAATTTGCCGATGGCCAGTGATGGTTTTCATCCGAGTAAAGAAATTTATGCAATTTGGGGGCAACAGGTCGCAGCATTGGTGCGACAAACATTTAACGCATAGTCAGAGACGGTAATTGAAGATGGGCAGATCTGCTTTAAACAAGCTTAAAGTTTTAGCTTTGGACGTACTGGATTCAGTATCAGGTGCTGAACAACCCAAAATGTATTATGACCCACAAGGGAAAATTAAAGATGTTTTGGAAAGATTGCCGCAGTTAAAACAGAAATATCGCCCAACTTTTTGGCTCAGCAATAGCCATGTTCATCTTTTATATTTTGATTTAATCAAGAAGAAAACCATCAAGCTTGAGTATGATCGTATTGATCAGTTGACCATGCAGGATGGTGGGGTTACTGCAATTGCATGGTATGGCTATGATTTACCCGCAGATACGCCAACTGTTGTGATCATGCACACCATTACAGGTACACCTGAAAGTATGCGGGAATTGGTTAAAGATTTACATGAATATACTGGATGGCGCATTGCCCTGTGTCTGCGTCGTGGACACGCAGGACTGCCGATGCCTGTACCACAAATTTCCCTGTTTGGTTCAACCAGTGACTTAAAAGAACAGCTTGGTCATATTCAAAAATTATTCCCAAACTCAGATTTATATGGGGTGGGTTCATCGGCAGGAACTGGCTTATTGGTACGTTATCTAGGCGAACAAGGGGAAAGTACGCCGTTTAAAGCTGCTTTTGCCATGTGTCCAGGCTATAACACTGAACTCGGCTTTAAAAATGTGCATCCTTTTTATAGCAAAATGATGACTAAAAAATTATTTAAGTATTTTATTCATCCTTACCAAAATACATGGAGCAATGTTTCTTCTCTTAAAAGAGTGCTCACCACGACAAGTTTAGAAGAGTTTGAAAAAGAATATTTTGAAATGGCGGGCTTTCAGGATTATCAAAGTTATTGCCAAGCCATCAACCCGATTTATGTGTTTGAAAATGTCAAGATTCCACTGATGATTTTGAATGCTGAAGATGATCCTGTCTGTTCCATTAAAAATCTGGAACCTTATAAAGACGCAATCCAGCAGATGGAAAATGTTGTGGTAGTGACTACCAAAAAGGGCAGTCATTGTGGCTTTTATGAGGGAGTAGCAGTGAAATCGTGGGCATCACGGTTGATTTCAGACTTTTTTAGGCACTATTGATTAAAGCTTAGCCCATAAAAAAGCCAGTTGCATCAATGGAACTGGCTTTTGACTGCAATCAATTAATTGTTCAGTGCAGGGGTTGCAGCGGCAATTGCGGCAGCAACAGCATCATCTTCACTTTGGGCTGGTGTCGATGGCTTTGGAGCTTTTACAGGTTCAGTTTTTGGTTGTTCTATTTTAGCAGGCTTTTGCTCAGCCTGAACTGCTGGTTTAGGCTGTTCAGTACGTGGCGTTTCAGGTTGAGTGCTTGTATCTGTAGAAGTCTGTGCCTGAGTAGGGCGTGTTTCACGACGAATTTCAGTGGTCGTATTTGGTGTTTCCTCACGGCTTGTTTCAATCACTGGCTCAGGTGCTGGTTCCGCACTTTCTAGAGACTCAAATTCCTGAATTTTTTCAGGTTCAGGTTGTGGCTGAGTCGTTTGTGTCTCAGTTGCCTGTTCTTGCTGCTCTTCTTTCGGTTCTTCTTTTTTCACACAAGCAGTTAATAAAAGGCCAGTCGCAAGTGCTGCACAAATTAAAAGTTTTTTATTTGCCATTGCTAAAACAACATATTGAATAAGGACAGCACGGATTATAGCAATAAAACGAGGTGAAGAAATCCCTACGGTTTATCGGCTTTGTTGATATTTTATAAATGCTTGCTGGGAAAGCGCTATTTTAAAATAAAATGACAGTAAATCTGGGGGGAAATTGCGGTATTTGTTCCATGCTATTGATCAGCCAAATATCATATATGGATGAAAAATCCACAAATCCCATAAAATTTTATCGAAAATGCTGATAGAATAGTCGATTGTTTATAGTTCTTTGAATTGGTGCGGTTTGACTTTGCTTTCTTGGTGCAGAGTACAGTAAAATTGCCCAACATTGTAGGCCGATTTCGGCTCGATTGTACGAGAAACTCAATGACCCATTTTATTTTTGTCACTGGTGGTGTGGTTTCATCACTAGGTAAAGGTATTTCTGCTGCTTCTGTTGCCGCACTTTTGGAAGCTCGTGGCTTAAAAGTCACGATGGTAAAGATGGATCCATATATTAATGTCGATCCAGGTACCATGAGCCCATTCCAGCACGGTGAAGTTTTCGTCACAGAGGATGGTGCTGAAACTGACTTAGATTTGGGCTATTACGAACGTTTCCTGCGTCGTGCCAAAATGACCAAACTGAACAACTTCACCAGTGGTCGTGTTTATCAGGACGTACTCAATAAAGAACGCCGTGGTGACTACTTGGGTGGTACAGTTCAGGTGATTCCGCACATTACCGATAATATTAAGGAACGTGTACTTCGCGCAGGCGAGGGTTATGACGTTGCAATCGTTGAGATTGGCGGTACAGTAGGTGATATTGAATCACTTCCATTTATGGAATCGGTACGTCAGCTTATGGTTGAGCTGGGTCATAAACGTACCATGCTGATGCACTTAACCTTATTGCCATATATTAAGTCTGCGGCTGAACTAAAAACCAAGCCAACCCAGCACTCTGTTAAGGAGCTGCTTTCAATTGGTATCCAGCCAGATATCCTGATCTGCCGTACTGAACATGAAGTTGATGCGGATACTATCCGTAAAATTGCACTATTTACCAATGTAGAGGCGCGTGCAGTCATTGCATGTCCAGATGCAAAAACCATTTATCAAATTCCACGCAATTTCTATGAACAAAATGTCGATGATTTAATCTGTGAACGTTTTGGCTTTAACGATCTGCCAGAAGCCAATCTTGAAGACTGGGATAATGTGGTTGAAGCATTACTCAATCCAGAATACACCGTTCGCGTGGCAATGGTCGGTAAATATGTTGAGTTACCTGATGCCTATAAATCTGTAAATGAAGCACTTTTACATGCAGGTATTAAAAACCGCGTTAAAGTACAGATTGACTATGTCGATGCTGAATCTTTAGAGGGTCAGGATATTTCGGTACTTGAAACGGCTGACGCAATCCTTGTTCCAGGTGGTTTTGGTGAGCGTGGTACTGAGGGGAAAATGCGTGCCATTCAATATGCGCGTGAAAACAAGGTTCCTTTTCTGGGCATCTGTTTAGGGATGCAATTGGCGGTGATTGAATATGCACGCCATGTTGCAGGATTGCCAGAAGCAACTTCAACCGAATTTAACCGTTCCACCAAATATCCACTCATTGGCTTAATTACTGAATGGTTGGATGAGCGTGGCGAATTACAACACCGTAGTCTTGAGTCAGACTTGGGTGGCACCATGCGTTTGGGTGCACAAAAGTCTGAATTGGTTGATGGTGCAAAAATTCGTACAATTTATGGTCAATCAGAAATTATTGAACGTCATCGTCATCGTTATGAAATGAATGATCGCTTTATTGAGACCATAGAACAGGCGGGTATGAAGATTTCAGGCTATTCTTCAGTACAACATTTGGTTGAAACTGTAGAAATTCCTGAACATCCTTGGTTTATTGCGGTACAATTCCATCCAGAATTTACAAGCTCACCACGTGATGGTCATCCATTATTTGCCAGTTTTATTGACGCTACAAAGAAACAGCATCAAAAGAGTAAATAATATAGACTTAGATAAACTGGGAAAGTTTAAATGTCACAATTAAAACCACAAGAAGTTGTACGTTTAGGCGATATACAAATGGCAAATCATTTGCCATTTGTATTATTTGGCGGAATGAATGTACTTGAGTCAAAAGATTTAGCGTTTGAGATTGCTGAAACTTATATTGATATCTGTAAACGATTAAACATTCCTTATGTGTTTAAAGCGAGTTTTGACAAAGCCAACCGTTCCAGCCTGAACTCGTTTCGTGGACCTGGCCTGGAAAAAGGCATTGAATGGCTGGGTGAGATTAAAAAACAGTTTAATGTCCCAATCATTACTGATGTCCATGAACCGTATCAGGCAGCACCTGTTGCCGAAGTTGCCGACATTATTCAGCTTCCCGCATTCCTCAGTCGCCAGACTGACCTTGTTGAGGCAATGGCAAAAACCCAAGCCATTATCAATATCAAAAAGGCACAGTTTCTTGCCCCACATGAAATGCGCCATATCCTGCATAAGTGTCTGGAAGCGGGAAATGACAAACTTATACTTTGTGAACGTGGTTCAGCATTTGGCTATAACAACCTTGTGGTTGATATGCTGGGCTTTGACATCATGAAAGAAATGAACGTGCCCGTATTTTTTGATGTGACCCACGCTTTGCAAACACCAGGTGGTCGTGCAGATTCCGCTGGTGGTCGCCGTGCCCAAATCACGACTTTAGCGCGTTCAGGTATGGCAACGGGCTTGGCAGGATTATTTCTTGAAGCACATCCAGACCCTGAACATGCAAAATGCGATGGACCATGTGCCTTGCGTTTATCACAGCTTGAGCCATTCTTGGCGCAATTAAAAGAATTGGATACTTTGGTTAAAGGATTCAAAAAGTTAGATACCCATTGATGCATTCATTTGCATCTTTTTATTCATTCAACAGAGGAATTGTTCATGAGCCAAATCGTTGACATCCGTGCACGTGAAATTTTGGACTCTCGTGGTAACCCAACCATCGAAGCAGACGTAATTTTGGAATCTGGGGTTGTTGGTCGTGCATGTGCACCATCTGGTGCTTCAACTGGTTCTCGTGAAGCTTTGGAACTGCGTGATGGTGACAAGTCACGTTACTTGGGTAAAGGTGTTCGTACTGCTGTTCAAAATGTAAATAGCTCAATTCATGAGCTACTTGTGGGTCAAAATGTGTTTGAGCAAAAATTGCTTGATGACAAGATGATCGCATTGGACGGTACTGAAAACAAAGAAAAATTAGGTGCGAATGCAACTTTGGCGGTATCTTTGGCTGCGGCCCGTGCTGCGGCAACTGAACAAAAACTTCCATTGTTCCAGTACATTGCTAACCTACGTGGTCAAACAACATTGACTATGCCTGTACCAATGATGAACATCCTGAACGGTGGTGAGCATGCTGACAACACTGTTGATATTCAGGAATTCATGATTGAGCCAGTCGGCTTTACTTCATTTGCTGAAGCATTGCGTTCAGGCGCAGAAGTATTCCATGCGTTGAAATCAGTATTGAAAAAGCAGGGTTTAAATACTGCTGTGGGTGATGAGGGTGGTTTTGCGCCAAACTTACGCTCTAACGAAGAAGCTATTCAAGTGATCTTACAGGCGATTGAATTGACTGGCTATAAAGCAGGTTCAGACATGATGCTTGCATTGGATTGTGCATCTTCAGAATTCTACAAAAATGGTCAGTACGTTTTAGAGGGTGAAGGTAACCGTGCATTTACCAGCCATCAATTTGCTGATTACCTTGCTGGTCTTGCAAATCAATACCCAATCATCTCGATTGAAGATGGTCTGGATGAGTCTGACTGGGAAGGCTGGAGCTACCTGACTTCAATTCTTGGCGATAAAATCCAGTTGGTGGGTGACGATTTATTCGTAACTAATCCTAAAATTTTACAACGTGGTATTGATGAGAAAGTCGGTAACTCTATTCTGATCAAGTACAACCAGATTGGTACATTAAGTGAAACTCTGGATGCGATCTACCTGGCGAAAGCAAATGGTTACAGCACTGTAATCTCGCACCGTTCAGGTGAAACTGAAGATTCAACCATTGCTGACTTGGCAGTCGGTACAGCAGCGGGTCAAATCAAGACAGGTTCACTTTGTCGTTCGGACCGTGTTGCGAAATACAACCAATTGCTTCGCATTGAAGAATTAACCCATGCCGCTTATCGTGGTAAGGCTGAGTTCAAAGGTCTAAAATAAGGTCAAGCTTTAGTCATGTTAAAACTTCTTGAGAGCCTTTCTTTACAAAAGAGAAAAACTTCACGAATTCAGAATCCTATAGAATTTGTGACAGGTTTTCCTTTCAAGAGGGATGTGGGGAGTTTTTCATGCTAGATGTATTTCGATCGACTTCGAGTAAATTGATTCTGTTGCTTGTAATTGCTTTGGTTGCAAGTTTACAGTATCAATTTTGGCTGGGTGAGGGAGGCTATTTCCCTCATCAGGCTTTAACCCAGCAAATTAAGCAGCAAGCAGAAATCAATACTGAGCTAAAGGAACGTAACCGTATTTTAGCGGCAGAGGTTTTTGACCTGAAAAATGGTTCTGAAGCCATTGAAGAACATGCACGTCTTGACTTGGGTTTAATTAAACCACATGAAACTTTTGTGCAAATGAGTACCATCAGTACCCATTACAAACCAATTTATATTGATCCAAATGCAAAAGTAGATGTCGCAACCAATGAAAACCCAGACTAGGCTATGGGCGGTTGTGCCAGCAGCAGGTTCGGGCAGTCGTTTTTCAAAAACCGAATTAAAACAATATCAATATATTCAAAACCATACTGTACTTGAACATACTGTAAATCGTCTTAATAGCTTGGATTTAGCAGGATGTGTGCTTGCAATTGGTGAACAGGATCATTTTGCTAAAACACTTTCTTTTCAGCATAAAGATAAATTGCATTTTTGCTTGGGTGGTGCAGAGCGTGTTCATTCTGTACTGAATGCACTCATTTATTTATCTGAAATTGCTCATGAAGATGATTGGGTATTGGTGCATGATGTGGCACGTCCATGTGTGACTCAGGAAAATTTACAGCTATTGGTTAATACTGCAATAACACATAACCAAAGTGCAATTTTAGCAATTCCAGTTCGTGATACCTTAAAACAGGTACACACTGGAAATCAGATTGAGAAAACAGTCAGCCGTGAATTGTTGTGGCAGGCACAAACCCCGCAGATGGCAAAATTAAAGATATTAAAAAATGCGCTTGAAACAGCATTAGCTAATGACATTGTAATTACTGATGAGGCAAGTGCTTTAGAATACATCAATCAGCCTGTACAAGTGGTGCAAGGTCGTTCAGACAATATTAAAATTACCTATGCTGATGATCTGGAACTTGCCCGATTAATTCTGCAATCACAAAATTCTCACTAGTTTTAATCCGTTTTGCTTTACATCAATTATAGTTAAATAGCCTAAGTAAAATTAGTGAAATATTAATATTTTAACATCAATATAAATGACAAAAATTTCACTATTTGTTAAATTTGAACCACATACTTTATAACGGATCAACAAATGAAAAAATTATTAATCGCGGGTCTTTTTACGTTTACATTAGTGGGTTGTGCATCTACACCACAGCAAACTCAAGATACGGCGCAGGAAACCATTCGCTATTCATCTAGCCCATGTTTTGGTGCCTGTCCAATTTATTCAGTGGAAATTTCTCCGTCTGGAGCGGTGCATTTTGATGGGAAACAATATACAAAAGTAACGGGTACCCAAGATTTAACAGTAAGCCCATCTGTTTATAAGAAGCTTCAACAAGAATTACAAACTTATCGTCCTGAAACAGGAGCGAATGTAAAGACTACAGGATGCCAGCAAACCGCAACAGATCAGCCAAGTGCATATTTCTGGTGGAAACGTCCCGATGGTACGGTAACACGTTTAAGTCACTATACAGGCTGTATTTCACCAGCAAATACGGAGTTAAATAAGCTAATTGAAAAATTACCTAAATTAATTGGTATTGAGGATTTAGTTGGTTAACTGGTGCTGCAAAATTAGACAAAATCCGCATTTATGTTAGTATAGCTATAAGCAGCAATCATGCGGAGGAGTCATCAATGACAGCTTTTACAATCATGCAAATGAGTATGCAAGAAGAAGATCATCTTCCTGACCTTGCTATACAAGCGTTCCGCAATGCCTTTAAGCAAGCAAGTGAATGTTCTGAAGTTGTTTATGTAAAAGATCGTCAATTGTTAAAGCGGTTTCCTAATGGTGAGATCAAAGTACTACAAGATCTTTCAACATCGTATCAATCACTTGCAACTTCTCAACGTATCTTCAAACGTAAGAAAAAGTCTGTGACTGTTTAGAGATATGCGACAGCCGCGTATTCGTATGTTTGCAGGACCAAATGGTTCTGGAAAAAGTACCATCAAGGACTATTTATTGCCCCGACATATTGGGGCATATTTAAATGCAGATGAGCTTGAAAAAGTTTTAAATCAAACACAAATTCTTGATCTGAATAGTTATCATGAGTTGCTGGATGTCGAAAAACTCATTGATTTTTTAAAGACCAAAAAGAAAAAGATAAACCAACAAATATGTGATTTATTGAGTCAGGAACCTGAATTATTTGCCGAGAGACAAATCCGTTTTGCAAAAGTTGATGTCGATTCTTATCTTGCAGCCCGAATCATTGATTTTATTCGTTTAGAATTTTTAAGATTAAAGATCAGTTTTACTTTTGAGACGGTAATGTCTCACATCAGTAAAGTTGAATTTTTAAAAGATGCACAGGAACAAGGGTTTAAAACATATTTATATTATGTTGCAACAGTGAATCCTGAAATTAATATCGCACGTGTCCAGTATCGGGTAAGTACAGGTGGGCATCCTGTACCAGAACAAAAGATTCGTGATCGCTATTATCGTAGCCTGGATTTGCTTATGCAGGCAGTCGAAGTCACAGATCGAACTTATTTATTTGATAATTCATCTGATGGTGAAAAGGCTGCTTTTCTAGCGGAAATTGAACAAGCCGAAGTGTTAAAACTTAATGAGAATATGACTGAATTTCCACTTTGGTTTGTCGAAAAAGTTCTATCTGATTTTTAATAACATACTAATAATCAATTGGTTAAAAGATACGTAAAAAATGACTTTGCTTTATCACCTAATTAACATAATATAAAAACATATAATATTATATGGTGGAATGATGTCTAGTATTCTCTTAGCATTGATCGGTGGTGGAATTTTGGGCATTGCAGTTGTAGGCTATTTATACATCAACGGTCGTATTGCAGGTATGAGTGGTTTGCTTGCCCAGTTATTACAACCAAAGTCTCTGAGTGGAAGTCCAGCACTTTGGTTTTTACTGGGGTTATTTCTCACACCATTCGTTTACCAATTATTTGTAAAACCTGAAATTGTGATTGAATCCTCACCCCTCACTTTAATTGTAGCAGGGCTTTTGGTTGGCTTTGGAACACGTTTAGGTTCAGGCTGTACCAGTGGGCATGGTATTTGCGGTATCAGCCGATTGTCTCTACGCTCAATCATTGCAACGGTGACATTCATGCTTGCAGGAATGATCACCGTCTATATTGTGCGTCATGTCATAGGAGTCCATTCATGAAAAACCTGTTTGCTTTCCTGTTTGGTGGTTTGTTTGCTTTAGGCTTAATGATCTCAGGCATGTCAAACCCTGCAAAAGTATTGGGTTTTCTGGATGTGCTTGGCGATTGGGATATTAGCCTGATGTTCGTAATGATTGGTGCAATTGCGGTGGCAATAATTCCATTTCAAAAAGCCATTCGACATCCTAAAACTTTATTGGGTGAAACGATGCTATTACCCAACAATAACCAAATTGACCAAAAACTGATGATTGGGGCTGTACTGTTCGGTATCGGCTGGGGAATTGCAGGTATTTGTCCAGCACCTGCAATTACTTTAATTGGACTGGGTTATTCACAAGCCTGGTATTTTATTGCTGCAATGATGTTTGGAATGTTTATACATCGCTTATGGGCTGAACGATAGGAGATATACTTATGCAACATCCTCAAGTCAAGGCTTTCTTTGATCAGGATACCAACACGTTCAGCTATGTGGTCACTGATCCAGGTACACGGGTTTGCGCAATTATTGACAGTGTGTTGAATTATGATGCGGCATCTGCCTCAACATCGACTCAGGGTGCAGATGAAGTTATTCAATACATTGAAGAAAATCAGCTCAAGGTGGAGTGGATTTTAGAAACTCATGTTCATGCGGATCATTTAACCGCTTCGCAATATTTAAAAAGCAGGTTGGGTGGAAAAATTGCCATGAGTGAAAAGATTGCAATTGTGCAGGAAACTTTTAGTGCAATCTATCATATTGATCTTAAATATTTTAATACCCATCAAACCTTTGATTACCTATTTAAGGATCATGAACATTTTAAGATTGGTGAGTTGGATGCCTACAATATTCCAACACCAGGTCATACGCCAGCCTGTCTAAGTTATGTGGTTGGTGATGCAGTTTTTGTCGGTGATACATTGTTTATGCCTGATTATGGGACAGCACGCTGTGACTTTCCAGAGGGGAGTGCGGAAGTCTTATATGATTCTGTGCAGCAGCTTTATAAGTTACCTGAACAGACACGCGTTTTTCTTTGCCATGATTATAAGCCTGATGGGAGAACTGAGTTTGTGTGTGAAACCAGTATTCAAGCACAAAAGCAGGGCAATATTCATTTAAATGCCATAACAGCTAAACAGGATTTTGTGCATATGCGTCAGGCGCGTGATGCGACATTAACAATGCCCAAATTGATTCTGCCCTCTATTCAAATCAATATGGATGCAGGACGTTTTCCTGAACCAGAATCCAATGGAGTTCGTTACCTGAAATTACCATTAAATTATTTCAAGTCCTAAGCTGATTCGCAAAGAAATCTTATTTTTGCAATAAGGTTTCTTTTT
This sequence comes from Acinetobacter thutiue, assembly GCF_030385805.1. NCBI lineage: Bacteria > Pseudomonadati > Pseudomonadota > Gammaproteobacteria > Moraxellales > Moraxellaceae > Acinetobacter > Acinetobacter thutiue. The sequence continues at coordinate 482,014 of NZ_JAUDZE010000001.1, forward strand.
TAGCCCGATTGTAAATAGCCTAATTAAAATTTATAAATTCAAATCAAAAAATATTTTAAAATTTAGATTAATTTATAAAATTCAATTGGTTATTAATAATAAAGAAATAAAAAACAGCGTATAAATCTATACGCTGTTTTTAAAAGCGAAATTAAAAATTAGCTGGCTAAACTTTCTTTAGATCCAAATTTGGTAATCATCATTCCGAAAATAGTCGCAAAGATATACATAAAAATAGAGTACACAGCAGCAGGAATCGCGATGGTTGTACTTGCCATAATGGTAAGTGCAATGGTCATGGCCAATGTACTGTTATGAATTCCAATTTCAAAAGCACATGCACGTGCCTGATAGGAATTAATTCCCATAATTCGTGGTACAAAATAGCCAATTAACAGGCTGATTGCACAGAATAATGCTGTCGCCAAGCCAATTTGCCCAATATATTCAACCAGATTACTTCTTTCCTTAAAGATGGCACCCAAAATAATGATGAGTAAGAAAACCACTGCAAAAATTCGTACAGGGCGATTCAGCTTTTCTGCAAGATGGGGCGCATAGTGTCGAATCAGCATACCGATCGCCACAGGCACCAGAATAATCAGGAAGACCTGTAAAACTTTCGAAAATTGTAGTCCGACATGCTGACCCTCATTCATAAAATGCAGAATTGCAAAATTTACAATAAAAGGCAAAAACACGGCAGCAATAATTGCGTTAATGGCTGTCAATGTAATATTAAGGGCAATATCACCTTTGTATAAATAGCTAAACAGGTTTGCTGTGGTTCCTCCTGGAGAGGCCGCTAACAGCATCAAGCCAACCGCTAAAAGAGGAGGTAAGGCTAATATTTTACAAATTAAAAATGCGATTCCCACCAATAGAATCAATTGGCAAAATAGAGCGATTAACACCGCTTTAGGATGCTTACTTACCCGCGCAAAATCCTTTAAAGTTAACTCCAGTCCCATTCCAGCCATAACAATTGCCAGGGCAATCGGCAAGAACAGTGTGATCAATCCAGAATCCATAACCGTTTTTTCCTTTGATATGTTTTTGTCAAATTTTTTAGAAAGTGTTCTACTGTAACAATTCATCCCAGAAAAGTTATCATAATTTTCTCTAGTAAAAATAGCACTACTTAAACAATGACTTAAAAAACAAGCTTTAATGTTTAGACAATAGTGGAAAGGTATGCTAATAGCCGCGTCTCTTGTAGATTTAATGATCTTATTTATTTTTCCAAGTTCAATTTGTCTGCTAGAAGACAATTTGGATTATTTTAAAGTGTTAATTTAGAAGATAAAGGCCAAATTATGTGAATAGTTACATTTCTATAAACATTTCTTATAATGAATTAAGATTTTAATAAATGTAATAAATAATCATTTATCTACTATTTTAAATGCTCTGATAAGACTTTTTTAGTCAATATTTAAATTTAATAATTTTAATATTAACAATAATATAGCTATAAATAGATGCTGTGTCCTTACTGGAACATTACGATACTATGTATGGTTATTCAAAATTAGAAGAAATTTCCATTTTATATAAAGCATTGGCATGAATTGGAAAATAAGATGTAAAAATAGTCAATGACACTTTGTGACAGTGAGAATGATAATTTGCGTCACTTTGGAATATGTAACTATTTATTTAGACAGCTAAATAAAAGTTATATATTTACCCAAATTAATTGGGGTCAAAATAAAAAATTTTATATTAGAAAGAACGGAAAAAATATGGAAGCCTTGGTTCAGACGGAAACGGATATTAATTTCCACAGTCGTAAGAAAATAACTTGGACTGTTTTTACAGTGCTTATGTTATGCCTGATTCTCGGTATTATATATTATATTTTTGTATTTCGATTTTATCAGTCTACAGATAATGCCTATGTGCAGGCTGATGTGACCTGGGTCATGCCTAAAATCTCAGGTGAGGTTATGGAGTTGATCATTAATGATAATCAAGTGGTCAAAAAAGGGGAAACTCTGGCGGTATTGGACCATCGGGATTATCAGGCCCGTTATGATCAGGCACGCTCGATGGTCACATTAAAACAGGCAGCGTTGGCAGTACAACAGCAAAATGAAAAATCAGCAAAATCGAGTATTAGTGAGGCAAATAGTGGCGTATTGGCTGCACAGGCTGATTTAAACCGTTTAAAAAAGGATTATTCCCGCTATCAGGATTTATTAAAAGATGGTGTGATTACCCGACAAAATTTTGATAACGTCCAGTCTCAATATCTGGCGGCTCAAGCCCAGTTAAATAAGGCACAGGCGACAGTCAATTCTGCCGAAGCCCAATTAGGCAGTTTACAGGCAAGTCGGGCACAACTTCTGGCAGATGTTCAAAATGCCAATGCAACTTTGGACCTTTATCGTATTGACCTGAATTCCTCAAAAATTATCAGTCCAGTGGATGGTAAGGTGGGAAGCCTTGCAATACAAAAAGGGTCGCGTGTTTCTCCACAAACTCGTTTGATGGCGATTATTCCTGAGAATAGTTTGTATGTTCAGGCAAACTTTAAAGAAACACAAATTGAAAAAATGCATATTGGTCAGAAAGTTGTCCTAAAAATGGATGCTTATCCAAGTCTGAGCTATACAGGGAAAATTGAGAGTTTTTCTCCAGCATCTGGCGCAACGTTCTCATTGATGCCACCAGACAACGCCACAGGCAACTTTAATAAAGTGGTGCAGCGTATACCTGTTCGGATTGCCCTTGATTCAAGTCCACATATCGACCTGATTAAACCTGGAATGTCCGTCAGTGCCACAGTTGACCTAAGAACCTAATAATAAAAATATTTTAGGAATAACAATATGAATCAGCATTTGAATAATGAGTGGGTTTTTGCACCCAAAATTGCATGGGTGATGTTCATTGCCATGATTTTTGGCAACTTTATGGCAATTCTTGATATTCAAATTGTGGCAAGTTCATTAAATGAGGTTCAGGCGGGCATGAGTGCAAGCCGATATGAAGTGACTTGGGTCCAGACCGTTTATTTAATTGCTGAAATCATTGCCATCCCGATGTCCAGCATTGTGTCCAGGGTTTTATCGACCCGTATTTATTACACAATTTGTGCGGTTGGATTCACGATCAGTTCATTGCTGTGTGCCTTGGCCTGGAATCTGGAAAGCTTACTGGTTTTTCGGGGCATACAGGGTTTTATGGGCGGTGGAATGATCCCAACCTCCATGACAGCGTTGTATCTACTTTTTCCTGAAGCCAAGCGTTCATTACCATTGGTGCTTTTTGGGATGGTCAGCACTTTGGGACCTGCCATTGGTCCAACTATTGGTGGCTGGCTAACCAATAACTTTTCATGGCACTGGATGTTTCTGATCAATATTATTCCTGGAATTATCATTGCCACGATTATTTTCTCAGGGCCAAATATTGATCGTGCCAATTATTCCTTAATCAAAACAATGGACTGGTTTAGCCTGATTGGCATGGCGATGTTTCTGGGTGGATTGGAGTACTTTCTGGATGAGGGCGCCCGCCATGACTGGTTTGTGGATACAGGTGTCCGTATCGCATTTATCATCTGTGTTATTGGCGGCCTGATTTTCTTTTCTCGTAGTTTTACCCAACCTAAACCACTGCTGGATTTGAGTGTTTTTAAGAATAAAAACTTCACCCTAAGCTCAATCACCACCTTTGTAATTGGAATGGCACTTTATGGTTTGGGCTATATGATTCCCGTCTTTCTCGGGCAGGTTCGGGAAATGAACAGTAGCCAAATCGGTCATGTCATGATGGTGACAGGCATTGTCATGTTCTGTTTCGCACCACTGCTGGCATGGTTAATTCCCAATTTTGATACCAGAAAAACAGTTTTTGTCGGCATGATCCTGGCTGGATTTGGCGTCTGGCTAAACTCCCATTTAAGTATCCATAGTGACTACGACTTTATGTTCTGGCCACAAATTTATCGTGGCATTGGTTTGATGATTTGCCTGATTGTGGTGTCGCATTTAGCCATGAGCACTTTACCCATCAGCAAGGTGGCAGATGCAAGTGGCATTTATAACCTGATGCGAAATATTGGAGGGGCCGTGGGGTTGGCACTCATCAATTCCTCACTCGACTGGCTGACCGCGTTACACGTCACCCAATTGAATCAATACATGACACCGCAAAACTGGATGTTTATAGAACGGCTTGATCAGCTTACGGCGCAGTATCAGGAGCTTGGGGCAAACGCACAGCAAATCGCGCTCAGTGTTATTTATCGTGATATTCATTATCAGGCTTTAACCTCAAGTTTTAATGATTTATTGCGTATGCTCTCGATCATTATGTTTATTACCGCATTTCTTACAATTTTTATGGATAGGGCAAAAAAAATGGATATTTAGATGTGTAATCCCAGAGGGTAATTTTTCAGATCATGGAAAATTAGAATAGCGCATATTTATATATGCCTAAATAAAACAAAAATATTGATATGGGTTTTTATTTCCCTTTTAGGGGAATAGGTGAACTCATGTCCAAATTTTAAAGGATGAAGTTATGATTAATAAGACTTATAAACTCATTTCAAAGTTGAACGGTAAAGAAACCACCTATGGTCAGTATATTGAAAAAGAGAAAATTGATATTGACCGATTAAAAGCCATGTATTCGATTTATGAACAGTATTATGAAAATACCAAGTTCTCAATTTTCGTTGAGGATTTTAAAAAGAAAAGTGGCGCCATATTAATTTTTCATTCAGAAACCCATGAGGTTGTTGGATTCTCCACAGTTGCGGTTCAGCATTTTTACTTAAATGGTAAGGATTATACGGTGCTGTTTAGTGGAGATACTGTGATTTTGAAAGCATTTTGGGGAACCCGAACACTGCAAAGCACCATGTTTAAGTTAATGGTCAAGCTAAGGATCAGATATCCTTTTAATGAGTTGTATTGGTTACTGATCTCAAAAGGTTATAAAACCTATTTATTGCTTGCGAATAATTACTATGTGTACTACCCAAATATACAAGATGAAAACCAGCATTTATCGACTGTGGTCGAACATTATTGCGAAAACTTTTTTAGCGAGTATTACGACAGGGAAGTTGGCTTGTTAAATTTTGGTGATGACTATCAACCATTAAAAGGTGAGGTGGCTCCCATCACCGAGGAAATGAGGGAAAAGAATCCTAAAATCCATTTCTTTGAGCAGAAAAATCCCACCTGGACAACAGGGACAGAACTGCCATGTCTTGGACGTTTGGGATGGAAAGACCTTGCACGTTTTCCTGTAAAATTAATGACCAAACCTGTGAGTAAGGGAAAATACGAAGCGCTTGTGGTCAAACAGGAAAATCGCCACGGAGTGATGCAATGAAATATAAATCATGGCTGACTTCAGGTTCGCATCTCATCTTAAAGCATTGGTGTGAGAATGCTGACCAAAAATTTAGAAATGGTTTCAACCAGTTGGAACAGGTTCAGCGTCAAGTACTGGATTCAATTTTACAGTCATCGACCTTAGCCAATGACAAAAAGGTGAAGAACTATGAGCAGTTTATCACAGCTTTTTCACCATCCCGTTATGGCACATGGCGAGAGCAGATACAGCAATATCGGCAACAAAAGCTTGCTCTTTCAAGCAGCAGGCTGGTCCGTTTTCAGCCAACCAGTGGTTCCAGTGAACAAATTAAATTTATTCCTTATACCCAACTGTTTCTGGATGAGTTGGATCATGCCATTGCACCGTGGTTGACAAGCCTGTATCGAAAATGTCCTCAATTGCAGCAGGGCACACATTACTGGTCGGTATCATGGTTGCCTGAAAGCCAGCGTGAGGTGCTAAAAGATAAAAACCTGAATGATGACAGTGCTTTATTGGGGATTGGTAAACGTATTTTATCCAAGTTTACCCAGGCGGTGCCAAGCAATGTGGCGTTTGCCGCCAATGCCGATGATGCCTTGTTTGCCACCATTTGTTATCTGGTTGCAAACCATAACTTGACCATGATTTCTGTGTGGAGTCCAACCTTTGCCTTGCAATTGTTAGAACGGCTGGAATCTATGCGTGATGAAGTGCTTGAGGTATTGGCAAGTGGTTCTTGGGGAAATCGTCAAACCTCTCTAAAAGAAGTCAAAACACCTTATGGCCCACAAAGTGCTGAGCGTTTGACTGCAAGTTATGCGGGTAATAGTATTGATTTTAAAATCTTATGGCCAAAGCTGAGTTTGGTCTCCAGTTGGGATACCGCGGGTTCAAAAGACTGGGCTAGAAAATTAAAAGAAAGACTTCCTTGGGTGCAGTTTGAGGGTAAGGGGCTATGGGCAACAGAGGGAGTGGTCACTATTCCTTATGATGATCATTATCCTCTAGCCTATCAAAGCCATTTTTATGAGTTTGAATATTTACAGGGAGATCAGCAGGGACAAATTATTCCATCATGGCAACTCAAGCAGGGCGATGTGGTCAGTCCGATCATCAGTTCTGGTAATGGATTGTTGCGTTACTGTCTGGATGATTGTCTACGGGTAACAGGCTTTATGGGACAAATCCCGTGTTTTGAGTTTCAGGGACGGCGTTTTGGGGTCGATCTGGTGGGAGAAAAGCTGGCACCTGAAACAGCGCAGCAGTTGCTTTCACATTTAAATCAGGCAGATAGCAAGGCAGTTTCCTTGTTGGCAGTGGATACACAGCAACAGGCCAAGCCTTTTTATTGTGTGCTGTTTGAGGGCGAGATTCACCATGGTGTTGACCATACCTATATCGACAACTTATTACGTGAAAATTTCCACTATGAATTGGCACGTAATCTGGGGCAGCTTGACCAACCCCAGATTCGACAGGCAGATAATGGCTGGGATGCCTATAAAAAACTGGTGATGTTTGATGGCATTATTGAGGGGAATATCAAACCCGAACCCTTAAAGAAAATTACCCTGAATAGTCTGGAACAGCTATGAAGATCAGGGATAACTATTTCCGAAAGCAGGTTTCAATATACCAATCCGCCATATACTTCGGTATTTTGCTGCTTTCAAGTTCAGTCAATGCCATGACTTTGGATGAGGCATTATCTGCAAGTTTAAAACATGAAAGTCAGTTGGAAATGAGCCGTTTAAGTGTAAATCAGTCAACCGCGATGCTTGAGCAGGCGCGACAGAGAGATGGGCTTAAGCTGAATCTGGTTGGGCAACTGGATTATGAACGGGTTGAAACACCCACAGGCGTGATGTTCCCGACTGAGGGCAACCGAAAAGGTCGAAGCCTGCAATTACAACTGGATTATCCTGTATATACCTCGGGTAGGCATCGATTAGGGATTGAGGTTGCCAAGAATCAGCTTTCTGCACAGTCTCAGGGTCTTTCAGACCGAAGATCGGAAACCATTTTAAACACGGTGATGGTGTATACAGATGTACTGAAAAAACAGGCGATTCTGGAACTGAGAAAGAAAACACTGGCGAATTTACAACGTTCTTTATATGAATCACAACGGCGTTTTGATGTGGGCATGATTACCCGTGCAGATTTGGCACAGGTTTTGGCACAGGTGGCTCAGGGGCAGGCAGATGTGACACAGGCACAATCGAATCTTAGTGTGAGTGAGGCGCAGTTTTATCAAATTACAGGTGAACAGCCAGACCGTCTCGTGGCAATGACCAACTTACCTAAAATTTCCAGTCATTTAGATGATATTTTGACAAAAACCAAAAATCATCCAGCCTTGATGCAGGCCAAATATGAAAAACAGGCTGCCGAAAAGCAATTTGCCTTGGTAAAACGGGAACTGTGGCCAACAGTGATGTTGACCAGCCGCGCAGGCTCGCAGCATGAAGCGAGCTATATTGGTTCTGAAAGCAATAACTATATGGTCGGCGTGCAGTTAAATGTGCCACTGTATGACGATGGGCTGAACCGTGCCAACATCAAAAAAGCCCAGGCCGATGTAGAGTTGGCGAAGCAGAAAATTAAAAGCCTGGAACTGGATTTAAATCAGCGTGCCCAAACCACTTACGCACAACTTCGTAGCATTCAACAAAATAAGGATGCGCTGAAAAATGCGATTGATGCGGCATCAATTGCACTGGTTTATACCCGTAAAGAATTTGAGCTGGGCACCAAAACCACTTTTGACTTACTCAATACTGAACAAAAATTATTGGATGTACAGACACATCAAACGGTAAATGAACAGGATGAAGTGGTGTTTGTTTATCAGCTATTAGACCAGATGGGTGATTTGAATGATCTGGTGTCGACTCAACATCAACAACAGAGAGTTTTCAATGACAACTAATCCAGCATTACCACAAATAGAAAACCCTCTAATCACCCGTGAAGCAACCTTGCAGGATGATCAGGCATTACGAGAGTTAATTGCTGTGCCAATGACAACCAAGGGTGTAAAAATCAGTTTTCAGCGTGAACCGAGTTACTTTAAAGCCTCGGATATTCTGTATCGACATAAATTGCATGTACTGATAGAGGATCAGGAAAAGCAGAAAAAAGTGGCATGTTATAGCAACGGGTATCGACCATGTTATGTCAATCAGAAAATCCAAAATTTTAGATATGCCAGTGATTTACGTGTTGATCACACCTATCGTGGCAAATCGCTGGTTAAAGCTTTGGGTGCCCATGTCAAACAGACCATGTATGCACCGAATTTTAGCCAGATCATTATCTTTAATGATAATTATGCTGCCCGCGCTGCAATGCAGACAGGCAAGACAGGCATGCCTGATTATTATGATGAGGGGCTGATTGAAACCTTAACCCTGACTGATCTAGGTTCAAAAAGAAAGGTCGTTAATTTTTTGAATCGAACGGTTCAGAATAACAATATCAAGGATATTCAGCCTTGTATTGCACAGCCAGAACACATTCCAGCAATGAACAATTTTATTGCGGAAATGGCGCAGCATTATAATTTTATTCCCGCCTATCAATTTGAGGAGCTATTGCAGGAGCATCATTATTTTTCAGGCTTAAATTTATCGGATTTTATACTGTATTTTCAAAATCAGAAGTTGGTGGGAATGTTTGGTTTATGGGACCAGCATCAAATTAAACAGACCAAAATCTTACATTACAGCCCTGTGATCGGTGTATTACGGCCATTTTATAATCTCTCTACCTTGATCACGAAAAGTATGCCATTGCCCAAACTTGGGGATTCAATGAAATATCATGTGCTGCATAGCTTATTGTGTCATCCAGAGTCATTGGCTTTACACCATCTTATGCTTGAGGATGCTTATACGATGTCAAAAAAACGTGACGTTGGTGTGGTGAGTTTCACCCTTTCCCATAAAGATCCGCGTTATCAATTGAATCAGTTTTACAAAGGGGAACGCTTGACAGGTATGCACGGATTTATCAGTTTTGAGGTTGATCCTCGTCCAAATTTTGACAAGAATTTAATTCCTTATCTTGAAGTGGGACGGATTTGATTGATATATGTAAACCAATAAGCCGAATGGAAAAACTTATTCTACATTCCATTCGGTATTGGCTATGAATTGTTTATAACAGTTTAATCAAGATGATGATTACGAAAATGATAAAGGCACTGAGTGCAGGTCTTTCAAAGATAAAAGAAGATGCCTGTACTTGAGTTTCTGGTTGTGGAGCACTTTGTTCTTGCTGATCCTGAGCGATGTGGTATTCCAGCCATGTGATGACATTTTGGTAGCGAGGCGTGGCATACGGTGGCAATTTACCTTGTGCAATTAAAGTGGTCAGCCGTTGTTGAGCCAAAGGATGACCTTTTTCTTTGGCGGTTTGTAGCAATGAACGGACATATTCTTTTTTAACCATGGCATGATCTAAAAAATCATCAATCAGTTTGTGTAAATAAGCATGGTGCTCAATATTGGATAACACCACTTGAGCTGTCTGTGATGTCACTTCCTGATACATGCGAGACCTGATTAGATCAGGGGCCACCAAGCCAATCTCCGCCTGAAGATATATTGCTCGCCAATCATTTATTGCAGCCAGGCCAATAAAACGTTGGGCTATTTTGAGGTCCTGAGCTAAATACTGACCCTGTAAATAAAGATAAGCAAGGTATAACAGGGCAGTGGTTTCATGTTGGGGTTGGGAAACAGACTGATGCAGAAACGCGATTAAATAATTCAACTCAACCTGACTGAGTTTATGTTTTTTCAGCATTTCTGCGGCTTTAGGTAGTCCTTTTTGTTTTAATTGAGCATTAAAATCCTGATTCTCAAGTTCAGCCAGTAAATAACTAAAATCATGTTGGTGGATCAGTTGTGCCTGCATTTGCTCTTTGACATGTTTGGCTTGTCCATCAGGTCGTTCTTTTGCCACTTTTTCATATATTTCTGGTTCATAACGTTGATAGTCGCTACAAATTTTTGCCTGACACATATGAACAAAATTCAGGCTCTTTTCATTTGCCTCACTGTAATGATTTGATGTAGAGGGCTTGATTTGCATCAGTGCAGGTATATCGCGCTTTTGCGGATAGCACATTTCTGAAAATAATTGCCATAAATGTTGCTGTTGGCCTTGCGCAAATACAGGTAATATTTCAACAGAATTTTCTGAATCTTGTTCTTCTGTTGAATTTTCTTCTGCCAACCACGATTGATACAAGGCTGTATCTTGCCAAAAATAAGCAGGCAGAACAGTGATAAATGGTGTTTTGTCGCTGATTAAAATAGGGAAAAATGGATAGGTTAGTTTGCCATTGGGTAAGTGTAAACGCCAAATAAAGCTGGTGGCTGATTTGAGTGGAATGGTGGTTATTGATTGTGGGGCATCACCAATAAAGCGGGTATGTTCGGCTTTTAAATGTCTGGCATACTGGGCAATATCCTGGTTATCACCATCATCAAATTCTTGTTGTTTTAATTCATAAAGTCGATGGGCAATGTTGCGTAAAGATAAATGGTCAGTTTTTCCTGTTGGGTCATAGACAATTTCAGCAGGACAAGAGGCATATTCTTCATCTTTAAACAATAGGTTGTTGGCCTGTACAATCACGCCCCAAACGACGTGCCCCTCATTATAAAGGGTTTTTAATGCATCCATTTGCCCGATTAATTCATCACCCAGCATCCAAAAAGGGGGAATCATCTGTAAATAACTAGTCAGGTCAAATGGGGCCTTGGCAATAATTTCAGGTAAATGATCCAGTAAATATGGGTTTGGTGTTTCTGCTAAAGGCGCATGTGGGTCTAAACCCGCAGGCAAAAAGCCTATTACACTAAAGTGAACACTTTTTTCAGGGAGTTGATTAAATAATCGTTCACAAATTGCCACCAAAGGAAAATAAACATTTTTTTGTTGGTTGCTTTCATATTCTAAAACTAGAAAATTCTCAAAACAGGGTCCAATAATATTGCCCAAACCTCCAAATTCACTATTTTCTGCATTGAAATATTGTTCATATTCAGACCATGATGGACATATTTGCCATGCCCGCGCAATGATTTCTCCACAATAAAAACCAAGAAGTAATAACAGTGACTGTTTTGCGGTATCATCAATAAATTCAGATTGGCTTAAATAATCGTCTTGGCGGAGCTGGTCTAAAAATGTATCTATTCGACGTAAGCTTTCAATACTAAAATCAAGATGAATTTGGCGTAATTTATCTTCATAAGCCAGACCATTTTCCCATGATTGTTGTTGGAAAAATCGGTATAAATATGTTCGTGATAATGTTGCCAGTGTACTCAGTTTATTTGCAGCAATAAAATCTGTTTTTTTCATGACAAGCCCCAAAAAATTGTGTTTATAAGTATGTTTGGCAATTTTATTAATCGCCGTAAGAATAGTGAGAATCTTTTTTAAAAACAAGTGCTTTCTATTTTCCGAATAATGATAAATTTCTTGTGTTTTTAGGTTTTATTTGTTCATATGCTTGATCGTAAGCGTATAATTTGCTCAATTAATTTTTTTGTTTTCCCCCTAAAGTCGTTTAATAAATTTGATTTAATCTATGTGTGAATCCCTAAAAATTCCAAATCATTTATGTATGCAGCTATTGGAAGCTGCCCAAGCTATTGCTCTTGCAGAGCAAGTTGTAAGTTATACATTGGAGTTGATGGATATCCCTCAGATTTGGCAACAGTATGATTTGGCTCGTCCTAACTATCTGCTTAACGCTGTTCCTAAACGTTTAAACGAGTTTTACGCAGGACGTATTCTTGCTCAAGCCATATTACAACAGCATTTTAGTTGTCTGGATTCAATCACGTCTATGTCAGAAAGACTCCCGATATGGCCAAAAGGGTTTAAGGGGAGTATCAGTCATTCCAACAATAAGTTGGTGGTTGCTGTTTCAGCACAGGCAGATTATTTGGGCATTGATATTGAACATATTGTCGATGAAAGTTTTGCCAAAGACAGTGCTGCTTTGATTCTCACACAATTTGAACAAGCATTATGGAAAACAGGACAAATTCATGGTTTAAGTTTTTGTGAATATTTGACGTTGATTTTTTCCCTGAAAGAAAGTTTATATAAGGCGGTGTATCCAGTTGCCCAAAGTTATATTGATTTTCTGGAAGCGTTTGTAGAACAAATAGATATGGAAAATCAGTCTGTGCAGTTTTCATTTTGCCCGAAAGTCAGAGAAAAATATGGTTTGTTGGAGAGTTATCAGGGCTATTGGAAAATGCAGGGTGAGATGGTATTGACGTGGGTTTTAAAATAAAAATAGACGATATTAATTCTTCTATCTTAGGGAAATTCTCATAAATAAATTAGATTTTCACACATTCAAACAGGCGAACATAGTTCACCTCTACAAATTTAGATGTAATGTAGGGTCGAACTGTGTTCAACCCCTATGATTTAGTGTCTTAATCCTATGTGAGATTGATTCTTCGCATTACTTGCTAACTTTCCTGTAAATCAGGATCATTAAAATTGGCTTCCCTGATTTTTTCAGCACTCATCAAAAAGACTAAACCCAGTGCAAAACTCAAACCACTAAAAATAAAGATACTGCTTGAGATTGGTAGGAAGCGAGTCAGTGCGCCCATAATGGTCGTGGCAATTGAATCCGATGCCGCATCTTGAGCCAACCAAATGGCATTGATTCGCCCTAAATATTCATCAGGGGTATGACCTTGCACAATACTATATTGCAATAGATTCGCGATGGCAGAGAGATAGCCAAATACGCTCAGAATCACCAAAGTCAGTACAAACCAATGCGATAACCCTACGAGGAACATACAGGCAAAAACCGCCAGACTAATATACAGCATCACCGTACCAGGACGAGAGAGTTGTGATGTCCAGCCACTGAGTAAAGCCCCAAGTGTTGCACCCAATGGTACGGCTGAATACATCAAGCCCAATTCAAATGCGCCACCTCCAAATTGCTGATCGACAATCTGCGGAAATAAAATCCGAATCGCACTACTAAAACCAAGAATCGTCCCAATTAAAATGGTGCTACCAACAACCTTATTTTGAAAGACAAATTTAAAGCCTTGTAATAATTGTTGAATCGGATGTTCATCTTCATCATTGCCTTGTGGTTTAAGTTGAGGCAAGCCAATTAATAACAGTACCGTGATCAATGTACCAATGGTCGAAAACCAGTATGCCCAAGCGACATTACTCAGGGCAATCACAATTCCGCCAATGGCAGGTGACAACACAGTGGCGAGACGTACGGACACCATACTAATCGCACGAGCTTGTACAATATTTTCCCGACCCACAATGATCGGCATAATCGCCATCATGGCAGTCACGCCTAAAGCGCCGAAGAAACCATCCCATGCGCTGAGGAAATAAATCGCATACAGTGAGGGTGTATCGAGCATGGCATTGATTGCCAAGCCCATAAAACCCAGACCGCAGACAAAACGAGCCAATAAAATCAGCTTTTTACGGTCATAACGATCTGAAAGCACACCACCGAGCAATAGACCAATAAACATGGCAACGCCCTCAAATGCCATGACAATTGCCACTTGCAACACATCGCCAGTCATTTGATAGACTTGCTGTGGAATCGCAACGATCAGCATTCCGATGGTGAGCAGTGAAACAGTGCGGGCAATAAACACATTACGGAAATGTCGATTAGTTTTGAGTAGACTAAAATCAGTCAAGATATGTTTAAGCTTCATGCTTGGCATCCTTTAATTGGTAGACTTGGCTGAGATAGTCATTCAGTAATGGTCCTAAAGTGGTGAGCTGTTCAGGCGACAATAAATTTTCATGACTGGCTTCAGGCAAACGAATCACGTCCAGTTCATTGACAAAAGGCTGCCAGTTTTCAAGCGGTTGAATATAGTCAGGTAAGGATTGATCAGCGACAAAGACATGAATTTTGCCTGCATAGCTTGAGGTTTGATGCTGACTGAGTAGGCGCACCGCATCCCGATAATTGGCAAAAATATAGTCCTGCAAACTGTCTTTTTCTTCATTCAGGACTTCATCCGCACCATCCAGAACCTGGTTAAAGAACTGGATTTGTTCTTGTTCTGCTTCTTCGGTGACGACATCGGCATTTTGCATATCCCAATCATGGATTTCAGCAGGATAGGTATCGAGTAAGCCGACAAAGGCAACTTCATGCCCCAAACATTGCAGGCGATCAGCCAAACCGTAGGCAATGGTGCCGCCCAATGAATAGCCCAAAAAGGTAAATGGTCCCTCAGACTGGATTTCAAGGACTTGTTTTAGTTGATGATCAATCAATTCTTCCATCGTTTGGCTATACACCAATGCACCGTTTGGACGAGGGGATTGCAACCCGATCAGGCTAATATCAGGATGTAGATAACGATTCAGTACGCTGTACTGCCATGCCAAGCCTGAACCTGGATAAATACAGAACACAGGTTTAGTTTTTGCCTGTCGAATAATAAAGGTGGTATCAAAACCTGCATCATCATTGGCTTGATTGATCAGGCTTTGCAGTTGTAACTGTTCAGCCAATTTTTCAATATTTGCGCCAGTCATGATTTGATTCACGGCGAGACTTCGATCAAAGGCTTTTTTAATTTCAATTGCCAATTTCATCGCTAAGATCGAGTGTCCGCCCAATGCAAAGAAATCTTCCTCAACCTTAATACGACGCTGTAGTGCTAAAATATTCTGGAAAATCTGTTCCAGTTTTAATTCAGCTTCACTGGATGGCAAACGACTATTTAAAGTATTCGATGTTTGCGGTTGCGGTAGGGCTTTACGATCCAGTTTGCCGTTATGACTGAGCGGGAATGTTGCCAATGTCATAAAGTGGTTTGGAATCATATAGGCAGGTAAGCTTTTTGCCAGACGTTTTTTTAGGCTATTGCTATCCAAAGGCTGTGTGGTTTTGAGATAAGCGACCAGTTGAATATCAGCAGTATTTTGATCATTTGCTACAGGATGAACCACCACTTCATCAATCTGTGTGACTAGACGGATTTGCTGTTCAATTTCTCCCAATTCAATCCGTTGCCCACGAATTTTCAATTGATCATCAGCACGTCCGACATATTGAATACTGCCATCAGCATTCCATCGGGCAATATCGCCTGTGCGGTACATACGTTGCCCTGATAGAAATGGATTGGCAACAAAACGGGTTGCGGTGAGATCACTACGTTGTAAATAGCCGATTGCCAATTGATCACCTGCCAAATATAGCTCACCCTCAGCACCAATTGGTTGCGGACGTAAATATTGATCAAGAATATAAAGCTGGGTATTCCAGACAGGATAACCAATCGCAATACTGCTTTCAGGCGTTGCTTGCGGCTGTCGGGCATCCATATAGCTGACATCGACTGCCGCTTCAGTTGGTCCATACAGATTATGCAATTCACAGCTAAAATGTTGGTTAAAAGACTTTGCCACTGCGGTTGGCAATGCTTCACCACTACAGAACACTCGTTTCAGTGGCAAGGCTTGACGTTGCTCATCAGTTAAAAATTCCGTTGCCGCATTTTCAAATACCGCCAGCATCGACGGTACAAAGTGCAGGGTGCTAATGTCATTTTGTTGAATCACATTGAGCAATGCCATTGGGTCACGATGTGCATCGACAGGTGCCATCACCAAACGAGCACCGACCAGATATGACCAGAAAAACTCCCATACCGACACATCAAAACTACAAGGCGTTTTTTGCAGGATTGTATCGTGACAACCGAGTGGATATTGATTTTGCATCCACAAGATACGATTCACAATCGCCTGATGCGAGACCATCACACCTTTCGGTTGCCCCGTTGTGCCAGAGGTATAAATCACATAGGCAGGATGCTGTGGGTTAACCAAGCTAATTTTATAATGAGTCAGGCGAATATCTTCCGCATCAAACAAGGCATCAAAATCAAATCGTGGCGTTTCAATTTCGGCTAATAAATCTTGTTCTGTGATGGTCAGACGAGGTTTGGCATCCTCAAGCATATATTTAATACGTTCAGTTGGATGCTGAATATCAATTGGCAAATAAGCTGCGCCTGCTTCAATCACCGCCAAAATCGCCAGACTAAGTTTAACTGAACGAGGTAGGGCAATCGCCACAATATCGCCCGCCTGTACCCCAGAACGTTGCAACACTTTGGCAAGTGCACAGACTTGCTGACGTAACTGCGCAAAAGTCAGTTGTTGCTGTTCATCACATAGGGCAATCAGATCAAGATTGCGCAATGCCTGCGTTCTTAATAATTGCTGTAATGTAGTCTGTGGCACATCATGGTTAGTTTGGTTGATCTGTTGAATAAATTGCTCTTCAGCATTCACTTGTAACAGATAGTGATGCAGTGCGGTTTCAGGCTGATTCAGGGCAATTTCAATCAACTGTTCAATGCGTTGCAGGAACTGCTCAGGTTGAGCAATCACGCCACGTTGTTCCAGTAACAGTTCAATGTGCTGATCAGGAATCACCAATAATGCCAGTGGATAATGGCTATAACCCCGATTGGTCAGCTTTTCAATTTTGGCTGAACCAAGCGTTTGATGTAGATATTGATGATCAGGGTAATTTTCCACCACCAATAAGCTATCAAATAAACTACCCAAGCCCAGTTGTTGCTGAATTTCAGTTAAACCCAGACCATCATGCTCCAGATGGCGAATGTGCAGTTGTTGCAAGTGCTGTAGCTGCTGCCACAGATTTTGTTGCATATTCAATTGCACCCGTACAGGAATGGTATTCAGGAACAAGCCAATTTGTTGATCTAGTCCATTGATCGGGGCAGAACGCCCAGCCACAGGTGTACCAAAAATCATATCTTCACGATGTGCATAAATCTGTAGGCACATTGCCCAGATCATTTGCATAAATACATTTAAGGTAATGCCTGTTTGACGCAACTTTTGTTGCAGTGCTGTGCTCAGGGTTGGACTTAAATGGTGGATACTTTCCTGTACCTGTTGTTGTTTGGCGTGTTCAAACAATACTAAAGGCTGCACATGGACAAGGTCTTGCTGCCAAATTTGCTTGGAAAGGCTATGATCCTGTTGTACCAGTTGCAGAATCACATCGGCATAGCTATGCGCTGGAACAGTTAGGCTTTGTTCAGGTTTTTGATAAGCCTGAATAAAATCCTGCATAAACAGTGGAGTAGACCAACCATCGGTTAGCAGATGATGCACCATCAAGATCAGTTCAGATTGCTGTGAATTGTGCTGAATCAGCACGGCACGAATCAGTCCATAAGGCTGATCAAGTTGCATCGGTTGCTGTAAAACGTGTTCAATCGTCTGTTCTAATTGATCTTTTTCGCAATGGTATTGTTCAACCAGCCACATTTGCGTTGGGTTTGGCGAATACACAAAAATTGGTTCATCATGCAGATTGCTATCAAAACAGCCACCCAGTTGAGGATGTTTTCTCAGCACATTGGTGAGTGCCTGTTGCAACTGAATCAGGTCAATTTCGCCATTTAAACTCAAACGGGTAAAGGCATTATAACTGGCATTTTGCTGTTCAATTTGCGAATGGAACAACATGCCTTTATGCAATGGTAGTAATGGCAGAACGATACTGTCCTGCGTATAGTGCTGTTGTACTTTTTGAATCAGGGCCTCATCAAACACCTGTTGAATGGTGTTATCGTTTGATTTTATTTCCAGCGCTTCAAGTTGAGTCGCCATTGCTGCAACGGTTTTTAACTGGAACACATCACTGGGTTTAAGTCCATAACCGTGTTGGCGTAACTGGGTACACAGCATAATTGCTGAAATACTGTCACCGCCTGTCATAAAGAAATCGTCATCAATCCCGATCTGCTCCAGTTTCAACACAGAGGCGGCAATCTGACACAGCAGTTTTTGCTCAGGCGTTTGTGCAACGCGGCTTTGGCTACGAATTTGCGGTTTTGGTAATGCTTTTTTATCGACTTTACCACTGACATTACGAGGAAATTCCTGCATGACAGTGAGTGCCGATGGCACCATATAATCAGGCAGGTTTTGGCGTAACAAACTCAGATAATGCTGGCTCAGTTGCTCACTTTTAGCTTCATCCAGTTGAATATCTTTGACCACACAATAGCCTAGCAGGCGATGACTGTTGTTAATCGGTTCAGCAATCACCACCACACTTTCAATATCTGGTAGGATGGATAGCGCATTTTCAACCTCACCAATTTCGACCCGATAGCCCCGAATCTTGATCTGGTCATCACAGCGTCCCATAAATTCCAGTTTGCCCGCCATATTCCAGCGCACTAGATCACCTGTACGGTACATACGCTGACCCTGTTCAAATGGGTTGGCAACAAAACGAGTCGAGCTGAGATCGGCACGACCTAAATAGCCGTTGGCAATGCCAAAACCTGAAATATATAACTCGCCAATCACGCCAATTGGGCAGCGTTGTAGATTTTGATCCAGTACATAGGCTTGGGTATTACCAATCGGATTGGCAATCACAGGGCGTTCAGACAGTTTTAATTCAGCTCGAAAGGTATCAACGGTATATTCAGTTGGGCCATATAGGTTATGCGCAAATAGGTTCGGTTGGGCATTCAGTTGTTGCCACAATGCCAATGGCGCAGCTTCACCGCCAATTAAAATCAAGCTTGGATGATGCTGATGTTCCGCAAATAAACCATTACTGATCATCTGGGCACAGAATGAGGGCGGTAAATCTAGCGTATCAATTTTGCGTTGCTGAATTTCCTGTACCAAGCCATAGGCATCACGACGCATATTTTCATCAAAAATATGCAGTTCCTGCCCCCATAACAGCCAAAACACCTGTAACCATGACGAGTCAAAGGAGAATGAATGGGTATGTGCAGCACGGAGCGGACGTTCGGGGAAACGTTGTTGCACTGCCTCCAGTACAGGGAAATAAATCGTATGTTGATGCGACAGGATTAGATTGAGTAATGAACCATGCGTGTTCATCACGCCTTTTGGTCGCCCTGTACTGCCTGATGTAAAGATCACATAAGCCACATCCTGAAAATCAAAATGGCGTTGTTCCGCAGTAATATCGCTTGGGTCTTGTTGCTGAATTTGCTCACGTACCGACACATCATCCAGATAAATCTGTGTTAAGCCCTGTGGAAGCTGTTGTGCCAAAGCCTGTGTGGTCAATACAAATAAAGGATTGGCATCCTCACACATCATTTGCATACGATCTATCGGATAGTCCAGATCAAGTGGTAAAAAGCTTGCACCCGAATTTAGCACTGAGAGCATCATCACCACTGATTCAGCTGAACGGGGAATTGCCCCTGCAATCACGGTATGCTTTTTTGCACCATTGGCTTGCAGGAAACGGGTCAGTTGGTTGATTTGGGTTTTTAATTCAGCAAAAGTCAGTTGATAGAGTGAATCACGTTCACCGCTTAGAATCGCAGTACGTTCAGGATATTTTTGTGCCTGTTCATAGAAAATATCCAGCACATTATTATACTTGTCAGGATGCGCAACACGGGGGCCAGTTCCTGCCTGAGTCAGTAACTGCTGTTCCTGTTTGGTGGTAATGCTAAAGGTAGCGCAGGGATGTTCGGGTTGTGCCAGACATTGTTCCAATAGCAGCGTTAAACGTTGACTGTGCATCAACAATTCATCCTGACTATAACGTAAGGCATCCGCTCGTAATTCGATAATCAATTCCTGATTTTGCACAATAAATGAAAACTCAAAATCGTCGATTGGACCTGTGGAAATATGATGGGTTTTCACCACCTGATCATCAATGACGAAGTCCTGATCAAAGGCCTTATAATTTAGAATTGCCCCATAAATCCGTTCATGCACATCAATCGAATTTAGGTCACGTAAAATCTGTTCGGCATCATATTTTTGATGTGGGCGAATCTGATTCAGTTGCGCTTGTACATGCTGTGCCAAGTCTAGCCAGCTTTGTTGTTGCGTCACACTAAACTTGACAGGCAAGACATTGACGGTAGGCAACAGCGAACGAATGGCCTTAGACCCCAGACGACGCATAAAGGGGATGCCCATGACTAATTCAGACTTATCGGTCATTTTGTAGATATAATGTAATGACAATGCCATCATCATGTCAGGTAAAGCCAGTTTGGCAGTGGCAGCTAAAAGCTGAATTTGTGCCAAAATGCCTTGTGAAAAATGCAATTGATGCTTAATAAATTTGGCAGTGGTTTTAGCCGCTAAATGATGTGTGCTTAAGCTCACAGGTGTTGGTAAATCCTGACAGTAGGATGTCCAAAAGTCCTGATCAACCTGAAACTGTGGGCTCTTTTCATAGGCCTGACGTTCTGCAATCACTTCTGTGACAGTAATAAACGGTGAGGCTTTAAGCTCAGTCTGCTGTTGCAATTGCTGATACAGCCCGACAATACGTTTGGTCAGGTTAATGATACTAAAACCATCCAGCATGATGTGATGGTAACGTTGATACCAATACACCTTGTCATGGCAGATAAACAGCACCTGACGATAAAGATGGCTATCATTATTTTTTAATGATTTTGCATATTCCCGATCAGTTGGCATCCAGTCCCATAAGCGTTTTTGTGCCTGAGCAGGGCTGAGATGACAAAAATCAAATTCTTCAATCTGAATTTGCGGATTGTGATTGAGCTGGAAAAAGGGATGAGTGGGATCAGAAGAATAACGTGCCGTGACGGTATCTGCTTCACTCAAGCCCAGTTCAATCGCTTGTTTAAAAATGCTTAGATCAACACTTTTTGGCAATTCCAGACAATGCGCAATGGTATATAAATCTTCAATTGGACTGAGATGGTCGGCAAGGAAAATCCCTTGTTGGGTTGAAAGCAGGCTTAGGCGAATCGGTTCTTGGGTAAATTCATGCTGTAGGGCTTGATTCATGGCAATTGCTCCATTAAGCCGATTTGAATGGATTAATCGATTTCCAGTGTTTTTCTACATATTGGATACACGCTGCACGGCTATCTGCGCCGTGTTGAATGTCCCAACCTTTGGGTACAGGATGAAATTCAGGCCATAAGCTATATTCACCTTGATGATTTTTCAGGACGAAAAATGATAAATTTTCATTGTCGAATGGATTGAGATAGTTTTCTTGTAAAGTACTCATCATATTTTTCCTTTGAATCTAAACGGTTTTATGAGGAAAGCAGGATTTGCAGGCTGGCGATCAGGTCATGTCTCCAATTGACTGCATCATGTCCACCTGCAAAGGTGTGAATCTGGGTGTCTACAAATGGATTTAAATGAACATAAAGCTGTTCACTGTCTTCACGCATATCGGTTTCACACTGTCCAGCACGGATCAGGATGTTTCGATCTGCTGGAATACGCTGTACATGTTGTGGAATAAGCTCCAAAAAACGTTGTTGATGGTCTTTAAAAAAAGAACTTTGTGAATAGTCCGACCACCAATAAGAACCTGACTGTAAAATTAGTTGATGTAGTGCATCTGGATAAAGCAGTAAGGTATGCAGGGCGCATAAGCCCCCTAAACTTTGACCGCATAAGCTGACTTTGCAATGATCCAAACCAAACTGCTGTTTAAGATGGGGAATGAGTTCCTTAACCAACGCTTGCGAAAAAAGGTCACGGCAGCCATAGTCGAAGCAGCGTTGTTCATTATTGATACTGTGGATAAAGGCATAGCGGGCAGGAACAATTTTGTTCTGATCAGTCAAGGTTTGAAGCTGTTGTAGAATCGGTAAATGTCGACTCCAGACTTGCCCATCCAGAAAAATAATCAGCGGTTGATTTGCTGAAAGTTCATCACCAGTTTGATAGAGATCAACAGGGTAAGTGCTATTGAGCAAGACACTTTGCCACTGCAATGAGCGATATTGAATCGGTAAATCCTGAATATAATTTTCTTCTTTTTCAGTTAAATGCACTTGATTGACCCAACGAGCCACCTGTGCAGGATAGGCAGGATAAGGATTTAAGGGATCAATTTGGGCATGTTGTTGTAACTGCTTTTGCCACCATTGTCGACGCACTGCGGCATCGGTACTTTGAGGGGCAAGATCAGTTGTTGTGACCAGTACATAACTGCCTGACCAGTCATGCGGTAACTCAATTTCAAAAAAGGCAATGTCGGTATTTTCAATCCGCTTAAACTGATTCCATTGCTGATAAATCGAGGATGTTTGTGAATATATATCAATAAAAATCTGTTCAGCCTGTGATTGACAACGCCATAGAAAAGTGCAATGCGTACGATGATTCTTTTTTAATATCAGTGGATTGCCAATATGCTGGACTTGACTCCACCAGTTTTTTGAACCCAGATCATTTTGCTGAAATAGGGGATGAGTTGCGGTTTTAACAGTGTAAGGGAGGGTGGTTGGCTTCATCTTGAGTCCCTAGAGTGACCAGAAAGCGGACTCACAATACTAAAATGATTCTTAATAGTAAATGAAAATAATTATCATTATAATCAATTAAAAAAAGCATGAATTTATCATTTATAGATAAAACAATAACTTAATTCGTATAAAAGTTTATAAAATATCCAGAAATTTCTTATTTGATAAAAATAATAATAATACGATACTTGATTATAACGATAATTATTTGCAATTATGCGCAGGAATTTATTGGTGCCTTGTCAAGGTTCGTGGCAGGCACAATATCCAACTTAATGATTCCACGATCAGTTTGCGATGTTTGTTACGGAACTTTAATCGTTCCTCACATTTCATCTCTATTGGAGTATTGATATGCGCTCAACCGTCATTGTCACGGGAGCTGCCAGAGGAATTGGTGCAGCGATTTCATTGAAATTATTGCAGCAAGGTTTTTGTGTGGTTGGTTTAGACCAGCAGGCACAACCTGAACAATGGGAAATAACCCAAAACCTGACACCAGATTGCCATTCAGGTTGGCAAGGCATTTGTCAGGACATCACAATTGAAGACCAGACCCATACCATAATTGCGGACATTTTAGAAAATCATCAAGTGATTGGATTGGTTAATGCTGCAGGTATTCTGATTATGACCTCATTACTGGATGCCACATCGACCGACTGGCAACGGATTCTGGCAGTGAATTTGTTGGCACCGATTGCGATGAGTCAGCAGGTTGCCCAATATTTTTGTATGAAAAAACAGGGCAGTATCGTTACGGTTAGTTCCAATAGTGCACGTATGCCACGTATGCATTTGGGTATGTATGCGACGACTAAAGCTGCGTTGAGTCATTACTGCCGTAACTTAGCGCTAGAAGTTGCACCGCATCAGGTGCGTGTCAATATTGTTTCGCCTGGCTCAACGTTGACCAGTATGCAGAAACAGCTTTGGACCAATGATCAACCACCAGCCGCCGTAGTCGATGGTGACCTTGCTCAATACCGAACAGGTATTCCATTGCGAAAACTGGCTGAACCTGAAGATATTGCCAATAGCGTGATTTTTTTACTGTCTGAGCAAGCTTCACAAATCACCATGCAGGAAATAGTGGTCGATGGTGGGGCGACCTTAGGGGTTTAAAGCCATTATTCCAAACTTAAAACTTTATAAAAAGATCAATCACTAAGGAGTAGTGCGATGTCGATTCAACATCCCTATTTTATCCAGAGAGAAAACTATACTGAGAGCCGTGTTGCATTGGCACATGAGATTTTTCAATGTGACCAAGCAGCAGCTTTCTGTTTTACCACTCCAGATTATATTCTACAGAGTCAGCGAAAACTGCAAAACATACAGGTGAGTGAGCAGAGCCAATTGTCAGACTGGTTGCAACAGGCACGTTTGCAACTGAAACAGGCGATTGCCGATGGTCATCATCAAGCCAAAATTTTGGGTGGTATTCCATTTTGTACCTCACAAGATTTAAACCTAATGATCATGGATGAGGTTAAGTTTTATCAAAAAGCAATTTATACCCAACATCATCAAGCCTTGCCTGAACAAAGTATTCGAGAAGCCTGTTTTATTCCATCAGGACAACAATACCAACGTCAGGTCGCTGAACTAGTCGAAAAAATGCAGCAGGGTAAACTCAATAAAGCGGTACTTGCCCGCATTTTACAGTTAGAACTGACAGATGAAATAGATGTGGCACAACTGTTTTATCAGTTATCCAAAGATAATCCAGAGGGTTATAACTACGCTGTCGCCAGAAATGCACATCAGGAGGGTTGGTTTGTTGGCGCAAGTCCTGAATTATTGGTTGCCAAACAAGCTGCGCAAGTCTGGAGCAAACCAGTCGCTGGCACTTTGGCACGAGATGCTGACCCGATTCAGGATCAGGAAAATGCCAAATACTTGTTAAATTCTGCCAAAGATCAGCATGAACATGCGGTGGTGATTGAAATGATTGCCGATCAACTCAGTCCATTTTGTAAAAAGCTACATATTCCAAAACAGCCATCGTTAATTAGAACCAAACGTCTTTGGCATTTGGCAACACGGATTGAGGGCGAGCTTAAAGATCAGGATACTCATGTCTTTGATCTGGTGGAAAAACTACATCCAACCCCTGCGATTTGTGGTCAACCGACAGCGGTTGCAAAATATTTGATTGAACAGCTTGAACCGTTTAATCGGGAATTGTTTGCAGGAACAATGGGTTGGGCAGATGAACAGGGCAATGGCGAATGGTCGGTGACGGTACGTTGTGCCCGTATCCAGCACAATATTGCTCGACTCTTTGCGGGGGCAGGCATTGTTGCGGCTTCCGATCCACATGCTGAACATGCCGAAACAGCCGCCAAGTTTAGAACGGTACTGGATGGTTTTGGTTTTAGTTCGGCACAAATTATGGACAAGGTGAAATAACATGCAGAATTACCTAGAGGGTGCAGTGCCTTATCCAGAACAATTTGCCAATTTATACCGTGAAAAGGGGTATTGGATTGGACAGAATCTAAGTGATTTTTTGCAGCAATCAGCAAGTCAGTATACAGATAATATTGCCATTTTCGATGCTGAAACCGAAATTAACTATCAGCAATTTAATCAATTGGTGAGTTATTGCGCCACACATTTATATCAACATGGTTTACGTGCAGGCGATAAAGCAGTCGTACAAATGCCGAATTGTTATCAATTTTATGTGGTATTTTTTGCGCTGATTCGTTTGGGTGTGTTGCCAATTATGTCTTTGCCAGCTCATCGACATGCAGAGTTAAATAGCTTCTTTCAACAAACAGGTGCAAAAGCTTATTTTTGTGCTGATTTTGGCGCACAGAAATTTGATTATCGGGAATTGGCTCGTAAATGTCAGTCCGCAAATCCTGAGCTACAGCATATTTTTGTGTTGGGTGATCAGGCTGAATTTTCCAGTTTGGCTGATTTGTTAGAAGAAACAGTTATTTTAGAACAAGCGATCAATCCAAGTTTTGCTGATCAGGTGGCATTTTTACAGCTTTCAGGTGGCAGTACAGGGATTCCCAAACTGATTCCTCGTACCCACGATGAGTATTTATATAGCGTGCGTGAAAGTGCCAAAATTTGCCAACTTGAGCAAAGCTCCCGTTTATTAATGGTATTGCCCGCAGCACATAATTTTTCTATGAGTTCGGCAGGCGCATTAGGGATTTTTTATGTGGGTGGCGCAGTGGTATTGGGTACAGACCCGAGTCCTGAAACAGCATTCAACTTAATGCGTAAACATCAAGTCACTGATGCCTGTCTAGTGCCTGCTTTGGTTCGCCCGTGGATGGATAAGGCTCGTAAAGATCAAGATGATATTTTATCAACTTTAAGCTGCTTGCAGGTTGGTGGCGCACGTTTGCCTGATACGGTAGCAACCGCATTAATCCAAGAATTTAATGTGAAGTTGCAACAAGTATTTGGCATGGCTGAGGGCTTGGTCAATTACACTCGCTTTGATATGTCAGCCGAGCAAATCATTCATACACAAGGCATTAAAATTTCCGAAGATGATGAAATTCTGGTACTGGATGACAATGATCAACCTGTAGCAATTGGGCAGATTGGGCATTTACTGACAAGAGGACCTTATACGATTCGTGGCTATTATCAAGCCGCAGAACATAATGCCCGATCATTTACGCCCGATGGTTTTTACCGTACAGGCGATCTAGTTCGTATCCGTGAAGATGGCTGTATTGTGGTCGAGGGACGCTCCAAAGAACAGATTAATCGGGGTGGCGAAAAAATTGCCACTGAAGAAGTAGAACAAGCTTTAGTGACTCATCCGCAGGTGCGTTTAGCTGCATTGGTGGCGATGCCCGATGAAATGCTGGGTGAAAAAAGTTGTGCCTTTATTGCATGGCAAACACAGGACAATGAGCCAAGTGCGATTCGTCGTGGTATGCAATTACGCCAATACCTCAAAGACTATGGTTTAGCCACTTATAAGATTCCTGATCGAATTGAGTTTATCGAACAGTTTCCTTATACCGCTTTTGGAAAAATTGACAAAAAAGTGTTGCGTAAACAAGTTGAAGCCGAAGTGGTTTGAATTTTCCTAACCCCTTTTTAAACGTAGGGGCACCGAGTTCTTAGTTTCTACTTGATTTTTAACCTCTCCCTAACCCTCTCCTAGCAGGAGAGGGAATATCACGAATTATATACGAGAGACTTATATGACTATCCCTAAAATTGCCAGTTATACCATGCCACAGGCAGATGAATTTACCGCAAACAAAACCCATTGGCAGCTTGATGCTAAAAAGTCGGTTCTACTTGTACATGATATGCAGCAATATTTCTTAGACTTTTATGACCAGACTCAACAGCCGATTCCTGAACTTTTGAGAAATACCCAAGCTCTAATTGCACAGGCACGTCAACTGAATATCCCTGTGGTCTATACAGCACAACCAGGTGACCAAACCCCTGAACATCGTCAATTATTGACAGATTTTTGGGGCACAGGTTTAAAAGCAGATCCGCAAATCACCCGTATTCATCCTGATGTGGCTGCAATTGAGTCCGATATTGTGATGACTAAATGGCGTTATAGCGCATTTAAATTTTCTGACTTTGAACAGTTGATGCATCAGTGGGGACGTGATCAGTTGGTGATTTGTGGCGTTTATGCGCATATCGGTTGCTTAATGAGTGCAGCCGAAGCCTTTATGCTGAATATCAAACCTTTTGTTTGTGGCGATGCAATGGCAGATTTTAGCCGTGAAGAACACGATATGGCATTGAAATATATCAGCACACGTTGCGGACAGGTGATGAGTACGGATCAGGTTTTACGTTTATGGGAGTTAAAAGATATGGCAACCGTATTATCGAAAGAGGGAATTATTGCCGCAGTCAGCGAGCAACTCCAGATTCCTGTGACGGAAATTGAATTACATGATGATTTGTTAATGTTGGGTCTGGACTCTGTACGTTTGATGACATTGGTTGGGAAATGGCAAGCACATGGAGCAAAAGTCAGTTTTGAAGATTTAGCCGAACAACCGACTTTGGATGTCTGGATTGAAAAATTGGTGGCTTAATTTTTCATAATTTATTGAACAAAAAAATGGCAGAGTTAATCTGCCATTTTTTACTCTGTTTAAATGTTAATCTTCCTTAATCCGCCAATTCCTAACACGGGCAAACACATCCAAATTACGCCATTCCAGTTTTGGTACACCGACCCAACTATGTACGATGACGAACAGGAAAGCGGTAAATAAAGGAATTAAAATCGTTCCAAAAATTACACTGCCCAATACACTAATCCCGATTTCATAACGGCTTGCCGCACCTGCACCTGTGGCAAATACCAATGGAATAATCCCTGCACCAAAGGCAAGTGAGGTCATAATAATGGGGCGTAAACGCAAAGATAGAGCTTCATAGGCTGCTGCGTATTTATCTCGACCTTGCGTGAGTGCAGTTGAGGCAAATTCCACAATTAAAATGGCATTTTTACACGACAGCCCAATGGCGGTTAATAAGGCAATCTGGAAATACACATCATTTGGCAAATCAAATAACCATGCAAATAAGATTGTACCTGTAATCCCTAAAGGCAAGCCCAATAAAATAATCAACGGAATTTTCCAGCTTTCATATAAAGCCGCTAAACACAGGAAAATAAACAGGATTGAAATCACATACAGATAAATTGCCTGATTGCTGGATTGTTGTTCTTGCAAAGACAAACCACTCCATGCCAGATCAACATCTGCCTGCTGATTAATTAAGTCCGAAAGTTGTCCCATCGCCTGACCAGAACTAAAACCCTCACTGACACTGGCTTCAAGTTGAATTGCCGCCAAGCCCATAAAACGGTTTAACACTTCTGGACCACCTGTCCATTCGGTCTGGGCAAAATGGGAAAGGGGCAACATTTCGCCAGACTGATTCCGTACATGCCAATAACGTAAATCTTCAGGTTTAGAACGGAATTCGGTATCGCCCTGCATAATGATTCGTTTGATGCGCCCACGTTCCACAAAATCATTGACATAGCTGCCGCCCCAAGCGGTTGACAAGGTTGAACGAATTTCCTGCTGCTCAATACCGAGCATTTTGGCTTTATTTTGATCCAGTTGTACAAATAAAGCGGCTTTGTTGTCACTGACCAATGGGCTTAAATCAGTAAAAGCAGGGTAGTTTTTCGCTTGTGATTCAATATCGGCAAACTGTTGTTGTAGATTTTCCCGACCTTTACCTGCCACATCACGCAGCCATAACTCAATCGCATCAGACTGTCCCAAACCTGAGACACTGGCAGGCATGCCGACCATGACACGGGCAGGCAGTAGATCAGAAAGTCCTTGTTGTAAACGGGCACGAATCGCAGGTGCAGTATTTTCCGCACCTTGACGCTCATCCCAATGTTTGAGTGACACAAATGCCATACCCAAATTTGGTCCTTGACCAGAAAAGTTCTGTCCATTCACAATCAGTACAGTATTAATATTTTTGGCTTCTTGATTGAGTAGATAATCATTGACCTGTTTACCCACAGCTTGCGTTTGACTGAGTGAAGCACTGTCCTGTAAGGTAAATTGTACCGCCAATAAACCCTGATCTTCATTGGGAATAAAACTGGTCGGCAAGGCACGATAGACGAGAACCAAAGCAAAAATAATTGCCAAGACACCCAGCCCAGCCAAAGCCTTAAAACGTAGCAAAGACTTGGTCAATTGGACAAATAGGGATTTGATCCGATTGACTCCATTTTCCAGATACTGTCCCCAAACAGGTTTTTTATGTTCTTTTTTGAGTAATACAGCACATAAAGCTGGGGTAATCATCATCGCTGCAATCAGCGAAAGTAGCATGGCAGCGACCAGTGTGATCGAGAACTGACGGTAAATCATACCTGTCGAACCACTAAAGAATGCCATTGGAATAAACACCGCAGTCAGCACCAAGGTAATCCCAATCAATGCACCACTAATTTCTTGCATGGATTCAAGACAGGCTTCACGGACTTCAAGCTGTTTTTCATGGATCAGGCGTTCGACATTTTCCACCACCACAATCGTGTCATCTACCAGCAAACCAATTGCCAAAACCAAAGCAAACAAGGTCAGCGTGTTAATACTCATCCCTGCCAAGTACAGAATAATAAATGTTCCGCAAATCACAATTGGCACAGTAATGGTTGGAATTAGGGTCGCTCGCCAGTTCTGTAAAAATAAATACATCACCAGAACCACCAAAACTACCGCTTCCAGCAAGGTAAAAATCACCTGTTTGATGGATTCCTGAATAAATGGCGTATTATCGCGTGGATAAACCACTTTATAACCCGCAGGTAAATGCTGGCTCAGTTGAGCGACTTTTTCCTTAATCAGTTTTGAGCTTTGAATGGCATTGGCATCTGGACTCAGATAAATACCCAAACCCGCAGAGGGAAAGCCATTCAGCCTATTTATACTTTCATAATTTTCTGCACCGAGTTCAACTCGTGCCACATCTTTTAAATAAACCAAACTACCATCGATATTGGCTTTCACCACCACCGATTTAAAATCCTCAATGGTTTTCAGGCGTGAACCTGCGGTGACTTTGGCATAAATATTTTGATGATCTGCGGAGGGCATTGCACCAATCGAACCCGCAGCGATTTGAGTATTATAATCTGACAGCGCTTTTTCAATATCACTCGGCATCAACTTATAATTTCGAAGCTGATTTGGATTGAGCCAGATCCGCATGGCATAGGCTGAACCAAAAATATCCACTTCACCCACACCCTGAATCTGGGTCAATGGTTGCTCAAAATGAGTAATCAAATAATCAGATAAATCAATATTACTGGTTTTACCTGTTCCGTCATAAATGCCCACGATCAGTGATAAATCACCTGTGGTTTTCCAGATATTGACCCCTTGACGCTGGACCTGTTCAGGCAATCGACTCAGTGCACTATTCATCTGGTTTTGCACTTGAACCTGTGCCTTATCAATATCTGTTCCAATTTTAAAATGAATATCAATGCTGCTGCGACCAGAGGATTCACTATTCGAGGTGTAATACAGCAGATTGTCGATACCCTTGATTTGCTGTTCCAGAATCTGGGTCACGCTTTCTTCAACGGTTTCGGCAGATGCTCCACGATAAACCGCAGCAACACTGACACTTGGTGGGGCAAGGTTGGGATAACGTTCAACAGGCAGTGCTAAAATCGAAAAAAAGCCTAAAATCAGGATGATAATAGCAATGACTGATGCAAATATGGGGTGGTAAATAAAGAAGCGAGGCAACATTATTTTATCTACTTATGCATAAATTGGTAATGGAAGTTGGAATATGGCGATATTCAAAAGGACGATTATAATTCAATTTTACATAAATAAGAATGATTATCAATTTCAAAATAAAAATAGTTATAACTATTGAATGATTATCAATAACTGGTTATGATGCGCAAAATTTACAAATGCTAACAATTAATACTTGAAATTGTTATCAATAAGGAGGAAATGAAAAGATGGTTTTAACTAAGAAAAAGTTAGTTATTGCGGTTGCCGCATTAGCACCATTCACAGTGATGGCAAATGAACAGGGCAGCTCAAATCAACAAGAACCTCAACGCCTTCAGACCATTGTGGTTTCAGCCGCATTAACAGAGCAAAACATAGACAAGGCACCTGCATCTATCAGCGTAATTACCAGTGAACAGATTGAAAGAAGTGCTGCCTTAAGCGTAGCAGACGTTTTGCAAAAAGAAGCGGGTGTTTATAACTATAACAGCGGACAAGATAAAATTGTGATCCGTGGTATGCAGGATACTTCTGGCAGCTATACATTAATCCTGCTGAATGGTAAACGCACTTCTTCTTCAGGTGCAATGTGGCGCGGCAATGACTTTGACTGGAGTTCAATTCCACTCAATAGTATTGAACGTATTGAAGTCATTCGTGGTCCAATGTCATCACTTTATGGTTCAGATGCCATGGGTGGTGTAATCAATATTATTACTAAAAAAGCAAAACCAGGTGAAATTCATGGTTCTGTTTTCACTCAGTTTAATAGAGTGGACAGTGGCAAAGGTAAAAACCAGTCACGTTATGGTTTTAATTTAAATGGCGGACTAACTGATGGTGTCCGTTTTAATCTTTCAGGCGATGCCTATAACCGAGATGCATGGTATAAGCAACAAACCGATGCTTCAGCTTACTTTGTTGAGAAAGAAACAACCAATTTAAACGGAACTTTGAACTGGGACATTAATGACCAGCAAGCACTCGATTTAGATGTGAATTATAATAAAGATAAAAGACCTTTAACCCAGGATACAAATTGGGGTTCTCAAGAAATGGAGATGGACCGTACCAATATCGGTTTAACTCACCGTGGTAATTGGGGATGGGGTAAAACAGAAGCCTATATCGGTAAAGAAACCGCAAAAATCGATGATTATGACACTGACTATGATGCACCACAAAAAAGACATTATAAACAGGATAATTTAATTGCCAGAGGGTTTACCAATTTTGATTGGTTGATGAACAACACGACTTTAGGTGCAGATTATAAAGACCAAAAAATCACTGATCCTATTTCATATACAACAGGCAGCTCGAAGCAAAAGAGTTATGGTGTATTTGTACAGAATGATACCCACATCACAGATGCTTTCACGGCTACGGTTGGGGGGCGTTATGACCATTTCGATAACTTTGACGGTAAGGCTACTGGTAAGGCTTATTTAGCCTATGAGCTTGCAGATGGGATTGTGCTAAAAGGGGGCTTTGGACAGGCTTACAAAGTACCTGGTCCATACCAGTTAGATGAAAATTACCGTCTGGTTTCTTGTGGCGGAAGCTGTTTCATTCGTGGTAACGCGAACTTAAAACCAGAAGAAAGTAATAACTACGAAGCATCCTTGATTGTGACACAACCAAACTGGAACTTTAACATCACGGCTTTCCAAAATGATGTTAAAAACCTGATTGAACGTATCAAAGACCCAGCACCAACAGATCCGAAGTTCCCAAACAAATGGGATAACGTTGCCAAGGCCGAGCTTAAAGGGGTTGAAGTAGCGGCAGGTTATGACTTCAGTGATGCTTTTGGTGTTAAGGGGAATGCGACCTATCTAGATGCAAAAAATAAAATCACTGATAAAGATTTGACTGAGCGTCCAGAATGGATGGCAAATGCCTTTATTACCTGGACACCTGTTGAAAATTATAAAATGAATTTTGGTGCGAGCTATATTGGGCAACAAATGTTGTCGGCTACAGAAGAGTTGCCATCATATACGACCTATGATGTAACCCTAACTTCAAATCTGACTCAAAACTTAACCCTAGACTACGGTGTTAAAAACCTGACTGATGTTGACTTGAAAGATAAGGATGAGGGCTTCAATACCAAACTTTATGGACGCAATTATTTTGTGAAAGTTACCTTTAGCTTCTAAGCTTAAGTTTACAACCTGCCATTTCAAGAAATGGTAGGTTTTTTTATTTTAGAAAAAATATAGCGATTTCTATAGGTTAAGGAGTGTTTATGTTTTCAGAACGATTGCTTAACACAGGATTAGGGGCAACAACTGCCAGACTGGCTGTTTTGGAAGTCATTGCGAATCATGGGGGACTAACAGCCGATGACATCTATATGATGGTCAATAAAAACAGGGAAGTAAAAATTGGCACAATTTATAGGGTTTTGGCTGATCTTGAAAAACATCAATTGATCAAGAGAATCCTGTTTGGACGAAATAAAAGTATCTATAAGTTACTGGAGCAAAAAATAAATTGTAATGTCATGGATATGCAGAATGGCAAAATGCAACCCTATCATAATGAAGAGGTTAATCAGCTATTGGAGCAGGTTTTGCTTAAACTAGAGGATGACTTCTCTACCATTGACTTGATTTTATATAAATAATTCCATTTAGAAATCTCTCTGTGATACCAACTAATTTTAAATCACTTTAAACCATATAATGACTCTCCAATAATTTAAAACCATGTTTAAAATGGTTATATTACTTGTATTCTTTTAACAAAGTCTTGAATTGATTAAAAAACAAAGTCACACTCAGATTTAATTCCTTTAAAAAATTAATTCTAAGTAGTACGATGATAGATATAGAAACACATCCACTCACTCCATTTTTGCCTAGCAATGCAAAACTGCTGATGCTGGGAAGCTTTCCACCACCTCAGAATCGGTGGAAGATGAACTTCTACTATCCAAACTATCAAAATGATATGTGGAGAATCTTTGGCCTGATTTTTTTCAGTGATAAAAACCACTTTTTAGATTTACCCAATAAAAATTTTAAGGAAAGTCAAATCCGTGAGTTTTTGTCCCAAATTGGAATTGGGATATTTGATACGGCCTATCAAATTAAACGCTTGCAGGGCAATGCCTCAGACAAGTTCCTGGAAATTGTGACTCCAACCGATTTGTCAGCCTTGCTTGAGCAAATGCCAATGTGCCATACCATTATGACAACGGGAGACAAGGCCACAGATACGCTGATGCAGCATTTTCCAGATCAGCCAGTCAAGCCCATGATCGGTCAATCGGTAGAGGTTGGTTATGACAATCGTGAGCTAAGTTTATACCGCTTGCCCTCATCATCACGGGCCTATCCATTGGCACTGGAAAAAAAAGCGGATGTTTACAAACAGTTCTTTGAACAAATTGGTTTGGTTTAATTATAAAAGGAGGGGAAATGGATGAACGATGTCGCCAGTCCAATCGACTTACGCAATTATGAGGATGCTGTGGAATGGCAAGACACGGCGAATGTGAAACGCCCGTGGAGAAAGGATTTCTTTGATTATTATGTCAATCTGATTAAGACGCATGCTTCTGATCAAGGTCATATTCTGGAGTTGGGAGCAGGGCCAGGATTTTTAGCGCAACATTTATTGTCGCAATTGCCCAATATTCAATATACCGCTTTCGATTTTTCTGAGGCTATGCATCAGCTTGCTCAACAGAAGTTAACCTCCTCTGAACGGGCAAGAGCCAATTATTTCATTGGAAACTTTAAAGAGCCTGAGTGGCAAAATGCTGTAAATCAAAAATATGACTTTATTATCATCCATCAGGCATTGCATGAGCTTCGGCATAAAAAATATGCTGCCGATTTTCATAAAAAAGTAACAACCTTATTAGAACCTCAAGGTTGTTACTTGGTTTGTGATCATCTATGTGCACCTCATGCCATGCAAAATGACCAGCTTTATATGAACAAACAGGAGCATATCGACGCTTTAAAAGCAGCATCTTTTGAAAATATTAAGATGCCTTTAGAAATTGAGGGTTTGTGCCTGTTTGAAGTGAAAATCAAATAGAGAGTCACATCATCCATTCCACTGGAAAATAAGACACAAAATGCATGGTAAATCGCTGGAATTTAGTGCTTTCAGGGTCATGATGATGTTCAACAACTTCACCATTTGGTTGATGTTCATACCAAACGATATTGCCATTCTCATCCAGTTTGAGTTGGTAGGCGACTTGTAGCAAATGCTGGTCAAGCATCGCGGTAATCTGATCCTGTAAATGGTCGGATTCAACCACTAAACCGACCTCGGTATTTAAATGGGCAGAGCGAGGATCGAAATTAAATGAGCCAATAAAAACTTTCCCATCCACATCAAAGAATTTTGCATGTAGGCTTGAGCGATTTTTGCCTTTTTTAGGAATCACGCTACCTGTAGCAATTTCATACCAAGTTCGCTTTGTTCTTTCAATATTGGGTTTGAACTCATAAAGTTGTACGCCGTTTTGCAAGAGAGGCTTACGGTATTGACTATAAAAAGAATGAACCACGGCAACATCATTGGCCACTAGACTATTGGTAAGTACCCGAACCTTAATTCCATTCCCAGATAATTGATTTAAATAAGCGGTACCTTGCTTGGTGGGTACAAAATAGGCCGAAACCAGTTCCATATGTTGTTCAGGTTTGCCCATAATCTTTAGCACTTGAGAATATAGCAGATTGTCACCCTTTGCCTGTCCCAATGCCTTATTGGGATGATCAGCAACAAAATGAGCCTTTGCCCATTGGATGGGATAATTTTGTAATCTTAATTTTAAATAATCCTGTGCTGCTTCCAGTTTATCTTCCGTTGGGGTATTAACCTGATTCAAAGCTTTATAAGTATCTCTTAAACTTTCAAGTTGCTGTGGTGTTCCCGTCCCAATTAACTGCTCAGTTGAATAACTGAGATCATTATTCCAAAATTCATCAAAAACCTGTTCAGCCCGATCAACCGCCTTGCCATAGAACAAAATATCCATATCGCTAAACTGGAATTGATCGCTTGCTTCAAAATACTCGCTGCTGATATTACGACCACCTGTGACTGCAATCGACTGATCAGCAATTGTCAGCTTATTGTGCATACGATGGTTCACTTGGTTGAGCCGAAATATATAATCAATAAATCGTAAGTGTCTAAATTTATAAGGATTGAAAATACGGATTTCAAAATTTTGGTGGTGGGCAAGGGCCCTTAAGGTTTTATCAAGTTTTATTCCATTTTGATCGTCAATCAGTAAACGGATTTTTACGCCTCGGTCTGCTGCACTCAGTAATTCATGCAGCATCATGTTGCCAATGGCATCGTCATTCCAAATATAATATTGTAAATCAAGCTGATGTTTGGCATTTCGAATTAAGTGAATCCGTGAAGCAATGCTTAAAAAAGCATCATCCAAGGCTAAAAAAGCGGTTAAACCATGTTCAATATTGAGATCGGCTTGTGGATCATTCATCCACTTTGTTTTTATTTGCACAGAATTACTCCGATCATGATTCTGGTTTGGTGGTAAAGAACAGCCACTTATTCCTAACATGATAACAAGTGTCGTTATCTGAAGATGGTATGAGTTTTTTATCATTTTATTGTTCAAGCACGTGAATCCAACTTTAATTTATACAATATTGATTTTATTATCTAAAAACTTTTTATTTCCAAGGTGATAATGTAATTTCTAAGAAAAACAATAATTTATTATGGATGTGGTGGAGGCTTATACATTTTTAGTTGTTAAAAAAATTCACCGAGAACAGCAAAATCATATATGGGTTAATCAATTATTGAGCTTTGGTACTATACTGGTGTATAGTATATTTTTAGATTTAATGTAGTCGACATTATGCCTAAACAATTAGAGGATAAAAAAAAGATTCTCACACGTGTAAGACGAATCCAGGGGCAAGTACAGAGCGTTGAACGTGCTTTGGAAAATGACACGGAATGCGCTGATATTTTGCAGCAAATCTGTGCAGTTCGTGGTGCATTAAATGGTTTAATGACTGAACTTCTCGAAATTCATTTAAAGGATACCTTGGTGGTAGGTGAATCTTCAGAGCTGCAACGCAGTCAGGAACTAACTCAAGTCAGTAAAATTCTTAAATCTTATTTAAAGTAAAAATTAAGGAGTATCATTGTGATTAAATCTCGTGCAGCCGTAGCCTTTGCCGCAGGTGAGCCATTACAAATTGTGGAACTGGATGTTGAACCACCAAAAGTGGGTGAAGTCCTGATTAAAATTACCCATACAGGTGTGTGCCACACCGATGCCTTTACCTTGTCTGGTGATGATCCAGAGGGTGTGTTCCCTGCAGTATTGGGGCATGAGGGCGCAGGCGTTGTGGTTCAGGTCGGTGAGGGTGTCACCAGTGTTGCAGTCGGTGACCATGTGATTCCTCTTTATACCGCAGAATGTAAGGAATGTTTGTTCTGTAAATCGGGTAAAACCAATCTTTGTGTTGCGGTTCGCGCGACTCAGGGCAAGGGTGTGATGCCTGATGGTACAACTCGTTTTTCTTATAATGGTCAGCCAATTTATCACTATATGGGCTGCTCAACCTTTAGTGAATATACGGTTGTTGCCGAAGTGTCTTTGGCGAAAATCAATCCAGAAGCCAACCATGAACAAGTCTGTTTGTTGGGTTGTGGCGTGACCACAGGTATTGGCGCGGTACATAACACGGCGAAAGTACAAGAGGGTGATAGTGTTGCAGTGTTTGGTTTAGGTGGCATTGGTCTTGCGGTGGTGCAAGGTGCTCGCCAAGCCAAAGCTGGACGGATTATTGTGATTGATACCAATCCTGATAAATTTGAGCTGGCAAAACAATTTGGTGCAACTGATTTTCTTAATCCTAAAGATTATGAGCAACCAATCCAGCAAGTGATTGTCGAAATGACAGGCTGGGGCGTTGATCATTCCTTTGAATGTATTGGCAATACCAATGTGATGCGTTCAGCCTTGGAATGTGCGCATCGTGGTTGGGGACAATCAGTGATTATTGGTGTTGCTGGTGCTGGTCAGGAAATTTCAACTCGTCCGTTCCAGTTGGTGACAGGACGTAAATGGATGGGTACTGCCTTCGGTGGGGTGAAAGGTCGTTCACAACTGCCAAAAATGGTTGAAGATGCCATGAAAGGCGAGATTCAGCTTGAACCATTTGTCACGCATACAATGCCGCTTGAAGACATTAACGAGGCTTTCGATTTAATGCATGAGGGCAAGTCGATTCGTACCGTGATTCATTTTTAATTGTTAAAATCTGGATTTGATGATGTGTTCTGCATCATCAAATCTTTGAGTATAAGTTGATGTCAAAACCACGTTTAAAACTACACGTCCGTATATTGTCTGAAGAACAGATTGCCTTTGGTCCTGGTAAAGCAGAATTACTTGAAGCAATACAACGTACAGGTTCAATTTCGCAGGCGGCTAAATCCATGAATATGAGTTACCGACGTGCCTGGCAACTGGTGGATACTATGAATCAATGTTTTCAGTCTGCTTTGGTGGAAACCCAGACAGGCGGAACACATGGTGGTGGAGCGGTGGTAACTGAATTTGGGCAAGTGATTCTCAAAAAATTTAGGGCAATGGAACAGCAGGCAGCCCAAGCACTTGAGCATGATTTTCAAGAATTATCCAGCTATCTAAAATCACCTCAATAATCTTATGCTGATTTATGGGGCATGGGCATTAAAATGAAGCCGTTTTGGCACCAAAGCTAAATCCACTCATCAAAAATCAATTAAATAAAATAATAAGCTATTCATTTATAATATAAAAATATATCTGGCACACTTTCTGCATTTATTTATCCAAACTTGTATACAAGATGGGATTCATAAAATGCATGAGATAAAAACTTTAGGCTGGACAATTTCTGAATGGCAAACGGCATATTTAAACAATGAGATTCAGCCCGATACTTTAAAGGATTTGGTTGCAGCAATTGATCCTCAAGATAATGCATGGATTTCGATTGCAACCGTAGATCAAGTTGAGCAACAAATTCATTCCCTAAATGAATTGGCGAAAGACGCTGAAAATTTACACAAGCAATTTCCATTGTATGGCATTCCATTTGCAGTCAAAGACAATATTGATGTGGCAGGATTTGCAACAACGGCGGCCTGTAAAGCTTTAACTACCATTGTCGAGCAAGATGCGGAGACTGTTCGCTTATTAAAACAAGCGGGTGCAATTGTGATTGGTAAAACCAACCTTGATCAATTTGCGACAGGTTTGGTTGGGACGCGTTCACCATTTGGAGCAGTGCCTAACACGTTTAAAGCTGAATATGTCAGTGGGGGGTCAAGTTCAGGTTCAGCCAGTGTCGTCGCTAGAGGCTTCGTTCCATTTGCACTCGGTACAGATACAGCAGGTTCGGGGCGCGTACCCGCAGCATTCAATAATATTGTGGGATTAAAACCAACCAAAGGACGTTTTTCCAATCGTGGCTTAGTACCTGCCTGTAAAAGTTTGGATTGTATTTCCATTTTTGCCTTGACTGTTGCCGATGCGGATTTGGTGGCAAATCTATTGGAAGCTTATGACCCTTTAGACAGCTATTCACGCAAGCATCCTAAAAATGTGCCTGCCCGTTTTTCTGGCAAACTCAAATTTGCTATTCCAGAACAGCCCAATTTCTTTGGTGATGAGCAAGCCGAAAAAGCTTTTCAGCAAACCGTTCAATTACTTGAATCGTTGAATGCTGAAATCACCAAGATTGATTTTTCAGATTTTGAGAAACTGGCTGCGCAACTGTATCAAGGTTCGTGGGTGGCAGAGCGTACCGCAGCGGTTGAAGATTTACTCAAAACCAATGCCGCAGATTTTGATCTAACCGTTTTAGAAATTATTAAAAGCGGCGAAAAATATTCTGCGGTGGATGCCTACAATGCTGAATATCTCAAACAGGATTTAGCCCGAAAAATACAACAAAAACTGGCTGAGTTTGATGCCTTGATTGTGCCAACCACGCCAACGATTTATACCATTGCGCAGGTTCAACAGCATCCAATTGAATATAACGCTCATTTTGGTACTTATACCAATTTCACCAATCTGGCTGATCTGAGTGCATTGGCATTGCCCGCAGGATTTAGAGCCGATCATTTACCCTTTGGCATTACCTTAATTGCGCCTGCTTGGCACGATGCTGCATTGGTGCATTTTGGCAAGGCATGGCAAAACTATCTGGCACTGAAATTGGGTGCGTTAGATAAAAGCTTACCTTTAAGTTCTGCAACGCCTGTTTCTGCACATCATATCCGTGTTGCAGTGGTCGGGGCGCATTTGACAGGTATGCCATTAAATTTCCAGCTTACCACCCGTGATGCGGTACATATCGAAACCACTAAAACCTCAAAAAATTATGCGCTATACGCCTTAAACGGCACGATTCCTCCAAAACCTGGACTAGCTCGTCAGCAAAATGGGGACAGCATCATTGTCGAACTTTGGGATGTGCCAACGGCTCGTTTTGGCGAGTTTGTCGCAGAAATTCCAACCCCTTTAGGTATGGGCAATGTCGAACTGGAAGATGGTCGTTGGGTCAAGGGCTTTATTTGCGAGCCTTATGGCATAGATGATGCAGAGAATATTAGTCATTTTGGTGGCTGGAGAGCCTACATTCAGCATCGCAACAGTCAAGCAGCCAACACAACGAATTAATTTGGGGAAATCATCATGTTTAAAACTGTACTTATTGCAAACCGTGGTGAAATTGCTGTTCGGGCGATTCGCACCTTAAAAAAATTAGGCATTACCAGTGTTGCTGTTTATTCCGATAGTGATCGCTATGCACAGCATGTTGCCGATGCAGACATTGCGATTGCTTTGGATGGCTTAAAACCTGCGGATACTTATTTAAGTATTGAAAAACTGATTCAGGCAGCCAAGCAAACAGGCGCAGAAGCGATTTTTCCGGGTTATGGTTTCCTGTCTGAAAGTGCGGATTTTTCCCGTGCCTGTGAAGAAAATAACATTGCTTTTATGGGTCCAACCGCAGAGCAAATTTTGGAATTTGGCTTAAAACACCGTGCCCGTGAATTGGCTGCTGCGGCAAATGTGCCGATGACTCCAGGGACAGGCTTACTCGATAGCGTAGAAGAAGCACTGACCGCTGCGGATCGGATTGGCTATCCAATCATGCTGAAAAGTACCGCAGGCGGTGGTGGTATTGGTCTAACTCGTTGCGATACACCACAGGCCTTGACCGATGCTTATGAAAGTGTCAAACGTTTGGGTGAGCAATTTTTTAAAGATGCAGGCGTATTTATTGAGTGCTTTATTGATAAGGCTCGCCATGTTGAAGTGCAAATTTTTGGTGATGGCAAAGGGCAAGTGGTGGCTTTTGGCGAGCGTGATTGTTCGCTACAACGTCGTAACCAAAAAGTGGTTGAGGAAACCCCTGCGGCAAATCTGCCAGAAGCGACGCGTAAAAAACTGCATCAAGCTGCGGTGGAGCTTGGTAAATCAGTCAATTATCGCAGTGCAGGCACAGTTGAATTTATTTACGATGCCCATCGGGATGAGTTTTATTTCCTTGAAGTGAATACCCGTTTACAGGTCGAACATCCTGTCACGGAAATGGTCACTGGCTTAGATCTCATTGAATGCATGCTAAAAGTTGCAGCAGGCGATGAATTAGATTGGAACTATCTCAGCAATATTCAGCCACAAGGTGCAGCCATTGAAGTACGGGTCTATGCCGAAGATCCTGTGAAGAACTTCCAGCCAAGTCCAGGTGTGTTGACTGAAGTCAGTTTTCCAGAGGGCACTCGTGTCGATACTTGGGTCAAAACAGGCACTGAAATTTCTCAATATTTTGACCCGATGATTGCCAAGATTATTGTGCATGCCGATGACCGCACGGCTGCAATTGAAAAACTCAAAACCGTATTGGCGGAAACCCGTTTAAATGGCATTAGCACTAATCTGGATTATGCACGTGCCATTGTGTCTGATCAGCGTTTTGATGATATGCAAATCTGGACACGGATGCTGGATGATTTCAACTATGTGCCAAATGTGATTGAAGTGGTGCAAGCGGGTACACTCAGTTCAATTCAGGATTATCCAGGCCGTACAGGCTATTGGGATATTGGTGTACCACCATCTGGACCAATGGATGATTATGCTTTTCAATTGGCAAATCGCATTGTCGGAAATGATGCGAAAGCCGCAGGTTTTGAATTTACCCTCGTTGGTCCAACTTTTAAATTCCATGCCGATGCGACTATTGCCTTAGCAGGTGCAAGTTGTACTACTTTGCTGGATGATCAGGAAATTGATTTTTGGCAGCCTATCAACGTTAAAGCAGGGCAAATCCTTAAAATCGGTCAGGTGGAATCAGGTTGCCGTACTTATTTAGCGGTACGCAATGGTGTGGATGTACCTGTGTATCTGGGCAGCCGTGCCACGTTTGCACTAGGGAATTTTGGCGGTCACGCAGGGCGTACCTTGCGTGTTGGTGACATGATTAAAATGGTCGATCCAAGCTGTGCCAATACGGAATTACCACTTGCAACGGATGCGCCACAAGCATTATCAACTGACTTAATTCCTGAATATGGTAATACATGGGATATTGCAGTGCTCTATGGTCCACACGGCGCACCTGATTTTTTTAAACCTGAATATGTAGAAGAATTTTTTGCCTCTGAATGGACGGTACATTTTAACTCCAACCGTTTAGGCGTACGTTTATCAGGTCCAACACCAAGTTGGGCACGGGAAAATGGCGGTGAAGCAGGCTTGCATCCATCCAATGTACATGACTGTGAATATGCGATTGGTGCAATCAACTTTACAGGTGATTTCCCTGTGATTTTGGCAAAAGATGGTCCAAGTTTAGGCGGTTTCGTTTGTCCTGTGACCATTGCCAAAGCAGAACTCTGGAAAGTTGGTCAGTTGAAAGCCGACGATAAAATCCGTTTTTATCCAATCAGTGTTGAACAAGCTAATGAATTGGAACGTCAGCAAATTGACAATATTCAAAACTTTGCTGAAGCAGCTCAAATCATTGAAACAATTGAACC
This sequence comes from Acinetobacter thutiue, assembly GCF_030385805.1. Taxonomy (NCBI): domain Bacteria; kingdom Pseudomonadati; phylum Pseudomonadota; class Gammaproteobacteria; order Moraxellales; family Moraxellaceae; genus Acinetobacter; species Acinetobacter thutiue. The sequence continues at coordinate 525,095 of NZ_JAUDZE010000001.1, forward strand.
GATGCAAGCAGTTGTAAGTACGATTCTGGCACAACGTGAACCAACCGAATTGTCACCAAAAACCGTGTATCGTCAGGCAGGTGATAGTTATATTCTGCTCGAATATGGTGAAAACGTTTTAGATTTGGCATTACGTTTGCGGGTGCATCAACTGATTCAAATGATTCGTGCAGCAAAAATTGCAGGCGTGTTGGAACTTTCTCCGGGAGTTCGTTCACTGCAAATTAAATATGATGGTTTGCTGATTCCACAGTCACAACTGATTGCCCGATTGCTGCAACTTGAACAGGAAATGGGCGATTTAAGTCAGTTAAAAATTCCATCTCGTATCGTGCATTTACCAATGGCATTTGAAGACAGTGCCACGTTGGGCGCAGTACAACGCTATCAGGAAAGTGTTTGCGCCAAAGCACCGTGGCTACCAAATAACGTTGATTTTATCCAACGGATTAATGGCTTGGCGCATCGTGATGAAGTGAAAGATATTATTTTCGATGCCAATTATTTGATTTTGGGTTTGGGCGATGTGTATTTAACTGCCCCATGTGCCGTGCCAATTGATCCACGCCATCGTTTACTCAGTTCTAAATACAACCCTGCACGTACTTTCACCGCAGAGGGAACAGTTGGCATTGGCGGCATGTATATGTGTATTTATGGTATGGATTCCCCAGGTGGTTATCAACTGATTGGTCGTACCTTGCCGATCTGGAACAAGTTTAAGAAAAATAAACAGTTCGGTGATAAACAGTGGTTCTTACAATTCTTTGATCAAATCAAATATTTTGAAGTGTCTGAACAAGAGTTGAATCAATGGCGTGCTGATTTTGAGAATGGATGTGCGCAAATCCAGATTGAGGAAACTGAATTTGATTATGCCGACTATGTGAAATTTCTGGAGGATGAAGCAGACGATATTGCCGAGTTTAAAGCCAAACAGCAACAGGCATTTAGCTCAGAAGTTGGTCGCTGGAAAGAGGAATTTGCGGCGCAACCAGAAGAGCAAATTGAGCAAAGCAACAACACAGATTACAGCCATCTGTCTTCATTGAATGCCTCAATGACAGGCAATATCTGGAAAATTTTTGTAGAGCATGGTCAGGAAGTTAAAAAAGGTGAAACTGTTGCTATTATTGAAGCGATGAAAATGGAATTGCCTGTCTATGCAGAAGAGGATGGCATTGTCAAAGCTATTATCTGTCGGGCGGGACAAACCGTGCATAGCGGTGAACCACTGGTCTATATGGAATAGGGTGGCATGAAAGAAACAAAAATAACAACAAAAGGCTCAGACAATTTGTCTGAGCTGGTTTACCAGCGCATCAAGAATGATATTTTTGATTTCAAGTTGATGCCAGGTGAACGTTTTACCGAGTCCGAAGTGGCAAAGGCTTATGATGTCAGTCGTACCCCAATCCGACAGGCACTCTATCGTTTGCAACAAGAGGGCTATGTGGATGTCAGTTTTCGCAGCGGTTGGCAGATTCGACCGCTTAATTTTCGCTACTACGAAGAACTGTACGATATCCGCATCGTGTTGGAAAAAGATTCAATCCGAAAACTTTGCCAAATTGATCATCAAAATTCAGTTGAATTATCGGTTTTAAAAGATTTATGGATGATTGAACCAAATCAATATTTAAAAGATATTAAACAATTATCACAGCAGGATGAAGATTTTCACTGTGCTTTGGTCAGGGCTGCGGGTAATAATGAAATGGCACGAATTCATCGAGATTTAAGCGAAAGAATTCGTATTATTCGCCGTCTGGATTTTTCCAAGCAATATCGGGTAGAGGCAACCTATCAGGAACATCAAAAAATATTGGGTTTTATTTTTGAGCGTCAGGTTGATCAGGCTTTAATTGCGATAGAAAGCCATATCATGCAAAGCCGTGATGAAGTGAAAAAAATCACCCTGCAAATGCTGGATTCTAGTCAGTTTTACTAAGGGAATATATTCCTCATCTTTTATAAAAAGAGGTAAACATACGAAAATTCAACCCCCTATAGAATTCGTGAATTCCCTCTCCTTTTTAGGAGAGAGGCAGGGAGAGGTAAAGATAGAGATTTTATTTACTATTGACCAAAATGATAACGCAAACCCATTAAATAGGTACGCGGTGCAGCAGGAGTATAACCTACCTGATTGTTGCTAAAAGAGGTACTTTCAGCATAATGTACATCTGCCGCATTAAGAATTTGTCCATAGACTTCATAAGTATTGCGATGATAATTGGCGCGCAAGTTGAGAACAGTATGTCCATTATACTTTTCAGTATTGGCATCATTGATCCAGTAAGAACCCACATACACACCCTCAACTGAAAGTAACAGTTCAGGAATGGGCTTGATCTGGTATTCAACTGTACCAAATGTTTTTGGGGCACTTGGCATGGCATTGCCACTATAGTCGAGAATAGTGGATGGCTCAAATTCTCTATATTCATGTTTTGCCAAACTGCCAGACAGTTTTAAACGCTGGTCATAAACCTGATTGATTTTCCATGTCCCACCAATTTCAATGCCTTGGTGTCGTGTTTTTCCTGCATTACGTGGCTCGCGGGTATTGTCAACTTTGGTATAACTGATCAGCTCATCTTTGCCTTGTAAACGATACAGGGTAATTTCACCATCAAGACGATCATCTAATAATTTAAAACGTAAACCAGCATCGACATTGTTAAATGTTGCTTCTTTTAGATTAGGCGTAACCAAATTTGCACCATATAAACTACTGACTTCGGGTGGAACAAAACCCTGAGACCAATTACTATAAATATCCATTTCTGGTGTGATGTTCCAGACGAAACCCAGTTGTGGACTGGCTTTATGGAAACTACGTTTCTCGTCAGGTGCACCTGTCACTTTTGATGGTGTTAATTGGTTGTCATAGTCATAAGCAATCCAGTCATAGCGCGCACCACCGACCAGATTTAGATTCGGTAGAGCCAGCCAATTCGCCTGTGTGTAAATCGCCTGATTATTGACATCAACATTGAAGTCACGCAGCAATTGACGTTGCTGATAACCTGTATAAACCAGCGTTTCTGGGTCACGGAATACTTCAATATCATTGGTTTTGGCTTGATTTGGAGAATGATCCGCCATTGCACCCACGGTCAGTTTAACCTGATCCAGATTGGCTGAATGTTGTACATTTAAACCATAAGATTGAAAGGCGTTGTAGGTGGTTTGTCCGCTATAGGTTCCAGTTGGTTTACCATTTTTCACATCGGTACGGATGTTATAACTTGGATTTTGCTCGGTGGTATTATCGCGATAATACACCATCATCTGACTTTGTTGCTGATCATTCCAATGATGACTTAATTGAGATGAAAGCCGCGTTGCGTTAACTTCACGGTAGGTAAATGTTTGATAGCTATAACCTGGCCGTCTGTTGTAGTCATCTAAATTTAAGCTGCCTGTCATATCCGCTTTTAAGTGGTTATAGCTGACAATATTCTTGACTTGGGTTGCATCGGAAATATGCCAGTCATGTCGTAACGTGACACTTTGCTTGTTACTTTCCGCATGGTCCTGCCAGCTATCACCACGATCAGTTGCATAAGCAGACAGTCTTAATCCCTGTTCACCTAACTCTGTATCAAAGGTATTGGATGCGCCAAGATCTACGCGGCGGTATCCCTCTGAACTTGCGCTGAGACCCAAATCTGCCGTTGGATTTAAACTCGGTGCTTTGGTCAAAAAGTTGATCGTTCCCCCAATCGCATTACTGCCATATAGACTACTTGCTGGGCCACGCAGGATTTCAATATTATCAATGCCTGCCAAATTCACTTCATAAAGTGCGTTGTGGTTAAACACGCCAACAGGACGAATCGAAATCCCATCTTCCAGATATTGATAAACCGCCGCCGTGGTCATCGGCTGGCGAATGGACATCATGTGCTGTTCATTACCCAGATCATTCATTAAAACGCCAGGCGTTTGATTGACGAGTTGACCAATAAAGGTGGCGTGCTTATCGTCAATGGTCTGATTGCTTATTTTACTGATGGCAGCGGGGGTATTGTTGATGGATTCACCATCACGGCTGGCGGTGACCACAATTGTGGCGAGGGTTTTGGTCTCATCCTTAGATGAAGTATCTGCCCATGTCCCCGCACTATAGCTCACCGAAAGACATGCCGCCGTTAATACTGACAAACGAAATTGAGTATTCATATTCAACTCTATAAAAAGCAATAAACAAGGCTGTACCGCAGTGCTTCACTGGATACGTTGTATAAAAAATTGCGGTTTATAGGGCAAGTGGTGGGGCCTGCTTGATGGGAAAAATATAAAAGAGGCGTGGAATGTGCAGATCTTCTGTCCACACATGGCATAGGCATCGTATACGACTAAACCAGCCCAGTACAAATAGCAAAACCAGTGCAATCAGGGGCACAATCACAGCCGCATCCAGTCCATGCGTACATAAAGGACAATGCTTCATGATTTGACTGGCAAGGGCAAAAACCTCCTTAGCATATTTGCTGAGCGGATGATGTTCAGCCACGTGTAAATGCTGCTGATGCATTTCATTCATAGTGTGCTGATGATGACCAGAATGTGACTCTGAACCCATCAAGCTATTCTGAATTTCCGTGACCTGACAATGACTTGGCATTGCATAAAGTGCGGGTACGACCCCTGTATGTACCATCGTGGGTAACAAGATATGCCAGAGTAAACAAAGCAAAGTGATCGCACCGAGAGAGGCACGCCACTTGAGCAAGTGTTGACGAAAACTGGACTTCATATCAGCGATATAGGTCGTAGGGGAAATGTGGCAGCAGTATAGTTAAAAAAATATGACAGTACAAAACATATTGGATACGTTTTACTGAAAGCATATCTCAGTTATATATGCCTTATTTGTATATTGATTTTTGAATGAATGACTTTGATTGCAATGCTAAACACTCAATTGCAAACTGCCTTTGATAGGAATATGATAAATCTGTTCAGATAAGGAAATGGCATTCTTCCTTTTACAAACTGCCCCATGATTGACAGTCATTGGTGGCTGATGATGCCTACGTTACCCTAAGTTTATAGCAATAAATAGGGTGCGTAGGTTTACGCATTCTATTTTTGGAGATGCGTATGAAAGGTTATCTACTCAAGTTTTATCTTGAAGAAAATGAGAATTATAAAGGAAAACCCCTTTATGAATGGTTACTTGAAGTAGCCAAAACAATAGGATTAAAAGGCGCAACCGTAAACAACGGTATCCAGAGTTTTGACCGTCAAGGCAAACCTCACTCAGCCCATTTTTTTGAACTGGCTGATCGTCCAGTACAAATTGAATTTATCGTGGATATTGAGCAGGAACAGTCTTTGTTCGCAACACTTTCCCAAGAAAACATTTCAATCTTTTATAGCAAAACATCAATTGAATTTGGCAGTGTAGGCAACAAGGGGAACAACAATGACTAATATGGCTGCTGGCTTGAATATTCCTGATGATTTTTATAGCCTGATTGAAATCCCAGAAAACAATGCACCCGTAAAATATGAAATGAATAAAGAATACAATGCTTTATTCGTTGACCGTTTTCTAAGTACGGCAATGTCGTATCCTGCGAACTATGGCTATATTCCACAAACCTTGAGTGAAGATGGCGATCCGCTGGATGTGTTGGTACTTGCGCCTTATCCTGTGGTGGCAGGTTCAGTGATTCGTAGCCGCCCAGTTGGTGTAATGTATATGGAAGATGAGCATGGTATGGACGCAAAAATTATTGCCGTTCCACACAGTAAAACCTCACCCTTATATGACCATATCAAGGATATTGATGATATTCATCCGCTGATTCTAGCCCGAATCCAGCACTTTTTTGAACATTATAAGGATTTGGAACAGGGTAAATGGGTTAAGTTTATAGGCTGGGAGAATGCCCAGAAAGCAAGGGATGAGATTATAAAATCGGTACAGGCTTATCCAGCACATGAAGAATAATGGATAAAGAAAGGCCCATAAAAATTATGGGCTTTTCTTTTGACTTAAGCAGTCTTAGCGATTTGCCAAGGCCTCTTTTAATGCCGCATCCATTTCCAGCAGGGCTTTTTCAGTGGTATCCCAGTCGATACAGCCATCTGTCACAGATTGACCATATACAAGGTCACACAGGTTTTCAGGAATATCCTGACGACCACCTTTTAAATGACTTTCCACCATGATTCCCACGATTGACTTATTGCCATCCAGAATTTGCTCCGTGATGTTCTTTAAAACCAAAGGTTGCAGGTACGGGTCTTTGTTTGAGTTGGCATGACTGGTGTCAATCATAATCTTGTTGCTGACTTTTGCTTTTGCCAAAGCAGCCTCAGCTTCGGCAACGGAAGTTGCATCATAGTTCGGTTTGCCATTACCGCCACGTAATACCACATGGGCATAAGGGTTGCCTTTGGTATTGATAATCGCAACCTGGCCATTTTCATTTAGGCCCAGGAAGCTATGACCATGCTTAACCGACTGCATTGCGTTGGTTGCAACAGTCAAGCCGCCGTCTGTACCGTTCTTAAAGCCAACTGGAGAAGACAAACCTGAAGACATTTCACGATGCGTCTGGCTTTCAGTGGTACGTGCGCCAATCGCAGACCATGAAATCAGGTCCTGATAATATTGTGGTGAGTTCGGGTCAAGCGCCTCAGTAGCACATGGTAGCCCTTTTTCATTAATATCAAGCAACAGTTGACGGCCAATATGCAAACCCTTTTCAATATTGAATGAATCATTCATGTCAGGGTCATTGATCAGGCCTTTCCAGCCCACAGTAGTACGTGGTTTCTCAAAATAAACACGCATCACCAGATATAAAGTATCTTTGACCTTTTCACTCAGTTCTTTTAAACGGTCAGCATATTCATGCGCTGCTTTTGGGTCATGGATGGAGCAAGGGCCAATTACCACGAACAGACGTTTGTCTTTACCATCTAAAATATTACGTACAGTTTCACGACCTTGCAGTACCGTTTGAGAGGCGATGTCAGACAAAGGCAGGTCGGTTTTGAGTTCCGCTGGAGTAATTAAGGTTTGAATGCTTTTAATATTAACGTCATTGATATCTGGCTGGGAAACTGGATTTGGCTGTAGAGTATTCATTGCTGTCACAAATTCAATCGAAAGAAGAGGTTATTTTGTCTACGAATATAGCATGAAAAGCCGATTGATTAACTAGCGAATCGCATGATTTGTGCAGAATCAATCGGCAATTGGGTTTTAAACAGGGCTTGTTGCTGAACTAGGCTGCTGGATCACCACCGCCTGATGGGTTTCAACTGGTTTTGGCTTGGCTTTCACAGGGTTGATAATAAAGTTCACCCCCAGGGCAAACAAGGTAATACCCAGAATTCTACGAATTAGTCTTTCAGGCATATGCGAGCTGATTAAAGTACCGATAATAATGGCTGGAATAGAACCGACAAGTAACCACATCAACAGGGTGAAATCGACATTTCCAGAAGACATATGGCTTAAACCAGCAACTGCGGTCAGCAATACGGCATGAACCACGTCTGAACCAATAATACGAATCATGGGTAAGTTCGGGAACATAATCACCAAGGCCATGATACCGAAAGCACCCGCGCCTACAGAGGATAGGGTCACAAAAATACCTAACACCACGCCCATAATCAGGATGTAATGACGTTTATGTTGTAGCGCGTGCTGCTCGCTTTCCATATTGGCCTGTTCACGGTTACGGAAACGATCAAACAGTTTCTCAATTTGGGCACGGAAGACAATTGAAATCCCTGTTAAGGTCAACATAAAACCCAAAACCATGGTTAATACAGCTTTATAGTGTGTTGACTGGCTTAAGTAATGCTCCAGCATCCAGGAGGTTGCAAAAGAAGCGGGAATACTTCCCAATGCAAGCCACAGCACGATTGGCCATACAATATTCAGCTTTTTGGCGTGAACAACTGAACCACAGAATTTTGAGATTGAGGCATAAAGTAAATCTGTACCAATTGCGATATGGGGTTCAATTTTAAATAAACTGATAAGGATAGGGGTCATCAATGAACCTCCACCAACACCTGTAATTCCCACACAGAAGCCAACTAAAACACCAGCTAAAATGAACTCAATAGGACCAAACATCAACAATATGCCTAATTATGCTAAAACTCGCATATCTTATGCTTTTTTTAGATAACTCGTTGTGATGAATAGTGATTTACTTATGCAAAAAAAAGCTAAAGAATTTTAAAAATGCTTTAGCTTTATTTGAACATTCCAATATTTTTATTGGGTTTCTTGCTTAAAATAGACGGTTGTTGATGATGTTTCCAAATGAACCAGCTATGATTTTTTCTGCGGTTGTTTGGTGACATCATTCACCCATAAAACCAGTAAAAAAGTGATAGGGGTGGCGAAAATCCACCAACTGATAAATCCAATTGAACTGCCATATTTGAAGCACAGCAAACTACCAGCAAGCAGGAAGCATAAAAATGCAGCAAGTCTGAGCTGTGTTCTAAAACGATTTAAAAACTGTTGTTGTGTTGGCTTGGCTTTGGTGATTTGTTTGGCGCTGCATTTATATAAAATGAGCATGCCCATAAGTATGAGTAAAAGGCTAAAAATGATCATACTTTCACCTCATTTTTTGCCAGCTTGGCTTTAATTTTGTGCACGGACTTTGTCTGAATCGGCTGGATATTTCTAAAGATAAACACTGCAAATATCGCGCAAACAATCAGGAATAAATCGACTCTCAAGAATACCCAATAATTTTTCATATCTGAGATCAGTTGATGATTGATCAAATAAATCAGGTCATATAAAGGTATGGCAAGTGCAAGTAATCCAAACACAACAATTTGGGATTTCCATAAATATTGTTTTTTAGTGAATAGTGCAATGATAAAGCTTAAGCCCCAAACCGTGAAAAATGTATAAATTTCATAGTTTGGCGTAGCTTCGGTAATATGCACCAATCGGTTTGCCAACAGATAACTTAACATTGCGATTGGCAATCCAATCAATGCGGCAACATTTAAACGGTCAACCAGATAATATCCAACATGGAACTGATCCGATTTATTCTGGATTTGACGTTTTAAGCTCCATAGCAGCAAACCTGAGGCAATCATTAAACAGCCCAAAATACCCGAACAGAAAAAAGCAAATCGAAGTGCAGGCTGTGCAAAGGTTGCCATATGCAAGCCATACACGCCTGAATGGAGGGTGGCGACGGCGCTATTGTTTCTGGTATTGCCTAGAATTTTACCCGTTCCATCAAAGCTAATCTCTGCCTGATTTAAGGTAATGGAACGGTCTTCAAGCTGCTTAAATGTAATGATGGCCTGATCAGTATTCGGGTTTTTCACCTCGATTGAAGCTAAAGCCTGATCTCCCCATTGTTGCTTCACTTGCTGCAACAATGTGTCGATAGGCAGCATATTCGCTTTACTTGGTGGTGTAGTGTTATTTGGTGTTTGACTCACCGTCCTGATTTCAGTGAAGAACTGAAAAGAATTGTCTGGATATAACTTCTTCATTCCCCATGGTAGGTATAGGTAGAAGAAAATCGCCAAACCTGTAAAAGTAATGGTCAGGAAAAACGGTAATGCCAGCACAGAGGAAACATTATGAAAATCCAGCCATGAGCGCTGTGATTTAAAGGTTCTGAGGGTAAAGAAATCAGTGATAATTTTTTTATGGGTGATAATGCCTGAAACCAATGCAATCAGCATGATAAAGGCAGCAAAGCAGACAATCAGTCGCCCCACCAGATAGGGAATACCATAAAGCTGATAATGAAAGCTGTAGAAAAAATCTCCACCCTGAGTGGCTGATAACTTGAGTTCCTGTCCTGTATTTGCATCCAGTGTACGACTTTCATAACCATCATCCGCTTTTTCCCAATACATTTGATTGACAGGTTCTTCATGGTTGGCAATGTTCAGATACCACGACTTTGCATTGGCAGCATGTTTTTCTAAATATTCTGTTGCTGTATGGATCGCAGTTTCCTGATTGACTTGGTACTGAGCAAGCTGTGGTTGCATCCATAGATTAATGTGGTGTCGGTAGTAGGCACTGGTTCCTGTCAGGAAAATGGCAAACAACAACCATCCAAAAATTAAGCCTGTCCAGGCATGTAACCATGCCATTGATTGACGAACGCCTTTATTTTGCATTTTTAATTTAAACCTACAGATAAGCCAAATAATGCGCCTGCTAAAATCAGACTAACCAATGTGAGTTTCACCAATGAATGTGAACAAAAACTGATAATGATAAAAACTAGGTAAAACAGGATGGAAATAAATGCCGCAAGGTAAATGCTTTCCGCTTTATCCATAAAGTGGGTAAATAAAGTGCCTAGACATAGGCTTAAATACACCATACAGACATAACCCAATATGAACGTGAAAGCAAAACGATAAAAAATACTGAGTCGATAGACAAAAGTTGGGGTGGTGGATTTAGCCATAAATAGTCATAAAAACACTAAGAAGAGAAGAAATAAAAGATGAAAATGATTATTGTTAATAATATTATTTAAGTAAAGTTCAAGCAATTGTTCCTTTATCGCAAATCCAGATGGTATTAGGATTATTTAATGCTATCTTAGATGAGAAGCAATTTTTACTGCACATCAACAAATTACATGATTTTTTATGATTCGGTGTAAAATCATTTTGTTAGAATACTTTTAAATACTGGCAAGGGGCGTAGGTCTTGTTAAAGCAAAAACTAAAAATTGGCATTGTTGTGGGTGAAGTCTCTGGAGACACTCTAGGGGTAAAGCTTATGCGTAGTTTTCGCGAACAAGGAATTGACGCTGAATTTGAAGGGATCGGTGGTCCACAAATGATTGCCGAGGGTTTCCATAGTTATTACCCAATGGAAATTCTATCCGTCATGGGGATTGTTGAAGTATTAAAGGACCTGAAAAAATTATTTGCAGTCCGCGATGGTCTGGTTGAGCGCTGGACTGAACATCCAGTCGATATTTTTATTGGCATTGATGCACCTGATTTTAATTTACGTTTATCCAAAACCATCAAGGAAAACAATCTACCCATTAAAACCGTTCAGTATGTCAGCCCATCTGTCTGGGCATGGCGGCAAGGGAGGGTACATGGTATTAAACGCAGTATTGACTTGGTATTGTGTTTATTTCCTTTTGAAAAAACCTTTTATCAAAACTATGATGTTCCTGCGGCATTTGTCGGGCATCCATTGGCAAAGCAATTGCCCTTAAAAAACCCAATTACCGAAGCAAAGCATCAGCTTGGACTGTCTGCCCATAAAACCCATATTGCCTTGCTCCCAGGTAGCCGTCGGGGTGAAATCGAGCGTTTACTGCCTTTATTAATCAGTACAGCCGAAATTTTGCATAAGAAATATCCTGATCTTGAGTTTTTAATCCCTGCAATTAATGACGCACGTAAGCAGCAGATTGAGCAAGGGATTCAGAATCTGGATACCGATCTAAAGGTAAAAATCCATATTCTGGAAGATACTGATGCAGAATCCAAAATTGGTCGTATGGTGATGAATGCCAGCGACATTGTGGCACTTGCCTCTGGTACGGCGACGCTTGAGGCCATGTTGTTGCATCGTCCAATGGTGACGTTCTATAAACTGAACTGGCTGACTTATATTATTGCCAAGTTCCTGGTCAAAATTCCTTATTATTCATTGCCGAATATTATCGCAGGCAAAAAAGTGATTGAGGAACTGATTCAGGCAGATGCCACACCACAGCATTTGGCAGCAGAAATTGAACGATTGATGAATCACGAAACGGCGCATATTCAAATGATGCAACACCTGAGTATGCATAAACAGTTAATCTCAGGAAATACGGAAGACCCAGTACAGGCAATTTTGAGTTGCTTAAAAACAGAAGAAGTATAAAAAGGTGGCTTAAATGCCACCTTTTTATTTACGCACGTAGGATTAATTCATAACCCGTATATTTACGGATATTGATCACCCCAATATCAAGTAATAAATACTGACCTTTAATTCCCTGCAAGACACCACGAATTGTGGGTGTTTTGTCCAGATTCAACGATTTAATCTTTTCTGGATATTGCTCAACTGGATAAATAAATTCCCTAGGCAATTCATTTTCCAAAAATTCCAGATTTTCATTAAACTCAAGATTTTGGCTAAATTCATCACGAATTGTTTGAATTTTAGGGGCAAACTCCTCAAGAATCTGGTCGCGCTGTTCAATTAGGTTTAAAGGTTCAGCTTCACCTTTAAGCAATTTACGCCAGTCAGTCTTATCGGCAATCTGTGTGCCAAACAAGGTTTCCAAATGTCCAGACAAACGGCGTGAGCCCACTTTCAGGATAGGAAGTGCCTGCGTTGCGCCTTGGTCCAGCCAACGGGTGGGCATATTCACAATACGGGTAATCCCGATTTTTAAGGCGCTTGAATTGGCTAAATAAACGATATGTGGCTGGAAACACACACTATGTGCAAATTCATCCTCACGGCATGTACCCAGATGGTAATGGCAGGTTTCGGGTTTCATAATGCACAAATCACATTCCGCCTTGGTTTTAAAACATTTAAAACAATGACCCTGTGAATATGACTTTGGGGTTTTGGCACCGCATGAGGTACAGAAAATATTACCTGTCCATTCAATCTCCAACTCTTGCCCTAAAACAAAGGGTAGGTCGATTTCTGAACGATCCAATATAAATTTATATTCAACATTTGCCTTGTGGATTGCCTGATCGGGTACACTATGCGTCTTGAGCGCTGCGTGCATTTTATGGCAAATGCCTTGTAGTTCCATCATCCTCTCTCTTTTCAACTTAGGTGGCTTATGGCTGGACAAAATGTCATCACTTCGATGCTAGACGATTTATCTAAGGAACAGCCCATTGCGACCGCACTGTGTATTGGTCAGAACATTGACCATCATGCTTCAATTCAATGGCAGTATTTTAACGTAACTGACTTTTTAAGTCTGCCATTTACACAGCGTTATGATTTAGGTTTTGTATTATTTGATACTGAAGAGATGCAGGACATCAATGAAACACAAAAGGCGCAGTTATTGGTGAAGCTGCGTGACCTCATGGCAAAACGAATTGTTGTGGTCAGTAAACTAGATGATGAAAAGCTGTTGCGGTCGCTGGGTTTTACCCAGCTCATTGACAAGACCACACATGATAGTAATTTTGCTTTATGGCAGTTTAATATTTTGACCTATAAGCATGTACCAGACTGGTTTAACTCCAAGTTCTGGGCCAATCCTGAAAACTGGAATAAATTCCGCTGGTAAATCTCAGCAATGTTTTAATTTCTGTGGAACTTCAACCATTCAACAGGCAAGATTGAATAGAGATTTATCGCAAGCTCTTGCAAAATTTAACAATTCAATTTTGTTTTGTGTATTCAAAGCAGCGTATTCTTTTTGGATAAATAATTCCAAAAGGAACATATAAGTCATGACAGATTTAACCAACATTGTTGAAATTTTAGCAAAACAGGCTTTAGGCGGTCAGCAGCAATCAGGTCAGGGTGGTGGTTTAGGCGGAATTTTAGGTTCGGTATTGGGACAGCTTGGTGGACAACAGCAACAAAATACCCAAAACCAGCAACAAGGTGGTCTAGGTGGAATTCTTGGTTCTGTGCTAGGTCAATTAGGCGGTGGTGGCAATACTTCAACACAAAGTAATGCGGCAGGTGGCAACACAGCACAAACCTTGTTAATCGCCGTTTTGCCTTTAATTCTTGCATGGATTCAAAAACAGGGCGGTTTGCAGGGTGCACTGGATAAACTGAAAAATGCAGGTTTGGCAAACCAGGTGCAAAGCTGGGTCGATCCACAACAGCAAAATGCACAGGATATTCCAGCGCAAAATATTCAAAGCCTATTTGATGACCAAGACGTGGAGCAGGTTGCCCAGCAAACTCAAACACCTAAATCAGCCATTTATGGTGCAATTGCTTCAGTCTTGCCCCAAGTGATTGATTCCTTAACACCACAAGGTGGAAATACCAATCCACAGGAAGCCAACAATGATATTCAACAAGTTTTAAACTTGGTCAGTGGTTTCTTAAAGAAATAAAATGGATAAAACAAAAGGGCATATCGCCCTTTTGTTTTTTATTTAGAACTGAACTTCAAATTAGAAGTTATATTCCATGCCTAAACCGATTGTGGTTTTTTTGTCGTTATCTTTCTGCCAATCGATTTTTTGCTGTCCTACTACACCATAAAAACGCGCTTGCTTATTGATTTGGTAATCCGCACCTACACCATACAAATCGTTTTTACGGTCTTCTTTACCATCAACTTCAGTTTTAGCAGAGATATATTCTGCTTTTAACTTAATTGGTGTTGATGGAATTGCATAAGCACCCGTTACACCAAAAGCATTTTCTTTTAAGCCTTTAAAACCAGTCACAGTATCATCTGTTGGTTGAGCAGTTTGCCATAACCCACCAAGTACCAAACCATCAAGGCCTGCTGGTTTTAAGTCTAGTGAACCAGTTACACGAATTGCGTCAGTATAAACACCAGATAAGCTATAAGCGTTATACTTTGATGCAACTGCAAAGTTACCCGCAACTGCTGCCGCTAAACCAAAATCTTTATTTTCATAAGTGATCGAGGTCGAGATACCATCACCAAAACCATTGCGGCTACCTTTTTGACCAACTGCAGCATTGGTTAAAGGTATAGTGACATCTTTACCAGTCACAGGATCTTTGGTTGTTGCATTTTCATTTTGTTCGCCTTGCTGGAACATAATGTTAAATGCTAATCCACCCAGTAATTTTTTATCAGTTTCAAAACCAATGACGTTGCTTAAACGATCTTCACCAGCAAGAACCTTGGTCATATCCAGTTCAGTGTGATCGTTAAAGATATCCTGGTTGTTGCCCGCAGCAGTTTTTAAGTAAGAATCAAACTGACCGATTTTTAAAGTGGCAATCCCATCAGATTTGATACCAACAAAGCGGTTACGCATACCCCAGTCAGCATCAGAACCAGCGCCATCAGTTGAAACACCCCATTCTGCTAAATAAACTGCTGAAAGGCTATCAGTAAGTTTCTCTTCACCCTTTACACCAATACGCGAAGCGTTAGAATTTACTTTAGTTACGCTTTCGTCTTTAAAGCCATTTTTATCAATTTGATCCAAAGTCACATTGAGCTTACCATACAATGTTGGTGCTGCTTGCGCTGCATTCATGGCTAAAGTTGCTACAGTAGCAGCAAGAAGCAATTTTTTCATTGAGATTTCTCCAAAACACTTTTTTGTAAATGGCAGTTGCCTTAGTTACTGTTATAAGCTTGCTTATGTACAAAAAGTTACACAGCTCACTGACTTGTATGCAGTATCGGCAAACTGTGTGACAGAGAAGTGAAAGAAAAATGACAATTTGATGACGGTTTATATTTAGTAATAATTCTATTTCTCATTTATTATTAAATAGTTATAAAATAAAAAACGGAGTAACAACTCCGTTTACGAAAAAATTATCAGTTACAGGGCAGCCTTAATCTTTTCAGCCATCGCCTTAATCTTTTCCTGATCACCCATTTGAGCCGCGTGTCGGCCTAGATGATGAATTGAGCTTGGAATCAAATGGAAATGCACATGCGGCACAGTTTGACCAGCAGCTTCGCCAGAAAGTTGCATGAGTACAATACCTTTAACATCCAGTGCTGACTCAATCGCACGGGCAATCTTTTGAACGATCTGGATGGTGTAGGCGGCTGCATCGGCAGGGAGGTCTAACAATGTCACTGCGGGAGTCTTTGGAATCACTAAAGCGTGACCATCTGCCTGGGGCATGATATCCATAAAGGCAAGAACCTGATCATCTTCATAAATTTTAATCGCAGGCAATTCGCCACGAAGAATTCGGGCAAAAATATTTTGGTCATCGTAAGCCATGATGAGTCCCTTAATATGGATATGAATAATTCAAGTTTCCTCTCCTAAAAAATAAAAAGGAGAGGACAAAATCTAATAATCAGTTTCTATTTACAGTCCAGCTCTTTTTGACGAGCTTTAATCTCATCTAGACGTTGTTGCTCTTTGTCAGAAAACTTTGGCTTGGTGGTATGGCAGTTTTCATTGCCGTACTTGGCTTTGGCATCTGCATCCTTGAAACAGAAACCCTTAGACGCATAAATGAGGTTATAGTCATCCTGCAACTTTTTACATTCTTGTTCTGGTGCTGCGGCTTGAACACTAAACCCTGTAAGGGTTATTAATCCAGCAAAAACCGCAACTGTAAACTTCTTCATGAGGTGATCCTCTAATTTAAAAGGTATAAACCAAAAGTCTTGTAGAATAAAAGATTCTGCATGCTTTTGGTCGCAACGTTAGTACTAATATAAGGCGTATTAATGAAAATTCAATAGTGTATTGGAATATCTAATAAGCTTTTTTAAACTTGATCTTATGCAAGACAGGTAATATTTATACCTTAACTGTAATCAAAATGTAAGCTAATCAATTAATATTCAAGGCTTATCATGATGGTGGGCTTTTCTTGCCAAGAATCTAAAGATGCTGAAATATATTAAAAACAACTTTCCTATTTTTATCCTTATCGCCATTGTCGTTGGTGGGTTGGGGTATCCCTTTTACTCAGGTAAATGGATTATGGCGTACAGGCTAGGGGAGATTGATAGCAAGTGTTATGGGGTAAATGTACCAAGCACCATTGAACATGGCAAGGTACTTCTATTTTGTTCGTGTATTCATACGGTGGGAATCGAAAATAAAGAAGAAAAATATAATTACTGTACCAATAGAATGAGTAAGTGATTCAACCTAAAGTTTCTTGAAAGGTAGACTTTTTAATTGCCCAAAATATATTAGAATGCGGGAATGAAAAGAACCCGCTTAAAACCTGAATTTCCCATTTCAAACTGGACTACAGACCAAGACTGTTTTCTGATTGAAAATAGTTCCCTGACTAGTGCCGAGTTGATTTTGCATCTGCCTTTCTCTGAAGAAGAAATCAATGTGCGAAAATCGGTATTGGGACTTTATAGGCGTGAAAGGCAAATGAGAAACAAATGAATGACAGCGCTCTCACGAAGCGTTACACATCCTTGTGATATATATTTCTCCAATAATTAAGGAGATAAGTATGTTAGTCAAAATTGATTCTGAAAATTATTTGAATACGCATCACATTGTGGCGGTTTCTACTTTTACTTCACCAGATGGCAATGTGAAGATAACGATTGATACGGTTACCACAGCAAGCGGTCATGGTTCATACGTGGTAAACAAGGGTAATGAGGAAGAAGCGTCTAGGCTGGTCAATTTATTAATAGAATCATTCAAATAATTACATAAATGATGAATGTTCACTGTTGAATGTATCTGCCAATTATTTAAGCATGAAATGACATAACTTAAATAAGGGATAGAACGACATGATTGATGAGAATAAGCCTTTAAATTTTGAAGATGATGATGAACCGCTAGACTTTGAAGATGAGGAATTCATTGATGATAAGAAAGAGGATAAGTTATATAATAGCATTACCAAAGACGGTTCTAGTGTTGACCCAGCGGATGATGGTGAACGACACATTCGCCCAGAAGATGGTGATCCAATAGAGATTGAGGAATAAATAAGGCCCGCTTTATTAAGCGGGCTTTTTTAATAAGTCAAAATAATTAAGAAGTTAATTATCTACAATAGGTTTAAGAAAATTCGCATAATTTTTTGCGGCATTAACTTAATACAGCCGCCTTTGGACTGTCTTGTGCTATTTGTTCAAAGTACTGTACTGCTGGTGAGCGGGCCATATAGGCCAAAGCCTGTTCCGTATCACCCTCATGAATCGGATTAAACTTTGGAGACACCCAACGTAAAGTGGCTTTCCATAAGTATTTAATGGTTGGCAAGTTATCTGTTTTTGTTGCAGTTTTTTCAAATTCACGAATAAAAGTGAAAAATCCACGACGCATTAATTTCTGAATGTCCTGATGTTCTAAGTCCTGTTTACCCAGACTACGTGCGAAATCTGCAAGGAAATAAATAAACAGTGGGAAAATTGCTATCATAATGACTTGGCGAGAAATATAAAAACCAAGTTTGTTTGTTAACAGATGTTCAAATAGGTCATACGCCACACAACGATGTTCAACTTCTTCAGCAAGATGCCAACGGAATAAATCAGTCATTGCAGGATCTGCTGTATCCCATGACTTGCTATCAAGTGTCCATTGTCCAATCGTACCTGTAAAGTGCTCAATGGCAGCAATTACACCTACTCGGAACAACAGCCAATATTCCTCAAGTTTTTCACCTTTGAGAAAAGGAATACCCAAAGGTTTATCACCCAACAGGACATTAAAAATAAGATGCGCACGGTTTAATGGGTCTTGTATATCGTAGCCATTTTCCCTTAGAAAATCTTGTGCTTTCTCATGTGCACGGGCATGGGCAGCTTCTTGACGGACAAAACCAATAACCTCTTCTTTTAATTTCTCATCTGTAATATAAGGAACGGCTTTATTGAATACTCGGCAGAACCAGAATTCACCTGCTGGCAAAAGCATATTGATGCCATTGGCGATATGTGAACACAGAGGATCATTCGGCATCCAACATACCGAAGACTCAGAAAAATCGAAATATACTTTTCTTGCTTTGATTTGATGATGTTCTGTGATCATATATGCCACCCAATGCGAAATTACTAATTAAATTGAATAGATAATTTTTAGCATTGAGTAAAATAGATCACCATGTGCTTATAGGACAAAATTCTCTATAAAATGGTTTTAAAGATAAGAAGTCTATATTAGTCTTTCTAACATTCTTCATAAACCTTTCCGCCATAGCACCGTATTTCTTAAAATTTTCCTAGGCCTTAGGTCAAGTGAGGGAATGTTTGCACCTCCCTCCAAATCATGATTTTTTGATTGAAAAGGACCATTTTCCCAAAATCATATAGGGCAAATGTCAAATTCACTCAAATTTAAAAACAACGCAACCAATTGTTTTTAAAAAATAATCCTATTCCAGCGTAATTTTACTCCATGATTCATACATTTTAACTGCTGCGGAGAAATCACTATTCGCTTCGGCAGTTAAACTTGCAGCCTGAATCAAGCTTTGGGTCAAGGCAAGTATAGGGGCTGGAAGCTTTGCATCATGTACTAAGTCTAAGGCAATCCCTGTATCTTTTGCCAATAAGGGCAAGGCAAAGGTGCATGGAAATTCACGACTCAATACACGTTGAGGGAAGATATTTTCCGTCACAAGGCTTTTGCCACTGGAAGCATTAATACAATTGAGTGCTGCATCTAGATTGACACCATGCGCCTTTAATGTGGTAAATCCTTCGGCAACTGACCATAAATTGACGGCAAGCAACATATTGTTGATGGCTTTTACTGCAAAGCCTGCACCTGAATCACCGACATGCTGAATCAATTTTCCAACGGCTGCCATTGCAAGATATGCACGTTCAAACGCATGAACATCGCCACCTACCATTACGGTTAAAGTCGCATTCTCTGCACCAATGGTTTGTCCACTCACAGGTGCATCGAGAAAATCCACGTTCCGTACTTTTAGCTTTTCGGCCAGATGGCGGGCCGTCTCTGGCACACCACTGGTACAGTCAATCCAGATTGCACCTGTTTTAATCTCAACACCATCAATCAAGGCCTCAACATCTGCACTTGTTGGCAGGCACGAAAAGATAACATCTGCCTGTACTGCCTGAGCCAGTTCAACCGCTATAGTTCCATATTCTGCTGCATGCTGTTCAGCCTTACTAAAGTTTCGATTCCAGACATAAACTTTCTCGAAATGCTTTGGTAGATGGGCTGCCATACGATAGCCCATAGCGCCTAAACCAATAAATGCAACAGATTGACTCATAGTTTACCTTTTGATAGAAGTTGATCGTTCGGCTAACCAGTTTGTCAGTGTTGGCCAGAACTCAATAGAACTGTTTTGACTGGACATTAAACCTAAGTGCCCGCCAGGGATTAAAGTAAACGTGACATCCTGACTGCTTGTCAACTGGGTCAGTGGAAAAGCGGCATCAGATGTAACCAGTTGGTCACCTTTACCAGCACCTACCAATAAAGAACAATTGATGTTCTTAAGTTCAATGGTCTTATTTTTGAGTTTGATTGCGCCATGCTTCAATGGATTTTGTAGCCATACATTAAACAGCATGTCCTGATTGATACCGCCTGGATAGTCGATCATATTATTCAGAAAATGGCTCAGGGTGGCATCTTCCTGAACCAGCTTGAGATTATCCAGATTTTTGAGTAGCTGGATATTGCCATCAATCCAGCCTTTAGGATCGAGTAGTTTAAATCCTAAAGAGTTTAAGAAGCCTGGTGAATGAATCATCAGCTTTGGTAAACGGTTGTAGATATAGTGCTTAATGGTTGGGTTGCGTGTCGTGATATAAGCCAGTGTTTTGTATAGCTTACCAATATAGCCTGAAGCATAACTGTCAATTGGGCTACCGAGTACGACCAGGTTTTTAACTGGATTAGATGGATGGCGGGCTGTGTAAAGCGTTACGAAAATACCTGCCATACTCCAGCCATGTAGAGAAATTTTTTCAGATTTAGAATGTTGTTGAATCGCTTCAATGCATTTTGGAATAAATTTATCAATAAAGGATAAAAAGTTAACCTGATAGTTTTTATAGGTCAGTTTACCCCAGTCAATCAGGTACACATCAAAACCACTGTCCTGGAAATGTTTGACTAAAGAGCGATATGGATATAGGTCATAAATATCCATATTGATCGCAAGCGGAGCAACAAAGACCAGCGGCTCTTTATAACGTTTGTTTTCTGAGGCGTAAAAACGAACACGGGTTTGTTTAAACTCGGCAATCACTTGATAGGGGGTTGATTGAGACAGCACCAGCCGATCTGCGTCAAACACACGCATGGCTAAATGTTTAAAGTTTATTTTTTGTTGTTCCACAAGCGATTTCATCTTTGAAAGTCTCATCATGAGTCAAGATTGCATGAAGTCTAAGCGATAATTTCATCTTACGCCTTGACCTTAAATACCTTAGGCGCTCAAAATGTTGGCATATTGAAGCATGATGATCATAAGGCATACAAAACCATGAATCCAAGCGATGATTTAGAATATCAACTCGACACTCTGGCGATTCGCACAGGGCATGATCGTACCTTTGAGGGTGAACATAGTGAACCTATCTTTTTAACCTCATCGTTTGTTTGCGAAAGTGCAGCTGATGCCGCTGCAAAATTCTCTGGACAAATTGCGGGTAATACCTATTCACGCTATACCAATCCAACCGTACAGGCTTTTGAAAAACGTTTGGCTGTTCTGGATGGCGCAGAGCGTGCAGTTGCAACCAGTTCAGGAATGGCAGCAGTACATGCCATGTGTATGGCGTATTTAAAAGCGGGCGATCATGTGATTTGTTCACGCGCCGTTTTTGGTTCAATCATTGCCTTATTTGAAAAGTACGTTGCCAAATTTGCTGTTGAAGTTACTTTTGTTGATTTGGGTGATCTTGAGGGATGGAAACAGGCAATTCGTCCAAATACACGACTATTGTTTATTGAAACGCCGTCCAACCCACTGGCTCAGGTGGGCGATATGCAGGCAATTGCAGATATTGCCCACGCGCATGGTGCTTTATTTGCAGTGGATAACTGTTTCTGTACGCCTGTGTTACAGCAGCCGATTAAGTTTGGTGCCGATTTGGTTCTTTATTCAGCAACCAAATATATTGATGGCCAGGGACGGGCTTTAGGTGGTGCTGTTGTTGGCAAGAATGATTTAGTTGAAGAAATTAACGGCGTTGTGCGTACCCTAGGTAATTCAATGAGTCCATTCAATGCATGGATTTTCCTCAAGGGCTTGGAAACACTCAGTATCCGTATGAAAGCGCATTGTGAAAGTGCACAAAAACTGGCGGAATGGCTGCATCAACATGACAAGGTTGAAAAAGTGTATTACGCAGGGCTGCCTGACCATCCAGGGCACGAGCTTGCTAAAAAACAGCAAAAGGGTTTTGGTGGTGTGGTTTCATTTGTTGTAAGAGGTGAGCGTCAAGGCGCATGGACGGTGATTGACAATACGCGTTTCCTATCGATTACCAGTAATCTGGGCGATGTAAAATCAACAATTACCCATCCAGCAACCACCTCGCATGGTAGAATGTCTGCCGAAGCCAAACAAGCCGCAGGGATTGAAGAAGGATTAATTCGTGTCTCTGTTGGCTTGGAAGATATTAATGATATTATTCGCGACTTATCACGCGGTTTAGATTTAATTTAAGAGAGAGACTTATGAACATTAATATGCTTATGCAGCAAGCCCAGCGCATGCAAAAGGATATGGAATCCAATATTAAAAAAGCCAAAGAAGAGCTTGCAAAAACCGAAGTTCACGCTGAGGCGGGCGGTGGTTTGGTTAAAGTGACCATGACCTGCCGCAATGTTGTAAAGCGTATCGAAATCAGCCCAGAGCTGTTACAGGACGAAGCGGACATGATTGAAGACTTGATCGCCGCTGCAATTAATGATGCGGTACGTCAGGCCGAAGTGATTTCTGAAGAAAAGCTTCAAGGTGCCAACTCAGGTATGGGCTTGCCACCAGGTTTATCTGGTTTATTCTAATTCAAGAAACTCTCCAGTCTTTTTATAAAAGACTGGAGAAGCTTTTCTAAAACAATCGAGTTTATTTGTGTTTAGTGAACGATTTGAACAATTGGTTCAGGCATTACGTATCTTACCCAGTGTTGGTCCAAAATCAGCACAACGTATGGCATTGCATTTGCTGATGAAAAACCGTGAAGGTGCATTCGCTTTATCGCACGCCTTACATGAGGCATCAAGCCATATCCATGAGTGCCGTATTTGTCATTCCTTAACTGAAAACGAAATTTGTGACATTTGTGCCTCTGTGGAGCGTGATGAACAACTTCTCTGTGTGGTGGAATCGCCTGCGGATGTGATGGCAATTGAACAAAGCGGCAGTTTTCGTGGTAAATACCATGTGCTCGGTGGACATTTGTCACCATTGGATGGGATAGGCCCTGAGGAAATTGGAATTCCCTATCTGGTTCAACGCCTAAGTGAGGGGAAAATTGAAGAGGTGATTCTTGCCACCAATGCGACAGTTGAGGGGCAGGCAACGGCGCATTATCTGGTTGAGGCAACTAAACATTTGCCAATTCACATGACCCGAATTGCTCAAGGTGTACCACAGGGTGGTGAACTTGAGTATGTGGATAGCCATACACTCAGCCAGGCTGTACACAACCGCATGAAGATGAAATAGGATGTTTATCCATTATTATTTTATCTATTTTAAATTCATGCTGTTAATTTAAACAAATAATTAAGTTTTACATTTTGTCTAACATTATCGTTGATATATTTGCTGTAATTTGTGGCACTATTGGCAGGCGAAAAGGATTTTCGTTTTTTGATGATATGGAAAAAGGAGTAATTTCATGTATTGCATGTGGAATACTGATTAAATTTATTTTTGCATTTGATTTCGCTTGAGCAATGACTGCAATTTGGCAGTGCTATTGCTAATGGTTCTTTATTATTTTACTTGAGCAAATATGTTTCAGTTTATCCAGCAGCAACAAGATTTAGCTGTTCTCCTTACTCAAATGGAACAATGTTCCACCTATGCACTTGATACTGAGTTTATTAAGGTTGACACCTTATATCCAAAACTTGGGGTGTGCCAAATCAATTTAAATGGCCAGGTTTCCTTGTTGGATGGAACTGCACTGAATTTGGTAAAGTTCTGGCAAAAAATATTTAATGCACAACAGAACATTTTCCATGCCTGTGGTGAAGATATTGACCTGATTTATCATTATGCAGACCAGAAACCACTTGGCAATGTTTTTGATACTCAGGTGGCAATGGCGTTTTTGGGACATGGCCTACAAGTCAGCTACCAGAATGCCTTAAAAACTCGTTTGAATATTGATATAGAGAAAGACCAGACACGTTCAGACTGGTTGGCTCGACCACTCACTCAGGAGCAAATGAGCTATGCAGCCAATGATGTTCTTTATTTAACCAAACTTGCTGATGCATTGAAGAATGACCTAAAAGTGAAAGGTCTCTATCAATATGTATTGGAGGATTGCCAAAATCTCACCAAAGAAATTGCACTGGAAACACCACTTGCAGCGCTTTATACAGATATTGGTAATTACCGCCACTCACGTAGAGAGTTAATGCAGTTACAACAACTCAGTATCTGGCGGGAACAAATCACCAAGGCACTTAATCAACCACGCAGTTTTATCCTTAAAAATGCCACCATGATTGATTTGGTGGAGAAAAATCCACGTAATAATTTCCAGCTTGCTCAGGTGAAAGACATACGTCCGAATATTGTGCGTGAACATGGTAAAACCATTTTAGATTTATTGAAGTTTTTGCCCCCTGAAAATGAGTGGCCATTAAGAATGGCTCGACCTGTAAAAAGTAATTCCAAGGAAGTGGCACCACAAATAGAGATTTTAATAGAGCGTGTGGTTCTTGAAACAGCCATTCCCAAAGAAGTCTTGCTGCGAAAAAAATGGCTGAATGCGATTTATGAGCATGTGGTTTTTCATCTGGATGAGCAGGATTTACCCAACTATTTATTGGGCTGGCGTTATGAAATCTTAACCAGGCCATTGATTGAACTGCTGCGGCAGGACATTGAGTATTTGGCTACGCAAATGAAGATTTCCCAGTAAACAAAACACGACTGTTGCGTTAACATTCCTTAATGTACCTGTTATTTTTTTCATGTATGCTGTTTTTGATTGATAAGAGTTGTGAGTAAACATGCACTGCGATATTTATAGATCGAGCAAAAAAGACGAAATGTATATGTATATTGCTCGTCCAAACTATCCTGATGACAAGGAACCAGAAAATCTGTTTGATGGTATTCCTGAAGCCGTATTGCAAGCATTTGGCAAGGCGACTTTTGTCATGCATCTAGAGCTTCACAATGAGCGCAAGCTTGCCCGTGTGAACGTTCTTCATGTTTTAGACTCACTACACACCAAGGGATTTTTTATCCAGGTGCCACCTGAGGGATTAATTAATCCAAATGCGGTGGAACCAGAGGGTTTGCGCGGTGCTTGAAACTTTAACAGCAATTTGGTCCAACATCCTGTCAGTACTGGATCAGTTCCCAGAAGAGAATGTTGCGATCATTGTTTATGTGACAGGGACCCTCATTGCGTTATGGTGCTGGTATCGCCTGATGTCACGTTTACCCAATCCAGTCGGTGGAATCCTATGGATTGTTGTATTTGCCATTCTGGCAACGCCTACGATTTCCGAGGGTCCAAACTCGGCATTGGCACCAGCAGTCTTTGGCCTGATTTTTGGTGTATTGACCAAAGAGCATATTTTAATTTGGTCAAACCTGTCACTGATCCTGTTTGTCATTGGTGTAGGTTTACTGGTTGGATTTTGCTGGTCAAAGTATGCTGCAAATAAAACCGTACGTTCCGCTTAAATATTCACACAAAGTAAAGATAGAAAAATAAGGTTGTTTAAATGTCTGCTGATACACAACACTTCACTGGTACAGATCAATATATTGCAACTGAAAGCCTGAAACTGGCAGTAAAAGCTGCGCGTGCTTTACAAAAACCACTTTTGGTCAAAGGCGAGCCAGGTACAGGTAAAACCTTGCTTGCAGAACAGGTGGCTGAAAGTTTGGGCTTAAAGCTGATTACCTGGCATATCAAGTCAACCACCAAAGCCCAGCAAGGCCTGTATGAATATGATGCTGTTTCACGTTTACGTGACAGTCAGTTGGGTGATGACCGTGTCTACGACATTAAGAACTATATTAAACCAGGTAAATTATGGGAAGCGTTTACCAGCGAAGAACGTTGTGTATTGCTGATTGATGAAATTGACAAGGCTGATATTGAGTTTCCAAATGACTTGTTACATGAACTCGATAAAATGTCGTTCTATGTCTATGAGACTGGTGAAACCATCACTGCGACCCAACGTCCGATTGTGATCATCACCTCAAATAATGAGAAAGAACTTCCAGACGCGTTTTTACGCCGTTGTTTCTTCCACTATATTGAGTTCCCAGATGAAGCCACCATGCGTGACATCATCGCGGTTCATTTCCCGAATATCTCAAATACTTTGGTCAGTGAAGCCCTACAGGTGTTCTTTAAGTTACGTGAAATTCCAAACTTGAAGAAACCCCCATCAACCTCTGAACTGATTGATTGGTTAAGCCTACTCATGGCAGATGATATGCCTGAGGATGTGTTGCGTAATCACGATAAGTCAAAAGCGATTCCGCCATTGTATGGCGCGTTAATCAAGAATGAACAAGATGTGCAACTGCTTGAACGTTTAGCATTTATGTCACGCCGCTAAGAGTGTTTACCAATGTTTGTACGATTGTTTTACACCTTACGCAAATATGGTGTACCTGTAACAACTCGTGAGCTGATTGATCTCAATCAGGCGGTGGCATCAGGTCTGGTTTTTGCAGATCAGGAAGAGTTCTATCAATTGGCTAAAACCATTTTAGTCAAGGATGAGCGTTTCTTTGACAAGTTTGACCGTGCCATGAAAGACTACTTTGATGGCATTGAAACTTTTGATCTGGATGAACTGCTTAAACAGGTTCACAAATTGCCAAAAGACTGGTTTGATCTTGAATTATTGGAGAAACATCTCACTCCTGAACAGCGTGCAGAACTGCTCAAAGCAGGTTCACTCGAAGAACTGATGAAAATGCTGGAAGAACGCTTGCGGGAACAGCATAAAAAACATCAGGGTGGCAATCGCATGATTGGCACAGGTGGAACTTCACCTTTTGGTGCTTTTGGTGATCATCCAGAAGGTGTCCGAATAGGTGGGCCAGGGCGTAAACGTTCAGCGGTAAAGGTGTGGGAACAGCGTAAATACCAGAATCTTGATGATGATCAGGTTCTAGGCACGCGCCAGATGCAAATTGCGTTGCGCCGTTTGCGTAAGTTTGCCCGTCAGGGTGCAGCCGAAGAACTCGATGTTGACGGCACCATCCGTGAGACCGCAAAACAGGGTATTCTGGATGTACAGCTTGTGCCTGAACGCCGTAACCGTATCAAGGTACTGATGCTGTTTGATGTGGGCGGTTCAATGGATGCCTATATCGCTGAATGCGAAAAACTGTTCAGTGCGGCCAAATCTGAGTTTAAAACCCTCGAATATTTCTATTTCCATAATTGTCTGTATGACTATGTCTGGAAAGACAACCATCGCCGTAGTTCAACACGCATGAATACATGGGATCTATTTCACACTTATGGGCGTGATTACCGTGTGATTGTAGTGGGTGATGCCAGCATGGCACCGTATGAGTTAAAGTCTGCGGGTGGTTCAGTTGAATATATGAATGATGAAGCTGGGGAGGTGTGGTTAAGACGCTTACGCCAGCATTATGATAAAACCGCTTGGCTGAATCCTGAACTTGAGGGTTATTGGCATTATACCCAGACCATTCAATGGATTAAGGAAGTATTTGATCATCATATGTATCCAATGACCTTAAAAGGCATTGAGGATATGACCAAGTATTTATCTCGTTAAACATCAAAAGGCTGATTCATACTGGATCAGCCCAGTTTTCTAGTGTTAAATCTGTAATACGATTAAATTCCTTATAATTGTTGGTCACCAAAATACATTTTTCGGCAAGTGCATGACTTGCAATCCATAAATCATTATTACCAATCGGTGTTCCAGCTTGTTTGAGTAATAGTGCATGATGAGCATAATACTCACAGAGTTGTTGTTGAGTGCTATAAAGGACAGGGATTCGCAGAATTAGGTTTTCAAGCTGTTTTAAAACAACAGTTTTTCTTTGGCTACCATATGCTCCTTTTAATAATTCTGCATAACTGATAAATGACATGCATAATTCATCATCCTGTGAGAGTTGATTGACTCGTTCAATCACACTCAGGGGTTTATTCTTCATGAAATAAATCAGAATATTGGTATCCAACATATATTTCATAAAGCGTCTCGCTCTTGGGCTTGATGATCATCAAGGCGATTTTTTTCCAAAATTTCAACAAAATCAGTATCAAATTCCTGTAAGGCTTGCCAAAGTGCTTCACCTCGATTTTCACTTGATTCTGCAATGGGATGGATCACTAGATCACCATTTTGATTTAAAAAAATTTCTACTCGTTTGGTATTTAAACGAAACTCTTGTGGAATGCGAACTGCTTGACTATTACCATTCATAAATACTCTGGATGTAATTGGTGTACTCATGAGTGTTCTCCAATGTATGTACATATAGTGTGTACATTAAAGCATAAAATCCAAATATTGAATAGTATTTAATCAATTCTGAAAAACTTCACTTTGTGTTTTCGGGAGATTCATAGATAAACATGAAAAAAAAACACGAAAACACGGTAGAATAAGCCGTTTTGCAATCCTTGCCTGTGGAGACCTACGTGGATCGACCAACCATTTCCCCTGAACATTTACAAGAAGCGTCTGAGCATTTATCAACAATTCGGGATTTTATCCGTTTTGGGGTGAGCGCATTACGCCAATACGATGCACATTTAGGGCAAGGTACAGAAGATTATTTTGCAGAAAGTTCAGCTCTGGTTTTACAAACACTGTCACTGGAATGGTCTGCCGATGCTGAGATTCTGGACGCCAAACTTTTACCAAGTGAAAAAGCTGAATTTTTAAGTTTATTGGAACGCCGTATTAATGAGCGTGTTCCGACCTCATATTTATTGAATCTTGCATATTTCTTTAATAAGCCTTTTTATGTTGATGAGCGTGTACTGATTCCACGTTCACCAATTGCAGAGGCGATTGAACAACGTTTTGCGCCATATTGTCTGGATGAAAATGGGCAGATACGTGAAGCATTGAATAATTTACCTGAGAATCCAGCACCAAAAACGCCGCAACGTATTCTGGATATGTGTACAGGTTCGGGATGTATTGCTGTGGCCTTGGCTTATGCTTTCCCAGACTCGGAAGTGGATGCAACCGATATTTCCAAAGAAGCACTGGAAGTTGCCTCAATCAATGCAGAACATCATAACAAGCAGTATCAAATTGCATTGCTTGAATCTGACCTGTTCGCAAAAATTCCTGCTGAACATCAATATGATCTTATCGTGAGCAATCCTCCTTATGTTGACGCAGAAGATATGGCGGACTTACCAGATGAATTCCTGCATGAACCTGAGTTAGCCTTGGCTGCGGGTCAGGATGGTTTGGACTTGGTTCGCAAGATGTTGGCGCAAGCGGCTGACTATCTTACTGAGGATGGCCTGATTGTGATTGAAGTGGGCAACTCTGAATGGGCAATGCGTCAGAACTTTAATACCGTTGACTTCCATTGGCTGACATTCCAGAAAGGTGGTACAGGTATTTTTGCACTCACTGCTGAACAATGCCGCCGCTATAAAGATATATTCCAGCAATCCATTCAAAATTAAGGGGCTAAAAATGGCAGGGAACAGTATTGGTCAACTTTTTCGGGTAACCACCTGTGGTGAGTCGCACGGTGTCGGATTAATGGCGATTGTTGATGGTGTACCACCAGGTTTGGCACTGTGTGAAGATGATTTGCAAAAGGACTTAGACCGCCGTAAACCAGGAACCTCTAAATTTGCGACCCAGCGTAAAGAACCTGATCAGGTTGAAATTATTTCAGGTGTTTTTGAGGGTAAAACCACAGGTACACCGATTGGCCTGTTGATTCGCAATACAGACCAGAAATCTAAAGACTACGGCAATATCGCTCAGACATTCCGCCCTGGACATGCTGATTACACCTATACACAAAAATATGGCTTCCGTGACTATCGTGGTGGTGGCCGTTCAAGTGCGCGAGAAACGGCAATGCGAGTTGCCGCTGGTGCAATTGCCAAGAAATATCTTGCTGAAAAATTTGGTATTGATATTCGTGGCCATGTCACACAAATTGGTAATGAAGTTGCTGAGAAGCTGGATTGGTCGGAAGTACCGAACAACCCATTTTTTTGTGGTGATGTTGATGCCGTGCCACGCTTTGAGAAGCTTGTATCCTCATTGCGTGAACAGGGAACCAGCTGTGGTGCAAAACTGGAAATTCTTGCTGAAAAAGTTCCAGTGGGTTGGGGTGAGCCTGTTTTTGATCGTCTGGATGCTGATATTGCCCATGCCATGATGAGCATTAATGCAGTTAAAGGTGTCGAAATCGGTGATGGCTTTGCTGTTGCAGGGCAGTTTGGTCACGAAACCCGTGATGAACTGACCACAGATGGTTTCCTCGCCAATCATGCTGGCGGCATTTTAGGTGGAATTTCAAGTGGTCAAACCATTCGTGTTGCGATTGCCTTAAAACCAACTGCAAGTATTACCACGTCTGGTAAAACCATTACCATTGAGCGGGAAAACACGGATGTGTTAACCAAAGGTCGTCATGACCCATGTGTGGGTGTGCGGGCTACACCAATTGCAGAAGCGATGCTGGCGATTGTGTTGATGGACCATTTCCTACGCCATCGTGCACAAAATGCCGATGTGATTCCACCATTTAAGCCAATTGAACCTTAATTTAATATAAGCTTATAATTAAGCCACACATAGAATGAATAATATGTGTGGCTTTAATAGTATTTTAAATATATCTTTAAAACCTTTTTAAGTATTATTAAATTCAACAACAAAATTATAGTGCTTCAGAAATAACATTATCTGAAGTAGAAATATGATATTGATTTCTACCATTACTTTTGGCTACATATAATGCGTGGTCAGCCTGAGAAATAAATTCTGAAAGGCTGTCATTTAAATGAGGAGTGACAGTTGCAACACCCACACTAATCGTAACATGCTTGGAAACATGACTTCTTGGATGAATAATTCCTATATTGCGAACCAGCTCCATTAACCGTTGTACCTGTATCACAGCCTGATCCTTATCTGTCATGGAAAATAACAATAGAAACTCCTCACCACCATAACGGGCAGCGAGATCGCCACTACGAGAGGCAATTGAACCCAATAAAATGGCAATCCGCCTTAAACACTGATCTCCCTGAATATGCCCCAAGGTATCGTTGTATAGTTTAAAGAAATCAATATCAATCATCATGATCGTAATAGGCATTTCATGGCGAATAGCTCGTTTCCATTCATTTTCAAGAACCTCATCCAGATAACGGCGGTTGGCCAAACCAGTTAAGGCATCCTGCTGGGACAGAATCGAAAGCTGCTGCGCCTGACGCATGAGCTCCAGCCGATTAAGTTCGATCATGCAATTCTGTAAATAGTTTTCCCGATGTTGCCTGTCTGTGGCATATGCCAATGCCATACCCAAAAAGCTGCTAAAAGTATAGGTGCGGTTTAAAAAAGTCCAATCAATATCACCACTTAGCCATGTACTGGCGATCACACCCACAAGCCCACCACACCATCCAGCAAGAATGGCTGTGTAGAAACGCATTCCTACGAAACCATAGATAATCACGACTGCATACATCATGGCAGCATGAAATAGCACATTATGCTGGCCTTGTTCCAATACGTTGATCAAGGTGAATGTAATTGCAACAGCGCCCATTGATCCCAGACAAACATAATGGTCAAACCATTTATTCATGATGGGAACAAAGGCTAGTAGCCAGGCGAGTAAAATGATAATACCGACCCAACCGTAATATGCGACCCATTCAAGACGCAAAACAGGGGGTAATACCTGATAGATACCGAAACTAAGAAATAAATATAAACCTAGAATGATGGGCGCACGATAACGAAACTCATGGGCAGCCTCATTTCTGTACTGATCTCGATAGATCACTTCTAATTCTTTAGGAAACCAAACTAAATTTAGCCCGCGAGAAATTAGTAAGTCGATTTGTTCTTGTCCCAATAGATTGGAAGCTTTCAACTTCATCTTATCTCTCACCACTCCCAAATATTGTTATAAATGTCAAATAGGGATTATTTTTTTACTACGTTACACTGATTTAAACAAAATGTGTATCATATTATAAAAAATTATTAATTTTTTAACTCAATCATGTTTTATTATTCAGAATTTATCATATTTCCAACTTTCATCAGAAGTTCTAATAATGAACTAATATAATGTTTCAATTTAATAAAATCTTAAAGAAATAAAAAATGTTACAAATTAAACAGTAATGATTGTATATTTACTGTATTAGGATACAATTTAGACAAAAGCAACAATCATGGAATGTGATTGAATCAAGTCATACGAAATAGGATGCATCGCAATGACTGCTATGAATCAATATGCAACAAAACTAGAAATTACCCCTCATAATGAATGGGCTCAACGGTTCTGGGATGAACTTTTACCTGCAAAAGAAAGAGTGAGTAAACATCCTTTATTTTTAGACATGGCGAGTGGTTCATTAAGCCTTGAATGTTTTCGTTCAGCATTACTTAACTTTTACCCTTTAGTGGCTCATTTTCCTTCCTATATGGCAGGAGCATTGGCCAAGGCAACTTCTTTCTCATTGGATGGTGTAACTGAAACCAGGGATTGGCTTATTCAAAATATTAAGGTTGAAGAACGCCATTTAAACTGGTATCAGGATTGGGCAATGGGGTTTGGCCTCACACTGGAAATGCTGAATGAAGTAAGACCACCTGCCGCCATGAATGCAGTCAATCATTTTCTCTGGACAACCAATTATCGAGGGAGTCTGGCCGAAAGCATTGCCGCAACAAATCTGGCAATTGAGTGGGCAACAGGGGACTGGACTATACAGGTTTATAAAGGAATTCAAACCTACACCCAACATCCAGAAGTCAATATTAATAAACGATCACTTGCCTGGTTAAGAGCACATGCACATTATGATGATCTACATCCTTATGAAGCTATGGAACTGATCAAGCGACTCTGTGACAAAGACCCAGTTTTGCAGAGAAAGGCTTTTTTAGCCGCCAAAGAAGGATTGGCCTATTATGAACTTGCTCTTGATGAGTGCTATAAGTTGCAGCATAAAAATTAAAATCCATAAAACAGCTATTTAGTTAATACCAAATAGCTGTCTGGTTTTTATATTTTGATCAATTTAATGGTTGCATTTTTTCATCAAAGTTTTCTAGAACAGGAAATTTTAAAGGTTGTATTTCATCAAGATGCTTCAGATATTTTTCAAAATCCACAAGAATATCTTGTCGATCTTTCTGGCTGATATAGGGTACATGGTAGGCAATAAAAGGTGGTAATACCTCAAAACCTGCATAGGCCAGCGTTCCGCGTTGAATTGGAGATAAATACTGTTCAATCGGTCCATGAATGGAATTTTCACCAAACATATAATCACGACCACCCAATGTAAAACACAGCATTGCCTTTTTACCAGCCATGCCGCCATGATTATAAAAACGCTTTCCACCATAGAAAAGTCCAGAGACAAACACACGGTCAATCCAGCCTTTCAATATTGCAGGAACAGAAGTCCAGTATAATGGAAATGTGAAGATCACCAGATCAGCTCGTTTCACTTTTTCAATTTCGATTTCAATGTCCGCAGCTAAATGATTCTGTTTTAAAGCGTTACGCTGCTCAAGTGCGTAATTAAAATATTCAGGTTGATTCAATTCAGTAAAATCATCCTGTGAGGCTACAGGATTAAATTTCATCGCATAAAGATCAGAAATTTCAACCTGATGTCCTTGCTGCTCAAAGCTATGTTGTGCTGTGCTTTTTAATGCTGTAGTAAAAGATTGTGCTTCTGGATGTGCATGAACAATCAGAATATTCATAAATTAATAACCTGTAACATAATAAATTTCTCAGATAACTTACTATGCAGGAAATGGTAAACATGGCATAGTTCATGAACCGCCAGTCTTTACCATTTTACGCCAATATGATGGATTTCCAAGAAACCACGATGAGTCCTGAACTACCAGGTACCTATGTTAATCTTTTGGTGCAAACGTTGCAGCAATGGAGTGTTTCGGCAGAACAATTATTGGCTGGAACAGGTATTTCCACTCATCATTTAGAAGCGCCATTTTGGTATATAGATTTCAGTATTTTTAATTACTTATTGGAAAAGGCGATTTTACTGACGAATCAGCCAGCGATTAGTTTATATTTATCCCAAGAGATGAAAGTCTCATGTTATGGACATATTGGTGTTGCCGCGAAAGCTGCGGAGAACTTAGGGCAGGCAATAAAAATATTAGAACAATATATTGGTCTACATTGTCTGGTTTTTAAACCTAAATTAAACATAATTAGCGATAAGGCATATTTATATTTTGATCAGCCTTTACAGAAATTTAAATTTAATAATCATGGAGTTATGTTTCTGGTGTTAGGTTTTTCCAATATCTTAAAAGATTTGGCCAAAACTGATCTTAATATTGATATAGAGTTTAAACAGCCAGCACCGACTTTTTATGAAAATAATCATTTACTAAACTGTAGTTTTAATAAAAGCCATGATTGCCTGATTTTTGATAGAAAGCTACTAGATTTTCCTTTAGAAACAGCAGATTTAATGATTCTGCGGCTCATTCAGGAGCAGTGTAAACGAGACATTGAAAAACTTTCTTTAAAACAGGGAAAAATAAATTCTATTTATTCACAGGTTAAACAATTGGCATGTAATGAAGAGAATATTGGTTCTTTAACATTAAAACAGGTAGCGCAAAAACTACATATATCAGAAAGGACATTGCAGCGCCAGCTCACTAATGAGCAAACATCTTTTCAAAACATCATTGGCGAAATTCGCAGGCAGCAAGCAGAAAATCTTTTAAGAGAAAATCAGTTATCAATTAAAGAAATTTCCGAACGTTTAGGTTATGCAGACATTTCACATTTTTCACGCGCTTTTAAAAAATGGACAAGTGTTACACCAAAATTTTATAGAGAAGCATCTTTGAAATAGTTTGGGGTAGAAATCAGATAAATTCATGTGAAATAGAAAATTATTTATATAAGAATTTAAAATTTTATGTTTTAAAAATTATTTGAATATCAATTTTTTAAAATTTATTATTTAACATAATCGAACATTATGCGACTTCGGGGCTGGCTATAAATTACATATATATACAAGTATCTTGTTCTTTCCGTTGGTTGTTTTTTTGAATAATTGCTGGGCTTCTTGGCTCATTATTTCTTCTTCACATTTTATGCTCGCTGCTTTTTCTTCTTCCGTGTCCACATTCTTTTTCTCTTTACTTTTTACTGCTGAGATTGCTTTTCCAGATTTTTCACTATATGTCACATAGTATTTTATATATTTTTCTTCGATCGCTAGAGCATAGGTGCTTGTTATTATAAATAGAGTAATTATTAGGTATTTCATTAATTTAGCTCTTTATTTTTTTGTTGAATAATGATTGCTTTAATTACGTTTTTTGCATATTCGCGACTTTCGCCTTGTAGGCGACTTAATTCTCTAAACAGTATTTTTAAATCCCCATCTGTTCCAATTTCTTCATCATCAAATAGAACTGTGTCAGCACTAACCCCAAGTGCAATAGCTATTTTCTTGATATTTGAGGCTCTTGGGTCGCCCTCATCATTCATTATGCTGTGAACTGTTCTCTTGGGTAAGTTCGCTTGTTTTGCTAGATCGCTTCCATTTATTCCTAGATCAATACAAATTTTCTTAATATTTTCACCTATGGACATGGCAGTTTTCCGCTAACAAAGCAATTAATTACGCACTTTAACGCTTTTTATCACTCAGTAATGAATGATTTTGTTGACTTGAGCGGAGTATTGAATCATCATGCGGATTACCGCTATTTATGTTCAATTTAGTGAACTTTGCTATGAATATAATTTATAAAGACCGACAAGAATTCATACAGGCTGCTTTCAATGAGGTGGCCAGAATCGTTTCAGAACACGGTAACGCCTGTGTTGAGGCATGTGTCCTAGCAATACCTACAGAAAGATGTTTAGAGCAGTTGGCTGTTGTGGCCTCTGACTGGTCGTATGACTATTCTAAAATTGACGCTTATTTAGATACTTACAAGAAATTCAACTCTGAAATATCTGAGTTTTTAGAGGGTGAGTGCTAATGATTGTTAATGCCCACACTCAGAAACTAGTTGATTCACTGGAACAACGTATCTCTAAATTTGAGAGTAAAAAGCCAATTTCCCAAAAGGTTCTCCAGTCAGACTTGGCAAAGATGCGTATCTTCATCAAGTCATACCTTGAGTTAAACCTCATTAGTCAAGAACAACAAAAAACATGGTCAGATAGAGTGGATGCTGCTCAGGCTCGCTATGAAGAAAAACCAGTTCAAAAAACAACCAAAAACAAAGAAAACACAAAGGAAAGCCCTCAAAATTCAGATCGAGCAACCCCCATTTATAATATGCGGTTAAAGCTAGGGGATTCAGATCAGTAGGTCACACTCTGGTAGCAGACCTGATTTTGCATAATGTATATTATGTTACTTAAAGTACATTTGATTAAATTTAATTAGTTGGGATTCAAATAATTAGATTTAATCAAATGCGGTTCGCACAACTGGTAGAGCAAGTGGCGAACCGTTCATGGAATACTTTATTTAACATAATCGAACATTATGCGACTTCGGGGCTGGCTATAAATTACATATATATACAAGTATCTTGTTCTTTCCGTTGGTTGTTTTTTTGAATAATTGCTGGGCTTCTTGGCTCATTATTTCTTCTTCACATTTTATGCTCGCTGCTTTTTCTTCTTCCGTGTCCACATTCTTTTTCTCTTTACTTTTTACTGCTGAGATTGCTTTTCCAGATTTTTCACTATATGTCACATAGTATTTTATATATTTTTCTTCGATCGCTAGAGCATAGGTGCTTGTTATTATAAATAGAGTAATTATTAGGTATTTCATTAATTTAGCTCTTTATTTTTTTGTTGAATAATGATTGCTTTAATTACGTTTTTTGCATATTCGCGACTTTCGCCTTGTAGGCGACTTAATTCTCTAAACAGTATTTTTAAATCCCCATCTGTTCCAATTTCTTCATCATCAAATAGAACTGTGTCAGCACTAACCCCAAGTGCAATAGCTATTTTCTTGATATTTGAGGCTCTTGGGTCGCCCTCATCATTCATTATGCTGTGAACTGTTCTCTTGGGTAAGTTCGCTTGTTTTGCTAGATCGCTTCCATTTATTCCTAGATCAATACAAATTTTCTTAATATTTTCACCTATGGACATGGCAGTTTTCCGCTAACAAAGCAATTAATTACGCACTTTAACGCTTTTTATCACTCAGTAATGAATGATTTTGTTGACTTGAGCGGAGTATTGAATCATCATGCGGATTACCGCTATTTATGTTCAATTTAGTGAACTTTGCTATGAATATAATTTATAAAGACCGACAAGAATTCATACAGGCTGCTTTCAATGAGGTGGCCAGAATCGTTTCAGAACACGGTAACGCCTGTGTTGAGGCATGTGTCCTAGCAATACCTACAGAAAGATGTTTAGAGCAGTTGGCTGTTGTGGCCTCTGACTGGTCGTATGACTATTCTAAAATTGACGCTTATTTAGATACTTACAAGAAATTCAACTCTGAAATATCTGAGTTTTTAGAGGGTGAGTGCTAATGATTGTTAATGCCCACACTCAGAAACTAGTTGATTCACTGGAACAACGTATCTCTAAATTTGAGAGTAAAAAGCCAATTTCCCAAAAGGTTCTCCAGTCAGACTTGGCAAAGATGCGTATCTTCATCAAGT
Source organism: Acinetobacter thutiue (assembly GCF_030385805.1). Classification (NCBI taxonomy): domain Bacteria; kingdom Pseudomonadati; phylum Pseudomonadota; class Gammaproteobacteria; order Moraxellales; family Moraxellaceae; genus Acinetobacter; species Acinetobacter thutiue. The sequence goes on from NZ_JAUDZE010000001.1 coordinate 562,844, forward strand.
CATACCTTGAGTTAAACCTCATTAGTCAAGAACAACAAAAAACATGGTCAGATAGAGTGGATGCTGCTCAGGCTCGCTATGAAGAAAAACCAGTTCAAAAAACAACCAAAAACAAAGAAAACACAAAGGAAAGCCCTCAAAATTCAGATCGAGCAACCCCCATTTATAATATGCGGTTAAAGCTAGGGGATTCAGATCAGTAGGTCACACTCTGGTAGCAGACCTGATTTTGCATAATGTATATTATGTTACTTAAAGTACATTTGATTAAATTTAATTAGTTGGGATTCAAATAATTAGATTTAATCAAATGCGGTTCGCACAACTGGTAGAGCAAGTGGCGAACCGTTCATGGAATACTTTATTTAACATAATATACATTATACGAACCGATCTAATATTGATCAGTTCTAAGCATTTGATTTATAACAAATAATCATCAGACCAAAACCAATCACATGCTGTATATGACGCCCAGTAAGACTTGGTAAAGACAAATGATTGAAGTAAATATGGCTTATGAATCATGGCGCTTTCTTCGGCAACGGCTTAACGCTGAATACTGTCAATTGTGGACCAAACTTAGTCTGTGACTCTGTAAACTCAACTTCGACTTCCTGAGCATTCTCAGCGCATTGGTCAAGCACAGCTTTCATTTGCTCAACTGGCATGAGACCCTCACCAAAGTTCAGGCTATAACGGACTGGCGAAAACAACGTTGTGTTGTAATAAGCCTTGTCTTCCTTTTTATAGACAGAAGGTAAAATGTTGCGTTTGTTAAATGAAATTTGCATTGTAAAAACCTCTCTTTAGGCAACTAGATATAAACCCTGTTTTTTAGGGCTGTATGGTGAAACTGGTTGAACGTAATCAGATGGCAATTGATCGGCCATTTTTAATTCGAATAAGCGTACAAACGGGATAACCTTGCCGTTTGGATTCTTAGCAAGGTTCTGTAAGTGACCCATTGATATTTCGCAGGCTTCTAAATGCGCTAATGCTTTATAAAAGGCAGATTCGTTATAAAGTTTTTTAGTAGCGACCAATCCGATCTGACGTATCAATGAGTAGAATTTCATTGCGTTGTTTGCTCTGGTAAAGCTTGGCTTTCCAGTTTTGATGTTATAAGTCACTAACCTTGACTTAAATAATTCGAGAATTTCTGCATCATTTGAAAAGTTCATATATTTACCCTTCATTCGATCTAGTATCGGGTCAAACGCTACGTGCCAGAGTCGTAGCAATAATTCTGGCTGTTGTTGTTGCAGCTTGATTAGCTGAAATAAATTCGTTGGAATGCCATTCTTGGACATATAGGTTTTAGTTATCCGTGCTTCGAGACGGACAACAGCATTGGCGAATGGAAGAACATCATGCATCGCACAGACTAAGGCTTTCGAGCGTTGGCACCCCTTGTCTGCTTTCTTCTGGATCTTATGTAACTGGGCTTTTACTTCTTCAAATTTGCCATAAGCCTTTGGACGAATAGATGCGCCATCATTACCCCATGAGATGAAATTCTCATACTTAACCTGTCGAGCCTTACGATGACCAGCAGCCAAATTAGCCATGTAATCTAAAGTTGGTTGAACCATTGATTGGTGTGGTAAACGGACTAGATATGTCGTATCGACACAAAGAACTTCTGTATTAGCAAAGTCTAAAATTGGAAGTAACTGAGGAAATGCCTCCATCAACATGCCGAGCATGTGGTCAGATGCTAATTGAAGACATTCAAAGCCATAGACGTTATGGCCTTGCAATAATTTCAAAGGTGAACCTTTAATTTCAACATATGGCGGTGTGTTCATCGTATTTGTAAAGAACTTCATGGCCATATCGGTGTAATCGCTTGGGAGCGATTCGTAAGGGTGATACAACTCCCCTGTTATTGTCGTTCCATCGTCCAGTTTACTGACATGGCGAGTTGCAGCAGGTACACCATAATCGCGAATATCACCATTGAACCAATGATGATTATCAAGGCTACGAACGTGCGTAGGTATGATCGGGATCGCGTAGCGTACAAAATCGAGCATTAGACAGGTACTACTACTGCACCACAATGCGGACAACCAAAAACAGAATGTCCAATACGAATTACCAGCTCAACAAGTTCAGACTTATCTAATTGTGAATTACATTCAATGCAAAAATATGGATCAGGAATCTGATTTAAAGCTTGTTCTTTATTCATGATGCACCTCAATGTTGTGATGTTGTCACAAGCAACATAATGAGGCATTTGTACCATAGTTGCACGCAACAATGCAACACTGTCACAATGATAAAATAAGCAATATTTGACTGAGTTTAGAAGAATGTCTAAGACCTATCGTGTAAAAACGCCATATGTAACAATGATACAAAAGTCACATATTGACTTTATTGTTCAAACTAGATTACCGATTGATGAAGCAGACATAGTTAATGCGCTAATAGACAAATATTTAAAAGATTTAAAAGCAGAAGATGTAATTGAATGGCAGAAAAAATACACAGAAAAGTGAGTAAAAAATAATCAAAAACAAGGGTTATTGCGAAACTTTCTCATTATTCAATAAGCATTTGAATTAATTAAGTAAATAAGCAGATTTCTAAAAAAATTTTCCAGTCAGGCACACTATTAGACAGCAGTGTGCCCTCTCTCAAAAGTTCAAAGTGCGCGTGAGGTCGGGACGGACGCGGCAAGCGCTTCTCCCTACTCCCGCGCACTTTGAACTTCGATGTCGCATAATGTAGGTTGATGTTAAATTTCGTTCGAGTGCGCATGAAATAATCGCATCATTGACAAAAAAACCACTGGAAAATCCAGTGGTTTTATTTGTACCAATGACAACGAAAAGTAACATAACCTATTGATATTATGCGAAATCTCAGTCTAATAATGATCATCAAAATGCTGCTGAAAATCTGCAACAGGAATGAGGTGATTGCATAAGTGACAATAAGTATATTCAGTCGCTATTTTTGCCAAAACTTTAGAATTATTTGTTGAACCATAAGCCTGATATGTTTCCCAAATGTCTTCTAATTCATCTAAAGAAAATGTCATATTTTGCCAATCCATTTTTTTCACTCCAACGAACTATCAATAATTTAGATGCAACTTTAAGCCAGGATCTCGCAGCTGCAGCTAAATCGAGATTGGAAGAAAATGCCAATCAATAAGGGTAATTCTTATCAATATATTCCTGACATGACTTAGCTTCAGCAACAAAAACAGCAAGAACAGCAAACATCAAAACTGTCAGCACAATATTAAAAATCTTCATCATGATTAATAATCATCCATATCTTTTATATAAAGCCAGAGCAAAAAACCAGTTTTAAGAATAGCAAACACCAATACTGTTACACCTAAAATATCTTCTGTCATCAAAGCACCCAGTCAAGAATAAAACCACTGTTATCATTATGAAAAACCTGTTGATGTTTGATCAACTGGATATACATCAGTGTACGTCCGCAATAGCTGCATTGCACCCATTTCTTAGTCAGGTTCTGCAAGTAAAGTGGATTGATTGAATCAAGCCGATTCACAAAATACCGCTGTTTCATGAAATGTCCTTTTTATAACAGAAAGTGAGGTCGCTTCGCTCGGCTGTTACCGTGTAACGGCAAATGGGAGCATTGTATTCAGAGGGTCAAGGTTTGCGATTGCGTTGATTCTTAGCGCACAGACGTGCGTTTCATGCGAGTGTTGAGTTAGTGATTCTGTTGTTATCACTAACTTTTTTTTGTTAAAAAAGTTAGAGCACTCTCCGAGTGCTGACCGTGAATTCAATTTATTAGCCCCTGACGCTTGGCTTCCCGCATTTTCTCAATGTATTCAGCATCGTAGTTGTTCACATACTGCTGATTCTCTTGCTGTGCTTGAGCTGGCGGTTGCTGATATTGTTGTTGCTGTGGTTGCCTGAAAGCATTGAACGGACGATCACCCGACATATAACGTCTACAATCCTTTTGCGACATATCAAGCTTGGTGGCTTGTTGGGTGAAGCATGTACATTCATTTGCATAGATGATACAGCCAGAAATTACAGGCTTATCGAATACCTGATAGTCAAATTGTGAGTAATCAACTGCATAGGGCTGGTTCGGATTGTATTTGACTATCTGCACTTGGTTCTGTTGCTGGTTTTGCTGTTCAGTGGTCTTTGACTCTGGCGATCCATCAGACTTGGTAGCAAGTTTAGTCTTATCTACGGAATCTGTCGATTTTTCAGATTTCATGCCAGGAACAGAAATACCCTGATTAGTGGCATTGCGTACAGTAAAAAATGCGGCAATCAATCCAATAATCATTGTGATAATAACAAGAACAATACCCTGATGAACCCAAGAGCGTTTGTGATGCACCGCATCAGGCTTGATCGACTCATAGAAGCCGTAAAGATGCTTTGGATACTGAAAGACGTATTTCTTAAACGCAAACAACTTCTTTTTAGCTGTAATTGCTGTTTCAGCTTCAAGAAAATGATAGACCTTTGCAGCTTCAGAGGCTTTTTTCTCAAGATGCACATGCTCATTTACCAAGCCAAGTACATCGGGATTTAAAAACCGAGCACGCTGGGTTATTACCCAAAGTTCAATACCTCTTTTCCTGATCGTGGTTAAATCAAGAATCTGTTTGTCACGTTTTGAATTATGACGGCTGAATAACTCTTTATATTGCACCTCATCAAATACAACAAGGCTATTATGTACAGCATCACGCCAATCAAAATCTTCGGGTACTGAGATAATACCAGTGTGTTGAATACCCGTAATATCTGTATAAATAACTCGATCGGGTTGTTCATCCTTCAGCTTAAACAACTGGTCTACAGTCCAAAGAGACTTGCCAGAGCCGATACCACCCGTGATTAATCGTAAAGTACTCATTTTTTAAAGAATCTCAAGAATGTTGACTGTACAGTGACAGTGAAAACAATGGCGCCAATGATCATACCGAGTGCGATATGTAGACCAGCAATTGCAGCTAAACCGAGTATTCCTGAATTAACTCCACCACCCATTCCAAGAAAACCATTTAAATAAGCATTAAAGGCAGTTAATAAAAATGCGGATGAAGTTAATCCGAGTGCAGCACCAAGCAAAATGGTACGGACTGCATGTGTTAATAGAAACTCAGCAAGTATAACCAGTACACGAATCATCTTTTTAACCCCATTGCAATAATCAACATTGAGATAAAAGCACCCGCAAGCAATACGATAGGACGCATTTGCTGGGCTATATTGCACATCTCTGAATAATCACTGGGGATGTTTGTGGTCTGACCCTCAATCACAATTGAGTCCGTTTTTGGAGCGAATGGACAGGCAGCGACCCAGTTGACACGTTGTTCTGAGTCAGGCTGAAAATTCTGATCTTCTACAACTGAGCCACCGTTGTTATTAGGATTTTCTGGCTGTTCTTCTTTCTGTTCCTTGAACCAGTCGAAGAAGTCACGTACATCATCATAAAACTTCTTGTTCTGCTCTAAATCCTTTTCCTGATTGCCAACCACATTTGATGCAGCCTTATCCATAACTGCATAGAATTCCTGATCCTGCTCCATTTTTTTAGCAGCCAAATCAATATCATTGGTGATCTGGTCATTCATGAGTTGCTGATGTTCTATGTTGGCAACTTTCCAGTCTATGTACCATTCACAGACTATGTTTGCCCAATCGCAAAAAGCAGGTAGTCCTGGAAATTCATCAGTTGGATCAGTCGAACCATCATAGTTCCTCAAAAATTCACGAACATCTTCATAGAACTGAAGGTTGTTAATGTTGGCGTTTTCGATTCTATCGTTTGTTAAGTCTATTTTTTCTTTTATGTCGTCAAGATTCTCTTTTGAATCAAGAGCTAAACGTTTAATCTCTTCTCGATCTAGATTTGCTTTTTCTTCATTGGCTGCATAGTCATTAGACCATTCTTGCCACTCTTCATGCCACTGACACATGATTGAAGCCCATTCACAAAATGGGGGCCATTCAGAGTTCGGATCTGGATCGTCAGGCGGAGGAGTTATACAGCGACCATTTACCTTTTTTTGACCAGCGGGACATGAGTCATCTGGAGCAAAACACTGACCGTTTTTATCAAGAGACTGACCAGCAGGACATTTTTTCTCTACACATTTACCATTTACAAGCGTTTGACCGACTGGACATTTTTTCGGCTGACATTTTCCATTTACTGCTTCATAACCCGCAGGGCACTTGTCTTTGCAGTTCGGATCATAATCATCAGAAACAACACGAAATACTGTATAAGTCTCTGTTAAATTTGGATAATTTTTAGACTGAATAGTGTAACTAAAATTATCACCTACTTGAACAGTAGATTTTAGAATCCAAGGATATGAAAGCGGATGTGTAGTAGACCACGGCTGGGCAGAAAACCAGGCATCAAAAGCAGCAGATGGTGTAGCAGCAGTAAATCCACCAATACTATAAACATACTGTGGTTCACATTTATCTGGTTCATCCCATTCGCCAGAAGCACCAGCACCCGAAAACCCAGCAGCAAAAGATTGATTAATTGAAGAAATGATAAGAAATAGAATAGAAACAATGAATATATAGACGTATTTCATATAAAACCGCCTATGGTGCAATGATGATGAGATAGCCGATCAGGGCGACAATTAAATAAAGAACTTGCATAAACACCCCCTAAAAAAAATCGGGACAGTATGAGAGCACCCATACAGCCCCGATCGAGTCAAATTCGATTAACCGCGCTTGAGGAAACCAAGAATCTGGTTATAACCCCACATTAATAAGGAGGGCGCAGATTTAACGGCAAAGATCGCAGCAGCACCAGCAGCTAAACCGCCGATAGCCAATACACCCACATCCACATCACCATCGGCTGCATGTGCACCAGTCGCCATGATTAAAGGCGTGGCAACAACAGCAACCTTGGTTGTGATGTCGTTTACTTTTGAACGTAAATCCTGTTTACGTTGTTCGTTTTGTTTTTCCATACTTTTATCTCCGTATGAATTGAAGTAGTTCCCTATACCCCCAGCACAGAAGCCAAAACGTAATTGCTTCGGTAATGATGCCGTTGGCTTGGGCACGGGTTAAATTATTCAGTTCATCCAGCCAAGACTGGTGAATCTGAATGTACTGAACACACGTCTGCAAGTTGTTGATCATCTCGAAAGATGCACATGCATAAACGTCTGTCATTGCTGAGATTCCTAGTGAAGAAAATCAGAAAGGATCATGCTAATTAGCACGTCATTTACGATTTTCGATGACAATAAGTCGTGATGTTCTTCAAGACACATTTCATGTAATGTGTCCGAAATTTGATCGCTGAGTGTTGAGACAAAGCCAGAATATTTATCCAGAAACGCCTGTTTCATTTCCTCAAGAGCTTCACTTCTACCGTCCATTGTGGTAACCTTTTATATGTAAGTTATTGATTTAATTGACATATTATACATTATACGAACCGATCTAATATTGATCAGTTCTAAGCATTTGATTTATAACAAATAATCATCAGACCAAAACCAATCACATGCTGTATATGACGCCCAGTAAGACTTGGTAAAGACAAATGATTGAAGTAAATATGGCTTATGAATCATGGCGCTTTCTTCGGCAACGGCTTAACGCTGAATACTGTCAATTGTGGACCAAACTTAGTCTGTGACTCTGTAAACTCAACTTCGACTTCCTGAGCATTCTCAGCGCATTGGTCAAGCACAGCTTTCATTTGCTCAACTGGCATGAGACCCTCACCAAAGTTCAGGCTATAACGGACTGGCGAAAACAACGTTGTGTTGTAATAAGCCTTGTCTTCCTTTTTATAGACAGAAGGTAAAATGTTGCGTTTGTTAAATGAAATTTGCATTGTAAAAACCTCTCTTTAGGCAACTAGATATAAACCCTGTTTTTTAGGGCTGTATGGTGAAACTGGTTGAACGTAATCAGATGGCAATTGATCGGCCATTTTTAATTCGAATAAGCGTACAAACGGGATAACCTTGCCGTTTGGATTCTTAGCAAGGTTCTGTAAGTGACCCATTGATATTTCGCAGGCTTCTAAATGCGCTAATGCTTTATAAAAGGCAGATTCGTTATAAAGTTTTTTAGTAGCGACCAATCCGATCTGACGTATCAATGAGTAGAATTTCATTGCGTTGTTTGCTCTGGTAAAGCTTGGCTTTCCAGTTTTGATGTTATAAGTCACTAACCTTGACTTAAATAATTCGAGAATTTCTGCATCATTTGAAAAGTTCATATATTTACCCTTCATTCGATCTAGTATCGGGTCAAACGCTACGTGCCAGAGTCGTAGCAATAATTCTGGCTGTTGTTGTTGCAGCTTGATTAGCTGAAATAAATTCGTTGGAATGCCATTCTTGGACATATAGGTTTTAGTTATCCGTGCTTCGAGACGGACAACAGCATTGGCGAATGGAAGAACATCATGCATCGCACAGACTAAGGCTTTCGAGCGTTGGCACCCCTTGTCTGCTTTCTTCTGGATCTTATGTAACTGGGCTTTTACTTCTTCAAATTTGCCATAAGCCTTTGGACGAATAGATGCGCCATCATTACCCCATGAGATGAAATTCTCATACTTAACCTGTCGAGCCTTACGATGACCAGCAGCCAAATTAGCCATGTAATCTAAAGTTGGTTGAACCATTGATTGGTGTGGTAAACGGACTAGATATGTCGTATCGACACAAAGAACTTCTGTATTAGCAAAGTCTAAAATTGGAAGTAACTGAGGAAATGCCTCCATCAACATGCCGAGCATGTGGTCAGATGCTAATTGAAGACATTCAAAGCCATAGACGTTATGGCCTTGCAATAATTTCAAAGGTGAACCTTTAATTTCAACATATGGCGGTGTGTTCATCGTATTTGTAAAGAACTTCATGGCCATATCGGTGTAATCGCTTGGGAGCGATTCGTAAGGGTGATACAACTCCCCTGTTATTGTCGTTCCATCGTCCAGTTTACTGACATGGCGAGTTGCAGCAGGTACACCATAATCGCGAATATCACCATTGAACCAATGATGATTATCAAGGCTACGAACGTGCGTAGGTATGATCGGGATCGCGTAGCGTACAAAATCGAGCATTAGACAGGTACTACTACTGCACCACAATGCGGACAACCAAAAACAGAATGTCCAATACGAATTACCAGCTCAACAAGTTCAGACTTATCTAATTGTGAATTACATTCAATGCAAAAATATGGATCAGGAATCTGATTTAAAGCTTGTTCTTTATTCATGATGCACCTCAATGTTGTGATGTTGTCACAAGCAACATAATGAGGCATTTGTACCATAGTTGCACGCAACAATGCAACACTGTCACAATGATAAAATAAGCAATATTTGACTGAGTTTAGAAGAATGTCTAAGACCTATCGTGTAAAAACGCCATATGTAACAATGATACAAAAGTCACATATTGACTTTATTGTTCAAACTAGATTACCGATTGATGAAGCAGACATAGTTAATGCGCTAATAGACAAATATTTAAAAGATTTAAAAGCAGAAGATGTAATTGAATGGCAGAAAAAATACACAGAAAAGTGAGTAAAAAATAATCAAAAACAAGGGTTATTGCGAAACTTTCTCATTATTCAATAAGCATTTGAATTAATTAAGTAAATAAGCAGATTTCTAAAAAAATTTTCCAGTCAGGCACACTATTAGACAGCAGTGTGCCCTCTCTCAAAAGTTCAAAGTGCGCGTGAGGTCGGGACGGACGCGGCAAGCGCTTCTCCCTACTCCCGCGCACTTTGAACTTCGATGTCGCATAATGTAGGTTGATGTTAAATTTCGTTCGAGTGCGCATGAAATAATCGCATCATTGACAAAAAAACCACTGGAAAATCCAGTGGTTTTATTTGTACCAATGACAACGAAAAGTAACATAACCTATTGATATTATGCGAAATAAATAATTTAGATAATTGACGTGTTTTTTAGACTAAGCTAAGCTATCCCAATATTCACATTTCCTTTATAGACTCTGCCATGACCTTGATTGCATTTCTTGATTTAGAAGTTGATCCAAGCACCCAGAAAATTTTAGACATTGGCTGTATCACGAGCAATCAAAATCAATTTCATAAGAAGTCTAGCCGTGAGTTAGAAATTTTTATTAATGATGTCGCTTATGTCTGTGGGCATAATTTTATAGCACATGATTTTAAGTATTTACAAGCAACACTTGCTAAGGTCTCGATCAATCAGCAGCAAGTTATTGATACTTTTACTCCACCATCAGAGTTTGTTTTATACCTAACCCATAAAGATGTAATTCTGGATCATTTTATTACTCAAGCAAAATCTATTCGTCATTTATTGAGTGGAGATGTTTTATATGCAGATATGTATGGTTGTAAAGACTCAAAAGATCAATATTTGATCAAATTTTCCAAAAAATTTAAACAGGAACTTTTAGAGAAAATAAAGTCAGGTTATAAAATTAAAACTGCGAAAATCAACTTTATCGTTCTGTGGTCTAAAGAAGAACTTCAAGATGAGTTTCGCATCATTTTGCCTGAACTTTACTTAATACATTAAACCTATTGTTTAAATCCTTAAATCTTTATAAAAGGTATTAACTTTCCAAAGCCTCAATAATCGCGTGGGCCGTTATGCGTGCAGAAAAAGGATTTTGGCCTGTAATGAGATTTCCATCTCGCACTACATTGGGTGCAAAAGGAATAAATTTCTTTTCATAATGTGCGCCGTGTTCTTTCGCTAACTCTTCAGCGTTATATGGTACTTTTTTTGCTACGCCTGCCAAGACTTCCTCACACCATGCAAAACCCGTAAGCTTTTTACCCTGGATTAGGTATTGCCCATTTGAAAGCCGAACATTCAATAGCCCACAGTAGCCATGACAGACACTAGAAACAATTCCATCTTTCTCGTAGATATTTTTAGTAATCTCTTGCAGTTCAGAGTTATCCAAGAAATCCCACATCACTCCATGACCACCTGTATAATAAATCACATCATAATCTTGCCAATTAATTTCAGATGGTTTCTTGGTATTTTCAAGGAGTTTCATAAAGGCTGGATCATTCTTTCGCTTTAGAACGGATTCATCTGCAACAAAACGTCCCAAGGATTTTGGTTCAATTGGAGAATTTCCGCCTAATGGGCTGACAATATCCTGAATATAATTCTTTTTTTCGAATTCATCATATGCATGTGTTAGCTCACCCAACCATAATCCTGTAACCTGATTCACGTTTTCATAGGCTGCGACATTGGTGACGATATGCAATATACGTTTAGACATTCTTTACCTCTTAAATTTATTTTTAATCTTGCTTTTGCTTAACTATAAGCCTAAAGTTAGCTTTAAAGTCAAGGGGAAATCAGTAAAAATGAATATTAGCGAATTATCGAAACAAAGCGGTTTGAGCACGCCTACTATTCGTTATTATGAGCAGATCAAACTTTTACCCAAGGCAAAACGTAAATCGAATGGTTATCGAGAATATAGTGAGGATGACCTTAAACAGCTTTTCCTGATCCAGCAAGCTCAACAGGTTGGTTTTTCTTTAACGGAAATAAAAGCATTTTTGCCATCAAATGTGACCAATTGGGATCATGATGTGCTAATTGGTCTTCTAGAAAGTAAGGTAAAAGATATTGAAGATCTTGAGGAAAAACTGGCGATCAGTAAACAAAATCTACGCATGATGATTTATGCCATTAACAATAAGCCTGATGAAATCACATGCGAGGAAAATGCCCAGCGTTTGCTTAACCTCTACTATGCCAATGATAAAGGCTAACCACCGCAATGGTATAGGCCTAGATTTTCGATCATAAAAATATCTTCTCTTCCATTTATCGACAATGTTTAAAACCTATTGACCTTAAACCCAGCTTTAAGCATAGGATTGGATACAGGTGATTAATGAGGAACCTGTCATGTTTAAGCGTTGGGATTTTCAAAACTGGTTGATCCGTATTTTTATGGTGATTTTGGCAGGCAGTCATGCATATGCATCGGAACCTGCCACACAACATATATCTTCAAAAGCTAGCGGAAAGATTCTGGTGGTGATGACCAACCATTCGGCCTATCCTACCCGATCTGATACTACTGGGCTATGGCTGACTGAACTCACCCATTTTTATGATGTTGCACTTGCTGCTGGTTATGACATGGATTTTGTCAGTCCTCAAGGTGGTGCTGTTCCACTGGATGAGCGTAGTTTAAAATCCATTTATTTAGATAAATCTGCAAAGGCACACTTGGCAGATCCCAAGTTTATGTATCGTCTTAAAACTACACTGGCGCCAAGTGCAATAGACCCATCCAACTATAAGGCGGTTTATTATACGGGTGGGCATGGCACTATGTGGGACTTTCCAAACAATAAAGAGCTTAAAAATATAAGTGAAAAGATTTATCAACAAGGGGGCATAGTTTCAGCAGTCTGTCATGGCGTAGGTGGATTATTGCCTTTGCAGGATCAAAATGGCAAACCATTGATTGCAGGTAAAGTGGTAACAGATTTTGCCAATGTTGAAGAGACACTTTCAGGAATTAAGTCTCAGGTGCCTTTCTCATTGCAAGATGGATTGGTTGAACGTGGGGCTAAATACAAGCGTGCATTTATTCCATTCACCTCTTATGTGATTTCTGATGATCGGATTATTACGGGGCAAAATCCTCAGTCCAGCAAGGAAATTGCTGAAGCTGTTGTCAAACGTTTAAGAACTTTAAATTAGTTCTTATCTTTATTCTAAAAACTAGGTCAATACATTGATCTGGTTTTTTTATAACTCATTGCTCTTTTTTATCCTAGATCAACCAAAATTTTAATATCGGCAGAGTCCAACAACATTATTTATTTAATTATAAAAAAAGCTTGACCTTAAACCTAACTTTAATCTTAGCATTTAATTAAGGTTTATAGGAGCAACATCACTGTGTTCAATCAAGTTTATTTACATCGTTCAATTTCAGCTATATCAATGAGTTTATTGTTGAGTTTCTCTGCTCATGCTGAGCAATCCAGTGTCAGTCAAACTCAACTAGATTCAAATATAGCAACCACTCAACCAACCACCGTTGTTGAGTTTGGTCCATATAAAGTGAATGTGCCTAAAGGTGGTTATTATGACCGCTTCCGCATGAATCCAGATCTAGATGAGGTTGCCAAAGACCCTGCTGCTGGCAATATTGATTATTTCCGTACTATTCCTAAGAAACTGGTAGAGACACGTGTAGGTAAGGTTTGGTCTCCAAATTTTTATTATCGTACCAGCAATGTACAACTGTTAATGTTGGCACCTGTTTCAAAATTAAAGGCAAAGCTCCCTGCTCCACTTGAACCATTACAACCTTTTCCAGGTTATGGTCTAGTGTCATTGACATTCTTCTCATATGCCGTTGGTGATGTAGACCCCTATGATGAAGTGTCTGTGGCAGTCGTGGTACGTCAACCAGGCGTCCATCACTTTAATACCAGTGAGTTATTCAGCTCAATGCGCACCCATAACTACTACGGTCATGTACTTGCCTTGCCTGTAGATACTGAAATTGCCCGTGTACGGGGTGTATATGGTTATCAGTTACCTAAATGGCTCACTCCGATTGATATGAATATTGGTTCCAAAGAAGTTCAGGCGCATATTTTTAATACCGATGGTAAGCCTGATTTAAGTTTAACAGCACCATTGCCAAAAATTAAGAATGTTAAACCTCAATCCCGTATTGAAACCAAGACCATGTTCCATCAGGTGGATGGTCAATGGCACCGAACCTCAGTTCAGTCCAATACCCTTGCATTTGGACAGAAGCTCTTCCCCAAAAATGTCCAGCTTGTCCGTAGTGGCGGCCCATTAAGCAAATTGCTTGATGAATTGGGCGCTGGCAAAGTGTTACGTCTTGATGTGGTTAAGGATGCTCAGTTGGCATTGAATATGCCAATTCCATTGAAATCTTTGGACAATTCAAAAGACAGTAAGCAGAAATAAGCCCAATCAAAATGCCTCTTTAGCTTTTAAAGGGGCATTTTTATATAGTTCAAGTTATTTGATTTTAAAACTAAGTTTAGTAAGAGTTAGAAAAATAGCAGATATATAAATACAAAGCCAACTACAAACAAAATATCTGTAGTTGGCTTGATATTAAAAACAAGATTATGAAACAACCAATGGCCCAGAACCTGAAATTTGGGTAACTAAACCATAACCCATTAATTTTGCTGGTGTATAAGTTCCACCTGTCACTTGATTATCAAGTAAATAGCGAACAACAGTGAGTGAACCATTGATCGTTAAACTATAGGCATTTTCAGTCTGAATACGTGCTGTTTTAGTCTGCCCTTGCGCATTTTTTGCTTCTCCCCATACATAAGTTGGTAATTTGGCACGCACTTCTTCATCAGGACCTACCACAGATTTTTCAATCGCAGTTTTCATCAGATTTTGAACAGACTTCAGCTTGAATACAGGACGTATGTAATTCAACATTTTTGCGCCAAAAATCATTGCAGGCGGTGCAGGTACAAACACCTCAATATTGGGAATCCCTGTGGTATAAAATGCCGTTGAGACATCGCCCCACGGTACACTCATGGCACTTTTTTTGCCATCACCAAAGTCAATCTTGCGGACATGATGGCCTAAGGCGACTGTGGTAATTTTACCCGCTTTACGGATTTTCCCACCCTCAGCCATGCCCTCTGTACTGGTTTTTGCAGTACCAGGAGAAAGTCCAGTTTTTGAGTCAAAACCCAATGCCAAATGTGTTGCATCAGGTAGGGCCTCTTTAAGTGCAGCCGCAACGCAATCCGTTGGAATCACATCACATTGATTAAACGAACAGGTGGCTTTATTTTCAAATCTTAAATTTTGGTGCTTGACTCTAAAGTTAGCTTTAATCTTATAGTGATTCTATCCGCTAAGAATGACATGACTTTAAATCATCATATTTAGCGATTTAATCAATTTAAAGGCTAAATCACATGAATACAAAGAAACAGTTTACTGAAGTTGAGTTTGGACAACAAAAAGTCAAGGTACCTAAAGGGGGGTATTATGATCGCTTTAGAATGAATCCTGACCTGGATGAAGTGGCAAAAGACCCTGCTGCTGGCAATATTGATTTTTTCCGTACTATTCCTAAGAAACTGGTTGGGTCGAGAGTGGGTAAGGTATGGGCACCCAATTTTTATTACCGTACAGCCAATGTTCAAGTCCTGATGCTGGCTCCAATTGAACAGCTCAGGAAAAAACTGCCTGCAGCACTCGAAGCCTTACAACCCTTTCCTAGTTATGGGTTGGTTGCCCTGACTTTTTTCACCTATTCAGTTTGTGACAATGATCCCTACAACGAAGTATCTGTTGCGATTGTGGTGCGTAAACCAAACGCCCGTGGACCACATGCGCTGGAATTGGTGAATTCGATTCGCCAACGCCATTTTTATGCCCATGTGCTGGCCTTACCTGTCGATACTGAAATTGCCCGAGTGCGTGGTGTATATGGGTATCAACTGCCTAAATGGCTGACTGAAATTAATGTCGATATTGGTCAAACTGAAGTGCAGGCAAATCTGACAGGTCCATCAAGTAAAGTGGACCTTAGTTTAACCATACCCACTCCAGCCCTACAGCATGTGAAACCTGAGTCGCATATGACTGAGGCCACCATGTTGCATCAGGTGGATGGTGTGTGGCACCAAACGTTGGTGCAGTCCAATGTGCTGTCATTTGCCCAGAAGCTGTTGCCAAGAAAAGTTAAACTGGTTCGTCATGGTGGGCCTTTAAGTCAGTTGCTGGATGAGCTTGGTGCCTCTACCATTCTTCGTCTAGATGTGATTCAGGATGCTCAGGTGGTACTGAATTTACCAAAACCCTTAAGGAAAAATCCATTGAAGCAAAGGCAGAAGTGATGGCAGCACTTCAGGAAAAAGTATGGCCTTTAATTTCCAAAGGGAAGCTAAAGCCTTTGCTATATAAATCATTTGACCTTGAGGAAGCCCGTCAGGCACATGAATTTCTACAGCAAGGTGAGCATGTGGGTAAGCTGGTCCTGATCGTTAAGAAATGACAGCTTTATGATATGAGAAGTTAAGAAGTTTAATTCTAACTTCTCAGGGTTTCAGTTTCGTCATTACATTCGAATAATCATCCAAACTTTTAGCACTTATTCTGAGTCAAAATATTAAATCCCATACGTGGTCCAAATGTAGCCAATGTTGGTATCAATCCTTTGATCGGTTTAGGCTGTTGACCGTGACCAATACGACGAAATTGAGCTGCATGCCAAGCCAATTGTAGATAAGCATCTATTGGCTTGTATCCAACCACAGGAATGTTTACTGGTTCCTGTACCGATTTTCCTGCCAATAACTGTTTTGCCAAATCTGGTTGCAAAGCAAATGGGCGTGCCAAACCAATCAAGTCAACCGTTCCGTCTGCAACAATACGGTTCATAAAATCAACATGGCGTAATCCACCTGTGAGCATCAGTGGTAATTTACTCATCTTACGCAATGCGGTTGCATAATCAACAAAATAAGCATCTCGTTGCGTCTGCCGCTCTGGTGCATAGCCCAACTGTGCAGGAGACTCATAATTACCACCAGATATTTCAAGTAAATCGATACTTTCCGCCTCTAATGCCAGTGCAACCTGCAAAGACTCTTCCTGACTTAATCCACCCTTTTGGAAATCAGCCGAGTTTAGTTTTACACTCAATATTTTATTGTTTCCGATCGCTTGACGTACCGCACGGACAGTTTCAATTAAAAAGCGTTGGCGATTTTCTGGATTTCCACCCCACTGATCGGTACGAATATTTGATAAGGGGGATAAAAACTGTGATAACAGGTATCCATGTGCAGCATGAATTTGAACGCCGTCAAAACCAGCCTTTACAGCCAATCCAGCAGTATTTGCAAAACGTTGAACTTGTTCCAGAATTTCGTACTCACTCATGGCACGTGGCATACGAATTACACTCATAAGTGGCAAATCCAGCCCAACTGCTGAGGGTGCGATTGGTTTTTTTAGCAACGGCAGTACAGCGACTCGACCTGGATGATTAATCTGCATAATAATTTTGCCGCCATTTGACCGAGCGGCTTGTGCCCATTCTGCATTTGCCTGCAAGAATTGTTCATCTTCCAACACGACATTTCTCGGTTCTACAAATGCACGATAGTCAACCATCACATTCCCCGTAATTAAAAGCCCTGTCCCGCCCCGCGCCCATGCAGCATAAAGTTTCTGTAAAGCAATTGTTGGAGATCCATGACGATCAGCCAATTGCTCACTCATTGCTGATTTCGCAATACGATTGGGAATGGTGATACCGCAAGGCAATTTCAGCGGTTGTTGCAAAGGACTTGCTAGACTGGTTTGTAATTTTTTCATTAGAAGATACCTATTTGCATAAGGGTTTAAATTTAAATAATTTGAAATTTCAGCTTTAATTGTTCCATCATCACTCGATTGTCGTGCTGCCAGAGATGAAAGTTGGGTGCAAAAAAATTTAAATAATCCTGGCTGACTTGATGCACAAGACCCTTTATAAAACACGTGGATTAAACTGGCGCATCAGAAAAAGTGGTGTTCTCAAACGTGGAATTTGAATGGGTGGAATCAAGCCGCCAGACAAATCACAGCGGTGTAAACGTGCCTCTACAACCTTACCCAATCCCATTTCATGCAGTGGATCATTCTCTGTGCCTGTAAAGCGTAAATCCATCTCCACATGACGTACTTCAATAGGATGTTCTTTAGGGGTAAAACGGACCTCTCTTGGTAAGGTCAAGCCCAAACCACCTGTAATGTTACGGTGTGGCAATCCCAAAATAGGCGGTGCATCCTCAATAACATCACCAAGTATTGCATTCATTTCAATCAGTACCGTTCCTCGACGAGAGGCTTTACTGGTAATGCGTGTGCCATCATTGTTCCAACTGATTTCGCCAGTTTTTTTAGGATAGCCGAGCAATTCACGCCCAATAATCATGGCGCGATCATCATCCAGAATCATCCACGGACAAAAAATGCCTGTTTTATTGCCCACCTGAATATGTACAAATAGGCCAGCCTCATGGTAGGTCCCTGTATATACATTCTCAGGGAAATAGGCACAAAACAGATCAGCCCTGGCTGGTTTTGCCAATTTCATGCCTGCTGGCAACCAGCGCACCATCTTCTTTTCATCCACCTCAAGTACAGCCGTTAGATAATGAGCATTGTGATAAAGCTTATTGCCAAGGTTCGCCAAACCAATTGGGGTGCGCAAATCATGAATAAGTTGTCTCATGCTTTTAACCTCGAAAACGCTTGTTTTAATATGGGTAGTAAAATGACTCTCGGTGTATATCGTCCTCCCAAGGTTTGTGCCTGTGCGACCAATCCTGGAATTACAATACGACGATTACATTCCATCCCCTGAATCGCTTCTTTGGCAACACGCTCTGCCGTTACCCACACAAAGCTGCCCCCCATACCATCAATTTTTGAGATACCTGCAACTTCATTGAAACCTGTTATGGTTGGACCTGGGGCCAACAAGGTACAGGTTACGCTCGTCCCATTCAGTTCACTGTGTAGTGATTCAGCGAATGAGTTTGCAAAAGCCTTTGTAGCTGCGTATGTCGCATTGGCTGGAGTTGGTTGATGACCTGATGTGGAACCTACAATTAAGATTGCGCCACTTTTACGCTGAATCATGTTAGGCAATACCGCTAAAGTCAGATCCTGTACCGCAACGACATTCACCTCCGTTTCTTCACGCTCCCGATCCGCATTTAGTTGGTGCAGCCGACCAAAGGTGGCAAAGCCAGCGTTATTACATAAAATAGAAATACTGGTTTTTTCCAATTCCTTACGGAATCTGGTTCTTTCTTCACGATTCGCAAGATCACATGGACGTAGGCTGACTTCAACTTGATACTTTTCACTTAAGGTTGCAGCGAGAAGCTCCAGTTTATCGACACGCCGCGCAACCAAAATGAGTGAATAGCCGCGTGCCGCAAATTCTTTGGCAAGTGCTTCACCAATACCAGAAGATGCGCCAGTAATTACAACAGGAGATTCTTTTAAGGGAGGCGGTAAACCCATCATCAATACTCATATCAACAGAATGATCTCAGTATTCAGGATGTAAAACTTGAGCGTGAGATGGAGTTCAGACATACTACTAATCATTTTCGGCCAATATCATACAAAAATGAAAGATCCGTATGGGTTATCCAAAGCCAGTATTCCTATTTCCTATGCCCATTTATTATTGGAGATTATGGTTGAAAAGGGTTTTTCGGCATCCGAGATATTGCATCAAAGCAAAATACCTTTAACACTATTCAACCAGTTGGATGCCCGCATCACCCCTATACAATGGTCAAGACTGGCTTGGGTAAGTTTAACCTTGGCACAGGATTTGGGGTTGGGATATGAATATGGTTTAAAACTTCGGCTGACTGCCCATGGTCCAATGGGATATGCCTTAATGAGTAGTCCCTCATTGCGTTATGCCATTGAGCTGGCAACCCAGTTTTTTAATATGCGGTTAAAAGATTATAAAATCGACTTTTATGAAGAAACACAGCGATCTATTATTGAAATAAAACAAACTCATCCTGTGATAAGCCAGCATCATGAACAGGCAGAAACTCTAAGGCGCTTTTTCTATGAATGTTTGATGATAGGTGTTGTTCAAACTGCTCAATCCTTGGCTGAGCATGATTTTTCCAATGTCGAGCTGCAAGTTGACTGGCCTGAGCCACCCTATCATGAAAAATTTAAGCATCAATTGCCTAGGATTCTTTTTAATCAGGCCAAGAACCAGGTGTGCTATCCCTCTTCAATTATTGATTTACCCACTAAAATGGCAGATCAGACTGCTTTTCAGCAAGCTCTAGCCCAATGTGAAGCTGAACAAATTCGTTTCTCAGAACAAATTCAAGACATTATTTTAAGAGTGAAAACGGAATTGGTACTTGTACCACAAAAGGGTTATCCATCTTTGGAAACCGTTGCCCAACGGCTGCATATGTCAAGTCGTACGCTTAGAAGACATCTCAACCTAACTGGTGTTTCTTATTTGGCCCTATTGGATGAAATAAAATATCAAGAAGCGAAAAAACTGTTATTCAATGGTGATATGGAAATACAAGAGATTGCACTTTACCTTGGCTATATCCAGCCCGCTAATTTTGCACGTGCCTTTAAAAAATGGAGTGGAATGACTCCAATTCAATTTCGTGAGAAAAAGCAAAAAGATTGAAATGTATAACTTTAGAGGACTTGGGCAATATTTCTATTACCCAAGGTATTCTGGTTTTATATTTGCCTGTTTAATATTCTTTCAAAGCTACATTGAGAAAAAGATATTGATTATTTAAAAGTTCATCGTCCAAGATAGCTGCACTGTACGTGGCGCACCAAGGAATAAGTAATCATCCCCAAAGAAGCTACCTGCATCACGCCAGTATTTTTTATTGAACAGGTTGTCAACGTTGAATCGAAGCGTATTTCCATAGCCATAGGCACGGAAATTATAGGCTGCACCTACATCAAAGACAGTATAGGCTGGTACTTTTACCGTACCCGTTCTGTCAGCATATTTAGCACTGCTATATTGCATGCCTGCCAATAAACGTAATCCATCCACTTGTGGTACTTGATAAGACAGATGGCTGGCAAAACGTACCATTGGTATATTCTGGGTTTGATGGTCCTGATACTCAGGCACCTGTATATCACTTAAACGCGAACGGATCAGTGCCATGGTAGAGCTTATATCCAGATGTTGACCTAAGCGCCCTTGCAAACCAAGTTCCAAACCAAGATTATGCTGTTCACCATCATTCACATAGTCGCTGGCAGAATTGGTATATTGATTATCCTGTTTTAGGTCAAACAGTGCCGCCGTAAACAGTAATGTTTGCCACTGCTGCTTCATTCCCAATTCATACTGGGATGAATGCCTTGGTGCCAAGGTTGCAAATGCATTGTTGGCATACCAGGGTGCCTGTCCACCATCGCTCAGGCCTTTGGCATAAGAGGCATATAAATGGGTATTTGTCCAAGGCTGATACATCAGCGCAAACTGGGGCAGAAAGCGATTAAAGCTGGTGTCCCGAATATTATTGCTATCGGCATCATAGGCGTTTTCATTTAAATGCAGCAGTTTCCCACCCACTAAGACTGACCAATCAGCATTAAAATCAATCTGGTCGAGTAGATTTAATGCCGTTTGCTGACTGTCCAATGATTTGTAATGATTGCCCAAAGCTGTACTGGATGGTGCATAATCCACGCTATCCGTATAAATATTTCCTGTCCCTATCCACTCATTTATTGCGTCGTACTGTGCATGACGTTTATAGGTGTACGATAACTCTAAATTAAGGTGATGTTGCCAGGTTCCTGTGTTGAATTTACCGTTTAACCCTGTTTTAAATTGATTGGTCAGATAGCTGTCATCTGGGCTGCGGAAATCATAAATATCATAGTGACCATTTTGGTCAAAGCTATTGCCCAAACCTGTGATCTGGCATCCATCACTGTAGCAACCCCAAGCAAATGCTGAATAATCATCAACCACGACACGGCTTTGTGAAGCACCCAAATTTACTGTCCAATCGTCATTGATCTGGTAATTATATTTTAAGCTGGCATTCAGGCTTTCATTGGTGACAGGTTTGCCCCAGCTTTGATAACCCAATAATCGATCCCATTCGACATTCGTTGGTACGGCTTTACCATCCAACAACTGATAACCTGGAACTGAACGCTGACGTTGGCGCTGCGACTCAATATCAAACTCTAGTTTTGAACGATCTGAAATTCTCCAGTCCAGAGCTAAAGAACCAAACAGGCGCTTACCATCAGCATGGTCAACATAGGGATGAATTTGTTCTGTAGCGAGATTTACCCTATAACCAAGCTGATGATTTTCACCGAGCAATCCACCGAGGTCGGTTGCCACACGATTGCCACCATGACTATCTGTTTCAACTGTAATGGACCGAACATCTTTCGGACGTTTGGTGACATAATTAACTACACCAGCAGGCGTTGACATCCCACTCTGGATTGCACTTATCCCTTTTAAAATCTCGACCTGTTCCTTGTTTTCCAGTGCCGCATTTTGCTCACCTCGCAACAGGTTGCCATTGAGCAAATAACTTGAACCTAGATTCAAGGCAAAGCCACGCATCATAAAGTTTGGGTAATAACCAATTGGTGCATAACCATCACCTACAGCAGCATCATTTTTAACAACATCGGTTAACGTTTTTGCATGTTGATCCGCTATGCGTTGTGCTGTGACTGTGCTGATGGAGGCAGGAATTTCAACAAGATTTTGTTGGGTGAAACCCGATAAATTCACCTTGGGTTGATCATAGACAGTTTGTGGTGTTTGCGCCGTTACTGTGATGGTTGCAAGCCGTGATATTTCATTCTTGACTTCGGCATGTACCACTCCTGAGGTCAGGCCTAAACATGAAAATGAACCAACCGCCAGTAATGCCTTTTGTAAACGAGAAAATGGATACGTTTTCACAGTAATTGCACAACCCCAAAAGATAATTTTAAAACCTGAAATTTTCGGGCTTGAGTATTCACAATTTTGTTAAGTTGAACAAGCATTTCTAGGACATATTCAAGATTTTTTAATCATTATCTCAAGCTGTTTTTACACGTTAAGAAATATAGAAATAGGCAACCACAAATGTAATCAGTACATTCATTTCGATTAATTCAATACTTGCGCCAATGGTATCGCCCGTAACTCCGCCAATTCTTTTGATAAATAGTGAACGCAAATAAAAAAGTAACAGTAAAAAGCTAATAAGTACAGCTAAGCCATACCATTTGAATAGATAAAGCAATGATAATGTAATGACAAATACCATCCATGCAATAGTTTTTGGAAGAAAATCTGTCATTGAACGTCCCAAGCCTTTGTCTCGAACATAGGCTGTGGTCAAAAACAAAAATAAGGGAACACTACGCCCAAGCATAGGAATCAGAATCAAAAATGCATTCAAATGCTGTTCAATTAAAACGTAAAGTGCTGCAAATTTTAACAAACATACTATAATGAGGCTGAGCACACCAATTGGCCCACATGCTGGGTCTTTCATAATCTTTAAGGTATGTTCTCGATCTCCGAAACCGCCAACCCATGCATCTGCGGTATCGGCAAGACCATCCAAATGTAGGCCACCAGTCAGCCAAATCCAGACGACCAAGACAATACTGGCTAACAGAATGGCGGGTAGCTTGATCAGAACAAATGATAATCCAAATAAAACCAACCCAATCAATAAACCAATTACAGGATAAAATAATAAGGATTGTGAATTTTGCCTTGCCGTGGGGATTTGCTTTAATTGCACAGGAACAATGGTGAGAAATTGCAGGGCAATCCAAAATGGCAACATTACTCAACCCTTTTAAAAGATAATTGTGCTGGTTGATGAGACAACCTGAAGGAATGTAATTGCCCAAGTTCAGCAGACATTTTAAGCAGGTCATCCATACTCTGTTGTTGTGCCAAACAACTTAATAATTTAATCACACCGCCATGTGTCACTACCAATGCAGACTGATATTGATGTTGCTGCATATATTCAGCAATCTGCTGAAAACCATTGAAGACACGTTGATGAAACTCGGCTAAAGATTCCCCGTTTGGCGTATGATATTGGGTTGGAAATTGCCAGAAATTTGCCAACAACTCAGGTGATGTTGCATAGATGGTTTGAGTTGAAACGCCCTCCCAATCCCCGAAATGCATTTCCTGAATCTGTTCATTAATTAATAAAGGTCGCTGTAAATCATTTGCCAATTTTTCGGCAAATAATCGGCAACGTTGTAAGGGTGAACTTACAATAACATCCCAGTTTTTTTCAGGATGATTTAAATTTTCCTGAATGGTCGCCTGCATTTGTGACCAGCCCTGTTCTGTCAGTTCATCATCTAGCCTGCCGCGCAAGGTATGACCTAAAATTGTCTCGCCGTGACGCAACAAGTCCAGACGCAACTTAGCCAACTTTATCACCTGAAATCGCAGCTTCTGCAAAGGTTGCCATTTGATTATGCAACACACATGCAAGTTGAATCATTGAAAGTGCTGCGCCTGCACCACTGCCTTCACCTAAACGCAGATTCATGTTTAAAATCGGTTGGGCATTCAATTCTTTTAAAATACGTTGATGACCATATTCAGCCGATTGATGACCAAATAACATCCATTCCCTGACCTGTGGCTGAATACGAACCGCACATAAAGCAGCAACCGAGCTGATAAAACCATCAACAACGATTGGCAACCCCATTTGTGCGCAACGCAGATATGCGCCTGTCATGGCGGCAATTTCCAGCCCACCGACCGCTGCCAAAATTTTCAACGGATTATTGGTCACATCATTTTTATGTAATTTCACCGCCTGATCAATCACGTTAATCTTGTGTTGTAATTGCTCGTGATTAATCCCCGTACCCACACCTGTAAGCTGTTGTGCTGATTCATCTAGCAGTAAACAGGCAAGTGCCGAAGCTGAACAGGTATTGCCTATACCCATTTCACCTGCAATAAAAATATCAGCCCCTTTCGATTTTGCTAGGTCTACGCTGTTTTTACCCAATTGTAATGCAGCCTGACACTCTTGTTCAGTCATTGCAGCCTGTTTGGCAAAGTTTGCCGTACCTGCACGAATACAGTGACGTTCAACCCCTGCATACTCATAAACATCGCCAACAGTTCCACAATCAATCACCTGTAAATGGGCCTGATGATGCTTGGCAATCACACTGATCGCTGCACCACCTGATGCAAAATTTTGCAGCATTTGGCGGGTGACTGCCTGCGGATACGCTGAAATATTTTCTTCCACCACGCCATGATCGCCTGCAAAAATGCTAATCCACGGTTTATTGATTTTTGGAAAAACCGTACCCTGTAAACTTGCCAAGGTAATTGCAATCTGTTCTAAATCACCCAATGCACCTGTCGGTTTGGTCAGTTGTAATTGACGTTGCTCAGCCTGCAATTTTGCATCCAGATCAGGATGCTGAACTGGCGCTAAATACCAATGAATTTGTTCAGCCATATTATTTTTCACCTTTTAAAATCATTGGGAATCCTGCCACACAAAACACCACTTTATCCGCCAATTGACCCAAAGCCTGATGTAAACGCCCTACCTCATCCACAAAACGTCGGCTGATTTCTCCCATCGGCACAACACCAAGCCCTGTTTCATTACTCACTAAAATGATGTCTGATTTTAGCTGAGGCAATACATTGAGTAATTTTTCGGTTTGTTGCTGCTGTAATGCTGTATCTTCAACTAATAATAAATTGGTCAGCCATAAGGTCAGGCAATCAACCAAAATGAGTTGATTTTCCTGATCAAGTTGCAGCAATTGATCTGCCAGAAAAATTGGCTCTTCACAGAGTTGCCAATGACTTGGACGTTGTAGCTGATGATGTTGAATGCGTTGCTGCATTTCTTCATCCAATGCCTGCGCCGTTGCGATATAGACAACTGATAAACCACTGTCTTTAGCAATCTGTTCAGCCAGACGGCTTTTACCTGAACGTGCGCCACCTAAAATCAGTTGCAACATATTTAACCTAATTGAATTTGATGATAAGGATAAAGTAATCCTTGTAAAATCTGGGCTTTATAATAGCCAAAAGTGAGTTGGTTCACCTGAATTTTCATGTTTTTTAGTGGCAGTTTTTGAATACGTTGCAGAACTAAATCACTAGGCCAAGTATCACCATAAAGCCCCAATGTGATATGCGGACAATAATCAACTGCTGCAATCTCCGTTGAACTTTGTGCAAGTTGCTTACGGATTTTTCTCAGGATATTCTTTTGATCATGGATATGCAGGAATAATGCACTGCTAAAGCTATCAATCTTGGTAATTTCAAGCTCAAAAGGTTCTAGCTGTAGTTGTTGAAGTAATTCAATCTGATGGTTTAAGGTCTTAATTTCAAAATCATCATCAAAATTGGGATGATGAGAATTTAGAAAACCACAGACAAATAGCGTGATGTGATATTGGCGTTGATTCGATTCAATCAATAAATCTGAAAATTGTGCCCTGATACCATCTAAATAGCTGATGAGTTCAGGTTGGTAAATCTCAATATACCACACCCCATAATCAGAACGTCCACGATGCCATTCAGGATAGTCTCGGATTTCAGTGGCGATCAGTTGACTGGATGCTTGTAATAACACAACATTTAGAATGACTTTAAAGTTGTGCTATTCAAACATAATTTGCCAAAAAACTTAAGGCTGAATATTGAATTTAGACATATTCAGCCGAAGTCATCCAGGCTTTTTGAATATTGGAATAAAGTGGAGTTTTTTGAAGTTGTTGCTGAATTCCCTCATATAACAAGTTAAGCAAGGCCTGTTTCTGGGAATCTGAAATGTCCAGTTTTGCAACATTTCCCTGTAGATGCTGCACAATTTCAATTTCATCCAATGCCAGTATGGTCAATGCATAGACATAACCACCAATTGCACCTGTTAATAGGTTCTGATAAGGAAGCTGTTGCTGAATATGATTCTCAATACTGCCCAAAACCCGCTCATTCACATTCAGCTTGCATAAGGGATTTCTTGCAACACGTTCACACGGATCTTTATAAGCTGATCGACAAGAATTTAAAAAACTTTCAGCCATACGATCCAACTCTTTCGACTGGTTTGGCACAATACTTCCCAAACCCAACTTAACTTCATCAACCAATTGAGTCATAAAGTTTTTAAGCCCTGAATCGGCTAAGGCAATACCGATGGTTTCATGTCCGTCTAGACTCGCCTGCCACGCCAGCATGGCATGACAACCATTCCACAAACGGTTCTTGATGATCTGAATATCAGAAATATGATCAACCAAAATCATTTGGCGCATTTTGCTGAGCAACGGACTGCGATTTTCCACATAAATCGGCATATCCACTTCGCTATTGAACAAAATTAAGTCCATATTCTGTAAAAATTGCCCTGCTTGAAATTGTCCGCGCATATCCTCCAGACACACCGTGAGTTGCTGTTCTTGTTTTTCAGACAACGCCGTTTCATCTGACAATTCTATGGTGTCCTGATTTAAATCATTCTGATATTGCTTAAATAAACGGTGCTTGATGTTCAACTGGCGATACAGTGCCTGATCGCTGAGCTTGGACACCATCCGATTAACCACTGTGTCACAGAAATAGTGTTCACTTAAAATATGCTCGGCAATATCCTCATCCGTGATTTCAAGCAATGCTTCACGGAGACATTTCAGAATCAGGAACTTGGCTCCAACCTTGTTCAACACGATTAGGAATGTAATCGGTTCATCGTTCTGTGTGTCCTGTGACATAAAACGTGCCAGTAAACCTTTGGCAATGATTTTTGCTTCAGATGCAATCGCCTGTTCAGGTAGACACAGTGCAATCAAACTGGATTGTATATACATATCCAACATCTGCTGTTCATTGTCAGCATTGATCACTGTTAGATTCTCAATCCGCTCATCGTAAGAACACTGGCCATAGCGGATGCTATAGCTGGCAAAACTATTGACTGACTCAAGATATAAACGATTTCGGGTCGATGCCAAAATTCGCTGTGGTCGGGTAAATCCATCCCAGTGAGATAAAATCTGGGCAATATATCCACCACCAATCGCGCCAAAACCATGAATCCCCACAATCAACTGGTTCAGGCTTTGTGGAAACGGTTCCTGTAGCTGTGGCATGCCCATTTCAGGAATATACTGATCCAAAGCATTCAGACACTCGTACATATCCTGATAATAAAACTTTGCTTTAGAGAGCATCTGATCATTGGGTTCTTTAATATCTTTAAATAACAGCGTAATACCACCTGCGTCACAGGCTGAACAAATTCCATTTTCAGAGTCTTCAAACATAAGGCATTGTTCAGGCTGTAAATTTAGTTTTTGTGCTGCCTGTATAAAAATTTCTGGATGTGGCTTGCCCCGTTCAACTTCATCACCACAGACCAATAGATCAAAAAATTTATAGACATTGGCGTTAATTAAATATTCTTCCGCAATTGCCCGACGGCTTGAAGTCGCCACAGCCATTCTTAAACCAGATTTTCTTAAGCGTTCCAGAACCTGCATCAACCCTTTCTTGACTGGAACACCATTTTGACGAATCAATTCAAGTTCCAAGGTATCGGCACGTTGACGAATCTCTTGATAGGAGATGTTGTCTCCATAATATTTTTTTGCAAGTTGTTCAGCAGTTTTGGCGCTTAAACCCAGACACTGCATCAAATAATCATCTGAAAATTCCTGTCCAATGAGTTCCTGAGAGGCCTGTTTTAATGTCTGAAAGCGTAGTCGCTCTGTATCAAACATTGTTCCATCCATATCAAAAATTGCCCCCTGGACAGGATAATCATGAAAAATCAGCATTGTTACTCCTTTGTTTTGTTATACGTTTTATAGGGTAACCAAAAAATAGGCTTAAAATTCAAATAGTAAATAAATGAAATAAATTTGAACAAAAAACAATCAAATGTGTTTTAATTTATATATAAATATCTATTTATTGATCAGAACAGTTGCATCAATTTAAAAAATATGATTCTTTTTTAATCGTTCTAGCGTTAATTTATAGGAGAAAACTCTTCTATGATAGATTTTATTGATCATCTTATATCAACATTTTCAGTAATACCCAAGCATAAACAGCCCTAAAATTCTACCATTCCATATATCTACTGATCCAAAATATCTGAAAAAGTTGCGCCAAGCAGTTTTGCCAAATCTTGCGGGTCCAGACCTATATCCAATCCCCTTTTCCCGCCACTCACATAAATTTTGGTCAACACTTTCGCCGTTTCATCAATCACCGTTTTTAGGCGTTTCTTCTGTCCCAAAGGACTAATTCCCCCCACCAGATAACCTGTCAAACGCTCCGCATCTTTTGGATTGGCCATCTGTAGTTTCTTGCATCCAACTGCTGTGGCAACTTTCTTTAAATTAAGTTGATGATTGACAGGTAAAATGGCAACGAAAAAGTTTTTTTCGTCAGTTACCAGTAAGGTTTTAAACACTTCCTCTACCTGAAGATTCAATTTTTCTGCCGCTTCAAGACCAAAGCTTTTAGCATTGCTATCATGTTCATACTCATGAATTGAAAACGGGATTTTATTCTTTTCTAATAACTTGCAAGCTGGGGTCATATTTTTCAGGTCAATTAAATCTGGGTTTAAAATGGGTGTAAGTGTAGCAAATTTGGATAGATAATTAAATTTTACCTAGGCTATTTTGATATAAATCCATATCTTGATAATTGGGCAATGAGCCTCATATATTGATTCAAGGTGAAATACACAAGGCTCAAGTCATTTTATGAGTTACAAACATAATAATTTAATGGCAATGCGCCAGAATTATTGGGATGATGAATCTTCTACAATACAGGCTGAAAAGCAATTTCTGAGAGATATGCTTATTGAAGAAGGCATTTTTAAGGATGCGACTTTAGACGATACCAAGTATTTTTTCTTCACCCTCCCCAGTATTATTATTGTCAAAGCCCATGCACTGGGTTTTCATCATAGTCATGTGAAACGTATGCTAATCAAGCATATTCATACCAATAGAGCAGCTTTAATGCGAAAGTCATCATTGAAAATTCAGTTTAAGATTTAGGACAAATGTATATCAAAACCGATTTAAAGATAAAAATCTTACTTAGGCTATTTTGATAATATTGATCTATTTCACAAATTTAGACTGATAATTCAAGCGATTGAACTATTTTAATACGTTCAAAAGCTGTAATATCCACTACAATTTAACTCTCGGCTTCCCTCCCCTCCGATTTCAGCATAGGATTTTTCTTTCATGTCAGATCAGAACGATAAGCTTAAGAACCTAAAAACCTCATCGGTGGATCGCCGCTTATCTATTGCAAAAGCCTCTTTACTTGCTGGAACACGTTGGGCAACTGCAAGTGCGACTTCCATTTTCTCCAGTGAAGAAGAAAAAGAGAAGAAACGTAAAAAAGCCATGGCTGAACAGGCACACTATTTAGTTTCTGAGATTGGGAAATTAAAAGGTTCAATCGTAAAGATTGGGCAAATGATGGCTTTATACGGCGAACATTTTCTGCCAGAAGAAATCACACAGGCGCTAAACACGCTAAATAACCAGACTGTTGCCCTCGCTTGGCCAGCAATTAAGGCACATTTACAGGAACAGTTGGGTTCAAAACTCGATGAACTGACCATTGACCATGAACCTATCGGAACGGCCTCACTGGCTCAGGTACACCGTGCCACACGTAAATCGGATGGTTTGGAGCTTGTCTTAAAGATTCAATACCCAGGTGTCGCTGAAGCAATTGACTCAGACATGAATCTTTTCAAAAACATGCTAAAACTCACCCGTATGGTGCCGCAAACGCGTGAATTTGATCAGTGGTTTGATGAAGTCCGTGAAATGATGCATCGTGAAGTGGATTACGGGATTGAGGCAGCAACAACTCGTCGCTTTGCTGAACGTCTGAAAGATGACCCTCGCTATATCGTTCCTGAAATTGTCGATGAATTCTGCGCTGAAAAAGTGCTCTGCATGACATTTGAACGTGGTGTGCCTGTCAATAGCCCTGTGATGCTCTCTCTTCCTCAGGAACGTCGTAACCAACTTGGTGAAGCTTCTTTAGAAATTGCAGTACGAGAGCTGTTTGAATGGGGTGAAATGCAAACCGACCCAAACTTCGGTAATTATCTTGTTCGTTTGGGTAATGGTGATGATATAAAGGACAAAATTGTTCTCCTCGACTTTGGTGCAATTCGCCAGTTTGATGACAATTTATTGACCGTCGCACGTAACCTGATCCATGCTGGTTATAACCACAACAAAGATGAAATGGTGAAAGCGATGACAGGCTACGAGTTTTTTGATGCAATGCCTGAAAGTATCAAACCAGGTATGGCGGATGTATTCCTGATCGCAACAGAAGCTTTTAGCTGTCCAGCCAATAATCCAGATATGCCAGCAGGCGTTATGGATGAGCAGGATCGTTATGACTGGAAGAAAAGCCAGCTTCATAGCCGTGTCATGCAGCAGGCTGCACAGTCGATGGCCTCTCGCTATTTCTCTGTTCCACCCAAGGAATTTATGTTCATTAGCCGTAAGTTTATTGGTGCCTATACATTTATGACAGTGATTGAAGCAAAGACCAATGTGCGTAAAATGATTCGCGAGTTTGCGTAACGCCTATTTATAAAAGTCATTTTGACCAATCTGATTTGTCAGTTTGGTCAATTTTTTTAACAGGTATTTTTTTAATATTTTTTAAAATAATTAAAAAACAAAAAGATAATTCGTTTAATCCCTCTATATTACCCTTTATCATTCTCAAATGAGCATGTCAAACAAGACATAGTTTTTTTAACCAGAGCATGTCAGCATAATTTTACAATCATCCCCTAGGATAAAGTCATGTCGAATATGATGAATAAGGCTCAAGGTTTCGGGCTATCTTTAATCACAAAAATTGCAGGAAGCGAAGTACTTGACCAACTCAAATTAAGAAAATTTGTAGAGAAATCACTCTATCAAGGTTCAAAAACAGGCTTTAAAGTTCTGACCAAAACACAGAAAGCGTTTAAGCCGCAACCGCTTGATAAGCAACGTCTCCCAAGTCAAGCCAACAAAAATCTATTTGATCTAAGCCTAACTGAAGAACAGCAAATGACTGTTGATGCAATGTCACAGTTTGCTCAGGAAGTTTTATATACCTTGGCCCATGATGCTGACCATAATGCCCAGTTCCCAGAAGAACTTTGGCAGCATTTGGTTGATCTAGGCTTAAACTACTACGCACTTCCTGAAGCATTAGGTGGTGTTGCAGCAGAACAAAATATTGTCAGTAATATTCTGATCGCTGAAAGCTTGGCAAAAGGTGATTTCAGTTTAACAGCAGGTTTACTCAGCACCTTTAGCGTAATTAATGCAATAACTCGCTGGGGTTCAACTCAAGTACAATCCATGTATTTGCCTGTATTTGCAGAAGATACTGATGTCACGGCGACATTTGCCTTTCAAGAAGCGACTCCTGCATTTAACCCTTTCCAGTTAAAAACCAAAGCCACTGAAAATAATGGTCATATTACCATTACAGGTGAAAAAACTTTGGTGATTTTGGGTGATACAGCGGATGTCTTCCTTGTCAGTGCTGAGTTGAATGGTCAGCCTGATATTTTCGTGGTGCAGTGTGATGAAAGCATTTCCATCAAAACCAATCCTGCAATGGGTTTAAAAGCGGCAGAAACAGCAACGTTACAATTCAACCAGACCCCTGCCTTACGTCTAGGCGATGCCGATTTTGACTACACCGCATTTGTTGACCTTGGCAATCTGATGTGGTGTGCAATGGCAATTGGAACTTGTGAAGCGATTAAAGCCTACTGTATCAAATATGCCAATGAACGTACCGCCTTTGGTGAGCCAATCTCACATCGTCAAAGCGTGGCATTCATGATTTCAGACATGGCAATTGAGATTGATGCAATGCGTATGCTGGTACTCAATGCCGCAAGTCTGGCAGAAGCAGGCAAACCGTTTCATCGTGAAGCCTATCTGGCACGTTTACTCTGCGCTGAAAAATCAATGAAGATGGGTACAGATGGCGTTCAGATTCTAGGTGGACATGGCTTTACCAAAGAACATCCTGTTGAACGCTGGTATCGTGACCTACGTGCAACCGCAATTTTACATTCTGGCTTACATGCTTAATTTTGGAGAATAATAATGAACTTACAAAATCCGAAGAAATTTAAAATGCTGGTTGATCAGGCTCATGAAACTGCAATCAATGTATTACGCCCGATTTCCCGTAAATACGATAAAGCTGAACATGCCTATCCAAAAGAATTGGACATGCTGGCTGCCCTATTGGATGGTATGAATGAAAGTGGTGAAGGTGTAGGCGCTGCCAATGCCAGTAAACGTGGTTCAGCCAATCCTGATGCGATTGTCAACGGTGGTAATATGTCGGCTGCACTCGGCATTATTGAAATGTGCTATGGCGATACAGGCCTATTGCTGAGCATGCCACGTCAGGGTTTAGGTAACTCAGCTATTGCTGCGGTTGCCAATGACGAACAGCTTGAACGTTTCAAAGGCACTTGGGCAGCAATGGCAATCACCGAACCAGGCTGTGGTTCAGACTCAGCTGCAATCCGTACTACTGCGACCAAGGATGGTGATGATTATATCCTGAATGGTGAGAAAATCTTTGTTACCTCTGGTGAACGTGCTGATTCAGTGGTGGTATGGGCCACACTGGATAAGAAACTGGGTCGTGCCGCAATTAAATCCTTTGTTGTGCCTAAAGGTACGGCAGGCATGAAAGTTGAACGTCTGGAACACAAGCTCGGGATTAAAGCCTCAGATACGGCGGTGATTAGCTTTACGGATTGTCGTGTGCCTGCTGCCAATCTATTGGGAAATCCTGAAATTGATGTCGCCAAAGGCTTTGCTGGTGTGATGGAAACCTTTGACAATACGCGTCCACTGGTTGCGGCTATGGCGGTTGGTTGTGCCAAAGCTTCATTGGAGCGCATCAAGGAAATTTTCAAAGACCAGTTAGATGCTGAATACAAAACACCATATTTACAGTCTTCCAATTTAGCTGCACAGATTTACCGTATGGAAGCCGAATGGGAAGCTGCCCGTTTATTGGTACTTAAGGCAACATGGATGGCTGACAATAAGAAACCTAACTCCAAAGAAGCTTCAATTGCCAAAGCCAAGGCTGGACGTGTAGGCAATGAAATTACACTGAAATGTGTCGAGCTCGCTGCAAGTGTTGGCTATAGTGAGGATGAACTACTGGAAAAATGGTCACGTGACTCAAAAATTCTGGATATTTTCGAGGGTACACAGCAAATTCAGCAATTGATTATTGCCCGCCGTGAGTTAGGCAAATCTTCAAGTGAGTTGAAGTAGTCTAAATCTATAAAGGTATTCAGTTAGAAAAGGCTTTCGAGTCTTTTCTAATTATTCATGTTCACAAAAAGCGAAGACACACGTTAAAATCTAGTTTAATATTAGGTTTAATCGTAAATTAAACTAGATTTCCCATGTATATCCCCCGTCATTTACAAAATACGCTTACCAAACTCATGCGGCAATTCCCTGCTGTATTGATTACTGGTCCAAGACAAGTAGGGAAATCTACACTTTTGCAGCATACAGCACATGAGTATCGTTATGTCAGTTTCGATGATCCCTTATTACTCGACCAAGCCAAGCAAGAACCTAATCTATTTTTACTCAATTATCCAAATAATGTGATTTTGGATGAAGTGCAATATGCCCCTGAATTATTTTCTCTATTAAAACTCGCAATCGATAAACAGAAACAAAATGGTATGTTTTTACTTTCAGGTTCACAAGCATTTGAATTGATGCACAATGTCAGTGAGTCCTTGGCAGGACGGATTGCAATTTTAAAATTATCAGGTTTATCATTACGAGAAATCCAAAAGATTACATTTGATCAAGCTTTTGTCCCAAGTTTAGACTATATCCAACAACGTGAACCTCATTTACAGGAAGTCGATGTATGGAAAACCATTCATCAAGGTTACTTGCCACGGCTGTATGAACAGGAAACAGATTGGGACATTTATTATGCATCTTACGTTTCCACCTACATTGAACGAGATGTACGTCAACTGACCCATATCAGTAATATTACTGATTTCACGCGGTTCATGGTTGCAATTGCTGCACGAAGTGGTGAGTTGCTTAACTATAGCAGTGTGGCTCAAGATGTCGGGATTTCAGTCGATACCGTAAAACGTTGGGTAACCATTTTACAAACCTCAGGTATTGTTTATTTACTACAGCCCTATAGCAATAATCATCTTAAACGTGCCATTAAGACTCCAAAAATCTATATGTTAGATACTGGGTTGATGGCATGGCTAACCAAATGGTTAACCCCTGAAACCATTCAACAAGGGGCAAAAAATGGGCAATTCTTTGAAAGCTTTGTGGTGACTGAAATTATTAAATCTTTCTATAATCAAGGTAAAGAACCACCTATTTACTTTTACCGAGATACCAATCAAAAGGAAATTGATTTACTGATTGAATATGACCAAACCTTATATCCAATAGAAATCAAGATGACTGCCAATCCCAATAAACGTATGGCACAGGCATTTGATATTTTGCGTAATCATTTACCTCACAATGAACTCACCATTGCCCATGGCACAATCATTAATCAATATCCACAAAAGCTATGGCTTGCCGAAAACTTACTCGCGTTACCTTTTAACTTTATTTAAATCCAGTTTAATTTACGATACAATCGTAAATTAAACTGAGATTAGGCAGCTATCATTATCTCATCGTCACAAACTCTTCCGCTGAAGTTGGATGAATCGCAACTGTATTATCAAAATCTTTTTTAGTCGCACCCATTTTTAAGGCCACCGCAAAACCTTGAAGAATCTCATCCATCCCAAAACCAATTCCATGAATACCGACAATTTTCTCATCGTCACCCACACAAACCAGTTTCATTTTAGTAGGCTGTCTATGTTGTGTCACCGCACTAAACATAGATGTAAATGATGAGTGATAAACTTTTACCGATTGCTGACCATATTGTTCAATGGCTTCTTTTTCGGTAATCCCAACCGTCCCTATAGGTGGATGGCTAAACACCACTGTCGGAATATTGTCATAATCCAAATATTCATCAGGCTTATGATTAAAAAGCCGTTCGGATAATCTTCGACCTGCTGCGACTGCTACAGGCGTAAGCTCCATTTTCCCCGTAATATCACCCACTGCATAGATTCCTACCTGTGATGTATTCTGGAATTGATCCACTTGAATATAACCTCGTTCATCAAGCTGAACATTGGCTTGGTCCAGATTTAGGCTTGCTGTATTCGGCTCTCGTCCAGTTGCCCAGATTAAGCAATCTACTGTATGATTTTCACCATTTTCTAAATGCAGCATCACCGAACCATCAGCATTCTTTGTCACCTTTTTAGGCGTGGCTTGTGTATATACCTTGATGCCATCCGTTTGCATCACCTCAACCAGCGTTTCACTGATGAACTGCTCAAAACGACGTACAGGCAAGTCCTTACGGATAAACAGCCCAACCTGAGAACCTAAAGCATTCAATACGCCAGCCAACTCAACCGCAATATAACCAGACCCAATCACTGCAACTGTTTTAGGTGAATCAGGTAGTTCAAAGAAACCATTAGAATCAATTCCATGCTCAACTCCCTCAATTTCAGGTAATGCTGGCTGTGTTCCAATCGCAATAAGAATATGATCTGCTGTTAATTTTTCTCCATTTACTTCAATGGTATATGAATTAATAAAAGTTGCTGTGCCATATATAAGATCGACTTGATTCTTACTTAGGCTATTTTGATAGGATTGGTGAATACGCTCAATATAAGCTTGTCGATTCTTGATCAAGGTTTGCCAATCGAAAGATTCCAGCTTGCTATTGAACCCATAATCAGGACCATATTTTTGAATGATTTCGGCAATTTGTGCTGCATACCACATTATCTTTTTAGGCACACAGCCCACGTTGACACAGGTTCCGCCAATCTCAGCCTTTTCAATCAAGGCGCATTTCTTTCCATACATTGCAGCGCGATTTACAGATGCAATTCCACCACTTCCACCACCAATCGCAATATAGTCATAATGTTTTGTCATTATTGCCTCATAAATCAATTACAAGATTATTTTTAAGTTATACATAGATATACAGCAATAATATTCAAAATCTGTATTTGGTTAAGCTTTTTATACAAGAAACTAAAAAGGCACTGACGATTACTCATCAGTGCCCTGCTTTGGGAAAGCTTTTGGGTTATTCAGTTGTTACAGCTTCAACCGAAGTTTGCTCTAAAGACTGATCCACCACACCAAATTTCTTAAAGATTTTTGCTCGGCGTTTTGGATAGATATTGGCCTTATTCAGGTCTCCCTTGTAATGATCAAATACACGCTTATCCATCATTTTTGACCATAGTGGTGGAATTAATGCAGGCAACAGCATACTTGCATAACCACTTGGCAGTTCAGGTGCTTCATCAAAGTGAC
The DNA here is from genome assembly GCF_030385805.1 of Acinetobacter thutiue. Classification (NCBI taxonomy): domain Bacteria; kingdom Pseudomonadati; phylum Pseudomonadota; class Gammaproteobacteria; order Moraxellales; family Moraxellaceae; genus Acinetobacter; species Acinetobacter thutiue. The sequence continues at coordinate 600,014 of NZ_JAUDZE010000001.1, forward strand.
GCAATGCCTGAAATGGGCGTGTTGGATAAGCATGATGGTCAGAGTGGCGCTGTAACTGATACAGAAACAAGTTGGTCACGATATTGTTATTGTTCCAGCTATGCTCTGGCATAGTACGCTCATATTTACCATTCTTATCTTTCTGGCGTTTCAAACCATAGTGTTCAATATAGTTAATAATCTCGAACAGACTAATCCCATAGAATGCCTGAGTGGCTAAATAAGGAATGACACCTTTACCGAACAGACCAATCATTGAGCCATGAAATGCGGCACTCATTCCCCAGCCTTGCAACAATTCATTTTCAGTAGACCAGAATTCCTTACCTTTACGTTTTAAACGATTGGTTTCAATCTCAACAGCAGATTTAAAAGAACCAATGACTGTACGGGGCCAGAACTCATAGAATGTTTCACCCATCTGGGAAGATGCTGGATCTTCTGGTGTTGCAGCACGTTTATGGTGCCCATAAGGATGCTCTACACGGAAATGGTTATATCCAGTAGGCACAAGGGCCAAATGCGACAGAATATGGTCTATACGGTCATGCTTATGGCTGAGTTCATGTGCGGTATTAATCGCAATACCATTCACTGCTCCCATTGAAATGCCAAGCAAAACCTTATCAATGAAAGATGTTTCTTTACGGCTTGATAGATAACATGCATACACATTGGCTGCATATTGCAACGGGATAAAACTTTTAACTAAACGAGAATAATATGGGTCTTTCTCTAGCAGTTTAATGTCTTCATCTGTTGGGTTGTTTGCGTCCTTACCAATAAGAGTATCAATGGTTGGGATCACAATATGTAGAACGATTGGACCACCCAGCGCAAAAATCTTTTTGAATGGACGAGGAGCAAATTGATAACCTGCTAAAATACCAATGCCGATTGCAGGTAAAGCTGGACTAATTGCCCATAAATAACGTTTACGATCCAATTCAGTTTTTGATTTTGGAATGCTTACTGGCGTAAGTTCTTGCTTCACATTTACTGGCGCATTCATCATCATATCCATGTCTTTGTATATATATGCATATTTTGAGGAATTATGGCTTTCATGACAGTTGCAAGCGTCCAAAAAACCTATGTCAAAGTCTTTGGCATCATCACCCCTGTTTTTGTCCTATAAACACATATTGTGTTCTTGCAGTAGCTCTCTATAATTTAAAATGAATACATAGTTTTAAAATCATATGGATGCTTTAAGTAAAATATTTGCTGATATACATTTAAATCACACTGAATATATCTATTTGAAAACTCAGGGAGAATGGAGTTTTATCTGTCAGGATCAAACGGCCCTGATTGTTTATATTGTTCTGGTGGGTTCCGTTTATATCCAGATTGACACACACAACAGCTTAACGGCCCAGGCGGGTGAAATTGTGGTGATTCCCTCTGGAAAAGCCCATACAGGTGCAGATAATGCCGTGACCAAGCTGGTAAATGCGGTAGATATTTCAAAATTCTTTAATGGACATAAGGATGATGCTGTTGAATTTGGCACTGAATCGGCAGAAAAAAACCTGATTTTAGCAGTACGCTGCCAAATTGATACCATCATGGCACGTCCATTTATTCAGGCATTGCCATCGCTGATTCATATCCAGCACGGAGATACCACTGCACCTGAATGGCTACAGATCGGCCTGCACTTTCTTGCACTGGAAACGCAGAATATTCAGGCTGGACGGGACATTATCATTGACCATCTGGTGAATATCTTACTCATCAAGTGTATTCGGGATCATATCCAGCAAATCTCAACTCAACATGGCTGGCTGAGTGCCTTAAACCACCCCGAACTCAGCAATAGCCTTGCCGCGATTCACAACCATCCAGAAGATGCCTGGACTGTTGAAACCCTTGCTGAACAATGTTGTATGTCACGCTCAAAGTTTGCCAGCTTATTTCATGAAGTTATTGGCGAATCACCACTTGCCTATTTGCAGCAACATCGTATGCGTCTGGCGAGTCAATACTTGCGTAAAAGCAATTATTCCATTCAGCAAATTGCCAATAAAGTGGGATATTCTTCAGAAACCGCTTTTAGCCAGGCGTTTAAACGCACCTTTGAACTGTCTCCCAAACAATACCGACAACAGTTTGTTGAGGAAGAAAACTAAGCCAATAAAAAAGACACCGAAGTGTCTTTTTTTATATTGAAATTAAACCTAACGTACAATCCCACGTGTCGATTTCTCTAAAGAATCAATCAACAGTTGGGCTTCTGGCACATTATCTAAAATTTCATTACGAATCTGTGCAATAGCCTGTTCAGTGGTCAAACCTGATTTATAAATCAGTTTATAGGCTGTTCTTAAGCCCTGAATCGTATCCCGTGACCAGCCCTTACGTCGCATCCCTTCAATGTTCAAACCATGTGCATGTGCTGGATTACCAGAAGCCAGTACATAAGCTGGTACATCTTTAAGAATAAGCGCAGCCCCGCCAATCATGCTATATGAATCAATACGGCAGAATTGATGAACGCCTGCATTCCCACCAACAATCACATGGTTACCGACATTCACATGCCCTGCAATACCGACATTATTGGCAAAAATATTATGGTCCCCAATCATACAGTCATGGGCGATGTGGGTATTCACCATCAACAGGTTATGACTACCAATTTTGGTCAGGCTCTGATCCTGTACCGTACCCCGATGCAAGGTACAATGTTCACGAATAGAGTTGTGATCGCCAATTTCCAGCCAGGTTTCTTCACCCTTGTATTTTAAATCCTGACAAATTTCTCCAATGCTGGAAAACTGGAAAATATCGTTGTTTTTACCAATTCGTGTAAAACCACCAATGACCACATGCGAATGTAACTTTGTACCAGTATCAATACTGACATTTGGCCCAACCACACAATATGGGCCAATCTGTACGTCAGAGGCAATTTTTGCAGACGGGTCAATTATTGCTGTAGGATGTATTAAATTTTGACTAGTCATGTCTGCTCAATTTTTTGGTGGGAAATCATGATCTCGGCTGTTGCAGCAACAATACCGTCAACACTGGCAGTACAATTGTACTTGTAAATACCACGTTTTTGCATCACAAGTTCAGATTTTAAGATAAGCTGGTCACCTGCAACAACCTGTTTCTTAAATCTTATTTTTTCCGCACCAGCAAAAAGAAACAAGGAACCCTCACTTGGCTTCTGATTTGTCAAAACAAAACCCAATATACCTGAAACCTGGGCAAGTGCTTCAATAATGAGTACACCAGGCATAATTGGATAGGTTGGGAAATGCCCCTGCAAGAACTCTTCATTGATAGATACGTTTTTATAACCGACAATACTGTTCTCAGTGACTCCCGTAACTCGATCGACTAACAGGAAAGGATAACGATGCGGTAAATATTCACGAATGGTAAGAATATCCATCGGTAATTCAGGCATTGTAAATGCTGGAAATGTTGACTCGGTCATAATAAATTATTTACGTAACTTAAGGGTTGATTCAAGGGACTCTAATTGAGCTTGCATATGATCAAGCCTTTTGGTGATCTGGGTCAATGGCACATCTGCTAATTGTCTAAGGCGTACCACAGTTCTTTTCCAGTGACTATTTTCAAACAGTCCAATTCCCGAAGAAAAGGTTCCCGCCTCAGAAATACTTTTTGTGACCATTGACATTCCAGTAAGTGTCACATTATCCGCAATATTTAAATGCCCTGCAACGGCACTGCCACCACCGATAATACAGTTTTTGCCAATTCTGACACTTCCAGCAATTGCCGTGTTTGCAGCGATGGCTGTATGTTGACCAATTTGAACGTTATGCGCGATTTGCACAAGGTTATCAATAATGACACCATCTTCCAGAATGGTATCATCCAATGCACCACGGTCAATGCTGCAATTTGAACCAACACGGACATCATTACCAATCTGAACCGAACCCAGTTGTGCAATGCGATGCCATTTTCCCTGATAAGGCGCAAAGCCAAAACCTTCTGCACCTATCACTGTACTGGCATGGATACGGATACGATCCTTAAGCTTGGCAGCCCCTGTAATGGCGACATGTGCATCAATAAAACAGTCCTTGCCAATTTCAACCTGATCATCAATAAAGGCATGGGCCTGAATAATGGTATTGCTGCCCACCACACAGTTTTCACCAATCACCACATAATGACCAATATAGGCATCATCAGCGATGATGGCAGAGGGATGGATTTTAGCAGTACTTGAAATTCCCCTTTGGGTAACTTTCTTTTCAAATATATGGGTCAAAGTCGCAAACGCGAGATAAGGATTATCAACGACAATAAAGTTATTTTTTGAGGAAAGCTGTTGCTTGAGCGCTGCGGTGACAATGTAGGCACCTGCCTGGCTTGCTTCTGCTTGCGATAGGTATTTATCCCCATTCACAAAACAGATATGCTGATTTTGTGCCTGTTCTAAACTCGCTAAATTAAAAACCTGAAAATCTTTTTCACCGAGATACTCACCTTTGACAAGGTGAGCAATTTCTTCTAAACGATAACTACGTCTATTCATTGATTATTTCATTGCATTAACCTTTTGAATCATTTTATCAGTTAAATCATACTGAGCGTCAGAGGCAATCGTAGAATTTTTATTTAAAATAAAATCCAGGTTATTTTCTTTTCTTAATTGTTCAGCGGCCTGCTTCACACGATTCTCAAAATTTGTATTCATCGTTTGCAAAGTCGTCTGTACTTTGGTCTGTAGACCTTGTTGAGTCGTATTGAACTCATTGACCTTGGCCTGATACTGACCACTTAATTTCTGTAAATCAGCCTGATTGGCAGACTGGGCTTTTTGCTGCAAACTTTCAATCTCTTTACCCAACTGTTCCAGTTTAGCTGAAGTTGGTTTAACTGATTGACCCAGGCTGTCATTTTGCTGTTTTAAATAGGTACTGCTTTCAACGACCTTAGCCAGGTCCACAACACCTATACCGCCCGCATTTGCAACTGCTGAAACCGTTAATCCTAAACCTAACATAAGCATTGTTAATGTTTTCATTATTACATCCCTTATCTGTTTTGCAGAGTTCAAACTGAGGTCGTACTTAGAATGTACGACCGATTTCAAATTGGATTGATTTGGTATCATCGCCTTTCTTGTCATTCAGTGGGAATGCATAACTCAACGATAATGGACCAATCATGGTAATCCATGTAAAGCCAACACCCACACTGTAGCGCATGTTGTCAAAATTAAAATTGTAGTTGTCCTTACAGTACTGCTTGATATCAACATTGCTACTGTTCACCAAAATGTTACCACTTGGCACATCACACTTGGTGTCAAATACCTGCGCACCTTCGGCAAACAATACTGGTCGAACCTGACGTGCCCAGTCACCTTTAAATGGTAATGGCAACGCCAACTCTGTACCAAACTGAACCAGTGCGTTACCACCCACTTCCTCAGGATCTGGATCGCTTTGACCAGTTTCCTGGAAAATTACACTTGGATATTTAGGTCCCAGTGAGCTGTTATCATAACCACGAACCGATCCATAACCACCTGCATAGAAGTTCTTATAGAATGGCAAGTCATTACCATAGCCCAGCTTGCCATAACCGCGCAGTACAAATCCGCCCCATAATGGCATGAATGCCTGAGCATCATAAGTAAGTTTTTGGTAATCCACATCACTGCCTGGAATACCAACTTCAAGACCCACACGATGTGACATACCTGAGGTTGGGAAAATTGGTCTGTTCAAGGTATTGTATGACCAGCCCAAGTTTAAGGTATAGGTCAGGAACTCACCTTCAAAGGCATTATCGTAAGTAATTTCCCCACCTGGATTACACTCACCTGTATATTTTCCATCAGCATCTTTTGCCCATTGGTCTTCAGGGCAATACGTCGCACTACCTGTCGACTTACCACCATTTGCCAACAAATAGTCACGAATATAGGTTGAAACGCTTGGACCCGTTCTAACCTTGGTTTGGTCAATACCAATAGACGCACTTAAACTTTGGTTTTCATCAATCGGGTAACCGAAACTCAAACTTCCACCAACACTGTCAGTGACATAGTTATTGACGTTATAGTCCTTGTTTAACTTGGTTTTACGATAATAAACGTTGTAGCCGCGGCTCACACCGTCGATGGTGAAGTATGGATCAGTCACACTGAGGTTATAGTAATCCTGTGTTTCTGAACGGGACAGGTCAATCGCAACACGATTACCTGTTCCCATAAAGTTGGTTTGACTGAGTCCAGCCTGGAATGTCACACCACCATTTTGAGAATAACCAACCGCAAGTGTGGTTGTACCAGAATGTTGCTCCTCAACATTGACATTCAAGTCAACCTGGTCAGGTGAGTTTGGTACACGAACAGGTTTGACATCAACTGTTTTAAAGAAGCCTGTACGCTCTAAACGCACTTTGGACAAGTCAATTTTTTCATTGCTTGCCAATGCGCCTTCCATTTGACGCATTTCACGACGTAACACTTCATCAGCCGTTTTGCTATTGCCTGTAAAGTTAATACGACGTACAGTGACTTGCTGACCTGGGTTGATATAGTAATTGAGGTTGACAATACCTGTCTGATTGTTAATCTCAGGTACGATGTTTACCTCAGCATAGTAATAGCCTGCATTACCATATTTACGGAGCAATAGTTGCTTAACCGCGTTTACTTTTTCTTGTGAATAGGTCTCACCATCTTTATACAGCTTAAGCATCTGCAATTCTTCTGGCTTATATAGTGCATCGCCCAGAAACTTGGTCTCACCAAACTTGAACTGGCTACCCTCATCAACTGAAACCTCAATGAAGATATGCTTTTTATCCTCACTGATATTAAGTTGAGAGTTAATAATATTAAAGTTGATATAGCCCTTGTTTAGGTATAAGGCACGTAAGGCCTCAAGACTTGCCGCCATTTTCTCACGCGCATAGCGGTCATTACGGGTCACAACAGAGGCCCAGCCACTTTCCTTAACGGCAAATACCTGTTTGATATCACTGTCACTAAAAACAGTATTACCAATAATATTAATGTCAAAAACTTTTGCAGCCGTACCCTCATTAAAGTTTAGCTTCAACTCAACACGGTTATTTGGACGAGCTACCGTTTCCACAGTCACATCAGCATCATAACGACCTTGCTGGGTATATTGCTGCTCTAGCTCCGTTTCAATGGTTTGCAGGGCTGATTTTTTAAAGACCTCACCCTCAGCAATACCCATTTTCTTTAAGCCCTGTTCCAAAGCTTCTTTCGGAATGAGTTTATTGCCCTTGAACTCAAGCTTGGAAATGACAGGACGTTCAACAACCTTAAACACCAGAACGTCTTTTTCTTTATAAGCCTTGATATCATCAAACAAGCCTGAAGCATATAGGGTACGGATTGCCTCAGCGATCATTGGATCACTTACTCTATCGCCACTATTTATTGGTAACATCGAATAAATACTTGCAGGTGTTAAACGCACTAAGCCATCAATTCGTATATCTCGTGCAAGAAACTCATCTGCTCCGTATGCTTGTTGTACCACTGCCATCGCACTAACCAGTGCCAAAGGCATTAATAAATGTGTGTGACGCATGCCCATATATTTTCCAGTAAGTTAAATTCCATTTGCGTTTTTATAAACGCATGAAGTCGTTAAATAAAGCCAAAAGCATCATGCTACCGAGCAGTACCATACCAACTTTTAGACCAAATATCTGTATTTGTTCAGAAACAGGTTTGCCACGAATGGCTTCAATAAAGTAATACACCAAGTGACCACCATCCAGCATTGGGATTGGAAGTAAATTGAGGATACCCAGACTGACACTCATCAAGGCCATAAATGAGATAAAGGTTTGCCATCCCATTTCAGCACTTTGCCCAGCCACTTTGGCAATGGTGATTGGTCCTGACAAATTATCCAGTCCAATTAAGCCACGCACCATCTTGGTGATTGAGTTAAAGATCATACCCGAAAGCTGTGTGGTTTTATCTACTGCAACCCCCAACGCTTCGATCGGTGAATACTGAATGGTTTGCTTGTATTCAGCAGGAATGGTGATCTTGCCCGCGTCACTTTTCACCCCCAGCACGCCTGTGATATTGCCCATATTGTCACGCTGACCTTGTGGCATTATCTGCAAATGCACCAGTTGTCCCTGACGCATCACATCAATGTTTAAAAGTTTTTCAGGTGAATTCTGAACCACATCAACCACATCAAACCAGTCTTTCATGGCAACATTGTCAATTGCCACGATACGATCACCGACTTTCATTCCCTGACGTGAAGCGGCACCATCTGCACTTAACTCTTTCACGGTTGCAGGAATGACTGGACGATAAGGCAAGAAGCCCAATACATCTAAAGGTGACTGGCTTTGATCCTTAAGGAAATCCTTGATTGGTAAACTAAACTGCTTTTCAGTACCTGCACGATCAACATTGATGGAAACTTGCCCTGTCTCTCCCACACGATTGACCAAGGTATAATTAAGTTTTTCCCATGTTGGCGTTGTGTGACCATCAACTGCCAGAATTTTGTCACCCACTTGCAAATCAACCTGCGCTGCGGGAGTATTGGGCATAATCTTGCCAATACGGGTATTCAACTGTTCCTGGGCTGGTAAAAATAAAACCCAGAACAACAACACGGCAAAAACAAGATTGATCAATGGACCCGCCGCAACGATGGCAATACGTTTCCACGGAGACTGACGGTTAAAGGCGTAAGGCAAGTCCTTTTCAGCGACATTGCCCTCACGCTCATCCAGCATTTTGACATAGCCCCCTAAAGGCAATGCCGAAAGCTGATACTGGATTCCAGATTTTTTAGACTGCCATTTCAGCAAGGTTGGGCCAAAGCCAATCGAATACACCAGAACCTTGACGCCAAGTTTACGCGCCACCCAATAATGGCCAAACTCATGAATTGCAATCAGTGGACCAAGTAATAAAATCGCTGCAACAATCATAAATAGTGCATTCATACGATTTAGCCTCCCATATCCACAATATACTTCTCTGCGACCTGTCTAGCGATCATATCAGTCTGTAAAATGATGTCTATGTTTTCTGCTTTGGCATTTTGTACAGCTTGCAAGGTGTTCTCGACAATTTGAGCAATCTCAGTAAAGCGAATTTTTTGCTTTAAGAATGCTGCCACTGCAATCTCATTCGCAGCATTCAATATTGTGGGTGCAAGACCACCTGCCCGCATGGCCTGACGAGCCAGCTCCAGAGCTGGAAACTTAACAATATCAGGTTGCTGAAAATTCAATTGAGCAGTCTCAAATAAATTTAGCGCAGGAACATCTGTTGCCAGACGTTTTGGCCAAGCCAATGCATGTGCAATTGGTGTGCACATATCAGGGTTACCCATTTGTGCCAAAGTTGATCCATCCACATATTGCACCATGGAATGAATAATACTTTGTGGATGAACCACGACTGTAACAAAATGTTCTGATATTGAAAACAAATGACACGCTTCAATCAATTCCAGCCCTTTATTCATTAAAGTCGCAGAATCAACCGAAATTTTTTGCCCCATAGACCAGTTTGGATGTTTACATGCCTGTTGTGGCGTTACATCATGCAATTGTTCTAATGAATGGTTGAGAAATGGCCCACCAGAAGCGGTCAGTAAAATTCGGGAAACACCCAACTGGGGCTGGCCTGTCCTTTCAGCATTTAAATAATCATGCGGCAAGGACTGGAAAATCGCATTATGTTCAGAATCAACGGGCAGTAACAGTGCATTATGCTCACGGGCAGCCTGCATCATGATGTCACCAGACATGACCAAAGATTCTTTATTGGCAAGCAAGACACGCTTACCTGCCTTGACTGCGGCAAGGGTTGGCAATAAGCCTGCCGCACCAACAATCGCAGCCATGACGATGTCAACATCGGCATGCTCAGCGATGCTGATTAAACCCGCTTCATCAGTCAAAATTTCGATATGTTTTAAGTTTTCTTGATTTAAACGTTGTTGCAACTCAAATGCTTTTTCATTCGGCACCACAACAATTTTGGGATGGTATTTTTTACAAATTTCTAAAAGTTCATCCAAACGGCTATATGCAGAAACTGCAAATACGGTGTACTTGTCTGGATGCTGTTCCAATACTTTTAAAGTACTTTTTCCAATTGAACCCGTTACACCCAATATGCAAACAGCTTGAGTCATTTAAAGATCTACACCAATGAGTTTTAAAATATATATACCCGTAGCAAAAATAGGTGCTGCCGCAAGCAGTGAATCAATACGGTCCAGCACACCACCATGACCTGGCAACACACGGCCAGAATCCTTAATCCCTGCACGACGCTTGATCATGGATTCAAACAGGTCACCCAGCACTGATGCAAACACGGTAATAACTGAAAGAATCAGGAATAAAATAAGCTGCAATGCAGTTAAATTTAAATAGGAATATTGTACAACCAGCATAATAATCACTGTTGTGGCGATACCACCGTATAAACCCTCAACAGATTTATTTGGACTGACTTTCGGGGCAAGTTTCTTTTTACCAAACTTACGGCCAACAAAGTAGGCACCGCTGTCAGCGCCCCAAACCAATAGGAATAAATACATCAGCCACCACGGTGAACTATGCCATACAGCATAAATTGCGGTAACAGCGGCTGAAATTAAAATAAATCCAATCAAGTGAAGTGAAATGTTGTACCAGTTATCTGAGTCAGGGAAGTTTTTAACCCAGTAAATGCTCACCAGCCAGGTAAGAATGGATGCAGCCCAAAGCAGCAAGGCAACATCATTAAAAAACAATGCCAGTGTTGATACCAGTGCAACACAACCACCATATATCCAGGCCTTAGGTTTTGAGACAGTCGCTGACGCCTGTGGCATCAATTTAAACCACTCGTAGCCTGCAACCCCTGCCGCTAAAATCATAAGCATAAACATTGGATAATGTGATTGCGTTGCGAACATGCAACTTAGAACAACTGCAACTAATACCAATGCGGTAATTATCCGCTCTAACATTATTAATTCTCTATTTTCGCTTGTTGAATCTGTTCGGATGTCTTGCCAAAACGTCGCTCACGCCCTGAGAAAATACGAAATGCATGATCCAACTCTTGAATGGTAAATTCTGGCCACAATGTATCGGTAAAATACAATTCAGCATAGGCCGCCTGCCAAAGCAGGAAATTAGACAAACGATAATCTCCCCCTGTACGGATCAACAAATCAACAGCAGGTAGATCATTTAGACTGACATATTTATCAAATAAATCAACATTTATCTGATCTATTTGGAGTTTTCCAGCAAGTGCATCCTGAGCAATGGTTTTTGCTGCATGGGCCATATCCCACATGCCACCATAACTGATCGCAATGGTCAGCGTCATGGAATCAAAAGTTGCTGTTTTCTGCTCTGCATATTGCATTAAGTCACGTAATTCACTGGAGAGCTTGGTACGGTCTCCAATGAAGCGAAGTGAAATGTTGAATTTCTCCATACGTGGCAATTGCTCATGAATGGTTTCTTCCAACAATTTCATGAGTAAATCGACTTCGTACTGCGGACGCTTCCAGTTTTCACTTGAGAATGCAAAAACAGTTAAGGCTTTTACACCAACGTGTTTACAGTGCTCAACAATGGGGTCAAGGATATTTTTTCCTTCACGGTGCCCATCGCCTTTTTGCATCTGATTTTTTTTGGCAAAACGGTTGTTGCCATCCATAATGATGGCAACATGCTGGGGAAGAAGTTGTTCTTCTTGCGAGGTCATATAATCAGACCTTCATCAATTCTGCTTCTTTGGCTGCAAGACGTTTGTCCACTTCCGCAACAAACTTGTCAGTGATTTTCTGGATATCCTCACCTGCACGGCGCTCGTCATCTTCAGAAATTTCTTTTTCTTTCAGTAGGGCCTTGATATCACCTAAAACATCACGACGGATATTACGGATGGCAACCTTGGCATTCTCCGCTTCTGAACGGGCAACTTTCTGCATGTCACGACGGGTTTCTTCTGTTAAAGCAGCCAATGGCACACGAATAGAGTCAGTGGTAATCGGGTTTAAGCCCAAGTCACTTTCACGGATTGCCTTGTCAATCGCAGACACCATGTTACGTTCAAATGGCTGAACGATTAAGGTACGTGAATCTTCAACACCCACGTTCGCCACCTGATTCAATGGAACATCCGAACCATAGTAAGGAACCATCACGCCATTTAAGATAGATGGGTGAGCACGTCCAGTACGAACTTTTGCAAAACCCTGTTCCAAAGACTCAAGGGTTTTCTGCATGCGCTGTTCGCTGTCTTTTTTGAGATCGTTAATCATATGATCTTCCTTACTTATTCCTGAGGTATTACAAAATATTTAACGTAGTATAAAGAGCTTTCTGGCTCACGTATATTAATTCGTAACGTGAGTCCCTTCTTTTTCACCCATCACAACAGAAAGCAATGCACCAGACTTGTTCATATCAAACACCTGCAATGGCACATTATGGTCACGGCATAGGCAAATTGCGGTTAAATCCATAACACCTAGCTTTTCATCCAAGACCTGATCGAAAGTTAAATTGTCATATTTAACCGCATCTTCATATTTACTTGGGTCCTTGTTATAAACGCCGTCAACCTTGGTTGCTTTCAGAATCAAGTTTGCTTCAATTTCGATACCGCGTAAACAAGCGGCTGTGTCAGTGGTGAAGAATGGATTACCTGTTCCCGCAACAAACACACAAACTTCACCCTGACTTAAATGACGAATGGCATCGCGGCTAGAATAAGATTCGACCACCGTACCAATTGACAATGCTGACATTAAACGGGTCTTGATATTACGGCGTACCAATGCATCACGCATTGCCAAACCATTCATCACAGTTGCCAACATACCCATTTGGTCACCTGTTACACGACCAACCAGACCATCTTTCTGTAACTGGCTACCACGGTATAAGTTACCACCACCAACAACGATACCCACCTGCACACCCAAACCAACCAGGTGGGCAATAGAAAGTGACATTTGATCCAGTACCTGGGCATCAATACCCATATCTTTATTTCCAGCTAAAGCCTCACCAGAAAGCTTGAGCAAAATGCGTGCATAACGTGGATTCTTAGAAGCTGACATACCTTTACTCCAAACCGATCAATCTCAAAATTTTCTTTATATCTTGTGTTAAGCAGATTTAACCTGAATTAACCTTGCAAATAAATCGTATTCATCCGCATCAGTAATTTCGACTTCAAGCAGGTCACCTGCCTTAATCACGCTTTTATCAATATCTTCAACGAACACATTGCCATCAATTTCTGGTGCGTCCGCATAAGAACGGGCAACCGCAACTGGGAATTCTTCTTCCAGGCTATCCACCAAGACAGTCATCGTCTGGCCAATACGCTTTTGCAGTTTTGCCGCTGAAATTTCCTGCTGAACTTCCATAAAACGCTCATAGCGTTCTTGCTTGATTTCTTCAGGCACATGGTCTGGAAGATCATTGGCTGTCGCACCCTCTACAGGTGAATAGGTAAAGCAACCGACACGGTCAAGCTGTGCTTCTTTCAACCACTCCAACAATATTTGGAAGTCCTCTTCAGTTTCACCTGGGAAGCCAACCACGAATGTTGAACGAATCACCAATTCAGGGCATTTTTCACGCCACAATTTAAGGCGTTCCAAGGTGTTTTCACTATGGGCTGGTCGCTTCATCAATTTTAAGATGCGCGGACTGGCATGTTGAAAAGGGATATCCAAATAAGGCAGAATTTTACCTTGCGCCATCAGGTCAATGGCTGCATCGACATGCGGATAGGGATAGACATAGTGTAAGCGCACCCAAATTCCGAGCTGACCCAATGCTTCACACATATCATAGAACTTGGTTTTAACAGGCTGGCCGTTCCAGAAATCCAGCTTGTACTTGGTGTCGACACCATAAGCGGAGGTATCCTGGGAAATGACCAGAACTTCTTTTACACCCGCCCGTTTTAGTGCTGCCGCTTCATCCAGCACCTTTCCAACTGGACGCGAAACAAGGTCTCCACGCATGCTTGGAATAATGCAGAATGTACAGCGGTGATTACAGCCCTCTGATATTTTTAAATAGGCATAATGCTTCGGTGTTAAACGCACACCCTGCTCAGGAACCAGGTCAATAAACGGGTTGTGCTTCGGTGGTGCAGGCACATACTCATGCACTGCCTCCATCACATCCTGATAGGCCGCCGCGCCTGTCACTTTCAGTACATTTGGGTGCATTTGGCGGATTTTATCTTCGTCTTTGCCCAAACAACCTGTGACAATCACACGGCCATTTTCACTCATGGCTTCGCCAATCGCATCCAGCGACTCTTGTACCGCAGACTCAATAAAACCACAGGTATTAACAACAACCAGGTCCGCACCGTCATAATCTGATGCCACTTGATAACCTTCAGTTTTTAACTGGGTTAAAATTCGTTCAGAATCTACCAATGCCTTAGGACAACCTAAAGATACAAAACCGACTTTGGGGGTCTTCATGAATCTGCGCTCCACTTGAATCGGCGTATTGTATGACTTTTCGAGTGATAAAAACAGGTGGGGATTGCACAGTTTAATCAATGCACCAAAATACAACCAATATTTTAAATAAAATCCTACATTGCACCAATTTAGAACATTATAAAATCCAGATAAAACCGCATCTATGTGAAAAATACAGCATAAACGGCATATCTTTTAACTAAGTTATTGAAATTTAGCCTATCAAAAGTTGGCTTATATTTTGCATTACATAAAGCTTAGACATGAATGGCTATTCATTTATACATATATTTATTGCGCCATTTTAATACAGGACGATTCACAAATGGATCAACACAACACTATCGACTATCGACTCCTAGTAGATAATTTAACGACTGCCATTTTATTGGTCGATAGTAAGCTTAATATTTTTTATTTGAACTCCGCTTGTGAAGCGTTATTTGATGTCAGCTTACTCCGTGCATCAGGTCAACCTGTCTTAAATTTACTGCATGCCCACGATGATACCTTTAATACCCACGAAGCTTTACTCAACACATTAGAAAGTGGACAACATTACACACGTCGCGAAGCGGTAATCAATGTAAATTTCAAACCGATTCATGTGGACTATACAGTTTCACAGCTTAATACAGGAAAGAACTACCACCCCCTGTTATTGATTGAGCTGAACCCAATTGATCGGATGCTAAAAATTTCCAAGGAAGAAAATCTGGTTCAGCAGCATCAGGTTGCCCGCCAGCTTGTCCGTGGTGTGGCACATGAAATCAAGAACCCTTTGGCAGGGATACGTGGTGCAACACAGTTGCTGGCACGTAGTTTAAGTGATGAAAGCTATCGGGAATTCACGGATATTATTATTAGTGAAGTGGATCGCTTAACCAATCTGGCAGACACCATGCTTGGTTCACGTCAGTTACCAAGCTATGAGCTGGTCAATGTACATGAGCCACTGGAACGTGTTCGTTCGCTTATTGTCAACCAGACCAAGAAAAAAATTAAGATTACCCGCGATTATGACCTTTCCCTGCCTGATGTGATGGCAGATCGTGATCAACTGATTCAGGTCATGCTGAATATCAGTGTCAATGCGGTACAGGCCATGACCGAAAATAAAAGTTTTTTTGTCGATTCAGAACCTGAATTAATCCTAAGAACACGTATTCAACGTTTAGTCACTATTAATGGTGTACTCAATCGCTCTACAGTTCGTGTTGATATTGAGGACAATGGGCCTGGTGTGCCAGAAAGTATCCTGGAGTCAGTATTTTATCCACTTGTGACTGGGCGGGCAAAGGGAACAGGGCTTGGCCTCAGTATCGCGCAAAACATCATGCATCAACATAACGGAATGATCGAATGTCAGTCCGTTCCAGGAAAAACCGTATTTAGCTTATATCTACCTTGGGAGTCAGACCGTGTCACGAAATAAAATTTGGGTAATAGATGACGATCGTGCCATGCGCTGGGTACTCGAAAAGACCTTTAAAGAAGAAGGTTTTGACGTTACCAATTTTGAAGAAGCACAAACAGCAATGGAACGTTTACATGATGACGCTCCTGATGTCATTTTAACTGATATTCGCATGCCAGGAATTGATGGTTTAACTTTTCTATCCAAAGTGAAGAATACCCATCCTGATCTGCCTGTGATTATTATGACTGCCCACTCTGACTTGGAGTCAGCGGTATCAAGTTACCAGACTGGTGCTTTTGAGTACCTGCCAAAGCCTTTTGATATTGATGAGGCATTGGCATTGGTCAATCGTGCCATTTTGCATATCACCAAGCTTCAACAACAGGAAGCCACCAAAGCGGCGGCGGCTGCACCATTACAATCCACTGAGATTATCGGTGAATCACCTGCAATGCAGGAAGTGTTCCGTGCCATTGGACGTTTATCACAATCGCATATCACTGTATTGATTAATGGTGAGTCAGGTACAGGTAAAGAGCTGGTTGCCCATGCATTGCATAAGCATTCACCACGCCGTGCCAAACCTTTTATTGCGCTGAATATGGCGGCAATTCCAAAAGACTTGATTGAAACCGAGTTGTTTGGTCACGAAAAAGGTGCATTTACAGGTGCAAACACCCAGCATCAAGGGCGTTTTGAGCAAGCCAATGGTGGCACATTATTCCTGGATGAAATTGGTGATATGCCATTTGAAACCCAGACACGCCTACTCCGTGTGCTTGCAGATGGCGAGTTCTATCGTGTTGGTGGTCACATTCCAGTAAAAGTCGATGTGCGTATTGTCGCAGCAACCCATCAGGACCTGGAAAAGCTGGTCAACGAAGGCCGTTTCCGTGAAGACTTGTATCATCGCCTCAACGTAATCCGTATTCACATTCCTAAACTTGCCCATCGTAGTGAAGACATTCCGATGCTGGCACAGCACTTTCTGGCGCGTGCAGGCAAGGAACTCGGCGTAAGTCCAAAAATCCTACGCACTGAAACAACGGATTATATGCAACAGCTACCGTGGCCAGGCAACGTTCGTCAGCTAGAAAATACCTGCCGCTGGTTGACAGTGATGATCACGGGTCGTGAGGTTTATCCTGAGGATTTACCTGCCGAGCTTAAACAGGTCTCGATCCAGAAAGCAACAAGTGATGCTGTGCTGCCAACAGCGGCCAGCCCAGCACTGTCTGAACGTATTGCAGTGCATCATTGGGATGAGTTGTTGGGGCAATGGGCCATTCAAAAGCTCAAAAATGGTGAAATGAAAATTCTGGATATTGCCACACCGATGTTTGAACGCACATTGATTAATGCCGCACTCCAGCAAACACGTGGACGTAAACGCCATGCCGCTGAGCTTTTGGGTTGGGGACGCAATACCCTGACACGTAAACTCAAGGAGCTTGGCATGGATTCATCTGAAGATGATGATGACGAGGAAGTTCGTTCAGCCTAACAACCCTAAGTCATTAAAAAAGCGAGCAAATCATGTCTCGCTTTTTTATTATCAAGAGGATTTGCAATACTCATCAACTTCATAGCCATACAATGTATATGGTTTTTGCTATAATACAGATCATCCAACCCACTTCTCTTGAATACAATGACTGATATTTGTTACCCAAGTTGTGAACAGCCTCAAACTCGCCGTGGACAGGAACGTCGTCTTGCCTTGCTCATTTGTGCAACCGATCTATTTCTGGAACGCGGTTATGATGCTGTTTCGCTGGATGATATTGTCAATCATGCAGGTGGATCAAAAACGTCTATCTATAAATATTTTGGTAATAAAGAAGGCTTGTTTACCGCCATTTGTGATTATCGTCGAGAAGTTTTTTTTAAGGGGGTCTGTGTACCCTATATTCCAGAAAAGATTGATCTCAAGAACTATTTAAACCAGACCTTGATTCGTTTCTATCAACATATCATCCAACCTGAGAACATTGCCTTTATGCGCATGTTCACAGAGCAGTCACAGAAAGATATGCAACTGGCGCACTACTTCTATGATCAATGTGCTTTAAACATTCAAAACACCATTGCTTTTGCGCTTGAACATGCACATCAAAACCAGAATATCTTTTGTAGCAATCCCCAATTTTCAGCCACAATGTACTTTGGCATTTTACGTGATGTTGAATGGCGTATTTTAATGGGCCTGAATATGCCAGCCAATGACACTGAGATATTTGATTATATTTATTATTCTGTAGATTTATTCCTAAAAGCTCACCAAAATCCAGGGCCTGTTGCCACTTTATAAATGAGTTGCGTTGTAGGCTAAAAATTCATCAGACAAGGCATGAAATGCAGGCAATGGCTATTCCCTTGCCAAGTTTCATAACGAAGTATGAGGGATTTTTAGCCACAACCCTTTGGGACAGGGACATTTTTTGCCGCTACTGCGTTATGTTTCTCTCATTTAGATCACTAAATTTCGCAAAACATGCCTTGTATCGTCTAAAAAACGTCCTCTGTCGCAACCATAGATAAAATGGCAACAGGCCCTTAATTCTTTTGCATTTTCCTGAGCGTATAGTATAGTAGTCAATTCCTTTTTATTCACCACTCGTCAAACAACAATTAATTATTGTTTTTATTCAATAATTATTGTGGGAGTAGCTATGGCGCTTCGGCATTTCCTAACTTTACGTGACCTATCCTCATTAGAACTGCAACGCATTTTAGATCGTGCGCAAGAACTCAAGCGTATGCAGCACAGCAATACGGTATATCAACCTTTTGTTGGTAAAGTTTTAGGAATGATTTTTGAAAAATCGAGTACACGTACCCGTATTTCTTTTGAAGCAGGCATCTGCCAGTTTGGGGGTAATGCGATTTTTCTTTCACCACGTGACACCCAACTGGGTCGCGGTGAGCCAATTGAAGATTCTGCCCGTGTTATTTCGAGCATGCTTGATATTGTGATGATCCGTACTTTTGGGCATGACATCGTAGAGCGTTTTGCTTCTTATTCTAAAGTACCTGTCATCAATGGCCTTACGGATGATCACCACCCTTGCCAGTTACTTGCTGATTTACAAACCTATCAGGAACATCGTGGCAACATTGCAGGCAAGACAGTAGCCTGGATTGGTGACGGCAACAATATGTGTAACTCTTATGTTGAAGCGGCACATCTGATGGGTTTTAAACTCAAGATCGCCTCTCCTGAGGGTTATGAGCCAAAACCTGAGTTTCTCGCCGAGTTTGCGGACTGTGTGGAAGTGTTCAACAAGGCTGAAGATGCAGCGGTTAATGCAGACCTGATCGTAACAGATGTTTGGGCAAGCATGGGACAGGAAGAAGAACAAAAATTGCGTGAAAAAGCTTTTGCCGATTTTCAGGTCAATGAAAAGCTCATGGATTTAGCTCATCCTGACTGTTTATTTATGCATTGCTTACCAGCACACCGTGGTGAAGAAATTTCTGAACACATGCTGGATCATAAAAATGCAGTGGTCTGGGATGAAGCGGAAAACCGTTTGCATGCTCAAAAGGCATTAATGGAATTCCTGCTCAATGAGAATTTAAACAAAGACTAAATACAAAAAACAGCATCCAAGTGATGCTGTTTTTATTTATCCAATCTAAATTGAACACTGAAATAAAAACACTTATAGTAAAGCCATCATTTTAAAAATAAGTTTCTCATATCATGAGAACTTCAATCATTGTATAGCGAACATTATGACTTCACTCGAACAAGCTTTATCTCAGATACCAGGTTTTTCTTTGGTGCATGAGCACCTGTTTAGCTCTGCCCAGCCCTCGGTTGAGCAGTTGCAGCAGATTAAAGAATATGGTTGTAGTACAGTCATTAACCTTGCGACGAGTAAGTCTGAAAATCACTTATCCCAACAGGATCAAATTTGTCTGGGTTTGGGGCTAAACTATATTCATATCCCGATTGACTGGGATATTCCCTGCTCAGAACAGTGTCTTTTTATTTTGGATTTAATTGACCATCTGGTTCAAAATGAAATTGTCTGGCTACATTGTGCCCAGAATATGCGTGTCAGTTGCTTGATGTATTTATATCGGCAGTTTTATATGAATATTGAATTGCCGATTGCCCAAGAGTTGCTTCATCAAATTTGGGAACCGAATGAGACCTGGACAGGCCTGATTCACAGCATTACTTTACAACTGCAAGGTCGTAAAGCAACACAGGAATTACAGCAGTCATTGATCAATGCAGATCATTTTGCCTGATGGGAAACAAGCACTGTCGCCGTTGCCAGAATGCCTTCCTGACGGCCAGTAAAACCTAGTTTTTCAGTTGTGGTCGCCTTAATACTAATTTGTGTAACATCCACATCCATCACATCTGCGATGCTTTGACGCATTTCCAGATTATGCCTGGCAAGTTTTGGCCGTTCACAGGCCACAGTAATGTCAGCATTATTGAGATGATAACCACGATCTAAAATCAACTGATATACATGCTTAAGTAATACCCGACTATCTGCACCCTTATATTCTGGATCAGTGTCAGGGAAATGCTGCCCAATATCGCCTAAAGCCAATGCGCCCAACAATGCATCACACAGCGCATGCAGCACCACATCTCCATCAGAATGGGCTTTTAAACCATGGGTGTGGGGAATCTGAATACCCGCCAAGGTAACAAAGCTGCCTTCTTCAAAAGCATGTACATCCATTCCCTGTCCAATACGAATGTGAGCAACCATATGATTTTCCTTTTACAATATACTGAACAAATCTTGTATTCTGGCTTTCTATTTCGCTATAGTACATTGAGCAAATTAGACTGAAAGTATGCGTCATTATGCTGTTGAATACGGTAAGAAATCAATTAAAGAACGTCGGTTATATCATCACATTGAGTTGTTTTTGCTCAACATTTACATTTGCGAAATCAATCGATTGCTCAGATCGTACACTTGACCTTAAAAAGATATGTTCCAAGCAATATGATGAACAGCGAATTAAACTCAACAATAAGTTTTTAACTGCTTATTTGGTGACCGATGCCCCCTTACAGCTATTACATGATACCCAGCGATTATGGTTAAAACAGTTACAGCAATGCAAATCCAAAACCTGCTATCAACAACAGTTTGAATCGCGTTTGGATGACCTGAATTTTTATACCTCAATGAACCAGACACTAACCCAGCATTATCTGAAATATGAACAGGGAAAATTAGCCGCTCAACCCATTCATTTACAGATTCATCAACTGGATAAAGACAAGCTTAAAATTGAGGGTATTGCTTATCGCAACCCAAACAATCGGCTGGAAACCCAAATACTGTCATTGCTTGCCTACAGCACACCTGAACAAAAAAATCAGATCACTGATAATGAAAAGAAATGCCAATACCAGTTTGATTTTCAAAAGGCCTTGCTGATTGTCAAAACAGATCAAAAAGGCTGCGAACGTTTTACAGGCATCTATCGTTTATATGACTAAACTTGAATGATTGAATTTCAAAAGCCGATGTTTTTATACATCGGCTTTTATTCTTTAACATGGAAATTTTTGTGCAATTTCCTGACTGATGATGACTGCTGTTGCAGCCGATAGTGTCCAGCCTAAGTGACCATGACCTGTGTTATAGAATACTCGCGGATGATTTCCCTGTTTTACGACTGGCATCATATTTGGCATCATGGGACGTAGGCCTGCCCAGGGAACAACATGCTCAGTTGAAATATCAAAGTTTTGATTTACCCAGTTGATCAACGGTTGGATTCTGTCAGCCCGAATATCACGGTTATAGCCATTAAACTCAGCCGTTCCTGCAACACGCAAACGATCTACCCCTAGACGCGAGGTCACGATTTTTGCACTTTCATCCAGCAAACTAACCCACGGCGCATTATTGATACTACGCTCATCTTTAAGTTGCACTGTAATCGAATAACCTTTTACAGGATAAACATTGACCCGATCTCCCAGCATATCCGCCAGTTGATAACTTCCAACGCCACCACATACCAGCACTACATCTGCTTCGATTTCCGTATATTCCTCAGCATCTGTATGCATATTTTCTGAGCTGTTTTTACAGTGGATGATCACCTTATCCTGCATATATTTAACATTGACCACATCTAGGCCAAAACGATAGATCACACCATATTGCTGCGTTTTTTCCACAAGCCCAACTGAGTATTTATGAATGTCACCTGTTGCATCACTTGAAGTGTAATAACCGCCAAAATACTGACCTGTCAAGGTCGGCTCGATTGCTTTCATTTCTTCAGGTGTAATTGCATAACGTTCCAGCTTTCCCTCAACCAGAACATCATTGACCTGCTTGGCAATTTGATATTCTGCCTCAGTGTGGTACATATGCAAAATGCCACGTTTTTCCAGATCAAAAGAAATATTTTCCTTTTCGGCAATTTCAAATAGCCGTTGTCTTGCCAATAACGCCAACCGAACAGTTTCAATGGTGTTGGCTTTATAATTTTTGATATGGGTTAAAAACTCAACCAGCCAACGGTACTTATGCAGACTAAAAGATGGGTTGAGCAATAATGGTGCATCTTTTTTACTCATCCACTTGATACCTTTGAGTACCGTTGCTTTCTGATTCCAGACTTCAGCATTGCAGGCGGACAACTGCCCACCATTGGCAAAAGAAGTCTCCATTGCAGGAAAGAGATGTCTGTCAATGACCGTGACCTGATAACCCAGTTTTATTAATTCATAGGCAGAGGTAACGCCTGTAATTCCCGCACCGATCACAACAATATGAGGCATAGCAAACTCCTTGAAATGCAAGGCATTTCATAATAAGCAATATATATGCCGCCTAAACATACAGCCACTAAAACCTTGTAATTGTTTGTAGAACAATAACCATGTGGTTTTATAAAGATGAGTCAATAAAAAAGCAGACCTAATGTCTGCTTACCCATCTTATAACTTACATTGCAGAATTTGCTCTGAGAACAGACTTTTCCATTGTTCACGTAAAGTAGGTAAATAGAACTTTTCACCGATCATGACCAATTCCGCATCAATCAAGGCATGAATTTCATGCATGAGTATATAATCCAAAGCAATAAGTGAGAGTTCAGGATGTTTCTGGGAAATTTGCTTGCGTCTAACTTGAGCTTTTTTCACCAATTCATTGGCAAAGTTTTTATCTTTATAGGTGGTAATTGCACTTAAACGAAGTTCAATAATGCCCCAACCCTCTAGTAATTTTTTAAAAACTTCAAAATCTTTGGCAGTTGCTTCCCATGTCACATTTTCCAGATTATTGTCTTCTGGCAACACAGGTAACAACAGGTCCGCCGTACTTGGAAAAATTTTCTTTAGATTCAACAAAAACTTGACAGGATTTTCATGAGACAGACCAGAATATTGAATATGAGTTTGAGTATCTGTCAAATAAATATTAAGCATAATAAAGCAATGGTCTAGTCAATCAAACGGATATTGTACGCATTTGCAGGCGAGAAGTACACTTTGCAAGGGCAACCATCCCACGCTTCTCAAAACAATAAGGGCGTATACAATACGCCCCTACCACTCATAATTATTTACTACTCGGCGCAATCATCTGCTCAGGACGAACCACTTCATCAAATTGTTCCGCAGTCACCAAGCCAAGCTCAACTGCAACCTGTTTTAGTGTCTTGTTTTCCTTATACGCTGTTTTAGCGACTTTGGCAGAGTTTTCATAACCAATGACAGGGTTTAATGCAGTCACCAGCATCAGCGAGTTATGCAGGAAATAATCAATCTTCTCACGATTTGGTTCAATTCCTACTGCACAATGGTCATTGAAACTATTACATGCATCACCAAGCAACTGGATTGATTGCAATAAATTGTAGGCAATCACTGGCATAAACACGTTGAGCTCAAAATTACCAGACGCACCAGCAATATTGATAGTCGTATCATTGCCCAATACTTGAGCCACCACCATGGTCATGGCTTCACTTTGTGTCGGATTCACCTTACCAGGCATGATACTTGAACCTGGTTCGTTCTCAGGAATACGGATTTCACCGAAACCACAACGAGGACCACTTGCCAACCAGCGAATGTCATTGGCAATTTTATTTAAACTAGCAGCCAAAGTTTTTAATGCACCAGAAGCGAATACCGCCGCATCACGCCCTGCCAAGGCTTCAAACTTATTGGGTGCAGTTACGAATGGCAAGCCTGTCAGCCCAGCTAACTGTTCTGCGGCTTTTACGGCATAATCTGGATGAGCATTGAGTCCTGTACCCA
Source organism: Acinetobacter thutiue (assembly GCF_030385805.1). Taxonomy (NCBI): domain Bacteria; kingdom Pseudomonadati; phylum Pseudomonadota; class Gammaproteobacteria; order Moraxellales; family Moraxellaceae; genus Acinetobacter; species Acinetobacter thutiue. The sequence continues at coordinate 624,219 of NZ_JAUDZE010000001.1, forward strand.
CCGCCGTTCCACCTAAAGGCAATTCATACAAACCTGCAAGTGCCTGATGTAGACGCTTTAAGCCATGATCCAGTTGTGACACATAACCACTAAATTCCTGTCCTAGCGTTAATGGGGTCGCATCCTGTAAGTGGGTACGTCCAATTTTGACAATATCATCAAACTCTTCTGATTTACGTTGTAAAGTTTGTTTGAGTTTCTCAACCGCAGGGATCAGTAATTCATTGATTTGTAGACTTGCGGCAACATGGATTGCGGTTGGGAAAGAATCATTGGTCGATTGCGCACGATTGACATGATCATTTGGATGGACAGGTTTTTGCGCACCCAAAGCTTGCCCTAATTTCTGGTTGGCAATATTGGCAATAACCTCATTACAGTTCATGTTGCTTTGCGTACCAGAACCTGTCTGCCATACCACCAATGGAAACTGAGCATCCCATTGCCCAGCAATGACTTCTTCAGCAGCACCCACAATATATTGACTTAACTCTTCAGGCAGTTGTTTAAGTTCTGCATTGGTGATGGCAGCAGCTTTTTTTACAAGACCCATTGCACGAATCATCGCACGGGGTAAGCGTTCCTGACCTATTTTAAAGTTTTGTAAACTTCTTTGCGTTTGCGCACCCCACAAGGCTTCATTTGGAACCTCAATTTCACCCATGGTATCGTGTTCAATTCGCATGTGCATAGCAACCTCTGCTCTATCTTGGTAAGAATTTTCACGGGCTGAAGCAAATAGATGCCTTGGCTAGCTCATATTGATGTTCATCAAGGATATTCAACAAACCGCCGTATTATCCCCAAATGGCTTAAAGATGTAAATAATAATCATTATCTAAAATCTATTGCCAATTTTAATGGACTGTATTCGTAGTCATAAAGTGACAGTAGACTTAGTTACCTTTTAGCGTATTCAAGTAAAAACGCCATTCATCTTCAATCATTTGTGTTAAGGATCGTTTCGGCGTCCATGCAAGCACCTTTTCTGCCTTATCAATGTTTGCCCCCAGTTGAGCCAATTCCTCATGTTGATAAACTGCGGGCTGAACCCGAATTTCGGACTGGGTTACTTTGGCAACTTCATCTAACAAACCTTGAATAGAGGTGGTTTTTGACTGGGCGATATTAAAGGCCTCCAAACAGCCAACCTGTGTTTCCAGCCACTTTAAGCCTGCCAGTACAGCATCGCAGACATCCAGTACATGCAAGAAGCTTCGTTCAACCGTACCATCTTTAGTCTGTGCCTGATTTTGCAACTCAATGCACTCACGCTGCATTGCGGCGACCTGCAAGGCTAGAGGCACAATATTCTTCGGTAATTGCACGACATATTCGCCTAGTACCCCATGTTCAAAGGCACCGACAATATTGGACAACCGCAAGTTAATGATCTTCCATTCATGGTCAACCCTGTAGGTATCCGCAATAATATCCTCCACCATTTGCTGGGTACGAATATAGGGATTGGCATAGTGATAATTAAATTCAGTCTCCTCGGAAAGTTCCGAATCAGACTTTCCATAGACCGCCACGCTGGATAGGTTGATGAGCTGTCTCACCCCCATGCGTTGCATGGCACGTAATAAGCTCATGATACAACTGACATTATCATTATAATATTCAAGAGGTTTTAAAACCGATTCCTCCAGCGATTTAAAGCTTGCAGTATGAATCACCGCATCTATGGAATATTGTTCAAACACCTTGTTTAAGGCAGGCGTGTTGCGTACATCAAGCTTTGCAAAAGGAATATACATGCCTGAGATATATTCCAAACGTTCCAGAGTCTGTAATGTTGAATTGGCCAGATTATCAACAATGACAATTTCGTGCCCACGAGCCAGTAAACTCAAAGCAATATGTGAACCGATAAAGCCTAAACCACCTGTCACCAAAATCATTGTATAATTACCTTCTTTTTAATATGTCCATCTTTATTTTTGCCTATGACCATAGTGAATGTTCCATGAGTACACTACTGTTAATTACCTCAGCACCTACTTCAATGATGGCCTGGCATGCATTTGGTTTAGCACAGGCATTACAAAATAAGCACGAGGAATTTCGTGTCTTCTTTTACCAGGACGGTGTTCAGGTTGCGAACGATTTACAGTGGTTTCCTGATGATCAGCGCAACCTAAAACTGGAATGGCAAAAGCTTGGCATTCGACTCCCTGTCTGTGTCAGTGCTGCCCTTGCTCGGGGAATCACTGATGCCAGCAATGCACAACGTCATTCACTTCAACAGCACAACCTGGCACAGGGTTTTGAGCTGGTTGGGCTTGGAGAACTTGCCGATGCTGTACAAAGCTGTTCTCGTCTAATTCAATTCTAGATCAAGTTCTTTATATAGCGTGTTGCTTTTAAAAGGTAAATTGTGTGAAAACTGTACTCGTCATCCTAACGCAGCCCAATTTAACCAGTTTGCAGGTCAATGAAAGCTTGTCTGCAACTATGGTTTTAGCAACCTTTGGTATTTCTGTCAAAGTATTATTAAAGGATGCCGCACTGAGTTTACTGAACAATCAATTAGCGTTCGACCAGTTCACGCAGGCCTTTAAAATTGCCGCCAATATGGTGGAAAGTTTTGAGTTTTACGATTTAACCCCAATTTTGGTTGAAAGCAAAAATCAACAATTGACTATCGTCAAAAATACAGATCAGGACATTGAATTTATTGATATTCATCCTGAATTTATTCAGTCATTTGATCATATACTGTATTGGTAAGGGATTCGCTCATGAAAAATTCAACCTTGTTTCTCATCCAATCTCCTTATAACAATGTCAATAAAATTTTAGATGAGTTAGCACACATGGCAAAAGTGGATGACCATATTGTGATGATGGGTGATTCAGTCTTACAAGTCACAGATGCAGTTGTGGATACTTACCCAAATATCTATTTTCTAAGCAATGAACAAAGCCTATTGCAGGATAACCTGAAAGAGCGTGTAAACATTCTGGAATATGCTCAATTTGCAAATTTAGTATTACAGTTTCAGCGTTGTATTACGTTGAAATGAATATATCGTTAATTTAGTGATACCCATAAATCATTGGGCGTAACAATACGCCCCTACTTAGGCTATTTTATGCAGTTAGAGTTAGACCAAGACGGTCATTTGGTCGATTACACCATCTGGAATCAGCAAGTTGCTCAGGAACTTGCCAAATCACTCAATTTAGAGCTGACAGATTGGCATTTTGATATTCTCAATGCTGTACGGCAGTTTTATCAGCAGTTTGGACACTCACCAGCAACCCGTCCCCTGATCAAGTTTTTGATGAAGACGGTAGATCCTGAAATCAATAATGCTGAGCTACAGCAAAAGTTTAATACAGGTCTAGTCGCCCGACATTTAAGTCGCTTGGCTGGCGTTCCCAAACCTGCCAATTGTTTATAATTTTTGAATCTACGAATTAAGCGAATTTTTTGGCACAGGCAACGCAGGCAATTACGGTTATGGTGACCGCGAACATGGCTGGACTGACTTGCTCATTCAACAAAATGGCGGCAATCATCAAGCCCAATATAGGCTGCAATAGTTGTAATTGCCCCACTGTCGCAATACCGCCTTGGGCCAAGCCTTTATACCAAAAGAAAAAACCAATCAGCATACTAAATAGCGAAACATAAGCCAGCCCAAGTTTTGATGAAAATGAAATTTGATCAAAATTAACTGGCATATATAGACATGAAATCAACAACATCAATGGCAAAGTCATAATCAATGCCCAGCAAATGACTTGCCAACCGCCCAGATGCCTTGATAATTTTCCACCCTCTGCATAGCCAAAGCCACAAAGTAATATTGCAACCAACATAAAAATATCACCATAGTTGAATGACCAATTTCCTGCTTGAATCAACATATATCCAAAAACCAGTGAACTACCTAAAATAGCAAATAGCCAAAATACTAAACTTGGTTTCTCACCACTACGCAAGACACCAAAAATTGCCGTTACCAAAGGTAATAAACCAATAAAAACAATAGAGTGTGCAGAACTCATATATTGAAGTGCCAAAGAGGTAAATAGTGGAAAGCCAATTACCACTCCAATTGCAACATAAAATAAAGCAAGCCAGTCTTTTTTCTCAGGCAATTTCTGTCGCGATAATAAAATCAACACTAAACCCAGCATCCCTGCAATTGCAGCTCTGGCAGCTGTTAAAAATGTAGGGCTAAAATCCATCACAGCCACACGTGTAGCTGGCAATGTTCCAGAGAAGATAATGATCCCGATCAAACCATTTAACCAGCCCTGACTCGTATTCTTCATTTTCATTCTCCAAATTTGTATGGAGAATTTAAACTGTGATATGGTGAGTTCACCATACACAATACAGTACAATTTTAAATAACTGTACTGGTATATATACCCACACAGTTAGAATAGGCCAAGATGAAAACCACAAAAATTGATTTCGTTATCCAGCATATCAATCAACAAATCAAGAATCGCTCATTGATGCCAGGTTCTCGTCTTCCCTCTGTACGGGCTTTGGCTGGCTTGTTAAACCTGTCTATCTCCACCATTGTTGAAGCCTACGAACGGCTTGCGGCGCAAGGCTTGATTGAGGCAAAAACGGGTTCAGGTTTCTTTGTCGCTGGGCCACTTGCACCTTTATCAATTTCTGAGATTCATCCCAAGATTGACCGAAGTATTGACCCGTTATGGATTTCAAGACAGGCTTTGGAAGCAAAACAAGACGTTTTAAAGCCTGGATGTGGCTGGTTACCTGATGACTGGATGCCACATGAAAACATTCGTAAGGCGATTCGAAAAATATCCAAGGCCAATAATAGTATCTTGACTGATTACTCAACCCCGCTTGGTCTGCCCGCATTACGTGAGTTACTGTCCCGTAGAATTCTGGCTAAAGGCATTGAGGTTGTTCCCAATCAAATTCTACTTACGGATTCAGGTACACAGGCCATTGACCTCATTTGTCGCTATTTCTTAAAACCGAATGATGTAGTGCTGGTTGATGACCCTTGTTATTTTAATTTCCATGCCTTACTCAAGGTTCATCAGGTTCAAATCATTGGTATTCCCTACACACAAACAGGGCCAGATTTGCCAGCATTTGCAGATGCGATTAAAAATTATAATCCGCGTTTATATATCACCAATTCAGGCATTCATAATCCAACGGGTGCGGTACTGACTGCTTCAACGGCTTATCAGGTTTTAAAGCTTGTGGAACAGTCTAACTTAATTGTGATTGAAGATGATATTTTTGCAGATCTGGAACGACATACCGCTCCACGACTCGCTGCACTGGATGGTTTATCTCGGGTTATTCATATTGGCAGTTTTTCCAAAACCTTATCAGGCTCAGTGCGTACAGGTTATATTGCGACAAAACCCGAATGGATTGAGGACCTAACCGATATCAAAATTGCAACCAGTTTTGGGGGAAACCATTTATCTGCTGAAATTTTGTTTGCTGCGTTAACCGACAGTCATTACCGTAAGTATTTGGAAGAGTTGAAAATACGTTTGGCGAAAGCCATGGATTCGACCATCAAGCGGTTAGAAAAACTTGGGATCGAAATCTGGATGAAACCACAAGTAGGATTGTTTTTATGGTGTAAATTGCCTGAACATTTAGATACAGCGAGAATTGCCCAGACCTGTCTGGAACGAGGTGTGATCTTGGCGCCTGGCAATGCCTTTAGCCAAAGCCAGAATTTTAAAAACTTTATTCGTTTTAATGTTGCACAATGCCAGGATTCAAGAATTTTTGAAGTTCTATCCCATGCCATTCAACAGGAGATAGAACACTCAGAATGATGAATCAGGCGCTTTTTTGCTTTTGTTCAACAAATGCAAAATAACCTGGGCCAGCAGCCACCTTTACCTCTTTCACATCAATGGGTTCATTACATTCTGAACAAACAACCTTTGAGTTAAATTTATGACCACAGGTTTTATGGGTAAATTCAATCGGTTTACCCAAGCCCATGTCCATCCATTTATCGGCCCATTGCACCATTGCCAGAATAATCGGGTACAAGTCCAAACCTTTATCGGTAAGCTGATATTCAAAACGTTCCTGACGCTCCACATAAGGAACTTTGGTTAAAATCCCATGCTCAACCAAACGCTTTAACCGTTCTGAAAGGACATGACGTGTGAGTCCCAAACTACGCTGGAAGTCATCAAAACGGCGTATACCCATAAATGCGTTGCGCAAGATCAGCATGGTCCAACGATCACCCAATACTGAAAGCGTTCGCGCCACTGAACATGGCTGATCGCCAATCTCATCCCATTTCATTATTATCACCCATCATTTTTCAAGCTTATAAGGTATGCAATCGACACCTTGAACCGTAATACTAAAAAGCAAATCAATATAAAATATACACTAATTTATCTTGGTCACCAGATACAAATTGGCTTTAAGCTAAACACGATAAAATAGTCAATTTTGCATCAATCCATCAACAATTTAATTGTGAATAAACACACCTGAAACTTCTTGCCCAACTTCCAGTTTGATATTGGCTGGGATACGCACTAGACAGTTTGCCTGCATCAAATTACTCAACATATGTGATTGCTGTTTTGCCAGACTTTGTAGCTTGAGTTGACCCTGTTCAAAATAGGCATGCATTCTTAGGAATCGTTCACGGCTATCTGATTTTAAATCATGGGTGAGCAGTCCACTAAACCACGCTAAGGATTGACGCTGGTTTTGTAGTGTATCCAATAATGTCTTGCCATAAATCTGCATACAGACATAGACCGCAGCAGGATTACCTGGCAAACCCAGTAAATAGCAATGATGGTTTTGTCCTATATATTCAGCAAAAAATAATGGCTTACCTGGTTTTTGTTTTACTTTCCAGAAAATTTGCTTAAAACCATTTTCAAAAGCACAGGGACGAACAAAATCATAATCCCCCACAGAAACACCACCTGTTGTAATGATCACATCATAGTGCTGTTTTAGACGTTCAAAGCATTGTGTGACTTGTTCAGCATCATCTTCGATATGCAAAATATCAACATCAATCCCATAGTCTTGCAACCATGCTTTTAACAATGGACCATTTGCATCAAACACCTTGCCTGCTTGCAAATCTTCTGGTGTTTCAGCAACCTCATCACCTGTAATGACAATCGCTACTTTAGGCTGTTGAAATACATCAATTGTTTTTACACCAGCCATACTCAAAGCAGCCAGCGCACCAATATTGATGTTCTGACCGACCTCTGCCAATAGCTGACCTGACTGAACTTCCTCACCAGTAAAACGAATATCAGCCTGCGGTTTGAGCTGTTCAACCAGTCGAATCTGGCTATCAGACTCAACTACGACAATTTCCTGTCGGGCAACATGGGTTGTTCCCTCAGGTATTTTTCCACCTGTAAAAATACGAATGGATTGTCCATCTGCAAGTTGATGATCCAAACCACTGCCCGCCTTAATCTCACCCACCACATCAAAGACAGTATCTTGCAGATTTTCCAATGTGGTATTAATGGCATAACCATCCACCGCACTTTGTGAAAAGCCAGGTAAATTTACATCTGAATAAACTGCCTTGGCTAAATAACGATGTAGCCCCTTTGCTAAAGGCAACGTCTCGACCGCTAATGCTTTCACTTTGGTTTGGATCAGTGCTAGCGCTTCATCAATACTGATCAGACCTTTTTCAGCACCACATCCTGACATTATTCATAGCCTCCTGGATGTGGTAAGTCACGACAGACATCAAAAATATGCACCAAAGCAGGTAAAATTGCTGCCATGGATTCGCTGGCACCACCACGACTGCCTGGCAAAGTCACCACCAAAGAACGATCAATAAAGCCTGCCACGCCACGAGACATGGCTGCATAAGGGGTACGTTTTTGCCCAAAGGAACGTGCCGCCTCCATCAAACCGTCCAGCTTTCTTTCCAATAACGGTTCCAATGTATCCACGGTAATATCTCGCTTACCAATGCCTGTACCACCGACCGTCATGATACATGCATAAGATTTGGTCAGTTCTAACACCAAATCTTTGAGTTGATCAGCCTCATCCGCCATAATCTGATAATGAATCGGGTCAAAACCTGCTTCAGTTAATGTGTCTACTACAGACTTACCTGCGGTATCAGGCTTACGACCTGCTGCTACAGTATCAGATAATACAATCACGGCCGCTGAAACAGGTTGACGTAAAGTGCGCTTAAAGTGCGACTTCCCCCCTTTTTTCTTGAGCAATTTACATTGGTCTAAACAGAGTTCCTCAGGTTCACAATGTGGTTTCAACATATCATAAAGGGTTAAACCCGCCAGACTTGCCGCTGTCAATGCTTCCATTTCCACGCCTGTTGGCCCAATCGTTTCAACCGTTGTAAGAATCACCACATGGTCATCATGCAAATCATAGTCTACATCAGCCCGATAAATCGGTAAGGGATGACACAGCGGAATCAGTTCATCGGTACGTTTTGCTGCCAGAATGCCTGCAATACGTGCTGTTTTTAAGGCATCACCTTTTTCAGTATTTCCGTCACGGAGCAACTGGATACAATGTGCTGGCGCATATAAGATCGCTTGCGCTTCTGCAACACGGTAACTCTCAGGTTTCATCCCAACATTTTTCATCTTAACTTCCTAAAAGCTTATTCGTGTGTATGCTCATGTGTGCAGTGTTCGTGTTGATGGTGTGTATGTTGCTGCGCCTTTGCTTGAGACTCAGCAGTATCTTTACGAATACAACAACCCTCAACGTATTGACTGGTTCCATCCATAAAGAACTCCTCTTTCCAGATCGGCACTTCATGCTTTACCCGCTCAACCGCTTCTTCACAGGCTTGAAAAGCTTCACGGCGATGTGCCGCATAGGCAATTGCAATAATGGCAGTTTCACTGACATCCAGATAACCAATACGATGGATAACACGAACATAAGACACCTGATATTTCTCTTTAATTTGCTGTTCAATTTCACGAATCATCTTTTCAGCAACAGGTGTATAAGAGGTATATTTCAGTGCCTTGACTGCTTTACGCTCGTGGTGATTTCGTACCGTACCAATAAAAATATCAATTCCACCACATTCTGGGAAAGACTGGATTGGGTCAAAGCTCTCTAAACTGAGTGCCTGATCCTGGACTCTGGCAAATTCACGCATGTCTATCCTCCTGCCACAGGTGACAACAGCACTAAAGTACATGACTGATTCAACGGTGTTTGACGTGTCACGATATCTTCACCAATGGCACAGGCACACTTTTCCATCGCGCTACTTGCATCTGGATAAAGCGTCACAATATGCGTCAATACATCGTTAACCATTCGATCCTCTGCAAACTCAAATGCAAGTGCTTTGGGTAATAACCGTTCTATCGCACCAAAAGCTTCTATTTTTATCTCAATGGTTTGCATATTTTCTCCAGACCACTTTCTATTTAACCACCAAGCATGTGCATGCTAATTTTACGTGCTTGCTGATGTTGTATCGCATGATAGCCTTTGGCTTTATGCCAAATATAAGGCTTAATCTGTTGATCAAGCTGCAACAATGCTTGCTGTTTTAATTCAGCATTTTGTTTAATCACTTGTAGTAAATAAGGTTTTATATTTAAACCCTGTTGTGCGAACAGGCAATTATACAATTCACCTTGGGCAGTCAGTCGAATTCGGTCACAGTCTCCACAAAATGAATGGGTTATCGTTGAAATAATGCCAAGATGATAGTGCCCATCAAGCTGATATAAACGTGCAGGCTCATGCTGCTGTTGTAGCACTTGAATATCATAATAAGGTTGCAGTTGTTCTAAAATTTCTGCTTCACTGACCACAGCCTGATCAGTCCAATGCTGATCACCATCCAGAGGCATAAACTCGATAAAACGTAATGGAATGTTGTGCTGTTTTGCCCATTTCACCATCGGGATAATTTGCTCATCATTTTGACCTTTCATCAATACACAATTGATTTTAAAGGGCAGCCCTACTTTTTTTGCCGCTTCGATTCCACCAAGAACAGGTGCTAATTCTTTTTTAGTAAGCTGCTTAAATTGAACTGGGTCCAGACTATCCAAACTAATATTTAGATCATCCAGACCCGCTTGTTTGAGTTGTTCAGCATACTTGGCTAAATAGTGTGCATTGGTGGTGATCGAAATCCGCTTCAATCCCAAAGCTCTTAAACGTTGTAAATCATGAATAAAATGCACCACACCCTGACGCATGAGTGGTTCACCACCCGTAATACGGATATTCTCAATCCCCTGCCCAACCATATATCGACAAAAAACCAGCAAGGCTTCAAAGCTAAGCAGCTCTTGTTTTTTCATCCATTCTGGATGCTCAGGCATACAATAAATGCATTTGAAATTACAGCGATCAGTTACGGAAATCCGTAGCTTACGCTTAACACGACCATACTGATCCTGTAGGATCGGTATCGCCGTTTCTTGTATTTCATGCTTCATCATACGCACTCATTTTGTGAATCTTCTGACTGGGTTTAGCACAGGTTCTGTGCATCCTTGCTTTACTCATCACAGAGAACTGTTTTTACAGCAATAATTATTCCAACTATAAACAAACATCCTGGCTTAAGGATATTCATATATTTAAACAGGCAACCCTTTCAATCTACAAATAAAAATGGCGCCTGTCTTGCATATTTTTGTTGAAATCATCTTGCACCATTTGCAACCACCCTTGTTTGCAATGAAAGAATTTGGTGCAAGTCATCTATTCATTCAATACGACCTATCATTTAAGTGCTTAAACGTTCCAATCGTACTGGGACATACTTATGATATGGTGTCTTGGACAATGGATCACAATGCCGCGTAGAGGTTAAACGATTAATTTGCGGCCCAATCGGTTCACTATTCCCATAACGCAGTCCATAACCATGTGGTAATGACACTACACCTTTACGCATGCCATCATCAAGTTCAACCGTGACCTGAATTGCGCCATGTTCAGAAATACATTGCAAGATCTGACCTGTTTCCACACCGAGCTGTAAGGCATCCTCTGGATTAATCCTTAAACGTCCATCTGCATCGACTTTACGCCATGCAGGATCACGATAAATTTGATTGGCATTGTAACTACGGCGCTCACCTGCCAATAAGATAAAAGGATAATCCTCTTTTACAACCAATGGCTGTTGTCTTAGTTGAGCAAGTTCAATAAACATTTCAGGAATGGCCAAACGAATTTTTTTGTCTTTGTATGCAATCAGGTTCCATACATCAGCATAGTCATGCTGTGACAATATGACACCTGAACGTTGTTTTAGAATGGTTTGGAACAGCTTTACCCCAAGATTGAGACGATTCCCCTCGTAGCCTGCCTGTTTAACTGCCTGATAATGCTGGGCAGCATATTGCATGCATAATGGCAATAGCAAAGCCGTGGCAGCCGCATCATTTGGCAAAGTCTTGCCTAAAGTGCGATAGACAATTGAGGCGGCAAATGGAATAAGCTTCTTGTTTTTCGCAAAATTAGCACCTAGAGCAGCAAAATACCCAAGATAAGCGGTATTTGCTGAATCTTTTTCCGCAATTTTACTCAGGATTGGAAATTGTTGAGGAATGGCTTTCATCGCCTCAAGTAAACGTGTGTAAATTTCTGCTTCAGGTAAGGTATTGCCTTGTGGTTGAAACAAGGGATGACGTAAATGAAAACCATTTTTTGGAAATTCCAGATTAAAGCCCGTAAACTCCCATTTTTCAAACTGGCTATGGGCTGGCAAGATGTAATGTGCCAAACGCGCTGTTTCGGTCATGGCAACATCGACCACCACCAATAGATCAAGTGACTGAAAAGCCTGTTCATAAGCAGCCGTATCTGGATAGGTCAGTAAAGGATTACAGCTATCAACAAAGACTGCACGTACCCGCTTTTCACCTGCTTTCAAAATTTCATCTGGCAGAATATTCGGTGGGAAAAATCCTGAAATTGGGAACATTTTATGATGTACAGTACGGCGGTATTTAGAGTTACGTTCATCGGTATTGGTTAAAATTGGAATAAACATGGTATGTAGATTATTGCTTCCCTGTTTACCAAAATGCCCAGCCAATAAATAAAGAAGCTTTTCCAAATAACCATTTAACGTGGTATTTAAAGTATGCTGAATACCTAAATCTATCCGAACACAGCCTCGTTTTGCCTGAGCAAAATCACGTACAATTTGGTAGATCAATTCAACCGAAACATCAGCTTTCTGAATATACTCCTCGATTGGAACAGCAAGAAAAGCCTGTTTGACCTCATCAAAACCATGTGTATGCTGTTGAATAAATTGCTGATCATAAAGACCTTCACGCAGCATGATCGCAATCATAGCCGACATCAAATAAGCATCTGTACCTGGTTTGAGTTGCACATGAATATCAGCTTGCTTGGCAGTTTCGGTGACACGCGGATCAAACACTACCATGGTTCGATTGGGATCTTTTTTGATATGTTTTAAGGTGTCCCGTGCATTGGGAATACCATGCGCCTGAAATGGATTTGTTCCAATAAACAACACATAATCAGCATGCTCCACATCTTCTGTGGTATGGCAGGCCTGACTGCCAAACAAACGACCATTGACCCAAAAATCGCCTGTTTTTTCCTGAGCCAACGAATTATAGGCATAGAAACTTTTCATGGCATAAAGTAACTGACGACCATAGGCTGCACCAAGGTGATTACCCTGTCCACCACCGCCAACCGAAGCAAATGCAGTTCCACCATAGCTATTTCGAATATGTACAAGCTGATCAGCAATCTCTTGAATGGCTTGCTCCCAACTCACTTCCTTAAACGAACCATCGGCTTGACGTTTTAATGGAGAAGTCAAGCGATCAGCATGTTGTTGGTAATGCTGCAAACGTGCAGCTTTCTGACAGATATAACCTTGCGAGAAAGGATGCTGATCATCACCCTTAATTTTTTTGAACTGGTTATTTTCGATTTCCACACTCAATCCGCAATTACGTGAGCATAAAATGCAGGCCGTTACATCCTGTTTTAGCATTGTGTTTGGAGTTGTCATTGTTTTCACCTGATGCTTATTATGAATATTGACCCATTAAACAGATTTGTCCTGCTGACCCCACAACACGAATCAACTTTTGATCCTGCTCAATTGCCAACTCAACTTTATTGGCTTGCGATGGTAATTTTACAGGTTTTAAAAATCGGACATCTATTTGTTCGATAGGATCAGGTAAAAACTCAAAACTACGTGCAAACACCCCAAAGCCATGTAGTACTTTTTGACCAAAACTAGAGAGTTTTGCCAAGAAACCAACCCAATGAATTGGATTAAAATCACCTGTCAGTAAGGCAAATTTAAAGCCATCATCTGATGTTGTTGACCATTGCCCTAATATTTGCCAGTTTTTATCATCGGTAGTTTCAGCACGTTTGGTTTTTTCAAAATGCGGCAAAATAAATGCCATATGCAACACTGCCTCAACCAGATTAGGTTGAGCAATTGTACCCGTGATGATCTGAACGGAAACACGTGCTAAACCATTGCGTTCATCAACGTGGACAATCTTGGCTTGAATCAATAACTTTTCATTACGAGGAATCTTGCCATGAATCTTTAGGCTAACACCTTGATTGATGACTTGGCTGAGTGGATAGCTGGTTTGTAAGAGCAAACCTGTTGCAAATGAAAGTCCCCATTGAGAGACCATGTGTGGGGGAATAGAATCCTGATATTTATGTGGTTGCGCACCACTCCACTGTACATAATGTTCCACCAACTCATGACTCGGTGCTTCAATCACTTCATTAATCGCCGCAAGCGCCCGCCAATCGGCTTGATTTCCTTTTGTGTTTTTTAAGCTTCGTATTGCTATTTTCCCAAGTCCTGCCAAAGTTGCCTGATGCTCAAATAAAAACTGCAATGGAATTTGCTGATAACGCAATGCCAACATATATAGCTCCTATTCCCTTTATTTTTCTAACCTTGTTTTCATTACATTAATGTTGTTTGAACATCTTCTCACAACATGATTGCTAGATTGCACACTTATTAAGTTCCAAAATAGAACTTAATTAAACAAAGGTCAAGAATGCTCGTCAGAATCTTTAAAGAGAAAAGGAGTTAATTCGAAATAAATATTTGTCTAAATGCTTTCATTTGCTGGTATTGCTGTAATTCATCCATTGAATTGATGCTATGACAAAATAAGCTTTGTTTCTGGAATGCAACTGTTTGCGCATGCAGTTGCTTAAAGCAGTCACGCAAACTTAATCGATTGGCTGCGATCTGTTGCTCCAGTACTGCCAAACTTGCTCTTTTTAACAGACAAAATGGATATAAGGCATCTCCATTGATAGTGACATAGACAGCAGATGCCTGGGAATTTTTTTGTAGTGTACGATGTAGCCTCGAAAGTACCTGAGCAGGAATATAGGTGACATCACAGGGCACAAATAACACATAGTCTGATTGCACATGGGTCCATGCGCTTTTCATGCCCATTAATGGTCCTAAAAAACCAGTTTGATCATCGGCATAACACTGAATGCTTGGCTCAATTTGTTTGTAGATGGAATTATCACGGTGACTGTTCACCCAAAGCTGTTGTACTTCTGGTTTGAAGCGTTGACAGATTTTGGAGAGTTGAATCTGGTCATCAAACTGTTGTAATAATTTATTCACACCATTCATACGGCGTGCTTGTCCTCCCGCCAGGATCACCAAATCTGTAGCGGGAAATTCTGTACTCATACTTCTGCCTCCAATTGACAGGTTTTGATCAAGCCACGAATCTCAGGTAAACATGAACCACAGTTTCCACCTGCTTTTAGACATGCGGTGACCTGTTTCTCATGGGTCATTTTTTGTGTTTTTATAGCTTCAATAATCTTGTTCTTTCCTACTTTAAAGCAACTACATACTAATGGTCCATCATTATTCGCCGCTGTCATTGGCATCCCCGCAAGCAAGGCTTTACGGTGCAAGGCGCTTAAACGCTCACGTTTAAACAAACTTGCCACCCAGTCCCGATCAGGCAATAAGTCAGGTGGTGCAATATATAAACTGGCAATCAAAATGCCGTCTTTTAAAATGATACTATGGCTCAGTTGCGATGAAATATCTTCCAGACTCAGCCATTCATAGGTTTCATCCACAAAAGGCAAAAAGTTTTTGAGGTTCTTTTGAGTTTGGTCAATACTTTGGCGGTCAGCAAGTTCATAACGCACAGCTTTGGCAGTTTTGATCTTGGTCCACCACGCACAGCTTTGCAACGATGCCTTGATCTGCTGCTCAAAACCCTCTCGAACATACAACACCCCTTGCCAGGTCGTATGAAACGGCTGAATCAAAACAGGTGTATGCTTAAACTCTGGTTCGCCTGAAATCGCATCCACAATTGGATTCACCACTTTACCAATTCGGGCATCCGAAGCCACTTGCTCTGTCCAGTGAATTGGAGCAAAAATTTGTCCACGACGAACGCCCTGTGCCAGCGTGACCCGTAATACACAACTGCCCCAAACTGAACGAACCTCAACCAGTGCTTTATCACGGATACCAAACTTCAAGGCATCGTTGGGATGAATTTCACAAAATGGTTCAGCACGATGCGTAGTTAAATTCGCTGACAAACCTGTACGCGTCATAGTATGCCATTGATCACGAATACGCCCTGTATTCAACACCAATGGATAATCTTCGGAAATCGAATGAACAGGATCAATAGCCACTGTTGGAATCAGTTTGGCTTTTTTATTGTTATGGCTAAAACCACCTCGATCAAATAATTGCTCAACCGCAATACTTTGACCTTTTTCCCACACTGGCCATTGGATTGGGCGTAAATGATTATATTCATCCATGCTTAAATTCATTAAGCCTTTTAAGTTGAAATAACGGAAGTTTTCAACCTGATCACGCTGATCGACACTGGCATTTTGATAGGCAGATAAAGCAGCATGTTCGTTAAAAATGTCACAGATATTGTTAAAATCGAAACCATTAAAACCCAGTTTCTTTGCCACCTCACACACTGCCCACCAGTCCGCTTTCGCCTGTTTTGGTGCAGCCAGAAAAGCACGCTGGCGGGAAATACGGCGTTCTGAATTGGTGACGGTACCGTCTTTTTCACCCCAGCCCAAAGCGGGCAGCAATACATCAGCATAAGCGGTGGTATCTGTATCCGCACAAATATCGGAAACCACCACAAACTCACATTTTTCCAGTGCCCGTTTGACTTGATCAGCATCGGGTAAACTCACCACTGGATTGGTCGCCATAATCCAAATGGCTTTAATTTTGCCACTTTCAACCGCCTGAAATAAATCAACTGCCTTTAAACCTGCTTGGTTGGCAATCACGGGACTATTCCAAAAACTCTGCACTAAATCTTGATGTGAGGGATTATCCAAGTCCAGATGTGCTGCCAGCATATTGGCCAGCCCACCTACTTCACGTCCCCCCATCGCATTCGGTTGTCCTGTCATCGAGAACGGCGCAGCACCCAATTTGCCAATTTTCCCAGTGAGTAAATGACAGTTAATAATACTATTGGCTTTGTTGACCCCTTGAGAAGATTGATTGACTCCCATTGAAAATAAGGTCATCACTTTTTCAGTACTGGCAAATTTATCAAAAAAAAGTTGTAATTTTTCTGCTGAAATTCCTGTGCGCTTCACCAATGCATTAAAATCTGCTTCTGTTTCACTCGCATCTAAAAGTGCTGCTAAACCCTCGGTATAGCTTTCAACAAAGTGGTGATCTACATGATCATTTTTATAAAGGTACTGCAATAAACCATTAAATAAAGCGACATCTTGCCCTGGTAAAATAGGTAAATGTAAATCAGCCTGTTCACAGGTACTGGTAAAACGTGGATCGACAACGACAACAAACAAGTCTGGGTTTTTACTTTTCGCTTGCATGATTCGTTGATACAACACTGGATGGCACCATGCGGTATTTGAGCCAACCAAGATCACCATATCGGTATATTCAAAATCTTCATAACTGGCAGGAACAATATCCTCACCAAAGGCGCGTTTATGTGCAGCAACCGCAGAGGACATACATAGGCGTGAATTGGTATCAATATTGGCTGTACCTAAATAACCTTTAACGAATTTATTCACCACATAATAGTCTTCGGTAAGCAACTGACCAGAAACATAAAAAGCCACACTGTCTCGCCCATATTGCTCAATACAGGCTTGAAACTGATCTGCAATTTTTTCAATCGCCACATCCCATGTGGTGACTTTACGATGATTTTTTCGCCCAAACATCGGGTTAAGCATACGGGTTTCCAGCCCCAAGGTATCCGCCAGATTGCTACCCTTAATACACAAACGACCCAGATTTGATGGATGTACTGCATCTCCAGAGACCTTGATCGTTGTACCTTGCGCTTTATGTTGGACAGTGACATCCACACCGCATCCAACTCCACAATAGGGACAAGTTGTTTTTGTAATGTGCATGAGGTTGTCCATATTCTTCATCATTGCTCCAAAATAGTGCTTTTTAGCATAACTAAGTCAATAATTTTAGGCTTTTCAGTTATTTGATAAAGATCATTTCAGTGCAAATAACAAAATTCAGGCCTACATATGCTAAAAACAAAAACCGCCTAAGACATCTTTCAGTCTTAGGCGGCGTTGCCTTGCGCTTATTTACGGTAAATTAGTTTGTGATCTGGCATCGTTGCCATACATACAATAGTAAAAGCAAAATTTATGCCATTATTAAAAATAATGTATAGAAAATAATACTTGACTTGCTATAATTAATTTTATAATTTTTAGTTCATATGGATTGAATATTCTTTTATATCTTTAATATGTCTATTGTTTAAATTGACATTATTAGATTTATTTTAGGATGTGCAGTTCATTGTGTTTATTCCCTCTTTATTTAAGGAGAAATTTCATTATGAATTTTGATACTATTTTCAAAGAAGCAATTTCTTTGTCTTCTCGTGAAAAATTGCGTTTAGCTAGTTTGCTGATGCAATTAGCATTAGAAAATGAAGAATCACACACCAAACCCATACAAGTAAATGAATCTTCTGCTAATGAAGAATTACTTGACTTCAATTCAATCAAAGAACGTCTTTTAAAAAGTAAACCTAGCAAAGTGAAGTCCTTAGAAAACTTTATTGATGCCATGTTTCAATTTAAGGGAAGTATCTCTGAATCTGAACGTAATCAACTTATTAATGACTTACAAAAAGCAAAAGTCTTGCGTATAGAGCTTAATAAAGTTATTTATTTATAAAATATTTTCTAAGCTAATATTAAAATGCAGTAATTTATCTTATTGTGTTTATGGTATTAATTTTTAAAAATTTTTATAAATTTGATTATTATATTGTGAAGTTGAGTAGTTCTTACTATGAAAAGAAAACAAAATACAATTCAAAAAAATCGCCATACAGCTTATGTAAATCAAAACAAGCGATGCTATTATTGCAATCAACCTATGTGGGAAAAGAAACCTGAGCAATTCAGTAAAACTTTCTCGGTTGAATCAGATAAAACGCAATGGCTTAAATGTACAGCTGAGCATGTAATTGCAAAACAAGATGGTGGTAACAATAGTAAAGAAAACATTGTTGCCGCTTGTCTTTACTGTAATCGTTATCGACATCAAGGAGCATTGCAGCCAAAAAGTGCAAAAGCATATAAATCTTTAGTGAGTAAAAAAATGCGAAAAGGAGAATGGCATTCTACATTTATAAGCTGATTGCAATATAGGAATAAAATTGTAAAGAGGCTGTTTTTTTAGCAGCCTTTTAAAAGTAAATTACTCCAACATCCAATTTTGTAGCTCTAATTCAGAAATCCTTTGAAACTCTTTGGTATTATTAGTAACCAAAATACATTCCTGTACTAAAGCATGACTCGCAATCTATAAATCATTGATACCAATGCTTGGTATCAAACAAATAACTTTAGTGTCATGATTTACCATACATCCCGAATTTCACGTTGCCATCCAACAGGATCTTGAATATCGGCAAATGCAGCAATTGAAATTTTAGACAGGTCTAAGGTTTCACTTGGTTGTGAAAGCTCAAATTCTTTATGATGTTTTATTTCTTGCATTAAAGACAAAATACGCAGTAAATCCTGCTCATCCAGTTCATGGGCAAGCTCAATCAGGCGTTGTTCAAGAATTGCATGATTCATCTACTTTTTCTCCCAATCTTTTGATTTAGTCTAGCAAATTATCTAGTGAGAAGAAATCTATTTGAGCTGCATTTACTTCACCCCTAAAAAAGATTCAGCATCATGCTGAATCTTTTTCCTTGTCTTGCTTAGCCTGCTTTTTTCATTGCAAAGTCTTTACCAAACAACAATTTATTTCTAAAGCTGACAATTGGGGTCTGATCTGCAATCAGCTCGGCATACCACATGCCATCTTCGGTATCACCAAACAACACCGCGCCAATCACTTTATCTTTCTGGATAATAATACGCTTGTAGATTTGGCGTTTTTCATCGTTCAGGATGATGTCTTCATAATCCTCTTTCGGCTCAAAGTTACCTGCCGAAAACACATCCACACCACTGACTTTTAACTGCGTTGGCACGGTTGGCGATTTAAAGGTTAGGCTGCCATGCTCAGCCAAATGGGTGGCACAAATAAAGGCTTGTCCCCACAACGGCTCAACCAGACCAAAGGTTTGCCCACGATGTTCGATACATTCACCTACCGCATAAATACTTGGATCAAAGGTTTGCATGGTGTCATTCACCAAAATGCCACGGTTACAACGTAAACCCGCACTTTGTGCCAAGGCAATATTTGGACGGATACCGACTGCAAACACAACCAGATCTGCATCCAGCACCGTACCATCTTTTAAGCGGACTTGAGACACATGACCTTTTTTACCAATCAAGGCTTCGGTATTCGCTTCAGTGATAATTTTGATGCCTTTTTGCTCAATACTTTGGCGCAACATACGGCTGGCACGACCATCAAGCTGACGCTCCATGATACGGTCCATTAAATGCAGTACCGTCACATTCATACCACGTTGTTTTAGGCCATAAGCAGCCTCTAAACCGAGCAAACCACCGCCAATCACCACGGCATTTTTCTTGGTTTCGCAGTATTTGATCATGGTATTGACATCGTAAATGTCACGGAAACTAATCACGCCTTTTAAATCCACGCCCTGAACAGGTGGAATAAATGGGCTGGAACCTGTCGCAATAATCAGACGATCATAATCAACTTTCTCACCTTTTTCGGTATAAACCACTTTACGCGGACGATCAATTTTAACGGCTGGGTCATCCGCAATAAATTGAATCCCTTTATCGCTATACCATGCATGTGGGTGCAACATGATGTCATCAATGGTTTTTTCACCTGAAAGCACAGGTGACAACATAATTCGATTATAGTTACCCCAAGGTTCCTCACCGATCACGGTTACCTCATAACGGTCAGGTGCCATATCCAGCAAATCTTCAAGACAACGCATCCCTGCCAAACCATTGCCAATCAGAACCAGTTTCATTTTGTCTGATGATGCACCCGTATTGGTAATATACGTTTTTTGTGGCGTTGGACTGACCCAAACCTGACCATCAACAATTTTGCTTGGAAATACCAACAGCTTTTGATCTTTATCTTCCAGACAACGTCCTGTGGCTAAGCTAAAGTGTTGTTTATAAATCGGTGATGCAATAACACGTTCACCTTGCACATCGCCAATGATGCCACGGCTCATGACGTTGGCCTGGCTAAATGGGTCTTTATTGCTGAGTGCATAAACACGTTTCTCATGTCCTACACGGAATAACGCTACGGCTTGATCACCTACCAATGCACCCACGCCTGTATTCGGTGTAATGTCACTAAGGTTACAGACTTCAACCCATTCTTGTTCAGGAAGCATATTCATTTTTAAATTAGTCATGTTGATTCTCCTTATGCTTCTACCATTGGGATACGATCTACCGAACGCTCTGCATCATTTAAAGGACGGATTTGATCACGAACCTGGGTAAATTGAATGTGTGGATCAGCCTGTTCCTCTGCACTGGCATTGATATAAGTTTGGAAACGTTTACGGATTTCAGGATTTTCCACCGCAGTACGCCATTCATCCTGATAAGTGCCAATGACATGACGCATACGGTTTTCAAGTTCTTCGGCAAGTCCAAGAGAATCCTCAACAATCACGGCTTTCAGGTAATCCAGCCCACCCTCCATATTGTCACGCCATACGCTGGTCCGTTGTAAACGGTCAGCCGTTTGGATATAAAACATAAAGAAACGGTCGATATAACGAATCAGTGTTTCGGTATCAAGGTCAGAAGCGAGTAACTCAGCATGACGTGGTTTCATGCCACCGTTACCACAAACGTATAAATTCCAGCCTTTTTCAGTCGCAATCACCCCAACATCTTTACCTTGTGCTTCGGCACATTCACGGGTACAGCCTGAAACAGCCATTTTTAATTTATGCGGTGAACGTAAACCCTTATAACGGTTCTCAAGCTCAATCGCCAAGCCAACCGAATCATCCACCCCATAACGGCACCATGTGCTACCCACACATGATTTCACGGTACGTAATGATTTACCGTAGGCATGGCCCGATTCAAAACCAGCCGCATTCAGCTCTTCCCAAATGAATGGTAATTCATGCAACTGTGCACCAAATAAATCGACACGTTGACCACCTGTGATTTTGGTATACAGGTTATATTTTTTGGCAATTTGCCCCACTGCAATCAAGCCATCTGGGGTGACTTCACCACCTGCCATACGCGGCACAACTGAGTAAGAACCATCTTTTTGGATATTGCCTAAATAATAATCGTTACTGTCTTGTAGACCTGCATGGCTTGGCTCAAGCACAAAATCGTTCCAGCATGATGCCAAGATATTGGCAGCCATCGGCTTACAGATATCACAGCCTAAGCCATGACCATGTTGATGAATAAGATCATCAAAAGTTTTGATTTCATTGACACGCACCAAGTGATAAATCTCTTGGCGTGAGTATGGGAAATGTTCACACACATGGTTATTGACTGTTACACCTTGACGTTGCAGTTCAGACTTCAACACTTGCGTGACTAAAGGCGCACAACCACCACACGCGGTTGCCGCTTTGGTACACTTTTTCAAAGCACCCAATGAAGTTGAACCGTCACAGATGGCTTGGCAAATATCCGCTTTAGATACGTTATTACATGAACAGATGGTGGCACTATCAGGCAGTAAATCTACACCACTACCGCCCGCTTTAGCACCTGAATCGGCAAAGCCTGGCATGATTAAACTTTCAGGAAGCTCAGGCACAGCCAAACCATTCAACATCATTTGTAAAAGGTCGTTATATTCCTTTGCATCGCCGACCAACACCGCACCAAGTAGTTTGGTTTTATCAGCATCCACCACGATTTTCTTATAAATCAAGGCATCTTCATCAGCATAGAAATAGCTGAGTGAGTTTGGAGTCATACCATGTGCATCACCCACCGATGCTACATCGACACCCATCAACTTCAATTTGGTGCTCATATCCGCACCAGCAAAGCAATGAGTTTCTTCTTCTAAAATATGCTTCGCTGCAATCCGTGCCATGTCATAGCCAGGGGCAACCAGACCATAGATTTTATTGTCCCAAAGTGCACATTCACCAATGGCATACACATTTGTATCTGAAGTTTGGCAATAATCATTAATCTTGATCCCGCCACGTTCACCAATGGCTAAACCACTGGAACGTGCCAACTCATCACGTGGGCGAATCCCTGCTGAGAATAAGATCACATCTGTTTCAAGCTCGCTGCCATCAGCAAATTTCATCACATGAGTCGATTGATTGCCTGCTTCAATAGATGACGTTGCTTTTTGAGTGTGGACTTTTACCCCTAAGTTTTCAATTTTACGGCGGAGAACCTTGCCACCCAGATCATCAATTTGCACTGCCATTAAGCGTGGTGCAAACTCAACTACATGCGTTTCCAAGTCTAAGTCACGCAATGCCTTGGCTGCTTCCAGACCAAGCAAGCCGCCACCAATTACCACACCTGACTTGGCATTTAAGCTTGCTGCACGGATTGCATCCAAGTCTTCAATGGTACGATAGACAAAACAGTTTTCACGATCATTGCCCGAAATTGGCGGAACAAAAGCGTAGGAACCTGTCGCCAAGACCAGTTTGTCATAGCGAATCACATCGCCAAGGCTTGTGGTTACCGTTTGTGCTGCGGTATCAATGGCAATGGCTTTGGTATTCAGTCGTAGATCAATACCATAGGCATCAGCAAAGTCAAAACGTGCAAGGGATAGGTCCTTTGCTGATTTACCTGAAAAGTATTCAGTCAAATGTACACGGTCGTATGCAATACGTGGCTCTTCAGCAAGAATCGTAATTTCCAGTTCATCATCAGCTTTCTCCAGGATGGCTTCGATGAATTTGTGCCCCACCATACCGTGACCAATCATCACTAATTTCATTGTGTCTCTCCTCAATTCTTCTCTATTTGTTCAGCTAACGGTTGCTTGCGTTGCTGTTGTTGCTGATATATCTGGTATAAGGATTTGCAAAACCAAGGCAGAATTTATCCACACGCCATGGCTTGCATTTGCATGGCGTGTAATTGAGATAAAGACTTGGAAATGTTTTGGGAAATTGAATAATGTGCAGCTGGCACCAGAACAGATAAAAAAGCGAGCCACCCTGTTGAGCAAGCTCGCGACGCTGGAACTGAAATTTTTAAGTAGGCTTACGATTACTTTATTTGTAGATAAAAAAGACATTGCCATCTCCCATACTGAACGTATATTGCTTTGCTGACACAATTCACTTGTGTAAACAAACCGATCAGATCGGACATCGTTGGCCGTCTTACAATTTAAAAAAGTCATCTTCGACTCACAAAATAATTAGCAAATGCTGTGCCAACTTCCACAACACATTTATACAATTACCATTAACCTTTGTTTTTTATAAACTTTATAGATATAAAATAAATATCGGGAGATAGACCAATGGATTCTCATACCGTCTTAGCAGGCACTGACCTGTTTTAAAGCACAATTCGCCCTGCTTCAAAACAACTCTTTTTATGCACTAAAAATGAACACAAACTTATTTTCCATAGCTAAATACAGATTTTCATTTCTTCAATAGAGAGGTAGCGATACAATAAAGCGCATAAACCCTATAAGTTAGAGGGCAATTGCACCGAATAAGACAATTAAAAACATACTTTATGGCATTAATTTTGCTTCAAAAAATTATAGGATCTTTCATATTTCGCAGTTGAAATGCCCATAAGACCCACTCATAGCACGACCTAAAATGTGCAACTATCTACTGTTGACCCTGTACACTTATGCCGAAACTTAAAATTGCACTCATTGACGATGATCAGTCTCGGGCTGAGTACATCAAAACGTGTTTGATTGAACACGACTTCGATGTGGTTGCCTGCTTTACACTTGATCACCTGAATATTTTTAAACTCGAACATCTACAGGCAGATGT
This sequence comes from Acinetobacter thutiue, assembly GCF_030385805.1. Classification (NCBI taxonomy): domain Bacteria; kingdom Pseudomonadati; phylum Pseudomonadota; class Gammaproteobacteria; order Moraxellales; family Moraxellaceae; genus Acinetobacter; species Acinetobacter thutiue. Next base: position 648,723 of record NZ_JAUDZE010000001.1, read on the forward strand.
GATTCTGCTGGATATGGACCATCCCCATCGCGATGTGATTGAGAGTTGTGTCAGCAATTTTGACCTGCCTACTGTCCTGTTTACCAAAAATACTGATAAAGACACTATTAAACAGGCCATTGATGCAGGCATTACCGCCTATATTGTGGATGGTATTGATCCTAGCCGCCTGCATACCATTCTGGATATTTCAATTGAACAATATAAAAAGCATAAAAAACTGGAATGTGACCTTAAGGATGCCAAAACCAAACTTGCTGACCGCAAGGATATCGAAAAGGCCAAAGTATTGCTGATGCAGTTGCATGGCTTAACCGAAGATACCGCCTTTCAATTACTGCGCAAAAACGCCATGAGCCATCGCATGACTATTGGGGAAATGGCACGCCGTTTACTCGATGCACAACAACTTTTAAGCAATCAATTAAATAGCCAGCTAAAGGATGAATAGATGAGTCATTTAGTCGAATTAGAGAAAGTGGAAAAAACCGAATTACAGCTTGGCTATATTCCCTTGCTGGATTGTGTTGCACTGCTTTGGGCAAAACATCGTGGTTTCTTTGATGACGCTGGGCTAGATGTCACACTGGTGAAAGAAGCATCCTGGGCAAGTTTACGTGATCGCCTTGCCTTTGGACTGTTGGATGCAGCGCATTGTTTATCGGCAATGTTACCTGCTGCTGCGGTTGGCGCAGACCAAATTGGTATTGCCTTACAAACCCCTTTAGTATTAAGTGAAAACCGTGCATTTATAAGTTTAAGCCAAAAGCTCTGTTATGAGCTTGATATTCAAAAACATGATTCCGCCGAGACATCTGCAAAAAAACTGCTCAGTCATATCAAACAAAATCATACTGTTTCCTTAGCCCATGTGTTTAAACACTCCATTCATCATTACTGTTTAAGGGAATGGCTGGCACTGGCCGATCCAGAACTGGCTCAGTCAATTTCAATGAAAACACTGCCCCCACCGTATATGGTTGAAGCCTTGAGCAATCATCTGGTTGATGGTTTCTGTGTGGGAGAACCGTGGAATACACAAGCTGAGCTGCAAGGACTGAGCCATATTGTCTGTTCAAGCCAGGACATTATTCCAAATGTGGCAGATAAGGTTTTAGCTGTGACCCAGGAATGGGCACAACAGCATCCAAATACCCTCGTAGCATTAACAGGTGCCATTCTAAAGGCACAGCAGGAACTTCGGGAACTAGATGATTTTGCACCTATATGGCAATTGCTGATTGAGTTTGATGTGATTCAGTTCAATTGCTCTACAGAAGTGCATGTCGAAAAATACTATATCATTCAAAATATTGTTCGGAATTTTGTCCAAGAGAATGCTGAACCCAAGCTCAGTGACTTTGAATGGCTGTTCCAACAAATGCAGAAATGGAATGGTTCTGATCAGGACGTGAAATTTGTTACTCATCAGGCTCAAAACTGTTTGTTGCCTGATATACATCACATCGCATTACAGACCATCAAATAATAGGCAAAAAAAAGCTGTCTTTAAAATTAAAGACAGCTTTGAAAGACCCATAAGAGATTACGCCAATCAAAAGTAGTCTCTTAAGTACTCACCATCTTAATCAACAAGGGTTATCTTTTTCGGACATTTTTATGTCATTAGCAGCCATCCCGAAATGGTAAAAATCATCATTTTTGCCAACCCTGAATTTTTTAAAGCTGTACAACGAACAATCACTTTTTAAAAACCTTTTGTGTCTGTCCAAAACCTAACACAAATGCTATCCATATAAATTAATCTAAAACAATATATTTCAACTAAAACAAATAAAAACAATAAATTAAAATAAAATTTAATCCTTATGGAATCAAAATCGTATATGCTAGTTGAAATTTATGATGAGTTTGCATGTAGTTAAAAAATCATCATTTGGCGAGTTTGACCATTGAGTTACACAAATCCCATGAACGAAAAGTGGCAATTCAGTTTAGAATAATGCAAAAGCAAAACACCCTAAAATTTGTCATATTTTAACATTGCCAATTCCTTGCAAAGTTTTCATTATATGCAGCATGCTTGGTATGCAACTTTCTTCATCGATTAAAATAAATTATAAAAAAATTGCAGAATTTTGTGCCATAATAAGCAAACTTTGCAGACATCTTGCAAAACATATTTGCAGTTTTAGAATTGGAGCAGGCTGAATGAGCTCAACCATTTTGGTGATTCATGGACCGAATTTAAACTTGCTAGGAAAGCGCGAACCAGAAGTCTATGGTTATCTCACCCTAGAGGATATTAACCAGCAACTCACTGCTCAGGCTAAAAATTCGTCATTGACACTGGATACCTTTCAAAGCAACTGGGAAGGCGCAATTGTGGATCGCATCCATCAGGCACAAAATGAAAATATAAAATTTATCATTATCAATCCTGCCGCCCTTACCCACACCTCTGTGGCCTTACGTGATGCCCTACTTGGTGTTGCCATCCCATTTATTGAGGTGCATTTGTCAAATGTTCACGCCCGTGAAGCATTTCGTCATCAATCATACCTGTCAGATAAAGCCATTGGCGTGATCTGTGGACTAGGTGTCAGGGGTTATTCCTTTGCACTCGATTATGCCATCGAAAAAATTCAATCTTCTAACTAATTTACACATTTAGGAATGCTCACTCATGGATATCCGTAAAATCAAGAAACTCATCGACCTGATGATTGAATCTGACTTACAAGCGATAGAAGTTAAGGAAGGCGACCAATCCATTTCACTGACTCGTCCAACGCCTGTATACGCAGCGGCTCCTGTTGCAGCACCAATCTCCTCAGCACCAGCAGCGCCTGCTGCAAAAACACCACGTGGGGCGGTTGAGACCTCTCCAATGGTTGGCGTTTTCTATTCAGCTCCAAGCCCAGGTGAACCACCATTTGTCAATGTGGGTCAAACAGTTTCTGCAGGTGAAACTCTGGGTATTATTGAAGCCATGAAAATCATGAATCCAATTGAGGCAACTCAAAGTGGTGTGATTGAAGAAATTCTGGTTAAGAATGGTGAAGTGATCCAATTTGGTCAACCGCTTTTCCGCTACCGTGCCTAATGAGTCTGGGGATTCCTATGTTGCAAAAAGTACTCATTGCAAACCGTGGTGAAATTGCTTTACGAATTACGCGGGCTTGTAAAACTCTTGGCATTAAAACTGTTGGAATTTATTCCGATGCTGACAAGGATTTAATGCATCTACGCTTTGTTGATGAAGCGGTCTGCATTGGCCCAGGTGCAAGCAGTGAAAGCTACCTAAATATTCCTGCCATTATTACCGCCGCAGAAATTACAGGTGCGGATGCCATCCATCCTGGTTATGGCTTCCTGTCAGAAAATGCCGAGTTTGCTGAAATTGTTGAAAATTCTGGCTTCATTTTCATTGGTCCACGTCCTGAACATATCCGCCTGATGGGAAATAAGGTTTCAGCGATCATGGCAATGAAGAAATCTGGTGTTCCAACTGTACCAGGTTCCGCCCATGCGGTGACACCAAACAACGCGCTTGCAGAAGCCAAAGAAATTGGCTTTCCATTGATTGTCAAGGCTGCGGCTGGTGGTGGTGGTCGTGGTATGCGTATTGTCGAGCGTGTCGATACCCTGCTTGAATCGGTACAGGCTGCCCAGCGTGATGCAGAAATGTGGTTTGGCGATGATACCGTCTATATGGAACGTTTCCTGCAAAAACCCCGTCATGTAGAAGTTCAGATACTTGGCGATGGCAATGGCCATGCAATCCATTTGTATGACCGTGACTGTTCGCTACAGCGCCGCCATCAAAAGGTTCTGGAAGAAGCACCTGCACCAAACCTGCCAGAACAGGCGCGTGCAGATATTCTGGAAGCCTGTGTCAATGCCTGTAAATTGATGCAGTATCGCGGTGCTGGTACATTCGAGTTTTTATTTGAAGAAGGCGAATTTTTCTTCATTGAAATGAATACACGGGTACAGGTTGAACATCCTGTCACTGAAATGGTCACGGGTGTGGACATTATTGAACAGCAGCTTCGTATTGCTGCGGGTTTAGGTTTAAACCTTGAACAGGATGAGATTGAGGTTAAGGGCCATGCTATTGAATGTCGTATCAATGCAGAAGACCCGACCACGTTCTTGCCATCCCCTGGAAAAATTGAAACTTTCTATGCACCAGGTGGCGCAGGTATTCGTCTAGACTCTCATATTTATCAGGGTTACAGCATTCCGCCTTACTATGATTCCATGATTGCCAAACTGATTGCACATGGGAAAGATCGCGAAACATCGTTAGCCCGTATGCGTCAGGCGCTGGATGAAATGATTTTGACAGGAATCAAGACCAATATTCCACTGCATAAAGACCTGATTTTGCAGGATGCCAATTTCTGTGAACAGGCAATGGATATCCATTATCTTGAGAAGCATTTATTAAAACAGTTGGCACAACAGGCTGAAACTGCTTAAACAAAAAAACCTCTTATAAAATTATAAGAGGTTTTTTATTGGCCTTAATTCTTTATGGTAAAACACGGCGTAAGGTTGCAAAGCACTTTTCGCCTTTTTCATTGGCACAAAAATCAATGGTATTGTCATTCGCCCATTTCACAAAGTATTGTGAAACCTCACCCGTTTGATCCTGTTGTTGACCAGAACAGTCCATCTCATTATTGTCATACTTAATCTGCAAGATCAGTGCAGGCAAACGTTCCTTATGATCTTCAGAGGGCTGGTAATCATACAGGCCATAAGACCATTCCTGACCACTTTTTATCACCACATCACTCATGCCACGGAAATTATAATATTCGACACATTTCTTGTTATTGGTAATTTCCATTCCCCACAAACCCATAATTTCTGGGCGGCTGGTGACACGAATTGCATTTGCTTTTGCAATTTGCTGCGGTGTCACTGTTTTCGCATTCACAACCGTATCTGCCATAGTCCATGTTGAGCAAGCCCATAACAATCCAATAATATAAATATTTTTCATAGATTTAATTAAGTCGTAATCTAAACGTTGCATTGGCTTAACTTAGCATATTTTTAAAGAAAATCCCGCAATCATAACCATATAAACACAATATTTTTATTCTGCAATTTATTTGATTGTTCTGCATTTTTTTAAGGTATTCTTATCCACAATCACAGTTAAAATTTTCCAGTTTATTAACGGTTTAGCTTTAGAGATAAAAGCCATGAAATTTTCTGAATACATTCAATATGACGGACTCGGTTTGGCCAAATTGGTCAGGGACAAAGAAATTCACCCATCAGAACTGTTACAGGTGGCATTGGAACACACCCACAAAGCCAATCCAAAACTGAATGCAATCATTATCCCTATGTATGAACAGGCTAAACAGCGTGCCCAGCAACCCCTTACGGGCGCATTTGCGGGTGTTCCCTTTTTGGTCAAGGACCTGTTTCAGGAATATCAAGGTGTACCCACATCCTATGGCAGCAATGCCCTTAAAAGAATCAATTACACACCTGACTTTAATGCTGAAATTGTCAATCGCTGGGAAAAAATGGGAATTGTGACTTTCGGCCGTACCAATACACCTGAGTTTGGCATCAAGGGTATTACTGAGCCAGATGCATGGGGTTCATGTCATAATCCTTGGAACTTAAAGCATAATAGTGGCGGTTCTTCGGGCGGGTCTGCCTCAGCAGTGGCTGGTGGGCTGGTCCCTGTTGCAGGAGCTGGAGATGGCGGTGGTTCAATCCGTATTCCTGCCTCCTATTGTGGGTTGTTTGGACTTAAACCGAGCCGTGGACGTACACCGTGGGGGCCACAGTTTAGTGAAGCCATGCACGGCGCAGCCATGCAGCATGTACTCTGTAAAACCGTTCGGGACAGTGCCGCCATGCTGGATGCAGTTCAGGGTCCAGAACAGGCCTCACTTTTTATCATTCAATCTCCAACCCAGAAATATCTGGATATTATCCAGCAGACTCCAAAAAAATTAACAATCGCATTTAATACCCAGTCACCGATTGGCACCAAAGTTTCAAAAGATGCGATTCAAGCGGTTCAGCAAACAGCCAAGCTTCTAGAGTCACTTGGACATATCGTGGTTGAAGACCGTCCGCAAATAAATGGTCTGGAACTTGCTAAAGACTTTATCACCACATGGTTTAGTCAGTTCTCCTACATGCAGGCACAAATTAAACACATGTCAGGTGCCACCGATGAGGATTTTGAGCTTGACTCCAATGCCTTGGCAGCCTTTGGTGCGAAAACGACAGCAACAGAATATATTCATACCTTGGGTCATTGGGGAATGTATAGCACCCAAATGAATATCTTTTTTGAAAAATATGACCTTTACCTAACCCCAACCACCGCATCAGTTGCACCCCAAAATGGTCAAGTTGCAATGCCTAGTTGGCAAAAACCTATCCTAAAAGGCTTATTAAAAGTTGGAAAAGCCCATTATCTTGCACAAGGTAAGCTGGTCGAGAAAATGGTACAAGAGAACTTGAGCTGGGTGCCTTTTACCCAATTGGCGAATGTCACAGGCTTACCCGCCATGTCTGTGCCTTTATACTGGAATAAAAATGGCTTGCCTTTGGGCAGTCAGTTTATTGCACCATTTGGGCGTGAAGACCGTTTACTTCAACTTGCCGCACAGCTTGAGCAGGCGCAACCGTGGATACCACAATATAAAAATATTCAGCTTTGATTTAACTTAGGCGCTGTCGTTTCAATTTGATTCGGCAGCCAGACCACCAAAATCAAGCCTAAAAGAACAACCACACTCGCACATAAGAAAATGGTGGCACCTGATAGAATTTGCCAATAATGCCCTGCCAATAAACTTCCCGATGCTACGCCAAGCCCCCACATGGTGCTATAAAGTGCCTGCCCGCGACCTTGCTGTTCGGCAGAGAAATTCTGGAAGATAACTTTCATTGCAATCAGGTGAAAAAGCCCGAAACTAAATGCATGCAGGCATTGTGCTAAAAGCTGCCCAACAAAATGTGTATTTAATATACCCACCAACAACCAGCGTAAACTGGTCAATATCAAACAAACAGTAACAAGTGTCCTCCAGGAAAAGCGGATAAAAAAGACTTTTTGCGCCACTGCAAACATCACAATCTCAGCAATCACACCTGTCGCCCATAAAGTTCCAATCTGCATGGTACTAAAACCGATTTCTTTCAGGAAATTGCTATAGAAGCTATAAAAAGGTGCCTGTGAAAACAGTAAAATAAACTCAATACCAAAAAAGGCGGCCACCATTGGTTTTTTTAAAATTGGTAATAAAGGTTCTAGCCTCTTTTGCGAGCTTGGCGCATGTTCAGGCTCCTTAATGCTAAATGACCATAAAAAGGCCAAAAATGAGACTGACAATAGTAGAATCGGTAACATTGAAATTGGAATGATTTCCAATAATGCGCCTATGGCAAATACCCCAACAATAAAGCCGACTGAACCCCATTTCCGAACCTTGCCATAGAGCTCAGCTCGCTTTTCACCCAGCCAGAATAAAGTCACCCCCTCAAACTGTGCCAGAATCGCATTCTGGAAAAAGCTGAAAACCAGCATCAATAAAGCAATCGATTGAAAGCTATTCGGAATTATAAAAATTGCAAACCAGATACAGGCTTCCATCCATGTCGCAATTCGTACCAGTAGCATCCGCTTGCCTGATTTATCTGCAATCCATCCCCAAATCAAGGGGGCAAAAAAACGGGTAATAATTGCAATCGAAGATAAAATCCCAATTTGCTGATAATTAAATCCCTGATCTTGTAGATAGAGGTTCCAATAAGGCATGAACGTTCCCACTATGGAATAATAGAACAGGTAGAAACCACCCAAGCGTGTCTGGATATTCAGGGATTGCAACAATTTAAGGGCCTTATCAGCAAATGTATATTGAAATCGGAAAATTTATTCAGATAGGTCGAACTGAATTTTAGCTGATTTAAGAGAATAATTCTCAAGTCTAACAATTCATTACTTGTGGTTAGAGACCGTTCTTGGCATGGTTTGTGGATTGCTTAATTATAGGAATCTCCTGCCTATGGCTAGCCCTGCACAAGCTATAAGACATAAATTACTCAATACTTTCTTTTCAAGACATTCGGTTTGGTTCCTTTGTATCCTGATCACGCTGACTATTAGCTGGTTCAAGGTCATTTATACCCCGCATAGCATTTATTATTTTATTTCCGACACTTTATTGAATGGGCTTTGGCTTGTGACAAGCCTGCTCAGTGTGGTTGGCTTATATGACCTGCTCCAGAAAAAGCATGCGATTTTAAGAAATTATCCAATTCTGGGACATTTCCGTTTTATTTTTGAAGATGTTCGCCCCGAAATCCGCCAGTATTTTATTGAAGCCGATCAGGATGCATTGCCCTTTTCCAGAATGCAACGCAGCCTGGTTTATCAACGTGCAAAAAATGAAAATGCAGACAAGCCCTTTGGTTCCATCATTGATGTCTATCAACCCAACTACCGTTTTATTGTGCATTCGATGGCACCCTGCCCACCTGCCGATCCATCCACTTTTCGTGTTCTGATTGGCAATGCGCAATGCAGCCAGCCTTATAGCGCCTCAATCATGAATATCTCAGCCATGAGTTTTGGCAGCCTAAGTGCCAATGCGATTCGGGCATTAAACAAGGGTGCCCAACTGGGCAACTTTTACCACGATACAGGTGAAGGTAGTTTAAGCCCTTACCATCTGGAAAATGGCGGCGATATTGTCTGGCAGATTGCCAGTGGCTATTTTGGTTGTCGTACACCTGAGGGATTATTTGATCCTGAGAAATTTGCTCTACAGGCACAAAATCCAAAAATTAAAATGATTGAGCTTAAACTCTCGCAAGGTGCCAAGCCAGGTCACGGTGGCATTTTACCCAAACATAAAATCTCTGAGGAGATTGCCCGAATTCGCGGTGTTTCCAGAGACCACGACTGTATTTCCCCATCTCGTCATCCAAGCTTTAACACCCCCATTGAAATGATGCATTTCATTCAAAAACTGAGGGACCTGTCTGGTGGCAAACCTGTTGGCTTCAAATTATGTATTGGGCAGCCCTGGCAATTTATGAGTATCGTCAAGGCAATGCTTGCAACTGGAATCATTCCTGATTTTGTGGTGGTGGATGGTTCCGAGGGAGGAACGGGCGCTGCGCCAATTGAATTTAGTGACTACATTGGCACTCCCTTACGAGAGGGCCTACGTTTTGTACATAACACGCTGGTAGGTGCAGGATTACGCGGTCAGGTCAAGATCGGCGCCAGTGGAAAGATTATCAGCGCGTTTGACATTGCCAGTACATTTGCACTTGGCGCGGATTGGGTCAATTCCGCACGAGGGTTTATGTTCGCTGTAGGTTGTATTCAGGCACAAAGTTGCCATACCAATCAATGTCCAGTTGGAGTTGCCACACAGGATAAAGATCGACAAAAAGCCATTGATGTACCCAGCAAGGCGGAACGTGTTTTTAATTTTCATAAAAATACACTGCATGCGCTTTCTGAAATGATCGCCGCCGCGGGTTTACGTCATCCCTCAGATATTAAGGCGCATCATTTGGCGCAGCGTTTAAATGATCGTGAAATTAAAAATTATGCCCAGATTCATTTTTTCCTCAAGGAAAATGAATTACTGCAAAATAATTTGGATGATGATGAAAATTTTTATTATCGAATGTGGAAACTGGCGGATGCGGATCAGTTTTAATACAAAATTTAAATAAGAAATCACCACTAGTAATAGTGGTGATTTGGCTTCGCATGTAAAAAAGCAGGAATCAAACCTGTCAGTGCAGCACGTATATCAGCACGTTCATTGATCAATTGATGTGAACCCTCTTCCAGCATCAACAAAGTCTGCAACCTAAACTTACGGCGAATATATTCAATGTTATAGCGCCAATCGACTGTTTGATCGAGTGCACCTTGCGCCAACCAAACTGGAATACGACAGGCTGGACGCTGTTCCATTTCCAGCATCCATTTTGACATGGCCAAAATCCAGTCCATGCCCATCATACGCGGTTGTAATGGATCTTTTAAACGCACAAAACGCAAAAATTCAGGGTTATGGTTATTACGGCGAAAATGTCGTGGCACTTGGGTTTTAATGCGACGAATAATACCTAGGCCAACTGAATTGTGCCACCAGGCGGTTTTAGCGGGACGAATCAACGGTGACAATAACAGAACCCGATCAACAATTGGATCTTCACGACGTTCTGCAAACTCCAGTAAATGATGCATCCAGATTGCACCACCTGTACTTTGACCAATGCCTAACCACGGTCTAGGCAACTGTTTGGCCCCACGAACCGCTTCATATACTGCATGTAAAACCTGTTGGTAATGGTCAAAATTCTGGATACTGGCAGGTGAACCATTACTTAGTCCGTGCCCAGGAAGATCATAGGTAATCACACTAAATCCCTGATCCAGGATTTCCTGGATAATCGGCTGATAGATTCCACTGTGTTCCAAATAGCCATGCAGCAGGCAGACTGTCCCCTGAATCTTTTGTTGTCTTGGCTGAAATACCTGCACATGCAAACGGAACAACGGCATTTCCACATAACCCTGCCAATGCTCACAGTCCAGCAAGTGTAAGCCATAAAGCTTACGATAGGCCTGTAAAGGTTTAGAGGGTTCAGTTGTGGTTGATAAATCCAGTGGCTCCAAAACCTGTGGTGTGGTTTCACGATTCGGAACAGGTAAATCCAGTTGTTTGAGTATTGTCGGATTTAAAAAAGGAATATTGGACATTATGGTATCTCCCGACAATCACTAGAGCCAAATAACATATCACGAACCGTGGCAAGCATTTCATAATTGGCACGGCGACTATGGTCATAATTTTGTTGGCTAGGTCGCCAACGGGTCAAGCTGGTTGGCATGGGTGCAAACACAGGAACGGTTTCAATACCATTCAAGGCAAATAAACGGCGTGTCCGTGGCATATGATATTCATCAGTAATCAGGATCACGGTGGGCGCGCCGCCTTTCTTTTGCAGGAGCAAAGAGCTGAATCTGGAATTCTCACAGGTATTCATGCTTCTATTTTCAAGCAGCTTGGCCTCAATACCACGTTGCTTTAACCATGCCTGCATATAGGGGGCTTCCACACCACTTAACACAATCGGCAAGTTATACTTTTTTTCCACACTCAAGGTCTTTTCCAGACGTAAGCGTGTGTAGTTGTTCACCACAATATCTTTACCATTTTCAGCAAGGGTCAATCCTCCACCGAGCACCACAATTGCATAAGGCTGTGAGGTATTTTTAGGCTCAAAACCATCATCTTTATTCTTTTTAAGTTCAACCAGGTCTTTATTGGTCTCGTCCTTTTCATCCTCATTCACAGGCAATGCAACAGGATAGGTTTCTAAAAATGCCAGATACTTACCCATGAGCGCCTGATTATCAGGTGTATTGCCTTGTAAGAAATCCGTTGGAGAACTGATCACAACGGCTGAACTGTCCTGATCCTGCTCTGCTTTTTGGTTTAGCAATGGAATGTTGTTTTTCTTCTCTTTTTGCTCTTCTTTTTCCTGTTCATCAATAATGGTTTGTTGCAGCAATTTATAGCGCGCCTGTATCAACCTTAAATCTTCAGGTTTTTCTGACTGAAAAGTTTTTTCCATCAGCTTTAAATAGGCCTGACGCGCAATCCATAAGTTGGAACCAGGTTCCAGATTCTCATGCTCACTTAAAGCCGCTGCCTTCTGGCTTTCAGCGGCCACCTCATTGACATCAACAGGTACAAAAGAATTTAACCCTTTCACCACAAGCTGTGAGTAAAATGGAGAATATAAAAAAAGCACAAAGCAGCCCAATAGCACAAATAGTATGGTGGCTATCCGCACTAAACTGACCATCCAATGTACTTGCGCCATATCACTCCTTATGCAGTATGGGGCTGAATCAAACCTTGCTCACTATATAACACAGGTTCAGGTTCAAGCTGAATACTAAACTTTTGTTTTACATCATTTTGTACAGCACTATAAGTACTTTTCACATCTTCCAGCGTTGCATCGGCATAATTAACCAAAACCAGTGCCTGTTTATGGAACATGCCAACACAACCTAGTTGCCTGCCTTTCCAGCCCGCCTGATCAATCAACCATCCAGCAGCCACCTTAACATTGTCGTTGGCTTGGGGATAATGCGGAATGTTGGGAAAGTGTTGAGAAAGTTTTTCAAATTCAGCATGAGTCAGAACGGGATTTTTAAAGAAACTGCCCACATTCGGAAACGCTTTGGGATCAGGCAATTTACTTTGACGAATCTGTATCACCTGATTTTGCAGGTTCTCAGCCGTTTGTTCATCTCCAACCGCCTGCTTTAAATCACCATAATTCAGTTTCAAATGAGCTTGTTTTAATAACTTAAAAGTGACACTAACAATAATGTAACGATTGGGATGATCTTTAAAAATACTGTGACGGTAAGCAAAATGACAATCCTGAGCTAAAATGGAGTCAAAGCATTTCAGTTTACGGTCATACACCTGTACCGACTCAATAAACTCACCTACCTCAACACCATAGGCACCAATATTCTGTACAGGTGATGCCCCAACCAAACCTGGGATTAGGGCCAGATTTTGCAGACCGAACCAGTTCTGCTGGGTGCTGTATAAAACAAAATCATGCCAGACCTGTCCCGCACCCACTTTAACTGTGATGGTTTGGTCATCCTCAGTAAGGATTGCAATGCCCTGAATATTTAAATGAATTGCCAGTGCCTGAATGCGCTGTGGCAACAACAGGTTACTGCCACCCGATAAAATCAGGACATTGAGCTGCTGCTGTTCAGCAAATGCCAATGCCTCAACCACATCATCAGGCTGATTGATCTGGACATAATGCGAAACAGTGGCATTTAAATTGAGCGTGTTTAATCTTTTGAGTTGAACCTGCTGTTGTACATGCATGTGTAATTAAATCCTATTGCCCTGCCTGCATTTGCTTTTTAAGAATATCGATCCATGCCTGACTGCTTGATTCACATTGATTCAGGACACGATCAAAGCCATCCGCCCCACCATAGTAAGGATCAGGAACTGCCTGCTGGTTAAAATGAGGATCATGCTCACTCATCAATGCAATTTTGGCACGAATCTGTTCAGCACCAAACTGGCGTACCGCTTTCGACAGGAGTGACTGAATATCATCAAAATTCTCATGGTCCATTGCAAGAATCAGGTCAAATTCAATGAAATCTTCAAGAATAATTTGTCTGGCACGTAAGCCCGATAAATCATAACCACGCTGTAGCGCATGTTTTTGGCTTCGCGCATCGGGTGCCTTGTTTGGGTGATAATTGCTGGTCCCTGCCGAATCAACCCATACATTTAAACCATGCACATCACAATAATGTCTGAGGATTGCTTCCGCTGTGGGTGAACGGCATATATTTCCTAAACAGACACATAACACCTTATAGGGCGTTGGGGATGGCATAATCACCTCAAAACTACACTTTTTAGAGCATCTTATGGTAATTTATTTGTGCAGTGAAACCTATAGTTGCCTTATATAAAAATGTTGTATTTATTAGAATTTGTTGGCATTTTGTCTAGGATTGCGACATAGGTCAGGTATGGACAATGATTTGTCAAAGATAGAAATAAGGATGTATGTATGAACCAGTTTCAGTTCCAGACCGTTCCCAACATTATTGCGGGTTTAGGTTCGATACAAGAACTTAAAACCATCTTGTCACAACATGATTATAAAAAAGCGCTTCTGGTCACTGATGCAGGCATGATTCAGCATCAGCTTCATTTACCCATTCTGGAAATTCTGGATCAGGTGGGTCTCAAGCCTATCATTTATTCTGATATTCAGGCTGACCCACCTGAACATATTGTTTTAGAAGCGGTTGATTTCGCCAAACAGGAAAAAATTGATGTCATCATCGGTTTTGGCGGCGGTAGTTCCATGGATGTCGCCAAAATCATTGCCCTGCTTGCACATCCTGAACAACAACAAAACCTCAGTGAGATTTATGGGGTTAATCAGGCCAAGGCTCCCCGCTTACCTCTTATTCTGATTCCAACAACGGCTGGAACGGGTTCAGAAGTCACTCCAATTTCGATTGTCACCACTGGTGCAACCACCAAAATGGGCGTAGTCTCTCCTATCCTTTATGCCGATGTTGCCATTCTGGATGCGACATTTACGCAAGGCTTACCTGCGCATATCACTGCGGCAACGGGTATTGATGCAATGGTCCATGCAATTGAAGCTTATACCTCCAATATCAAGAAAAATTTTTATGCCGATATGCTGGCAAAAAATGCCTTGCAACTGCTCAACCATAACCTTGCCAAGGTATTAAAAAATGGTGCGGACTTAGAAGCTCGCCAAAATATGCTGGTCGGTTCAATGTTGGCAGGCCAGGCTTTTGCCAATGCACCTGTCGGTGCAGTTCATTCCTTGGCCTATCCACTCGGTGGGCATTTCCATCTGTCCCATGGGCATACCAATGCACTGGTGCTGGTTGAAGTGCTAAAATTCAATGCGCCGAAAGCTAAACAACACTATGCAGAGTTAATGCAGTTATTAGACCCTCGCAGCACAGGCTGTACCGATGGCCTATGTGATTTATTCATTGACCATATGCAAAACCATCTGGATCAAAGTGGTCTAACGCTAAAACTAAAGGATCTGGATATTGCCGAGGCAAAATTACCGCAGTTGGCTAAGGATGCCATGCTGCAAACCCGACTGTTGCAGAACAATCCAAGAGAAATGACCGAACAAGATGCTTTACAGATTTATCAGGCGATTTATGCATGAGTAAACCCACTTTAAAAACACGCGGACAGTTTAAATTCTTTTTTCCAATTCAGACCCGATGGGCGGATAATGACATTTACGGTCATGTCAACAATGTCACTTACTACAGCTATTTTGATACCGCAGCCAATTCGTTACTGATCCAAAAAACGGGATTTAACATTCACAACAGTGAGATCATTGGTTTGGTGGTGGATTCAGCCTGTAGTTTCTTACAGGAACTCTCCTTTCCTGAAATGGTTGAAGTTGGTGTAGCCATTGGAAAGATTGGCAACTCTTCACTGCGTTATGAGCTGGCAATTTTTAAGCAAGACCAAGCGCAAGCAGCGGCTCAAGGGCATTTTGTGCATGTGTTTGTGGATCGGGAAACTCGGAAAAGTACCGCGATTCCACAAGATATGCGCGACGTACTGACTGAATACTTATTAGTGGACTAAAAGATCAGCCCTTTTATTCCAACCGATTACAGTTTCAGTTGAATATTCTGTAACTCACCATCAAAGGTTTCAATTAAACTTTTAATGGTAGGTTCCTGCTGTAATAACTCAACAGCCCGATGAAACGCCTTTTCCTTACGCATGACCTGCATGGTAAAAGGTGTTATCGAATCAATATCTTGATATTGCACATTAAACTGTGTATTCGGCCACTGTAATTTAAGAGCATCTTCCAATGCCTGCCTTAGTTGTGACAACATGCCCTCGTATTTCTGCGGAATATGAAACACAGATGAACCATTAATATGCCCCTGCATAATGCCATGCTGTGCCAACTCCTGAACGGCTGGCGAAAGTTCACTATTTCTAAACCAATATTCCCATTTATCCAGATTCCACTCGCCCTCCAAAACCTGTTCACGAAGTTTAAGAATATCTTGAGGCATGAGATTGGCTTGGTCTACCAAATGCATCGTTTCAACCTGTTGAACTACATCAACCACAGGCATGGCAAATTGGTTATCAATTTGCTGTTCCGTAGCAATAAATGTTTCTTCAAACAATTCAGGTTCAGCCTTAACGTTTAGCTCAGGTGCTTGATTGATGATTTGTGTAACTTCAGTTTGTTCTTCTACGGGAAAGATCAATACCTCATCTGATTCTGTGAATTCACTGGAATGAGCATTTTGCTGGGTAGTTGAAACATCCAACCCAATCAGTTGCCCATCCGCTGCATCAAAAACCATAACATTCTCATCCTGAATAATAGGTTCAGGTTCAGGTTCAGGTTCAGGTTCAGGTTCAGGTTCAGGTTCAGGTTCAGGTTCAGGTTCAGGTTCAGGTTCAGGTTCAACACTAACGATTTCTTGCTGAACAACAAGGGGTTCTTCAACAATAGTAACTTGCTGCAATTGCTGAATATCTGATGAGCTTGGCTCAGTTGAAACGACTTGTGTATGAGAAACAGTAATATTTTGTGGACTTGTAGCAGCAATAGTGACTTCACCAGTCGATAGCGGTCTAAATGCGAGCAAACGCAATACACACATTTCAAAACCTTGCTCTTGCGTGACTGCAAGTTGCAGATCAGATCGTCCCTTACATGCAATCTGATAGTAAAGCTGCAAATCCTGAGCAGAAATTAGTTTAGATAATTGCAGAATTTTTCGATTGATTTCTTCACTGTATTTCAAGGCAAGATCAGGCAGATACTGCAACACTGCCAACTCATGCAAGGTTGAAACCAACTGATCCAGAACCAGAGAAACATCTAAGGCCTGCTGTCTAAACTGCAACAACAACTGGCTAACATGCGCTTGCTGGTTGTGATGAATTGCTAAAATCAGCTCATAAATAATGGTTCGGTCAATCAAGCCAAGCATGTCTTTGACATCTTGATGATGCACAGTTCCCTGACCATAAGCAATGGCCTGATCCGTTAAGGATAGTGCATCACGTAATGAACCCTGTGCCGATTCAGCAATTTGCCAGATCGCATCCTGATCAGCTTCGATATGTTCTTTATTTAAAATTGCGGTTAGATGCGTGGTAATCTCATCAACAGCCAAAGGACGCAGGGTAAACTGCAAACAACGGGAAATCACCGTAATGGGTAATTTCTGTGGATCAGTGGTTGCAAACAAGAACTTTACATGCTCTGGCGGTTCTTCCAGCGTTTTTAACAAGGCATTAAATGAATGCGTTGAAAGCATGTGCACTTCGTCAATCAGGTAGACTTTGAAGCGACCCTGGGTTGGTGCATAAGGGACATTGTCCAGTAACTCACGGGTATCTTCAACCTTGGTACGTGACGCAGCATCAATCTCGATTAAATCAATGAAACGTCCTTCATTCACTGCCTTACAAGTCGCACAAACTTCACACGGCGTTGAGGTTACACCCGTTTCACAGTTCAGGCATTTGGCTAAAATACGGGCAATTGTGGTTTTACCCACACCACGTGTCCCTGTAAATAAATAAGCATGATGCAGTCGTCCACGCTCCAATGCGCTGGTCAACGCACGGGAAACATGATTCTGCCCCACTAACTCATTGAAATTACGTGGACGGTATTTTCTTGCCAATACTTGATACATGGATACTCCTTATAGCCGCTTTAGCATACTGTGTTTTTAAGAAGCTGTGAATGAATCCCGAACTGATTGATCAAAATTAGGGTTTTTGGCTGTGATACAAGGCTTGCACCGCCTTTAAACTCAAGGGACAATACACGTTATTGATTTATTTTCGGCTTCATCATCATGTCACAACCTTTAACGGTATTGGGCGGTATTACCGCAGAACAATTTTTAACTGAATACTGGCAAAAAAAACCACTGCTGGTACGTAATGCAATGCCCGAAATTGTTGGGTTGATTGAACCTGATGATGTTAAGGAACTGGCGCTAGAAGAGCATGTCAGCGCACGTTTAATTCGTCAAAAAAACAAGAACCCAAATGAATGGCATGTTAAATCCTCACCTTTAAATAAAAGTGATTTTCAAAAACTGCCAAACTTATGGACACTGCTGGTTCAGGCAATTGATCACTATTCTTTCGATATTGCAGAGCTTTGGAAAAAGTTTCCTTTTATTCCTCAGTGGCGACGTGATGACATTATGGTGTCCTATGCACCCAAAGGCGGATCAGTCGGCAAACACTTCGACTTTTACGATGTTTTTCTGGTGCAAGGACATGGTCATCGCCACTGGCAGTTGGGTCAGATGTGTGATGAATCAACCGAGTTTGTGGCAGATCAACCCTTAAAATTATTGCCTGAAATGGATGTTCATTTTGATGAAGTTCTTGCGCCAGGCGATTTACTTTATGTACCACCTGGACTTTCCCATTACGGTGTTGCGGAAGATGAATGCCTGACTTTTTCATTTGGTTTCCGTATGCCAAACCTCGCAGAAATGATGGATCGAATCAGTGATCAATTTGCAGAAAATAGCTTACTTAAAAAACCATTGCTTGATATTGCTCGTCAACACACAACACGGATTGGTGAGATAAACGAGACAGAATTTAGCTATTTAAAAAGCCAGTTATTAGACTATCTCCATCAAGCACCCGAATTTGATGCAGCGATTATGGCATATATGAGCGAAGTCAAATATCCAGACAATATTCCTGAACCAGAAGAACTTGAGGCAAATGACCTGATTGAAATCGTGGGTACAGGCTATACGCTGATGCTTGAACCAGCGATGAGACTACTTTACAGAGAGCAAAATGGATCATTAGAGTTTTGGGCAAATGGCGAACCTGTTTATGTTTCTGAAGCGTTTGAGAAACAACTAAAACAACTGGCCAATGGTGAAAGCCTGATATTTGATAAACAGTTGAATGATACTGAAATATTGGAAGATATTGCCCAGTTGCTGAATGATGCCATTTTAATGCTGTTACCTTCAAATTAAACTGGAAAATCACAGCTATTCAATGAATCACTAAAAATGAGGGCCTGGAAAATATCAAAGGCCCTCATTGATCCAACATCAACCCAAAAACCTGCTTTTCTATAAGGACTACATTTTAATCCTTGAATTAAAAAATAAATTTTATAAACTCATTTATATACAAATTAAAACATGATCACTTTTATAACTATTTTTTATGACAACGGAGAATTTTAATGTTCAAAAAAACATTATTTTGTTCATTTATTGCATCTACGATATTTTTTCAAACGGTTCAGGCATGTACACGCGCAGTATATCTAGGCAATAATGATCATACTATTACTGCCCGCTCCATGGACTGGAAAGTGGATGTTGGAACCAATCTCTGGATCATGCCAAGTGGTGTCAACCGAGATAGCAATGCTGGACCGAAATCGCTGAAATGGAAAGCCAAATATGGTAGCGTCATCGCCACTGGCTATGACATCTCTACCACTGACGGAATGAATGAGGCAGGTCTGGTCGCAAACGTGCTATGGCTGGTGGAATCCCAATATCCTGATACCAAACAATCCAATAAACCACAGCTCAGCATTTCCGCCTGGGCACAATATGCACTCGACAATTTTGCAACTGTTTCTGAAGCTGTGACTGCTTTAGAAAAAGAACCTTTTGATCTGATTACAGATAGCGTTCCAGGTGAACAGCGCCTAGCAACCTTACATTTATCACTCTCAGATAAAACAGGCGATAGCGCAATCATTGAATATATTAATGGCAAACAAGTCATCCACCATGATAAAAAATATCAGGTCATGACCAATTCCCCAACTTTTGACCAACAGCTTGCCCTTAACAGCTATTGGCAACAGATTGGCGGAACCGTTATGTTGCCTGGAACCAATAGAGCCGCTGACCGTTTTGCACGTGCCTCTTTTTATATCAATGCAATACCAAAAAATGACAACGCCAAGGAAGCGATTGCTTCTGTTTTTAGTGTGATACGAAATGCATCTGTGCCGTATGGATTAAATACTGCGGAGGAACCCAATATTTCCTCCACACGCTGGAGAACCGTAGCTGACCATAAACAACAACTGTATTTTTTTGAATCTGCGGTTTCACCGAATGTTTTCTGGGTTGACTTAAAGAAAATCAATTTTAAGAATGGTGTGACACGTAAGCTTGATCTTGGAAAAGACCAGCAAAATAGTTTTGCAGGTGATGCGACAGATCAATTTAAAATAACAAAGCCATTTGAATTTCTTGGTCCAGCACAGCATCATTAATCATTAAAATTTTTTATAAAACTGGGAATTAAATATGAAAAAAACATTCTGTTTACTTAGTCTCTGTGTAATGATGAATGGTTGTGGCAGTATGCAAAACAACGCTACAGCCTCAAGCATTATAGATCACCTTGCCACCGCAGGTTCTTTAAACTGTAAGTCAAATGAACTGTGCCCCAATGTGGTTGTGGAGTGGGACAAACAGCAAAAAGATAAATTAAAGCTGGATGTTGTATTAAATAGCACCTATGAATATTACGACATCAAGGGGATAACGTTCTGGATCGACGGAAAGTCTTTTAACTATGGTGCGAGTGAAAAAACTGAACAGAAATATATTAATCGTTTAGTTCCAAAACGTTCATCAAATGTTTTTGTAATTCCAAGTTTATTTCTTTATGAATTTAAAAATGCAAACAATGTTGAATTATCCATTGAAACAGATAAAGGTGTAATTAAACGTTCCGTCTATACCCCTACTCAAAAATCAACACTTTACCAAAACTTTTCCAGCCTGATCGCAGGACTGCCTGACAAATAGGTTAAATTATTTTATAAAATCATAAAAGTCAGTTACTTAGGTAATTCTAACAACTGACTTTTTAATATTTATCAATATCGAACGCATAAATGAAAATAATTATCAATAAATAAAATTATATTATTATTTTTCTTCAATATTTCATTTTTATGTCAGAAGTGTTCAGAAATCAAAGCCATCTCAAGCACCCATTTCATTTATTTACAACAGTATATAAATTTATTATTTTAATTAACCCTATAGATTCATGTTTTTATTTTTAACATATATTTAGTAAATTAAAACCAGAAAACCGTTAAATAAATAATGCTATTTTTCCCTATGATATTTTTTAAATACCATGTAAAATCGCTGCCAAAATTGCATAACGGGATGCAAACAATGCTCTAATGACAATGAGCAAATTTGAGGCTTTGTATGTCAAAAAAAGAAGATATTATTACCACTGCACTAAGACTTTTTAACTCGCATAGTTATAACTCGGTCGGGGTTGATCGAATCATCAGTGAGTCTGGCGTAGCCAAGATGACTTTTTATAAATATTTTCCATCCAAGGAAAAGCTTATTGAAGAATGTCTACTTCAGCGTAATACAGACCTCCAGGCATCATTAAATACAGCCTTGGCCCAATGTGATCCAGCCGATCATTTAGCGCAAATCAGGGCGATTTTTAAATGGTACGATTCATGGTTTCATACTGATGACTTTAATGGTTGCATGTTCCAGAAAGCAGTGGAAGAGGTGATTAAGATCTATCCGTCTACCTTAAAGCCTGCGACACAATATAAAGTCTGGTTGACAGCATTGGTCCAGAACCTGTTGTCTAATCTCGACATTCCCAACCCTACCCACCTTGCCACGCTGATTGTCAGTATTCTGGATGGCATGACCATTCAGGCACACGTCAATAAGGACTCAGTGCAAATAGATGAATACTGGTCACGTGTTGAGCATTTAATCAATTTTGAAAAAGAACTTGCCTGAGTAAACGAATCTTCTTCATTTCTGAAAGCAGAAATGGGGAAGATAAACTAATTTGAAGTAACAAACTGAGAATGGATAAGAAAAAATAAAGCGTGATTTATAATTATTTTTCTGGCTCACGCTTGCGTCTGAGTTATAAAGAATAATAAAATTATTACCCTCTGGCTGTTGTACATAACGTACTTTCCAGTTCCTTTTTATGCAGACAGATCGTTCTGTCTTAACTCTAATTATATATGCTTTTCTCTAAAGCGCAATCACTTTTTGAATTTTTTTTATATTTATTCTTTTTGCCAAAATTGAAGCATTCTCCCCTACTTTTTTCCTTTCTGTTGTACCAAGGATAAACGGCAAAATATAATCATGATTTTAGAAAATATTTTGGTGTTTTAACCTTTATCATTCCACAAATTCATATTCTATTGTTTAGTAAAATTAAATAATAGAGTTTACTCACATTCTGTAAAGTTATCCCAATGTTTTAAAAATAGATGAAATAAAAGGGAAAGTGATATATTCCTCGTTTTTTTAATAAAAAATAGTGCAATCTGCAAAAACAAGACAATATATCACTTTTACTTATATATATTTTCATTAAAAACCATTGCAATTATTCAGTTTTACTTCAATTTTTTGATTCACTCACCTTATACTAAGTTCGGTTGTAATGTCGTGAGAGTAATATGCAAAAGGATCTTGAGATCGAGGCAATGAGAGAGTCTGCCGACTCAATTGTAAATGTGCTGAAGTCTCTGGCAAATACGGATCGTTTAATCATCTTGTGCCACTTGGCCAAGCAGGAACTGAATGTTTCCCAGATTGAAGTGCTTACCCAGATCTTCCAACCGACACTTTCCCAACAGTTAATGATGCTCAGAAAAAGCAAGGTAGTTACGACACGTCGTGAAGGCAAACAAATTTTTTACTCAATTAGTGACCCTAAACTCCAAGTCGTTTTAAAGACCCTATACGAAAACTACTGTCCAAATATATAAACCTTTCGCTTAAATAAGCAATTGGTACTGAATCGCTTTAGCTTTCTGTATGGATAATATATATTTATATATAATATAAATTATTCATACATAAAACGGTTCAACCTGAATATGTCCATCTTTCCTGCACTGAAATGGCTAAAGACCTATCACCCTACACACTTTAAGGCTGATATAGTTGCTGCGTTAATTGTACTTGCAATGTTGGTTCCCCAAGGAATGGCCTATGCCATGCTTGCAGGGCTTCCACCAGTGATGGGTATCTATGCCAGTATTCTACCCATGATCATCTATGCCTTTACAGGCAGTAGCACCACACTGTCGATTGGTCCTGTTGCCATCATCTCAATGATGGTTTTTTCAGCGCTTCAACCTCTTTTTGCCATTGGCTCTACCGCCTATATTGAGGCTGCCTGTCTACTGGCGATTCTGGTCGGAATTATTTCACTGATTTTAGGCCTGTTCCGTTTTGGCTTCCTGATCCAGCTCATTAGCCATCCCGTTATCAAAAGCTTTATTATTGCATCTGCATTGTTAATCGCTTTGGGACAGTTTAAGTTTCTGCTCGACATTCCATTACAGACCAACAATATTCCAGAATTTGTTGGAAGTTTGGTCAACAACTTCCATCAAATCAGTTTTCTAAGTGTGGGCGTGAGTTTGGCTGCAATCGCCATACTGGTTTTTCTACCTAAATGGGTGCGATCAGATTTCTTAAATAAGACCATTCCCCTGTTATTGGTTTTAAGCTCAATTATTGTTGTGTATCTATTAAGTCTGGATCAACATGGGCTGAAAACTGTTGGGATCATTCCAACAGGTCTACCTAGTTTCCATTTTCCGACATGGGATCTTGATCTGGTTCAGAAACTGCTTCCCAGCGCATTTATGATTGCAATGATTAGTTTTGTTGAGTCACTGGCGATTGCGCAGGCCACCGCATTGCAAAAGCGTGATGACCTCAATAGCAATCAGGAGCTGATCGCTCTAGGCTTGGCCAATATTGCGGCAGGGATAAATACGGGATTTGCAGTTTCAGGAAGTTTGTCCCGTACGGTTGTCAATAGTGATGCAGGTGCCAAAACGCCTATGTCTGGGGTCATGTCTTCATTATTGATGATTGCGGTCAGCCTTTATTTCACCAGTTTTTTTCAAAACCTACCTTTGACCATTTTGGCTGCCACCATTTTTGTTTCCATCTGGAAACTGGTCACATTCCTGCCCTTTTTTGAAACCTGGAAATATTCCAAGGCCGATGGGCTGGCCATGTGGGCCACATTCTTTGGTGTCACCTGTATTGATATTTCGACAGGCCTTGTGATCGGAATCATCCTTACATTTATTCTTTTATTATGGCGGATTAGCCGTCCACATATTGCCGTGATTGGTCTGGTTGAAGGAACACAGCATTTTAGGAATGTATCCCGCTATGATGTGCTTACCACGGAAGCCATTGCATCTTTCCGTATTGATGAGAACCTTAACTTCCTCAATGCGCATGTGCTAAAGGGCTATATCATCACGGAACTCAGCCATAATCCACAGATACAGCATGTGGTGATTAACTGTTCCAGCATCAGCAATATTGACCTGAGTGCCGTGGAAATGCTGGAAGAGCTTAATGGGGAATTATTGCAACTGGAAATTCAGCTACATTTATCTGAAGTAAAGAGCCCAGTCATGGATCGGCTGAATTCATCTAGGTTAATCAATATGTTAAATGGAAAAATATTTTTATCCCACTATCAGGCAATACAAACGCTTTCACCTGAAATCCTGAACAAATAATCCATATTTCGGGTCTTTTTTCATACAAAAAGATATGCTAGGTTTCTATAAAAGACTTTTAAAAACATTGCGTTATTTTTTACAATATTTTTAGCGTAATTAGGTTGCAAAAAAAAATTTATTATTCACGGTTCTTGGGTATAGAATACCGCGCTTGTTTAACCTTAAACCGTGTACTGGTTTATAAGGCCTTTATATGTTGAATGTATTGTCTCGCTTAAGTTTAGTCAGCAAAATTATTATCGCTATTTTTCTAGGGGTTGGCGTGGCATTGCTGTTCCCTGGCTTTACGCCCTACCTAAGTTTATTAGGTGAATTGTTTATTAAAGCATTAAAATCAGTTGCACCGATTTTAGTGTTTGTTCTGGTTCTTGCCTCAATCGCAAATTTCCAAGTGGGACAAAACTCAAATTTAAAACCTGTACTGGTGCTGTATGTGGTTGGGATGTTGCTTGCCGCATTCAGTGCCGTGATTGCGAGCATCGTATTTCCAAGCCAACTATTCCTGCATTTGGCAACCGAGACAACCTTACAGGCACCTGGAAGCCTTACCGATATTTTAAAAAACCTGCTTTTAAGCTTTATTGCAAATCCAGTTCAAGCCATTAGCGAAGCGAACTTTATTGGTATTCTGGCATGGGCAATTGGTCTAGGACTAGCCCTCCGCCATAGTTCAGAGTCAACCAAGCAAGTCTTGACCGATGTTGCTGATGCAGTCAATAAAATTATCCATACCGTTATTGGTTTTGCTCCTGTGGGTATTTTTGGCTTAGTGGCAGTCACCTTTGCCGATGCAGGCTTGGCAACCCTGTCCAGCTATGCACATTTGTTGATGGTTCTGATAGGGACTATGGCCTTTGTGGCATTGGTCATCAATCCAATCCTTGTTGCCATTACCATGAAAGAAAATCCCTATCCACTGGTGTTTAAATGCCTAAAAGAAAGTGGGATTACTGCATTCTTTACCCGTAGCTCAGCCGCCAATATTCCTGTCAATCTGGATCTTGCTGAACGTTTGGGCATCAATGAAGCCACTGCCAGTGTATCCATTCCACTTGGCGCAACCATCAATATGGCGGGTGCAGCTGTCACCATTACCGTACTCACACTCGCCGCCGTAAATACACTGGGTATCCATGTTGATTTAAGCATGATGCTGATTTTATCTATTGTTGCAGCAGTCTCTGCATGTGGCGCCTCAGGTGTTGCGGGGGGTTCTTTGTTACTGATCCCTGTTGCATGTAGCTTATTTGGTATATCATCAGAAGTTGCGATGCAAGTCGTTGCAATTGGTATGATTATTAGTGTGTTGCAGGACTCAACTGAAACCGCGCTGAACTCATCAACCGATGTTTTGTTTACTGCTGCTGTAGATTTCCGAAACCGCCAAAATTAGTAGCCTGAGTTTGCTATGCCCTTACAACGTTTACCTAACTGGATTCAATTTGGTGCTTTCCTATTGGCATTAAATGCAGGGATGGTGAACGTTCTTGGTTTATTCACGGTTCTACACCAGTCTGTTTCACATATGACAGGCAATGTCAGCATGCTCGCAATGAGTCTGCTTGACTGGCAGCCTGAGCATTTTATCTATCTGAGCCTTGTCATCCTTTGTTTTATCATTGGGTCTTTTTATAGCGGCCTAATTCTTGGGAATGGCCATGTGACCTTTGGCAGGCATTATGGCGTTCCCCTTAGTCTGGTTGCCATTTTCCTGTTTCTTACCTGGCTCCTGTTGCCATTTTTCCCACGTTATGGACTGCTCTGGGCATGTGTGGCAATGGGCATGCAGAATGCGATGGTCAGCCATTATAAAGGTGCAATTATCCGTACCACACATTTATCTGGTGTCTTAACCGATATTGGTCTGACACTAGGATATAAGGCCCGTGGCTTAAAAGTTGAAAATCGCCGTATTTCCTTACATTTATTGATCTTTATTGGTTTTTTAATGGGTGGACTGATTGCCAGTTTGCTTTATCCTTATTTAAAATTACAAACCTTTCTCATACCCGCAGGTTTAAGCCTTGTCATGAGTATGACGTATTGGATCGTTTATTTTCGTTCTTCATCTCACCCGAATCTGGATTAAATTATGGTTAAAAATGCACTACAAGCGCAATTATTAAAAGCAGGTTTAGTTGACAATAAAAAAGCAAAGAAACTGACCAAGCAAGCCCAGCATGAACAGCGCACTGGACAGAATGATGATGCGGCATTAAAGGCGGAAATTGACCGTGTCAATCAGGAGAAACTGGCAAAAGACCAGGCACTCAATCTGGAAAAACAGCGTGTATTGGAAGAAAAAGCCCTTAAGGCATCTATTATCCAGATGATTAAACAACATAAGGTTAATCAAACTGACGGTGATGCGGTCTACCAGTTTATTGATGACAGCAAGATCAAGAAAGTCTATATCTCACAACAGGTTTATAATGCGCTGGTTTCAGGTTCGCTTGTGATTGCAAAGGATCAGGAGAGTTATGCCTATCTCCCTAAAGCATTGGCTGAGAAAATTGACCAGAAAATGCAGGGCTTTATCATTGTGAATAATAATGCACAGACCAATGATCAAACAACGGATGAGGAAGACCCATACGCAGCCTATGTGATTCCAGATGACCTGATGTGGTAATTCATTTTTAACAAATGTTAAAATTTCTTAAGAATCGTATATAAACTGTGACCAAATTATCATAGCGGCGTTTAACACCTTAAAATTCCACTTCAAGAATTTTAAGGTGTTTAGGTTTGGATTATTTAAATTTTATAGCTGATATTCGAAGTGAACTAAGCCACTATCCGTGGCTGGAAACCCTGCTTGCCTTGATTGTTCTCATTCTCTTTGCTGCGTTAGCGAACTTTATTGCCAAGAGAGTGATTGTTCGAGGTATCCGCTATTTAGTCACCAAACTAAAATCAACCAATCAGTCCATCTTTGCCCAGCACAGTATCATTCGCAGATTCGCCAATGTTGTGCCTGCCATTGTGGTTATGAATGGAATTACCACCATTCCTCATCTTTCACCCAAATTGATCATGTTTATTCAGATGGGTGCCCAGGCATTCATTTTCCTCACCATTGCACTGACCATCAGTGAAGCACTGAATATCTTTAACCTGATTTATCAACGTAATCCAAAATCACGGAACAAGCCGATCAAGGGTTATCTACAGTTGATTAAGCTTATTTTGTTCGTTGTGTGTGGTCTGATGATTCTGGGTACTTTCCTTAAAAAGGATGTATTCACCTTGCTTGCTGGCTTTGGGGCCATGGCGGCAGTCCTGATGCTGGTGTTCCAGAACACCATTTTGTCTTTGGTGGCGAGTGTACAGATCGCCTCTTACGACATGGTGCGGATTGGTGACTGGATTGAAATGCCCTCTTTAAATGCGGATGGTGATGTCATTGATATGTCATTACATACCGTGACCGTACAGAACTTTGATAAGACATTTACCACTATTCCAACCAATAAACTGGTGACGGATACCTTTAGAAACTGGCGTGGTATGAGTAATGCAGGTTGCCGTCGCATCAAGCGGTCACTTTTTCTTGATCAAAGCAGCGTACATTTTATGAGTGATGAGGAGCAGCAAAAGTTAAAAGAGTTCTTGCTATTGGATCAGTATCTGGATGCCAAACAATCTGAAATTGAGGATTTCAACAAGCACCTAAGTAACCAGTCCCGCTACAACCAAAGACGTTTAACCAATCTCGGCACATTCAGGGCATATGTTGAGTTTTATCTGAAACAGCATCAGGGTATTGCCCAAAACCAGACATTATTGGTCCGTCAGTTGCAGCCGATCAGTGAGGGTTTACCTTTGGAAATCTATGCATTTGCAAATACAACGGCATGGGCATCTTATGAAGCAATTCAATCTGATATTTTTGATCACTTGATTGCGATTATTCCTGAGTTTGGATTGAGAATTTATCAGGCACCATCAGGTCATGACTTTCAAAACCTGAATACTGGGGCTGCAAATCCAACCTCTCTTACAGGTCTGAATGAGGGTGAGGGCTGAGATAACTTTTACACCATTTCCAAATGAATAAGCCTCCCCTATGGGAGGCTTTATTTAAAGCTCAAAACATTGAATCTACTTTCGATGATGAGATTATAGAACTGAGTATGAATAAGTAAAATTAAGATTTATTCTCAATTCAATGAACACTAAGTTCCTCATCTTTTGCAACGACCACCGCGGTCAGAATCGGGATACCAAGAATAACAGGAACAACAATAATCCATAAGTCAGTCGTTAAGGCACTCGAAAAGAAAAAGTGAATAACAATTGCGGCTAAAGCCAATACTGAAAACAAAACAGCCATGAATCGAATTGCAAATTTAACAAGCATCTTTTAGTCCTGTTTGGTTCTGGTGTTGTCTTTCAGTATACGCCTGTTTTAACCGATGTATTCGGTTTTTAATATCTCTGGTTAAAATATTTAGGCGGCCATTTTTCGACATTCAATTGCACATTGACGACATGCCTGCGCACACTGCTGGCAATGCTCAGCTTTATGTCGGGCACATTCCTTACCACAGGCATCACATATTTTTGCACATAACGTACAGAGTTCCATACTGAAAGATGATTTTCTCTGGTCAGCCCTGGCACATAAGGCACAAATCTCTGAACATTCAATACATCTCTTGATACATTCGCGCATCATGTCGATATCATTTTCCCTGAGACATAAGTCTGCACATGTTGTACAGGTCAACGAACAGGAAATACAGGCTTTGGCACATTCGGAAAAGCTGATTGAGTCCATGTTATGCTCCAACTAAATAACAAAAAATGATTAATAAATAATCTATTTAGTTAAGCTGATATGAAACAGCAACATTGAGTTATGAAAAGTAAAAAGTGTTTTATTTCGTTAAATATAAAATATGGCTATTAAATTTTAAAAATGCAAAAAATCATTATAGGTTACCTTGCAAATCGTCCAAACTTTGGATTGCAAGCTTTACAACGTAACTCCCCTCATCTTCTTCATCAAGCCAGCCACCATTGATGACCGCAGCAACATTTGTATCAATTACATTGCCAGCAAGTTTCCCTGCACCCTCCTTGCTCAGATACCCCACAGTTAAGCCATTAATTTCAACCTTGATCGCATGTTTGTCAAACTGGTTCAATGGTTCAGAAAAGACCCTTGCCATCACCTCGATAAATTTAGATTGTTTATTTTTTACTCCAGCAATCTTTCTTAGGTTTTCCTGATAGGCCTGTTCACCCACAATTTCAAACGTATACAGCACATTATCAGCAAAGGATTCATTCTCAGATGCAGAGGTGGACAAGGTTTGATTATGTTGATTTTTTTTGGCCAACAGGGTGATGACAATACCAACAATAATCATAATGATGAAAATCCACATAAAAACATCCCTCTTTTTAGGAATATTTAAGCATGCTGGAATTACCTGAATATCCTGTTGTTTGTATGGCTATGGTGCCTATTCTGCAATATTTGTTATGCTTCTTTGTTCATGGTATTGCAAAATGCTACTGACTTTTAAGATCAAATAACCAAATAGCAAGCCATTCAATATTATTCCCAATCCAATCGCGACCATAACGCCAGACCACACATACACAGTGTCATAACTGTCATTTTGGCTTTCTACCTGACCAAAAATTAAAATAAACACACTTCCTGCAATAAAGCTTAAGATGATGACCGCCCATCCTATAAAGGTATTGGTTGTGCTTTCTTTTAATTCATGTTTTTCACTCATATTTATCCTTAAATATGTACATAATTTCTCATTATTAACTAAATATACTAAATTTATCGCAAAGAAAAGCCCCATTTGGGGCTTTATTTTTTTCAATTTTTATCAGGCTTATTTACAGCTAATACCCAGCTTATCCGCATAATAGTCAGTTGAGACCTTTAGGTCAGCCATTAGTTTTTCCTTGGTATAGTCTTTCGGCGCAAGCTTTAACAAGGCGGGTACATATTTAGATTCATACAGTTTTGGATAGTCCTTACACAGCACCTGTGTCTGCTGCTCTTTTGGAGAGTCAGGATTGTCTAGAATATCCAGATACTCGGAAATCTTGTTATCCGCGGCCTCAAAACTCTCTTGAGCTTTCTCATTTTTCACTTCTGGCTGTTTGTTACAACCAGTCAACAAGACTAAAAGAAAGCTGAGAAATAAAATTTTGTTTTTCATAACAATGCACTTTAAAGTGTTGTATTCAATATAACCCAGATAAGCAATCTATACTGAAAAATCAATGAAAGCGAATTTTTTCAGCCTCTTTCCCCTATAGATAAATCTCTGGTGGATACGGAGTGTTGTCAGTAATTGGGAAATGCAATGTATTTTCCATAAAGAATCCATCTGGAGCCTGTGCCATATCTATCGTGACTGAGTCCTGCATCACCTGCGGATATGCCCAGATCAACTGTTTCATCAGCCCCAGCGAATCATTATTTTTCAGATCACCAAAAATACGTTGCCAAATAGGTGTGCGATAAGGTTTGTTTGGGTCAAAACCATAAAGATGCGCAATGGATGAGTCTGGTACAAATCCAGATAAATACGCCACCTTGTCTGCGGGATAGTTCAGCTCCTGAGTAGGGATTTCTGCAACAGTCTGATGAGTCAGATCCAGCCTAGCCTCTAATAGCCAGTCATAGGCTTCAGTCATCATATAGTCAAAATTTGGATATGAATAATGCTCACTTGGATAATTGATATAGCTGGCAAGCGTCTCGATCTGTGTTCGGATGGTGGGGAAAAAGATCAATGGGCAGACCTTTGCATCAGGATATTTTGCCTTAAGCACCGTCCTGATCTCCCGACAGGTTTGTCCTAGCCTGTTTCTTAGCCAGATCTTAAACTCATCATAAGGTGTTCCCACCTTATTCATGGCATCATAGATGGTTCCTAAATCTGGTGCATATAAACCTGTATCCGCATTAAATGCCAGCTTGGTGGGAAAATCATAAACACAAGGCAGATTTGTACCCTGATTATACCACCACCACGGCTCACCAATCTGCATATTCACCTCACAGCCACCAATCACCATGGTATCGGCGAACTCAACAAATGCTTTATGCAGGTATGCCAGCGCGTTCTGGTCACACAGACTAAAGAAATAGCTTGGGGGTTCATAGCCTGTATGACCCAAATTGCTGTTCCATTCCCTTTGCGCCCAAAACTCGTTTGCACCTAGAGAATACATTTCAAAGCTAACGCCAAATACGGGCTGCATATCTGCATGATGCAGCGCCTGTGCAAAATGCTCATGCCATTTACGGGTACAGGGATTCACTACATCTTCACCTGTCACAAGGGTATCTGGAATCTGCCATTTATGTAGATCATTTCGCCATGACATTTCAGGATATTTGGACATACCACAATAGTGGTTGATCAATCCGTGATAGCCCAATGCCTGCATATTATCCACCAGACGCTGGGGATTCAGGTCATAATGGTCGTCATAGCTCGTACAGATACCATAGGGATGCTGCGATACAGCCACCCGATTTAAGGTGAGTGTTGCGTTTGGCCCTGTGGTAGTGGAATTGGTGACACGAATATAGCCATCCTCGGCTTGTGTCAATGGAACTGTTGCAGAACCTGTGTAGCTGGTAGTAATTCCTGAAAAGGAAATTCGATGAATATTGTTTACAGGAAAATGCTCTGTTGCGGAAAATCCTGCTTTCACGCTATCCCAATCAATATGGATATGTGCTGATCTTGAGGCTGGTTGGTCGGCATAGTTGAACAATACAATATAGGCAACCTTGTCTTCACCATTATCATGATATTGAACTGTTAAGGTGGGTGTCAGGGCCTCATTATTTAGGACTGGCATGGAAGCTGACAATTCAATATCAAAATCCCAGATCACACCTGTGTAGTCATACTTGATCTCATAGGCCAAATACTTGTGGTCCTTGGAATCATAGGAATCCCAGCTAATACCCGCAAGGTCTGTTGTGGTACGTGACCGAAAACATGCCTCAAAGCCATTCCCATAGGTTGTAATGGCAAAAGACATCGTTTGTGGACCATCAATCCTCCAATACTGAGGACTAAAACGATCAATGATGAGGGTTTCCACAATCAGGCTAGGAACCTGTGTAAAGTTATTGTGTTCATATTCAAGATTATTTACATTTCACGATTCTCTAATATCAACATTCATGTCTAATATTAAAAGCTATTCTTTTTTTAACTGTTTGATTCAGTAATTTTTATTTAACACCAAATGAGTTAAACATATTTTATGTAAAGTTTAAGGTTATAAAAATATATAGGCCAATAATTCTTAGCTTTCTACATCAGTCAGGTTTTTTCATCATTTCCAGATCATCAGTTTTATTAAAACAACATCACAGTGATGAAATAAGAAATAACATCCTTTAACGGCTTTACACAATATATGGTGTTAATTTGATCATTAAAAGGCTGGCGGGTATGTAACATTTGGGAATGCGTCATTCGAAAATATAGAAAAAATCCTGAAAATATTCTGGATATGATCAGTAAATGGCTTCACAGTGGTGAACCGTTATTAGAGGTAAATGAGGAACTACTGATATTCAATCAGTTAAAAAATAATAAGACCAGCTAGATTGTTAAGCCCAACCATGTTCCTAGTATCTATATTAAGGTTAAGAAAAAAGCCCACCTATAAGATGAGCTTTTAAAATTAAAATTCACAATACTTCTAGAAATTATATCTAACACCAGCTTTATAAGTGATGCCATCCATATCTAGGGCATCGGAAGCCTCTGTGGAACAGAAGTAGCCTGTGCATACATCTTTCATATTTTCAATATATAACCATTTATAACCAAGCCCGATATAACCTGCTATGTCTTTCTGGAAATAATGCCCCAATTCAAATTCTACAGGTAAAGTCAGATAACGCAGCTTGACATCATAATCATCCGCCTTGAACCACGCATAACCGACACCCAATGTGGCATTTGCATAGGTATTGTTCTGATTATAGAATTTATAACCTCCTTTCACATTTATTTCTGTACTTTTCCACTCGGAGTTTTTCTGGAAATTAATCCCTAGCGTAGTGCTAAAAGTATCCAGCGTGGTAAAGGTTATACCTGTCCCAATTCCATTAAGCTTTTCATCTTGGTCAAAATCATCACCTCCCACCTTGGAACCATAATATTCCGCAAACACCGATGACTGAATACCACTACTTGTTTCATTCCGATATTCTGGAGTTTGTGGTTGAGTTGTTTGCTCCCCTAACGCATATGGTGCGCCATAGTTGATTTGTAATGGTGTATCACTCCATCCATTTACAGCGACCAAACTGATTGCGCCCCCAATAACCCCTGCAAATATTTTTCTCATTAAATGCCCGTTTTTATTTAAATTTAGGAGCTTTAAGCATAATTTATTTTAAGTTAAATAACAAAATTTTTTATTCAATGGATTTTAAGTACAATCTATAAAGTGCAGTTGTATTACTTTAGTGCCATTAATAAATTGAACAAGGTTCTATTATTTTATCTCGCTCAGACAATAATTGGCCTATCTTCCCGACGTTATAGCTTTAGAGCAATAAATATGATTCTTCACCACTGATCAATCACCTAACCTTTAGGCTGGACAAATGTCTCATTTTTAGAGATACGCTTTTCTCATCTATCAAGATCAATTTTCTGCTATCCTACCCTGAAATTTAAATCAGTACTTTAGAATTAGAGGAAAAGTATGATGCTGCAATGGTTTGAATATTATTGAAATTATTTAAAAATCAAAAAGATACATAATATAAATATTTTTATGACGCAGAGTTTAGCGTAAAATTAAATTGTAAAATTTTTCAAACCATAAAAGAAAGATATTTTCTTCTTTGAAAGTTATTTAAAAGCCCTGCTTTCGCAAGGCTCTGAAATATCACTTAGTGGCTTCCCATTCTTTTTCGTATTCCTCTCGTTGTACATCAAAGAAATTGGCTCGATCTTCAGCAAAATACTCTGTCAAACCCAACAAACTTTCTAATGTATAAAAAGTTGCTGGATGAATACCTCTCTCCTCAAGATCCGTTTGAGTTTTTTTCACTTCTTTCTTAATTTGGGTAATCAGTGTAGATAGCCACTCTGTTGACTCATGAGCAACGGCATAAACATCCAATAAATCACCTGCATCATAGGTTTTAACCTGTTTTTCTGCACTTGGCTGGACAATAGCATTCATACCGTATCTCCCTTTGGTTGATGTTCCAAAGCTTTTAATGCCATTTCTATTTGAGTCTCAATTCCAGAAATTGCATCAATAATCACTTCGTGGTTGAAACGAAAGCCGTTTATATCCTCACCATTATCAATAAGGAGTTTAGCCGTTGCTAAAGCCTGAGTTAAAAAGCATTGTGCTATATCGTAAGCATGGTGTTCCTGCGCATCCTGATGAGTAGTAAAGAAATTGCGCACACAGCCATACGGTACAAATGGTTTTGCCTCTGCTTTTTTCATATTTTGCATATTATATGGAAATTCATTTATACTGCTCATTGTTAATACTCCTGTGTTAGCAATCCAAAAGCCCTTTTCCGTCCAAAGTCGAGGGCTTTTTTATTGCCTGAATTAATCATTGTTGTTTCCTAATAATTTAGAAAGTTTCGTCAAACCTTTTGGTGTCACTCTCACCTGTTCTGTAATTTTTTCTGAGCCATCAGGACGAGTAATCACTTCAGTTTTGTGTTCCAGATAACCTGCCTGTAGCTTATCGCTATAACCATGCCATGCAGTATTACCAGGACGTTTGTAAATCCAGCCGTTTAACTGTAGCCATTTGATTAGATCACTTTGGCGCATCTGTAGGTTATTTGCTGTGTCACGCAGGCAAAAGCTCCCATCGGCCTTGGCAATACGATCAAATGCTTCAATCGTTGGCTGCATGACTTCAACTTTCTGCTCCAACTCAATCACTTTTTCAGAATATCCAAGCAGTAAACCACGCAAAGCATTTGGATCTGATAGAGCTTTCATTGGGTCAAAGACCTGAACCAACTCTTTTACTTTAAAGTAACTACTCACTAATTGGCGTTGTACCTGCCAAGCTAAATCATCAGTAAATGATTTAGTTAACATGAGATAACCTGACTCAGTAATTAAGATGACATCTTCATGGGCTTTGGGTGATATTGAGCAGATTTTGTGCGTCCGAATTTCGGACGCACAAACTTTAAAGTAATCCTCACCCTCAATAAAACGCTCACGGTTATCATTGAAACGTTTACGTGCTGTACCCTCTGGACGTTGATGTACTTCATCAATCATTGCAAAAGTAACTACACGATTACCCATATACTCAACAATAGGTAGTTGTTTACCGCTAATCGTAATAATTGGCTTTAAAGGTGCATTCATGCTTTTGCCTCCTTACTTTGGTTTACCAATAACTCAACTGCTTTATTGATTAGATAATTCATTGAGCGTTCTTCAAGCTGTGCTTTCGCTTTTAACTTTTGATGTAGCTCAATGTTGAGGCGAACTTTTACGTCTACTGTTTTGACTTTTTTCATTGTTACTCCAATTTAGAACCACGGTGGTTCATACGAATTAAATTTAAACCACCGTGGTTCTATTGTCAATACCACCGTGATCTATAAAATAAGATTAATTTTTTATGGTTTACCCTTTATGAGCAGAGAAGATCCACAGTTAAAAGTTCGCCTTCCTCAAGAACTAAAAGATAAAATTACTGAATCTGCTTCAAACTTGGGCAGATCAATCAATGCTGACGTAGTGGCTCGTCTAGAGCAGAGTTTTAGCCACAATGAAAGCACTCGATCCTTGATACAAGATGCAGTTATTTTGGCAATCAAGGCAATTCAAGAAGATCCGAATCTACTAAATAATCCAAAAGTAACAGTAGTCTCACAAGATGCTTCAGAGGAAGAAAGTAATAGTATTACGTTAATAAAAAAAATTCGTGGCGACTCTACCTCAGAGACTTAAAAAAACATCTTCCAGTGCTTTTTAAGTCATAAACTTTTAAAAGTAAGTTAGCATTAACTTTATTTTTAAAATATATAAGTTCATAAAAAAGCTCCTTTATGTAATGGGGCTAGTATGATTAGATTTTTTCTAGGTTTGTTCTATTTAGAGTCTATTTAGAATTAAAATTATCAAAATGGTACTTTGCATTCTTAAAGGCTTTTCCACAAGTATCTTTATTGGGCAGTTCAACTCCATTTTTCTCACAGTACATTTGTAATTGCGAAAAAGCAGCTTGAGGTTGAGAAATATCCAGATTTGCCATATCGGCAAGGGCATAGATAATTTTATTGATAGATCTACTAGAAATCCCATTTTTATTAGCATGAATCGCTTCTGGAGATAGATCATTTGATTCTTTTTTATCTAAGTGTAGCGTATATCCTGGTTGTTCTCTAATTCTTCGGCTGTCGCCTTTTTTTAAAATCTCCATGTCTTCTTTTAATATTAATATATCTTCCAGACTAAAATCTAATTTTAATGATTCCATATCCTTGTCTCCATACCAATAATAAGGAGTCCAGCCTTTTTTTAAGATAAATTGTTTTATTTTTCTATCTACTTCCTGATTATGAAGCTCTACAATCTCATGCATTTCTGGTGTTTCTATATAATAATTCTCTCTATCTGTCCCTCTATATATTTCATCATGTACATCAAACCATGTAATTTTTTTAATGCATATTTTTTTTTCGTGATTGATAAGGACTACTCTAAAAAAATCATCTCTATTAAAATTTTCTGGAACTTTATACAACTCTAAGTTATGGGCACTCTCTGCACTTAGCTTATTGCTTAACCAATGGAAGTTATCGTAAGGATCATATATATCAATGACTACAGGATCGATTATCCTATTTGTATTTAAAGCATAAAATGCGTCTATTATACTTAACTTTAAATATAAATCATAATCACCATAAGCATTATAGTTAGTTTGATGTCTCAGTATTTTATTGAAAAATAGAACCTCTTCAATGGTTTTTTCCTCCTCACATTCAAATTTACCATCTAGTTCCCATTGAATGGGAAGAGTTAGAATATAACTCTCCTTGCTAAATCTTGCATAAAACCAAATATGACCTTGATGTACCAGATCAAGTATATATTTTTCATCAATATCAGTTCGGTTAAAATATAAATTTAATTCGTTACATGCTTCTTTCAATGTATATGCTGATTTACTTGGAAGTAAGATATTATTCTTGCTATACATTACGCCCCCATAGACCAATAGTTCAAACCCTAAATATACCTCAACTTGGGGGTGTTGTGGGGTGGAATTTCGGGGTAAGGTGTTGTATTGTTTTGAGTAGTTAAATTCTACAAAATCTTTTTATAGAATGCGTTTACTAGAATTAAATGTGATGGAGCAAAAATGTCTGAATTATGGGGTTATGACTTTAAGAAAGGCTGGATTGAAGAAAACAATTTCATTGATGAATACATAGAAATTAATCATGAGTCTGATTTGAGTATTGTCATTAGTTCTTTAGGCTATCGAGATGGGTTCGGTACTTATCAAGTTAATGATAGCGTTTTAGGTAATCCTATCCAGCTTTATGAATTGAGTAAAGATTCTACTTTACCAAAATATATTGTCGAATTTTGTCCAACAGGATCTGATATTACTTACTTTACTGCTCGCAACATACCTAGCCTAATAGAGCTTTTAAATAAATTATCTCCATTAGTGCAAACGGCGATAGTATGTAATCAGATAGATGATGAATACAATAATAAAGTATAAGCAGAAACCCACATATGTGGGTTTCTAATTTTTCACTTATTTAATGAAATATTATCTATAGATTTCAGAATAAACTTAGGTCTACTATTTCCTATAGTTGCGACAGCAAAATTAACTGTAACTGATTTAAATAACCATTCAGGATTAATTAAATCCTTATTAGGTATATCAGAACTAATTTTACCTTTAATCAATTCTCCATCAATCTCTGTCTTAAATTCAAATGAATGTGTTGATGGTAAAATCCCTTGAAAGATACCTCTATATGGAATTATTTTTTCTACAAAATTATCTTCATTTAAACGAGAAAGTGCAAAAGCAATCTGATTACTGTCCTGAAATCTGAAAAAATGATTATCGAATTCTAATCCACATCTTGCATCTTGTTCATCTAAAAAGTTTAGAAACTCATAGATTTTTGATATAGCTCTTGGATGTATCTCTTCAAGAATATCAATTAATTCATCATCTGTCCCAGTAGCAGCTAACTCAAATAAGGTCCTAATATTATTAATCGACTTTTCAGTAATTGAAACCTCAGGACATAAATCAG
The DNA here is from genome assembly GCF_030385805.1 of Acinetobacter thutiue. Classification (NCBI taxonomy): domain Bacteria; kingdom Pseudomonadati; phylum Pseudomonadota; class Gammaproteobacteria; order Moraxellales; family Moraxellaceae; genus Acinetobacter; species Acinetobacter thutiue. The sequence goes on from NZ_JAUDZE010000001.1 coordinate 687,280, forward strand.
TTTGATCAGGTCTTGGCAGCTCCAACTCGAAACCAAATGATCCAATAGCAGTTCCAGTGATCATAAGCTGATTCAAGTTACTATGTGGTATTTTACCTTTAAAATGGAACTCACCAGTTAGGCCTGCTGATATTGCAGAAACTGCATCAGAAAATATCTTTGTCGCCTTTGTTGCAAAGCTGGCAGAAATAGCCTCACTACCAATAACAGGATTACCCCGAAACGTTAATTTGGCTCTTTTTACAATATGATAAGGATTGACTGATTCCAAACAGCTCTCGACCTCTTCAAGCCTATTTTCCAATCCATATCTATCAATAACATTCTCTTCTGGAATATTTGCTAATAATTCTTTAAGGGTGTTTCTTTCCGCAGTAAGGTTGGCATACATAAGAGCATTCATTACTCTATACCTCCTTTGCAATTAAGTAAAGTTATAGCTTGTTGATCTTCCTCATAATTAAGTGGCACTTGTAGAAATCCTTTCCATAAATTATCACTTTTACGATGTGACCACATGCTATACCAGTAAGTGATGTGTTGAATTAAGTCATAAGTTAAATTTTGCCCTAAAATTACTGGATAAGCATCAACTTTAAAGTTCAACTTAGTAAGTTTTGGTGTCAATAAATCTTTTATTTTTGGCAAAAAGCTTAGTTGTGTTTCACCATTTGGAAGATGGAAAAGTGTAACAACATCAATATCATTAGGAGGTCTATTTTCTAAAACCTCGATATCAGTAGTGAAACTACCATCGAGCCATTGATAACCAGTTACTATTCCAGCTTTATATAATTCTGCTCGATAACGTAGTAAACCATCCAAAATGACCTTTCTTTCTTCTGTATAAGCAAATAGTTCAATCAAGGTAATAATGGAAATTGTATATGGTGATCGATGACGACTTGCTCCATCATTTTCATCAACGGGAGGAATTACGCCTGCTATATTAAAGAGATGGGGTTTTGTGTCCATAATTCCTTATTATTCCTTACCTCTAGTTTGAATTGATAGTACCCATTTAGGAACAATCAATTTATCTAAATAGATAAACTATAACTCATATTGGGGCACTTTGTGCTACCATTTAGCGCATAAATCACTGTATTTTTTAATTTATTTATCTAAATTTATTGTTTAGTAAAACTTATATTTTAAGTGGGGAAATAATGAAACTTATTTTATCAATGCTATTAATGCTCATACCTCTTTCAATCTATGCAAAGAAATGTGCAGACTTTGGAACTCAAAAAGAAGCTCAAACATGGTATGAACAGCGTAAAAAAGCTGATCAAACTGGATGGAAAAGCTTAGACCGCGATGGAGATGGCAAAGCATGTGATTGCTTACCAGGTGGAAGTGGCAAGAATTGTCCCAAGAAGAAATAATAAGGAAAGAGCATGAAGTTTAATTTCTCGTTGGATACAGCAATCATTGTTACTTTAACAGCAATTTTTTTATTTGCATTGGGGCAAGCTTACTTAGGGGGTTTACTACGACCTTTTTATGTTGACCCTGTTGTATTGAATTTTAGTATCCAAGATAAAATTTACTGGGGGTTCATAAAAGGACAAGCACCTTTAATATACTTTTTTATTATCACTACCCTTTTCTATGTCTCAAGATATATTTTTGTTACAGCAGAATTAGATCAAAAAATCGTTAGCTTTTTGAGAAGTAAAATTAATTTCAGACTTCCACATGAAGTTAAACCACATAACATAAGTTTGACTGATGAAAGAGAAAGAAATTATTCGGTTTTTACTTTGACAACATTCATAATTTATACACTATTTATTGGGGCACTTTTTTCTCTTAGCCATATTGAACAAAAAGGCAAAGCAATTGGCCAAACAATACTTACTGATATGACAATACAGCCCTTAGTAAAAATAACTGGTACAGATACAGGCCCAAAACAATATCGCATTTTATGCGGCTCTGCCCTTTGTGCCGTGATAGATGAAAAGAAAAATGTCTCTTTGGTTGAGCCAAAGAATGTTGTGTATTTAAGCTCTAATTTTGATAAGAAAGCATCTTAACGAGTAAAAAAGCGATGTCAGCATTTTTAATAATTATTGGATTCATTTTGGCTATTTTCGGAATGATCTTTGGTTCTCATATATTTCATAGACACATCAGAAATACTCAAGAAGCTAAGGCAATGGGCTTTTTATGTATGTTGCCTGGAGTATTGATCTTATGTCTTGGGTTTTATTTGAGGTAATGGACTTAGATCAAACTCATTTAGAAACTATGGTTATTTTGATTTTGTAACTTAATCAAGAGACATGGTTATGAGTAAAATGGTGTATCTATAAAGAAGCGCCGATTGATCGCTCTAAAAGCATATTTTTCTATCAATCTATTTTTAAGGTAGCTTTCAGGGAAATTTATACAAATATCTTGGTAACAAGAAAAGCCTCTAGAGGCTTTTCTATTTCAACTATTTTGCCACCCACCCCATACTCCCCACTCCAGTCTCTTTCACATACAATGTTGTTCCCTCACCACCGTCCGTCCGTAAATACATGCTTCCAACTGACGCAGAAATTTGTCCATTTGGATCACCCTCTCCAAACAAAATCCCAACTTGTGAAGTATGCATATACTTTTTAGAATAAACAGAAAGCCAAGATTCTGCCGATGAACCTAGCGATTGGATATTTGTTCCTCTACCTGGTGCAACTGTTCCTGAACCACCATAAATTGTTAGGCTATTCGTGCTATTGGCCTGTAAGTATGCATTACCAGTAAATATTAATTTGCTACTATTATCAGTAAACACAACGTTTTGTTTTATCTCAAAATTACCTAAAGTATTCCACCCTCCCAATACAGCCGTACTGTTATAGTAATAGATCGATTGCGAGTTATTTTTGATTATTTGGGTTGACATAGTAGCAGGTAAATTGATTTTAAAATATCCAGACAAGTCAGACATGCTGAAAAGCTCTTGATCATCGTAACTTGAGCGGGGAGTAAACATAGACTTGTCATTAGCAATCCATGAATACATACGAATTGCACGAGTATCAAAACAGGGATATTCTGCCCATGTTTGCTGTGATGTATATGGAGTTGCAAGAACTTTCCCACTTTCGTGCTGTGAACCATAAAATTGTGCATCTGCCATGTTTCCGTAGAAAGCACTTAGAGGCTCGTTACTCACCATCTGTGACTTAAAAGTAAAATATTCAACACCTCTAATAGGCCATCCGCTAACCTCATGCGCCCTTGTAAACTCGCTGAAGCCTAACTGTTTTCCTGTCTTGCCTGACTTATGATTTAAGCCATGTACCATTAAATTAATATAACGTGTTCCTGCCTTACCAGTCCCACGAAAAAAAGAGCGAAATTGAAAACCTATAATATTAGTTGTAATTTCAGGTGTCACACCAGTAAATGTAATTGTACCGACTGATTGGTTGACATTTATACCTGTCCAGTTGTAGTAACCTGATAAAACCCCTAACTGACAAGAACCTGTGGGGTTAAAATACCATTCATCAAAATATGGAATAGTAAAAGAGTTGGACGTATATGCCGTGATTGGTTGTAGGTCTGAAGCTCGTTCCAGTAAGCCACAAAAGCCCTGTAATGTTCCATTTTCTAATGTATTACGTTCACCACGTCCTGCAACACCCTGTCCAGTTTGGACATCTGCAACAGCAGCAATACGCCAATAACCCACTACTTGGAAGTTACGAATCTGATTATATTCAGTATTTAACCGATAAATACCAATATCAATATCTGCTCCTAGAGAATCTGTTGGTTTATCATATTCAGAAATAAAATTCTCACCATTCGCAGGAACCAACCTAAAGCTTTCCAGAATTTGGGCATTAGTACCTGAGTTCTCTGCCCATTCAAAGCTTATCGCAGCAGAGAATGGTTTAGCGGTATTTGTACCGTCTTTTTGCATAAATGAAGTTAAATTATAAATCTTGGTTGGATCATCATTGTCTGGGCGACTGCCACCAAACTTGTTTTGAGAGGTAATTCCCTTAATGGTATTTAGTTTAGCCAAGTCTGTAAAAATTAAATTCGTTCCATCCCATGTTTTTTTACGGTTATGGAAAATAGTATCCCAAGCCCCATGACCTGTCCCTATGAATCTTCGTAATTGTTTCCCCACTACCAATGGTTTATTTAATATAAATAAACCATGATTTGCATAGACATTGACATCATTTTTAAATGCCTTTTGAAATGCAGCCCAATCAATGGAATCTGTCAAAGAAGTTGCCTGAGGATAATCAATCTGCGCAGCAGCTAAATTACTATATTTTTCTGATAGAGGATGCAAAACGCCATCACCAATGGCTCCATAATCAGCAACATTTATAAAATCTTTATTCTTACTTTCCTGAGTACGGCCTGACCAAGTGGTAATATCTGCATCTGTTGTCATTTTATTAACCTATTTATTTTGTTATGAGAAATTAATATAAAACAAACTTATAAATTATGGTAGAAAGGCGTAGATGAAAATACTCACTATCAATGATGATAGTGAACGTTTGCAATTACGCTTCACGATGTCAGGGACACCTCAAAGCTTTTTCAAATACCACCGCATAGTCAGCAACCTTTTGCGCTTGGTCAGTACCGTTGATGATCCGTCTAGCACTCAAATAGTTTTTAGATGTTGCGTTGATATAGTCAGAAAGCTTTTTACCTGTGAATACACCATTTTTCATACAGTGAATCATGATTTTCACAGCGACATCTAGTTTTAAAGCCAGATCAGGATTGTTGAATAATTCTATCCCAAGTGCTTTACCGACACGCTTATAGTTATCCGTGCCTGTAATTTGAGTATAACCACGTCCACGATATTTAAAGCCATCACCGTCAAGTGCTAGGGTGTTTCCTAAACGCTTTGCCAATGTACCCGTGTCATACTTATCAAAATACTTTACGCTGCCATATTCTGTGATTGGCTGCATTTTTTGTGCTGTTTCATGCCATGCTGTTGCAAGCATATAAGCAGCCTGCGGGTAAGAAATTGTCTTATCAGCATCAAAGGCTGATACGAGAAAATTAATGCCGTCTACCTGATCCTGAGTCAACTTTCCAAAACTTTTGCGTAAAATATTAAAACCACCTGATGTCATTTTCATTTCACTTTCCTTTAAGCGTAAAAAAAGCCGCACAAGGCGGCATCGGTTTAAATTGAGTTGTTAAAAGTTGTCTTTAAAATCTTTGAGTTCTTTTCCTACATCCAGGATCGTTGCATTCTCCCGCGCGTTCACATAGTTGAATGTCCACCGAATGATTGCCCAAAACGGCAAACCTGCGGCAAAGAAAATACCACCTATTGCACATAACCCCGACCATGTTAAAAGGTAGTCATGCATTTCAAAGTACTGAATCAGGAAACCACCACCAGCTATACTACCCACCACTGTGGTAATCAGGCTCACAACCCATTCACTGCGGGTTCTCGGCATCCGTGTCATCACTACAACCAGATACACCAGTGCAGCTGATAAAATCATAATCCCCAACAAAATAACCATTCCGTACATCTTGATGGCTGCCGCCATTCCAACACCACTGCTTACTGGCTCTGCCATTTTTCATTTCTCCAAAAAAGAAAAAACCGCATTTAAGCGGCCTATTTATTTAATTAAGTCTATACTTCGATCTGATACACAACGCCTGTTGGCGCACTTCTCTTTATTTCATTTCCACTAATATAAACTCGGTCTCCCACGTTAAAAACTGTTGAACTGGTACACAGCACAAGCCCCGTGCCATCCACAACCAAAACCTTGTAGCTTGGGTGGTCCGCACTTTGCACTGTCGCTATAAATTCGGGATTCTTGGGTATTAAATCAAGAAACCGATTAAAAACATTACTCACGGTTCACCCTCTCCACTGATACGGTCTGGTTCACAACATCATGCGAAAATGTTCCACTGAGTCCATCACCTACACCCCACCAATCCCCATTAAATGCAATCAGTTCACCTGGTGTACATAAGCCGACCTGTGCTGACACGGGCATCAACAGGCTATGGCTTTCAACCATGCCAGCCTTGGCTAAAACTGCACGTCCCTTTTCATGCATGGCGCTTACTGATGTGAGCAGTGGATTGTTAATCGACTCCTGAAGAACATCCCCAGCTGTCCCAACCCGTTTCACCTGTCCTGTGTCACCATTGCGGTCATTGGTAAGGAAAACCCCGTTATAGTCGGGATACATTGCATAATCGGTTGAAAGGTCTGTAACAATAGATTCAGGAATCACGCGGTCATAGTCTGATATGTCAATTGGATCCCAAAAAGTCTTTTTATAAAGAGGCTTGATCGTCAAGGTGTTGTTGTCTGGCTCACTGTAGATAAAGCCACCTGCGGCATCGGCAATAAGCTTGATTGCGGCAATCGGTGTCTGGTTTGAATAGCTCAGGCTGTTGGCAGGTAATACCCAACCCAATGCATCAATCAGCTCCCAATTTAGGGTAATGTCGCTATTCACCCGATCCAGTTCTGCCTGGACCAACTGTACTGATGTTCGCTCATTTTCCTGAGTGAATGATCGTGTCGGCGAGTAAGGCGCATCAAGCAAGGCTGTAGGACTACGGCCAGACAGCTTATAGACATCCTTTGCAAACTGTTTAGAGCGCGAAATGTTCTCAAGCAACATGCGGTGCTCATTACCATTGATCATGATTTTTAAAATCACAGGTTGGCCGTCCACTGGATCCAGTTTTGATTTTTCATAAAATGGAATGGTCAGGTTGTAGGACCAACACCATGAGCCACGGTCACAGCGATAATCACCATTGTAGACCTGAATTTCCTGCCCGTTATCTAAACGTGTCACTTTTAAATCATTCACGATATACCACCAGTTGACTGGTGCCAGACTCGGAATACAGTCATCAGCACCAAAATTTAAAACAAGGTTATGTGGATCAGGCCCACTGCACAGACAGATAAAATTCAGGTCGGTGGACCCGACATACTCAGGCTTTGGCTGTGGTTCAATTGGATCGACAGATGACTTGCGGTAATAAACAGCCCTTGCCACTTCCCAGAGAATCGAATCAGTCGTGACCAGTTCCAGTCCCTTGTCATGTTTGAACGTAAACCACTTTTCAAACACATCTGCGACTTCATGACTAAAGGTAAATTTCCTGCGTTTCCTGATCATTTCCTGCCAGTCAGTCTGACGATTGATCAGCAGCTTTTCTGATTCTTCAAACACCAGTGTCCTGGCAATAAACCGCTTGTCATTCTCCTGCCATACGATTCGTAAATCACTGGAAAGCCCTGTTGCTTCCTCAAATACAGTTTGAACGGCATGCTGGAGAGTCTGTCCCTTATCAAAACCACTAGTCACAGCATTGGAAAGACTTAAGCCACGCTCAAAAACAAAGGCGCTGTTATGCGCCTTGAATCGTGCCTTACCAAACCTGAAGCCTGTATCGATTAACGCTGGCACCGCTGTCCTGTAGTTAAAGCCACAACCAAGGCTTAATCCACGTACATAGTTAATGTCTGCTGTTCCATGGCTCACAGATACAAACGAGACATTAATAAAGACCAGTAATTGCCCGTTATTTACAACCTCATCTTTAATATAAGTTGCATGCAAATCATAAGGTGCAGTCAGTGTGCTTTGTTGAGGGGTTTCTTGATAAACCCATGTGAGCGAATATGGTTTGATATGTTCGTAACTGTCACTCATACAACCTACTCAACTATTGTGGGTGTTGTACTCCCCCCATTGCCTAATGCCTTGCCCTTGATAATCTGGAAATAACGTAGAGTTCCGTTTAAATCCCTGGTTAGCCCATCGCCTGAGAGTACACCCGAACCGATTACTGATGCCTGATTTATCGGTTTTATGTAGTTTGATGTTTGAGTTACTGATGTCTCATTTTGAACACCATTTACATACAGTCGCCAGACCATCCCTTTTCTCTCAAGTGATATTTCAGTTTCAGTGTCCAGGGGTATCACATAAGGGAATATGGCTGATCCACCTGTCCACGTCACAAAACCTGTATATGTAGTTGACACCCGAACATCATAGCCAAGATCTGTCGGTGTATGCTGAAAAGCTGAAAAGATAACTGCAATATTGCCTGATGAGTAGCCAGTAAGCTTAAGCTTAAAGCGAATTGTGACATCTTCACCGTTTTCAAAATGATAGTCATTGCTAAACGGAGTTGTTAAATAATCGCCATCCCCATCTAAAGTTAGTGCTCCACCCTGAATTTTTGCATCGCCATATTTTGTCCAGGTTTTCCCAGTGTCATCTATTAAATTTGTTGTAAAGTCTGACCAAATCGCAACAACACTTTCTGTAGCCCAAGCTGTTATTTGTTCACTTACTGATTTGACACCATCACGCCACACCGCAACTCGGTAATGATATTTCTGATTTTTTACAATATCAGCATCAATGTAATACATGGTTGATAAACCCGTTGCCAAAGCTGTTGGCAGGTTTTCAATATCATCCATCGATGTTGTAGATCGGTGAATATCAAATGAATCAAAGTCACCAAATTGTGCAAACTCTAAACGAATACCTGCCATAGATCACCCCATAAACGGTTTTAAGATTATTGAGTCAAGCTGTTGAAATGAGCCAAGGGCAATGTCGTAGCTATTTAAGATAATGTCGATACCCATAGAAAAGTCAGCTACGGCAACACCAGCACCATTATATAAACGTGTCCACTTAACCACCCCTGCATTGATTGCCATACCTGTGTCTGTAGGGTGAAGTTCAATGCCATCTACAAGCAATGCTTTAAAACATGGTTTAGGCAAATTGAGCATTACCAGTTTTGCTGCTGGATCAGATGCAATCCCGACATTTGCAGGTTTTGTACTATCAAAATAAACAAAGGTAGCGTTTCCGCTACCCTGATCTAAAAAATTTGCCAGTGCTTGCAGTTGTACAAGCCCTGCGGCCAAGGATGGAATTACACTCATTCATCTTTTCTCCCATCAAATGGCTTTATCTTGTCCTGAATCACGGCGTTGTATTGATTGTTTGGATCAAATGCAACAATGAAGCATTCAAGCCCAACCACAACATTTCTAAATAAATAAGAACCATCAGCCTTGGATTGTGTTTCCCAAAGCAACTGCCTATTGTCACGACGAAACAGACATACAGGCACAGGTGAATAGTTTCCCCCTCTTTTTTTTGTTGTGCCTGTGATTTTGCCAAAGCCCTGACTTGAATTTAGTATTGAAATAATACGTTTGGCTGAGTCATTTAGCAGCAAAACCTTATAGCCATGTTCTGCCAGTTTTAAGTGGTCAGGATCATAACCACCATAAAAACATCTAAAAATTTTAAGCATGCTTGATAGTCTCCACAGGTACTGCAAGGAATCTTGCTGTATGGGCAGATTCATTATAGGCGGCAGAAGCAGCAACAATAATCAAGTTGTTGAAATCGGTATCAGTTGTAATGAGGGGGTTGTTTGTAATCCCAATCCATGGCGTATCAGTTACCCCGTACTGACACAGAAATATGCCATAACAGTAGCCCAAATGCTGTGCTGTACTGTGTTCATAAATCTCCAGGGGTTTTACTGTTGTTGTATTGAACTCTTCAAAATTCGCAGATAAAAAAGAATTTGCTGCCGCTGGTGTGATTGAGTTCATCAACTCTGATGCAGTTGAACTGGCACTGTCGAAACGGACCCGAATATTGCCGATTGATGCAAAACCATTGGTGTCAGTAGTTCTTGAAAAATTGCCTGCGCTGCTCCCTGCACCATCACCACCTGATGTGGGGGTAATCCCGATCAGTACAGGATAATCCAGTTTCTCATATTCGTAACAAACCGTTGGAAAAATTCCATAAACGTGATGAGGGGCGGATGTATAGCCATCATTTGTCAAAAAAGCAAAATGATAGGGACTACCAACGCACATGCCCTTGCCAAAGGATGGATAACCCTCAGAATATGAGAAATTCGCCTGTGAACTGGTGGTTGAGTATGTATCCCATTTGGGCAACCATGCAGCACTTGGTGACGTAATGCTTGCCGTGCTTTGTAATGCAAGCGGGTCATCAATCACACCCGTTGTTAAGTTCGCTGTTTTACCAATGCACACGGCAATGGCATTTCGATGGTTTGGATTATTCTGGAAGCAAAACCGTACATATCTATCCGTATCATCAAGATGCCTCATTTTGTAGACATGGATATTGCCGACTTCATAGACAAGACTCCATCCAAGCGGTGCAATTTTAGTATTGATAGCCCCTGTTAAACCTGCTGTGATTCCATCTAGTACCGTACAGATCACTGTACTTGCAGTCACACTGTCTATATAAACCTCTTTATTAAAGCCTCCTGTTGCTGTGACCTGTAGTACACGATCAGCAACATAGCCATGATTTACACCATAGGTTAGGATGACCTGACTGCCTGAGATGCTGACACTATTTGCAATCTTTAGGTTGTAGCCTGCTGAGAGCATTTTTTTAAATACTTCAGGAAACTTGTTTTTAGAACCCATGCAAAAATCTAAACCCACATCTGAGAAGTCAAACAGCTTGGTTTGCGTTTGCTTAATCATAAATTTCCCTCATTAAAAAAGGCTGCGATTGCAGCCATGTTTAGGTTTAAATCTAGCGATCAATGTCGCCACGGAACATAATCTGGAAGTTGTCACTCAATGTTGTTGGTTCAGACTGTTTCACGGTTCTGATACACCAGATTGGATACATGGCTGCCACTGTATTAAAGCGCAGGACATTGCCTGATGCCCAGCCTGTACCCCAACCCTCCTTTTTAACCTTAAAATATGGGGCATTGGTTGTAGGGTTCATTGGTGCACAGTCTGAGTTCAGATTGCCTGTGTCGATCTGTCCAGATACTTCGCCAATAATCCTAAAATTTGCATTATCAGTGAATACTAGCGCCCAGCGTTCCTGAATCGCGCCCTTATTTGTTATCTGAATCGGGTACAGCGCATCGTTATAGTTTGCTGAAATGCCTGCACCGCTTGGCACATCAGCCCAAACATTGTTCCAGGTTTCCTGCACAAACCTGGATGTATAACGGCTAAACATATCGCCCACCACCAGCGCTGAACCCACAATCGAGTTGTCAGCATCATAGTTGTGGGTGACAGGCTTTGTTAATGTGATCTGGCCGTTGATCTGCACATCATTGATGAGGCCCATGTCCTGGTAGCGATATGCTGCTGAAATAGGCGCAACCAGGGCATTAAGTGCAAAGTCACCACTTAAGGTGACTCGACCATAGTCATAATCAACCACATACATATCGAACGGGACTTTAACACCGTTGCTGTCCTCAAGCTCACACCATGAAATACGCTGGTCATCAAGCTGGTAAGTCTGCCCCGCAACATGGCTTGGTAATTCCTGTTTTTTTGATGATGCAATCACACCAATGTCACCCACTCGGAAAATCGGCACACGACCATCAGGTGGCAAACGGGTAGCACTCAACCCAAGGATTTCTGAATCAAGCGGAATGTAGGTGTAGGCAATGGCGTTGTAGCGTACAGAAGTTGCATCAATCCAGTACGGCACATTGATGTAGGTCTTGCCCGCCTCAGTAAACTCAAGTTGTGGCAGGTACCATTCCTCTGCCTCGATCGCATCTCTATTCGCACCAGTTATCTCAGTTTTGACATAGAAATAAATGTCAACAAAACCTGTCTCATAGTTAACAAAACCATGCGCCTGAGCCGTCTCAATAATGCCTGCCTCATCAGCAGTTAATATCAACTGGCTACCCGCGATAGCCGCCACAACAACCGTCAATGAACCAGGGCGAATCGGAATTGTTGGTGTCCTAAAGCTGACATGGTGGATCGGCAGCATATCCGTCGTGGTGGTGAGTGACTGCAAGGTGAGCTGGTTGTCAACATTGGGAGTCCACGAGTCAAACTCGGCAATACCCGTACCATATTGAATGGTACCAGACTGTATGCCACTGCCTGTGGCTGAATCCACATTACGGTATAGCAAGCCTGTACGGTCAATAAAGGTATCGGCACCCAGCTTGAACCGCACCGACCCAGACAGAATCTGCTCATCAAAACCTTGAGTCAAATCAAAGCCAAGTTTATCTGCAGTCACCTGTTTGGTTGATGCGGATATGCTTGACGTGTCGCGATACTTTACGCTGATATTTGTTGCTCCAAACGCTTTCAGTGTCTTTATCTCGGACAATATGTTGTCCGTTTGTGGCATTATAAAACCCATGACTATGCTGCTCCATAAGTAACTGTTGTATAGACTCTTCTATAAGCAGTGGCATTCAACACTGGCGTGACCTCAACTGCGCCAGTTGAGTAAATGACTGTTCCGCGAACAACACCCAGTGAATCCACCAAACTGCCAGTCGTACCATTGACTGGGCTGTCAGTCAGTACAACATACTGATCACCAGCCATTAGTTCATCAGTAACAGGAATGGTCAGCTCAACGCTGTTGGGTTGAACTGCTGTACCTGTGCCAATGGTGAAACTTAGCTTCTGGTTGCTGTCGGGCGTGATGCTGTTTGCTGTCTGCGTTTCTGGATCACCAAAATCAAAGGCAAAATTAAACACGGTGTTTTTTTGTGGCAACTTGTTTGGAATCAGTTTGCCAATGCCTGTGGCGTAATTGACCGTCCCAGTGGCATCACCTGTAAACTGCCCCTGTGCATTGCTTATTGCGGTTTTTTCGACACCCTCAAGCAACCATGTAACAACCACACCTGTCTTGACTCCCTGTTGTTCCAGGTCAAAATTAATTGCTGCTGGCAGCACAGGCAGATTGGCACGGGCAAAGGTGGTAATCGGGCTACCCCATTGCAGCAGGATTGGTGTGCCCACATCTGGCAATGCACCTGTGGTTAAAAGCCATGTCCCTGTTGTGTAATTGATTGAGCCACTACCGATTGACTCATTGGCTGCTACCAACCGCCCTGTTCCATTGTCTTTCAACACATAGAATTTTCCCTGTGCCATGAACGAAATGGACAATGCACCTGGTGCGGGAATCGGAACCAGCACTCCCGTCCAGTTTGTGCCCTGGTTGTTCTGGGTTACGGGCAAGGCATAGGATTCAAATGGCTGTACAGGCGCAGACGCTGGCGTAAAGGCAATGTTCAGGATTGCGTTGCCTGATCCAATGGCATTGGTCCACACAATGCGTCCAGTCTGGTAGTCAACTGTTCCGACCTGAGTGCCTGTTGTCGTCCGCAGTGTTCCACCGTTGTCCGTAATTGCCTGCCCAAACAGGGTAAATGACAAAGAGCCAGGTAATACACTAGATCCAAGGTAAAGGCTCTGTGCTGTATTTACGTTTGTTGTGTACTGCACAGTGATGGTTCCCACATTACCCGCCACCAGTGCAGGGTTTTCGCTGACTGCATTCAGGTCCAGCAACGGCGTTTCGGTCTGTGACGAGGGAATCAATTGGGAAAAAATAGACTCAGCCTGAACCGTGAAACTCCCCACCGCAACATCATCCGCCAGCGCAACACTTGCGTTGTAGACACCCGCATCGGCAACAATTGAATCGCGTAACGTGGTGGCTGGCTTGGCATTGTTGTACCACTGCAACGCAGACACTCCTACAAAGTCGCGGGATAACGGGTCCTGAAAACCATAGGTGGCAATCTTGTACTCAACATCATTGTTGTTCACGCGTATGGTTGCTATACGGGTTTCAACGCTGGTGATACGCACGTACTGTGCAAACTCGTTGACTGTCCCCTCACTTACAACCAGGACAATAGTGTCACCGACATTGTTTTCAGTTTCACTTTTACCCATCGCCACCTGAAATGACTTCATGCCTGAATATGCGGTATCAAGCAATGAACCTACTGCCTGAGCACCTTTTGCCAGATAGTTTTCCAGGCGGTTCTGTGCTGAATCGCGGGTGTCCGTATGGGAACGGGTGCTGAACAGCAGTGCTGAAACGTTAGGATCAACTGGATTCCTGGAAATGAATACAGTTGATCCCATCAGCGCCTCTGTGTCATTGTTGTTCACGGCGGCAAAGATTTTACGCAGTGACACGCGGCCCATGGTGCGGTCAAGTTCGGACACATCGGTGAAAAGGTTGTTGCTTTCCCCGTCCACTACAGTTTGACCTGAATACTTACCTCCGCCATCTGGGGTGTCAGTCAAGCGCTCAGACTTGTATAAAACAAGGTTGTTGGTTTGTACTGGCATTTTATGCTCCAATAAAAAAACCGACCTCGGTGGGTCGGCTTCTCTTAAGAAAATAGTAAACCTTTTCAATAGAAAATTAAAAAAACGTCCATGAGAGGTTCAAATCTTAAATTGTATTACCACAAATATCCTTAGTACCTACTGGATAATTAAAGATTATCTGATTTTTATCAGTAATTAATTTAGCAGTAATATTTTTATTTAAATATGCAGCATAGCTAGGTATATTGTAATTTCGCCCTTGTAAAATAATGCCCAAAGCATCAATTTTATTAGACATTGGACTGCCAATATATCCTTTATTTATACCATTAACAATTACTCCTAATTGTTTGGAATCTTGATTAAAATATATACCATATCTAAAATTTTCAAGCTGAGTAGGCACGGGATAACTTACGGTGTAATATGTTCCCCCTAATTTATCAACAATTTCAATTTTTAATTTTAATCCAGTCGATGTATTGGATAAGGTTGGAATAATATTTACCCCTCTTTGATTATTACTTGTACCAATAATCATAGCTCCCAAATTATATTCAGTGGAACCAGACAACACTGAGTAGGGAAAACTATTTATTTTAAACTCAATAGCATAAATTCCTGTTGCTGGTAATGTAATATCACCATTAAGAGTGGCCTCTTTTGAATTGGAGGCATCCCATGAGGATACAGCTTGTACAAATGTTGAACTGCCAGCAGCATATAGTCTAAGTGAGTTTAAAACACCAGAAGTACTAGTAACCTTATAGCCATAATCTTGTGAAACAACTGTAGGAAATTTTTCCGTTATATTCTGTCCTGAATATAACTGAGAGATTTCTATTGGAGTCGCATCTAGGTTATAAGTGCATGTTGCAAATGCGCTTCCAATTGTAGCTGTATTAATCAATACCCCTAAGATTATACTTTTCATTTTATTTCCTTTTATGATGGAAATTTAATTATATACAAATATTTATACAGTTAAATGCTCAACATCACCTATGCGTCATGGACTGACGTAAATCTATATTGTCCTCTGCCTCTATGCAGCCACAATCTTAGATCACCATCTATAATCTCTGGTGCTTCATTTCTAAATCATCTGTGCGATGAACTACAAAAACTAGGCGTTTATCGCCTCTGAAGTTGATTTCTAAATCATCTGTGCGATGAACTACACAGCGTTCCCGCGTAGAAAAATAAAGCGATATTTCTAAATCATCTGTGCGATGAACTACTTACTGACGAAGATGTTGGCGGTATTTTGTCATTTCTAAATCATCTGTGCGATGAACTACATTTTCTTAAAACAATCGAGGAATAAAAACATTTTCTAAATCATCTGTGCGATGAACTACGATCAAGAGGCTTATTCCCCTTGATTTTAAAATTTCTAAATCATCTGTGCGATGAACTACACTCGAAATTGATTTCGACATATTTAATAAATTTTCTAAATCATCTGTGCGATGAACTACAGTAAAAACCCAACAGCAATTTTCACAGTATCAACAAGATAGCACAACTTTTGTTATGCTACCCAACGATTTTAAATAACCAGTAACCTACTGAATTATCTACCTTAATTTAAAGTGATAAATTTATTGGGTTTCCACATAGATAGTTTAAGGCACCTCTAAGAATCTAAATGTGGCTCTGTAAAAGTCGCCCTCGGAAATGGATGGAACGCCACGTACTGGAGTTGCTTCAATCGCACCCTCGGCATGATTGAAGATCACATTGAACTGGCGGATGTCGTGCGGATACTCAAAAACAAGGGTGAACTGCTCCCCCTGCAATGCTGACCATTCCTGAATTACAGAAAGGTTGGAACGTTTAATCCATCCCTGTTTGTCTGTCTTGGATAGCAGGGTAATTGGCCGTCCTGACTTCTTTTTGCCCTCTTGAACAATCAAGGTGCCATCGATCGCACGTTCAATATTCTGCTCGACAGGCTTCCAGTCAAACTCATCAGAAAATAAAAAGCCGTTCTCTAATGGAACGGCTTCGGTTGTTGCTTTGCGTATTAGTCTCATTTAATTCATCTCACGAACTCTTTTTATAACTTTCAAGGGTTGTCATAAACTCATCCATTAAATCCCGTTGGGATTCATAGCCTTTAATCTGCATGGTTTTCCCACCAAACTGAATGTTGTAGGTTACAGATGGGCCACTATCGGTTGGGATATTCGGCATTGTTGGCTGCTGAATAACAGGTGGCTGAATGCTTGGGGCATTGATCTGAGGTGTGGACACTGAACCAGAATGGCTTAATCCTTTTAAGATATTGTCCATCCAGTCTTTTGATGCATTGGCACCCACCGCAGCATCAAACCTGCCTTGCGCTGTTCCACCGTTTAAACTATCCATGAGTTGGTTGTTCATCCGTGTCATGGCCTCTTTTTTAAGTGCCTCTGCACGGCCTTTTTCCATACCACCTGCAATCAGTTGGTCATAGAAGTCCTGTGCCATTGCATTCTGACCATCAGCCATTTGACCTAGGCCTTTGGCTGTTTCCGCTGCCTGTGCAGCACGTTTAGCAGCAACCTCCTCCATTGCCTTAGCCCATGCATCGGCACTGCTTTGAGCCTCTTCACGGGCAGTTCTGCCTAAGTCCCTGAAGCCCTGTGCTGCTCGACCAGTGGCACTTTCAGCGGCAGAACCAATCGGGTACAAAGCGTCAACGATCTCCTGAGTCGTTTTGACAACAGCCTTGCCTGTTTCATCAATTTGAACTTGCAAGCCCAGTGAAGAGGCTTTCGCCTTGGCATTGGCAATAACGGCCTGATCACCAGATGCAATAGCAGCTTGTATAACACGCTCATAAGCTTGTTTTAAACCATCAGCCGTAGCCTGACCACTTGCTTGAACTTTATTAAAGGCAGCCAATGCAAGTTCAGCATCAAGTTTTAACTGCTCTTTGGTTTGAATACCAAGACGTTTAAATGCTTCTGTTGTTTCATCAGTTGCCTCAGCAGCCTTTTGAGCTTGTAATTTCAAAGCCAACATGCCCATTTCAACTTGCTTCGTTGAGAAAACGCCCTGCGCCTCAAACTCTTTAAGCTTTGCCTTGGCTGCATCAAGCTCCACCTGGCTGTCAGCTTTTTCAAGCCAAGTTTTCCAACCTTGATATAAAGTGTTAGATGCTTCCTGACCAGTGATCCCTGCCTCTTCAAGTTTTTGCTTTAACGTATCGAGACTTGTACTGCCCTGACTAAATCCTTGCGACATGATATTGGCAGTTTTATCAATATCAATGCCTAAAGCCTTACCCGCCTCCCTTGCATCATTTAATGCAGGATCTAGGTCTCTTGCTGCTGCACTGGCAAGTTTAAAACCCGCATTAAGCTGCTCACCAGTCACCTGCCCAGCAACACCCATTTCCATGAGCTTTTTCTTGGCTTCATCAATTTCAGCAGTATTTTTTGCCTGACTTAACCACTTTTGCCAAGCTTGATAGATCATATCCGCAGACTTTTCACCATCAATGCCAGCAATCATTAATTGCTTAACGAAGTTATTTAACTGACCTTGTGCATCGCTAAAGCCAGTAGATACCTTATTAACCACCTGTTCCAGATCGACACCAAGTTTGGCGCCAGTATCAGATGCATTCTTAAATGCCTGCTCTTGTTTTTTGATCTCAAGGGTAGCTGCTGCCGTGGCCTGTTCTGCTTCTGTCAAACGGGTAACAACAACTTTGCCACCCTGATCAACCGTAGCGAAATAACCCTTTTGCGCCAATTCCAGTTCAAGTGCTGAACTTAAAACACCGCTATTGGCTTGCACTGCTTCTGTTGCGTAGTCAGTGACAGCCTTTAATTTACGCGACTGAAGCTTGTCACTATTCTGCTCCTCCTGTTCCTGAATAGCCAAAAGATCATCAAGGGCTTTTTTGTTTTCAGCAAGGATTCGAGCATTCTTCTCACTTTCACTTTCTACAGCTTCATCCAGCCTCTTTTTAGCCTGAGATTCATGTGCTAAAGCGAGCTGGTCAACATCATCATAGAATTGCTTTGCCTTGAGTCGCATTTTTTCTGCATTGGCAGCAAACTGGTCACTCACATCACCAAATGTAATAGTTGCCAAGACACCATTGATAACAACACCTAAATCATAAAAAACACCAGCCAAAGTCATCACAACAAGGCGCAAGGCAAATACCACATCGGATATAGCTTCAAATGTGATACTCAAGCCTTGGGTGGTACGTGTCAGGAAACTAACTTGATCTCCTGCTTTTGTTGCTTCTCCAGTAAATGATCCCAAAACTGCTACAATATTGTTGAGTCCATCATTTAACTGCTTGATTGAAATTTCACCCAACTCATACAATCCAATGCTGATTTGCTTTACGGCATCATAAGCTGAGGAAATAGCCTGCTTTAATGACTCAAAAATAGTTGGATCAATGCTGTCGAACTCTTCAGATAAAGCATCAACAGCCAACATGACATCATCAAACAATACTGCGATCCAGTCCAGATCACCGCCCAACCCCTGAATAACACTCGCTAGTCGGCTGGAAATATTGTATTGCTCATTCATCTGACCAATGAGCGCTGTAATATTGTTTCTCACCTGCTGCATGGCATCCGCAGTGGAATTTTCCATTGCTGATGCAAGTTCAAAGTTTCGATCCCTTGATTCAATCAATGCCTTGGTTAATTCATTTACAGATATTTTACCCTCTACACCTAACTTGCGAATTTCCGACTCAGTACGTCCTGTGCTTCGAGCAAGGTCACCCACCACATTATCAGCACCAGTGATGATGCTCATCCATGCATCAGCATCTACAGAACCTTTTGCTAAAGATTGTGCTAAAGCATCTTGGGCAGACTGTGCCTGATCTGCGCGGGTGGCATTATGGGTGAATGATAAAGCCAGACTATCAGTCAGGGTTAACACTTCATTTGTGCTATAACCCAATGACTTCATTGTCCCTGCTGTAACTAGGTAAACCTCCTGAGCTTCTGCTAGTGGACGGAAAGTTGCATTTGCAAGTTCCAAAAGCCTACTTTGAACTTGGTTGTACTCTTCAACACTATCTGTGGCATTTCTGAGACGTGATGCCATCTGTTGAGTTGCGTCAGATGTGGCTATCAACTCATTTATGGTCAAGCCCAAACCCAGTGCAGCCAAACCTGCTGTTAGCGTCCCGATTGTTGTTTTAAGCACTGAAAAGCCAACCTGAGCTTTATCAGATGTCGCTTCAGTCTCCCTTAATTCCTGATTTGCCTTATTAGATGCCTGAGTAAAGTTGTTGAAAGCCTGATCTGCCTGCTCAACTTCTTTTTCAAGTTGGTCTACTGCACGTTGGGCTGACTCAATATCCTGTGGCTTGGCGTTGGTTGTAGAAAAAGCCTGTAATTTCTGCTTAGCCTGATCTAAATCAGATTTCAGTACTCCCAAAGCTTTTTCTGAAACCTGCCCAAACTCAGTGAAATTCTTGGCTGTTTCACCTGCATTTATGCCAGCACTTTTAATGGCCGTTGTTGCATTGGTCAAGTTCTGGGTAAGCGCAGTTGCCATTTTTGTTGTGCTTTCTGGCACAATCTCACCAATATTTTTTAAGGCAATATTGGCATCATTACCAGTTTCTTTTAGCTTATCGCCAAGATCAGCGACCTTTGCAGATGCTTCACCCGACTGTTTTTCTAGTTCATCTGCTGCCTTGGAAACTTCTGACACTGCTGCTTTGGCATCATCGGCTTTTGACTTTAAATCATCAGGTACAATCTTCCCGACTTCCTTGCCCGCTTGTTCTGATGCTTCACGTAGCTTATCCGCTTCCTCTGCAATTGTTTTAACAATCGCCTTGGTAACATCTTCCGACTGCTTAACATTAGATACATAATCTTTGGTATCAGCCTGTAATACAACCTTAAACACTAGTTCTTTAGACATTTTATTCTCACAATAAATTTGGTCACATTTAGAATCCAATCAAGAATTCTGGATTTAAAATCTTGAATTCGGCATTTCTAATGTGGAAATAAAAAAGGGCGACATTTCGAATGCCACCCTTGATTTGCTAATTTCATAATGTTGTCACACAAGTTGCAGTTGTGGTGATAACTCGTTTTCCAGTTTCGTCAATTCACTTTCAAATACTGGTTTATCATCTTGCCAATAACGCATATTACGGGCCGAACAACTCACCTGTTCTTTTCTATTTTTATAATCAAGACACATTTGATTGTATCTCGCCCATTTCGACTGAAACACTTGTATTAATTGTTGAGCCATCCAATTAAAGGCATCAATAAATTGCTCTTTGATTAAATCTGCCTTTTCACCCGTAAATCCCATAACCAAAAACATCCAGCCATCTTTGGTCATTCGGTAGAACTTTCTAGGCTTTCCATTCTGTAACTCATTGTTTTCATAGCAAACCTCAAAATTGAGGTTTTTAAAATTTTCAGAACAACGCAATTTATCTATATCTCGAAACACATTGTAATGCTTTTTCCCAAATGCATCAGCTACAGCGTAGCTCGTTGTTTTAACTTCACCATTTTCCTGTGTGACCATTGCACGCAGGTTTAGTAAGGTAGCACAACTTTTGCTGTGCTACCTTTATTTTTCGAACTTTTCCCAATTTACTGAATTATCTTACTTAATTCTAAAAGGTAAATTCATTAGGTTTAAAAATAAAAGAATCAAGTGATTTCTATCACTCATTATTTTAAAGAGTTTGTTATCAAGCTCAACTCATTAAGATAATTGGTAGCCCAAACATCCAATGGAATGCCATTAACCAATACCTCTTCTGGAATCGTTTCACTGAAGCCAGGATTTGCCCCTAATACTGGATAACCCATATATTTTTTATAATAATCACCCACTGAGTACAAATTAATTGTCTTAAGTTTGGCTTCACTATTCTTAAGTTCCGTTTGTGCCTGATTGAATGATAAATTTTTAGAAATAGATGATAACGCATAAATTTCAGAAGTTTGAATCTTTGGAGGTGCTGGATTAATCCCCTCTACAAATGCTGATATTATAAGCGGATTAATTTGTCCTATTTCGTCATCATTGATAATCAATTTATCTACTTTAGTCATCCACTGGCCCAAGGCAATACGCTGTTCTGATTTAAAAGTACCATCATTGTTAAGAATCACTTCTGGAACTGTTTCTTCAGGCATACCCATTGATGCAAATTGAAATGACGAATCTAATGCACTCAGATCTGCACTTGCACTTAAAAAGCCCAAACTCATTTTGGCATGTGCCTCTAATTGTTTTACACAAATTGCAATTCTAAAACCAACTCCCCACGTAACTGAGCTAATTGGGTTATTTATTCTCAACTCTTTAGGAAGCTCAGGAATATCGGTTTGAGTAATAGAGCGTAGGTAGTCAGCAATAAAGACTACCGATGATGCATCCACTGAGGCTTCACCAAAAGAAAAACCCAATTCTGCTGCTGCCTTAACAGAAATTTGATTCACACCAAAAATAGCTTTTGTACCAAGCTTTTTCTTCAATTCATCAGCACAAGTCCACTGAACAGTTTTTATAATATCTGAATATTCGTTTGGATATTGTGTTTTTATCGCCTCGGTAAGCTGACCTTTAGCTTGTTCAGGATTTAAGATTATTATTCCCATAATTTTTTACCACTATTTATTAATTAAGATTAAAAAGTAGCACGACCATAAAAACTTAAATATCACTGTAATTTGGTATTTTTCAAAAAATTTATAAGTTAAGGACACTAAAAACAATCTTCTTAATTTCAGCAATCAATTATTAACCTCAAAATACTTCTTACACCCATCCATTCTTTAGTGACTGTTTCTATCATATCCACCTGTCTCTTTGTAATCTACATATAAATAGGTCACAAAAGCTAAGCTCATCGCAAATAAAACAATGATCAATCCTTGTAATGTCATTTTCGTTCTCATTAATAACCCGCCGAAGCGGGTTAATTAGTTTAAATTGTGTTTCCACAAATATCAGTTGTTCCTGTAGGGTAAGTATTTTGAAGTTTGGTGTGGTCAGTGATTAACTCAACTGATACTTCTTGACCTAAGCTGGATGAGTTATTCGCGAATTGATATTGCGCACCAGCATTTGCAAAAGCAAATTTATCAAACCATTTTGTTAAGGTTGCAATATAACCTTTATTCACCCCATTATGTACAACACCCACCTGACCATTAGTCATATTTACATAGATACCTATGGTTTGGTATCCACTAGCAGTTGTGGTAACAGGCATACTAAAACCATTCCCTGTAAAATTCATAAATAATCTAAATTCATTTTTATTTGGATTGGTTGAAACATTATTTGTATAAACTAATCCAATAGCTTGAGCTTGTTCGTTATTGAATGTTCCTACTGCTGCAATTGGAAAAAAAGCTAGGCCCTCATCTCCTGATAACAAATAGGTAGGCACCTTAAATTTATATTCAAATGCAAATATGCCTGGCGTTGCTGGCAATGTTACATCGCCATCACCACTATTGTTATTAGGGCTCTTATTTGCTGCATAGGCAGAGCTAAATGCTGCATAGCCAATTGTTCCCATGTTTGCTGTAATGTTAAAGCCCACTTTCTGGTTATTTATATTTGGAAATACACTCGTGCCAGTGTTTAATTGGGCAAGCTGCGCTGCCGTTGCATCAAAATTATAGGTACAAGCCGCAAACGTACTTCCCATTGTTGCTGCACTGATTAATGTACCTAAGATTATTTTTTTCATGGTTTTTTACCCTTTTTATATAGAAAGTTCAGTATACATACCTAACTAAATTTTTTAGAAAAAACTGATAAGTGGCTTATAAAACTGTGAAATATTTAACTTTTTATTTTATAGATAGTATAAGCTTCCAGTTTTAAGCGGCCTATACAGCTACCATCCTTGGTTACTGGGCTATCGGGAGCGACAGTACATTGAGTCTTAACTAAATGGAAAAGCCCCATTTGGGGCTTTCTTTTATCTAGTTGTTATGATTTCCATAATTAATGCAACGCCATTTCTGCGCTTTTAGCTAAAAATGCAGAGCGGCTTAAATGTTGTTTCTTGGCAACTGCATCAATACGTTTAACCAATGCCTCTGGCATACTGATATTAATACGTACAGACTTGCTATTGATTTTAGAGGTATCAATATCCACTAACAACCAATACCCACCCTCAAAACGATCATCACCAATCCACTGCTCAGGACTTGATGGTTCAGGTAACTCTAAATCCTCCCCATCAAAATACACTTCTACAGCTTCTTGAGCCATACGTGCAATATCCTGCATATCATCTGCGGCGCTAAAGCACCCGTCAAAATCAGGAAAAGTTAAACCATAAGCAGAATCTTGGTCTTTATGAACATATACTGGATACAACATATTTACCTCCATTCCCAGCCAGCTTGTTTATATATATTACGCAATGTTCCAATAGGCATATCTTTGCGGGGGTGTGGCACAACTACATGCCCAGGCTTTTCAGGATGCTTGAACTTTTCATGATCACCCTTACCACCCACTTTGACCCAGCCCTCTTGTTCCAAGCGCTTGATAATGTCTTTACTGTTCATTGTGTAATTATACACACCAAAATAGCGTTAAGCTAGATCAACCATCCAACTGCTTTAAATATTTATCCCACCCACTCTGCTTGGCATTGTTAGCCACTCTGGTTGCAATCGCATAGGACTTGATCTGCTGGCGTTCGATTGCCTGAGCTTCATCCAGATACTTTAGGAATGCGCCATATGACATATTCATAATGTCATCAGGTCTATGGCCGCCAAACTTGGTCAGGTATGCAAATGACTGGAACCAACTCACATCCTTGGTTTTCTGCCCTGAACCCTGATGCACCTTTTCTTTCTTAAAATAGGCCTCATTCACATGGATAATATTTAAAATCAGTTCAGCTATTAATGTGTGCTCTTCTGAATGCTTTGCAAAATTATTTGCATCAAGTGTAGTGGCCATGGAACAAACACCCATAGCCTGAAGAATATATGGCTCTATTAACGGCGTAATTGTTTCTACTGAATAACTTTCCAATTTTTTAAACTGACTGGCATATTGTGCAAATCGATCTATATCCTTTACCTGAATTTGCTTTATCTGGATATTCTGGTCAATGAATGTATAAGGCAATGATTCATTGTTTGCTAGAAAAAAGTCATTCATTTCATCACCTAATTAGTTTGATAAATTCTATAAACAAATTCACATAGAAGCTAAAGATCAAGAATGCGATAAAAATTAAGAAATATAGAGCTAAAAATTCATATTTCCTGACAAGCCTAAACGTCAAAATTGTTGATGCGCCACAACCCAATACAATCAATATAACCAATACAAGAGCGACTGGATTGTGGTAAAAAGCATCAACAATGACACTTAAATTTTCTTTTAATTCATCTATCACTTTAAAACACCTACATAAAAATATGTAAATGCAATTAGCAGCATGGAAATAACTAAGCCAATCTTGAAAAGCAAGTCGCCATAAGCGTTGATTTTTCCAACTACACCTGAATCTTTTGCTGTCATCTTACCGTCTACCTTTGTTTGGTTTTTGGGGGTATAATTAAAGAAATTTTTCATCCTTTATCCGTGACTCTTAAAGGTTGGAAATAAAAAAGTCCATCGACTGCGAATCGTGGGCTTTTTGCTTTTATATAGGCACAAAAAAAGACGCTGATGCGTCCCTGTGCCTGCACGGTGTGTTTAAGTTGCTGCTGGAATCGTCACGATATGACCATATAACCCAAGCGCTGAATCAGACTCTTTTTCAACATCTGACAAAGCCTGCCCCTGAATCTCATACTGCCCCAGTTCACTGTGAATTAGTGGGAATGTGGTCTCAGGTGACTTCTTGGTACGCCATAACCGCACCGCCATGTGTTTCTTGGTGGCCTTGTTGATGCCCTTGAAGAAAAGCTCATACTCTTCCTCTAGATCAGAGGCAATCGTGGTGTGGGTCACTGCACCTGTGGTGTAGGTTGCTTTCAATGGCATGGTCAGTGCAGTCACATCATTGAAAACCACGGTGCCAAACTTACTGTCAAGCGTGTATTTGGACGGGTCTACCGTAACGGGCGTACCAGTGGAATCCTTAAATGACACGGCAGACAGGTTATATCCATCCAGCATGATTTCCTCACCCGCCACCACGGTACCAATGTTCTGGTCTGTCACCGTGGCTGATGCAACTTCATGGTTGGTACCAGAAAGTATGTACTCAAGATTTTCAGGATTGATTTCCTCAAGCTGGCCTGAGAACTCCACACCCGTGGTGTTCACCATTGTGAAATCCGTTGTACTGTTGCCCGATGTGCTTTCAGTGTGCTCAATCAGGTCTGCGGTAATTGCAATCTCAAACTCTGGCACATTGCCAATGAATCGCATTGCCCCTGCAACACCGTTTGCAATCCTGGATAAATAGAACTTACCCTGAAGATAGATATATTCCTTAGCCATTTGTCTTGACCTCTTTATTAGACTTCGGTGTTGCCTTAACTTCCACAACCTGTGTTTCAGTTTCGGCCTGTTTTTCTTCTTCAACTTCAGCAATGACCTTTGCTGCAAGTAAATCAGTGATTTGCTTATCACTTAAACCCGCTACAAAGTCACCCTTGCTGAACCGCCCCACAGGTTGTAGGGCCCTGTATTGTTTCTCTGCCATGTTAAGCAGCTCCTATAATCATTTGTGATTCAAAGATCACGGTGTAATAGACAAATGCTGGACCATACCCATCCTTAACATCAACAATCTGCAATGGTGCTATTGAACTGTCAGGCTCCCATCCACCCAGAAGCTCAATAACCCGATCCAGAAATTCACCCGCCTCATCAGCAACAGCCGTAATGTCATTGCGCTGTGACTGGGCATTGCGGCAGGCCACTGTTACCGCCCATTGCAGTCCCAGCAGATTACTTTTACCCCGTCCCGCATCATCCACCTTGCGAACTCGGTGGAAATTAACGTGGGCTGCGGGTGTAACTTGGCTCATTTCAGTGACAGAAACAGAATTTAACGGCGTGTAAATCTGCTTAAACCCAGGTATTTCCCTGAGCTTTTCAGCAATTTCAGCACGTACAGCAAAAAAGTTAGCCACCTATGTGCCTCCCGATGATGTTGAGGATTGACTCATCATCTTCATTGTTGATACCTAAAAATGTCCTTGGTTCAATCTCAACTTTTTTTACCTTGCGCCAGTTACCTGCCACCTGAAACACCAAATACCCTGCTGTTTTGGGATAGATCGTGACTCCATAATGCATAGTGGCGGCGTACTCCACATTTGTACCCCACTCAACACCATCACCTAGAACATTGTAGGTTATGCTGTTCATCAGGCGGCCTGTGTCTCGCAAAGTCTGTCCATTCTGCAACCTGGCTCTCCATGACTGTTTCCATGGATTGCCATCCACACCAGACTGGTCAATAAACCGCATCTGAGTCGAACTAACGCCATAAGCGCCGATCTCATCAAACATGGCTTTCTTGTCATATCCAACAAGGTGCTCCATTAAGGCCATGATTGGCGATTCACCATCCGCCTTAACTGTTATGGCAATTGGCATAAGCACCTCACTTAATGCCTGGCATCATGTCCAGCACGGCATCGCCAAAAACACCACTCTTGTAGGTGGTGCCGATTGGCATGGTTGCTGGTGACTGCGGTGGAAGCTCGCCTGTTGGTTGATCCTGCTCATTCTTAATTGGCAGCACTGCCTTTTTATCAGCCACACGCTGTAAATATTTCACCTCGGCGTCGTAACGTTTAGTCACTTCTTCCGTTGGTTGCTGAAAATACAGACGGTAGCGGGCAATATTGCAGGCCACACGTTTTAAGGTGCTTGGAATTTCAGGCAAGGGCAATGTATAGGCCACAGCGACATAGCTGTCTATTTCCTCTGTGGCATCCTGAAGCGCTTCCTCAAGCGCTCCTGGTACAGTCTGCATGGCTTCAAGGTTTGCTATTTCATCTGCGCCAAACCTCTGCTCAAGGTCTTGTCTTGTTGCATACATAAATCACCTTATTTGGTTGGTTCTGGCGTCCCCTTGTCTGCGTTTTCATCCGCAGTGGCTTTACCAGCCTTGGTGGACTTCGCGGTTGCTGCGATCAAGTCTTTTTCAAGCTTGGCAACCTGAGCTTTCAGATCAGCGATTTCGGCATCCGCTTTTACCTTGCCATCTGAGAACAGTTGGTTATCAGCTTTCAGATCAGCGATTTCAGCGGCAAGCTGCTGCAACTGGCTGGAGGAATCATCGGACTGTTCCTGTTGAGGCTCCGTATATTCCTCAATTGCCCCAGATGTTAAAAGGGCCTGAAGTTGTTTATCTTCAAGCCCCGTGACTTCCTTACCTGGTCGGAAATGACCAATGGATTGTTTTGCAATGTACTTTGGCATTTAGTTCTCCTTAAACAAAGCCACGACCACCAACCAAACCGTTTTTATTGTTTGGCACAGCAAGTGGTGAGGACTCAGCCAACATTTGAATGCTCGATGGGTTCTTTTCCTGCCACTGGGTTAAGAAGAACTCCAATGCCTGACCAAAGGCCTCAATATTCTGAATCGCACAGTGCGCCATCCAGCCATTGGCATCAGAGATCATCCCAAAGAAATCTTCAGGAATGAAACGCTCAACCGATCCGTTCATGTTGTGGGTGCCGTCATAGGTCCAGATCTGGACATTATCCACTGTGCCACGGAACTGCGGTTTAGCTGGATCATCAAATGTTGGCGTGATTGGAACACTGATGCTTGCATACGGCTTAATGAACTTTTCCTTAAACTCATCATTCTGGATCAAGGCATTGAAAACCTTTGATGAGGTCAGTGCCAGGTTGGGTGCCACCCCAGCATATTCAACCGAAATGTTGATCATGCCTTGCATGTCCTGAACAGGCGTGGCATTGGCAAGGTTCCACTTCACCAGCGGCGCAAAGTTACATGCTGCATCACGGTTGTAGTCAACGGTATAGGATGGAAAGTCTGCCGATGCAAATGTGGTTTTACCGTAAAGCAGAACATCACGGGCTATCAGCAGTTTTCGGTTTTCAATTGACTGGCGCAGGTAAATCGCCTTTTGTGCCTGGTCAATCAGCAGTAACTCCGCATCACTTAAACGATTTGATCCTGTTGCAACAATCCCATAACGGCGTAACTGTGAGACCAGTGCAGAATCCTGAACATCACTTGGCACAATGGTCACCATCGGCTTTAAGTAAGCTGGCTTCACAAAAGCAACCTTGCCAGATTCAGCCACATTGATTTGACGGCCTGCAACGTTGGGGCTGACAAACGGCGCAAGTGGTGTGGCCGTGTTCAACTCGCCCACAGGCACCTCTTTCTTGGAGTAAGACACCCGTTGAGGGAAGAAACGGTCCATTAACCAGGTATCCACCTTTTTTGTGGTGTCGGTTAACAAGACCAGCTGAGGAATGTCCAGCAGTTCTACTGGTGCATTTTGAAATGTAAAACTAACGCTCATGATTTACCCCACGACTTTGCGTAATTCGATTTTGTTCTTTAGTCCCTGTGCGCGAACCGCATCCACTTGGTTGGTAGCCAGTTTGGTGCCGTTGACCGTTACCACGGCAACATCAAAAGGCCCCTGCACATAGATAGGCATTTCAAGGCCATTTGCGGCATGGTAGGTGGATTGCTCCGCTGTCATGTCCTCAACCACAATGGCATGCCAGTCGCCCACCACACCGCTTGTTACAGCAGGATGCGTGGCAACATTGGCCGCGTTCACGGCGATCAGGTCACCACGTTTATAAGCCGTTGCCGTTGTTGGCTTGGCATTTTCAGTACGAACACCATCACCAACGACGAGTTGGCGGCTTTCAATAGTGGTTGTGATAGTGCTACCACCCGTTACTGTTACTGTGCGACTCATTGATGGTCTCCTTGTGCTGCTGCAAATTTATTAAATGCCTGGTCGAGTGCGGAACCCTGCGGCTGACCTGCACCACCCTGTCCACCATTTGCCTGATGCGTAAATAGATGCGCTAATGCTGGATTAGGCTGTGCAGGTGTAGGCTGTGGTGCTGGTTGCTGTTCAGGTGTTTTGCTTGAGAATTGACGCAACTGTTTAGCTGTAAAGCTAAATGTTGCATCATCCATATTGGTGTACGCTGTTTTATCCTCAGCACTAAACTGAACCTTTAATTCGGTTTCCAGTGCTGTAATGTCCGCAGTTCGCTTGTCAGCCTTGAACTTTTTCAATTCAGCCTGTGCTGCATCACGTTCCTGTTCAGCCTTTTGCTGTGCTGCTTTTGCCTGTTCTAGTTCGGTCACGTCTGTGTCCTCTTGTTGATTAAATTTTTTAGGGCTATGACTTGCTGCCACAGCGTTGGTATTGTCATCTGCACCCAGGGCACAAAAAGACACTTCACGAATACGGCCACCACGGAACACAGTAATTGGACCTTGGTGCACTTTCCCGTTTACAGTAACTGCTGTACCTGCCTGAATCTCCTCAATGGTTGAGGGTTCAATACGCACTGACATTTGCCACGGAAAGCCATCGTCCGAATCCTGGGCGACCTGAGTACCAAACTCATTACTCATCAAGTCACTAGAAACGGTAAAGCCATCCTTATGGTTGATTGCATGACTATTGATTGCCCCAGCACGTTGCCGTGATGAATGCTCAAGCAATGCGGGAATACGTCCCTTGACCTGCATTGAGTCAAGATCAAAAATCACCCGATCCCAATACCAATGGTCGGTAATTACCTCACCGCTATATGCCACACCTGAAAAAGTGCGCTTTTTGTTTTCAACTGGCTGATCAAGTGCGATCTCATTTAGCCGAAAACAGAATTTATTTTGCTCATCTGCCATATTTCACCCAATAAAAAACCGCCCCAAATGGACGGCTTTTAAGATTCATAAAGTTAATTTACCAAGGCTTTTAGCGTGTAAACCAATTGCCCTTTCTCCGTTGTGATCGATACAACCTCAAATGAAATGCCAATTTCAAACAACACCCCCTGTCCAGCGTTAAGCTTTTCCAGATCAATGCCCAAACCCTTGGCATTCTCGACCTTAATAACCACATCGGTATTGGATGCCACCAACATCAATGGGGAATCCAAAGTGATTGTTTGCCCAACCTGTAATGAAGCCACGTAATTTAACGTTGATGCACCTGAAACAACCTTGGCCGTATTGGATGCCACCGCCTGAATCTGCGCCATGTCTGCCTTGATCCAACGGCGTAGCACTTCCTCAGCCAAACTGATTTGTTGATTGCCCAGATAAGCTGTAAGTGCCGCATCATTGCCCATCACATAATCAAGGAACGTTTTAATTGCGCTGGGCCTGATTGTTGGGTCAAGTGGAATCACCGTATTGGCAATCGTGTCAAATAGGTCACGGCTCCTTTCATTCATCGGTGCCAATAGGCTTGTCAGCTTTTCACTTGCAGTCCATTCAGCCTTAATGACCTGCTTCTGGTCAAGTAAAAACTCCTTGTCCAGAATTGAGTCCGCAATCTTTTGGTCAACCAGATCAGACAGGTCACCAAAATCAGCAGGACTGGTGGACCAACCCAGATCAACGGCGACTCGTGGTAAATCCTCATCTGACGTGATGCCGTATTTCAATGCCTGTGCCTCGGTTAATGCGATTACAGTGCAACGGCAGCGAAAACCATTAGGCGGATACCATGTCAACCAGAACGGATCATCTATGTGACGGATAATCCGATTCATGGCCAAGTGGATGGGTCGTACCCTGCTGTCATCAATCGCTGAATACATCAGGTAAGGTCGAGCTGCCTTATTCCGCTGCTGTTGCTGCCACCGCCCATGTGCGTAGGCTGATTGGATGTTAGTCCGAAACACATTATCTAAATAAGATTCAGGCAATATAATTTCGCTTTCAGCCACCAGCTTCTTAAAGTCATTAAATGTTGAACCATCAGCAATGGACTTGTTGACCGCTTTCATCACCGTTTCAATCTGTTCGATACCTGATAGAAAACCAACGGTGCTAGCAAGCTGTCTGGTGCGCAGGTCAAATGAGTAGAACTCATCAGGCAATATGATTTTACGCGCCTGGGCGTACTGCATGGCTTCAAGAAAGGTAACTGGCTGCATTTACTTTCCTCCACTGGCAGTCACGTACCCAAGCACATCACCAGCATACAAGGCCCTTTCCAGATTCGTTGTGAATGATGTCTTGGATGCACCTGGCATAAGCTGCATCAGATTAAAGGCCAATGCTTCAGGTGTTTCACTTTGCTGGACCAGTTGATTGACCTGCCTTTGACTCAGCAACTCAATTGAACCCTGCCCGTCTGTAAGCTCCTCAACTTCCTGCTGTGCTGGCGATAGGTTCTTCACGCTGGCTGCAAATGAAAAAGCCCGTTGTGGTAACGCGGTGAACTGGGGCACTGGCTGCTGTGTCTGCGGTTCAGCCAAATCACCCTCCTGAAAGCCATATTCACGCATATAATACTTATTGGTAAAACGTGTACCACTTGCAAAAAGGCTTGCATCACGTTCCGCCTGTTCCTTGTTTAGCGTTTTTGGTTTTTCACCCAAGATGATCTTATGTTCTTGCCATCCGTTGAGTAGGCACAGTGCATCAACCACTGCCTGCAATGTCGGTGCGGTTAAACGCATATCAGATTTTAATTTATCCTGACGTACATTTTCATGTACTTCGCCCAGAGCACGGCTACCAGTGCCATCAGTGCCACTTGTAAGCGTTTGCCCAAGGACCACTTTCTGAATTTGGCGAATCAGTACGGTATGAAACATATCAAAGGATGAACCTGCTGTTCCATTCGATCCAGCTGTAAGGACCTGGACATCATCTTCTTTATCTACAGCAAGTACACTTTGGGCATGTGCATTCAATAATGCCTCTGCCATATCACCTGTATCGGTTGTATCAACCTTACCCAGTAAAATTGGAGTACCAAACCGCTCAAGAAACTTTGCCCAAAACTTAAAGCCATTCTGCTTAAAGAAAAACAGCCAGTACAGGGTTGCCAATAAAGCTTTACCATAAGGCTGTTCATAGGAAGCCTTGCGGCGGGTTAGAAAGAATTTTAGTTTCTGGTCTACCTCATGTTCCCTGCCAGTACCATCCTGACGGTAGATCAAGCGTCCATCGTTCTTGGGTTCAAACCATTGCATTGGCTTTTCACCAATCCATTGCAACCCAACATAACCATCTGGCTTAAATTCATATACCGCTTCCTGAACTGAATAGCCAAATAACAGTGCATTCAGCGATCCTGATGCGATTTCAAAGAACCATTCCTTTAACTCAATATTGAGCAATTCGGCTTCATTGGTATCACTCGGCTCTATGCGAAACGGCGTTGCCAATAAAGCATCTATACGGGTTTCAACTGCCTGGGCAATTTCATCATCATCCAGCAAGACCTTTAGTTTATGACGTGCAATGCCAGCTTTGCGAAGCACCTCATCAGTATCAGGCTGACGTCCAAAGTTGATTAAAAACTGTGTAACAGCTTCTTGAGAGTATAAGTTGCCATAGGACAAAGCCTTTTTAGGCGCTTTGTCCTTGTTTTTAGACTTTGCCATTGCTGTTTACCTTAATTGAATGTACGGCTCCCTGCCGTTGCAGGTTTTGATTTGTGTCTGCCTTTCGATATCTTCTCTAGGGCATAGCGTATTGAGTCGATATAGTGGTTGAATGCGTCCACGATGATCGGTAAGACTTCATCAGTCAGTCGGTCTTTCTTGTATGAGTAATTTCGGAACTCGTTCAGGGTCTCTTTGCAACGTGAATGAATGTAGACCGTTCTAAATGACTTTATAAACGCAATTCCATCTTCAACCGATCCCTTGCCCTTTTCACATGGCTTGATCCTGCTTAATCCATGCCGTTTTAAATGGCTAATGGACTCAGGTCGGGCATTATCGGCATAGGTCACATATAGCTCTACGTCAGGAATAAGATTTGACAGCAATTCCATTGTGTCGTCTAAATCAACACCCACACCGCCAGCTTCATATTCAATCCACAGGCAATCATCATGAATCCATGATCGGGTGCAGGCCAACGGATCATTGGCAAAACCAAAGTCCAGTCCCTGATAGGGACCATCCCAGCCATATGGATCAGGAACAAAGTCCTTAACCTCAAACTTGTCTCTAAATATCTGCGCCTCAGACATTTCAAGATAGTCACCCTCCCAAACCCATCGGTAGGTTGCATCATCCTGGTTTGCCTGATCCTGACGGCGTTCAATCTCCAGTTCCTCTGGAAACCACGGATTATCGGTGTAGTTCATTTCCACACCCAGGCCAATCAATTCACCTGTAATGGTGTCCCGAATCTCACCATGCCTAAACCGTTTACTGGTTGCGCTATCCCGACGTTCAGGGTTCCATGTGATCCAAACCTCTGAATTGGCTTCACGCACGGTTGGCAATAATTTGCGCCAGGCAATCTCACTAACCGTCTCAGCCTCATCCACCCAACACAGTAAAATTCTTGCCTTGGACTTAATGCTATCGAGATTGTGGCGTAGACCACAGAAACCATAATGTACTCTGCGGTTCCTGGTCCGAATATATTTCTCACCAATCTCGTAGTAGGCATCCAGAAAAGGTACCGAGCGTATTGCCTGCTTGATCTCTTCCATTGATGACTCTTCAAGAGAGTTCATAAACTCGCGTGCACCCAGAATCAGACCACTTACACCCGCCTCGGCAAACATATAGCCTTTAATGGCGGTCATTAATGCAAAGGTACGTGTCTTGCCTGAACCACGGCCACCCCATGACGATCGGTAGCGCAGGTTGGGGTATGAAAAAATTGGAATGAGTTTGGGCGGCAGTTCAATCTGTACTTTTGACATGAGGCGCTACCAGTTCAATGGTCGTAGGTTTATTGATGGATTCCCCCTTGCTTGTATGGTCCACCTCCTGTTTGTTGGTATATTGCCCACCCATTTCCTTTGCAGCCTGCTCAGCCCATTTGGGGATCAAAACTGGATTGTCTGGGTATTTATCAACCAAGCCCTGTAGAAGCTGTAAGCGATAACGCATATTCGCAATTGGAATAGCTTCAAGTTCTTGATTGGCTATACGGCGATACTCAAAAAATTTATCTCTCAAATCCTGACTTAAATCCTGCCCCATTCTTTTTGTAGGGTCATATAGCTCACATTGCTGTGGCGAGACATCAACATTAAAAATGTCTTTAACTGCTTTGGATGTTTTGGTGGGTGTTTCAAACTCAGCAAGCATCCTAACGATGAACAGTTTCACCTTTTTGGTAATACGTGCCATTTCAACCATTCCATCAAGGTACATCAAGGTAGAATGGTAAAAAAAATTCTAAACCACTCTTAAATAACAAGTTCCGCAAGCATGATAGACATCGGCCTTAGCCACTGTTGGACGTTGATTTGCAGCATTCACCATTTCCTGCACTTCCTTATTTGCACCATAACGGCGAACCACACCTGTAAATTCTTCTACATCGTGGCCTTTTATTTCTAAATTAGGTTTACCAGTCTCACGGTTATAGGATGGAACCCCATATTTATCTTTCTTATGTGCAATGTGGTAAAGCTCATGTTCGATCAAGGCACAGAAATCAATATCATTGGCTTGCTGTGCATATGTCGCATCAATTGTGATTAGGTAATCTGGCAGATCATTGAACCATTGATAAAACTGTTCTTCCTGACGTTCTTTCTTCCAGCCACCAGCATTGATCATGATCTTTTCGGCTTGGCCAACGACAAAGCGACCTTGTTTCTTAAATCCACCTTTAGCCCACATTACAGCGATTTGCGGATAGTGATATACACCTAAATGGGCATGATCAGGATTAAATAGCTTATGTTCAGGATTGAGAAAAATTGACTTTATCCATCGCCATAATTCAGGTGCTGGTACAAAGTTTGGGGTATCAAGTGCGAAAATCCAGTCTGGAGGATACGGGCGCTGCTGAATCAGAAATCCGACTTCGTTCATAAATCTCATCCATTAAAAAACCACCTTTAGGTGGTTTCTCTTGACTATTAAATTATCTACTTACTTATATTAGATATATTTTTTAAAACATTGGATAAATCTTCTAAATATTTTCGATCAGAACCCAGAACATAACTTTCCGCTTTATCGGCTAATAATCTATTAATTTTAGATATATTTAGCTTCGATAATCTACTTTGTTCTGAAGAAAAAAATCTTCCCGAATCTACAGGCATTATAAAATCTTCGAATGAAAACAATTTAGATATGTCTTCATTAAATATAATTGGATTATCACATGTAATGAGGATATCACCGTTTGTGCTAAAACTCCTGATAGCACAGCTTGTTTCATATATTTTAAAAGTAAAAATCGGTAGTAAGACAAACTGCACAAATTTCCTTATTGATTCTTTTTTTATATTTTTTTGAAAAAATTTTATTGTTTTCCGATCAAAACCTATCATTTTTTTTGCCTCGCTATGGGCGGCATCATAAACTTCTAAAATACTGTCGATATATTTTTCCGCAATTACAGTCTGATTCGGATTTCTCCAAAACATCAAAGCTATCATTGTCTTAAAAAGTAACTGTCCCTCCTCTTCACTAACAACATTTCCAAAAATCCCACAATATTCATTATTAATTAAATCTATTTCTAAAAGAATTTCTGCCAATTTGCTCTCTATATTTCTGTAAAATGTCTCGATTCCTTCAAATTTATTATTTTCAAATTCTATAGTATTTAAATAAGGAATATAACAAATTCTCGCTGCTGTTGTCTCTTGAACCCTATATCTATCTTTTTTTAAGATTACATACAACTTCTTATCCTGAGAATAAAACCTCTTTTGATACGACTCGTGGACATAGTGATGATTTTTAGAAGTGTTCATCGAAACGTGATTTCCAATTTTTAGATTCTTCATACTTATTGAAAATATTAAAAGCCCACCTTTCGATGAGCTTTAATATCT
Source organism: Acinetobacter thutiue (assembly GCF_030385805.1). Classification (NCBI taxonomy): domain Bacteria; kingdom Pseudomonadati; phylum Pseudomonadota; class Gammaproteobacteria; order Moraxellales; family Moraxellaceae; genus Acinetobacter; species Acinetobacter thutiue. The sequence continues at coordinate 723,417 of NZ_JAUDZE010000001.1, forward strand.
GTGGTTTACTTACACTTCGACCACTATAAAGCAAAAATAGCACTTGCCTTGATCAAGGTCAAGACCCTAAATCACTGCCTTTGCAACTTCATAATGGGTTTTCTCTAATTTTCCCTGTTTAAATAACCAGGTTGCTACTTCTGGCCAAGAATACATTGCAGATTTCGAAGATAAACCATACATAGGGCGAGGGAAATTACCATCACCACGTTTATTCTGTGCATATAATGAAAGTGCCTGACGGCTCATCCCTGCTCGATCAGCCATTTCAGAAAGTACGGAGAAACCTTGTTCCTCTACAATCAAATCTGAAAATCCTAATAAGCGAATGTTATCCAAAGCTGATCTAATCGCTTGTGTTGCATTTTCAGCTTCTCGATCAAACTCTAGATACACAGTGTCGTTATAACTACAGATTAATGCATCATCACAACCTGCTTCAAAAAATTTATCTTCAAGATTGGCTAGGTCAGAACGAGCATCACGTACCACAATAGTAAAGTGATAAGTATTCATAGTTCATCTCCATTACATTGCTTAACTTTACGAAGGATTTGCTTTGCATGGGTTTCTGGGTCTCTTGGTGTACTCCAGACACTCATTTGATGCTCAGAATGACCAAGTACACATTTCAAACGGCAAAATGCGTGACCTGATTTTCCTGTTTCAACAACATCCCAACCGTTTTCAATTGCATATTCAATCGCCTCTCGGATATGTTTATTAGGATGCCTATTCATTCATAATCCTTTTACTATGGTTCAAATTATAATCTCTTGTTGTCAATTGTCAACACTAAGCATATCGCTCAGCAAACACCCTCACCTTGCTCAAATCATCCGATTTGTTAAATAGCAACGAGAACTTCATCAGATTTTCTTGTGTAAATAACCGATTACCACGTGTGCAAAACCGTTTTAACTCATCTAGGTTATGTTCGTAATCTCTCAGGTCTTTAATAAGCTTTTTAAACACGTTATTAGGCATACCAGCAGGGTTTCTGATCTCCCGATGCATACGTTCAAAATAAGCCTTTAACTTCTCTGCCTCGTGCCATTCGGCAACTAGATCATATTCATCAATGACAGCAACGGTAACGGTCTTGGTATCACGTACATACTGCTTTTTACCCCAACCCTGACTAAATTCTTCCTCGATTTCCTTTTCTTGTTCAGTCTTAAACTGCTCTTCAGTAATCGCGCCTTTCGATGTAACCTTAGCCTTGATAATTTGATTCATCCAGTAGTCAAAAGCCTCCATTTGCAGTCTTTTGATTCCCATTTTGATATCAATAAACGTGAGCCTACCTGTCTGGTCCAGTACCTCTTCAAATTGCTGTTGAAGCTCAGGTAACTTTTCAAAAGTTTCTTTTAAGGTCTGATACTGCTCTGCATGGATTCTTTGAGTATTAAACTCCCGCTCTTTATTGGTAAAGTCCACACCGAAATTATTCTTTCCGCAAACATGCCCTATAACAATTTCAAATCCATTTGTCAGCTTTACGATGTAGCCTTTCAGATGCTTTGTTCCGCACTGGGCAATACCGCATTTAATGCGTTCCTTAAACTGATAGTGTCCAACGAGATCCTTGATCTTGATACCATCCTCATTTTGAGAGATATGAACAGACTCCATAAAGTTTGGTCTAGCTGATATTTCTTCAAAATTATGAATCAATTTAAATTGTTGAGCTGACATCTTAGTACCCTCTTATTAAACCGTACCTTTCACATAACGAATGAACGAATACCGTACATGGAGTGCGGCCAATCCACAGCGAACATCATATTTAGCATCCATTACTGTACGATCAGGCGTTTCCAGCTCAGCCCACGAACGGTCATGGAAATATCGGCCAATGATGGTGTCCATCCATTCCAGAGTCGCTTCACTATCAGTACCATTAATAATATCAAGCACTAAGCGTTGTACAGCTCTCGCCTCATCATCTGTGATCTGACACGACACTTTGTGGTGTGCAGTTTGTTGTAGCTCCTGAGTGTCACAAAGGTAGTAGGCAATTAGTTTGGCCCGATCTTTCTTCTTCAACCTGACTTTTGCCTTTTGCATCGCTACAGCAATTGGGTTGGCAGCCTGTTTCCCACCCTTACAGGAACGTTGCCAAGCACCACACTGACGAAGCCAATCAGGTAGGTCATATTTGCTCCAATCCACCGTCTGCATAATGTGTACTGCTGTATTCATCTCATCACCTAAAACAATTCAAATTAAAATTTATGAGGTTTGTTGTTATTGATCTGTTTGCTCCTCAACACACTTAAATCGGCATGTATCTAAATAATCTCGAACACAGACATTTCCTTTCTTGCCATGGCGGTTTTTGACAACACATAACTGGGTCATCCCTAAAGGCGTTAGGTTGTCTTTATCAACCAATGGATTTACTAAAATGATCTGGTCAGCATCCTGCTCAATTTGCCCTGATTCCTTGATATCCGAAGCTTTAGGCTGTTTGCCTTTCTCCGCTTCACGGTTAAGCTGAACAAGAGCAATCACAGGACATTCAAATTCCTTTGCCATTGATTTCAATTCACGGCTAATCGAGCTCACTTCGTGAAAGCGGTCTTTACGGCTTGGGTCTCTAAGAAGCTGCAAGTAATCAACAATGATGCAACCTAGCCCCTTGTAACGGCGCTTTGCTCGTCTGGCATAAGACCGCACTTCACCAATGGATGGTTTCTGTTTTGGTTGAATCCAGATAGGTAGTTTTTCATAGGTCTGTCTACAAGCTGCGTAATCACCTAAAAGCCCATCATATAGCTCAGCGTTGTGGATATTGTGGTATGGAATAGACCATAGTGCGCTGATCATACGGTTCGTTAGCGTCTCCCGATCCATTTCAGCAGAAACAAACAAAACACCCTTGCCATGTACTTTTGCGGTATTGATCGCCAGCATCTGTGCCAGTGTGGATTTACCTGAACCTGGTCTACCGCCCACAACACAAAAATGCCCTTTCTGGACCGTACCAATGAGGCGATCAAGGTGAGGTAGGTTGAACTGCACGCCAGTAAATTGGTTTTTGTGCTTTGCCTCAGCTTTTTCAATCATTTGTGTCAAAGCACTCTGGATTGCCTCCTCAAAGCTTGAGCCATTGTCGTTTTGTTCAGCACTATCGGTTTGTCCTAAAATATTCTCAGCTTCAGCGAATACATCGGGTTGAGTCATATCCTGAGCCATTGCCGTAATGCGTTGTCCAATGGACTCCACTTGTCTATGCGCCTTGAATTTTTTCAGTTGGGTGATGTAGGCGTCACAGTTGAAAAAACTACTCGGTGCTTCAGCCATCAAATCCATGAGATATTGTTCACCACCCATCAGGTGCAGCATATTTCTTGAACGAAGCCATTGTTCAACCATGACAGCGTCATACGGCTTGTTATTGTTCGATAAATCCACAATTGCGTTATAGATTTGCTTATGACGTTCAGGATAGAAACAATCCTCATCAAGATCATTTCCAACCACATCATACGAAAGTGCTGTGGTCATCAAGGCGGTTAGAACTGCCTGTTCCATCGGAATGTTGTGAATACGTGATATCACCAAGCTGCCTCCACTTCACGGTATTTTGAGAAATCTATTGGTTCGTTAGAGTGTGGTGTATCTTGTTGATACCCGCCTTGAACTTGTTTGGAATTGGCAATAAACCGATCTAAACGCGTAGCATCACGACAGATGAGTTCGATATCAGTGTAATTACCCTGTGTGTGATGATCTGATTTGGAACAACCGACAATGCCCTTTTTGATCTCTTCAACCGAGTAGCCCTCCCTGAGTCTGGTTAATATCTTGCCCTTTCGTTTGTTATCCAGAATCGTTCGATCATTTTTTCCAAACGTGGTTTTCCAAAACGCAAAGATTTCTTGAATTTCATTTTGAAAATTTGATTTTGTTTTTTTCTCAGCCACAGGTTCATCGTCAGATGGACATATGTTTTTATTATTTTCAGGATTCAGTGAATCAGGAATCAGATTAAAGGATTCAGGAATCAGGGCGTTTTGGTCTGAGATAGAAACAGTTTCATAACTGTTATTATCCTGTTCTGCAAAATAACCTATATCGTTATTGACGTCCTGAATTGAGTTGTTAAAACTGTTTTCAGCCTCCTGATTCGTGTTATTGACTGAAAATTCCCCTGTTTTATTATAGAAATCGTGGAGTTTTTCATGTTTTAAATAAATCGGTTTTCCAACAATGGTTTTGTTTTTCGGGTTGCGATTGTAGACCGTATATAGTCCATTTGGGTCAGGTAACTCACTATCTTTCTCCAAACCATGCGGCGTTTGATGTTTGATAAAGTTTGTTATCTGGATAATGTCCATACCATCAACGTTGTATAACTCGATAAAACCATACTTGGAAATGTTTAATAACTGTTCTGAAACGTTTATTTCATCCGCAGGAAAAAGGGACATTTTGATCTTTTTAGGGCGATTCTCTAAACGGCCCTCCCGATCTGCCAATGTCCACAGTCCAATGAATAGCAATCTTGCTTCACAAGGCAATTCGACAATATCTTCATTCTGAAAAAATGACGGTTTAATATTTCTTGCTCTAGCCATCAGAGTTTCTCCTTTGCCTTTAGCCTGTCGATCACTGCCGTTTCAAAACGATTGATCAGGGCATATTTATCCCCGTTACGGCGTGAATCCTCGACTGCCTCGGCTGCTAGCCAACTGGTTTTCTCAAAGTCACGGTCTACGCCTAGAGCCTGCTCTAGTGCATTACGGGTATCTCGGTAGTGTTCCAGCGCATCGGCATAGTTGTCGTTGTCTATCTGCTCTTGTGAACGACCTTGCGGGTCATTTAAGTATTTGCCCCGTGGAGGGAATTTTGTTAGATTGTGCTCGTTCATATTTATTCTCGCTTAGCAAGTATGAATAAAAGGCCATAAACCGCTTCCCGCTGCTAAAACTGGAGGCGGTTTTATTTGCCCTCAATACAGGTGTTGATTTGTTGTTCCAGCGTGGCAAGTAGTACGTGCATGTCGTGTATGACCTTTGCCATATCAATTGCCTCGCCTCTGGTAATTCGTCCATCTGCCAGCATTTCCCTAAATAGTTCCGTTACGTCACCTTTCTTGATACCCAGATTTAAAAAGGTATCCATCAGGCAACTATCTCTATGGCTTTCTGGTATATCGGGTAAGTCGATGGCTGCCTTGCCATGTGCTGCACAGATCGCCTGGAGTATTCGGAAATCCCCTGTTATGCCCATTAGTTTTGTGGCTTCAAGCAAAGTCAGGTGATGCGTTTCAGTGTTTGGGTTGACCTTGCTGTTGAGTACCGCAGGGCTTTTGATGCCCATGCGTAATGCAAGTGCATTTGCCCCGCCTTTAAAGTCGTGAACCGTGTGGTAAGCCGCATCTAATATGTTCATTGGCTGTCCTTTTGAACGTGTTTATTAGATCGCTACCTCATTACCATTTTGGTTAGGTAATAGTTGAACTGGATACAACCCAAAATGTTGTAAGACTTCCTGTTCTGAAACCTGTCCATTACTTGCTTTAACTAAAGCTGTACGGAGCTTTCTACGTGGTTCTTTATACCCATATAAAAGATGGGTCTTTAGATAACCACTTGTTGTACCAGCAGCTTTTGCATACTTGTCTAATTGCTCAGGAGTCATTTTTAAAATGAAGTCTCTAAATCGCATAGATTGATCCTCTTTAATCAATCCAAATATTACCTTTTAGGTAATTAAAATACAACCTTTTTTCTTGTTTACCTTTAAGGTGACAAAAGTAAAATTACACCTAACAGGTAGTTTTCTCTTTAAAAACTACCTGTTAGGTGTTTTCTGTAGCAAATGTTGCTAAAAAGTTGAGTTAATGTATGGACAGCAAAACGATTAGATATAACAACACTCGTATTTTGGTTGACCAAGTAGGAGGTGTTTCTAACTTTGCTAATAAGATTAATAAAGGTCAGTCACAAACAAGTCAGTTTGCAGGCACTACGCCAATCAAAGGGATTGGTAATAAGGTAGCTCGTGAAATCGAAGATGCTTTTGGGAAACCACATGGATGGTTAGACCTACCACATGATGAAGAATTTAAGTCTTCAGATGCGAATGTTTCTGAAGCAATACCATTGATCGGTAAATTGATCCCTGTGATTTCTTGGGTACAAGCAGGTACTTGGACATCAACGGAAGCAATACTTTCCAATACCCAGTTTGAAGAATGGCTTCCCCCAAATCCTAAATCTGGGAAACATGGCTATGGTTTAGAAGTTGTTGGAGAATCAATGCTTCCTGACTTCCGTCCTAGCGACAAAATATATGTAAATCCTGACTTTCAAATTAGTGATTTAAAAACAGGTGATTTGGTTATCGTTGCTTGCGATGGGGAAACAGAAGCAACGTTCAAGAAATTAATAGTAGAAAGTAACGGTATGTATTTAGAACCCTTAAACCCGAAATGGCTTGGAAAAATCATGGAGCTTCGTGAAGGATGCAAATTGGTCGGAAAAGTTGTTGGGTTATATAGAGATGTATAATTTATTCTGAGAAAAAATATGTCATACAATTTAGGACCTAATCCCGTAACCCCAGTTGAAAGATTGTTTTTATTAAATGATGATCAAAAATGGGAAGACTTTATTGAGGATTGTGTCATAGAGTTAAAAAATAAAGAAAATTATAAAAACATTATAAAACTGGGAGGTGCTGGCGATAAAGGTCGAGATATTTGTGCTTATCTAGAAGTTAATAGTGCCAATGAAAATACATGGGATCTTTATCAGGCAAAATATTATAATTCTGAGTCAATGAATCCGACAAATTTCTATCCTGAATTAGCCAAATTTTTTGATATGCTAATTTCGGGTGAATATACGAAACCGAGAAAATACTACTTATGTGCTTTAAAAATCGGCTCTACGCTGCATGATCTTTTTATGGAAAGTGAAAATTTTAAAACTCATTTTCTTGACAAAATTGAAAAAAATAATGGGGTTTTTTCTAATTATACTGTTAAAGCAGAAATTAATGAGTTCAAAAAATTTGTAAAAGATTTTGATTTTACAATTTTTCATTATTATTTACCAAAGAGTTTAATTGCTATTCATAGCACATCCCCGAAACACTGGGAAAAGTTTGGGGAACTTCCAAGACGTGGAGAAGATCCTGCTCTTCCAATAAGTTATGAAAATTTTGAAGAAACCTATATTAATGAGCTATTGGCTCTTTATAACAACATAACCAAAGGTGATTTCACTTTAGATACGTTAGCAGAAAGATATAAAAGACATTTAAATGCTCAGAGAAAAGTGTTTTTTATGGCTCAGGGCTTAAAACGGTTTAGCCGCGATAAAATACCAAATGCTTTTGACGACTTACTTAAGGATTTACTCACTTCAATTGAAGTAATTCTTTATAATTTTTATCAAAATAATATGGAAAAACACACAAAAATTATTGAACATGCCAATAACTGCAATGTAAGTAATAATCCTCTGTCTCTTAGATTAAAATCAGGTGATCTATCAGGATGTTGTCATCACTTAGTAAATGATAAAAAACTAAAATGGGTCGACGATGAAGATTTATAACACACCAACCGAACTTGGAATTAGAGCTAGTATATTACTAAACTATATATCACCTAATTATGCAACAATAAATAAGATTTCATATTTAGACTATATTGCAATTTATTCAAAAAATTATACTGGAATAGAAAGCCTTCATCCTGAAGTTCCAATGCATCAAATGGAGTTTCTTTTGCGATATGAAGCTTTAAAATCTGGATTAATTCAGATGATAAAAAAAGGAATAGTAAATACTGAGATTTTAAATAATGAAATTCACTATAAAAAAGGTGAAAACACCTTTTCTTTTATTCACTTATTAGATAATAAATACCATACAGACTTAATAGTTAAATGCCAAATTGTTGCTGAAAGGTTTGGCCATCTTAACGAAAATGAACTTTACGAATTAATTCTATCCTCAGAAGTTTTGGGAAAATAAAATGTATATAACATTAAATAGCTTAATCGTTTATGGGGAAAATAAAATTCCTGTATCTATAGATTTTTTAGACAAAAATTCCATAATTCAAGGTCCTTCGGATACGGGGAAATCTTATATAATTGATTGTTTAAATTATTGTTTAGGCAGCACTCAAATTCCGAGAAATATTGGTTTATCAGATGGATATACTAAATTTATATTAAATTTTCATATTAATAATGATAAGTATAGCATTATAAGAGACTATGCCTTTAATATCGAACGTATTTATAAGGGATTCATTTCAAGATTACCAGAAAACAATGATAATCTAATTGAAAAAAAATTTAATGATTTTTTATTGAAAATTTAGGTTTAAAGGGTAAACAAATTCTTACTAAATCAGGGATAAGATCCAATGTAACTCTTTCCGCCCTTAAGTCTTTATCATTTTCTGATGAATCGAGAACCCTTTCACAAGAACATTTTATTGGTAAAATAAAAGATGGTGACTACACAAAGAAAAAGTCAATCCTTGCATTTTCATTACTCGGTAGAGATGACTCTGATATTATTTTACCACCATCAACAGATGAAAAAAATCAATTAACTGGTAAAATAGATGTATATCAAAATGAATTAATTAGTATAAATAGCTGGCTACTCAGCAACAATATTACTACTGAAGAAGTTGAAGATCAAATCATTAAAATTGACAGTCAAATACAAAATTTAAATCAAGTTAAATATACATCTAAAATTATGATAAACGAATTAAACCGTGAGCTTAATGATTTAAGAGCAGAAAGGGATTATCAATCTCAGTTATTATCAAACATTAAAGATAATATGACTAATTTTCAAATTCTTTTAAATAAATATGAAAGTGATATTGATAGGATATCCGCCACTTTAAACTCACAAAGAATTTTAGAGACTTATAACAATCATGCATGTCCACTATGCTCTGCTGAGCTACCAGAACCAACCAAAGACCTAGAATTTATGCATAATATAAATTATGAATACCAATCTACTAATATTCTAAAATCACAACTATTGGGTGTTATGAATTCAACTAAAGATGAAAAAATAGAAATTAATAATAAAATTAAAGAATTAGATTCAGCAATATTTAACAATGTAAATATTCAAGAAAGTTATCATAATGAAATTAACAATGATCTTTTTGATGAACTACTGGAAAAGCAAATTAATTTAAAAAGTTCTCATTACTTTATAAACAAGAAAAATGAATTAGAGAAACTATTATCTATAGCAACCCAGAGAAAAACATCAAAACCTAAAATTCAAAGGGAATTATCAAATCAATACAATAATATTTCAAAAATATGTTATTCATTATTAATAAAATGGGGTTTTGACATCAATATGAATGTTTTTATTGATGAAAAAACTATGGACTTAAGAATAAACCAAAGAGAACGAATCTCGTATGGTAAAGGTAAAAGAGCTATATTTTTAACAGCATATTTAGTTGCAATAATGCAATATGCAATTGAAAATAATCATCCTCATTTGGGTTTTATTATAATAGATTCGCCACTAGTTACACACAAAGATCCAAAAATAAATAAAAATGATTTTGACTCAATTCAACAATCGGTTGCAGATAATTTTTATATTTGGCTTTCTGAATATAAATTAAGAGGACAAATTATTATAATCGAAAATGACGTTCCACCAGACACTGTTAAATCACAAATGAACTTTATTGAATTTACTGGGCGCAAGAATGATCAAAGATTCGGGTTCTACTACCCATCTTAATTAATAAAGCTCCATCAGCCCCTACACTCTAGGTGCTTTTGACAAAACACAAGGTAATAATTCTTGCAATTAATTACCTTTTTGGTAATATTTATTTCGTAACTAACAAAAAGCCCCGAAACTTTGGACGGCGACGGGGCTTTGCATTACAGCGAGATAAGTATGAAACAAAAGCCTATACCTAGTCAAACGTCCCAACGTTTACACCAGCACCCTACTGCTGCCGAACTACGTGTCAGCAAGATAGAAATTTTCAAAGCCAATTTCATAGATTCCCTAAAGCTATTACCTGTCCTTATGGTGATATTCATGCTTTGGATTGCCCTTACCTTTGTCGTTTACGGCATGTTTGGAGGGTAAGTCCATGACCTATTTACGAACAATTTCAAACCCTAAAACCAAGTCTTTTGCACCATCATCGACGCACAAAAAACAACCGACAAGTTATGGCGCACAGCGACTTGAAAGCCCTGTAAATACTAGGGATTCAGCATCATATACACAGGGTAAGACCAGTAATTTGGAGCCTGTCATGCAAAAGAAACGCTATACCACACCTTTCGCGCAGTTCATCTGTAAAGACGTGAACGGCTACTACAACGTACGCCTTGGCCCAAAAATCTATCTGGCCAAGGTGTCATTAAACTATACACCAGAGTTTGATGCCGAATTTTTTGGCGGTGCCCAGGCGGCCGCCTTTGACTGGCATTCCATTCTGGTAAAGGAAACTCCAGACAGTCAGCCACGCCCAATCAATGAGGATGAACTGGCTATGTACTGGTTCAAGGGTAATATCAGGAAAATCGTAAATTACCAGCGTGCTATAGAACGCAGGGCTAAAAGCCAGACTCCACGCTACAGCAAAGAGCAGCGTATCGCTTACCGCAACGCGCAGTACAACGGTGCCTAAGGAGATTTAAGATGAATGCAGCAGTGAATCAACAAATGGCATCGGCCACCACTCAGGATGCCCTACAGCTTATCCAGCTGGAGTTAAAGGCACCTAAAAGCAAATGGAACAAGTTTGGCAGTTTTCACTACCGTAGCCTTGAGGACATTCTTGAGGGTGTAAAACCCTTGTTGAAAAAGTACGGTGCGACCCTTGTGGTCAGTGATGAGGTACAGCAGGTTGGACCAGTGGTGGTCATTACCGCCAAGGCAGTCTTTACCGATGCCGAGGGCAAGCAGACCGTGATCTCCGCCCATGCAGGTGTGGACATCAACAAAAAAGGCATGGATGTGGCCCAGACTTTTGGCGCATCCAGTTCCTATGCCCGTAAATATGCACTGAATGGCCTGTTCCTGATTGATGACACCCAAGATCCTGATACCGATGCTTTCCATGAGCAAAACAATACACAGGCTCGGAACAACCAGCAGAATGCCTCTGCCCAAAACCAGCAGCGCAGCCAGAACCAGCCTGCACAGCAACAGCCGAAACCGCAGCAGCAAAATCAAGCGGTTCAGCCTAATGCGGCGCAGCAACTGACCCAGGATTTTCAGCAGGCCCTAAACTCCATTCACCACACACAGAACGAGGCCGATCTGGGTGTGATCTACAAGCAGTTTAAGGGAACACGCTACGAAAACCAGATTGTACAGGCGTGCAAGGCAAAAAAGGACATGGAGGGTTGGAGTGCGTAAAAACCTACATCTTTAAGTATGTTGCCAAGCTTCACGGCAAAGGTAGCTTACGGGGACGTGTAGAGGCTACGACAGCTCTCCAGGCAAAACAAAGGGTATTGCAGGGCAATGAACTGATCAGGGATGTTTCAGTTTCCCTATTGACCAACCAAAAGGCTGCACGTCAGCAGTCTTTTGAAAAAATGAGGATATGGCCATGAAATATCGCTACTCCTCAAGGACACGGGTTTTAACAGTTTGGGGATACCACATGACGCACATTTACCAAAATGTGTGTCCAGGTGAAATTGAAAACCTTGTGACAGATGCAAAATTTAAAGAGGCGTGTTGGAGACAGTAATGAATACAACAACACATAATGTCTGGTATATGGACAAAAAAAGAAAAATTGACGCTGAAAGTTTAAGGGGCAGAAAATGACAGCAGTTCAATTAACTATTGCTGAGATACTATTCGTCAAGTACAGATCAATGACACCCAATCTCATGGATATTGTGAAAGACTATTACCCCCACTTAAGCAAGGCGGAAGCATTGAGAAAAGCGGGTGATCAGGCTTTTCCATTTTCTGTATTCAAGCTAGATAAGAGTAAACGTGCGCCCTATCTGGTCCATATCAACGACCTGGCAAAAGCGATAGAAGATGAGTATGAAAAATCAGCCAGCGACCATACTAAGCTTCATCAATGAAGCTTAGTAAATCCTCCAAAGTAGGAACATATCTTCTCTTTTTAACAGAGACATATCTTTGTAAGGTATTCCATGACTCATGCAGGCTAACCTGTTGAATCTGTGGAATCGTAAAACCCTGCTCAGCCAAGCGTGTACAGCCCTCATGCCTAAAATCATGAAAGCGAAGATCCTCAATCCCCAAAATCATACAGGCACGGGTAAACTCAGAAGCGATTGTTTTCGGGTTTAATGGCAATAAAAGGTCTTTATCCAGCCTGGTTTTATACATTCTTTTTCTTAATTCTGGTTGCATAAATAAATCAATCACCTTTTGGCAAGGCTCCAGAACTGTAAATTCCCTGTTATTCCCAAGTGAGCCTTTAGGATTTTTTAAATTCTTCACCAACCATGTTTGATTGTAACCATCAAAATTACTGAGGTGCATACGTGTCAGCTCAGATTCCCGTCGGCATGAAAAAATGGCCAGAAGAATGATGTAATGCATTGGATATCTACTATGTTTCTGCTCATTCCATTTACGCGCAAAGAACTGCAATAGTTTTTTTAGCTCATCACTGTCTGGCAGCCGATCTCTTTTATTGCTGGCTGATATTTGTCGTGTTTTTCTAAGTTGCGCTGTGGTCTTGTCAAAACTGTTAATATCTATATCCATCTCCCACATAATTGATGCATGTACCAAAACCACCCGAACTTGCACTAACTCATTTTGTATGGTGCTGGGAATAACACTGCTTAACTTTAACTTTGGATATCCAGCTTTTCTCAGGTTCACATGATCTGAAATATCGACAGGCTTTATTTGTTTTAATGGCCTTTTTGATATGGGTAGTCGCTGCAACAGTTTAAGTGTATTTACTTTTGATTTGCTATAAACCCCATCCACCTCGTCAAGGTATTTTGCAATAGCCTGACCCAGTGTTAGATTTTGAGTATTATTTTTCCCCGATAATAATTCTGGGTTATCATTAAGCTCTTTCTCACGTTTATATAGCCAGTTTTCTGCTATTCTACGGGAGTTAAAGGTTTTACTTTCGTTGTACTCAGGATAGTCCTTACGATTGATTCTAATCTCCGCCCTGAACCGCAACGTACCATCTGTAAGGCTTCTTTGCCTGATTGAACCCATGATTTACGCCTTTTTGGTTTTTTTTATTATGGCGTAAACTTTGGCGTAATTTTAAAGTGATTAGCGCGTTTTCAAACAGGTTTACGCATGTTTAAACAGGAAACGTACCATAGCTTAAGTATATGTTTCTAAAACATTAGTCACTTATTTTTTGATAATCAACACCTTAAGCAAAAAGGAAAGAAACAATGCTGCAATGGTTTGAAAAACTAGTTGATCCATATCCAACGAAAGACTTAAACAAACCATTACCCACCACTTTTTTTGCTTTCGTTTGGCAAGCCACCAAAGGCATTCGCCCTTTTCTATTTTTATTGATCGCATGTACCGCAGCCGCAGCCTGTTTCGAGGCATTGTTCTTTTCCTATATTGGAAAATTAGTTGACTGGCTCACAAAAAGCCAACCCAACACCTTTTTAGAAGCCAACCAACAAAACCTCACTATTCTGATTAGCATCCTGTTTGCCAATATTTTCTTTGTCAGCCTACAGTCTGTCATCAAGCATCAGGTTTTGTTCAGTAATTTTCCAATGCGTATGCGTTGGCTTTTTCACAACTTACTGTTGCAACAAAGTCTGGATTTCTTCCATACCGATTTTGCTGGACGGCTTTCAGCCAAGGTGATGCAAACCGCGTTGGCCATCCGTGAATTCTGGATGATCCTCGGTGATATGCTGGTTTATGTGCTGATCTACTTTATTACAATTAGTCTGGTACTTGGTTCAATCTCTCCTGTACTTATTATTCCCTTAATTTTATGGCTGGCCCTATTTATTGCGATTGCCAGTTACTTCATTCCCCGTCTGGGCAAAGTCTCGCAGGAACAGGCTGATGCGCGTGCAGTGATGACAGGTCGTGTCACCGATGCCTATACCAATATTCAAACGGTGAAACTGTTTGCCCATGCAGGCCGTGAAAGCCAGTATGCCAAAGAATCCATGCAGGAATTTATGGTCACGGTTTATAAGCAAATGCGTCTGGGGGTGAAATACCAGATCAGTATTCGCCTATTAAGTGCCTTTCTGTTTATTGGCGTAATTGGCACATCAGTCTGGTTATGGACGCAGGGTCAGGCTGCCATTGGTGTGATTGCGGCAACCACAGCAATGGTACTTAAACTGGACAGTCTTGCAGAATTTATTATGTGGCATGTCACCATGCTGTTTGAAAATGTCGGTACCATTCAGGATGGTATGAAAACCTTAGGTAAACCGATTCAGATTCAAGATAAACCACATGCAAAACAGTTAACCGTTCAACGCGGTGAAATTCGTTTTGAAGATGTCAGTTTTGCCTACAGCCAAAAGAATGTCATTGATCATTTCAACCTGACCATCAAACCAGGTGAGAAAATTGGGATTGTTGGTCGCTCTGGCGCAGGAAAATCCACCCTGATTCAACTGCTCCTGCATTTCTACAATATCAAGCAAGGCCGTATCCTGATTGATGGGCAAGATATTCAGGAAGTCACACAGGATAGTTTACGTGCCAACATTGCCCTCGTGACTCAGGACACCTCCCTACTGCATCGTACGGTTGCTGAAAACATTAAGTATGGTCGCCCCAACGCGACTGAGGCTGAAATTCAGCTTGCTGTCAAAAAAGCCAAGGCAGAAGAATTCATCCCCCAACTGACTGACCAGAAAGGTCGTGTTGGCTTTGATGCCTATGTTGGTGAGCGTGGTGTCAAACTTTCTGGTGGACAACGCCAACGTATTGCAATTTCAAGGGTTTTCCTGAAAGATGCGCCTATTCTAATACTGGATGAAGCCACCAGTGCACTTGACTCAGAAGTCGAGGCAGCCATTCAAAGCAGTTTAAATGACTTGATGGTTGGCAAAACGGTTATTGCAATTGCACACCGTTTATCTACTATTGCCCAGATGGATCGTCTCATTGTGCTTGATCAGGGCAGAATCGCCGAGCAAGGTACACATGAACAGCTCATTACTCATGATGGCTTGTATGCTCAGCTATGGAAACGTCAAACGGGTGGTTTCCTGGTTGAACAGCGAGTGACTCAGGACACAGAATAATGTTGTATTTAGAAGACTTAAAGGTTGGAGATCATTTCATCAGCCGTGAATATGAAATGACACTTGATGAGGTGAAACAGTTTGCTGGGCAATATGACCCGCAACCTTTTCATCTGGATGAGCATGCGGCCGCACAGCATCCTGTCTTTCAGGGTTTGGCGGCGAGTGGATGGCACACCTCAGCAGTCACCATGCGTTTATGGACTGAATGTTTTCCTGTCGCAGGTGGTCTGTTGGGGACAGAGTCCAGTTTACGCTGGCCACGTCCAACCCGTGTTGGCGATAAAATTCATGTTGAAATTGAAATTACGGCAATTGTGCCATCTAAAACCAAAATTGATCGTGGTATCGTCAGCTATGTCACTCAGGCTTTGAACCAACATGGGGATGTGCTATTAATATCTACAACCAAAATTATGGTTTTCAGAAAACCAACCTGATTTTTGAACGATTAGGTGACTCTTTTGTCCAACAATTTTTATGATTGATAATTTTATTTCATGTAAAGATGTTTAAGACTTATATGTTTAAAAGATATTGGCAAAATTGATGAGCGCCACGGAAAGCACATGAAAACAACCTCAACTCGTCAAGATCAAGGCATACCAGGCGTCTATGGCTTATTGCTATTGGATGTTGTTTCTCGTTGGGGATATAACGATGAAACCTTATTTGCTCCATTTCGTTTAACCAGTGAGCAACTGGCCGATCCAAATTATCGAATTCCAACACCGATTGCAAATGAACTGGTGAAGCATTCTTTGAGCCTAACGGGTGAAAGCACGCTTGGCTTTCATTTAGGTACGCAAATGCGAATTTCAATTCATGGCTTCATTGGCTATGCCATTATGACCGCGCATGACATTACCGATGCCATTGCGCTCGCCAGCCGCTTTATTCAGTTACGCTTGCCTTTTTTACAGCTCTATTTTTCTACGTTCGGACCTAAAGCCACCTTGCAGTTGCAGTGTGACATCGAAGTTGAACCTTTACGCACTGAAATTATTCTCGGCCTCACCATCGGTATTATGACCATGGCAAAGGCCCTGACTGGAATTGAGGATTTAAAAGGTGAAGTTGACCTAGATTTTCCTGAACCTGCGGGTTTTGACAAATATAGGGATAAATTAAGCAGCACCATTCGCTTTAACCAACCGCATCTCATTTCAAGTTTTGATAAAAAATATCTTGGCTTAAAGATGGTCAATGCTGACCCAATTGCCAGCCAGATTGCCATTAACCAGTGTGAAACTGAACTGTCTGCTTTAGGTGAACGTCGCCGTCTGGCCATGCGTGTCCGTGATATTTTGACCAATTCTGAACAGCATTATTTAAGTATTGAAAGCGTTGCTGAACGTCTGCACATGTCTGACCGCACCTTAAAGCGTCAGCTTGCAGCCGAGGGTACATCTTTTTCAACACTGGTGGATGAAGTGCGTTATCGTCATGCCACCTCTCTACTGTCACGTACAGATTATAGTCTGGAACAAATTGCGGACGAATTGGGCTATTCTGATGTGGCAAACTTTAGCCGTGCCTTTAAGCGCTGGAGTGGTCGTAGCCCAAGCAACTGGCGTAAAGACCCTTATTTGTAATATTGCAAAGTGCTTCATTTTAAATACTTTTGTTTTGACCAAAAAACCTGTATAAAACCAGACAAAAATGATGAGACAGATTGTTAAGGAGTTGTCATGAACCATCCAGCAGATTTGAAATATGCGCGTACGCATGAATGGGTAAGAATTGAGGGTGACCTGGTTGTTACGGGGATTAGTGACCATGCACAGGATGAGTTGGGCGATTTAGTCTATGTGGAAACACCAGAAGTAGGCAGCCATGTGACTGCAACTGAACAGGCGGGTATTGTTGAATCAGTCAAAACTGCTTCTGACATTCATGCCCCTGTTTCAGGTACAGTGGTTGAAGTCAACACTGCGCTTGAAGATGATCCTGATTTCGTCAATGAAGAACCGTATGGCAAAGGCTGGATTTACAAGATCAAGCCAGACAATATCGCTGATGTTGAAAAACTGCTTTCCAATGAAGAATACGAATCAGGTTTATAATTCTTTATAAACTTGAAGATAAAAAGCCCAGTCATATTGAACTGGGCTTTTTTAAAGATATGAATCGGGCAATCTAGGCGACATAGTCCACTGGAATACCATCAACCTCAGAGACTAGGTTCTCAAAAGAGAAAATCTCATCAAGTTGTTGCTGAGTCAATAAACCACGCTCCAAAACGATGGCCTGTATGGTTTTGTTCTCCGCAATACATTGCTTACCGATTTCATCACAGAGCGCATGACCCAATAATGGATCAAGCAAGGTAATAATCCCGACACTACGCATCACAGCATCATGACAAGCCTGTTCATGTGCCCTGATTCCGCGTACACATTTTTCATCCAGACTTTGAATGGCATGTGTCAGTAATTCAATGGACTCATTCAATGAAATTGCAATTACGGGTTCCATCACATTAAGCTGTAACTGACCTGCCTCAGCGGCAAAGGTAATGGTCAAATCATTACCAATCACCTTAAATGCAATTTGGTTCACCACTTCTGGAATGACTGGATTGACTTTTGCAGGCATGATTGAAGAACCTGCCTGTAATTCAGGAAGCTGGATTTCACCCAAACCTGTACGTGGCCCAGAACTCAACAATCGTAAATCATTGCTGATTTTTGACAGTTTACAGGCCAAACGCTTTAGTGCACTGGATAAAATGATGAATACGCCACAGTCACTGGTTGCCTCAACATAATCTTCCGCACCCACAAGCTTTAAACCTGTAATCTCTTTCAGGCAAGAAATTACTTTTAGCGCATAACCTTTCGGCGTATTGACCCCTGTACCAATTGCGGTTGCACCCAGGTTTACCTCAAGCAACAACTCACGGGTACGCTTGATTAGCCGAACATCTTCTTTTAGCAGAGTTGCAAATGCATGGAACTCCTGTCCCAATGTCATCGGAACCGCATCCTGAAGCTGGGTACGTCCCATCTTTAACACATAGCGGAACTCAATGGCCTTATTTTCAAATGAAGTGATCAACTTATCCATTTGTGTAAACAAGGCATCCAATGAACAATGGGTTGATAGACGAATTGCAGTTGGATATACATCATTGGTCGATTGTGATTTATTGACATGATCATTTGGATGGATCACATCATAATGGCCTTTTTGATGTCCCAGCGACTCAAGTGCAATATTTGCAATGACTTCATTGGTATTCATATTAATTGAAGTACCTGCTCCCCCCTGATAAATATCAATCGGGAATGAGTCTTGCCACTTTTCTGTTTCCGTAATTAATGCATCACAGGCATGCTGAATTGCCAAACTTTGTGTTTCAGTCAGTTTACCAAAACTTAGATTCGCCTGAGCTGATGCCTTTTTTACCTGTGCCAATGCACGAATAAAGTGGCTATTCTGTCCAACTTTTTGCGAAGAAATCTTAAAATTCTCAATTGCACGTAAAGTATGAATTCCATAATAACATGCTGCTGGAACTTCTTTCGCGCCGAGCAAATCATGCTCTATTCTTATGGTTGCCGTTTGAACCGTATTCACTTTTCATTTCTCTCAGAACATGCACTCTGTTGGTGCAAAGAAATAATATGAAATATTTCAAGTAAATTTTCATTAGCAAAATTGCTTAGCCTTACACTCTTTTTATAATGGAATTTCTCTAAACTGTTGCTTTTGTAACATCATGTGTCATATTCTTAAACTTATTTTGAGGTATAAAAAGTATAATTTAAGAGGAAATTTTGCTCTTTGTAATTTTTCCAAATATATCGCTTATTTTTTGATGGGATAAAATAAGTTTTTATAAGAAAAAAAGTGATGATTTTTCTATTTAGAAATTAAGATTCATGCACTTAATTTAAATTACATAAAACACACAAATAAAATACATAAAAATAACAGTATTTCAAAAAACATTCGTGCTTGAATCTCTGGCCTTATCAGTCTTATTAGAATAGTAAATCAATTTTTTGGCTATTCAGATTGGATTGCACAATTATGGATATGTAAGGACAGGCATCCATTATGAATTTTTCGAATCCCACTGTGGTTGTATTCGTGGTGTATATCATCGCCATGCTTGGCATTGGTTTCTACGCCTATTTTTCCACCAAAAACCTTGATGACTATATTCTTGGAGGACGAAGTCTAGGTAGTTTTGTCACCGCATTGTCAGCGGGTGCATCCGACATGAGTGGCTGGTTACTCATGGGTTTGCCTGGTGCGATTTACCTGTCAGGATTATCAGAGTCATGGATTGCCATTGGCCTGATCATTGGTGCATGGCTGAACTGGTATCTGGTTGCAGGTCGCCTACGTGTACATACCGAAGTGCAGAACAACGCCCTTACCCTGCCTGATTATTTTACGGGTCGTTTTGATGACCAGAAAAAAATCCTGCGTGTCACCTCTGCATTGATCATCCTGATTTTCTTTGCAATTTATTGTGCTTCTGGCATGGTGGCTGGCGCGCGCCTGTTTGAAACCCTGTTCCACCTGCCTTATGGCACAGCCTTGTGGCTGGGTGCATTTGCAACCATTGGCTATGTGTGTATTGGTGGTTTTCTGGCAATCAGCTGGACGGACACCTTTCAGGCAGGTCTCATGATTTTTGCCCTGCTGTTGCTTCCAATTGTGACCTATATGTCTTTGGGTATAGGTGCAGAAGAATTTACCGCACTTATTGAAACAGCACGCCCTCATGCTTATGATTTTGCTTCAAATTTAAGTTTTGTTGCGATACTCTCAGCAGCAGCCTGGGGCTTAGGCTATTTTGGTCAGCCACATATCCTTGTACGTTTTATGGCAGCCGATTCAGTTAAATCCATTCCAAATGCCCGTCGTATCGGCATGGCCTGGATGATTTTGTGTTTGGGTGGCGCTGTCGGTTCTGGTTTTATCGGTATTGCCTATTTCCAGCAGCATCCTGAACTTGCAGCAGCGGTAAGTGCCAATCCAGAAACCGTGTTTATGGAACTCACCAAAATCTTATTTAATCCCTGGGTTGTGGGTGTCATCCTTGCTGCAATTCTATCTGCGGTAATGAGTACCTTGAGTTGTCAGCTATTGGTCTGCTCAAGTGCCCTGACAGAGGATTTATACAAGGGCTTGATCCGTAAAAATGCCTCTCAAAAAGAGCTGGTCTGGATTGGTCGTGCGATGGTATTGGCTGTTGCAATGCTGGCTCTTGCCCTCGCCCAGAATCCTGAGAGTAAGGTGCTTGGCTTGGTGTCTTATGCATGGGCAGGTTTTGGTGCCGCATTTGGTCCATTGATTATCATGTCCCTGTTCTGGAAACGTATGACCCTGAACGGTGCCTTGGTGGGTATGGTGGTTGGTGCTCTCACCGTGATTGTATGGAAAAACTTATTTGCTGATACAGGGATTTATGAAATCATTCCTGGCTTCATCTTTGCATTGATCAGTATTGTTGTGGTGAGCTTACTCGGTAAGGCACCAAACGCTACAGTAACCAGCCGTTTTGAACAAGCGGATGAGATTTATACCCGTGAAATGAATTAATTACGGGAAAATTTAAGGGGCTTATCAGCCCCTTTTCTTTGGTCTAAAATTTTGTTTTTGACTTAATTTTTATTTTCGAACTGTCTTTGACCACCTGCATCACTGGGTAACTGCGAGTTTCTTTCACTCCAGGCAGTTGCCACAAAATTTGTCCTGAAATACGGCGAAATTCCTCCATATTGCTACAACGTAGCTTGATCAGGAAATCAAAGCCACCACTCACCATATGACATTCCACAATTTCAGGATATTGCGTCACCGCATCAATAAAATCATCCAGAACGTTTGGTGTGGTTTTATCCAACAGCACTTCAACGAACACCAGAAAATTTGCATTGAGCTTGCCTGGATTGAGTTTTGCCTCATATCCCAGGATAAATTCATCTTTGGTAAGCTTCTGGACACGCGCCATCACCGCAGTGGGAGAAAGGTTCACTAATTCCGCCAATTTACTATTGGAAATTCTCCCATCTGTTTGAAGAATATCCAGAATTTTTAGATCGGTACGGTCTAAGCTATAAATGGGGCCATTCAACTGAATTTTCCTCTAAAAAATGGGTAAATTATAGTGAGTTACTCGGGTTTTATTCTGTAATCATAAATTATCTAAACCTCTCTACTCAATAGAGATAGATTGTTATCGGAATTTAGCATGAATACTTTGGATATCCCCGCAGACATGGACACAACTCACAACAACGGTGGTTATATCACCGAATTTAAAGAAAAAAGTGAGTTTGAGCAACGCATTAACACCGCTTGGCGACGTGCAGAACCTGAAGCAGTCGCAGAGCTTGCTGAAGCAGCAAATATTTCTCCCGATCTTGATCAAAAAATTTATGAATTGGCTTTTAGCCTGGCGCACAACTTACGTGAGCGTAAAAGCTCGGCAGGTAAAGCTGGTATCGTTCAAGGTCTACTGCAAGAGTTTTCCCTTTCTTCTCAGGAAGGTGTCGCTCTGATGTGTTTGGCAGAAGCCCTGCTTCGTATTCCAGATACAGCAACCCGTGATTTATTGATCCGTGACAAAATCAACCAGGGCAACTGGAAAGAGCATGTTGGTCAAAGTAGCCTGATGTTCGTCAATGCTGCTGCATGGGGTTTGATGCTGACTGGTAAGCTGATGGAAACACCTAAGCAAACCAGCTTATCCAGTGTTTTGACAGGTCTTTTGGCGCGTAGTGGTCGCGGCATCATCCGTAAAGCGGTTGATGTTGCAATGCGTATGATGGGTGAACAATTCGTTACGGGTGAGACCATCGAAGAAGCACTTGAACATGCTAAACCGTTCGAACACAAAGGTTTCCGCTACTCATACGACATGTTGGGTGAAGCCGCGCTAACTGAACATGATGCTGAGCGTTACTATAACGACTACACTCAAGCGATCCATGCCATTGGTAAAGCATCAAATGGCCGTGGCGTTTATGATGGCCCTGGTATCTCAATCAAGCTCTCTGCGTTACACCCACGCTACCAACGTGCACAAATCGCACGTGTTCATCACGAACTTTATAGCAAAGTCTTCGAACTTGCGTGCTTGGCAAAACAATATGACATCGGTTTAAACATCGACGCTGAAGAATCTGAACGTTTAGAAATTTCACTCGAATTACTTGAACGCTTATGTTTCGAACCAAAACTTGCCAACTGGAAAGGCATTGGTTTCGTTATTCAGGCTTATCAAAAGCGTTGCTTCTACGTTGTTGATTATATCGTTGACCTTGCAAAACGCAGTAACAAACGCATGATGATCCGTTTGGTGAAAGGTGCGTATTGGGATAGCGAAATCAAAAAAGCACAAATTGATGGTATGACGGATTACCCTGTGTTTACCCGTAAAGTTCACACGGATTTGTCATACGTTGCTTGTGCGAAGAAATTACTTGCTGCACCTGATCAAGTGTATCCGCAATTTGCGACACACAATGCGCAATCACTTGCAACGATTTACAACTTGGCTGATCCAAGCAAATACTATCCTGGTCAATACGAATTCCAATGCTTGCACGGTATGGGTGAGCCATTGTACGAACAAGTGGTTGGGTCTAAAGAAGATGGTAAATTAGGCGTACCATGTCGTGTCTATGCGCCAGTGGGTAACCATGAAACTTTATTGGCTTACTTAGTCCGTCGTTTACTTGAAAATGGTGCAAATACCTCATTCGTAAACCGTATTGCTGATAAGACTTTAAAAGTTGAAGACCTGATTCAGTCTCCAATCAAAGACATTCAAACTTCTGCAAAAGACGAAGGTCAGCTTGGCTTAAAACACCCTGCAATTCCACTGCCGCATGATCTTTATCCATTACGTCCAAACTCGAATGGCTTTGATCTGAATAACGATCAACCATTAGCAGACTTAGATGCAACTGCACAAAAACTTCGTACTCACGTATGGAAAAGCGCCCCGTTACTTGGTTTTGAATCAACAGTTAACGATCAAAGCAATGCGATTGCAATTACAAACCCAGCACAAAACAGTGAAGTTGTTGGTCATGTCAATGAAGCAACCAGCGCAGATGTACAACTGGCGCTAGAAGCAGCGGTACAAGCACAACAAAGCTGGGCTGTTACTGATAAAGCAGAACGTGCAGCTTGCTTAAAACGCGCTGCAGATTTGATGGAAGCTCGCATTCAAGAATTAATGGTATTACTTTGCCGTGAAAGTGGTAAAACCTATGCCAATGCAATTGCCGAAGTACGTGAAGCAGTCGATTTCTTACGTTACTACGCAACACAAATCGAAAACTTGCCTGCAAATGCACAAGTCAAACCATTGGGTACCGTATTGTGTATTAGCCCATGGAACTTCCCTCTTGCAATTTTCTCTGGTCAGATTGCAGCTGCATTGGTGAGTGGTAACTGTGTTATTGCTAAACCTGCTGAACAAACACCATTGATTGCGGCACAAGCGGTTCAAATGCTTTGGGAAGCTGGCGTGCCACACGGCGTTGTTCAACTTCTTCCAGGTCGCGGTGAAACAGTTGGTGCTCAATTGAGCCAAGATGATCGTGTTCAAGGCATCATGTTCACTGGTTCGACTGAAGTTGCAAAAATTTTGCAAAAGACTGTCGCAAAACGCTTGTCTCCAAACGGCCAACCAATTCCGTTAATCGCGGAAACGGGTGGTCAAAATGCAATGATCGTAGATTCATCTGCGCTTACTGAACAAGTCGTTCTCGATGTCGTCAGTTCTGCATTTGACAGTGCGGGTCAACGTTGTTCTGCACTTCGTATCTTATGTGTGCAAGAAGACAGTGCTGCAATAGTCATCAAAATGTTGAAAGGTGCAATGCAACAGTTGATCGTAGGCAACCCTGCAATCTTAAAAACTGACATTGGACCTGTAATTGATACTGAAGCAAAACAAACCATCGATACGCATATTCAAAAGATGAAATCTAAGGGCTACCCTGTTCATCAATTAATGTTTAACGATGCGGTAAGCCAACAAGCGCTTGCACAAGGTACATTTGTTCCGCCAACAGCGATTGAATTACCAAATCTTGATGATCTAGAACGTGAAGTCTTTGGTCCTGTATTGCATATCATCACTTATAAATATGGTGAGCTTGAGCAACTGATCGACCGTATCAATGCTAAAGGCTATGGCTTAACCATGGGTCTACACACACGTATTGATGAAACCATTAATACAGTGATCCAACGTGCTGAGGTAGGTAACTTATATATCAACCGCAATATCGTGGGTGCAGTAGTCGGCGTGCAACCATTTGGTGGTGAAGGCTTATCGGGTACGGGTCCTAAAGCGGGTGGTCCTCTTTATATGTACCGTTTGATGGAGCATTGTTCAGAGAAAGTATTGGCAACCCCATTTGCGGTGAAAGCTGAAATCTCTAACTTTGATGCAGTCTCAAATGTTGCTTATCAAAGCTTATTGGCTTGGGCAAACCAAAATATGCCTCAAGCAATTCCAACGATTCCAGCATTTGGTGTAGGTAAGTTCTACGAGTTGCAAGGCCCTACTGGTGAAAGCAACCAATACATTATCTTGCCTCGTCATCGTGTGCTTTCGATTGCGAATGATGAAGCAAGCCAGCTTCAACAATTACTTGCGATTTTCTCCGTCAGCAGTACTGCGGCTGTGTTGAAAGACAATGCATTCTTAGTAAAACACAAAGCGTCTTTACCAAAAGACGTGTTAGATGCAATCACTGTGATTTCAAGTGTTGAAAAAGATGCTTTTGATGCAGTACTTCATCATGGTTCTGTTGAACAGTTGCAAGACTTGCAAACTAAAGTTGCGAATCGTTCAGGTGCGATTGTCGGGATTACCCAGTTACAAGC
Organism: Acinetobacter thutiue; assembly: GCF_030385805.1. Classification (NCBI taxonomy): domain Bacteria; kingdom Pseudomonadati; phylum Pseudomonadota; class Gammaproteobacteria; order Moraxellales; family Moraxellaceae; genus Acinetobacter; species Acinetobacter thutiue. Next base: position 748,559 of record NZ_JAUDZE010000001.1, read on the forward strand.
AAATGAACAAATTCCTTTAGAACGCCTAGTCATTGAACGAGCAATTAGCGTAAACACTGCAGCAGCAGGTGGTAATGCGAGTTTAATGACTTTATCTGAAGACTAATTTTCAGTCTCTTGCGGAACTTCGAACGTTCCTCATCCTAGCCCGAATCATGTTTACATGGTTCGGGTTTTTTATTATTTTAACGTTACCTTTAAATAGCAATAATAAAATGAGATCACTTATATGCAGTTTTTCTCAGCTCCTGAATATCAACCCAACTGCGCTCAGCTTTTTGAAGATTATAAAAATAAAATCCAGCAGCTTATTCCTTATGCCACTATTGAGCATATTGGTTCATCCGCCATTCCCAATGCAATTTCAAAAGGTGATTTAGATATTTATATTGAAGTGCCATCTCAATATTTTTTAAATTCTATTGAACAACTGAAAACGCTTAATTTCAAAGAAAAACTTGATACACTACGTACTCATGAACTTTGTATGCTGGAATCACAACAGCATGATGTGGCATTGCAAATCGTGGTGACAGGTTCAGAATTTTGCAACTTTTTGACTTTCCGAGATCGCTTAAGACGATTCCCTGATTTAGTCACTCAATATAATCAGCTCAAACAAAGATGTGTTGGCTCATCTCAAGAGCAATATCGGGAAATTAAATCTAATTTTATTCAGCAAATCCTTGATCAGGAGTAATGATGCAAATCAGCGAATTTCATAATTTCCTGCAAATGATTGCGCTTTTTTGATACCATTCCCGTTTAGATTTCACCTGTAGTTTTCTTTTTTATGACCGCATCTTACAAACAGCAACTTCAAGAGAAAGTTGAACGTATTACCACACAGTTTGCCCCGTTCAATCCACCAGCTTTAGAAGTGTTTCAATCGCCTGAACAACATTTCCGTATGCGTGCAGAATTTCGTATCTGGCATACCGAAGATGATTTGTTCTATGCCATGTTTGAACGTGCTGAAGACGGTAAGCAAAAAGAAGTGATTCGTGTGGATACATTTCCCATCGCGGATCAAAGCATTAATGATTTAATGCCCCGCCTATTAGAAGAATTAAAAGCAGTCCCAATTCTCTCACAACGTGTTTTTGAAGCAGACTTTCTTTCAACCTTAAGTGGTGAAATGCTGGTTACGCTGATTTACCATCGTAAACTGGATGAAGAATGGGAAACAGCGGCTAAAGTGCTAGCTGAAAAACTGAATATTAAAATTATGGGTCGTAGTCGTGGGCAAAAAGTCATTATTGGCGATGACTATGTGGTTGAGCAACTTAATGTTCATGGTCGCACATTTAAATATAAACAAATTGAAAGCAGCTTTACTCAACCCAATGCACAGGTTTGCCAACATATGCTGGAATGGGCATGTGACGCTGCGAATGGTGCGCAAAAAGACCTATTAGAACTGTATTGCGGCAATGGTAACTTCACCTTGCCACTGTCTTTAAAATTTAAGCGTGTACTGGCAACCGAACTGGCAAAATCATCGGTGTATGCAGCGCAATGGAATATTGAGCAAAACCAGATCGAAAATATTCAGGTTGCACGTTTATCTGCGGAAGAGTTCACCCAAGCCTATCAAGGTGAACGTGAATTTAGACGTTTACAAGAAGCTGAAATCGACATTCAAAGCTATGACTTTGACACGGTTTTTGTCGATCCTCCTCGTGCAGGAATTGATGATGAAACGCTTAGACTATTACAAGGATTCGAGCGTATTATTTATATTTCGTGTAATCCAGATACCCTACATGACAATCTAAAAACACTGGCTCAAACCCATCGAATTGTGAAGTTTGCCCTATTCGATCAGTTTCCTTTTACCCATCATGTTGAGTCAGGCATTTTACTTGAGAAGATTTAAACAAATTATTGCAACGTAACAATAATTTATAAAGGGTTCCAGTAACCCTTTATTTTTACTCAAGGAATATTTATAAAAAAGGTATGTTTTTCAAAGGTCAAGTCATTAGGCTGTCATAATTTCGTTAATTCAGGGAAAATTCATCGAAAAAATTGACGTTTGACTGCTGCTTTTATCACTTTAGTTGACTTGTATTTTATTTTAAATTGATTATATTTCGAGCTATGTTAGGTTAGTTATGAAGGCCCTATGAGTTTTTGGCAAAAATTGTTCAATGCGGATCATCAATATAACGAACACAAGAACCAGACTTCTTGCGTTGAAAATGATTGTTCTTGCAAAACCAATGAACAACTGCTGGATGCTTTGGTTAAAGCAACAGATGAAGATGTGATTAAAGGCATCAAAAAAGTATTGATTTCCCGAGGCTACAGTCGCAAGGAATTACTTGCACTCATCAAGCCGCCAATCCAATAAAAATAAAATTCTCCCTAATCTCTTGAATGGGATTAGGGACAATCTTTCCGACTCACTTCCCCAACAATTGGCCCTAAATTAAAGGCTTTATCATGGCGATGATTTTGTGCTGAGTACAGACTTGAAATTGAACCATCCAGATATAAAGCATCATCTATGTTTAACTGTTGCTTAAAAAATTGTGCAAACTGATAGAAACTGACCCGTTGTTGCGAAATGACAAAATACAATTGATTATCCTTAATACCCACACCATTCCTGATTTTTAAGGAATTTGAGCCAGGCAAGAACTGGCGATTCATTTTGCCATTATTTACCAGCATAGGTCCTGACTGAGTGGCAAACTGAGGCTTAAACCCATCATGTTTATAGTCCGTGGTTGTTTTAATCACCGCTTGTTTATCATTCCAGGCAACCACCCCATTCGGTTGCATAAAGAAGTTACCAAAACCTGTTTCTTCATTTAACTGATTTATTTCCTTTCCATTTTCGACATATAACCCAACAGGTTGAAAGTCAGCATGATACATCCCTGCATTCATGGCAAAATTTAACTGTACACATTTTGGCAACTCCCGTTGAATATTAGAAAACTTCTGGTAATAACGATCTGTGTTAAGACTTTTTAGAAACAATTTAAGCTGTTTCAGATCCTCAATTTTGATGACCTCATATTGAACATGTTGTACGTTAAATGTTTGTTGCCGCATTGCGTAAGTTGCTGGAACAATTGCCAATCCCAATACAATTAAAAGATATTTTTTCATTAGGCTATTAAACTTTCTTTTGAATATGGCTTATTCTCACACAGTCAGGCAAAGCACAAAATAGTAGATACAAACTCTCCACATATTCACATGATTGATCTTATAAATCTGCTCGATTGGTTCTTATTTTTTTATTAAAATACAAATGTAAATACAATCAACTTTGTATCCACATGCAACAGAAACAACACTATCCACTTGGTGCCCATCTAATTGTTAAACATTTTGGTTATAGCCATCATGGTATTTATGTAGGCCGTGGGCGAGTGATTCACTATTCAGGCTTTGCCCATATTTTTAAGAAACGGCCGATTGAAATAACCTCACTGCAACGTTTTTCACATGGAAAAACAATCCATATCAAGAATTATCCATCCCCTCGCTACAAGGCCAAAGCTGTAGTGAAGCGTATGCGTTCACGTATGCATGAAAACCAGTATCATTTGATTATCAACAACTGTGAACATTTATGCACATGGGCAGTTACGGGTATTGAGTCCAGCACGCAGGTTGAGCGTATGCAACGCCGTCTCACGACCATTGGTTATGTCAGCTCAGTCATGAGCTATATGAACAGTATTATGCTGACGATTGCAACGGCGTGTTTTGCAATCGTCCTATATATCAAGATGATGCTGCACAGACAGACGAAAAAGTCTGTTCCCGCATATTTATTACCAAAGGACAAACAAGCTAAGGATTAAAATATGTAGGCGTAAATTCAGGTTGTTGATTTATTCGGTCTGTAAATTTTGCCATAGGCTATATAAAACATGATCCTGTTTCGGCTTGACTTGTACAAAAGAAAGGCCCTCTTGGCTTTCAGGTGGCATTCTTAATATCTGGGCAATTTTTGTAGTGGATAAACCAAATGGTTCAGCTTCAATATTGGAAAATGCATAAACAATACGGTGAATCCCAGACATACGCATGGCAGCCAAACACATTGGACAAGGCTGCCCACTGGCATATACCACACAATTTTCCAGATTAGGACTTGCCAGAGCTTTTCCTGCTTCACGCAATGCCGATAATTCTGCATGGGCCGTAGGATCATTGGTTAATTTAATCTGATTTACGCCAGTTGCAATCACATTGCCATCTCTTACAACCAATGCGGCAAAAGGCCGTCCACCTGACCGTGCATTTTCCAAAGCCAAATCAACTGCCTGTTGTATGAAATCCTGATCAACCATGTGCATGCCCTAAGCTAAAGAATAATGGATCGTTTAATCCTGATTATAAAATCAAATTCACACAATTATTCATCCTATCAGATTAAATACAAAAACCTAAGCTATCCTACTCCACAAAGCCATGATGGATGGATACCATGAAACAATGATTTATCGTTTATATTCATTCCATACATACATTGGGAAATTTTATTAGGACCAAACAAAACATGAACTTTCATATTCGAAATGAACAAAGATCCGATATTCAGGCTATTTTTAATTTAACTGAGGTTGCTTTTAAAGATCAGCAATATTCCAGCCATACTGAACAATTTATAGTGAATGCGCTGCGTAATTCAGGTCAATTAACCCTTTCACTGGTTGCTGAATATAACGATGAAGTGATTGGACACATTGCATTTTCTCCTGTTTCCATTTCAGATGGATCAACAGGTTGGTATGGTCTCGGGCCAGTTTCAGTTCTACCTAAGTATCAAGGACAAGGTGTTGGCTCGAAGTTAATCAATGATGGTTTAGCTGCATTGAAGAATTTGGGAGCAGCAGGATGTGTATTGCTTGGTGAACCTGAATATTATGGCAGGTTTGGCTTTAAAGCAGATTCAAGACTGGTTTTAGAAAATGTACCTGCTGAATATTTTCAGGTGCTTGCTTTCTCCGAAACCATCCCAACAGGTAGCGTTGTTTATGCCGAAGCTTTTAACGCAACAGCATAATATTGAATCAATACACCAAATTTACACGTAAGATTAAAAAAGCTCAGGGATTAATTCCATGAGCTTTTTTATCAATCTAAGATTGGTTTGATATTACTTTGCAGCAGTTGCTTCAGTGGTAATATTGACAGTGATCTTGTCACCTACATTAGGCACATAGTTTCCGATGCCAAATGCAGAACGGTTAAATGATGTTGTCGCATTAAAACCAATCGCTGGCACTTTCGCCATTGGGTGCTCGCCTTGTTTATTAAGCACAGCATCCAAGACTACAGGTTTGGTCACACCTTTTACGGTCAAATCACCTGTAATTTTAAAGTGCTTTTTGTCCTTAGTTTCGACTTTGGTACTTTTAAAAGTAATGTTTGGATATTTCGCAGCATTAAACCATGCTTCTTCCTGGAATTCTTTATCCAAGGCAGCAACATTCGTATTTACACTACTTAAAGGAATAGTCACTTCAACAGAAGAATTTGCTGGTTTTGCATTATCAACTTTAATTACACCCTGAATATCGGTGAAATTTGCACTTGGTGTAGAAAAACCAAAATGGTTCCAGCTAAACACGGTGGCGGTATGGGTTGGATCAATTTTATAGTCAACTGGTGCAGCCAAAGCGACTGAACTTGCGATGGCAACTGCTAAACCGAGGCTTAATGTTTTAAACTGCATTTTTCGTATCCTTGTTTGATATGTTGTTTAGTTTATAGATCACATAATTTTATTCACCATTCTTTATAAAACGATATGTTTCACCAGTGCAACAATAAAAGCGTTACAGTTGTTACGTAAAACGAATATCATAAGACTATTCGGTACTATACATATTGTCGCTAAAACGACATCATCAATTGACATACTTTTATTCAGATTTTTAAAGATAAACAACAAGGTAGAATATGACACATACTGTTCAGGCCCAAAATACCCCAACCCCTTATCGTGTAACGCTTACAGATTCTTCTGGCCATACCTGGTATGGAGATGAACCAACAGACAAAGGGGGTCAAGACTCAGCCCCTAACCCAATCCAACTGCTACTTTCAGCTTTAGGTGCGTGCACAACCATTACACTGGAAATGTATGCAAACCACAAAGGAATTAAACTTGATCATGTGCAGGTTGATTTGGCCTTAAACCCAAATGGTGAACCAGAATCAGGCCAAAACAATATTGAGCGTAAAATTACGCTAAAAGGTGAATTTACTGAAGAACAGCATAAACGCTTATTAAAAGTTGCGGAAAGTTGTCCTGTTCATAAATTATTAACGTCTAATATTTCGATTCAGACTACCTTAGATATGTAAGGCTGATTTCAATGAGTCTCCCATGTATTGAGAGACTCAATTAATTCTCAATAAAGAACCACTGATCAGCAATATAATTATCCGCTTCATCTTCTGGATCGATATAACAGATTTTTACCCCTCGTTCATACATATTCTCAGGAATTTGCAGGTTCCAACTTTTAGCTAGACTTAAATCATCTGCCAACACATATTGAGAATCATATCTATCTGCTGATAATGTATGTGCATTAAAATAATCTTCATCTAAATATAAGCAAATCTCACTAGAAAACATATGTGGCTGTTCAATCATACAGACCACTTTACAGAATTTTAACCCTTGAGGTTTTGCTTCAATTAAATATTGGCAAACATTGATCAGGTATTGCGCACATTCTGCCTTAATTTCTTGCTGTGCATGTTTACCCTCAACCAGATTCATTGGAACAGGTATTTTCCAGTTATAGTACCGATCATGATATTCAGTTAAATCAGGAAAGTTGTTTTTAAATCGCTCACTCCAGTGTCTAAGATTTCTTAATTTACGCGGGATTCCCCGTTCTTTTTTATCTGATAATGCTAACCGTCTCATTTTTATATTCCATTTGATCAATACAAAAAAAGCGCTCCTATTGGAACGCTTCTTGTAGCACTTAAATCATTAAGCAGTCAGTTCGTTAACCGCAGCAACAACTGCTTCAGTGGTGATACCAAAGAACTGGAATAAGTCTTTTGCAGGCGCAGACTCGCCATAAGTGGTCATACCGATCACTTTGCCATCTAAACCAACAAATTTCCACCAGTAGTCTACATGAGCCGCTTCAACTGCAACACGCGCACGAATATGTGCTGGTAATACCACTTCACGATAAGCAGCATCTTGCTTCATGAACTCTTCTGCACATGGCATAGACACGACACGCACCCCATCAAGTTGTGCATATGCTTCCATTGCTAATGAAACTTCGGAACCTGTTGCAATGATAATTGCTTTCAACTCACCTTTTTCTTCAGCAAGGATATAACCACCTTTTGCAACGTTTTGAATTTGTGCTTCAGTACGTGCCTGGAATGGCAAGTTTTGACGAGAGAAAATGAGTGCAGATGGACCATCTTTACGCTCAAGCGCAGACTTCCAAGAAATTGCAGCTTCAACCGTATCACATGGACGCCATGTATTCAGGTTTGGTGTACCACGTAAAGATGCAATTTGCTCGATTGGTTGATGCGTTGGACCATCCTCACCCAAACCGATAGAATCGTGTGTATACACATGAATCACACGTTGCTTCATCAATGCAGACATACGTACCGCATTACGTGCGTATTCCATAAACATCAGGAATGTTGCAACATAAGGAACAAAACCGCCGTGTAAAGCAATACCGTTCGCAATTGCGGTCATACCAAATTCACGAACACCATAGTAAATATAATTACCTGCTGGATTTTCCTGTACGCCTTCACACCCTTTCCAAAGTGTCAGGTTTGAACCCGCCAAGTCAGCAGAACCACCTAATAATTCAGGAAGTAAAGGACCGAATGCCTGTAAGGTATTTTGGCTTGCTTTACGTGTTGCAATCGTTTCCGCTTTTGCATTTGTTTCAGCAATAAATGCGTCTGCTTGTGCAGCAAATTCAGCAGGTAAGTCACCATTGATGCGACGTAATAATTCAGCCGCTTCAGTTGGATATTTTGCCTGATATTGAGCAAACAATTCATTCCAGGCAGCTTCAGAAGTTTGACCTTTTGCTTTTGCATCCCAAGCCGCATACACATCTTCAGGAATTGCAAACGCTTCTTCGGTTGTCCAGCCAAGCGCCTGACGGGTTAATACGATTTCGTCTTTACCGAGTGGCGCACCGTGGCAATCTTCTTTACCTTGTTTGTTTGGTGAACCCAGACCAATAATCGTTTTACAGATAATAATTGTCGGCTTGTTAGTTTCAGCTTTTGCTTCAACAGTTGCCTGACGAATTGCAGCAGCATCATGGCCATCTACACGAAGCACTTGCCAGCCGTAGGCTTGGAAACGTTGTTCAGTATCATCGCTGAACCAGCCTTCAACTTCACCATCAATTGAGATACCATTGTCATCATAGTAAACAATCAGCTTACCTAGACCCAGAGTACCTGCAAGTGAGCACACTTCATGGGAAATACCCTCCATCAGGCAACCATCACCCAGGAAGCAGTAAGTGAAATGATCAACAACATTTAAACTATCTTTGTTGAACTGGGCAGCCAACGTTTTTTCAGCCAAAGCGAAACCAACCGCATTGGCAATCCCCTGACCTAATGGACCAGTTGTGGTTTCGATACCAGGCGCATAACCATATTCAGGGTGGCCTGGTGTTCTAGAATGTAATTGACGGAACTGCTTTAAATCTTCAATAGATAGATCATAACCAGTTAAATGCAACAACGCATACTGCAACATAGAGCCATGGCCATTCGATAATACAAAACGGTCGCGGTTCGCCCATTGTGGATTGCCTGGATTATGATTTAGAAACTCACGCCAAACCACGTCAGCGATATCTGCCATCCCCATTGGCGCACCAGGATGCCCTGAGTTTGCCTGTTGCACAGCATCCATAGCCAAGACACGAATTGCATTTGCAATACGACGTTCATTTAAAGGGGTTGTCATAAGTCAGATCCAATCAAATCAATGAGGTAAATGAAGATGAAAAGTCATCTATCAAAAATTTAGCCTATTGTCTTAAAAAAATGGCATGGGGTAAAGCTTAATACACGATATTTCTGTTTTTTTACTTATCTATAAACTTAGGTAACGCTTCATTTGAGAATCCAGGAAATAAAAAGTGTAAAAATATCTCAATCTTTAAGCATCTCTGCCAAAGATCAATGGCAAATATCAGTTTTACTGATGCTTATATCAATAAAAACACAATGAAAATGAAATAAATTCATGCTTTTTAGTCAGCTTGCGCTAGTCCTATACGCCAAGTCGATGTAACATACTCTGTCTTTTTGAAAATAACCATGATAGGACGTTCATGCGCGAGTACGCTGTTTTTACTTCAGAATCTGTAAGCGAAGGTCATCCAGACAAAATGGCTGACCAAATTAGTGATGCCATTTTAGATGCAATCCTAAGAGAAGACCCGTATGCGCGTGTCGCTTGTGAAACATTAGTAAAAACAGGTGCGGTTGTTCTTGCTGGTGAAATCACAACCACAGCAAATGTCGACTTTGAGGCGATTGTACGTCAAACCGTCAATGGAATTGGCTATCATCATTCTGATTTAGGTTTTGATGGTTCCACCTGTGCCGTGATTAATATGATCGGCAAACAGTCTCCTGAGATTGCGCAGGGTGTTGACCGCCAAAAACCTGAAGATCAAGGCGCGGGTGATCAGGGCTTAATGTTCGGTTATGCAAGCCATGAAACTGAATTTCTAATGCCTGCACCTATTTCTTATGCCCACCGCTTAATGGAGCGTCAGGCTGAGTTACGCCGTTCAGGGGTTTTACCGTGGTTACGTCCAGATGCGAAAAGTCAGGTAACCTTTGCCTATGAAAATGGCATGCCTGTTCGTTTGGATGCGGTTGTGCTTTCAACTCAGCATGATCCTGAAATTAGCCAAGCTAATTTAAAAGAAGCAGTCATTGAAGAAATTGTTAAGCCGATCATTCCTGCCGAAATGTTCCATGCAGGTACAAAGTTTCACATCAACCCAACAGGTATGTTTGTGATTGGTGGGCCTGTAGGTGATTGTGGTTTAACAGGTCGTAAGATTATTGTAGATACCTATGGCGGTATGGCTCGTCACGGTGGTGGTGCTTTCTCTGGTAAAGACCCATCGAAAGTTGACCGTTCTGCCGCGTATGCAGGTCGTTATGTTGCTAAAAACATTGTGGCTGCTGGCTTAGCAGATAAATGTGAAATTCAGGTCAGTTATGCCATCGGTGTTGCAGAGCCAACCTCCATTTCAATCAATACATTTAATACAGGCAAAGTGTCAGATGAGTTGATTATCCAGCTTGTTCGTGAACACTTCGACCTACGTCCATATGGTATTACCCGTATGTTGAACCTGATTCAGCCAATGTATAAGCAAACTGCTGCTTATGGTCACTTTGGTCGTGAGGGTTCAGACACTGCATTTACATGGGAAAAAACCGATAAGGTTGATGTGTTAAAAGATGCGGCTGGGCTGTAACGCCTTACCTCATTTTAAAAGCTCGCTCATCGCGAGCTTTTTTATACTCATCAACTATCTGCTTGAATCGGTATTGTCCTGTTTAAAAATTTCAAACAATGATGTTTTTTGTACAGGCTGTTCCTCTTGATGATGTTGTGAATATAAATGTGCAAGCTTTACAATGACCACAACCGCAAAACAGGCAGCCAAACAGAACATCCATAAGCCATACGGGCTTCGGATATGCTGAGAACCACAGTAAGGACACTCCTTATCTGTTGAGGCGACAACCTTGTCACAACATGCACAATGATATTGGTATAACATCATTCATTCCTCCTTTATTATTTTTTATTTTCTTTTCACAGCAACTTTTACTGTCACAGTTTTATCCTATGAGAAAAAAAATGAGAATACAACCGAGTTTCTGAACCAGTTCTTTCAAATTAACAAAATTTTATGTCAGTTTTGTGAGTGCATTGTTCTAAAAAACGTATTAGAAACGATATTATTTTGATCTTGCACAGCATTTGCTAGAATACATTTTTAATCATTTCGGACACATGGTTATGACTCAATTGATCAACAAGGGTGGATTTCGCGAACGTGCAAACCGCACTCGTAAATACAAACAATCTGAAAATGAATTAACGACACTGGTTCCAAACCAATATCGTGCTGGTTTAAAAGAAACAGACCAACATACCCAGCCAGAGCAAAAAAAGGACAGCCCATCTAAAAATAGGGCATAAAAAAGCACACTGTTTGAAAGTGTGCCTTTATTAAAATTAACACTAATTAATTCACATCTTTAAATTCAATTTTCTTCTGCTCAGGTTTCACTTCACGTGCTTCCCCGTCAATAACAGTTGAATCACGATATTGCCCGCCACCTTGCTGATTTTGCATATCCTGCATTTGACGCATAAGATCAGCAAATGGATTCTGTCCACCAGCCGCACCGCCGCCCATTCCACCCATCATTTGATCCATCATGGCTTGTTGACGCTTCGCCATCGTTTTCATGAGTGCATTGCGGAAAGCAGTTTGAACGGCTGGAATAAGCACCAGTACAGCCAGTACATCGGAAATCAAACCTGGTAACATTAGCAGAAAACCAGACATTGCAATTGCCAGCTTCTTGGTTACTGCTGGATCACCCCCAAGCTGTCCAGTCATCTGCATTTGCTGTAATTGCGGCATAATGTTGGAGGTGCTTGAGCGAACAAGGTTCAGACCAATGAAAAATGCAATGATGAACCAGAAAAAGACATACCACATACTTCCAACGAGGTCGCCCACGCCAATCCATACTAAAACTTCAGCAATTGTGCCAAATACCACGATAAGAAGTAGATTCATGTCAAATCTCAAAATTAAAAACTTGTGCAAAATACTGGTCAATTAGGCTGACACAATACATAAAATGAATTCAATAAATAAGTTGATGGGTACTTTTTTCAATTTATCAAGTGCTGTTAGTGTGAGCTGCATAAAAAAGCTCCCAATTAAATCATCACTAATTGAGAGCTTAGGCTTTCTTTAAAGATCAACCACAGCTTGCATTGCTGATTTTTTTAGTTTGTGGATCAATGGTCACCGTCACACGATTTTCCCGATAATCCATTGTGACTGGTTGGTTTGGCCCAACACTACGAACAATTTCAGATTTGGTTTTTTGCTTGATTTGTTCTTCACTTAAACCTGACTGACCAATCAATTTTCGTGCTTCATCCGCCAAGCATTTGGGTTGATTAGCACGGAAGAATTCCCATTCTTCAACAACCTGACCATTGGCCAACTTACAATAGCCAACCTGACCATTGGCTTCATTTCTGATCTCTAACTGGCCACCCTGCTCTACACAAAACTTGCTTGCTGGATTTGCCATACCAATTTTTGGTGGAGTGAACTCTTTATCTGGAGTAGATGAACACGCTGTAAGTGAAGTCAGGATTAAACTTAAAAATAGAAATTTTTTCATAAGTTTATATTCTTGCAAAAATGTAAAGATAACAAATAAATCAAATTATTATGTCTATTATTTGAAACAATAAGATATTTTTCACACTATATTTAATTTAATAATTTTTGGGGTTGTACTAGGACGTATCCTCATTAGAGGAATTATTTTTAAAGAATTAAAATATCTCTTAAATTTATTTTTATTTCTATATTATTCAATAAAATGTACTCTTATCACCGATGATATTTGGCAGAAAATTCAGGATACAACATGGTTGCATGATTGTTACTGTTCAAGGAATAGTAGAAATATTATGGAAGCCATCTTGTGGAAATTACGTACAGATGCCACATGGCATGATATTCCTCGGGAACTTAGTCCTAAACTCCTATAATCGCTTCAATCGCTGGACAAGTATAATGGATTATGGGATATTTTTTAGATTAAGAGGCATTCTGGAACAGGAATGAATATTTATTGACGGAAGCTGCATATGCTTGCATCAGCATGCAAGTAGAGTTCAGCATGGTTTCGAGCAGGCAATTGGACGATCATGCGGTAGACGAACAACAAAAATACGTCTTGCAACTGACGCGAATGGATTACTGATTGATTTTAAAATCACAGGAGATGAAGTCCACGAGATTCAAGTTGCAAAACAATTGATGATCAGAATATTTGCGAAACTTCCCTCTTTGTTGATCCGTATAGCCTGTATATTTATTTGGCGAAAAGCCAAATGAAAGTACATCTAGTACAGTCCTTTTTTAATACTTAATAACATAGAAAAAAGAGCACTAAGGTGCTCTTTTTTACTACTAATTTCAAATCAATTAAAGGCTTTAAAACGTGCTGCATCGTCCATATAAGTTTTTTCACCTGCTGGTGCCTCGATGGAACCAAATACAAGCTGGGCACGTAATTTCCAGTTTGCTGGAATATCAAAATTTTCAGCCACTTCAGCATCAATGATTGGATTGTAGTGTTGTAATGAAGCTCCTACACCAATTTCAGACAATGCAGTCCAGGTTGCAAACTGAGCGATTGCACTTGAATGTTCTGACCACACTGGAAAATTATCAGCATACAATGCAAATTGCTCTTGTAGGCCTTTTACAACATCCTGATCTTCATAGAATAGTGCTGTACCAAAACCTGCTGCAAAGCTATCGATTTTTGCACTCGTATTTGCAAAAGCTTCTGCTGGCACCATTTTACGTAAAGTTTCACGTACGATTTCCCAGAATTTCGTATGAGACTCACCATATAAAGTCACTACACGTGAAGTCTGTGAGTTAAATGATGATGGGCTGTGTTTTACAGCTTCACGAATGGTTTCTTCAATTGTTGCCTGGTCAACTGAAAGGTTTTTACCAATTGAATAAATGGTACGGCGTGATTTAATACTATTTAAGAAGTTACTCATGTTGTTATTCCTACTTTGTGCTCTTTGGGTATTATCTTGGATTGAATGTAGTGTATAACGACACATTTTTTTGGAATAGACTAAAAAATATGACAGATCGTTTTATTTTTGAAACAACTAAAAAAATCAACTTAATTGATCTGTTTTAGGATAAGTATTTAATATTTTCAATACATAATGATGTGCTAAGTATCCTCGATAAATTTCAAATAGAACTAAACCCAAGCATAGTAACATTGTAATATAGATATCAAAGCGAGTAATGAAATCTGATGTTTTCACTATATAAATCAAAAAATGTAATATAAACAAAGAATATACATAAAGAACTTTTTGATATATTGGATGATCAAGTGCCAATTCTCTTGCTTTTAACAACACATCTTCTTGTTGATAAGGCTCTAGCTTCATCAAAGGTGTGAAATGGTAAACTAACGGAATATATATTCGTTTGTTATTACGCGCGGTAATGTTTTGCTGCTCCGCTTGCTGAATAATTTGTTCTGCTAGACGGTTAGCTTGCTCTTTATCTAAGGCCATGGTCGCCCTCATTTTTTATTAATTATCTGTGTTTTCTCAATTAAAGTAGGAAAAAGCCTCATTGTAAAAGCTTCTTCCTTATTTACGGCAATTACTTATCCGTCTCAAACAACGCAGCAACGAAAGACTTAGCGGAGAAAGGACGTAAGTCATCAATCTTCTCGCCCACACCAATATAACGAATTGGCACATGAGTACGGCTTGCGATATTGAATAACACACCACCTTTGGCTGTACCATCCAGCTTGGTAATGGTAATACCAGTTAAACCCACTGCTTCGTCAAAGAGTTGAACCTGATTAATGGCATTTTGACCTGTACCCGCATCTACAATCAGCATGATCTCATGTGGTGCAGTTACGTCAATCTTCTGCATAACACGTTTAACCTTTTTCAGCTCTTCCATTAGGTTGGCCTTATTTTGTAAACGCCCTGCGGTATCCGCAATCAGTACATCAATGCCTTTGGCACGTGCACTTTCAAATGCATCAAAAATTACTGAAGCACTGTCCGCCCCATGTCCTTGAGCCACTACAGGAATGTCATTACGCTCACCCCAGATTTGTAATTGCTCAGTCGCTGCTGCACGGAACGTATCGCCCGCAGCAAGCATGACTTTCTTGCCCTCACCCTGTAAACGCTTGGCAAGCTTACCAATGGTCGTGGTTTTACCCACACCATTTACACCCACCATCAAAATCACATAAGGCGTTTTATTCGGGTCAATATGCAGGGGCTTTACACGTGGCGCAAGTAAGGCAACCAGTTCTTCCTGTAGAGCTTTATACAGTGCATGTGAATAAATCAGGTCTCCACGTGCAGTTCTTTCCGTCAAATTGGCGATAATGGTTTTGGTTGCATCTACACCAATGTCTGCAACCAGTAACTGCTCTTCGACCTCTTCCAGCAGTTCATCATCAATTTCTTTACCACCAATCAGGATATTGACCATACCATCGGTAAAGCTACGACGGGTTTTGGTTAGGCCATCTTTCATACGACCAAAGAAACCAGTGGATTTTGTGTCATCTTCCTCAACGACTGGCGTTGATGGTTGTTCTACAGGAGTAGGTGCAGATGTTTCAACTGTGGTTTTTACAACTGGCTCAATAATGGGAACATCGACAGCAGGTAAACTCGGTAATGTGACATCATCATCACCGATGTCAGCATCTATCAAGAATTTATTTTGCATATTCGATTGCTGTTGCATGTCGATTCCTTGAGAATAAAGCAGCTTTTTAAAAAGATTGACAGTCTAGCACAAATTGTTTTCTTTTTCCCGACTGGGCCAAATCATTCATTTATAAATAAAAATGAGTCGATTAAAACTTACTCATCCTCTTGTTTCATTGCTGGATATTGTTTAATACGGTTTGATTCAAATTGATAGGCATTCAAAAGCTTTAGGTAGTCTACGCGACGAATACTGGAATGTCTTAAAATAACTATCGCCATGTGCTGTGTTCTGGGATGGCTGGCTTGTTGTGAAAACTGAATAACCTGTTGATATTGCATTATATTGACAGGGCGTTGCAAGGCATTATAGGCAACGATAAAAATTAAAAAAAGTATTACTGCGACCAGAATATTACAAAATTGATCGACTTTTGTCCCAAACCGAGACTTTAAAACCTGATGTTTAGAAAATAAAGACAACATAACTTACCTCAAAGCTATGAAGTAGTGTATGTGTCTGGTTCATTAAGGACAAGCCTAACGTTCAATAAGTCACAATGAAACAACTTATTGAACGTCCAGAAACTTTATCAATAATTAACCAAGGTACGGACAAAAGCGAAATATAGAATAAAAGCAATGATCACTAAGGTAATAAAAATTGCAAACATCCCTACACCGCTCTCTGCATCGGCTGGGTGCAATTCATCATCATCGGCAATATTTCTTAGCTCGCCATCATAAATCTTGTAAAAGCGATCCTTTTGCTCAGGGCTTAAATGGCTGGCAAAATCATAGACACGCTTGCGCTGGGCCAAGCAATAATCACCAAGATGAATTTCCTGATGGAAAATGGCTTCATCCAGTAATTTACGGTGATGATGAGCCAAAGTGATAATCTGGCTCTCTAATGGTGGAACATCAATGCTTACACCATCAATTACATTTGACATATTGTTCTCCTTTTCTCTTATTCTCACTTTGATTTTACTTAAAATTATTTGCGACAAATGTTTAATCGTGTAAGCTTTTATTTACGAAATGACACGCAATATATTTGACAATTCAATCAATTTTGTCATAATACTTTAACAATTCAAAGTTAAAGTAGCTTAAATTCAAAGTAGAGTTTCTTTGAATAGAATTTGCGGTAATCATAATTAAAATAAGGAGTTATTATATGATTCAACATTTTACACACCATGAACTAGAGCATGTATATGCCAATGCGGTAAATACAATTCAATCACAAAAAAACTTTCAGGATGCAGTGAAAGAGCTTGAAGAAGTAGCGAAAGCAGGTCACGGCAAAGCGGCATTATTTTTGGCAGAGTTGTATTATCAAGGCTTCCGAGTCGAACGTGATTCCCTAAAAGCACAGTATTGGCAGAAGATGGCAACCCTACAAGCATAAAGAAACGTCCTTGCGCTACATCAAAGCTTTAATCGCTTTGATCTGCTCAGGTGGCGTTTTTTAATACTTATGATAAAGCAGACTATACACTTCGTTTATCTTAGCTCTGTGTCAAAGCTTTAAATGCTTTGACTTTCTCAGTACCGCTTTTTAATGCCTGCGCAAAATCCGTTCCTATCTTTTTTATCCTATGTAATCGTTCGTCACTTTACATTCCATTTATCTTATACACGCCAAAGTGTTAATCTCATCAAAGTATCAATCACTTTATCTTACTATTTTGCATTTTCTTAATACATACAATATTTGCTTACGATTTAGATGAATTGTTTAAACATAAATGACATCTAAATTTCTTATAATAAAACATAAGTTTAAATAAGATCAGTTTAATAATATGTATCGGTTTAACCACTTTCAACCAGTATCACGTGAGTTGATGATTAAGATTTCAATTCTAAAAACAATGATGTATTGCGGTGTTCTTTGGGGTTTATATCATCAAGGCTGGGCAATCAAATCTGATCAGGACGGTCATGTCTTTCCTTTCTGGCTGAATGGTGTTCAAGCGCATCGTTATGCCAAGGCGCATTGGAAAAATTACACACCACGAAAAATCACACCAAAAGATTTTCATGAATCTTTATTGCCAACCCTAACCCGCCTACAAGTTGAGCCTGCTTTATTTAACTCGTCACATCGCAAATTCAAGCTTTCAACACAGCAAATGCAGCATTTCTTTTTTATGCAGCATCAACCTGTAGCGACTGCCTAAAGTTTCCATTGTTACAGTGATGACTTTTTAAACATTCATGAGAAAAAGTTATCATTGTGGCTCAATTAGGACTTTGCAATTAAAACAAATACCGTTAAGTTAAATGAAAATGACAATACAACACAGGTGGATAAACAATGACAATCGTTGCTCAAGTCATCAAGAATAAAGCAGTACAATCAATTTTTACAATCTCACCAAATGCGACTGTACTTGAAGCAATTAAAATTATGGCAGACAAAGGTGTGGGTGCGCTGGTGGTTGCAGAAGATGAAAAAGTGGTTGGAATTTTCTCTGAACGTGACTATACCCGTAAGATCGCCTTGATGGAACGTACATCGGAAAGTACCCTTGTCTCGGACATTATGACATCCAAGGTCATTTCAGTCGGCCTGAACCATACGGTAGAGGAATGTCTACAGCTCATGACCGATCGCCATTTACGTCATTTACCTGTGCTGGATCAAGAAAAGCTGGTGGGTTTTATCTCAATTGGTGACTTGGTTAAAGCGGCAATGGAAGACCAACGCATCCTGATTGAACAACTTCAACAATATATCTCTGGTTAATTGTTTAACCATAAAAAAACAGGGCAATTCACTGCCCTGTTTTTTTTATTCTTAATAACCCAACACTATGCTTTTAAAAAGTTCTGGATTGCAGGAACAAGACGTTGCAACAGCTCATCTGCCTGAGCTTGAGTCATGTTGAGTGGTGGTAACAAACGAACCACGGAACCCGCCGTGACATTAATAATCAATTTATACTGATCACGCGCAATCGCAACCAGTTCAGCACAGTCTTTTGGTAGTTGAATACCAATCATCATACCAAAACCACGTACCTGTACATTGTGGCCAGCCAGTTGCTCTCTGAGTTGATCCACGATATAGGCACCGACAGTGGCAGCATTTGCAACCGCATTTTCTTTTTCAAGTGTATCCAATACTGTATATACCACACGCGAGCCCAACACTGTGCCACCGTAGGTTGACCCGTGGCTGCCTGCACCCAGTAAACCGACCGCTTTACCCTGGGTCATCACCGCCCCAATTGGGAAACCATTGCCTAAACCTTTGGCTGTGGTCATTACATCAGGAACAATATTGGTGTGTTGATAGGCAAAATATTTACCTGTACGCCCATTTCCAGTCTGGATTTCATCCAGCATCATCAACCAGTTATGCTGGTTACATAAAGCACGGACTTCTTCCAGATAGCTAAAGCCTTGGGGTGCAGTATTGACTCCACCCTCACCCTGAATGGGTTCAATCAGGATTGCAACAATATCAGGATGATGGATTGCCGCTTCCTGAATCGCTTCCACATCCCCAAATGGCACACGGATGAAACCCTGAACTAAGGGCGCAAAACCCTCCTGAACCTTTTTATTGCCTGTCGCAGACAAGGTTGCCAAGGTACGACCATGGAAAGACTGTTCAGCAACCAAAATCTTTGGATTGACAATCCCCTGTTGCGCACCAAACTTACGGGCAATTTTAATTGCGCCTTCATTTGACTCGGCACCGCTATTGGAGAAAAAAATCTCTTCCATCCCAGAAACTTCTGCCAATTTCTGGGCAGCAGCAGTTTGCCAAGGAATTTCAAATAAGTTACTGGTATGAATCAAGGTTGCAGCCTGTTCAGCAATCGCTTCCGCTATCACAGGATGAGCATGACCCAATCCACATACGGCAATCCCCGTCAAGGCATCTAAATATTCTGTCCCATCCGCCGTATATAGATACGCCCCTCGTCCTCGTACAAAGCTGATCGCCTGGCGACCATAAGTTGCCATAAGGTGTGTTGGTTGATCAGGTTGTACAGGAGCAAGAGTGATATTAGTCATAACAAACTCAATCTATCATTAGTTGTAGTGGAAAAAAGTTATATAAGCAAAAACTTGCGTAGATTGAAAGCATAAACTCACATTTATATAAGAAAAATCTTTAACAATAGCTCGTAAACTGTTTTTCAGTATATAATTTGGCAAGATTAGTTGAGGATCTATCTATGACGGAACAAGCGCGTGATACAGTAGCGTTAATTCGTGATCAAATTGCGAAACACCCTGTTTTACTTTACATGAAAGGCACTCCCCAATTCCCGCAATGTGGTTTTTCTGCGCGTGCAGTAGAAGCACTTAGCCAAATTGGTCGTCCATTTGCCTATGTAAATATCTTAGAAAATCAAGATATTCGTGCAACTTTACCTCAAATTGCCAACTGGCCTACTTTCCCACAGTTATGGATCAATGGCGAGCTCATTGGCGGTAGCGACATCATGCTTGAAATGTTCCAGAATGGTGAGTTAAAGCCATTGGTTGAGCAGTACAGCCCAGCGCCTGAAGCCTAAGCTGTAAAAAGCAAAAAGCCAATCAAATGATTGGCTTTTTTAATTGCTTAAACACCTTACTGTTTACTAAAACCAACATAGCGGAACATTCCCTCCACGCCCAAATCTGCCTTATAGATTTTCATTTCAAGATAGTTTGCCTGCGTCACAGTCATAAAAACATTCATGTTTGGATCTTCATGAATTTCATCAACGGACTGTGTTAAAACATCCTCAAAACGGTCTGCAATAAATTCAAAACCCAAATCCATCGCCATAAACAAAGTATGTTCACAAGGCTGAATATATTGTTCCTGCTCCCAGTCCAAAACAGCATGCTGGCAATATGGACATAAAATATTCTGGGTAGCATCGACAATATTGATGAGTTGATATGACATAATAATAAAGCATAAAGGATTTCAGTCAGTTTAAAAGAATATGACACGCTAATCTATCTTGAATAGGAGGATTTAGCTGATGGCAACCCTTGAACAAGCCATTGCATTTGCAGCAAAACAACACGCAGGCCAAGTTGATAAAGCCAATGTACCCTATATTTTACATCCATTGAGAGTCATGCTAAATGTACCCAGCATTGAACATAAGATTATTGCTGTGCTACATGATGTCTTAGAAGATACTGAGACAAGCATCGAAGATTTACAAGCACTAGGATTCCAACCACATATTATCGAAGCAATCGTTGCACTGACCAAACAAAAAGGTGAGTCACGAATACAAGCCGCTCAACGGACTGTACAAAACCCTTTGGCGCGTGTTGTGAAATTGGCAGATATCAATGACAATATGGACTTGTCTCGGATTTCATCGCCAACAAGCAAAGACTTTGAGCGACTAAACGAATATAAACAGGTTCGGGATATTTTATTAGGCCAAAATGTTTAATAATCACGTTTCTACCAAACTGAATGACAAGAAGCTGGAGTTCATAGCGTAATGCTGACTGATTTAGATGATTTTTATTGCTTTGCGCTTGTGGTTGAGCATGGCGGCTTTAGTGCTGCTGAACGTGCAACAGACATTCCTAAATCAAAACTCAGCCGTCGGGTCTACAACCTTGAAGAACAACTGGGTGTCCGTCTCATTCAACGTAGTTCACGCCATTTTGCTGTGACAGACATTGGCATGGATGTCTATCGTCATGCACAGGTGATGATGAATGCAGCACAAGCTGCCCATGATGTGGTGAACCATTTAAGCAGTCAGCCACGTGGTGTCATCAAGGTCAGTGTTCCTGTGGATATCGCCCAGAATCAAATGGCAAAAATATTGCCAGCTTTCCTAAAAAAATATCCTGAAGTCCGTGTGCAGATGATGGTCAGTAATCGCCGTGTGGATGTCATTAATGAGGGCATTGATTTGGCGTTGCGTGTGCGCTCCAAACTGGACGATGATCCGAATCTGGTTTTAAGACAATTTGAAGCCATTGAACAGCGACTTTTTGCCAGCCAGGCCTATTTAAATGAGTTTGGTCATTTAACCACACCTGAACAACTCACTGAACATCGTATTATCAGCATGGCTGAAGAGCATCTTGACCAGCATTTTCTACTGTCAGGTCCAGATCATCAGCAAAAGAAAATCAAGGTCAACCCTGTGATTATGGGTTCGAACTTGTTGATGTTGGCAGAATTAGCCAGTCAGAATTGTGGGATTGCCTTACTGCCTGACAGCATTGCGCAGGGTTTTATTAAAACAGGCCAATTGGTGAAAGTCTTACCTGAATGGACTGCTCCACATGGAATCTTCCATGCAGTTTATCCATCACGTCGGGGTTTACTGCCAGCGGTTCGTGTATTTATTGACTATCTGGTTGAACAACTTACCTTATGTTCTACGATAAAAAGACCCGATTAATATCGGGCCTTTGCTGTATTTATGAAATAGCAGGATAATGCCCAGTTCCCTCTGGCCAAGGGGTAAGTAATTCAAAACCATCCTCTGTCACTGCAACCATATGTTCCCATTGGGCAGAAAGAGATTTATCCTGTGTAACCACCGTCCAACCATCACTTAACTCTTTCACCTGCGCCCTACCTGCATTCACCATCGGTTCAATGGTAAAGACCATGCCTTTTCTCAATACCATGCCCTGACCTTTCTGACCATAATGCAGGATATTCGGTTGTTCGTGGTAAACACGTCCAATACCATGCCCACAATATTCACGGACAATACTATAGCCTTGAGCCTGCGCGACAGATTGAATCGCATAGCCAATATCGCCTAATGTTGCCCCAGGCCTGACCGTACGAATACCTGCCAACATTGCATCATAAGTCGTTTCAACTAATTTTTTGGCTTCAGGGCTTGGTTCACCTACAAAGTACATCCGACTGGTATCGCCAAAATAACCATCTTTAATCACTGCCACATCAATGTTTAGAATGTCGCCCTCCCGCAAAATCTTTTTGGGAGAAGGAATGGCATGGCATACTTCTTCATTGACAGAAATACAGGTTGTTTTGGTAAAACCGTGATAACCCACATTGGCAGGAATAACCTGTAAAGTATTGATGATATAATCATTACATATATCATCTAAATATTCAGTTGAAACACCAGCCTTTATATAAGGACCAATCATTTCCAGAACTTGTGCCGCCAAACGACCCGAGATACGCAATTTTTCAATATCTTGTTCCGTTTTAATGGTCACAGTAGAAGCTCTCATTCGAGATATTCCTTATGTAAAAATCAAATTAATTTCGCAATGCAGAGCCATTTTTTATACTGCATTCAATATTTCAATAGTTTTACGCCTCAGCCCTCAAATCTTCAATCTTTTTACGACTGAAAGACACTTTTTATTTTACATTTCATTTCGATCAGCATCATAGGAAAAAGGTAGAAGAAACCAGATTTTTTACTTTTAAAACCTTTTCAAACAATTAAGTTTACCAAAGATAATCCCATGATTTTAATCATTTCTTTTTAGACAAAAATAAACCGTTTTTCACATAAATTTGATTTCAAATGACAGCATTTTTATTCTAAAATCCGCACTTTTATTTTGCACCTCCCTTTTATGAACCATCTTCGTACAGGAGATATTATTGCCCTCGGTTTTATGACCTTTGCACTGTTTATTGGTGCAGGCAATATTATTTTCCCACCTATTGTTGCCCAGCAGGCTGGTGAACATGTATGGCTCGCTGCATTTGGTTTCTTAATCACCGCAGTTGGTCTCCCTGTAATGACTATCATGGCCTTGTCACGTATGCAAGGCTCAATTGAGGTCATCAGTTCCCCACTAGGTCGTTTTGCAAGTTTATTACTGACCATCGTCTGTTATTTATCTGTAGGGCCATTATTTGCAACGCCACGTACCGCCACCGTGTCTTATGAAATTGGTTTTGCGCCATATTTTGGCACATCCAGCAGTAGCCTGTTCATCTACAGCGTGATTTACTTTGCCTTTGTCGCAGCAGTTTCCCTTTATCCCAATAAACTGCTTGATACCGTCGGACACGTACTGGCACCATTAAAAATTGTTGCACTTGCAGTACTGGGCATCGCAGCCTTTGCCATTCCGACAGGTTATATCTCTCCACCGATTAACCATTATGTCAACAGTCCAGTTTCCGAGGGCTTTGTCAGCGGTTATTTGACCATGGACACCTTAGGAGCGCTGGTATTTGGTATTGTGATTATTCAGGCCATTCAGTCCCGTGGAGTAACTGATTCCAAGTTGATAACCAAATATGCAATTATCGCCAGCTTGATTGCAGGTGTAGGTTTAACCCTTGTTTATATCAGTCTGTTTAAACTGGGTTTAGGTAGCCATGAAGTCGCGGCAAATGCAGATAATGGTGCAGTCATCCTGCATGCCTATGTACAGCATGCCTTTGGCGATCTGGGTTCATTGTTCCTGACTGGATTAATTTTTCTGGCATGTATGGTCACTGCGATTGGCTTAACCTGCGCATGTGCAGAGTATTTTAATGAATTAACTGGTTTACCCTATAAATTACTGGTTTTTATCCTGATTGGGTTTTCACTGTTAATTTCCAACTTGGGTTTAACCAAACTGATTGCGTTCTCCGTTCCTGTATTAAGTGCAATTTATCCGCCAGCAATCGTGGTGATCATGCTTAGCTTTTTCTGGAAACACTGGAACAAGCCATCGCTGATTGTAGGTTCAGTCACCGCCATCGCTTTCCTTTTCGGTATTGTAGAGGCAATTAAAGCGGCTGGTTTTACAGAAAAGTTACCACAATTTATTGATCACTTGCCATTAAGTGAACAAAACCTTGCCTGGTTACTTCCATCATGTGCCGTTCTTATGATTGCAATTGCAATTGACCGATTATCAGGTAGCAAGAATTAAAATGATTTGTCGTTAAAACGATGTTTTACCCAGACATCATTTTAGCTATACAAAGAATGTCCCTTTATCCAATGTGCATTTTCTGTTTACGACAAATCTTTATTTTTTAAGATATGTTAAGTCTATAAAAAGGTAAAAATAGCAATATTATTCATCATGTTAAAATTCTAAATCTTTCAAAATGTAAAAAAATGCTTCATCATTTCACCAAAAAATACTACAAATTCACATTTAAAATACTTAAAAGTTATAAAAATCAATGTATTTAATAAATTAATCTAAAAAATATTGAATTTAGCTATTGAAATACTCAAGAATTAGCAGTACAACTTAAAGAATAATTCTGACTAAAACACTTAAGTTTTGTCATCACCACAAGGAGGGATGGAGATGTTATCATTACATTTCAACAAGCAAGTCTTCATTAACACTCTGAAGACCACTGATTCGAGCATTTATGCAATTACAACACTTGCCCTAATGGCAACGTTGTTGTTTCAAGGCACTATTATGGGTAACTTAAAACCTGAATATTTTGCCTATGCAATGGTCGTCTCTATGGCTTTCTGTACGTGGGGAATTATTGATCGAAAGTGTCGACAGGTAAATATTGATCGACAGAAGAATTCTTTAGAGAAAATGGATGATTAATCATCCATTTTTTATATCAGTTTAAAAATTTTGCAATTGTTCCAAATAATAAAATCGCTGTAGCACCCAGTTCAACAATAATTAAACTTAACATCATTAACGTCATGCACCAGGCTGGAATGGCCCACTGACCTAATTGATGAGGCTGTTTAAACTGATTGGTGGTATCTTTCAACAATCCATGAATGATATAGGTCAGGATGGACATCGCAAAAAAGAACAGGTTTGCAATTACACAAGCTAAAGTCCACATATCAGACAAAACTGTAAAATAGCTCAATGCAGCCAAGATTAAACTGGCGGCGGCATAAAGTAGGCTGCTTCGATGAGCAATATCTACATAGTAATGTGCCCGTGCAAGCTCCGTTTTTCTAATTTGATAATATTTCCATACTCCTGTTAGCATCCCCACCCAAAGAAAAATTCCACTAAATATAATCGACAATTCAGTCGCTTGAGTTAAAGCAAACATCCGCTATCCTGTAAATCAGCTTCCTATTAGGGTTCTATATTACATAATAATTGACTTTTAAGTCATTTTTTACACCAGTTTCTTTTTGGAACTTGTGTAAAGTAGAAATATGCAAATACAAGAGTAGCTCGCTCATGAATAGCCCTGAATCATTTTGGATCAGTTGTAAAGATGGTTATCAACTTGCAGCTCAGTTTTATCCTGCACAAAATGATAAACAGCAATATCCTATTCTCATTTGTCCTGCGACAGGGATTACCAAAACCTTTTACCACGCTTTTGCAGAGTGGTTGAGTCAGCAAGGCTATGAGGTTCTAAGTTTTGATTTTCGTGGTATTGGTCAATCTCTACATGGAGCACTTAAAGATTCAACAGCCAGTATCAATGATTGGGGACTACTTGATATTCCAGCGGCAATTGATGCTTTGCTGAACCGAACCCAGGCAGAAAAAGTCATTATTATTGGGCATAGTGCTGGTGGTCAGCTTCTTGGCGTTAATCCCAACTATAGTAAAGTTGCCAAGGTTCTGGCAATTGCTGGCTCAACAGGCCATGTAAAAGGCTTAAAAGGTAAAACCAAGCTGCTCGCCCCTGTGATGTTTAATGTTATTTTTCCTATTTCCAGCTTTTTCAAGGGCTATGGCGCAACCCAATTTATCGGTATGGGAGAAAACTTGCCAAAAAATGTGGCAAGGCAATGGGCAGAATTCTGTAGCAAACCTGGCTATGTGATGAATGCGATTGGGAAAAGCATTTTTGATGACTATCATCAGGAAATTCAATGCCCTATTACCTCTTTTTGGGCCTCGGATGATGAAATTGCGACACAGGCAAATGTTGAGGATTTACTGCGTCTTTATCCCAATGCAAAAACCAGGCTCATTGAACTCAACCCTCAACAACATGGCTATAAACAGATTGGACATATGCTGATGTTTAAAAAATCCCATCAGAAACTCTGGCCAATTTTAGAAGATGAATTGAAAAACTTGAATTAACAACACACTTCATCTCAACAATATATACGCTTTTACGCATCTAAACCTGTAATCCTGTTTAGATGCGTCTTTTTCTATTTCACATAAAATTTCTTGAACATTCATAAAGCAATTTCAAAACTATTTGTTAGTTTTATTAAAAATAATCCATCATATTTTAATTTAACTACAATGATATTCTTTTCTCAAAAATGAAAGTTTAAAAATTACCCGAAGAATGTGATAAAGAATGTATTTATTCAACTTTCACCAAGTGTTTGATATGTTATATTTTAACCAAATGTTCAATTCAAATGATTGAATAAACACATTTTCCAAGTATTATTTATTTTATAAATATATTGATTTCGTATATTTATGACATTTTAGACAGAAATTTTTGCAAAAAAGTCACGTTATAATTTGTATTTATTTTCTACAATACAACTGTTCTACAAATCAGCTAAATAGCGAAGTTGTAAAACACAATTGGAGCTAATGAGTAACTAAGGTCATCATTCATAACAGTTTAATACGATTTATATGATGTTTACTTATTCATGATAAAGAGAGTGTAAAGCTTTCTTTAGGAAGATTTGTTATAAATGGAATGATAGAAAGATCAGATTTCATGGTTTTTCTAACAGGTAAATTGTAGACATTTCATGGAATCTTGGAGTTATTCAATATAACTCAATGCAACAAGCATAGGAAATAAGTAATGCCTAAAAAATATGCGCGTTTTTTACCTACAGCCGACTCGTTTAACTTGGAAGACTTCCCTTTTTACTGGATTTCTCAAGTAAATGCCCAATATGTTCAAAACATTGACAATGTACTTAAAAAGTATGGTTTAGATAACTCTCGCCGCCGCATTCTCATTGCATTACATGTAAAACCTCATGCCAGTGTGTCTGAGCTTTCAGATATGGTCATTTCTAAAATGTCGACGACAACAAAAATTGTCTACCGCTTAAAGGATGAGGGATTTATTGAGACTTATTCCTGTAAAGAAGATGGTCGAATTACCCGCGTTTATTTAACCGAAAAAGGTCAGGAAATGATCACCAAGATCAATGACCTCACTTCTGTTATTTTAGAGCAATCCTTTGATGGCTTAACACCATTACAGATTGAGAAAACCATGGAAATTCTCAAACATATGTTTAAGAACTTGGCGCGCTAATTTCCCATAAAAAAAGGCTTCAACAATGAAGCTTTTTTTATTCTAGGCATAGAAAATTTATATCAATCAAATATATTGAGTTGTGGAGTAATTTTTTCTATCTTGGCTTTAGGTACATGGGAACATTCAAACTCTTCCACTGGAAATCCCTGCATAAACTGGAACATTTGATTCGGCTGTTTCAGGCTTAGCCAATCATCCAGACGCTCATGTGGAATCACCACAACTGACCTTTTTACATCACCTGGTTCATGAAATTCTTTCATCATAGCGTGGTCTATCGCATCCATTGTCAGCATTGTTGCTGAACGAATCACTTCACCATTTATTTTGCAGATTTCGTAAAGTGCAGCGATAAAGAAAACCTTGCTATCTCTACGGCGCACTCCCCATCGTTGGGGTTTATTATCAAAATATTTACTTTCATAAAACTCAGTAACAGGGATTACACCAAACTTACATTTATAGGCGGCTTCCTGAAAGCTGGGCTTCTGAAAAATGGTTTCGTGTCGAGCATTATAAGTATGTTTTGAAATATTGATATCTTCTGCCCACTTTGGTACTAAACCAAATAAAACTTCTCGCCACTCCAGTCCATGCTCAGATTTAAACAATAAAGGAGCTTTATAACCTGGATAAACTTCATCCAGATATTCAAACGGAATTTGTGGCAAACCTAATTGCTGTAGCTGTTGCAAAGTTAGAGGTTTGAAATTCGCACACATCTTCGGGCCTACGGATTTTTAGTTATTAATCTTTTTAAAAGCAACATAAAAACGCCAATACATAATTACTTGCATAAACACCGAAACCAATAAAGTTACCCAGCCTTGATAAGGTACTATCAGTTCCAGAATTTGATTAGCTTCAATAAATCTTGCAGCAAAAACTAAAGCAACTATTATGAAAACGAAAAATAGCAAATAAGCTAAAAGCATTTTCACACCAATAGGTAAAAAAAGACAAATTAAACGATTAAGAAACTGCTTTCCATGATTTCCACCATTTGCAGTAAAACAAAAGTTCACGGCGATGAGCAGCATTATGATGGTAAGTATCGTATCGATAGTGCTAGGTACAATATCAACAACAGGTGAAAAACGCATAGCGAACATCATCAAGAAAGTAACAGAAGCACTGACCAAATAATAGTTTTTATAATCTCTATCAGCTAAACGCTCATTTTTCAAATCATCTATTAATTTATTGGTATTCCAAAAATACATTTTTTCTCTCTATTTATAAAAAAAGAGGTATCTATCAACTAGATACCTCTTATTGGCCTAAAAGGTAATATTAATCACCTGTATAACCTTTAAGTTTTAAACGTGCAGCATGTAACAATGGCTCTGTATAACCTGATGGTTGCTCAGCGCCTTTGAAGATCAGGTCAGAAGCTGCTTGGAACGCGATACCATCAAAGTTAGGTGCCATTGGTGTATAAAGTGAATCATTGGCATTCTGCTGATCAACAATCACAGCCATACGCTTCAACACTTCTTCAACCTGTTCACGCGTTACAATCCCGTGACGCAACCAGTTCGCAACGTGTTGAGAGGAAATACGCAATGTTGCACGGTCTTCCATTAAACCAACGTTGTTGATGTCTGGAACCTTAGAACAACCTACGCCCAGGTCAACCCAACGAACTACATAACCCAAGATACCTTGACAATTATTTTCTAGCTCATTGTTCAACTCTTCAGCAGTCCAATTAGTTTCTGGAGCAAATGGTGGTGTTAACAAGTCATCCAGAGACAACATGTTTTCATTCGCCAACTCATCCTGACGTGCTTTCACGTTGATTTGATGGTAATGCAATGCATGAAGTACCGCACCTGTTGGAGATGGAACCCATGCACAAGAAGCACCCGCATTTGGATGTGCAGTTTTGGTCGCCAACATATCTTTCATGCTGTCTGGTTTTGGCCACATGCCTTTACCAATTTGCGCCTTACCTTGTAGGCCGCACGCCAAACCAATCGCAACGTTACGGTTTTCGTAAGATGCAATCCATTTTTGGGTCTTAACCGCTTCTTTACGAACAACAGGCGCAGCTTCCATAGAAGTATGGATTTCATCACCTGTACGATCCATGAAGCCTGTGTTAATGAAAATAGTACGGTCTTTTGCAGCAGCAATACAGTTTTTCAAGTTTACAGAGGTACGACGTTCTTCGTCCATAATCCCGATTTTAAGCGTCTTCGCTGGCAAGCCAAGTGCCTGTTCTGCACGCTCAAACAATTCAACTGCGAATGCAACTTCTTCTGGACCATGCATTTTTGGCTTAACGATATACATTGAACCTTTACGAGAGTTGTGGTTTTCGTTTTGACCACGGATATCAGCAATTGTCAGTAACGGCGTTACCAACGCATCCATGATGCCTTCGAATACTTCCTCACCTTCTACAAGGATCGCTGGGTTAGTCATTAAATGACCAACGTTACGAAGAAGCATCAATGAACGACCATGTAAAGTTGTAGTGCCACCAATCAAGTTTTGAACAGTACGGTCTTTGTTCAAGGCACGCGTAATGGTTTTACCATTTTTCTCGATAGACTCTTGTAAGTCACCTTTCATCAAGCCCAACCAGTTACGGTAGCCTTCAACTTTCTCTTCTGCGTCAACAGCCGCAACAGAATCTTCCAAATCCTGAATGGTTGTGATTGCCGCTTCAAGGGTTAAATCCTTTACACCAGCAGCATCAGTTTTACCCACTGGGCTGTTTGCATCAATATCAATGATAACGTGCAGGCCATTATTTAATAAAACGATTTCAGTTGGGTTTGCGGCTTCACCATTGAAACCAACAAATTGTGCTTCATGCGCCAAAGAAGTGGTCGAACCATCTTTTAAAGTCACAACCAGACGATTGTGATCAACCGCATATTGAGTTGCATCAGCATGTGAGCCTTGTGCCAACGGGAAAGTTTGGTTTAAGAAATCTTTAGCGAATGCAATAACCTTGTCACCACGAACTGGGTTATAGCCTTTACCTTTTTCCGCACCGTTTTCTTCAGAAATTACATCTGTACCATAAAGCGCATCGTATAAAGAACCCCAACGTGCATTGGCTGCGTTTAAGCAATAACGTGCATTACGTACTGGTACAACTAGCTGTGGACCTGCCAATAAAGCAATTTCTTCATCCACATTTTCAGTCGTCACCTGGAAATCCGCAACTTCTGGTTCCAGGTAACCAATTTCAGTCAAGAATGCTTTATAGGCATTCAATTCAAATTTATTATTGCGGTGCCATTCATCAATCTTGGCTTGTAGTTCATCACGCTTAGCCAATAATGCCTTGTTTTTTGGGCTAAGATCGACAACGACTTGCTCGAAGTTTTTCCAGTAAGTTTCACTATCTAAACCAGATCCTGGTAAAGCTTCATTTTCGATGAAATCGTAAAGTTCTTTAGCAATCACTAGCTTGCCTTGTTGAATACGTACAGTCATTGTCTTTCCTGATGGTGCTAACTTTTTATAACAAGATTCCTAGTATACCGATTTATACTAGCCTGAATAGTAATATCACATTCCTAAATAGTAAGCATTTTCTCTATAAGACGTATTGACAAGCGCAACTTTATCTCTTTATCAAAAAATCAAATTCCTGGGTACTTACAGTTTAGGCCTGCAATGTCCTCACATTTTTAAACGACTTTATTTATAGCAAAATTCAAACAAGAATAAAGCTTTCTCTATCTAAATTTATAAAAAAAGACATTCCGAAGAATGTCTTTCTAATTTTATGAGGTTTTTGCAACCTGTATCTGTCGATGTTCAGAATGTAGGTAGTCATCCGACTGCATTTCCAGCAAGCGTGAGCGTGTCCGTTCAATTTCAAATGCTAGTTTCTGGCCTTTATACAGTTCAATAATCGAGTCTTCAGAAGTCAGCAACAGCTTCACACCACGGTCATAGAACTCATCGACCAGATAAATAAAGCGTCGTGTTCCTTCTGACAGGAAATCGGTCAAATGCGGAATATTGCTGACCAATACGGTATTGTAAATATTGGCAATTTCAATAAAGTCTGCTGGACTACGTGGCTTGAAGCATAATTCAGAGAACTCACACCACAATACATCTTCTGTATGCCCTAGAGTCTCAACCACACGATTATTAATCATGATGGGTGTATTAGACAGCGTTTGAGTATGTGTAAGCGATTGAAAACGTTCAAACATCCATGATTGTGTATCATTGCTTAATGGATGTTTAAACAATTGTGCCTGTTTCAATACACGTAAGCGATAATCCACACCTGCATCAACGTTTAAAACCACACAGTTTTTTTGTACCAGTTCAATGGTTGGCATAAAACGATCACGGTGAATCCCATTTTTGTATAAACCGTCTGGTGCAATATTAGAGGTTGCAACCAAGGTAATACCGCGCTCAAATAGTTTCTGAAATAAATCACTGAGAATCATTGCATCTGTCACGTTCGATACAAAGAATTCATCAAAACAAATCACAACTGCATCTTTATAAATTTGATCAGCGACCAAATCCAGGGGATTACGCTGGCCTGACAGCTTGTTTAATTCTTTATGAACGTATTGCATAAAGTGATGGAAATGCATACGGGTTTTGCGACGGAATGGAACAGCATCATAAAACTGGTCCATTAACCATGTCTTGCCACGCCCCACACCACCCCACATATAAACCCCTCTCGGATAGGTTTGGCGACGGAAACGTCGAAACGCTTTCTTGGATGCTTTATAACGCGTGAGTAATTCTTTCCATACTCGATCCAACTCTTGCACTGCCTGAGCCTGAGCTTCATCAGGCATAAACTGACCTGACTCAAGTGCTTGAGTATAACGCTCGGCAGGTGATGTAGGAATAAATGCAGTGCTATGTGAGTCTGGTTTAGAATTTGACATAAGGACTTATTGCAATTTTAATTGGTGAAAATTATATCGAACATTCTGTTCAAAGGCATTAGATTTTAGGCTTAATTATGATGCTGTTTAAACATCATAATCTACCATTTTTAATTATTTAGCTATTTCGATGATATTGTCTAGGGCTTTGTCCAAACCATCTTTTAAAGGCATGATTAAACGCCGCAGGTTCAGAATATCCCAACATTTCGGCCACCTGTTCAATTGAATACGAACTATTTTCAATAAATTTTAATGCCTTTTGTTTGATCAGCCTTTCCCGAATTTCCTTATAGCTGGTCTGCATTTGCTGCAATTGATGCCTTAAGGTTCGCTCAGGCATGTTCAGTGCACAGGCCGTTTCTGCCATGGTTGGAATCACTCCATTCTGCATTTCCAGATAATCTTCAACATATTCGACAACAGTCAGTTTGAGACTCTCATTCTTCTCCAGCCTTGCCAGATCCTGTAGGCATTTTTCCTCATATACCCGATAGGTCAATGTATCTGCGGAGGGCACTTTAATTTGTAGAATATCAATGTTATCCAGAATGAATGCAGCTTGTTCACACTCAAATTTAACATCCTGCCCATAATAGTCCTGATAGGCAGCCATCAATGCCAAGTCTTTTGGCCTTTTAAATGGCAATTCAATTTTAATGTGGGGAATTTCCAGCCCCATCATCTTAAAAATATCCTGTAAAAACTTATATGTACCCGAGATTTCACATTGTGCTCGGAGATGGCCCAATGGACTCATCAAGTCAATGGGCTGGTAATTTAAATGAATTAAGGATTGGTCTATTGTTAATTGTAATGAACCAAATAAATGGGTTAAGCGTTGAAATCGCACACCATTTTTTAAAGCGGAATGGAGTGTGTCACTGGTTACAAGCAGCATTAAAAATGGACCATAACCTGCAAGAGCATAATGCTGGCCGATGAATAAACCTTGTTCAGGGGAAATATCCTGACTAATATGCTGCAAGATATCCCATTCAATCTCATCTGGAATAATTGAAGCTGGATCAAGTGCATCGGCCTGTATGCCCATATTTGCCAGACGTGTATCCACATCAATACCAACATGACGCATGCCTTGAATCAAATACATTAATCCGAGGATAGATCTCTTCATAATTCCAAATGCAATTCTCAAAACTTTAATGTTGTACTATAAAAAAGCATGTAAATGAATTGCCGAAATGATCAAGTTCTGCGTCTATACAATCATATTTAATCTCGATAAAACCTTTAAACTTGCACGAAATTTAGCTGTGCAGGGCGTGGACGATGCGTGACGTAACCAAAAATGCGATTCAAAAAACTAAAGTTGCCATTATTGGTGCAGGTTTTGGTGGTTTGGCAATGGCAATTCGACTATTACAAAGTCAAATCAATGATTTTGTGATTTTGGAAAAGACCAATGATGTTGGTGGTACATGGCGAGAAAACCAATATCCAGGTGCAGCATGTGACGTTCAATCGCATATGTATTCCCTTTCATTTGCACCTAAAACCGACTGGTCCAAACGTTACGCAGAAGCAGATGAAATCTTTGGCTATATTCAGGATATTACCGAACAATACAAAATTAAGGATTACTGCAAGTTTAATCATGAAGTAACTCATGCTGAATTTGATGAAAACCGTAATGTCTGGACTGTAGAGTTGAAAGACCAGCCAACAATTGAAGCACAATTTGTCATTTTTGCTTCTGGTCCACTGCATGTTCCACAAATTCCACACATTAAAGGGATTGAGAAATTCAAAGGCAAAGTGTTCCACTCTTCAAAATGGGAACACGATTATGATTTAAGTGGTAAATCTGTTGCCTCTATTGGTACAGGTGGCAGTGCCATTCAATATATTCCTGAAATTGCACCAGAAGTAAAACAGCTTTATGTGTTCCAGCGTACCGCAGCCTGGGTCATTCCACGTGACGAACGTAAGTATTCACAACTGAGCAAGTCCTTGTTTAAGGCATCTAATATCTACCGTCAAATTCACCGTACTCGCCTGTACTGGACCAATGAATCCCGTGTTGTACCTATTGTACAGCCACAGATCATGAAATATGGACAAAAACTGGCAGAAGCCTTTATTCGTTTTCAGGTAAAAGATAAAGAACTCGCCAGGAAACTGACGCCTGACTTTGTTATGGGCTGTAAGCGTATTTTGATTTCCAACAAATACTTCCCAACATTTAACCGTAAAAATGTTGAATTGGTTACGGATGGTATTCAGGAAATCACCGCAAATGGCATTATCACCAAAGATGGTAAAGAACGTCAGATTGACTGTTTGATCTATGGTACAGGCTTTATTACCGATCCACGTATCTATTTAAAGCATTTTGATTGTGTCGGTCGTAATGGCATTGAACTTAAACAGGCGTGGAAAGATGGCGCTGAAAGTTATTACGGCATTACCACCAAGAACTTCCCTAACCTGTTCCAGTTACTCGGCCCGAATACGATCCTAGGTCATAACTCTGTGATTTTCATGATTGAATCACAAGTGAACTATATTCTACAGTTGATCCAGACCGTTGATAAAACAGGTACTCAGGCGGTTGAAATCAAGCATGATATACAAGATCAGTTCAATGATCGTGTACAGGAACAGCTCAAAGGTACGGTATGGCAAGCAGGTGGCTGTAGTAGTTGGTATCAGGCGGCTGATGGCAAAAACTTCTCCCTATGGCCAACCTATACCTGGAAATATTGGTTAGAGACTCGTAAAGTGAATGTGGCTGATTACAATTTTATTAGCACCACTATAAATGCAAAAAGCAATGCGGCCTAATCTATAATTCTCCATAATAAGCAGGTTATTCTTAACCTGCTTTTTTTATGCAATCTTTTACACTGATCTTCCAAATTTTTATTGCAATTAGCTTAGGCTATTTTATCGCTCCTCATCTTTCACAAGCCACCAAGAAATTTGTATTTAAAATTCTTCCCTATTTTTCCTATATTTTATTGATCGCAGTCGCATTTGAACTCACTCAGGCTTTAAACCATATCCAAAACCCAGCAACCATTTTGCCACCAGCCCTATTAATTGCATTTACTACTTCGATTGGCTCATTCTCTATTTGTTTGCTGACCTTTAAACTGGTTGATCGTCAAAGTATACAAGGCAAAATTTCCTTTCATCTTTTTATAAATGCCTTAACAAATATAGCCAAAGCTTTTTTGGCTCTAGGTGTAGGTATCCTGCTTGGAACCATCGTAAATTTATCAAATGTAGATATTGCATTTAACAGTTGGTATTTACTACTGATCTTTATCTTTTTGATTGGTATTGAACTGGCATTTACCCAATTTGATCGGAGTTGGCTGAGCTGGAAAATTTTACTTGTACCCATTGCAGCATTTATGGGTTCGTGTTTAGCCTCAGTTTTAAACTATTTTCTATTATCAGATCACTATAAATTGAATGAGGTCATGGCGTTGGCACAAGGCTATGGCTGGTATTCCATGTCAGGTATTTTATTTACCGAATTACACTCTGCCAAATTTGGTGGGATTGCCCTGCTCACCGATTTATTGAGAGAAATTTTTGCGATTCTATTAATGTATTGCCTAGGCTGGCGTTTTCCCCGTTCAGCAATTTCAAGTGCTGGCGCAACTTCAATGGATGTCACCTTAGCAATGGTCAAACAATCATGTGGTACGTATTATGTACCCCATGCAATGATGAGTGGCTTAATTCTTTCGCTACTCGCACCACTATTGATAACTCTGTTTTTAAATCTGAAATTTTAATGAACATCAGTTGAATTGATCAAATCAATATAAAAGGCGAACACAAGTTCGCCTTTACAAGAAGATCTATTGATTTAAATCGAAGCCAATATAGACTTTAACATTCCAGTTGGATTTTCTGCTTTGGTAATTGGGCGCCCAATGACCAAATGGGTTGAACCGTCCAGCATTGCCTGTTTAGGTGTCACAATACGTTTTTGATCATCCGCATTAGAACCTTCAGGACGAATACCTGGTGTGACCAATGCAAAATCTACCCCTAACATTTCACGAAGAATTTTTGCTTCCTGTGCCGAACATACCACACCATCCAGGCCACTCTCTTGAGTGAGCTTAGCCAAGCGTTTTACTTGCTCTACAGGTTCAATATCCAGGCCAATATCAAGCAGGTCTTCACGTCCCATTGACGTTAATACAGTAACTGCAATCAATTGTGTTTGATAATTTCCTGCTTGCAAACGCTCAACACAGGTTTCCATCATCTTGCGACCACCAGATGCATGCACATTGACCATCCACACCCCTAGATCAGCCGCCGCACAAACCGCCTGGGCGGTGGTATTCGGAATATCATGGAATTTTAAATCTAAAAAAACCTCAAAACCCTTGTTCTGTAAGTTTTTAACAACAGATGGTCCCTCATGAGTAAAAAGCTCCTTGCCGACCTTGACGCGACATAGAGTAGGATCAAGCTGTTCCACAATTGTCAGAGCGTCGTATTCGCTTTTTGCATCCAAGGCAACAATGATACTCAAGAGCTTTTCTTCCCAATAAAAATAAAGCCCATATTATAATGGGCTTTTATTTTCTGTGTGAATATCCAGCACAGTTTTTTCATGTCTTGTACTTGCAGCAGCCTGAGCAGCAGCTTGTTGAGCCACCTGAATTTGTTCTTTCCGCAAATGATCAATGTCTTTACGTAAACGTTTAATTTCCCAATTGGTTTGGAAAACCCTAAATACCTGAACACCAAGAAGTAGACCAACAATAATGCCTAATGCCAATGTTAATAGAAGCAATAGACCTAAACGCATCGCAGGTACTTGGGTAAACAATAAGTTTACCTCCAGCTCTGCTGGGTTCTGCAAAACCAGGGCAAGCGAATAACCAAATATAGCAATAAGTAATGCGATTAAAATATAACGCATAAACACCTCGAATATTATTCAGCAGATTCGTTTACCGCATCACGAAGTGCTTTACCTGGTTTAAAGTGAGGAACCGCTTTCGCCGCAACATCAACAGCCTTACCTGTTTTAGGGTTACGTCCTAAACGTGGTTCACGATGATGCAATGCAAAACTGCCAAAACCACGAATTTCGATACGATCACCATTTGAAAGCGCTTCAATCATTTGGTCAATCATGATCTTAACTGCATCTTCAACTAAAGGCTCAGCCAAGTGTGGGTTTTTAAGTGCAATCCGTTCAATCAAATCAGATTTATTAAGTGCTTCAGTAGTCATCGATGACCTCTTTAATTATTGCTACTTTTCAATGTTTTTAATAATAACCTGTTTAAATACAAAACGGTAGCGCAGTACATCAATACTACGCTACCGTTTACAGTATTTTTGTATAAAAAAGTACTTCTCTGTTACAAGAAACGTACTTTTTAACAAATTACTTCATTTGAGCTTTAATTAAGTCACCAATAGTCTTAGGACCATTGCTGTCAGCAACTTGTGCAGCAGCAGCTTGACGAGCATTGTTTACAGCTTCTTTCTCTTCAGCTTCGTCTTTCGCCTTGATAGACAAGTTGATTGAACGAGACTTGCGATCAACGTTGATGATCTTCGCTTCAACTTCCTGACCAACTTCTAGGAACTTGGTTGCATCTTCAACACGGTCACGATTGATTTCAGAAGCTTTAAGTGTTGCTTCGATGTCATCAGCCAATTTAACTGTAGCACCTTTCGCATCAACAGCAGTTACAGTACCTTTAACCAAGGCACCGCGCTCATTCGCAGCCAAGAAGTCATTGAATGGGTCGCTGTTTAATTGCTTGATACCAAGGCTGATACGGTTTCCTTCAGCATCTACAGACAAAATAACTGCTTCAACTGTGTCACCTTTCTTGTAACGACGGATTGCTTCTTCGCCCTGCTCGTTCCAAGAAATATCAGACAAGTGTACTAGACCGTCAATACCGCCAGATAAACCGATGAAGATACCGAAGTCAGTGATTGACTTGATCGTACCAGAAACTTTCTCGCCTTTCTCATGAGACTTGGCAAACTCTTCCCATGGGTTAGCACGAGTTTGTTTGATACCCAATGAAATACGACGACGTTCTTCGTCAACTTCAAGAACCATAACATCAACTTCATCACCGATCTGAACAACTTTAGACGGGTGGATATTTTTGTTGGTGTGGTCCATTTCTGAAACGTGTACCAAACCTTCAACGCCTTCAGCGATTTCAGCAAAGCAACCGTAGTCAGTTAGGTTAGTAACACGCGCCTTAACGATAGAACCTTTAGGATAACGGCTCATGATCGCCAACCATGGATCTTCGCCTAATTGTTTAAGGCCTAACGATACGCGGTTACGGTCACGGTCAAATTTAAGTACTTTAACAGTAACTTCCTGACCAACTTCAACAACTTCTGATGGATGCTTGATACGTTTCCAAGCCATATCTGTGATATGGAGAAGACCATCAATACCACCAAGATCAACGAATGCACCGTAATCTGTAAGGTTCTTGATTGTACCAGTAACAGTTTGACCTTCTTCAAGCTGAGCAAGCAATGCTTCACGGTCAGCTGAAGATTCAGCTTCCATTACGGCACGACGGGAAACAACAACGTTGTTTCGTTTAGCATCAAGCTTGATAACCTTGAACTCCAACTCTTTACCTTCAAGGTGAGTTGTGTCACGAATTGGACGAGTGTCAACCAAAGAACCTGGCAAGAATGCACGTACAGGACCGATGTCAACAGTGAAACCACCTTTAACCTTACCAGAGATAACACCAGTAACGATTTCGCCATCTTCAAAGATTTTCTCAAGTTTAGTCCAAGTTTCAGCACGTTTTGCTTTTTCACGTGATAAAACTGTTTGACCCATACCGTTGTCAAGTGCTTCAACAACAACATCAACTTCGTCACCAACCTGAACTTCAAGTTCACGTTGTTCATTTAAAAACTCAGCACGGTCAACAACGCCTTCAGATTTAAGGCCAGTGTCAACAGTTACCCAGTCAGAGTCGATGCTAACAACGATACCTTTAATTACGGCACCTTTGTCAATATTAAGGGTTGATTCGCTTTCTTCAAAGAGGGCTGCAAAAGATTCGGTCATGATATACCTAAAAAATTCAACGGTCTTGGATCAGACAAGATCGGTTTAGTTAAGTTGTTACATAGCCATAAAAATCTGACCAGACCATGCTTCAACTGAAAATTCATTGAATATCTATTTATATACGACTATCGATATAATCAACCATGAGCTTAAAGACCTCATCAATGCCTATTTTAGAGCTATCAATGATATAGGCGTCTTCCGCTGGCTTGAGTGGAGCGACTTCACGCTCCATATCTCTTTTATCTCTAGCCTGTATGTTAGATAAAATGTCGCTTATTTTAGCATCAACCCCCATACCCTGCAACTGTTTTACACGTCGCTCAGCACGGGACTCAGCTGATGCTGTAAGGTATAGCTTGGCTTGCGCTTCAGGAAAAATGGAGGTTGCCATGTCACGGCCATCGGCAACCAGTCCTGGATGCTGGATAAATGCACGTTGACGTTGGAACAGTGCCTTACGCAGTTCAGGAACAGTTGCAACCTTGGACGCATACTCGCCCACTTGTTCGGTACGGATCGTATTGGTGACATCTGCACCCTCAAGCAAAACCTGCGTAGAGGTCTCACTTGATTTAAATTCAATATCCAAATGAGTTGCATAATCAATACATTGATCTAGCTTTGCTTCAATTTGGTTCAACAAGCCCTTTTGAAACAATGACAGCCCAAGTAAACGATAAAGCGCGCCAGAATCCAACAAATTAAAATGATAATGTGCAGCTATCTTCGCCGCCAAGGTTCCCTTACCAGATCCACTTGGACCATCAATCGTAATAATTTGAACTGTCATTCCTGTCTCTTATGAAGCAACTGATTTTGCTAATTTTGAAAAACCTAGTGTAATCGCTGCCTTGAGTTGTGCAAGAACTAATTTACTTACAAAAGGTGCTTTTGCGGTAAATTCGATCTTATAGGTCACCAAAGTGATGTATGGGGTAATTTCCCTAAAATCAATTTGTCCCAAATGATGTTTTACTAATGGGTTGTTAATCAGCTTATATTCAATCCGCTTGTTTTCTTCCAGCAAAGTAATCTCTTCCTGTAATGGCTTAATCGGGCCAAAACCCATGCGACGAATTGAACCGATGCCATCAGGACGTTGAGGGTCAGCAGAATCCTTTACACGCACCACCTGTAAAGGTGCAAACGCCTTGTTGTAGGTTGCATGTTTTGACAATAAATCAAAAACATCAGAGATCGGTGCATTGAATTCTTTTTGTATGGTGATTGCATTACGCATAGTTTCGCCTTTTTGATCTAACCAAAATCATGGGAGGGCCTAGTTTGCCACAACTACAAGGGCATTATGAATCATTTAAGGACGTTTTTGACGAACGGATTTTTCTCTTTTCCTCACGTCTACGCTTAAAAAACGCACTTAACTGGGTTGAGCATTGGGCCTGCATACAGCCCTGTTCGAATGTGAATTTATGATTGTAATAGCCACTTTCAAGTAACTGTCTTGCGCTGACCAAAGAACCCGCTTTAGGCTCAGTGGTTGCAAACACCACGCGTTGAATCCTCGCATGGATTAAAGCTCCCACGCACATGGTACAGGGTTCAAGCGTCACATAAAGTATGGCATCATCTGGCAAACGGTAATTATCTATGGCCTGGCAGGCAGAACGAAGTGCCTGGATTTCAGCA
Source organism: Acinetobacter thutiue (assembly GCF_030385805.1). NCBI lineage: Bacteria > Pseudomonadati > Pseudomonadota > Gammaproteobacteria > Moraxellales > Moraxellaceae > Acinetobacter > Acinetobacter thutiue. The sequence goes on from NZ_JAUDZE010000001.1 coordinate 789,958, forward strand.
TGTGCAGTTGGATCGGAAAGCGTGATGGGCGCATTATAACCCGAACCAATCACCTTACCCTGGCTTACAATTACCGCCCCAACTGGAATTTCATCCTGTGAGGCAGCTAGGGCAGCTTGCTCATAGGCAAACTGCATCCAGTATTCATCATTCGTTTCAGTTGAACTCATATAGGGTTAAACAATCACACCATATTGTCTTAACAATGCGTTCCAGCTATCAATCGTGGTCACTGGAGGGCAGTCAGATAAAATATCTTGTAACGTAATTTTTTCGGCTGCTTTCCATTCTGGTGACAAATCTTTATCGACCAAACGGGCACGCACCCCCTCGACAAAATCGGGATGACGAATTTTCCAGTCAGAAATTTGTGATTCAAGCGCAAAAACCTCATCCCAAGCATGGCCCTGCTTGCCCCATTGCCACAGCAACCAAGTAATTGCGGCTGTGCTTGGTGAACCTTTTTGCAGATTTTCACTTGCCTGACGCAACCAGTCACTGCTTGCCTCACTCAGACCAATAATTGCCTGATAGTCATCTTCAAATTTCTGACCACGGCAAACGCTATGGATCACATCAATTGAGTTTTGTAGAGGACCTGCCGCTACAGGACGATGTAAACTATTTAAAGTATCATCAATGGCACGGAACGCACCTGCTGGGTAATCATTCCAGTCTATACTTAATATTTTTTGCAATACGTTATCACGCTGAGCCTCACAAATATGGGTCGCCCAACCCACACTATACGCGCCAGCCGCTGTCATGATTGAACCCGTTAAACCCGTAAAGAGACCGATTGGCCCTCGGTCTGCAAGGAAACGGCTTCCACCCACATCTGGGTATAAACCGATATTGATCTCAGGCATGGCCAAACGCGAGTAAGGCGTTACCAAACGGAATGGTGCGGCCATAAACAGGCCCAGACCTCCGCCCATGACATAGCCCTCACCCCAGACCACAATCGGTTTTGCATAATTATGCAACAGCAAGTCAAGCGCATATTCCTGTGTAAAGAACAGGTTGGCTGTGTCAACTTCCTGATTGATCACAAGCTGGCGTAGTTTACGAACATCTCCACCTGCACAAAAGGCTTTAGGTGTAGTTGAATCAAACCAAATCGCCGTAACACTGTCATCACTGTGAAAATATTCAAAAACTTGCAACAATGCACTGACAATAGACTCATCTAGGGCATGTAAGGATTTTGGACGGTTCAGGCGAACAATACGCCAGCCATTTTTTGCTTGTTCAATAACCAAGTCAGGATGATAGCTATTTAGGTCAGGAGAAGTCATTATGCGTCCAGTTGCCAGTCTATGGGCTCAATGCCATGTTGTTTCAAATATTGATTGGTTTTTGAAAATACTTTGCAGCCAAAAAAACCACCTCTGTTTGCAGACAAAGGGGATGGATGTGCCGCAGTTAATACAAGGTGCTTGTTTCGATTAATACGTTGTCCTTTTCGCTGGGCATACGCACCCCACAAAATAAAGACCACATGCTCCCGCTGTTCATTCAACACATCAATAACAGCATCGGTAAACTCTTCCCATCCCTGTTTCTGATGCGATGTCGGTTGTCCTGCCGCGACGGTGAGTACGCTGTTGAGTAGCAGTACGCCTTGTGCCGCCCATTTACTCAGGTCACCATGACGGGAAACTGGTACACCCAAATCAGTATATAACTCATGGAAAATATTACGCAAAGATGGGGGTAATGCAACCCCTCTATGCACAGAAAAACTTAATCCATTTGCCTGATTTGGGCCATGGTAAGGATCTTGTCCCAAAATCACGACTTTTACATCATTTAGAGGTGTGGTATTCAGTGCACTAAAAATCTCTTTACTGGGCGGATAAATGGTTTTTTGGGCGAGTTTTTCCTGCTGCAAAAACTCACGCAAATGGTCCATTTTATGACCCAGTAGAAATTCGGATAATGAGGTTTTCCAGGACTCATCCAACTGAACTTTATTTAACTTGTCCTGCTGTTGTTCAGTAAATTGCATCAACATTCCCTGCAATAAATTCATTTGTTGTAAAGTAACAGACCACTCAAATATTGACTTGTAGTTCTACGTTTGGATTCTGGAATCTTATTCCTTTTTTCAGATTCTCATACATTTGAGGATCACTCCATTCTGTCTGTACCTGTTCTGAAAAAACAATCTGATCTAAACTTAAAATACCCATTTGTTCGTTTTCAATATCTTCTATGAAACTTTGTGCATAACCTGTATCCGTTTCATGCACAATCACCGAATAGACTTCTACATCACCCTCACCATTTTGGGTAGTGGTTGAGTGAAGCACCTGCTGCGCAAGATAAAAGAAAATTCGTGAAAATTGCTCGGCAGATGGCGAAACAGGTAAGGCAATCCAGCGTGCACTAAATGTTTGACATGCGGCGATATATTCAGGGTCATCTTTCTGCCAATAGCAAATGGCATGATCAAAACTGTCAAAAAGCTCCTTAATCACACCTTTTAACAACCCAAAATCATACACCATTTGCCCATGATCCAGCTTTGAGGCTTTTAACAGTAATTCAACTTTATAGCTGTGCCCATGAATCGAACGCTTACAACGGTCCGATGTACAGTTACGCACAATATGAGCATTTTCAAACTTAAATAATTTACGAATTAACATGCACCAAGCTGATCTTTATTTGCAAAACGGATTTTATTATAAAGCAAAAAAACCAAGCATTGTGATTGATTTTAAACCCTGTGACCATTCAATCATCCAATTTATACATTTTAGGTTTATCCACTCGATTTCTATGGTGCTGGCACCACTGCATTAAATGGCGCAAGGCTTCTGGAATAGACTGTCACCTGTTTGTCTTTGCGCATCATGGCACTGGTAAACTGTCGTTTGCGTTCACTTAAAACCACTTCAATTTGAGCAGTAAAATAATTTGATTTACTGTCTAACCATGCCGCAGCATCGGTCTTGTTTTGTGGTTCTATTCCAGAAAAAGCATTCAGTTTCCACAAATCTTCAACACTATTGAAATAGGTCAATTCTGCCTGTTTGGCTTTTAATTCCTGTTCTAGCGTTTTCACATCTATTTTGGGATCAATGCTTGCCAATAATAAGGGAGCCGCCGTGTTCATATTGATTTTTGTGGCTTCTGGCAATGCGGTGACATACGGTGCAATGAGGTCATAATTTTTTCCCTCGAACCCTCTGACCAGCTTTAACTCCTCTACCTGATGAAACTTGGTATTGGAAGCCAAATAGGATGGATCCAAACCCTGATAATAATTACTTTCCGCGCCCATCGCACCCGTAGTTTCATCATCGGCATCTTGCCAGTCAATTACGGCCTGACTCAATTCAGCAGGCAACCCAACGCGTTGCAATAATTTTTCAAACCAGCGTCTTGCAGAGTCATCCACACTGCCATCAGCTTTTAACAAGTTATTTAAATTGAATTTTCCAGACTCATCCAGCAAGCGGCCTGAAACAAAACCATCTTCTACAGGAAAGGCTGGCATTGGTTTTGCCCAGTTTTCCTGTAGATGATCAATATTACCGCCATTGTCACTGTCCTGAATCAGCAATTCAGAGAAAAATGCCTCTGCACTTTTGGCATAAAGTAAGGATTGATCCTGACGCATCATATAACCTGTATTTTCAGAGGTATTGGTCTGTCGTTTGGCAATGGTTGCAGCCAGAATGGTGGCTAAGGCCACCATCACTAAAATAGTGAGTAATGCGATACCACGTTGAGATGAATCATTCTTCATAGCAATCATGGCCCTGTTTTATTTTCTGACAATTTATTGGTATTCAGTAGACTATAAATCCACTCATAATCTGTGCCTGCAACAGTCAACTGCACCTTAAACCCTAAAGGTAGTTTTTTTAATTCAGTCACATTGTTTGGATCACTGATATTTTCAGGCCATTGGGTCAGTTCTTGTGGGTTGAGAACGGTAATTTTAAACTGGTCCACCCGTTCTAACAGCGTACTGGAAATAGGTTGCACCCGATTAGGAATATTGAGATTTGCATATTTTAAACGATAGACTTTCTTCTGTGCAGAATCATAGCGATATTCGATACGTTCATAAGGCGACACACCTTGCTTCAATGGATCTGAGACACCAGCCTTACTAAACATAAAACTTCGATCATTTAACAACAAAGCCGCTTGTAACTGTCTACCATCATTGGTAGTTAAAGGAATGATTTGCAGGCTATCCCTCAAAATTTGCTGATAAGCGTCCTGTAGTTCAAACAGATAGCTTTCATGTTCCGCATTACGGTCTTTGACCTTTAACAAATAATCAAAGACTTTCCAGCCCAGCATTGAAAGTACCGCAAAAATGGCAATCGCAACCAACAATTCAACCAAGGTAAATGCTTGTTTATATTTCATGATGTTTTGGCTTTTGCTGGGTAGTTAAAAAACACCATGTTGGTGACCCCTGCTTCAACTTTACCTTGTTCCGTATTAAACAGGCTCACCTGCAATTCTATCCGCTGAATATTGGGACTAATGGTTGCCTGTGCCTTTTTGTCAATCTGCCAGGTTTCCCCCTGTGAGGTGACTTGTTTGGACTGCGTTCCCTCCAGCCATTCCTGATTCATTTCCATCATGGCCACTTCATTCATGGCAACAAATTGTGCCTTGGTCCGCAAAATCGCATTGGAGGTTGACTGTGTGTATTGCATGGCAATTTTAGTTAATGCAATCGCTGCCACAGCAAAGATAGCAAGTGCCACCATCACTTCAAGTAAGGTAAAGGCTTTAATCTTGTTCATTTATTTTACCCAGGTGATCCAGTTCCAGCTCATGGCCAATGGGTTGCTGTTCATAATAAAACTGAATACGAACAGGTTTGGCTTCGCCATTGCCAAACCAGATCAACTGTGGTGATTTACCACCTAATAAATCTTCATTCTTGGCTTGCGAATAATTCTCGCCATCTAAACTTTGAATACTAAACGAAACCTGATCAGGTAACTGGCGTGGTTTAAATTCCTGATAAGGTTGCCAAGTGCGATTAGCCTGTTGTATTTGCTCAAGGCTTTGATCATGATATTCAAATAAATTATAGCTAAAAGGTGCAACATCGGTTGCATTTTGCGTATTTAATGCCAGCACCTTGGCTTGATCGGTTGCTTCCTTATTGATTTTTTTTAAATCGAGAATAAACATTTCTCTGGCTTGCATGGCACGGCGCTGATCAACACCACCAATATTTAACACCACCAAGGATGCCATGATGGTCATAATCACAATCACCACCATAATCTCAATGAGGGTGAATGCCTGTTGTAATCGACGAGGTGATCTCATTTGCTTGACCAATTATGAAGCAGCCACTTGTTCAAGTTGTTTTGGCATAGCCAAAGCTTGCTCAATATAGGCAACGCGCAAGGTATCTCGAGAGCCTAGATAACGCTGATAAAAACTTGAGTTGAGAATCACCGCAGCGCCATAAGTCAAAGACCAGATGGAAGCCAAATAATCGCGTGTGGTCATGCTGCTATGGATATCCACCAGATAGCTTTCTGTCATACGGATGATGATCCGCAGGCGTTGACGGCGAATTTTATACAATTCACTGAATAGCAATTGAATCCCTTGCCCAGTCGTGGAAAGACGTTCCTCAATCTGGTGAAATAAAGCGGTACGTTCAGGATGATGGAGATGATGCAGCATAAAGAATGCCAAATGTTCAGGAAAAGCCTTTTCAGTATCCTGAATCATTTCCAGCAACATTTTCTCGTTACGAATAATCAGCAACATATACAATTCATCTTTACTCTGAAAATGCTTGTATAAAGTTCCTTTCGCAAGATCCAGTTCAGCAGCCAGCGCATCAAGCGTCATACCTGCCTCACCATTTTCCAACAAGAGTTGTTCAGCAATCTGAAAAATCAAGACTTCTCGTGCTCTAAACTGAGCTTGGCGATCCATTTTCACGTGATAACTCTTCCTAGTGCAACAAAACCGTTTATTTCAAATTTAAAAGATTTTCAAAATTCTGGGCAGTGATCATGCCAATCTCTTCGACCGATTTATCATATACATCACTGAGTGCTTTTGCTACATACGGCACATATTTCGGTTCGTTGGTTTTACCACGATAAGGTACAGGTGCCAAATAAGGACTATCTGTTTCAATCAGTACACGGTCAAGTGGAACCTGTTTGGCGACATCTCGCAAATCCTGCGCATTTTTAAATGAGATAATGCCAGAGAATGAAATGTAGTAGCCACAGTCCAGAACAGCTTTCGCAGTTTCCCAGTCTTCGGTAAAACAATGCAAAATTCCATGCGTTGACTGCTCCGCTTTTATAATATCAACCGTGTCATGCTTAGCCGAACGTGTATGCACCACCACAGGTTTCTTTACAATCTTTGAGGCCTGAATATGCCGTGCAAAACACTGCTTTTGCGCTGCAATAAAATCAGTGCTGTGATAGTAATCCAGACCAGTTTCACCCAAAGCCCAGACTTTTTCAGATTGGGCAAGCTCCACCAAATAATCTGTTGTTGCACGTGCCATGGTCTTTTCATCCTCACATGGATGAACACCAACCGTATAGCCAACATCCGCATGTCTGGACGCGATCTGTGACAATTGAATATGGTCATCCAGATCAACTGAAATTCCCATAAATTTTGACACACCCGCGAGTCTGGCCTGTGCAAGTGCCTGATCCAGATCTCCTTGATAAGGCGTTAAATCCAGCATGGTTAAATGGCAATGCGTATCAACAAACACTCTTTTTTTCCTATTTATGATGCTTACATGGTGTAACTTGGGCGATCGAGGCCTTTTGAACCTGCCAGCAACTTTTCAGCCTCATTTTTATAATACACACCTTTTTCACCCATGAGTTGGATTGCAAAACCCTGTGGTTTAAAATGTGTTTGTTTATAAGAAATCCAGATCACTTTACCCGTCAATGGAATCTTCTGTGCCTGATCTGGCAAGGTTGCCAGAACAAATACCTCCTGTCCCATCTTGACCGCCTGCTTGGTTGGAACAAATAAACCGCCGCCTTGCACAAAAGGCATATAACTTGATTGCAACGTTGCTTTATCAGGAATATTGACCTGTATAATTCCACCCATCATTTGTGGTTGCATAACATTCCCCTGTTAACACAAAAACCGAACACTTTTATATCACGCTGATTAATCTAACAAATTGAACCGTCTATAAAAATCAATCTAACTCATACTTAGCAGATAAAAGATAAGTAATGAGTTAAAGCATTTACATCATTACTTTTTGATTATAGGAAACATTGCTGGAAACAACAAATAATGTTTAATAAAAACGTTCAAACCAAAGGAATTTGCTTATTCTTTAAACAGAAGAAATTTTCTTTATATTTTTTATCTACATAAATAATATGAGCAAATACTCCAATAAATAAAACAGGACTTTAATAGTCCTGCCTACTTTTTTAAATTATAAATTTTTATAAAAATCTATCACTTAGGATTTTTGACAATCTCCACTTTATCAAATGAGAACCAACATTCACCCTGTTCAGACCATTTTGATTCCGTAGTTCCCAATACGCCTGTCACTGTAATCCGATCACCCACTTTCAGGCTACTGATTTTATCGGTATTGACCTTAAGGTCATCTCGCGTCAGTCCCTGGCCTTTACATTTACTATTGACAGGATCTTTAAAGATCACGGCAATCTGATTTTGAAACACCACATCACCCGTTTTGGTAATACGGGTCACAATTCCTAGCACCTCTAAACGTTGAGAATCCCACTTGCGTTTTGCAGTGATTTCATTCTGTTGCCAGTCTTTCCAGATTTCAGACAATGTTGCTTTCTTTGCAGGAGCAAGGCCACGAAAGTCTCCACTAAGAATATCCCCTGTTTTATTTAATATGCCATCTGTTGCAGACATAGCAGAGTCCATAACCTGACAACCAGTTAACAATACAATTCCTAAGCCAGCAATACTTGTTTTTACATACATTTCGAAGTTCCTCTGTCGAACTAGATAATTATCTGTATGTGAAAAAATAACATATTACGTTATAAATGTGAAATTTTAACACTCATTGATTAATCTTTCACTGTGACTCTCAAAACGTAAAAAAACCGCCATAAAGGCGGCTTGCTGTTGAGATAAGATTTTTATTTTTCCGTACATTTATAATCAAAGTTTAATTTGCTAATCATTTGATCAGTATTGCGAGAAATAACTGCAATATTGTTTACTCCAGCTTCAATATAAAATTTTCCACTCACCTGATTTGGTATAGAATTTTGAGGGTGATTAAATGAATAAGTGTATATACACTCATAAGCCTGCGAACCAGCATTAGAGGCATTGATTACAAAAGAAGAACCATTAATATCTGATACAAACTTTGGCTCTGCCATTGCAAGAGTTGGCATGATGACCAGTGATAACCCGAGTGCTATAGATTTTATTTTCATCACTATATTCCTTATTTTTAATATTATTGTGAAGTACCTCACATTTTATATTTTTTTTATACAGATGAAAGACTACAAAACAATTTAGATACAAATGTTACAGAAACACCTTAAAGTAATTTAATTAAGCCGATTTCTTAACCTTTCACAAATGCTTGTGATAGACGTCATTTTGATATGAAGCTACAATATATGACAATAGCAACAAAACTTAAGCATTCATTAATTGTATAAACAGTTCATCAAGCACCAATTGCGTCTGAACATTCTGCTCCACCATCAATTTCTTCTGCTGTAGATCTGAATAAATTGAAAACAGGCATTCCAAGTCATAGCATTGAATAATTTCTTGAAAATTCAGATCGTCATTCTTGATTGACTGATTTAATTTTAAAGCAATGACATCAGCTAATAGATATTCAAACATCATCAGAAATTCTGAAAAATTTAATTCCTTAGACCACTTGTTTGCGTAGTGCAAAGGCATATTCTTTTCAGATACCAGCTTCAGCCAATCGTTTAAAAATGTAGCCCGTTTCTCTAGCCAGTGACTCTGTTGAATCTCGATTGCCTTTAACGGCATATCATTGCCAAGATTCAACAACAGTGAAGTTTGCTCAGATGTTAAATCTGGAATTTGCTGTCGCACAAAAGTCTGTGACTCTTGAGGGGTTAGACGATCCAAGGCGAAATGCTGTAGCCGACTGCGGATGGTTGCGGGTAGTTTTAAGTAATGATCGGCAACTAAAATCAGCACTACACGCTCACCTGGTTCCTCCAAAGTCTTGAGCAATGCATTGGAAGAGGCAATATTGAGTGCTTCTGCTGGCTCAATCATCACCACACGCCAGCCTTCGCCTGTCTGCTGCACGAAAGGCAATAAGTCACGGATTTTTTCAATCTTTATTTTTGCATTTTGCTTTTTATTGTCTTCGTCTGTGGTGATATGCACATAATTGGGATGGGTGTCAGATTTCAGCCATTGGCAGCTTGAACACTCACCACATGCCGCCTCAGCCTGTTTATTCAGACAAAGTACCCATGCAACAAACCGTTCGGCAAACTCCTGCTTGGCACAGCCTTGTTTACCATAAAACAGTAAACCATGACCAAGCTCAGGAAAGCGCGTGGTGAGCAAAGACCATGTTTGCTCATGCCAGGGATAAATCATGGTTTGTTGCATATCACTCAATACTATTCAAATAAACTAACAGACATCGCATTTAAACGGTCTAAATCCGCTTGGGTATCAACACCTGGAGGTAAATTCGCTTCTGCAACAGCAATGGCAATACGGTGGCCGTTTTCCAATACACGCAATTGCTCTAGGCTTTCCAGTTTTTCCAGATTTCCCTGTTCCCAAGTGACATATTCTTGTAGTAATTTGACACGGTAAGCATATAAACCCAGATGGCGGAATGCCTGATCATGCAAGGTGGGTTGTGACTGTTTTGCCCCATCACGATCATACGGAATGGTGGCACGACTAAAATACAATGCTTCATTGCGATTGCTCATCACCACTTTCACAATGCTGTCACGTTGAAACTCATCTAACTGATGAATAGGCTCACATAAAGTAGACATTGAACATTGTGGTTGCTCAACCAGAAGTTGCGTTACCTGCTGTACCAACTGTGCTGGAAGCAAAGGCTCATCACCCTGAACATTGACAATAATGTCATCGGCAGACCAGCCTTTTAGACGGGCAACCTCACTTAAACGATCTGTACCTGATGGATGATCAGCACTGGTCAACACCACATCAACCCCCTCAGATCGACACACTTCGGCAATACGTTCGTCATCCGTTGCGACACACAAATCATCAAAGCCCTGTACTTTTTTGGCTTGATCAACTACACGCAAAATCATTGGGCGACCATGAATAAGCAATAAAGGCTTGCCTGGTAAACGAGAACTGGCAAAACGCGCAGGAATAACGATGTGTTTCATAGTTGCCCTCCAAGAAAATTGAATCCCGACCTGCTGTAGCTGTTGTCGCAGCAAGTCATAACTATCTGATGATAAAACTGCCTCAACAGGCACCACCCAAATAGGAATATTAAATTCAGGATGTTGCTTTAATAATGTCTTGAACTTAACCGCATCTTTTTCAGTAGTGATAATCACATCATGATGATCAAATGTTAAATCAGCAATTTCATAATCATGATGATCGGGAAACTCATGTGCCTGATATTGGTTAACACCCAGCTTATTCAGTGTTTGATAAAAACGCTGCGGAAAACCGATGCCCACCACAGCATTAAAATATTGCTTGGGATCAAAAGCATTTGTACTCGAATGAGGATTGAGCAGATAAGGCTGACCAATCTCTAAATGCATATTTCGCTGCGCTTGTGCAGTTTTGCTATGCTCAATCACTGTACCCTGTTTTAATCGCGATTTAGGTTCACGCAGATAACCTTCAGGCAATAATTTTTCATTGCCCAAACCACGATTTTGATCCAGCACAATCCATTCAATCTGACGTGCCAAAGCCCAATGCTGCAAACCATCATCACTAATAATCAGGTCAATCGCTGTAGACTTTAATAACAGCTCAATTGCTGCCTGACGGTTTGGACCAACCGCCATTGGAACATGGGTTGCCTGTACAATCAGACAGGGTTCATCACCCACCGCATCAGGTTCAGAGGTTGTGGTCACCAGAGCAGGAAAATCTCCTTTACCGCCATAACCACGACTGATCACCCCAACACGAATATTGTGTTGCTGGAGATACTTGACCAGTTGAATCAACAACGGCGTTTTTCCACTGCCCCCAACCGTGATATTACCAATTACCATCACAGGCACAGGTGCGGTATATACTTTCTTGATTCCAGTTTTATACAAGCCCTGATTCAGGGAAAAACCAAAACGGTATAACCATGACAATGGACGCAACAACACTAACCATGCCGCCTGTTTATTCCAGGCATCCTGTATGGTTTGCGCCATAGACATGTTTAGTGTTCCTCAAAATTGCGTTGATGCAATTGGTAGTACATACCATGTTTTGCCAGCAATTCGGTATGTGTGCCTTGTTCAATGATCTGCCCTTTGTCCATCACCACAATCACATCAGCATTTTCAATGGTCGATAAACGATGCGCAATCACAATGGTAGTACGACCTTGCATCGCCTCATCAAAAGCCTGTTGAATAAAATACTCAGACTCATTATCCAGCGCACTGGTTGCCTCATCCAGAATCAGGATTGGAGAATCTTTGAGAATCGCACGTGCGATGGCAATACGCTGACGTTGACCACCAGAAAGACTCAAGCCCTGCGCACCCAAAACCGTGTCATAGCCCTGTGGCAAGTTCATGATAAAGTCATGCGCATAAGCTGCTTTTGCCGCCGCAATCACCTGCTCGTCACTTGCATCCTGCAATTGACCATAGGCGATATTGTCACGGACTGAACGGTTAAACAGAATCACCTGTTGATTGACCATTGCAATCTGTGATCTCAGGCAAGACAATTCAATGTCCTGAACAGGCACACCATCAAAATTCAGTTGCCCACCGCTTAACTCCTGAAAGCGTGGCAGCATATTCACCAATGAGGTTTTACCCGCACCTGAACGTCCCACCAATGCAACTGTCTGTCCAGAATGAATCTTTAAAGAAAAATCTTTAATTGCATGCGTACCGTCTTCATAACGTAAATCTGCATGTTCAAACTGTATATTGCCTTTAAGCACAGGTGTGAGTTGCCCCTTATTCTGTTCTTCAGGCAAATCCAGTAGTTCAAATACAGAATGTGCTGCTGCCAAACCACGCTGTAATTTCTCATTAATATCCGTCAGGTTCTTCACAGGTTTTGAAATTAAACCTGCTGCTGCAATATAGGCAACAAACTCACCTGCGGAAGTATCACCCAAAACTTGTGGACGTAGTGCAATCCATAAAATCACCGCCATCGCACAAGATAAAATCAACTGAATAATCGGGCTGTTAATATTTTGCACCACCACCATTTTTAAGCCACGGCGAAGATTCTCTTCTGATGATTTATAAAAACGTTGCTGTTCAAATGCTTCACCTGTAAAGCTTTTGACGACACTATTGCCATTGATGGTTTCCTGTACCACATGGTTGACATCACCCATGGTATTTTGTACCTGAATCGACAGCTTACGCATTTTTTTCGAGGCAATACGCACCAAGATGCCAATCACTGGCATAAAGACAATAAAACATAGTGTTAAACGCCAATTGGTATACAGTAAATAGCTCAACAACCCAATCACAATCAAGCCGTCTTTAATCAGGGTTTGTAAAGACTCTGATGACGCGGCTGAAAGCTGTTCAACGTTATACATTAACTTGGCAGTAATATGGCCAGAGCTATGATCAAGATAATATTGTGCAGGGAGTCTTAATAATTTGGCGTAAACTTCCTGACGAATACCAAAGACCAGCTGGCGTGAAATAACGGCGGTAAAATATCCACCTAAAAATAATCCAACGCCACGAAAAAACATCAATAGCACAATTAAAACAGGAAACCAGTTCAGATTCTCTCGATCACCATTTTGAATGGCATCAATAATATATTTCATCAGCTTGGCGACAGAGACTTCTGTTGTGGCATTAATCGCAAAACCGATCAATATAAATAAGGCAATGCCCCAATAAGATTTTAAATATGAGATGAGGCGCAAATAAACCTTAAAATCCTGATTCACTCAGTAAAACCTCTAGTCGGAACTTTAGTGCTGATATTGACATTGACAAAGCCAAGCTGACCTGCCACGTCCATCACACGAATCACGTCCTGATGGGTTGCCTTGGCATCAGCCGCAATAATAAACATGAGATCACGCCGATCCTGTGCAGCCTGCTTGATTGCGGTACTTAAATCAGCAATATCCTTGGTTGATAATGCCTGACCATTCACAGAATAATGTCCAGTCGAGTCTACCATGATTTCAATTTTCTGATCGAACTGTTTTGGTGGCACACCCTGCGCGTCTGGCAAGGTCAGATTGATACGGCTTTGCTGGCTGAATGTCGTGGACAATAGCAAGAACACCAGAATGAACAACATACAGTCAATCATGGGGGTCAGGTTGATATGAATATCTTCAACTTGAGAGCGTTTAAACTTCATGATAATCACCTACGCTTTGTTGAGCCTAACTTGCACGGCGATGTTCTTGTACATGCGGGACTTTTTTATAGAAAAGTGCCGCATGAAACAGTGTCGATTGTTGCTCCAGCTCAGCGATATATTCATGCACGACACGCTGAAAATAACGGTAGGCGATCATGGCAGGAATCGCAATCAGCATCCCCACTGCAGTGGTAATCAGGGCCTTGGAAATCCCTGGTATCATCATGCTGGCATTACCTGACGCACCAATATCAATCACCAAGAATGATTCAATGATCCCAATGACCGTGCCGAGCAAACCCAGCAATGGCGCAATTGCACTTAAAGTACCCAGAAAATTGATATTTTTTTCCAGATGACTGATTTCCCGTGAAGCGGTTGCCTCCATCTGCGCACGCGCAAACTGCTCGCCTTGCTCGCGATGTTCATATCCCGCCTTGAGAATACGTCCCAAAGGGCTTTTTGCAGCAGCATCCTGCTCCAAATGTGAAATGACAGATTCAGCATCTGAAGCATTGACCAGCAAGGCCTGTGGTAATACCTGTGACCGTTTTAACCGAATATAACGTTCAATTGAAATTGCAACCGTAAAAATTGATGAGAGAATCAGCGGTAGCATTAACCAGCCACCTGCCTTGACAAGTTCCCACATATTATTCCCCAATAATATTTAAAATATAACAGGAGGTATTCTAAATTTTAGTTCGGTAAACAGATATTTAGAATGCCATCCAGCTCATCCAATGAGTGATAGTGAATGACCATTTTTCCTTTACCCTGTTGGTTATGGTCAATTTTTACATTCGCTCCAAAACGTTCTGAGAGTTTCTGGGTCAACTGTTCAATATCTGGAGAAACCTGAGCCTTTTCCTTTTCAGTTTTTGGTTCATTCCACTCACGTACCAGTTGTTCAGTCTGACGCACTGACAGGGCTTTTTCAATCACGATTTGCGCCACGTCAATCTGGTCTTTGGCTTTCAGGGTGAGAATGGCACGAGCATGTCCCATATCAATCTGCCCCTGCTGCATCAGGTCCTTAATTGGATCAGCCAGACTGAGCAAGCGTAATAAGTTACTGACTGTAGTACGCGCTTTACCCACAGTATCGGCTATTTCCTGATGGCTCAGACCAAACTCATCATGGAAACGTTGTAAGGCCAATGCCTGATCAATCGGATTCAGATCCTGACGCTGAATATTTTCAATCAAGGCCAATGCAATTGCGACCTGATCATTCAGTTCGCGCACAATGGCAGGGATTTCAGTTAAACCCGCTAACTGCGCTGCGCGCCAGCGACGTTCTCCCGCAATAATTTCGTAGGGGTGCTGTTCATCGTCAACAGGACGAATCACGATCGGCTGCATCACACCATGTTTTTCGATGGATGACGCAAGTTCCTGTAAATCCTGTTCCTGAATAAAACGACGTGGCTGGTATTCACCACGTTTTAACAAGTTGACATCAATCTGCTTGAGTTGACCATGATCCAAGGCTTGTGCTTCGAGTTGCAGTTTTTCTTTTTGAATTGAACCCAATAGCGCATCTAAACCACGACCTTTAGCCAATCCGCGTTTTTTGATGCTCATACAGCACTTCCTTTTTTCACTTTACTTTTCTTCAACATTTCTGCGGCAAGGTTTAAATAGGCCACCGCACCTTTAGAACTTTTCTCAAAATAGATCACTGGTAAACCATGTGCTGGTGCTTCCGCCAAACGAATATTTCGAGGAATCACCGTATCATACAGTTTTTTACCAAAATACTGCTCCAACTCTGCCGACACATCACGGGTCAGGGCATTACGGGCATCATACATGGTACGCAACACCCCAATGATTTCCAAGTTTGGATTGAGGGCTTTTTGTATACGGTCAATGGTCTGGGTCAAGTCAGCCAAACCTTCCAAAGCATAATATTCACACTGCATTGGGATAATCACACCATCAACCGCTGCCAAGGCATTCACAGTAATGAGGCTCAAACTTGGGGCACAATCCACAATGATATAGTCAAATGAGGACGCGACTTCCTGCAAGGCATTTTTCAGGATAAATTCACGCCCATCCTGCTCCGCAATGGCAAGCTCCACTCCTGCAAGCTCACGGTTTGCACCCAAAACCTTATAACCCACCTCAGCCTTTTGAATGGCTGTTTCAATGGGCACTTCGCCCAACAGCACATCGGTCACTGAATAAAGCAAGTCATTCTTTTGAACACCTGAGCCCATGGTGGCATTACCCTGTGAATCCATATCGACCAGCAACACACGTTTTTTCAAAATTGCCAAAGATGCGGCAAGATTCACTGCGGTCGTGGTTTTCCCGACACCACCTTTCTGGTTTGCAATTGCAATAATTTGAGCCATGACTACCCTTAATATTTTTTATTGAATACGTTGAAGTAACAGTAAATGACGTTGTTCATCTAATCTTGGTACACGAAGTTCAATCACCCTACATGAATATTGATCTTTGATTTGCTCAACTTCGTCGGTTGGAATTAAGCCTTTCATTGCGGCAATAATACTTTGCTCATGCATATAAGGTTGTGCAGCATCGACAAAGTCAGTCAGGGAAGCAAAGGCCCGACTTGTAATGACATCGAAATGACCAAGCTCGTTAATGCTGTCTTCATTTTCTACACGTGTTTGCACTGCAATTACATTTTTCAGCTTTAGATCGGCAATAAACTGCTTTAAAAAACGAATCTTTTTTCCATTCGAATCCAGAAGCACACAAGAACGCTCTGGTTGGCATAATGCAATGATCATGCCTGGCATACCACCACCCGTTCCCACATCCAGCAAACGGCCCTGAGGCAAATCATTCAGGATACTCAGGCTATCCAGTAAATGTTTCACCAGCATTTCTTTAGGATCACGAATGGCGGTCAGATTATAGGCCTTATTCCATAGCACCAAAGCATCTTGATATTTCAATAAGAGTGTTAAGGCCTCATCACTCAGGTTTAAACCCAAAGCTTGGCTACCTTGCTTTAATTCTTGAAAAAAAGGATGCATAGCGGTGTAACATCTCGATAAATATGCTGTGCAGTATACCGATTTCTGATACAAGACACAGTAGGACTTGTTGAACGATTATGCAGTTAAACAGCGGCAAACATGATAAACTGCACAATCCTATAGGTTTTTGTCTTTTTCCATACAAATCAAATAAAGACAGTATTTTACTCCCTTTTAAGAAAAAATACCCTGTTTGATGTGTTGATCCAGCTGCTGCAAGCGCTCAGGCGTACCCACATCCACCCAAACTGCCTGCATCTTTTCAGCCGAAACCTGCTGTTGCTGCATTGCCTGTTTTAGCAAGGGTGCCAAAGGCCGCTTACCATTTTCCAGACCAGCAAACATCCGCGGATGAAGCACCGCAATACCGCTATAGGTGAATGCCTCGCCCAACTGTTCCTGTTCAAAGGTATAAGCCAGTCCATTGGAAAGGATAAAATCACCCTTTAAATGCTGGGGGGGATTTTCCACCAAGACCAAATGTGCCTGCCGCTCACCTAACTGAACATCTAATAATGAAGCAAAATCCATGGTGGTCCAGACATCCCCATTCACCAGAATAAATGGCTCATCACCCAACAATGGCAAAGCATTGATGATTCCACCTGCGGTTTCAAGACCTTCACCCTCATGTGACCATAGGATTTTGACACCGAATTGAGAACCATCACCCAACGCATTCGCCAGTTTTTCGCCTAACCATGCGGTATTGATGACGATCTCAGTCACACCAACTTTCTGGAGCTTTTCAATGTGCCAGACAATCAATGGTTTGCCACCAACTTCCAGTAAAGGTTTTGGGGTATGTAAGGTTAAAGGACGCATACGATTGCCGAGACCCGCAGCAAGAATCATGGCTTTCATTATGCTGCAACCTCATAGTCACCATATTTGGCAATAAATTTTGGCATCACTACATCACGGATGAACTGCATAAAGTCATTCAGTTCTTCATAGCCCTGACTTTCTTCAAGCAAATACCACATCACACGCGGTAAATCTTTTAAATAGCCTGATTTGCTGTCACGCTCGAACAATCGCACGAAGATACCCAAAATCTTGAGGTGACGTTGAATCGCCATTAAATCAGCATCACGCTTGAATTGCTCAAAACTACGGTTTTCTTTTGCAGTTTCAGGCAACAGGTCATAGAACACTTTAAACCATGCATAAACACGTTCAGCATTCCATTGCACATAGGCATCACGAGTAATCGAGATCAGGTCATAGGTATCTGCACCAATCACTGCATCCTGAAAGTCAATTACACCAAGCTCTTGCTCATTGTCGATTTTCATGAGGTTACGGCTATGAAAATCACGGTGCACGATAACTTGTGGTTGATGGGTTGCTTCAATCGCAAGGAAGTCGAATGCCTGCTCAATGGTTTCAAGCTGCTGTTCTGTAGGCTGAATGTTCAAGGATGGCAACATCCATTCAGTCAACAAACGCATTTCAGTCATCAGCTTTTCATAGGAATAGGCAGGTAAATGATCTTTTCCATCAATCTGCTGTAACTCGATTAACTGTTTAAAGCTTTGTGCATAGTATTGGTCAACAGTTTCGTCATTCAATAAAGTGGACAACACCACATCACCAAAATCCTCAAGCAGCAACAAGCCCTGGGTTAAATCCTTGGCGACGATATGTGGCACACGAACCCCATGCCCGTCAAAGAACTCATCAATACTCACAAATGGAACACAGTCTTCTTTTTCAGGCGGCGCATCCATGAGCATATAGGTTTTGTTTTGTAACTTGATTCGCGCATAACGACGAAAGCTTGCATCTCCTGCCAAAAAACTGATCTCAAATTGATCGGACTGAAGAACGGCTTGAAGCCAAGTTTGTATCAATTGTTCACGTTGTGTATTCATTTGCAATAAAATCTAAAACTAGCTGAGATTTTGAAAGCTTAAGTGTAGCCACTTATCAACTTTTTCTCTATGATGCGACAATAATTAATTGTGAATTAGCGTACTGGTTAATGAGACAATGAAACATCAGTTTAAATTTAATCCTTTAGCAACAGCTATTTTGACACTTTTGTGTGGCGGCTCGATTCAGTCAGGTTTCGCAGCTTCAGCTGATGCCGTCTCTACGCTTGACAATAAACAGCTTAAAGCCCTCGCCCAACAAAATCAGGCTCAGCCAGAGCAAGAAAGCTATAAAGGTGAAAAGTTTTTCCAGCAATATTATGTGGACAAATCAGCAGCAGAAGCCCAGTTACGCGACAATCGCTATTTAAGTTCCTCCTTTTGTCAGGGCACATGGATTACCCCGATTAATCCACAAACCAAGCCATCCGATGCCAATAACACCACTTCAGTAATCACCGCAGACTATGGTCATTACAACCCTGAGGGAGATTCTTTCCTGCAAGGCAATGTTGTTATTGATCAGGAAGGGCGCAGTATTCGCGCAGATCAGGTCACCATTGATTCAACCCAAACCCATGCAAAAGCGCAAGGACAAGTACAGCTTGCACAATCAGGCCTGCTCACGCAAAGTGATGAGATTGACTACAATCTAAAAACACAGACAGGTGATTTAAACAATAGTTTCTACATCTCTGAACAGCAGCATGCGCATGGTTATGCAAGTCAAATCCAGCGTCAGAATGAAAATCTGGTTGTCTTGAAAGATGCAAGCTATACTGCCTGCCCACCTGGACAAAAACCAGCCTGGAAAATTCAGGCAAAGCAAATTGAACTGAATCAGGATACAGGTCGTGGTGTAACACGTGGCACCAAGCTTTATGTCAAAGATGTGCCTGTACTTGCCGTACCCTATTTCAATTTCCCGATTGATGACCGCCGTACCACAGGTATTTTAACCCCTACCTTCGGTTATACCAATGATGGTGGTGCACAGCTTGGCGTGCCTGTTTATCTTAACCTGGCACCAAACTACGACTTAACGCTTACCCCAAGCTTTATGAGTAGACGCGGTGGCAAACTGGATGGCGCATTCCGCTATATGACTGAGAGTTTTGGTTCAGGTCGAATCTGGGGCGGATATTTACCAAACGACAATCAATATGACAATAAAGACCGTGATGACCTGCATTTTATCCATTACTGGAAAATGAATAATCAATGGTCGACCAATTTAGAATATAACTATGCATCAGATAAGGATTATTTCGCAGACTTTGAAAATAATCCAAATAGCAAAACCGATGTGAATCTACGTCGTGCCTGGGAACTGAATTATCAAAATGGTATTCCTGGACTTAAGGCTCAGTTGAAAGTCGAAGATTTCCAGACACTGGATAAAACCATCAAAGATGCAGACAAGCCTTATGCCCGCCTGCCGCAATTTTTATTAAATTACGTTACAGGCGATCCACAGGGATTACAGTATGAATTTAATAATGACACTGCATATTTCAAAAAGTCGATTGATGATGATTCAGCATTAGAGTCAAGCGGTACGCGTATCTACAACCAGTTTGCCGTTCGCTACAATTACATCACGCCATCTTGGTTCTATGCGATCCCAGAAGTTTCTGTGCGCAGCATCAATACATTCTATGATCAGGACTCAAAAGAAAGCCTTGGTCTTTCCAAATCTGATGATCTGGAAAAATCCGTTGTTGTACCGCAGTTTACGTTGGCAACAGGTGTCACTTTCGAAAAAGAGGGTAAATACCTGCAAAGTATTTCACCACGTGCTTTTTATGCCTACTCACCTTATAAAAAGCAGGATGATTATCCAAACTTTGACTCAACCACAGCCTCGATCAACTACGACCAGCTTTTTAACCCCTACCGTTTCTATGGCCATGACCGTCTGGATGACAACAACTTTTTGTCATTGGGTGTAACCTATAGCCTATTGGATACAGAAGGTCTGGAGCGTATCCGCGCCAGTGTTGGTCAAAGCTATTATTTTAGTGATCGTCGTGTCAGCCTGAACCAACAGCCTGACGAGTTTGACACCCAGCGTCAGACAGGCCCAATTGTGAGTGTGTCCAGTCAGCTCAACCAGAATTTCACCATTAACGCCAATTCAGCCTGGATGTCGAATGGTGACAATGCCCAGCGAGATGTGCAAGCCTACTATACAGGCGATCAGGGCAACCTATATAACTTAGGCTATTTCTACCGTAAAAATATTCCTGACCGTCAGAATTATTACGATCAGGTTGTTGCATCCTTTATACAACCTGTAAAGGATAATTGGCGTATTATGGGCCATGCCCAATATGATCTGGACAATAACTTAATGCGTGAGTACCTGCTTGGCATCAATTATGAGTCTTGCTGTTGGGCTGTTTCAGTCTATGGTCGTTCCTACTATAACGACCTGGATGATCCGAACTCTCCAGATGTTCGCAAAAAACGTGCGGTTATGGCTGAGTTTACCCTGAAAGGTCTAGGAGCCTTAAACAACAAGCTTGCCTCTCTTCTGGAAAATAGAGTTTTAGGTTTCAACAAAATTAATCAATCTTGGACACAACGTTAATGAAGATACAACACTTTCAACATATCTTTAGAGCCACTGTTCTCGCTGCCCTAGTTTCTTCATCAATGCAAAGCTTTGCCCAACCTACGGATGAGGTTGTCGCAATTGTGGACGATAGTGTTATTCTTAAAAGTGACTTAGAGCAAGGAATTGCGGAAACGGAACACCAGTTAAAAGCACAAAATAAAACGGTTCCACCTCAACAGTATTTACAAATGCAGGTACTTGACCAATTGATCGTTCGTCAAGCCCAGTTAGAGCAGGTCAAACGCTATGGCATTAAACCAGACGAGAAAAGCCTGAATGCAGCCGTACTAAAAGTTGCGAATCAATCAGGCGCCAGCACATTAGAGGCTTTCCAACAGAAACTGGATGCTATTGCACCTGGTACTTATGAAAATCTACGCAACCGAATTGCTGAAGATTTGGCAATTGGTCGCCTGCGTCAACAACAGGTGATGTCGCGTATTAAAATCAGCGACCATGATGTTGAGAATTTCCTAAACTCACCTGAAGGCCAGGCTGCCTTAGGGATTCAGGCACACGTCATTCATATGCGTATTTCGGGTGAAAATACCGATGAAGTCCAAAAAGTCGCTCAAGAAGTTAAACAAGCTTTGGCTACAAGTGATGATCCTAAAGCGATTAGCTCAAAACTGTCCACTTCAACCGTTAAGGTTGATGGCGCAGATATGGGTTTCCGCTCGCTGTCTGATATTCCTACCGAACTTTCGGCGCGCATCACCCCATTAAAAGTAGGTCAAACCACTGAACTGATCAATGTTCGTGATGGCGTCCACGTACTTAAATTACTTGAACGCAAACAGAATGACCAAAAGGCCTTGGTTTCTCAATACCAGACCCGCCACATTCTGATTCAACCATCAGAAGTTGTAACCTTGGATCGTGCCAAGCAAATGATTGACAGTCTTTACAAGCGTGTAAAAGCAGGAGAAGATTTTGCAACATTGGCCGCAACCTATTCAAATGATACAGGTTCTGCCCGTGATGGTGGTAGTCTTGGCTGGGTTAGTCCAGGAATGATGGTTCCAGAGTTTGAACAGGTTATGAAAGACACACCTGTTGGACAAGTCAGCAAACCATTTCAGACCCAGTTTGGGTGGCATATCCTACAGGTTACAGATACTCGCCAGCAGGACATGACCAAGGAAGTTCAGGAACGTATGGCTCGCCAGATTTTAGGTGAACGTCAGTTTGATACCGAAGTGGATAGCTGGACACGTGAACTTCGTGCCAATGCCTATGTTGAAATTAAAGATGCCAACCTAGACACCAAAGCTCCACAAAAATAATCCAGCTACTTTAATGCAAATGCCAGCCTGTATAAGAGCTGGCACTTTATTTACTCAATAAAGAAAAAACAGCGGCAAATGCCGCTGTTTTTTTAGCTACAAATTATTATTTGTAACGATCAACCATTTTCTCTAAAGAAATTGGACGAATCTTGTCAGCATTGCCTGCAGTACCAAACGCTTCATAACGATCGATACAGATTTGCTTCATTGCTTCAACTGTCTCGCCAAAGAATTTACGTGGATCAAATTCGCTTGGTTTTTCAGCCATCATACGACGCATTGCCCCCGTTGAAGCCAAGCGCAAGTCAGTATCAATATTGATTTTACGAACACCGTGCTTGATTGCTTCCACAAGCTGCTCTACAGGCACACCGTAAGTTTCCTTAATATCACCACCGTATTGGTTAATCACAGCCAACCATTCCTGTGGTACAGAGCTTGAACCATGCATCACAAGATGCGTGTTTGGCAGTGCAGCATGAATTTCTTTAATACGGTCAATTGCCAGAATATCGCCTGTAGGTGGGCGAGTAAACTTGTACGCGCCATGTGAAGTACCTACAGCAATTGCCAAGGCATCAACATTGGTATCTGCCACAAACGAGGTTGCCTCTTCAACAGAAGTCAGCAATTGAGAATGGTCAAGTACACCTTCCGCACCAACACCATCTTCTTCACCAGCCATACCTGTTTCAAGACTACCCAGACAGCCAATCTCACCTTCGACTGAAACACCACATGCATGCGCCATCGCAACCACGCGACGCGTTACATCAACGTTGTAATCGTATGAGGTTGGTGTCTTACCATCCGCGCCCAATGAACCATCCATCATGACTGAGCTGAAACCCAACTGGATAGAACGCTGACAAACATCAGGGCTTGTACCATGATCCTGATGCATTACCACAGGAATATGCGGCCATTCTTCAATCGCTGCCAAAATAAGGTGGCGGAGGAACGGTGCACCTGCGTATTTACGCGCACCAGCCGAAGCCTGCACGATTACAGGTGAGTTTGTTGCATCCGCAGCGAGCATGATTGCACGCATTTGTTCTAAGTTGTTTACGTTAAATGCTGGTACGCCGTAGTTATGTTCCGCAGCGTGATCCAAGAGCTGGCGCATTGAGATGAGTGCCATAATATCCTCCCAGGTAATGCGCCATATTCTACATGCTGATTTATTTCAATTCAGCAACTAATCACAGGAAATCAAAAAAAATCCCTGATCTTTTATGTAATCTGGTAAACGAATTGTATTTTCCCATAAAAAAAGACCAAATTTATGAATAATTTGGTCTTTTCCGTATTTACACTGGGTTTATTAAAATTAACAATATCCATCCAGACGGGTCAAAGGCAATTTTTTACCAATCGCCTTTTCAATCTCTGGTAAATAAAAAGCATCGTCTTCAGACAGGAAGCTAATACTTACGCCCTGCGCTCCTGCACGTCCTGTACGCCCAATACGATGTACATAATCATCAGATTGCTCTGGCAAGGTAAAATTAATCACATGCGACACACCATCGACATGAATACCACGACCTGCCACATCGGTGGCAATCATAATGTTGTGCTTGCCCTGCTTGAATTGGTCCAGCATCTTTAAGCGCTTGTCCTGGGCAATTTCACCCGACAACATCCCAACCTTATAACCATCACGCTTGAGATGGTCATATAAACGGCGAACCTGATCCCGACGGTTCGCAAAGATCATGACCTTATCAATAGGCTCATCACGCAAAATGTCTTGCAGAAGCTTGTACTTGTCTTTTTTCTCAACCACATACACACGTTGCTCAACATCCACATTGGTTTTCTGCTCAGGCTCAATCTCAACCGTAACAGGTTCAAATAACCATTGGCGTGCAAGATTGAGAACATCGTAGCTAAACGTTGCCGAGAACATCAATGTCTGACGCTGTTCCTTAAATGGCGAATAACGCACAATACGTTTTACTGAAGGAATAAAGCCCATATCCAGTAGGCGGTCTGCTTCGTCAATCACTAAAAATTCGATTCGGTCCAGCCAGACTTCTTTTTGCTCAACAAAGTCAATCAAGCGCCCTGGTGTCGCAACAATAATATCGACAAAATTCTTGTCCAGCATCTTCTTTTGCTTATCAAAATCCACACCACCCAACAAAGTGACCAGATGCAAATTTGAGAATTTTGTTAAAGCCTGAGCATCACTTTCAATCTGTAAAGCCAACTCACGTGTCGGTGCCAGAATTAAGGCACGAGGTTCGCCACGAAAACGCTGGTCCTGAATGGGATTATTGAGAAGATCATTGATCACGCTAATCAAAAAGGCCGCTGTTTTGCCTGTACCCGTTTGCGCTCGACCAATGGCATCATGCCCTGCCAACGTATATTTTAAAACCTTTTGCTGAATTGGGGTCATTTGTGTAAAACCCAAAGCATCAATCGCTTTTTTTAACTGCGGATGTAAATTTAAGGTTTCAAAACCAGATGTCATATATGCACTCGAACCATCAATGAGCAAAAGAAAGTCGCTATTATAAACCATAAAAAATAAAAACGCCCCAATAAGATTGGAGCGTTTTTTATTGCGTTAGAGCAACAAATTAGTCTAAAGGCTGAACGTTTTCAGCTTGGAAACCTTTTTGTCCTTGAACTACGCTGAATTCTACGCGTTGGCCGTCACGTAAAGAACGGTGGCCATCACCCATAATTGCGCGGAAATGAACGAATACGTCATCACCACCATTACGCTGAATAAAACCAAAGCCTTTAGTGTCGTTAAACCACTTTACTACGCCTTGTTCACGAGCTGTCATAAGTCAATCCTCAGATATTGAAAGATAAGGACCTTCCGGTGTTGCAAACAGCAGAGCCAACAAGGTTTTAAAATTTTTTATAATTTTAAAGCTTGTAATCATTCTGTAAAACTATCAACAATTTCCGGTTACATCCATTTGTTATAGAGTTTAATATAATTTAATTAAACACTTTCTAAAACGCATCGAGCTTAACATGGGTTTATGATAATTAATAGATTTATTTTAAGTTATTTCTAATGTTTCTATCTGTTTTCTTCAATCATTTAGCTGTTTTTTTAATGAGATTTTCCCCTCTAAAACCACACGAAAATTTGCTAAGATAATGACGTATTCAGCGGTTTAAACGATTATGACTCTTATTTCCAGTTCACCTGAGATTATTGATGCCCTAGGGCAGCCCTGCCCAATGCCACTGTTGATGCTGAAACGTGCCTTAAAAAAGTCATCCGAAAAACAGCAATTTTTACTCAAGTCATCCGATCCACATAGTGAAATTGATGTAACACGATATTGCCAAATCCAGCAACTTCAATGCCAGCCTCAAAAAATTTCAGAGAATGAGTTTCACTATTTAATTGAATCTATGTAATTCTTTGCTAAACTCTGACTAAAGATAAATGCATTAAATTTACATTTCTATACTCAAATTTCCTTAGTGATGAAGCGTATTCGCATTAAGATGAAATTGTTGACTTAAATATAATCCTATAAGGAGACTCCATGACTACTGACAGCAGCAATCAATTGATGCCCCTGTCATTGTCTGCGCCAGGTGTAAACCTTGGTGCATATATCAGTACTGTCAATCAAATTCCAATTTTAACGGCTGAGCAGGAAAAAGAACTTGCCGAACGTTACTATTATGACCAGGACCTCGACGCAGCCAAATTATTGGTGATGTCACACCTACGCTTTGTGGTACATATTGCACGTAGCTATGCAGGTTATGGTCTTCCACAAGGTGACCTGATTCAGGAAGGCAACCTTGGACTAATGAAAGCGGTTAAACGCTTCGACCCAAACATGGGGGTTCGTCTGGTTTCTTTTGCTGTGCACTGGATTAAAGCCGAAATCCATGAATATGTGATTCGTAACTGGCGCATTGTTAAAATTGCCACAACCAAGGCACAGCGTAAATTATTCTTTAACTTACGCAGCCTAAAAAAATCAAGTAAGAAACTGACCTTAGAAGAAGCACGCTCAATTGCCAATGATTTAAACGTAACACCTGAGCAGGTGTTGGAAATGGAAGGTCGTTTAACCGCTTATGACGCTGCGTTTGAAGCACAGGGCGATGATGACGATGATACTCCACATACCGCCCCTGCACTGTATTTGGAAGACAATCGTTACGACCCTGCGCGCTTGATTGAAGAGGAAGATTACGAGGAACAAAGCACCACTGCCTTACATGAAGCCATGGATCAGCTTGATGACCGTTCACGTAACATTCTACAGCGTCGCTGGCTGGATGATGATAAGTCTACCTTACATGAACTTGCGGCCGAATATAACGTTTCTGCGGAACGTATTCGCCAGCTTGAAAAGAATGCAATGGAAAAAATCAAAACCGCCATGTCTGCGAGTTAAGATTACATCAAACACAAGGGCTTTCATGCCCTTTTGTTTTATCTGGCTTTGTTTAAACACCCGAATATGTTAAGTTTGTTTATCAAATTTCTAGTTCCATTATCATTATGTGGATAGCAATCTCTTCGCTAAATCTCGCGCTTGCGGTCATGTTAGGAGCCTTTGGTGCGCATGGACTCAAATCTTTTGCCACACCTGAGCAACTGGCTTGGTGGAGCACAGCAACCCAATATTTTTTCTATCATGCGCTTGGCTTACTGATTCTGGGTGTACTCCATAAAACCACGCCAACTTTCCCAATAAAGACTTCTTTTATTTTGATGCAAATTGGCATCATTTTTTTCTGCGGTTCGTTGTACATTATGGCGCTCGGCTTACCTAGAATTCTTGGTGCTATCACCCCGATTGGTGGTGCATTCATGATTGTGGGTTGGCTTTTGCTCGCATGGCAAGCGCTTAAGCATGCGAAATAAGGATTTATCATGCACATCTATTTAAATGGCGAGTTGACTGACACGCCTTGTGAAAACCTACAGCAATTGATTCAGGAGTTGGCTTTAGAGGGCAAACGCTTCGCTGTGGAGAAAAATCAACAGATCATTCCGAAAAGTAAACTTGAGCAAACCACAATTGCTCCCGAAGATCGTATTGAAATCATTCAAGCTGTTGGTGGCGGCTAATCGGCTAAAAATGGAGTAGCCCATGCAAGATTCCCCTTTAATTATTGGCTCACGTACTTTCCAATCTCGTTTATTGGTCGGAACAGGCAAATATAAAGATTTAGATGAAACTGGTTTAGCCATTCAGGCCAGTGGCGCTGAGATTGTTACGGTGGCAATTCGTCGTGTAAATATCGGACAACATGCAGATCAACCTAACCTGCTTTCAGTGATTCCACCTGAAAAATATACCATCCTGCCAAATACCGCAGGTTGCTTTGATGCGGATAGCGCAATCCGTACCTGTATGCTGGCGCGTGAACTTTTAGATGGACACAATCTGGTCAAGCTGGAAGTTCTAGGTGATGAGAAAACCTTATATCCAAACATCACTGCAACACTGAAAGCGGCCCAAACCTTGATTGATGATGGTTTTGAGATCATGGTCTACACCTCGGATGATCCGATTGTCGCTCAGGAACTTGAAAGCATGGGCTGTGTGGCAATCATGCCTTTAGGTAGCCTGATTGGTTCTGGTTTAGGCATTCTCAATCCGCACACTATTTCAATTATCAAGGAAAATGCCAAAGTACCTGTGTTGGTCGATGCAGGTGTCGGTACAGCCAGTGATGCAGCCATTGCAATGGAATTGGGCTGTGACGGTGTCTTGATGAATACAGCGATTGCGGCTGCTCAAAATCCGATCTTAATGGCGTCTGCCATGAAGAAAGCGGTTGAAGCAGGTCGTGAAGCTTATCTTGCAGGTCGTATGCCTCGTAAACGTATGGCAAATGCAAGCTCGCCTGAAACAGGCTATTTCTTTAAATAAAAATCAAATCTAAAATAAAAGGGCCAACATGCCCTTTTATTATTTTCAAATTTTAGCGTGATTCCATATTGACAAGGTGAACAACACTTTCTCTCGGCAATAAAACAAGTTCTTGCAAAACATCTGGTTTTAGCATTTTGATTTTACTTTTAGGCATCCATGAAATGACTTCGACAGCAGTTGAATTAGTTTCAAGATAAGCTGATTTCTGTTGAATTTCCCCTTTGTAAATATAAAGAAATTCATGGAATTGTTGTTCTGATGCAATGTCATAAAAAAAATTTTCAACAATGGCAAAAAGTACAGGTGAATTAAAATGCTCTCCTGTTTCCTCAAAGACTTCCCGTCGAATCCCATCAAGCGTTGTTTCAGAAAATCTTAAACGTCCACCAACCAAAGAAATTGAACCATCAGGAAAAGTCGAGACTAAAATTTGATCCTCATGTTCTATCCATGCTGCCACACGAATGTTGAGCTTGCCCTCAGCCACTTCCAATGTTAAGTCTTTCACTTTTTACCCAATGAGTTAATCAAACCAATTATTGTATTATATTCTTTAAGTTACTTTTTGCCCGTTGCTCAAAATTCATTTGAAAATATTCTGTCTGATAAAGTGGTCCTGTTTGATAGAAATGTCTCAGGACTTCTTTTCTTTTGACTGAGTAAATTTCAGGATCAACCCAAGCATATTCCTGTTGAATCTGTTGTTCATATTCTACAAAACGTGCTGGCGAGCTAGCTAAAATGGCTAAATCAATATCCAATAAAAATTGTAAATCCAATTCATCTGTTGGTGCATGTTTTTGTGTGGCTAAAATCCATTGCTTAATTTTAATAACCGTTTGATGAGATAAATCAGCAGCCAAATATTGTTCAAATAATTCAGCACTTTTTAATTCATTATCTTTGGCTTTTGGATCATAAACTGCATCATGAAACCAGAGTGCCAAGGCAACTGCATGTGCATCATTTAAATACTTTTTAATAGATTCAAGTAAACTCAGACATTCATAAAGATGCTGAACTGTATGATAAGCCCGTTGTTTTTCACTATAAGCAGAGATCAGTTTATTCAACATTTTCTGTGGTTCAGAAAAATGGTAATACTGATGTAGTTCAAACCATGATTGTTCTAATGCTGGAAAATATTGCTGCATAGCCAATGATCACTGAATTTCCGTATTAAGCCATTTTGCCAAAGATTCGGCATCTTTACGCTCAAGAAACAGTTTAAATAAGGTACATTCACCAAATTCATGGGTCAATTCCTGCTGGCGGACAGGATGGTTGCCAAAGCGAAAACGCCTTGTACCATCCGTATCCAGAGGCAATGCATACACACCATAACTGCGAGGTTCAGTCAGTTTACCTTTTAAACAGACCTGATCGGATGAGATCGCATGTTTTAATAAATATTGCTTACTGAGCATCTCATCCCCCTACCATGCATTTAGGCTGCGTGTTGTTCATCCCGCTTAAAGACCAGTTCTTTTGCTGATGAACTTTCAGCATCAAAATAATATCCATCACTGTTAAATGCTTTTAATTGTTCTATTTGATTAACCTGATTTTCAATCAAATATCTTGCCATTAAACCCCGTGCTTTTTTCGCATAAAAACTAATGACTTTATATTTTCCATTCTTTTGATCCAAGAATACAGGCTTGATAATCTCTGCCTGAATTTTCTTTTCATTTACAGATTTATAATATTCGTCAGAAGCTAAATTTACCAATACTTTCGCATCAATATTTGCTAAGTCCTGATTGATCTGATCGGTAATGATATTGCCCCAAAACTCATATAAATTATGTCCACGTGTATTGTGTAGTTTTGTGCCCATTTCCAGACGGTATGGCATCATCAAATCCAAAGGACGCAACAAGCCATAAAGACCAGACAACATCCGCAAATGCTGTTGGGCAAAATCAATGTCCTGATCATTGAGATGATAAGCATCTAAACCTGTATAGACATCACCTTTAAAGGCAAACATGGCTTGACGTGCATTGGAAAAATCAAAGTCTGCATTCCAGTCACGGAAACGCTCAACATTCAGGTTTGCAATCTTCTCACTTACACTCATGAGAGATGCAATTTCAGTTGCCAAAAGTTTGCGGCACACTTCAATCAATTGTTGAGACTGTTGTAACAAACGAGGTTGCGTATAAGTATCTGTTGGTAAAGCTGTTTCGTAATCTAAAGTTTTTGCTGGAGAAATTAAGGCAAGCATAATCAATCAAAGTAAAGCTAAATAAACCCAACTATAACAGTTGATAATTTTTAATGCCAATTCGTGTTCTCGTTCAGTTTTATCGGTAAAATAGTGGATTCTTCCATTATTCATTCCATTTCTTATGTCTGAGCAAATCTTTATTCAAGGGCCTGTTGGTCAAATCGAAATGTTTGTCGATCAACCCAAAGGTGAAGTGACAGGTTTTGCAGTGGTTTGTCATCCTCATCCTTTACAAGGTGGCACACCGAATCACAAAGTCCCTGTGTTGCTGGCGCAGATTTTTAATGAAATGGGCTGCATCGTGTATCGACCAAGCTTTCGTGGCTTAGGAGGCAGCGAAGGTACGCATAATCAAGGTCATGGTGAAACTGATGACATTATGGCGGTGATTGAATATGCCCGTGAGAAACATGCAGGTCTAACATTTTATGCAGGCGGTTTTAGTTTTGGTTCCCATGTACTAGCAAAATGTCAGGCTCAACTCAGTGAAGAACATCGCCCGAAACAACTGGTTTTATGTGGCTTGCCAACAGGTTCTGTGATTGAGTTGCGTCATTACAACACTCCAGCGATTGACGGGGATATTTTATTTGTTCATGGGGAACAGGACGATATTACCCTGCTTTCAGATATGATCGCCTGGGCAAAGCCACAAAAGCATCCGATTACCATTTTGCCAGGTGCCAACCACTTTTTTACAGGCTATTTAAAACAGCTCAAACAAGTGATTGCCCGTTTTCTCAATGTGTCGATTTAACAACA
Source organism: Acinetobacter thutiue (assembly GCF_030385805.1). Lineage (NCBI taxonomy): Bacteria > Pseudomonadati > Pseudomonadota > Gammaproteobacteria > Moraxellales > Moraxellaceae > Acinetobacter > Acinetobacter thutiue. Next base: position 821,231 of record NZ_JAUDZE010000001.1, read on the forward strand.
AATCTAACAAAAATTACGTCTTTTGGGCCTGATGTCTGTTATATCACTAGCGATAAATCGGCATTAGGGTTCTTTAATGAAATTAAATAAAAAACAGGGGCTTTTTTTAAAACATACGATTGAGTATTGGCGACAACAAGGCACCATTACACCTGACGTTGCCAAAGATCTCAACAATAGCTTTTCGATTCGTTCCTTTGACTGGGAACGGCTGGCAAAGTATTCATTCTGGATTTCGATGATCTGTGCAGTGATTGCCATTGCAGCGATTACCCTTGATGATGTCCTGATGAATCTGATCGAGAAAATCTTTGTTGATTCAAAACTTATTCCTTGTCTGATTTTTGCTGTTGTTGCGGCTGCTTTTTATTTATTTGCATACCGTCGACGTAAAACCAAACCTTTACATCAGTTTAGTAATGAAGCCATTATTTTTGGCGGTGTGCTTTCTACGGCTGTTGCAGTGGCTTATTTTGGGCAAGCGATTGATACAGGTAGTGGGCATTTTTCATTGTTATTTCTGCTTTCAACCATTATCTATGCTGCACTCGCCTTTTGGTTTCCATCCAAACTGATTTGGGTGTTTTCCCTGCTTTCGCTCGGTTCATGGTTTGGCACTGAAACAGGCTATATGTCGGGTTGGGGTGCCTATTATTTGGGCATGAACTATCCATTACGCTTTGTAGTGTTTGGTGGCGCATTAATTGGATTAAGTTTGTTATTTAAACGTCATGTACGGTTTTCAGATTTTGCCCATTCTACCTATGTGATGGGTTTGCTGTATCTGTTTATTGCTCTATGGATTCTGTCGATCTTTGGCAATTATGGCGACCTGAATAGCTGGTATCACGTAAAGCAATATGAGTTACTGCATTGGGGAATTTTATTTGCCTTTGTTGCCATTATTGCAATTGTCTATGGTTTAAAACACGATGATGCAACCTCTCGTGGTTTTGGTATCACCTTTCTATTTCTTAATCTCTATACCAAGTATTTTGAATTCTTCTGGAATGGTATGCATAAAGCCATTTTCTTTATCTTGCTGGCAGTGTCTTTTTGGTGGATTGGACGGCATGCAGAAAAACTCTGGAATCTGGAGTTTTTATCTTCTAGCCCCCAGAACAAAAACCATTAATTTTTTTAAGGAGTGATTACGAAAAATCACTCCAACTTAACCCAAACTTTGCCAAGTACTTTTTCACTCGGTCACTGTCATTGGTGGTATTGCGCTGCTGACGAGAAGCAGCAAAAAGCTGTCGCCCTGCATCTGCCATGGATTTGGCATGTTCACAAACTTTCAGTACACCACGTAGCTGAATCTGGTCAAACTCATCAATATCGATAATCTGAGACTGATCTAAATATTTTAGTAGAATATCCTGTTGATTTTCTTTATTTGATTCCATTTGTATAGACCAAAGCTGTTTCAAACGCAGGATTTCTTTTTCCACTGTTTCTGTTCGGATTAACTCCCCTTGAGACAAGGTCGCCAAACGTGTGACACTGGCCGTTAAATCACGAAAATTCCCTTGCCACGATGCCTCTTTAGACTTGGCAAATTTTAAGTACACATCCAAGGCATCACGCTGGAAACGCAATTGACGCTGATGATTTGCGGCAAAACGTTGCAATTCAAACTCGATATTTGGGGCAATATCCTCAATACGATCTTTTAAATTTGGCAAGAAAAATGTCCATGTATTCAGCCGCGCCCATAAATCTTCACGGAAACGGCCTGCCTGTACTTCCTGACGTAAATCCCGATTTGTTCCTGCAATCAACTGAAAATCAGCCTGAACCTCTTTATCACTGCCGACTGGAAAAAAGGTTTTATCTTCCAAAGCTTTCAGCAACATGGCTTGTTCATCCAGCCCTAATTCGCCAATTTCATCCAGAAATAAAATGCCTTGATCAGCACTTTTGAGCAAACCTGAACGAGAAGCTGCCGCACCTGTAAATGCACCCTTGATATGACCAAATAGACTCGACATGGCACTGTCACCACGTAAAGTCGCACAGTTCACATCAATAAAACGTCCACTCAAATGAAACTTTTCTTTCTTGAGCTGAAAAATCTGTTTGGCTAAATGTGATTTCCCTACACCCGTTGCCCCCATAATGAGAATCGGTGCACTGGAACGGGTGGCAACCAGTTCAACTTCGGTAATCAGTTGATTAAATGCAGGATTATAGGTAGAAATATTGGCCTTGAGTTGTTGCCAGTTTTGTTGTTGTTCATCAGCAAAACGTTGTTTTAATACATCATAACGAGATAAATCCAGATCAATAATGCGGTACTCACCCTCTGGTGTTTTATTTTGATTAGGCGAACTCTGAATCAGTTTGGCAGGTAAATAATTGGCATCCACCAACAAATACCAACAAATCTGCGCAACATGCGTTCCCGTAGTGATATGTAAAAGATAATTATTTTTTTCAGTGTCAAAGACATAGGATTTTACAAAATCATAGAGTGCACCATAGACCTCGGCAAAATCCCACGGATCACGGATACTGATTTTGTGTCCTGAAACGATGGTTTGTGGAGAAAGCTCCTGAGCATCCTCAGCTATAAATTTAACCAGATTATGATGTTGGCGATCGTGTAATAAGATCAGTTCATCTACAATTAAATCTTCATGCATCAATAAGCTCATTGTTGGACGCCAACGTTGCCAGCGATCTGGACGTTTTCCTTGATCTAAAGTTGAACCAACAAAGCCAATCACAACGGTTTTTTTTACATTCGCCATCATTTCTATAAAATTTTATAACTGTCTATCATATACAATACGTATTTAACCGAAAAATTCCAATAATATGCTGCATTTTACTTTTTTAGGCACATCATCAGGTGTCCCAACACTGACACGCAATGTTTCTGCCCTAGCCATACGAAACAGCAAGAATAAAGACTGGATTCTCGTTGACGCAGGCGAAGCCACACAGCATCGTATTCAGCGAACCAAACTTTCTTTACAAAATCTGGTTGCCATCTGCATTACCCATGTACATGGAGATCATTGTTATGGCTTGATTGGCTTATTGGCAAGTGCGGGTATGAATAGACGTGCTGAACCATTAACCATTATCGCACCCAAAGAAATTCAGCAGTGGGTTGAAACCACTGCTCGACTAACTGATTTATATTTACCCTATCCGTTAAAATTTATTGATGTCCATGATGCAATCCAACCCCAACACATTACAGATGAGCTTTCCATTCAAGCCCATTCACTGAGCCATCGTGTGCCAAGTTTTGCCTTTAGCATTATTGCGCAATACACCCAGCAAAAATTAGACATTCAGGCGCTCACACAGCTTGGCGTTCCCAAAGGCCAAGCTTGGGGAGATTTAAAGCAAGGTAAAGACATTGAATTTAATGGGAATATTCTAAAGTCAGCAGATTATTTGCAGACGCATACTCAACAGGTTCATGCCATTGTCGGTGGTGATAATGACCAACCAGAGTTATTGACCCAAGCCTGCCAGACAGCACAACTCTTGATCCATGAATCGACTTATACACAAACAACCTTGGATAAAGTCGGCAAAAGCCCAATGCACAGCTCTGCCAAAATGGTGGCTGAATTTGCTCAACAGCAACATTTAAGCAGCTTAATCCTGACCCATTTTAGTCCTCGACATCAGGATCATGCTGGACAACAGGCAATTGCTGATGAAGTGAGTCAATTTTATAAAGGCAATTTCTATTTAGCCAATGATTTTGACCAATTCACACTGGATACAACAGGACAACTGAATAAAGTAAATTTGAAATAAATGAGATATAACATTTTAATTAAGGAATATCTGGGGATAAAAAGTCAAATATTCCTCGCAACAAGCGAAATGGTAAAGTGATGATCCAGTAAATGATCTCTACAGGAAAATCAATTAAATCCAGCCAATCCCAAGCATTATCTCGATGATGATTTTTTCGTTTAGGCTTAATCCAATACGCCAATAAAAAACACGCCAGACTGAATGCAAACAGTATCCAATCAAAACCAGCAAGCAAGGATTGGACAAAAAACACCACACCTGCCACAAATAATAGAATTGAAAAAAGATAACGAAGAAAAATCATCGTAGGGACGTATCCTATTGTCTTAACAAAATTTATACCATGTTTTATTGCGGAATAACGCTATTTTCACAGCTATAATACGCAATCCAACTCATTACAAAAATATAATTAAAGATATAAATATATTTATTTTTATATTTAAAAAAATCAAACCAATCAAAACAACATAAAAAATAGACATTTAAAATTCTTTTAATTATTTAAAATCAATATCTTGAAAAATAAAAACATGCCATATAAAAAACTGGCACGGTGCCTGCAATAGTATAATTACACAACATCACTGGGATATTGTGGATATCACCTGCCTGCAAACGCTTGGCAGGCAGGCTTTGAAAGGAAAATGAAAATGTCTGTCGTTGAAGAACTTAAGCAACAAGCTCAAATTGAGCAAGCAAAACAACAACGCGCCTACCAAGTGCTGCAAAATGAAAAAAGTATGCCTGTAAAAATGTGGACAAATGGTGTTATCGTTGATGATAATTCTAAAAAACAATTGCTACAAACCGCCCAAATGCCATTTATTTATAAATGGATGGCAGTGATGCCCGATGTGCATTTTGGTTTAGGTGCAACTATTGGAAGTGTAATTCCAACTAAAGGCGCGATTATTCCTGCCGCTGTGGGTGTCGATATTGGTTGTGGAATGATGGCAACTCGTACCAACCTGACTGCTTCTGATTTGCCAGATAATTTACATGCTTTGCGTACTGAACTGGAACGCTTGATTCCACATGGAATGACTAAACGTGGTCGAGATAAAGGTTCATGGGAAACACCACCTGAAATGGTGGATCAGGCTTGGGCTGACCTTGTTGCAGATTTTGAATTGATTTGTGCCAAGCACCCTCGCCTCAAAAACACCAATAACCGTAAACAATTGGGAACTTTAGGAACAGGCAACCACTTTGTGGAAATCTGTCTGGATGAACATGATCACGTTTGGATTATGCTGCACTCAGGTTCTCGTGGTGTCGGTAATGCCATTGGTAATCACTTTATTGAGCTGGCACGTAAGGATATGCAAAAGCATTTTATTAACTTACCAAATAAAGACTTGGCTTATCTGGTTGAGGGTACAGAACATTTTGATGATTACTGGTTTGCGGTGGGTTGGGCACAACGTTTTGCCATGAAAAACCGTGAAATCATGATGCAAGCCGCAATCAAGGCTTTGGCAACAATTATTCCAAAACCATTTAATGCCAAATTGGAAGCAGTGAACTGCCACCATAACTATGTGCAAAAAGAAGAGCATTACGGTGAAGAAGTGATGGTGACACGCAAAGGTGCTGTAAGTGCCAAACTTGGACAATATGGAATTATTCCAGGTTCAATGGGTGCGAAGTCTTTTATCGTGCGCGGGCTTGGAAATCAGGAATCATTCTGTTCATGTTCGCATGGTGCAGGTCGTGTGATGAGTCGTTCTGAAGCCAAACGCCGTTTTACTGTCGAAGATCAGGTTGCACAGACTGAAGGTGTGGAATGCCGTAAAGATGCTGCTGTGATTGATGAGATTCCATCGGCTTATAAACCGATTGAAGATGTGATGAATGCACAAAAAGATTTGGTTGAAGTGGTGTATACCTTACGACAAGTGGTGTGTGTAAAGGGATGATTAATAAATCCCTCTTTTCCTATACACTTGGAACATTAATTATTAAGGGCTGATTTATGAACAACTATTTCCCTGCAAAATTTAAAGAAACACAATTTCATTGCGTATTTTGTAATGTATATACAGAACAAAGGTGGTATCTAACTAAATTTACACTTTGGAATCAATATTATGACCTTAAAGATACAGATTGTTGTCAATGTGTTAAATGCCAAAACATTTCGATTTGGAAAAATGAAAAAATGATTTTTCCTGAACAACAACCGATTGTTATTCCTCATTCTGATTTGCCAAATAACATCAAAAGTTATTTTGATGAAGCATTATCAATTTTTTATAAATCTCCACGTGGTGCAACTGCTTTACTACGTTTAGCAATTCAGCAACTTATGTCTGAACTCGGCGAAAAAGGTAATAATATCAATGAAGATATTAAATCTTTGGTTTCTAAAGGTCTGCCAACAAAAATTCAGCAAGCCTTAGATTATTGTCGAGTAATTGGAAACAATGCTGTCCATCCTGGTGAAATAAACATTGATGACACTCCCGAAATTGCTGAAGTACTTTTTAAAATGATTAACTTCATTATTGAAGAAATGATCACGAAACCCAAAGAAGTTGATGAGCTTTATAATTTATTGCCTGAAAGTGCACGTGTAGCCATCGAAAAGAGAGATAAAAAATGAAACTCGCAGAAGCACTTTTACTCCGAAGCGATCAACAAAAAAAGCTCGCTTCATTAAAACAACGGATCAACGCCAATGTATTGGTACAGGATGGTGATGAACCAAGCGAAGATCCCAATGAATTGATCAAACAAGTGTTTGCTTTAATTCAGGAAAGCAATCAATTGATTTGCCGTATCCATTTAACCAACGCGCAGGCAAAACTGGATGATGAGAAAACATTGCTATCGCTACTGAGCTTACGGGATAATTATGCCGAACAGCATAAGATTCTCATTGATGCCATTGCCAATACTCATCGCGAACCTGATCGTTATAGTGCACGGGAAATTAAATGGCAAAAAGTCATTCCTGTTTCAAGTTTGCAAAAACAGGCAGATGATATTAGTGCCAAAATACGTGACCTCAATATTAAGATTCAGGCTGCAAATTGGCAGATTGATTTAGTCGAATAGACAACAGATTTTGTGAAGTCATTTCACAATACCAGTTTGGACATACTGGGCGAGTACAAGATCCTGCTTTACTCCGATCTGAGGGATTGAAAATAATTCAGGCGGCTATGGCAGTATGTGAGCCGTGCATTGATTCACTCATCAGGCTCAGCACCATGCACCTTGCAACCCTTTGCCAAAAGCAAAGTGACACGTTACTTCGCATTACCATGTACTGACAGTATGTTCATTTCGTTAGAAAATAAGGAAAAATAGACGTGAATAAAGCTTTGGCAAATATGCCAGCAGCCATCCAGATTGATGGTTCACAAGGCGAAGGTGGTGGTCAGATTTTACGAACTGCCCTTGCCCTTTCAATGATTACAGGTCAGGCATTTGAGCTGATCAACATTCGGGCTGGGCGTAAAAAACCAGGTTTAATGCGTCAGCATCTGGTCTGTGTACAAGCTTCACAGCAAATCAGTCAGGCCTATGTCGAGGGTGCAGAACTGCATAGCCAGCGTTTGTACTTTGCGCCACAGCATGTGCAAAGCGGAAAATATCAATTCCAGATTGGCTCGGCAGGCAGTACCACACTGGTTTTACAAACTTTATTGCCTGCATTACTTTTACAAGATCAAGCCAGCGAAATCACTATTTCAGGCGGTACGCATAATCCACTTGCGCCAACAGCGGATTTTATTGAGCATTGTTTTTTACCTTGTTTAAAAAAGATCGGGATTGATGTTGATTTTAAACTGGAAAAGGCGGGCTTCTTTCCGATTGGTGCTGGACAGATTCAGATCACCATTCACTCGTGGCAACAACGACATGCTTTAGATTTATGCCAATATGGTCAATCCCCACGCATTGAGGCTCATGCTGCGGTTTTGAATTTAGCGCATGATATTGCCCAAAGAGAATTGGCAACCTTAGATAAAAAGTTAAAACTTGATCATCAACAGCAATTTTTCCTAAATGGAATCAGTCAGGGCAATACGGTTTATGTCAGGGTTGAGCATGAGCACCATACGCAATTATTTACGGCATTAGGTGAAATGCGTAAAAGTGCTGAACAAATTGCCAATCATTTAGCTGAACAAGTTAAATCTTATCAGTTTTCCAAAGCAGTTATAGATGAATATTTAGCAGATCAATTGCTGTTACCTTTAGCGCTTGGTCAAGGTGGTACGTTTACTGCGCAATGTATTAGCGAGCATACTCTTACCCAAGCTACCATGATTGAAAAATTTATTGATTGTGAAATTGAGTTTATCGAGCTGGATAAAAGTCGATTTCAAGTCAATGTCAAAGTTTAGAAGCCCATCAATGGGCTTCTTTTATTATAGTTTTATTTAACAGCTTCCAAAGCTGTCACCAATAACTTCCAGCATTTTTCGACCGTATCTACTTTTACTCGTTCACCTGGGGCATGTGCGCCCTGAATGTCTGGGCCAAATGAAACCATCTGTAAATCAGGATAATGCTCTGCAATAATGCCACATTCCAAACCTGCATGAATCACTTTCAAGTTAGGTTCAATTTCAAATGCGGATTGATAGGCCTGTTGCAGACACTTCAATGCAGCCGAATCTGGATTGGGTGTCCAACCTGACACCAACGGCGTTAATTCAGATTGAATATTAAAATTTACAAAGTGCTGCTGAATATTCTGGGCAAAGTTTACAGCCTCTTGATTCACCATCGAACGAACCATAATTAAAGTCTTTGCTTCGTCTTTAGTGAGTCTGACCACGCCAATATTATTAGATGTCTCAACCACATCGGGTAAAGCCTGACTCATTTCCTTAACGCCATAAGGACAAGTTGCCAATCCCTGCAACCAAGCCTGCTGCTGATACAACGCAATGACTTTATTTATTTGATTCGGATTTTGTTGAATTGTGATTTGAACCAGATCATCAATGCCTTGTAGTTTTTGTCGCCATTCAGCTTGTGTTTGTGCAATAATTTTTTCCAATTCTGCTAATTTTTCTGCTTCAATTGCGATGGTTGCCACCGCTTCTCGTGGAATGGCATTGCGGGCAGTTCCCCCCACGAACCCAACCAATCGGGCATTTGTTTGGACAAAATATTTATTTAAAAAATTCGCCAAAATCACATTGGCATTGCCACGACCTAAATGAATATCAACACCTGAATGTCCACCCTTTAAGCCAGAAACCATGAGATCAACACAAATGGTATTTGTGGGTGCAGTCACATACTCAAGAGTTTGTTGTACCTCAACATCAATACTGCCAGCACAACCGAGATAGAGTTCGCCCCATTCTTCAGTATCAATATTAAATAACCACTGCCCTTTTAATATGCCTGCTTCAAGTAAACGAGCGCCACTCATGCCCGCTTCCTCATCAACGGTTAAAAGGACTTCAATTGGTCCATGTGCAATATCGTTTGATTCCAATACAGCCAATGCAAGTGCTACGCCAATCCCATTGTCCGCACCTAAAGTGGTATTTTCGGCAATCAGCCAGCCGTCTTTGAGTATAGGTTGAATGGGATCTTTAAAAAAATCATGTTGCGTACCGCGATTTGCCTGCGTCACCATATCCAGATGCCCCTGCAAAATCACACCTGCAACCTGTTCTTTACCAGCCGTTGCGGCTTTGCGAATAATTAAATTACCAATATCATCAATATAAGTTTCTAGGTTACGCTGTTCCGCCCAATTCTTTAAATGTTGGCGTAGTTGTTGTTCGTGTTTGGATGGTCGGGGAATCGTACACAGGGTTTCAAAATGCTGCCAAACCATTTGTGGTGATAATTTAGAAAAATCAACCTGTGTCATGCACCCATACCCTTAAATAAAGTGTTCAAACAAATATACACCATACGTCTAAACAACGATGCTGTTAAGTCACTTCATTTAAGATTTTATTGACAAAATGGGCTTAACTTTTCCAAATAAACTGTGAAAAGCTATGTTCAGCCTTTAAGCTATTTTCAACCGCCTGAGCCAATTGGCGAATAATGCTTTGTGTCTCAATCTTTTCAAACCAAGCCTGTTCCTGCTGAGGATTTGCGGAAATCTGACATAAGATATGTCCCTCAGTATCTTGCTGCGAACATAAGATAGAGAGTGGAAGCTGATGGTTATCGATACGAACCTCGATTTTCTCATGCTCATGACGGATATGCTGAGCATCAAAACCATATTGTTCCAGTTGCTTATACAGTAGTGCAGCCACGTATTCTTGCGTGATATAGCATTCATTGGGTGGATGATCAATCACCCCATGTTTAGGGCAATCTGCTATAAATTGCAATGTTTTCATGGTATTCCCTCTATTTTTATGTTTTTACTCTGGATCACAGAATAAAGCCTACTAGTTCGGTAAGAATTATTATATATACAATTGTCTTTAATTGATTAGCCGATTGTCTTACTTCTTTTGCTAAATTGATAAATTTAGACCTGATTAGATATGTACATATCCAAACCCAACATTTTTATTATTTAAACGTTTTATTGCAGTGATAAACAACTTGTTTTTATTGATAACTAAATAAGAAATGCAGCATTTGAACAAGCCAAACACTGCATTTTCCAATTCGCCTATTGATCTACAACCTGTAAATCCAGACCTGCCGCATTGGCAAGTTCAGTAAAGGTTGGGAAACTGGTTGCCACTGTTTCCGTACCGTGAATGGTAATTTCACCAGAAGTACGTAACCCTGCAATACTAAAACTCATGGCAATACGGTGATCGTGGTGCGATTCAATTTCTCCGCCTGCGAAGATTGCTGACCAGTCACCAGACTTACCCTTCCCATCAATGATAATGCCGTCATCAGTTGGGGTGCAGTCAATACCCATGACTTTCAAACCATCCGCCATCACCTGAATACGGTCAGATTCTTTCACGCGAAGTTCCGCAGCGCCAGTCAATACTGTTTGACCTTCCGCACAAGCCGCCGCAATAAACAAGGCAGGAAATTCATCAATCGCCAAAGGCACTTGATCTTCAGGCATATGAATCCCTTTGAGTGTACGAGACCCCTTGATATGAATATCGGCAATCGGCTCACCGCCCGCAATACGTTCATTTTCAACACTGATGTCCGCCCCCATTTGCTTGAGGATTTCAATCACACCTGTACGAGTTGGGTTGATGCCCACTGCTTCAAGGAGCACATCAGCACCCTCAGTAATCGCAGCACCGACCATAAAGAATGCAGCGGATGAAATATCTGATGGAACTTGAATATTTGTTCCAATTAGCTTGCCACCACCCATAAGTGAGATTTTATTGCCCTCGGTTTTTACCTCATAACCAAAAGCACGTAACATACGCTCAGTATGGTCACGAGTCGGTTCAGGTTCAGTTACCGAAGTTTCACCCTCAGCCCATAAACCTGCCAATAAAATCCCCGATTTGACTTGAGCCGAAGCCATTGGCAAATCATATTGAATCGCTTTTAAATTTTGACTGCCTGTAATGCTGACTGGTGGTGTGCCTTTCTCACCTGTAGTCTGGATTTGTGCACCCATTAAACGTAATGGTTTGGCAATACGCTCCATTGGACGTTTAGACAATGACGCATCACCTGTCATCACCGAATCAAACTTTTGTGCTGACAACATACCAGATAGCAGACGCATACTTGTGCCTGAGTTACCCATATACAATGCGCTAGCAGGCGCTTTTAGACCTTGCATGCCTACACCATGAATGGTCACCTCACCATTTTTTGGGCCTTCGATGCTGACACCCATATCACGGAATGCCTGTAAGGTTGCCAACGCATCTTCACCCTCAAGGAAGCCAGTCACATGGGTTGTACCCTCAGCAATCGCACCAAACATGATGGAGCGATGTGACACTGACTTGTCACCTGGCACGGTGAATTTACCTGTAAATGTTTTCTTGCCTGGTAAAATGGTAAATTGCTGTGTCACCTTGTTTTTCTCCATCAAAGGTTTTTTGGCTAACATATGGTTAAAGTGTTGGCGTGCCGCTTGCGCATGTCCAAGCAGCCCCATCAACGCCTGAGAATCTTCATTTTCAATCAGTTGCTTTAAAACAGAAAGTTGCTGTTCAAAGCCAGCAACCGCATTTAGAATTGCGGTTTTATTAGCAAAGAAAATGTCATGCCACATCTGTGGATCACTAGCCGCAATCCGAGAAAAATCCCGAAAACCACCCGCCGCATAGCGGAAAATATCTAGATTATCTTCACGGTTGGCCAGTTGCTCGACCAAGTTGAATGCCATCAAATGTGGTAAATGACTGGTATGTGCCAACACTTCATCATGTTTCGACACATCCATACAAATCACTTCTGCTTTTGCCGCAGACCAAAGCTGGATCAGTTTCTGCACTGCCCAATCTGCACTACTTGGCAATGGCGTTAAAATCACTTTATGATTGGCAAATAAATCGACTTTACCTGCATGTACACCTGTATGTTCCGCACCTGCAATTGGGTGCCCAGGTACAAAACCAACAGGCAAATTTTCACCAAACACTGCTTTGGCTGCATCGACGACATTGCCTTTGGTACTGCCTACATCGGTAATGATGACATTCTCTGCAAGATAAGGTTTGATCTGTTCCAACACTTTTTGCGTAGCACGAACAGGCAATGCCAAAACAATTAAATCCGCACCCTGAACCGCTTCCTCAGGATTTGTGTAACCCTGCTGAATCAATCCCAATGCTTTGGCATCTTCCAATGTTTTTTTTGAGCGTGTTGAAGCGACAATTTCAGATGCAAGCTGTTCTGCCACAATCACACGCGCAAGACTTGACCCAATCAGCCCAAGTCCAATAAATGCAACTTTTTTAAACAATACTTTAGAAACAGATGCTTGAGACATAAAAGATGTTTGCCTAATGAGACGATTTTGATATGGATAGATCACTTAGGCATCTATCCATATGATAAAACAGTTTTATAAAACAGCGATTGGATAAGAACCCAATACACGCAACTCTTTGACCATCGGACGGATTTCATCCAGTGCAGCCGCCACATTGTCTTGATCAATATGCCCTTCCAGATCAATAAAGAATACATAGGCCCATTTTTCAGGTAAGGCTGGACGGGTTTCAATACTGGTCAGGCTGATTTGATGCTTGGCAAATGGTGCAAGAATTTCCAGCAATGCCCCTGCACGATCATGTGCTGAAATCAACAATGAGGTTTTATCATTGCCACTTTGTGGAATTTTCTCACGACCAATCACAAGGAAACGTGTGGTATTTTCAGGATTATCTTCAATGTTGCTATACAAAATCTCAAGGTTGTACATGCTGGCTGCGATATCAGAGGCGATTGCAGCCGAATGCCATTCATTACGAATACGGCGAGCTGCTTCCGCATTTGAATTTAAGGCTACACGCTCTACCCCAGGATAATGTGCATCTAACCATTTACGACACTGTGCCAAAGTTTGCTGATGCGCATAAATCTGCTTAATGCTATCTTTACGGGTATTTTCAGACACAAGGAATTGATGATGAATACGAAGTTCAACCTCACCAATCACGTTTAAAGTCGATGCCTTAAAACAGTCCAGCGTATGGTTGACAATTCCTTCTGATGAGTTCTCGACTGGAACCACCCCATAATGGGCACTGCCCGCTTCAACTTCACGGAACACTTCGTCAATGGTTGGCAATGGACGTACCACCGCATCTTTGCCAAAATGTTTCAGCACCGCGGAGTGGGTATAGGTTCCTTCTGGTCCTAAAAATGCGATACTTTGTGGGGCTTCAAGTGCCAGACATGCCGACATGATTTCACGGAACAAGCGTGCCATGGTCGCATCGGACAATGGCCCCTGATTGCGCTCCATCACTTTACGCAGCACCTGCGCTTCACGTTCAGGGCGATAAAACAGTGGGTTGTCTTCGGCTGCAAACTTCGCCTTGGCTACGGCTTCAGCCAATGTGGCACGGCGATTGAGTAATTCCTGGATTTGTTGATCAACACTATCAATATCGTTACGAATTTGTTCTAAATTGAGTGAAGTCGATGTGTTTTGTCCATCGTTTACCATTGAATGCAGCCTCAGCAAAATCATCTATAAGAATGGATTACAATTCATCTATGAATTGGTTATCTGGGCTAGTATAACAAGACTTTAAGCTATTAAACACGCTGAGTTTTAACTCTTTTCATGATTCAACTTTATTGATAATGATTTTCATTATATATTTCATGCTAAATTTCAGTTCTCGTGAATAAGCCATGTTAAAACGTCTCAGTATTTTGACTTTCTCCTTAATGATCAGTACTCAACTGAGCTTTGCCCAACCATCTTCAACGACTTCTGGCAATTCAGCTTTACAAGTCAATGCCCTAACCCAACAAAGCTTTATCCTGAAATCAAAATACACATCACATGATTACCTGATTCAGGTTTCAGTTCCCAATACTGAGACTCCAACGCAAGGCTTCCCTGTGCTTTATGTACTCGATGGCAATGCAAGCTTTGACAGTGCTGCCAACATTGCCAAATCTGTAGGTGCTGGCGCAAATCGTCTTGGCTTGGCTCCTGTTGCGATTGTCGCTATTGGCTATCCTGACGAGAAAACCTTTGCTGTCGAAAAACGTGCTTTAGACTACACACCCAAAGCATCGGAAGATGTGCAAAAACAGGCTAAATATCAATATGGTGGTGCAGACCAGTTCATTCAGTTTATTGAAAAAGAGCTTAAACCAGCAATTAATTCACGTATTAAGGTCAATCCACAACAACAAAGCCTGTTTGGACATTCATTTGGTGGATTGTTTGTATTACATGCTTTCTTTACCCAACCACAGAGTTTTCAACGCTATATCGCAGCAAGCCCCTCTTTATGGTTCGATAATCAAGTACTATTTAAACAACAGGCAAACTGGCTTAAGCAAAAACCTGAAAATACCCATGCCATGCTGATGACCACAGTTGGCACGCATGAAGATAAAGGTCCAGCGAATAGTGATCGTTCCCAACAGGACAGTTTTTATCAAAACTTTCAGGCACAGCGTTCCGAGCAATTTTTATTCTGGAATTTTAAACACCCAGCGGAACAGCATTTAACCAATCTCTATGCCAGTTTACCTAAAGCCATCATGTTGGCAGGTTGTAAAGATGGCAAAAGCTGCTCGACCTTATTTGATGAGGCAATAAAACCTTAATATGGAATTGATCTTGGGAGGAAGATTATTTTGCTCTCAAATCTCAACATTTCTTTAGGAAAGCTTGGGATATAATTTATTCAATATTCTCTTTAATGCAATAAAATAATGAATAAAATCATTCTATTTTCTATACTTAGTCTTGCCAGCATTCAATTAACGGGCTGTATTGGATGCTATAACCCTACAGGTTGCAGCCGTGACACCTCACCTTACTACATCACCACAACAACGACTCAAGTACGTGGAATTACGGTGCCACCACAGAGCAAGCTAAAATATAAAGCTCAGCATTCTTTTCAGAAAGAACAGCAAACACAGCCATTAAATGAAAAAGATTTGACTGATATCCAGCTACCGCCTGATACGGCAATCATTTGGGGTGGAATGCCATCTTATATGTTTATTCAATTCTTTAATTCACAAATGAAAGGTTTTTCTGTTTATCCTGCTGATGGGTTCTCTCCCCAATCAACAAATGAATTTATCAGGTTGTGGCAAAGTTGTGGAAGTACTCTGGATGTGACCTTAAAAAATCCACATGACTGGTCGTTTAATCCTGACAATATGGAAGTCCGAGGTTGCGGTGTAAATATTCAAAAAAGAAGTGAATATAATAAAAATTGGCCTAATCAGGATCAGGCAGATGCGTTTCTCATTAAAATCAATCAGGCATTACAGAAATTGCCAAAACAACAAAGCTATCCTGTGGTGCATACCCCAATAGAAAAATAGTATCTATCATAAATCAGCCTGCTCGAAAGCAGGCTGATTTATCAAGATTAATTAAGCTTTACCAATCAATCCACGTGCCACGATTTCCTTCATGATTTCATTGGTACCACCGTAAATACGCTGGATACGTGCATCAACAAAGAAGCGTGAAATTGGATATTCAGTCATATAACCATAGCCACCAAATAACTGAAGCAAGTTGTCAGCAACTTTCATTTGCATGTCAGTACTGAAGCTCTTGAGTGCAGCCGCAGTTTCAACATCCAGTTTGCCCTCATTATATAAAGCCACGTTTTGATTATAGAAAGCGGCAGTTGCCAATTCATCAATCTTCGCCTGAGCCAATACGAAACGTGTGTTCTGGAACTGGGCGATTGCCTGACCAAACGCCTGACGCTCTTTTACATAAGCGGTTGCCATATCAATTGCACCACGAATGGCACCAAGAGCTGTCGATGCGATAGCAGTACGCTCACGTGGTAATTCCTGCATTAAATAAGCAAAACCTGAACCTGCATTGCCCAATAACTGGTCTTTAGGTACTTTCACATTATCAAAGAAAAGCTCTGAGGTATCTTGTGAATGCAAACCAATCTTGTCCAGATTAGTGCCTTTCTTAAAACCATCTAGATGTGTATCAACCAACATCAGTGATACACCTTTGGCACGGGCCTGTGGATCAGTCTTCACTGCCAGAACCACAACATCAGCATGCTGACCATTTGAGATAAAGGTTTTAGAACCATTTAACACATAATGATCACCCTGCAAAATTGCACTGGTACGCATTGCCTGCAAGTCTGAACCAGCACCAGGCTCAGTCATACCAATTGCCCCAACCACTTCACCAGACACCATTTTTGGCAACCAGTACTGTTTCTGCTCTTCTGACCCAATATGTTGGATATAAGGTGCAGCAATTTCAGAGTGACACGAAATACCAGTTGATAAGGCACAATAACCAGCACGCGCAGATTCTTCAACCAACATCAATGAATAATGGGTTGGTACGCCATAACCACCATATTCTTCTGGCACGTCTACGCACAGGAAGCCATTTTCACCCAACAATGTCCAGACAGAACGCGGCATAATGCCCTCGCGTTCCCATTTTTCATAATGAGGTGCAATGTGTTCACTCATAAAACGTTTAAAGTTGTCACGGAAGAGTTCCAAATCTGCATCGTAAGCTAACATCTTTATTTCCTTTCGCTTTCATTTTTCTTGAAAATTTGCTTCGCAGCCATGCTAATGATTTTTAGGTAGGATGTCATGTCCCTTTTGCATCAAATCACCCGACTGATTCGGTCAATAATTTTGTTTGTAGCCATTATTTTCGAGACCCAATTGCTTATTGAATAAACAGAACCTCTGATTTTTTACGCTAAATGCATCACTTTTATGTCATATTAATTTTAATTCTTCACCATGACTGCAAATACGATCATGAATACCAAACGCAATATTTATAAAGATGCTGAACATCCTTTCGCCCAATACATACGAATCATTGGTAAGGGTAAGACAGGTGCGCGTTCACTAACTTATAATGAGGCCTATCAGGCTTTTAGCATGATCTTAAAAAATGAAGTGCTTGATGTTCAGTTGGGTGCTTTTTTGATGTTATTACGTGTTAAGGAAGAATCTGTCGATGAACTGGCTGGTTTTGTTCAGGCAATACGTGATCAACTTAATTTTCAACCGCTGGATGTTGATCTGGATTGGTCATCATACGCAGGGAAACGTAAACATTATCCGTGGTTTTTATTGGCAGCCTTAACACTGGCACATCATGGCTATAGAATAGTGATGCATGGTGCATCAGGTCATACCATTAACCGTGTGTATACGGAACAAGTTTTACAATACTTAGGCTATTCGATTTGTCAAAATGAACAAGATGTCCGTGATCAATTACAACAACATCATTTTGCATTCTTACCTCTTGAGGTCATCTCACCGATTCTGAGCGAACTCATTTCACTCCGAAATGTCATGGGCTTACGTTCACCTATTCACACCCTTGCACGTTTAATTAATCCTTTTAATGCCAAAGCAACCTTGCAAGCCATTTTCCATCCAGCTTATCGTACATCGCACCAACACACCGCTTTCCGTTTAGGCTATCAAAATAGTGCGGTGATTAAAGGTGAAGGAGGTGAATTTGAGCGTAACCCTGATGCAAAAACCCTTATTTGTGGGATTAAAAATGGTGAGTTATATGAGTATGAATTACCCAAACTGACACCTGAACGTAGCCCGATTGAAGAAGAACTCGATCTTGAAGTGTTTAAGGCAGTCTGGTTAGGTCAGCAGCAACATGAATATGGTGAAATGGCTGTCACTGAGACCATGGGAATCGCTTTATATACGATGGGTGTGGCCAGTAGTTTTGATGAGGCGATGGTTAAAGCAAAAGAGCTTTGGGAAAGTCGAAAAATTTAGGCTTCATTCATTAAAAAACCCAGTGTTTTTACTGGGTCTTTAATTTAAACAAATCGAATCGGTTTAAATTCAGGTTCATGCTTGTGATGATCATCATCACATTCCTCACCCTCTTCTTTTGTACCACGATCAATATAGCCACTACGCTGTTCTTCTGGTAAATGTTTCATTTCCCATGCATAAACAGCCTGCATACAGGTTTCACGTTGTTCTTTGGTCAATGCAATACCATTTGGCCATTTGCCAATTTCAACGGCTGTCTTTAAGCGCTCAACAATTTCAGGATTTAAAACAGCGAGCATTTGTTCAATATTCATGAGTCATCCTGTTGAAAAGATTCGAAATCTTGATTCCAGCCCAGTTTGGTACGGCAAGCCATATAAAAATCGTACCCAGGCGGATGTAATAAGCTTAGTTTAAACGGATGTTTGCGAATATGCACAGTGTCACCCACATTTAATGCAACGCTGTGTTGTCCATCGGCGCTGACCATGGGTAAAACCCGATTTTCACGAATGGTAATTTTAATCTCACTTTGTCCACCAACCACAATCGGACGAGAGGACAAAGTATGCGGATGCATGGGCACCAATGCAATCGCATCCATACTTGGATGCAAAATAGGTCCACCACCAGACAATGCATATGCTGTCGAACCCGTTGGTGTGGAAACAATTAAACCATCGCTGTGCTGGCGATAGACATATTGCCCATCAATACTGAGTTCGAAGTCAATCATATGGACTGATCGTCCAGAATGTAGAACCACGTCATTTAATGCAATTGCATCATAAATGGTTTCACCATTGGATCGAATTTCCATTTCCAGCAGGAAACGGCGATCTAGTTGAAAATGTCCCTGCAACACCTGATCTAGCTTAAAGATTGCTTCGGCAGGTTTAATGTCGGTTAAAAAGCCCAGTCGCCCACGGTTAATACCAATCACAGGAGTATTGTATCGAACCAAGGCGCGTGCAGCATGGAGTAGTGAACCATCACCGCCCACCACAATCACTAAATCCACGACTTCGCCCAATAAATTACGGCTGACAGTCTGTCCATGGCTATAAGGTACGAGTTTCGCTGTTTCCTGATCAAAGACAGGATTTAAACCTAAGGTGATCAAGTGATCATGAATCAAACATAAGGTTTCTACTACAGAATCTTTATCTGGTCGCCCAATCAAACCAATATTTCGAAAGGATTTATGTGAAATTTGCACGAATAATTCAGCTCCGCTGCGCTTCCTGACTATCATATCATTAACTATCAGAATTTCGTTGACGATTGATTAAAAAGTATAAAAATGTCTATTCGTTGTTTTTTTACCCACTTAATGTCAACACATTCTTAAAGTTTTTATTGCATGTTGCTATTTATTCACAGTTTTACGATTGCAAATTGCGCATAAGCTATCGCATCATTAGCCCCATTGTTTTGATTTTAACGCAAATCTATGAAGTGTGAACGTGGTATCGGTTTTCTTGCGCTAATTTTTTCCATTTTAGTGATTGGTGTTTTTATTGCCTTTAGTATCTATCTGATCCGTCTGGATAATATTATTCGCAATAAGTTTGAAGGTCAGCGCTGGGATATTCCAGCCAAGGTATTTGCTCGTCCTCTAGAAATCTATGCAAATGCGCCAATTACTCAGGAAAACTTCATTCAGGAACTGAAATTACTGGGTTATAAAAATACCGCAAACTATGAAAAATCAGGTAGCTATGTCACCCAAGGCAACCAGATGTATGTACATACACGTGGTTTTGACTATGGTGACAGCAATGAACCTGAACAGGTGCTTGAAATTGGTTTCCTGAATGGGCAGGTCGGTGAAATCCGCTCAACCAAACCATCAAGCACAGGCATTGCACGGCTGGAACCTTTATTGATTGGTGGTATTTACCCACAGCATAATGAAGACCGCGTACTCATTAAACTGGATAAAGTACCGAAAACGCTGATTGAGGCCTTGATCTCAACTGAGGATCGCAACTTCTATCATCATCATGGTATTTCAGTTCGCGGTACCGCACGTGCTCTAGTCAGCAATGTTACGGGTGGTAAACGCCAAGGTGGATCAACCCTCACACAGCAGTTGGTGAAAAACTTTTATCTTTCCCCTGAAAAGACACTGAAACGTAAAGTCAATGAAGCCCTGATGGCGTTATTGATTGAACTGCATTACAGCAAGGATGAAATTCTTGAAACCTATCTGAATGAAGTGAATTTAGGTCAAAATGGCAGTTATTCCATCAATGGTTATGGTCTGGCTTCACAGTTTTATTTTGGTTTACCTTTACGTGAACTGAATATTTCCCAACAAGCCTATTTGGTTGGACTAGTACAAGGCCCTTCTTTATATAACCCTTGGCGTAATCCTGAGGCGGCAAAAAAACGCCGTGATGTTGTGCTGAACAACATGAAAGTCATGGGCTATCTCAGTGAGGCGGAATATCAGGATGAAATTGCACGTCCTTTGAATGTAGTAAGCAAACCGACTTTAGGACCTGCGAAATTCCCTGATTTCCTTGATATTGTCCGTCGTCAGCTACGCACTGAATATCAGGAAAGTGACATTACCAATCAGGGTTTAAGAATTTTTACCACCCTGGATCCAATCACACAGATTCAGGTGCAAAATGCGTTTAAAAATTCAGTTGATCGTCTGGCGAATGCCAATCCTGCCCGTTTAAAGAACTTACAGGGTGCCATTCTTGTCGCTCATCCAGACAATGGTGAACTGGTTGCCGCTGTGGGATCGACTCAGGACTTTACAGGTTTTAACCGTACAGTGGATGCTAAACGTCAGGTAGGTTCTTTATTAAAGCCGATCATTTATTTAAATGCACTTGAGTCAGGCCGTTATACATGGGCAAGCCCAATTGAAGATACAGCCGTCAGTATTCCAATTGATGGTGATAAAAACTGGACACCCAAAAATTATAGTGGTGGTGAGCATGGTGTGGTTCCAATGCAGCAGGCTTTGGCAAACTCATACAACCTTTCTACTGTACGTTTGGCGAACGAGTTTGGCCTATCTACATTCACAAATAAGCTCAGACAGTTTGGGGTAAGTTCAGATATTCCAGCCTATCCATCCATTTATCTGGGTGCGGTGAATATGTCACCAATGGAAGTGCTGAGTGTTTATGGAAACTTCGCGACAGGCGGCTTTAAATACCCTACCCGTTCTATCCGTACTGTTGTGGATGCAAAAGGACATTTATTAGAGCGTTATGGTTTGAATGTACAGCAAACCATTGACCCTGCCGCCGCCTACATCCTGAATTATGGCTTACAACAAGTCATGCGTTCAGGTACAGGCCGCTCTGCCTATGGCAGCTTGCCTGAATCACTGAATCTTGCAGGAAAATCAGGGACAACCAACGATACACGGGATTCATGGTTCGCGGGTTATTCTGGTAATCATGTCGCTGTGGTCTGGTTAGGGCTGGATGACAACAAGGTTACTGGTCTGACAGGTTCCTCTGGTGCATTGCCAGTCTGGACCAATGTCATGAAACAGCTTCGTCAGGAACCTGTAAATCTTCGTCAAACCGACAACGTTCAATGGCAGTGGATTGATAGCGCCAGCGGTGACCTTTCTGCCGAGGGCTGTGATGGCGCATTGTATATTCCATTGCTTCGTCAAACTGTACCTCGCCGTGCAACGGTTTGCGGTCAATCTCATTATGAAGTTGAACCAACCTATATGCCTCAGGGTGGTACATCAGAAAATGATCATGATGATGGCATAAACAACTATATTCGGGAAAGCGAAAACCAGATGGACAATGATTTATCAAATCATACGCCAACACGCATCATTTCCAGTGGTAGCTACAGCGGTGAAAATTAATTTCTACAGGGATTTGGACATGATCAAGAAAATAACTTTCGCAATTGGTGTACTTGTACTGGCTGGCTGTACCGCCACCCCAGAAAAAGTCACGACCACTAAACCTATCAATCCACCAGCAGGCACGAATACGCAGAAGAAAAAAGTGACTCCGCCTGCTTCTGGTGTAAAAGTCATTCCATATGACCAAAAAGAGATTAAGCGGCAAACCGTGACTCCACAGGTTGTGGTACCTGAACAAAAGGTGCAGCAGAAGTTTAGTAATGATGGTGCTCAACTCCCCGCCTTTAGGACCCTGATGCAAAAAACCCAGACCGCTTATAAAAGTCAGCAACTTGCGGAAGCAGAACGTTATGCACTTCAAGCCCAACGGATCGCACCGCAGGCTTCTGAAACCTATTTATATCTGGGTCTAATCGCCAACCAGCGAAAAGAGTATGCCAATGCCGAGGCTTTGGCACGCCGCGGTTTAAGCTATGCACAGAGCAATGCCATGAAAAAGCAGCTTTGGACAATTGTGCTTCGTGCCAGCGAAGCACGCAATCATCCAGTCAAGGCACAGGAAGCGAAAAAAGCAATTCAGTCACTTTAGAGCCTTGTTACTGGATTGATTCAAACTGGCGAATCCCCGCAAGTCCATAAGCATGATGTTTTTGGGCTTGTTCCAAATCTGTAGGCGCAACACCACCCAAAGCAAAAACAGGAATATCACTTTTTCCAGCGAGTTCAGCGAAACCCTCCCATCCCAATACTTTCGCTTCAGGATGCGTCTCGGTTATATTCACAGGACTTAAAAGCACCGCATCACAGCCAATCTGATGTGCATGTTGCAATGAAACTGCATCATGACACGCTGCAATAAAACGTTTCCCTACAATTAATTCACCTTTCTTTAATCCCATCAGCTGTGATTGTTTTAGATGAACCGTGTTAATTTTTTCCTGAAATGCTGAATCCAGCTGATTCCAGATTTCAAAATTCACAATGAGTTTTTGATGCTGCTCATCAGTGAGTGTTTCTAACTGCTGCTCAATGGCATCAATATTTTCATCCTGTGTCCGCCAATAAAATAGACTTTCCTGCTGCGGGAGTTTGGCCAACTGTTCATTCACCTTAATCAGATGTGGCCACATCAAACGTTGCAGAATCACATCATTGGCTTTAGGAAAATTTAATTCTTTCAGTTGGTCACGACTGTACCAAGCCCAAGGCTGGTGAATCAGTTCCAGCAATTCATCTGGTACATAGGCATGGAATAGATGCAGGTTCACAATCACATCATCATATTCATGGCGAATCACATCAAAACGATGCCAGTCCTTTAAGCCAATGCCCACCTCTTCATAAATTTCCCTGCGGCAGGTCTGCTCAGGCGTTTCTCCCTGCTCAACCTTGCCCCCAGGAAATTCATGCTTATTGCCCTGATGTTGATTGGCTTGACGCCACCCCACCAATACCTTGGATTTATGCAATAAAATTGCAATCGCAACATCAATGACATTCTTTGCTATCACAGCCCACATCCCTCATCTCTACAGAGTAAATCCCTGTCATTCATCAATTTGCACATCGTTCTGAAAAAAACTTATAAATGATTTTGTAAATTATTTAAATTTACATTGACAGGCCTATTCGATAATGATTATCATTTAAAACGTTAGATAATACACCACGGAGCATAACAAATGAACGCACCATTCAACCTATTCACTCGTAGCACTGATGCAACTCAATCATTACCAATGTTGCATTCAAACAACCTATTTGCCCTAGGCCGTGAAATTCGCATTATGCACGCTGGTGAAGAGTATCGCCTACGCCTCACTCGTAACAACCGTCTGATTTTAACCAAGTAAAATAATAATAATAATCGGATAATAATAAACGTGGAAATAGCAGTATGTCAGCGCGTACTGCTTTTTAATTCACCTAAAAAACCAGAATAAAGCTTTAGGTAAGCAATCTGACCACGACTTTTAATCCGCCATATGAGGATGGCAGCAATTCCATTTGCCCATGGTGTAGTTCAATAATTTTCCTACAAATGGATAAGCCTAAACCCGATCCCTGTGTCTTGGTTCCCAAAGCACGATAAAAACGTTCTCCAAGATGCTGCAAGACTTCTGGATCAATGCCTTGCCCCTCATTTTCAATGCTCATTTCCAGAGACTGCCCCTGTTTATTCAGGCTGAGATAAACACAGCCTTTTGCTGGCGTATAGCGTATGGCATTATCCAGCACATTACGGATACAGGTAAAAATCAGTTGTTGATTGGCAACAATCCTATTGTCCTGTTCGGCTACTGGAATCTGCTGCTGAATCTGGATTGCTTTTTCCTTGATAAAGGGTGTTAAAGCCTGAATCGCCTCGTCAATCACTGTGTGCAAGGCAAAATGTGCCTTGGGCAGGTTCTCAGCATGTTCAGGGTCTAAACGTGCCAGCAGAAGCAAATTTTCCAGCGTTTGGGTCCCTCGGCTAATATCCTGTTGCATGGAGGCAAAATCACTGGCGCGTTCTGGATATTTACGTTGTAAAAGCTGTAAACGCATCTGAATCGCAGATAAGGGCGAACGCAGCTCATGCGAAGCATCCGCAGTAAAACGCTGTTCGGCTTTTAGCGACTGATCCAGACGTTGCAACAAATGATTTAACTGCCCTAACATCGGCTGCAATTCCTTAAATTTAATGCTGGAAGACTGGATTGGCGTTAGATCATCTGCATTTTTCTCTGAGATTTGATCGGATAATTGATGAATCGCCCTAAACTGTCGTTTGACCAGAAAATGCAGTATGATCCACTGCATCAGCCAAAGCATAATCAGAATGAGAGAATAGCCAGCAAAGCTATGCATCAATTCTTTAAAGCGATCACCCAAAGGTTGTAACAGCAACACCTGCATGTGGGACTGGTGATCTTCCACCCGATAACTACGCCAGAGCTGTCGCTCCTGCCAGATAAAGCCATACTGATCATCGCCTGTATTCAAGGTGTAATACTGTTGCTCAAGCTGGAAATCCTCAGACTGGGTCAGAATCTGTTGCTGGTAGCTGAGGCGATACTGGATATCAAACTGGTCACTCAGCTCATCAATCTGCTGCCCTGATGTTGAGGTCAGATCAGCAATCAGTAACATATCCGAGATTTCATCCATGATTTCATCTTGGACCTGCATGGTTTGATAGATTGAAATCACCACAAATAAAAGCAATGCCACAGAACCCGCAATCACTGAACTGATCAGTGAGGTTTTAATTAGCCTGCTTTGTAGCGACACCACTTTCATAAGCTTAATCCTGATGCATGCGATAGCCTAAACCACGAATGGTTTTGATATATTGCCCGCCAATTTTCTTGCGAATCTGGTAGATATACACCTCGATGGCATTACTCTCGATTTCCTCACCCCAAGCATACAGCGATTCTTCCAGTTGCTCACGGGTCAGGATGTGTTCTGGCTTTTGCATTAATTTATGTAAAATCTGAAATTCCTTTGCTGTCAGGTTGATGACTTGACCTGCCTGCATCAATGTTTTGGCTTGCGGATCAAGCTGTAGATTGGCAAAAGTCAAATATTGGCCTGCCTGAGTCTGATGTTGCCGCAGTTGTGAGCGCACCCGTGCCGACAATTCTTCCAGATTAAACGGTTTGACCAGATAATCATTGGCACCCAAATCCAGCCCCTCCACCCGATCATGAATGGCATCTTTGGCGGTAATAAAAATGACAGGCGTATTGGAATTTTGATGGCGAATGCTTTTTAGAATGTCATCCCCCGAAGCCTTGGGCAAACCGCGATCCAGCAGGATACAATCATATTGATGCTGCTCAACCGCCAGTATCGCATGATCCCCGCGCTCTACCCAGTCGACGCTATAGCCATCCAGCTCCAGCCAGTCCTTGATACTTTCTGCCTGAGAGGCATCATCCTCAGCCAATAAAATTCGCATAAAGCCACCCTCTCATCTGATCCATCCCCATCCATCATGCCTTTAAAATAAATCACATGCAAAAAAACCACATGCTGATCATGTGGTTTTTTTGACAATATTGCAGTGATTAGAATTTCACCTGATCTACATCCACTTCTACACGCTTGGTCGGTTTATAGTCGATGTCGATTTCACCGATAATGGTTACAGGTGTTTTGGCAGAAACAGGCTGCCCTTGCCATAAATCATCATCAATATCGACGGTGATGCTGCCTGTCTGGTCGCTAAACTGATATTTCTCATCACCTGTTGCCTTGACCACATAGCCCTTAAGCTGAACAGGGGTGTCATCCTTTAAGGTCAATGCCTGTTTCACCGTAGTGATTTGTGTAGGCGCCAATGCCTGCTGATTGACTGCCGTCGTATTCGCAACCGCAAATGTTGTTGCACCAACCAAACCTGCAATTACAGCAACTTTAGAAAATACGTTCATTTTAAATTCCTCATCTTTGTTGATCATCTCGATGGAGTCATTAAAACAAAACAAGATGAGGTGAATCTTAGGCGATGAAAAAACTTAGCTTAATGGCACCACCCGAAGCACTTCTTCCAATGTGGTCACGCCCTCAATCACCTTACGCGCCCCTGCAATACGCAAAGGTTCAATGCCCTCTTTCTTGGCTTGTGCACGTAAATGATCCAGTGTGCCATTCGCACTAATGATGGATTTCAACTCCAGACTGACTGGCATAAACTCATAAATACCGACACGTCCCTTATAACCTGTCTGACGACACACTTCACATCCAACGGCCTTATACATCGTGGTTGGCATATCCAT
This sequence comes from Acinetobacter thutiue, assembly GCF_030385805.1. Taxonomy (NCBI): domain Bacteria; kingdom Pseudomonadati; phylum Pseudomonadota; class Gammaproteobacteria; order Moraxellales; family Moraxellaceae; genus Acinetobacter; species Acinetobacter thutiue. The sequence continues at coordinate 848,027 of NZ_JAUDZE010000001.1, forward strand.
CATATAGTCAAAAGTCAGGTGTTCCCATTCCTGCTCATTCATGGAAGTTTGCTGTTTGCAATGCGGACAAAGGCGACGCACCAGACGTTGTGCCAATACACCCAGAATCGTGGCTGCGGTTAAAAATGGCTGCACCCCCAGATCATGCAGACGGGTCAAACTGGATGGCGCATCATTGGTATGCAGGGTTGAAAGTACCAAATGTCCTGTCAGTGCCGCCTGAATCGCCATATTGGCAGTATCATGGTCACGAATTTCCCCGACCATAATAATGTCAGGGTCTTGACGCATTAAGGCACGTACCCCATCGGCAAAACCCAGTTCAATATTGGGATTGACCTGCATCTGGTTAAAGCTGGGTTCCAGCATTTCAATCGGGTCCTCAATGGTACAGACATTGACCTGTTCAGTCGCCAGTTGCTTGAGTGATGAATATAGCGTGGTGGTTTTACCCGAACCTGTTGGCCCTGTCACCAGAATAATCCCATGACTATGTTGCGTCAGTTGCTGCCAGCTTTGTAATAAATGCCCCTCAAAACCCAACTGTTGAAAACTGCGTACCAGCACTTCTGGATCAAAAATACGCATCACCAGCTTTTCGCCAAAGGCAGTTGGCAAGGTCGATAGACGCAATTCGGTTTCCTGACCTTTTGGGGTACGTGTTTTTAAACGTCCATCCTGCGGTTTACGCTTTTCCGCAACATTCATTCGACCCAAAATTTTAATACGAGAAATCACGGCAGTCAGCGTATTGGCAGGCATGTTATAAATGGTATGCAACACCCCATCGATACGGAAACGCACCTTACCCTTGTCTTTTCGGGGTTCAAGGTGAATATCACTGGCCCCTTGTTCAAAGGCAAATTGCAGCACCCAGTCCACCAATTTGACAATATGCTGGTCATTGGCATCGGGATTCTGGGTATCGCCCAACTGTAACAAGGCCTCAACGCCTTTATTGTCACGGTCAAAGGCACTGGTATTTTGTGAGGAACTGACCGCACGGCTGACTTGGTAGTATTCAACCAAGTAACGTTGCAATTGCTCAGGATTGAGTAACACCCGTTCAATCTTTCTGGGCGCTAAACTGCGCTCCAGATTATTTTGCCATTCCGTTAAAAAAGGCTGATCTGTACCGATCAGAATCCGATCTGCATGAACTTCAACAGCCAGAATATGATTCCGTACTGCAAACTCCTGTGACATAACACTGGTTAATGCCGCCACATCAGCTTTTAGCGGATCAATTATAAATAAGGGAACTTCGGCTTTTTCAGCTAACCACTGACATAAACGATTCAAGGTTAAGGTTGTGGCAGGATTGAGTTGATCTTTTAAATTAAAATTGGCAATCCACTGTAAGGGATGCCATTTCAACTGGTCTTTTTGACGATGAGTGGTTTGAATAAACAGTTTATCCCGTTCCGTAATTCGTCCATCTTTTTGTAATTGTTCCAGACACCACGTTACATCAATCGAAAAAGAAAAACCTGCAAATTTTGCCTGTGCTTGCATAACCGTCAAATCCCCAAATTTATGATTTATATTTTTAACTTACCTGTTCCACAGCAATGACTGTGACATTGCTTTCATCGACTTTAAAACGAACATTCAAGTCTGCAAAACACATTCCATAGACTCGTTCAGCATCTTCCTGATAGGCAGGACGAGGGTCTAAAGATAACACCTGTTCCAGTTCATCGAATACCTTTTTATTTAAAATAGCCTGCTTTAATAATTGCTGTTGTTGTGTTTGTGCAGTTTCTGTCCAGATCACTGATTTACGTACAGGTTCATCCTGAGCATAACCACTACTTGCATCTGGCACTGCATCCGAATACTGGATATAAGGTTTAATATCCAGAATCGGTGTGCCATGTAGTAAATCACTACCCATCACATAAAGTCGCACGCTTTTCCCTTGCTTTTCTACTCGTAAAAACTGCACCACGGATAGACCGATTGGTGCTGGACGATACATGCTTCGGGTGGCAAACACCCCCATTTTCTGGTTCCCACCTAAGCGTGGTGGTCTCACCTGCGCACGAAATTTAGCCACTTGGTTTGAAGCGTTATCATTTTGTTTATTCTCATGAAACTGCCACAACAACCATAAATGGCTAAACGCCTCAACTCCCTCAAAGGCCAGAATATCGTTATAAGGTGCCACCATCTCTATATAAGACTCGACCTGTACCAGATTTGGCTGACGCGGAATACCAAACTTTTCACGGTAGGGAGCATGCATGTAGCCGATAATCGGCATCTCAACTAAATTACTCATCACTTTTTCTTATAAACACAATTAAATATATTCAGTTTATCGAGAATGATTTTAGATTAGAATAGCAACCTGTTTCTTTTAACTGTGATCGAGACCTTGAATGGCTGCTTTTAACGTTGAACGCATTACTCATGTTCACCACTGGAATGACACACTTTTTAGTTTTAAAACAACACGTGACACCAGTCTACGTTTCAAAAATGGTCAATTCGTCATGATCGGTCTTGAAGTGAATGGCAAGCCTTTAATGCGTGCTTATTCGATTGCAAGCGCGAATTATGAAGAAGAACTGGAATTCTTCTCAATTAAAGTACAAGACGGTCCATTGACTTCTATTTTACAAAAAGTACAGGTTGGCGATGAAATCCTGATTTCTAAAAAACCAACAGGAACGCTCGTACACGACGATTTATTACCAGGTAAAAATTTATACCTTTTATCTTCTGGTACAGGTCTTGCTCCTTTCCTTTCTCTGCTTCGTGATCCTGAAACTTACGAAAAGTTTGAGAAAGTGATCATGGTTCATGGTACACGCTATGTTTCAGAGCTTGCCTATCAGGATTTAATCCTGAATGAACTGCCAAACAATGAATTTTTTGAAGAACTGGGCATCAAGGATAAATTGGTTTATTACCCAACCGTAACCCGCGAGCCATTCCATACACAAGGTCGTGTCACCACTGCTATTGAAACTGGTGAACTGTTTGAAAAAATCGGTTTACCACGTTTTAACCGTGAGACAGACCGTGCCATGCTCTGCGGTAGCCCAGCATTCCTGAAAGATGTGGCTGCCCTGCTAGACCAACATGGCCTGGTTGAATCACCACGTATGGGTGTTATGGGTGATTATGTTATTGAACGTGCTTTTGTAGAAAAATAACTTTTTCATGATGTACAAAAGAACCGAGGTGAATACCTCGGTTTTTTATTTTAATTTTTATTTAAAATATTATTAAGAATTTATTTATATTAATTTATACAAAATAGTTTATTTAGAAATACTGTATTTATTTAAAAATCAAGCCGCATCTAAAGTAATCAATCTTTCAATGTAATACCAGCACTCCTCAATTTTCGCATGGTCTTTATTAACTTTCGCATATGCTGTCATACCATCCAGAATATTAATATACATTGCTGTCAATACATGTGGTTGAAACACTTTGGCTTTCTCAAAAAGATTCTCTAATAATCCCATCAACCATTCCCTATATTCTACAATCGGGCGAATAATCGATGGATATTGCTGCAATATCTCCAATGAAGCCTTTTGAAACATGCATCCATGAAAATCATCTGAATTAAACCAGGCTAAATGCCAAAAATAGACAGCCTTGATTTTACCCAAATAATCGTCTTCTGCTTTCAGGCTAATTTCCTGCTCAATCGCTTCCTGAATACTCTTATTTCTTCGGGACAAACACTCCTCAATCAAGCTCTCTTTGGAGGGAAAGTACTTGTAGAACGTCATCTTGGCAACACCAGACTCACTGATAATTCGATCTACCCCGACAGAACTGTAGCTATAGCAATTGAAGAGACGAAGAGCCGTTGCAATAATATCTTCTTTTTTAGACATTTTATTATCCTTTTTAAATTCTATCAAAAAGCTTAATATATTATTTAGACATAGTTTAAATGCTGGATAAATCTGGCAACTATGTATTGTTTATCTTATTTTAAGAGCATTTAAGAAAATATAAAACATTTCTTCACTGTCTCTGTTATTAAGTTAAGCAAAAATGAACATATAAACAAGATGATTTGTAAAAAAATTTTTCTAATTAAAAAATTTTTAAATATATCGTGAAATAGTTCACCTTTTATTTAAAGTTAAGTTAATTAATAACGTATATTATCATTTTTTAGCCTATTTAATAAATTGATTTCACAAAAAAATCATTTTATATTTAAATTATCCAATAAAAAGATGTTTGGTTGATCTAATTCGTTATATTCATAAACAACCAAAGAAATCGAACTAAATAATTGGAAAAGCAATAATATTTATTAATACATGAGTACAAGACTATGCCAAAAAAATTTGAAAATTTTGACAGCCCTAGACAGAATGCTATAGACGGAATGAAAAATAGTATTTCTGCTGAACTATGGAACAAGAACTTGAACTTTCTGAACGCCCTGAGAGCAGAAATTTCAAATCATCCTGTTTCCAAACACCCTGCTATCCAGCTTTTAAATGATGGTTTAATTGACAAGGAAACGCTCAAGCATATCCATCTGGAATACCGTCATGCGATTGTTCAGGTATTTACCGATGCCCTGCTCATGGCACAGTTCCAGACCAAACAACTGGAACCTCGCCTTTTGTCTGGTTCCAAAATGTTCCCTCGTTTCCTGCTCAACCTGAACATTCTTGATGAATTTGGCTTCCGCCCAGGCTTGGATCAAGAGGGTTATTATTCAGGCAATCCACAATATGCCCACTATCCTCTGTTTGAAGACGTTCTCAATGACTTTGAGCTCAGCCAATCAGAACGAAATGATTATCAGCCATCCATTATTGCCCAACGGGTACGTCGTTATTTAGAGGATTCTTTTGACCGCTATGAAGCCGTTTCTGCATTGTTGGCTGTTGCTGAAGAAGAAGTGATTTTATTTAGCCCAGCACTTCGTCAGGCGACCCATGCAGTTGGTTTTGATGTGGATAGTGGCTACTACTATGTGCATGGTGTATCCCACGATGCAACAGCGGAGGCAGCTGATGATGACCATGAAGATGATTTATGGTTTGTATTGGCTCAAGCCTGTGAAGAATCAGACTACGACTCAATTCGCCAAATTTGCCTGGAATATTGTGATCTATGGCAGCAGTTCTGGGATGAGCAAATCGCAACCTATCAATACGAAACGTTTAAGAAACTTGCTTAACTTTATGACCTGCTCCATTGAGGAAAAGCGCCCGAGAGCGCTTTTCTTTTTCTTATAGACCAGTTGCTATTAATACAACAAAACTAAATAACAACGAGCCGAAAGATCTTTTACAATGTACATGAACTTCTTGTTCAACCTTTTGCGTATACTGCTCTAAGTTTTCCATAACCTAATGCTCATTTAATGTACTGCAACTACTAATTTGCCTAAACAATCTATTAAATGAAATTAGCAAAAAGTCGTAGATCATACTAGGACAATAGTTTAACCATATGGTCTAAATGTGACAAAATTCAGCACTTTCTAAAAAATAATCCTGAACCTGAATATTTTTATTCTATCCATTTAATTTTCAGATAAAAAAAGCTCACCAAAGTGAGCTTTTTTTCAAAAGATTTTATTAGTTCTGGGCAACTACGGTGATACCCGTTGCCTGAGGACCTTTTTTACCTTGAGCAACAGTAAATGATACGCGTTGTCCTTCATGAAGAACCTTGAAACCATTGCTTTGGATTTCACTGAAATGAGCAAATACATCTTGCCCAGAATCGGCATGAATAAAACCAAAACCTTTAGTTTCATTGAACCATTTAACTGTACCAGTCACAGAATTAGACATAAATTAACCTATATACAAAAATACTTTGGATGCTTAGCAGCAATTAACTGGAAATAATAAACTCTGAAACTAAATCTGATAAAACGAAAGGTTTGGTTAAACTACGAAATCTAAGATTTGCTGAATCAACAGTATTATTCTTCTAGTTATTATTTACTATACACGCTTTCTCTTAACACGCAATCAATATCTGTTCATATCGATATACAAAATTTGGATGCGGGGGCTGGATTTGAACCAACGACCTTCGGGTTATGAGCCCGACGAGCTACCAGACTGCTCCACCCCGCATTAGGGAGTTAGCGTTATACGCCCATAGGCTGGATAATGCAAACTATTTTTAGAAATTTCACTTAATTATTAAAATAATGCTTATTTTAAGTACAAATTCAACAATAAATCAGCTTTATAGCCAGTTCAATGTACTTCAGCCAGAATTTACATAAATGATTGTATGCTCAATAAAAAAACTATTTTCTTATAATTCAAAATACTACAAAAATATTATGCAGTAAAAAAACTATTATGTAACAATATTGGAAGTTTTTTGATTTCTTTAGTGCCTCATGTCGCTCATTATTGGTATTGATCCTGGTTCACGTTTAACAGGTTATGGAATTATCGAAAAAGATGGTAACAAATTGCGTTTTGTTGATGCAGGAACCATTCATACCGAAACACAAGCAATGCCTGAGCGTTTAAAACGCATTTTTGCGGGTGTTGAGCGGATTGTTAAATTTCACGGTCCAACTGAAGCTGCGGTCGAACAAGTGTTTATGGCACAAAACCCTGACTCTGCCTTAAAACTTGGTCAAGCACGTGGCGCTGCGATTGCAGCACTGGTGAATTTGGATTTAAATGTAGCGGAATACACCGCACGTCAAATTAAACAGTCTGTGGTGGGCTATGGAGCCGCTGAAAAAGAACAGGTACAAATGATGGTAATGAAATTACTCAATCTTAGCATTCAACCACAAGCCGATGCTGCTGATGCACTTGCTGCTGCCATTTGCCATGCTCATGCTTCAGGAAGCATGAGTAAAATGGCAGTATTGAATGCTTTAGGCGGAATGGCGCGAGGGCGGAGTCGTTCTAGTAGTCGAAGACGCTAGCTTATTGATTTACGACCTTATAAATCAATTTCCCCATTTCATGTGCCTGTAAACCTCTCATGCCATTCTCAGCGAGTAAGTCTCCTGCGTATGCATGTAGACTCACAATTTCATGCAATGCGATCTGTTGATGAAATTGGGCCTTTAAACTGGCAATCATCCCTGCCAACACATCACCCATACCCCCTGTTCCCATCCCTGCATTACCTTGTGTACAGATAAATAGTTCATCTTCTAAAATTAAACTACCTGCACCTTTCAATACCCATTGCCCTGCATATTTTTGTTGCAGTTGTTGAATTGCAGCGATTCGATCTTGTTCAATATCAGCAGGCTTGCAACCTAACAAAGTCGCAGCTTCACCTGAGTGTGGTGTGGCATAAATATGCTGTTTTAATTTTTGCTGATACTTTGCCAGAAACCAAAGTCCATCCGCATCAAGCACGACCTCTAAATGCGAACTTTGATTGAGTGAATCAAACCATTGTTGATAAATCTGTTCTGCCCATTCATCTCGCCCCAACCCCATACCAAAACAGACAGCATCCACATGGTTTAATAATGTTTGGATTGCATCTTGATCCAATGCATTAATATCCCGCACCATAATGTTTGGTGAACGCGACAAAATCGCCTGATGATGTTTGGCATGACAGACCACGCTGACTTTTCCTGCACCTGCATGAAAGGCAGCTTCAGCTGACATCATCACTGCTCCGCCCATATCCGCATGCCCACCTACGACCAGCACGTGCCCATAACTGCCTTTATGGCCAAAGGCCTGACGTTTAGGCAAAGCGATTTTTTCAGGGGAAAGATAGGCGATTGGTTTTAATTCTGCATCAGTTGGAATCAAGCTAACTAAATGTATTCGCCCGACATATTCCTTGCCTTGTCCAGTAAACAGCCCTGCCTTATATCCTAAAATGGTAAAGGTTTGATTTGCTTGAATTGCACAGGGTAAAGCCTGCCCTGTATTGGCATGCAACCCACTTGGAATATCGATTGAAACTTTTAAACCAGTTTGTGCATTAAAGCATGCAATAATAGTTTGCCAATGCTGATCAAGTACTCGGTTTAAACCAATGCCAAACAAGGCATCAATATGACAATCAACCTCTCCTAACCTCTCCTTAAAAAGGAGAGGAACTTCATGGATTATATAAGGTATTGAATACGTGGAAGTCTCCACCCTATCAGGGGGGAGATTTAGAGGGGGGTATGGAAATCGTTGAATGTTGACCTGATACGCTTGTGCATATTCATAAGCTTGTTTTAAATCAGGTGATTGACCAAGTTCTGTTGCATAAACAGTCACCTTAAAGCCATGCTGTTTGAGAAAAGCCGCAATATAATAGCCATCACCCGCGTTGTTGCCTTGTCCGCACCATACTGCAATTGTTTTAATATTTTTTTGTTGAAACTGTTCAATCAGTTGTTGGGATATTGCCCACGCTGCTTGCTGCATCAAGCCAAGTGATGAGTTTTGCTGTGCAAACCAGCGTTGCTCCCATGCTTGAATACTTTGGCTATCATAAACTGGGCTATGGTAAACTGAACCTTGCATGTTTTCCCCTATTATTGGTTTATGGCTTCTACCACATCATCTGAGAAACTGTCTCAAAAAATCAGGCTACAACAGCTTGATCCTCAAGAGCTTAAAGCGTGGATAAAAGCACAGGCTTTGGCTTTGGGCTTTTCTGATTGTGTCATTGCCAAACCAGATGCTCAAGATCAAATGCCGCGTTTTAAGGAATATTTAAAGCGTGGTTATCATGCAGATATGCACTATTTGGAAGAAAATCTGGAAAAACGTGCTGATCCAAAATTGCTCGTTCCTGGCACAAAAAGTATTATTTGTGTGCGAATGAACTATCTTGTGGCATCACCCAAGCCCCGTTATGTACCATTTGAACCAAATTCAGCCATTATTGCGCGTTATGCACGTGGGCGTGATTATCATAAAATCATGCGTGGACGGCTTAAAACCTTAGCCACCCAAATCAGGGAAAAAGTGGGCGATTTTGAATCACGCCCGTTTGCCGACTCGGCCCCTATTTTTGAGAAATCTCTGGCTGAAAGTGCGGGTATGGGTTGGACAGGCAAACATACCCTACTCATCCATAAAAAATCAGGTTCCTTTTTTGTTTTAGGTGAATTATTCACCTCGCTTGAATTGCCTTTTGATCAGCCTGCGACTGCACATTGCGGTTCATGTACCGCCTGTATCGACATTTGCCCAACCCAAGCGATTGTTGAACCTTATATGCTGGATGCCAGAAAATGTATTGCCTACTTAACCATTGAATATAAAGGCATCATTCCAGAAGAATTACGTTCAGGCATAGGCAACCGTATTTTTGGCTGCGATGATTGTCAACTGATTTGCCCGTGGAATAGTTTTGCCAAAACTGCATCCATTCCAGATTTTAATCCCCGTCATGGTCTAGATCACATCAGCCTACTGGATATCTGGCAATGGGATGAGGCGACTTTTCTTACCAATACTGAGGGCAGTCCAATACGCCGTACAGGCTACCAATCCTTTAAGCGTAATATTGCAATCGGGCTTGGAAATGCGCCATACTCGACTGAAATCATAAGCCAATTGCAAGATGCAAAAATGTGGCACGATGAGATCGTCAATGTACATATTGACTGGGCAATCCAACAGCAATTGCAACAGGCGACAATACATGGCATGGAAAAATGATGCTTTTTGCCCTTTGGCTTTGGCACGATTTCTGTATGATGAATCTCAGTGTTTGTAATCAATCATCATGGATATAACAATGACCTTACGTAATGACTGGACTCGTGATGAAATCCAAGCTTTATATGATCAACCCTTTCTAGACTTAGTATTTGAGGCGCAAGGCGTTCATCGTCAGCATTTTCAGGCAAACACCATTCAGGTCAGCACCCTGCTTTCAATCAAGACAGGTAAATGTCCAGAAGACTGTAAGTATTGCTCACAATCGGCCCATTATGATTCAAAACTCGAAGCGGAAAAGCGGATTGCAGTGGATAAAGTCATTCGTGAGGCACAGGCGGCAAAAGAGTCTGGTTCTTCCCGTTTCTGCATGGGTGCGGCATGGCGCAATCCACATGAGCGTGACATGCCTTATGTATTGGAAATGGTCCGTGAGGTGAAAGCGTTAGGCATGGAAACCTGTATGACTTTGGGGATGCTAAACCTGTCTCAGGCAGAGCGTTTAAAAGATGCAGGCTTGGATTATTACAACCATAACCTCGATACTTCCCGCGAATATTATTCACATATTATCAGCACCCGTACCTTTGATGATCGTTTAAATACGCTTGACCATGTGCGTCAGGCAGGTATGAAAGTCTGTAGTGGTGGGATTGTTGGTTTAGGTGAAAGCCGTAATGACCGTATTGGTTTACTGCATGAACTTGCAACCATGCCTGTTCACCCTGAATCTGTGCCAATCAACATGCTAGTCCCGATTGAAGGCACACCACTTGCCGATGTTGAAAAGCTGGATGTGACCGAATGGATTCGTACCATTGCGGTTGCGCGTATCATTATGCCGCACAGTTACATTCGTTTATCTGCGGGTCGTGAGTCACTCAGCGACTCTGATCAGGCATTGGCATTTATGGCTGGAGCGAATTCACTATTCTCTGGTGATAAGCTTCTGACCACACCAAATGCTGGTGAAGGAAAAGATCAGGTCTTGTTTGCCAAACTGGGTTTAACCGCAGAAAAGCCAAAACCAACTGTTGCAGAACTTTCCATTGATGCCATGAGCATGAGTGCATAAACGAAAAAGCCTTGTCAATTTTAGACAAGGCTTTTTTCTATCGGCAAATTATCAGTAATTTACAATTAGACTTACACACCAGAACGAATCATGTAGTCAAAGGCGGACAGTGATGCCTTGGCTCCCTCACCCGTGGCAATGATGATCTGCTTGTACGGCACGGTGGTACAGTCACCTGCGGCGAACACACCCTTGACACTGGTTTCATTACGGTCATTGATCACAACCTCACCACGGTTGCTCAACTCAACCGCACTGTTCTTCAGGAAATCGGTGTTTGGCAACAAGCCAATCTGTACGAAAATCCCTGCAAGCTCTACTGTATGTTCAATCTCAGTGGCACGGTCCTTGTATTTCAATGCCGTTACCTGTGAACCATCACCAACAACCTCTGTGCTTAGTGCATTCAGGATCACGGTGGTGTTTGGCAAACTGTTTAGCTTGTCCTGCAATACCTGGTCAGCACGAAGCTTGGTGTCAAACTCAACCAAAGTCACATGCTCCACAATTCCTGCAAGGTCAATTGCTGCTTCTACACCAGAGTTACCCCCACCAATCACCGCAACACGTTTGCCCTTGAACAGTGGACCATCACAGTGTGGGCAGTACGCAACACCACGGGTACGGTATTCAGCCTCACCTGGGACATTCATCTCTCTCCAGCGTGCACCTGTTGAAAGGATGATGGTTTTCGATTCAAGTTTGGCACCATTTTCCAGTTCAACCTCAACCAGACCATTGGCAGTTTGATCTGCGCCTGTGATCTTGCTGACACGTTGCAGGTTCATGATGTCCACGCCATATTCACGTACATGCGCTTCCATATCCTGGGCAAACTTTGGACCTACAGTTTTTTGTACCGTGGTAAAGTTCTCAATGTCCATGGTGTCCATGACCTGACCACCAAAGCGTTCAGCCACGATGCCTGTTTTGATACCCTTACGTGCCGCATAGATTGCAGCTGTACCACCTGCAGGACCACCACCAATCACCAGCACATCAAAGGCATCTTTGGCATTGAGTTTGACTGCATCTTTCTCGGCTGAGTTGGTATCCAGTTTCGCTACTATTTCTTCCAAAGTCATACGGCCCTGACCGATATGCTCATTGTCCTGAAACACCATTGGTACGGCCAAGATTTTGCGTTCCTCCACCTCATCCTGAAAGAAAGAACCATCAATCATGGTGGCGGTGGTGTTTGGATTGTTGATTGCAATCAGGTTCAGTGCCTGTACCACATCTGGACAGTTATGGCAGCTTAACGATACAAACACATCAAAGTTGGCGGTTAGGTTTAGACCCTTGATCTGGTTTAACACTTCATCAGAGACTTTAGGGGCATAGCCAGACACCTGCAACAATGCCAGAATCAGGGAGGTAAACTCATGTCCCATTGGCAGGCCAGCAAAGAATACACGGGGTTGTTCACCTGCCTTGGCCACACCGAAGCTGGGACGGCGAGCGTTTGAACCATCAAAACGCGCCGTAACCTGGTCGGAAAGTTCAGCAATCTCAGTCACAAGCTCTTTGATTTTTGCGGCTTTGTCAGAATCATCTAAAGCAGCGACTAACTCGATTGGGCTTTCTAAACGTTCAAGGTAGGCTTTTAACTGGGTTTTAATATTTTGGTCTAACATGCAAATCTCCAAATTCTCAGCAGTTTAAGTCAGCTAAATTCATTTCATGAGGCTATAGTACGCAAAACCATTGAATAGGTAAAACAGTATGTTTTTATGAGTTTAATCGGATAAACCGAATTAAGACTTAATAAACATCAAGCTTTTGACTAATGCGTGCACGGCGATTTTTTAGATGCTTGGCGAGGATATATAGAATTGCACTCAAAGCTGCAACCAAAAGGATCATACTCCATAGAACCACATTTACGATTTGTGAAACACGCTCTGCCTGTTGCGCACGTAAATCCAGTGGTTGTGTCAAAGCGGTGATACTTTTGCCATAAAGTTGCTGCTGCATGACCCATAACTGCTCAGGTTTAAAATCATATTCTTTAAACTGAACTGGGTTATTTTTTTCAGCAGCAATCAACTGACTCACATAAACATTTGCTGTCTTTCGATCAACGGGCTGATGTAGTAAAGCGACTTGGGCCAACACATAAGCTTTTTCTGTTGATGAAATATTAGCTTGCTGTAGGTCCTGCGCAATCTGGCTTTCAACGATATTGTTCTCATAGCTCATCCATTGCTGATAGGCCTTCTTGGTTTCATCTTTCCAGTCATATTGCAAATAACTCAAACCTGACCACAGCAGAATAAAGGCAATAACCCATGCTAAAATTCGCTGGGTCCATGCCTGAAAGCGACGCTGAAAAAATCTCAGCTTCTTCGCCCAACTGATCAGTAAAAATGCGCCAATAAATGAGACAAATATTTTAAGGAACAGCCAGCCAAACCAAGACAGCAAATTAAAGAAATAATCAACAGGCTGTTTAAAGGGAACGAGTTCCTGCACATGATAGGGCAAATCCAGTGCCTGAACATGCATGGAAAGATCAAAGAAACGATAGATAAACTCTTTTTGCAAAAACAGGGATGCAATGATGACAACCGCCAATGTGCTGGTCAGGAAAAACCAGATCATCAGGTGACGTTGGCGTTTCTTTAAAATATCTAAACGCTGATCAATCGGCTGTACACTCAAATCGTCTATGGGCGACAATGATCTTTCCTCTTAAGATTACTAATTCAGATTTTTCGGGGGATTCTGCCCGCTATTTTCAAGAACTAAATGATTCAAACTATCCTGTAATGCACGCAAACGTGTGGTTGCTTCAGCACGTTTCTGCATCCCTTCTTTCTGGATTTGAATCACGTCGTTTACTGTTTTAATGAGGGTATTTTGTACATGTTCAAGGGTTTCCACATCAATGACTGAACGTTGATTCGCTTTAGCGGTATCGACTGAGTTCTGATGCAATAGTTCAGCATTACGGCGCAGTAACTCATTGGTAGTATCATCAATCGCCTTTGCCAGTTGCACGCTGTTCTTCTGCTCCTGCAATGAAATCGCCAAACTAATCTGGTTTTTCCATGCAGGCAAGGTAATGTTTTTGATCGCATAGAACTTATCCACCAACATCAGGTTATTTGACTGGATAATCCGAATCATCGGCAAAGTTTGCATCGCAGATTGCTGTAGAACCTGTAAATCACTGACTCTTTTCTCAAGGTTATTGGCCAAGTGATTCAGGTCATAAATCTGCTGTGTGGTTTGCTGATCCTGTTCTTGCGTGGTTAAGCTTGAAATTTGTTGCTGGATGTCCTGCTGTTTCAACTGCCCCGCAGCAATATAAACACCAAGTTGTTTATATTCATCCTGAACCGCATCAAACATCTTATCGAGTGTCCCCACCCGTGCCTTAAGACCTGATTGCGAGCTTTCAATCTCTTTCACCAAAACATCAATCTGTTCTTTGGTGGTATTAAAATGCTGGTCAAAACTTTGCTTGGCATTCTTAAACCTACTCAACAAACCACCAAAAAAGCCTGAGCTTTTTGACTTGTTCAAAATACTAGACGTATTCAATTGCTGAGCCACTTGAACCACTTCATTGAGCTTTTGGCCTGTTGTATCTAAATCCTTATTTTGAACCAAACCCAACAACTCATCTGTATAGGTAGATGTTTTATTGGCGATGTTTTTACCGTATTCGGCCACCACAGTGGTACTGATGTCTGCAAGTTCTTTATGCGCATCCATAACCTCGGCAAAGTCCTGTGGCTGCAAGCCCAACTCTTTTAAGTTAAGTTGTTCAAAACGCTGCTCCTGCCTAATTTCAAGTTCGCTGGATGATTTTATAAGTTCTGAATCTGACATGATATTCCCCTCTTATTTCTGTAATGATTTTTTCAGATTTTGGATTAAATCTTCTCGGCTTTTGTCCAACTGCTCAATGGTCTTTACTGAATTGGACTCACGACTTTGCTCTAGATGATAACGCCACGCTGGAATCAACACCTGCTGTGCCTCTTTAAAACGGTCTAAAAGGCTAAAAGATAAATGCTGTGACAACTGCATCTGTTTCATTGCAATATCATTGCTAGTCTGTAAAGTTTGTAATGTATTGATTTTTTTAGATAGACGTTCAACAAAATGATCAAGTACCTGCTGTTTACTAAACTGGGGATATTCTTTTAAAAACTCATCAGCAGCCTGTATATACGCCGCCATCTGTTCCCTTAAACCAAGGGCTTGCTGCAAACGTGACTGCGATTTCTGAATTTCAATCTGTAACTTTTGGCTTAAGTGATTTGCCTCACTGATTAAACGATCCAGGTCTTTGACATATTTGACCTGTCCAGCATCATATTCAACATCAATCCCCAGCCATTTTTGCAGTGCATTAAATTTTCGCCCGCCCACATAATTTTTTGAGCGTGACAGTTGCTGAACAATCTGGGTAATCACTTCACTGAGCTGCTGGTTTAGCTTTGGATCGACACCATTCAACAGGACACTTTGCGCCTGCACCAAATGATCTGCATAATGATTCAAACGATGGGGATCAGTGATTAAAGGCAATAAATCATTACGCTTAATCGCCAAGATATGTTCTTGATTCAGTTCAAGTTGCGATAAAGGGGTCAAGTCGAGCGGTATCGTCATATCAATAGAAAATAGTAAGAACAAATAACTTTGAACATTTCTAGTTGTAGCATGTTCTTACTATTTCGCATACTTAAATGTTGTTATGATTTTTAAGTATTTCGCTTTATCATTTTTAAAAACTTATGATTTTTGCGGAAGCGCATAGGTCCCAATCACATGCGCCACTGGTTCCTCATCACCTACAGAATATAGCCATACTTCCCCTGTCACCAAGGTTCTGCCAACTTTAATCAACTTGCAGACTGCCCTGATATCCCGTGTCCCATCTGGCCTGCGAAAGAAATTGATATTCATGTTAGTGGTGACTGCCATTTTAACCAATCCCAAATGTCCAATGATTGCCACATACAACACAAAGTCTGCCACCAGCATCAGGGTTGGCCCAGAAACAGTCTGACCAGGACGCAGGTCATCCTGATCCACCCGATACAACAATTGCGCCCCTTTAGGGGTAATCTCTTCAATCATATTCTTTCTAAGTGCCTGTGAAAATTCCTGAGCCAGAAACTCAATGATTTCCTGTTTATTCGCTGCCATATCTCTCAAAACCTATAATGCTACAACCTATATCATCCATTTCAGCATTTATACTCAAGAAACAGGCAGTAACCTACTTCTCTTGAACAAAAACAAGGATCATCAATTTTTAATCTGCTTTTGCTGAAAGCTCATTCAACACTTGCCAATAGGTTGGTGGTTCAGAAACATGACCACGCTCACGTAACATCTGGTGCATTCTTGGCAACCTAAAATAAGGCACTGCCGCCATTAAATGGTGTTCTTTGTGGTAATTCACATGAATTGGCGCAACCAAGGCACGCGCAATGTAACCTGCTTTAGTGGTACGTGTATTGGTCAAGGCACTATTACTGGTTTCCATTCCTGCATGTTCCGCCATGGAACGAACACGTAGTAACAGTGGGAACGGCGTTACATAGGCCAATACCCAAAGCGCATAGAGTTTGGGATGTCCTGCTGCCCAAAGTGCCGAAAATAAAGCAGCATTGGTGGCAATGGCCCCACCGCTGTTTTTTATAAATGCCTTTGGATAATCAGACCAGTGCCGTCCCTCTTGAGCAATCCAGCGACGGTCATTGGAAACCGTCCATTCCATTTTCTCAACGTCCATCAACACACGCCCAAGCGCAAATTTAAAACCAGTCACACCCGATAAATCACGCATGAATTTACGCATGAGGGATTTTTTAGAGGTTGGAAACCCTGCGACAAGTGATAAATCTGGATCATCCACTGTTGATGTTTTACTGTGATGGCGGAGATGATGCTTACGGTACTTATGCAGGTCATTCCAGACTGGGCGGGCACACAACCAGTCAGTTAAGGTATCATTGAGCCATTTGGTTTTAAACAGGCTTTGATGTGAAGCATCATGCGTAAGGATAGCCAGCGCCAATTGACGGCCAGCCAGAATAACCAAAGCTACAATACATATTAGCAACTTGCCCCAGTTTGGCAAATATTCCCAAAAGCCAGCAACAGTGGCAAAGGTTCCGCCAATCACCGCCCAGGTTGACACAACAGCCCAGCTACCATGCAGATCCGATTTGGCAGTCAATTCCGTGATTTCTTCCCGTGTGAACAAATCACTAATAGCCGTACGTGTGTTCATATCCTATCCTGCAATTCTTGTATTTTTATAAAACTACACAACTCTTCACTTTATTTTAAATTAAGTAATATTTCTGTCAATAAATTAAAATTAAATTTTTAGTAATATTTGTAATTGGCATTTACACGACACTCAGTTCATAAAACTTGCGCCACAGTTCCAAACCTGTTTGATCCAGTTGTTGCACACTCAGGGCAAATTGTTCCCTAAGCTGTACATCAACAAAATCCTCAGGTAATAAAGGATCGTTCATGAGCAGAGAAATTGTCTGGCGACCCAATAATAGTGATTCCCGCGTGGCATCCTCCAATGAGATTCGGTCAACCGTAGCCAACCATTTCTGAATCATTTGGCTATATTTCTCATAGTTCTGGTTGAGTGTTTGTGTTGACCATAAGGTGGGAATCGTTGCCAAAGTTGTTTCATCAAAATGACTAATCTGGCAAATCTTGGCGGTCATTTCCAAGCCTGAAGCTTTCAACTCGGAAAAAAGATGATCAAATGTAATCGCCAAATTGTCGGGACGAATATAAATCCCCTGCTCCAACTCCTTAAAGCCAAAACGTTTTAATGCCCGTTCACGACGGTTCAGCGCAGTACGGTCAACTCGTCCCAGCTCACCTGTAAAAACCGCAAGATATTGATGCGTCCATTTCTTGGTTTGCTTAATCCCATTCTTACGGTTCAGCATCACATTGGCCCATTCATGCGACTGGACCGTGAACTGATAGACACCGCGCTCAATCGCCTCGATCACGCCATCACCAGATAGACGGGTTACGGCAACGCGGATACTGTTTTCACTAATCTCAAAAAGCTTGGCAGCAATAATAATTTGTTTAATTGAGATCTCTCGACCTTGTAGCCCTAAAAGTAGATCAATAATCAAGTCTCGGGCATTCATTTTAGCTATTGTCATCTTATGCTAGAACCAGTTTTAAAATATGAAATATTGGAAAAAATAAAGAATGGGAATTTTAACCGAATCCGCCTCTTTTAACATCTCTGCAAAAGAGACGGGTTTCAATTTTAAAGGAAAATGAATAATAAAATCACGCCAAGCACGATACGATACCAGGCAAATACACGTAAGGTATGACGCTCAACAAATTTCACCAAGGCACTCACCACCAATAATGCGGCAATAAAGGCAGCAACAAATCCCACCGCAATATTCAGCATATTGTCCTGTGTCAGTACATCGGCATTACGAATAAGGTCAAAGGTTGCCGCACCCAGCATAGTTGGCATGGCCAGAAAGAAAGAAAACTCCGTCGCAGCTTTACGTGATAGGCCTGAAAACATTCCTCCCACAATAGTGGCACCTGAACGTGATGTTCCTGGAATCATCGCCACACACTGCGCGCACCCCACAAGAAAAGCCTGTTTATAGGTGATCTTGGTTGCCTCTGTGGTCTTATGCTCAAACTTGATTGACTCCACCCAGAAAATGATGAGGCCACCGACAATCAAGGCAACTGCCACCACAAGTGGGCTAAACAAAACACTTTTAATGAAATCAACAGCAAACACCCCAATCATCACGGCTGGGAAAAATGCAATCAGCACACTAAAAGCAAAGTGTCGTGCCTCTGAATCACCACTAAAAAAACCTTTTAATAGATCAACAATTTTTTGGCGATATAACCAGCAGACTGCCAGAATTGCCCCAAGTTGGATCACGACTTCAAAGACACGACCATCGTCTGAATGGAAGTCGATCATATGACCAAATAAAATCAGGTGTCCTGTACTTGAAATGGGTAAGAACTCTGTCAGCCCTTCAATAAACCCTAAAAATAGCGCCTTTAAAATTTCAATGTGTTCCATAACTTACTCGAAAGCACCTATATAAAATTCAATAAAAAAATTAACGGCAAGCTTACCTTGAAATAGGCAATTTTTATGTGATTGTCACGTAACGTTTTTAAAAATATGGGGACTTTTAAGATTCCAGCCTGACATTATGTTAGGACTAAAAATTGGTGAATTTATCTTAAATAATCATCAAGCTATTTTTTTTCTGCATTTGCTCAACAACTTCACGGGTATCAAAGCCCAAACGCCAGTACAATAGCTCTAAAACATCTAGTTCATCTTGAGTAATGATTCGGTCACTCCATAGGCATCGTTCAGCAATCGCCAAAATATTAAGGCGGTCACGCAACAATAAACCTGAAACATCATTCAGGATTTCAGCCAGATCTAGTGGCTCATCCGAAATATCAGCATAGGTTTGCAACTCTTCCTGTGTAAGAAGTTCCTGCAAAATCCGTTCACGGACCTCAAGCTGATTTGGACTGTTAATTTGCTGTACATGCAGCAATGCATCAATCAAATGCACAATTTGCGATTTCACATCCTCAAAAGCTGTGGGCAAATGTGCTGGCATCAGGTTCAATTCATATTTTACGCGTTCCAGCAATAGTGCATCCAGTAAGCCAACCTCACCATCCTCCTGAATAATACAGGCCAGTTTGGTTAAAAACTG
Organism: Acinetobacter thutiue; assembly: GCF_030385805.1. NCBI lineage: Bacteria > Pseudomonadati > Pseudomonadota > Gammaproteobacteria > Moraxellales > Moraxellaceae > Acinetobacter > Acinetobacter thutiue. Next base: position 867,478 of record NZ_JAUDZE010000001.1, read on the forward strand.
ACGTGCAATACTGGTGGGCATATGGCCAATGTTCTTGCAGGCATCATGGAAAATCTGCACATGAATCCGTCCATCCAGATTTAACAATGCATCCACAATCGCATGACTCACCGCTGCATCCTGTGGAATAAACTCACGGTACTGGCGGATCATCAAAATCGCCACCATCACTTCCCTTGAACCTGTCGCGGTCTGCATGGCACGCTGAATCAGTTCTGGGCGTTTTTTATTTTTCCGCATCTCAGGATTGAGTGGCTTGATCGCATCATTCAAGGCAAAGCTAATCGGTGACAATCGTAACAATGGCAATGGCTGAGGCGAACTCCAGGGCACCGACATATCGGTTATTTCCTCTTCAAGGGAACGAAACAAACTGAATAGCGGACGATTGCGTAATTTTCTCAGGTTTTCCAGTTGCAAATCCTGTAACAGCGTTGGATTTAGCTCATAGATACGATCTTTAATACCTGGATGAATATTCATCCAGCTTTGCGGACTCAGTGAGTTGGCAAAGCACATATGCGAAATTGACTCAGAGTATGCACTGTGGATTTGGGAACCTGAATGATGCACATAAATTCGTAGCAAGGTTTGAATATTGGCGTTGTTATTCATCAAACGCATGGTTTTCAGGTCATTGCGAAAGGTTCGGCCACTTAAGGTGAGATACTTAATTAAACGGGTGATCAGGATACCCAGACTACCAATCAACCAAATCACCCCACCGATTGCCACAAAAATGGTCTCAAACTTATTACGGTATGAGGTTGCATAGGGGTTGTAACCTGCCTGTGCAAGTTTGCTGCCCCATTGGCTAAATGTGGTCAAACCACTATATAGAATTTTAAGTTTGGTATTCTCAACTGCTTCACCTGATAGAATCTGGTTAAACTCATAACTCAACAGTCCATAAAGCTCAAGTTCATCCAGATTCTGCAATGCCCCCCAGGTCAAGATAATCACGATATCCTGTGACCTGAAACCAGCGGTTAACGCATTTACCCCCACCTCATCAGGCAATACATACACTGCGGGGGTATCAATCGCAAAGCTGCGTGCAACCTGCTCCACTACTTTTAAAGCGGTACTTTCTTCAGGGGTACTTTCATCAAACACCAGACGGCGTGCTTTTAGTTGTTTTGCCAGGGAATGTCCGCCCTCGCGCAGCACATACAGTTCAGCACTGACAGACCAGATCAGGACAAAGAATAATAGGCAGATGAAATAAGGACTTAAAACATGCCACCAAATTGGCTGGGTATAGTCAAAGAAATGTACCACCAAACCCAAAATTAAGTTGAGAATAAAGACAGTCAATGCCATGGCAAGCAGGCAAAAGCTGACTGACCATGCAATATTCTTATTTTCAATTAAATAATGGCTCATTTCTTTCAATGTAAATTTTCCTTATTACATTGTTTCTGTCAGAGGCTCCATCGCCTCCAGTATCATAAAATAAAAAAGCGGGAAATTCCCGCTTTTCTAGAGATTAAAATGCTTACTCTTCCTTAATCCCTGTTAAGTCCACTGAAGCTGCATCAATATTTACATCAATGTAGCCATCGGCTTTCTTTTTTGCTGTGTCATTACGTTTTTGCTCAAGTTCAGCAAGGTATTCCTTGTCGATGCCACCCGCCACATAGACACCATCAAAAACAGAGCAGTCAAACTCTCTTAAATCAGGCACCTTGCTGGTACGAACCGCATTTTTCAAATCTTCCAAGTCCTGGAAAATCAAACGGTCAGCACCAATAATTTCGCGGATTTCCTCAACGGTACGCTCAGATGCAATCAGTTCAGACTTTGCTGGCATATCAATGCCATACACGTTTGGATACTTCACCATCGGTGCGGCTGAAGCAAAGAATACTTTTTTTGCCCCTGAATCACGCGCCATCTGAATGATTTCATTACAGGTTGTACCGCGTACAATCGAATCATCCACCAATAGAACATTTTTGTCCTTGAACTCAAGTTCCACAGGATTCAGTTTCTGACGAACTGATTTTTTACGCTGCTGCTGACCAGGCATAATAAAGGTACGTCCGATATAACGGTTTTTCATAAACCCTTCACGGAACTTTACACCCAGAATATTCGCCAACTCCAAAGCAGAGGTACGGCTGGTATCAGGAATTGGAATCACCACATCAATATCGTGTTGCTCACCCCATTCTTTCAGGATTTTATGGGCAAGTTTCTCACCCATTTTCAAGCGGGCTTTATATACCGAGATTCCATCAATCGTGGCATCTGGACGGGCAAAATAAACATATTCAAAAATACAAGGGCGGTATTCAGGGTCAACTGCGCACTGTTTTGAGAATAACTGGCCCTTGCTGTCAATGAAAATCGCTTCACCTGGCGCAATATCACGCTCAATCTTAAAGCCAAGCGCGGTAATCGCAACTGATTCAGAGGCAATAATATATTCAGTACCCTGTTCAGTTTCACGTGAACCATAAATCAGTGGGCGAATCCCATTTGGATCGCGGAAACCAACCAGACCATGACCTGTAATCATTGCCACAACCCCATAGGCACCCTTACAGCGCTCATGTACACGGGAAACAGTATGAAAAATGTCTGCTGGTGTCGGGTTTAATGTGCCAATTTTCTGTAATTCATGTGCAAACACATTCAACAGAACTTCCGAATCGGAGTCGGTATTCATGTGACGCAAATCTGTCTTAAACAGATCTTCATGAATTTCTTCGGCGTTGGTCAGGTTACCATTGTGTGCAAGGGTAATGCCGTATGGAGAGTTCACATAAAATGGCTGCGCCTCCGCACTGCTGGATGAACCCGCGGTTGGATAACGAACGTGCCCAATCCCGTAGTTACCCAGCAATGCACGCATATGACGGGTATGGAACACATCACGCACCATGCCATTATCCTTGCGGAGAAATAAACGCCCTTGATGACAAGTGACAATTCCCGCTGCATCCTGTCCCCGATGTTGCAACATCGTCAAAGCATCAAATAACATTTGGTTCACTGGCGATTTACCGGCTATCCCAACAACTCCACACATAGCAACCTCGCGACAAGCTAGGAACGGGGTTTAACCCCAATTAATAAAAAGGATTTTTCGTCGAATGATCAGAACGCTGATCGACCGCAGCACGTTCTGACTCGTCCATTTCAGTTGAAGGGCGATGTAACAAGGCACCTTCAGATGTCATTTGATGTAAAGCTTGATTTGCAGCATCTTTAGAGATTTCTGTTGCTAAAGGTGCATAGGGTAATAGGATTTGTACAAATTTGGACTGTTTCCAGTGTGGGGAGCTTTCCACCCACGGGCCAACGCCCTGCATGGTGACCAAAACAATCAGTAGACCTTTCAGGGAACCAAATGCGCCACCTGCTAAACGATTTAATGGGCCCAGTTTCAAACTTTTCAAGAGGCCATTCAGCAATGCAGAAACAATCCAGGTACACACCACAATGATCAGTACGATAAAAGCGAAAGCTGCAATTTTTTGCACGACAGGGTCTTGGCTTAGGCTGCTCATTGCAGGCGCCAATATAACGGCGTATTTGGCCCCCACGATCAATGCGAATATCCATCCGACCAAGTTCGCAAAGGCTTTGATAAATCCTTGACGCAAACCGTTCAGCCCTCCAATGAGCAAGATGATCAGAATAATGATATCAAGCGTGTTCATTTCACACTGTCATCGCATTAACACAGTCTTTAACCAATGTTGGGCCAGCATAAATCAGCCCACTATAAACCTGAACCAAGCTCGCGCCTGCCTGTTGCTTTGCCACAGCCTGCTCACCCGATAGAATGCCACCCACCCCAATCAGTGGAATCTGGCCATCCAGCACTTCGGCAAACTGGCTTAAACATTCGGTACTTTTCTCAAATACTGGCGCACCCGACAAACCGCCCGCCTCATTGCCATTCGGCAGGTTTTCCACACCATCACGACCAAGTGTGGTGTTGGTGACAATCAGGCCATCAATCTTGAACTTCAGTAATTGCACTGCAATAAAATTAATGTCTTCAGGTGTTAAATCTGGCGCAACCTTAAGTACCAAAGGAACATAATGCTGATATTGTTGCGCAAGTTCCAGTTGGCGACCTTTCAAGGTTTGTAGCAACTCTGTAAGTGCATCACCACTTTGTAAACTGCGCAGGTTCTTGGTGTTTGGAGATGAAATATTGACAGTGATATAGGATGCGTAGTTATAGACCTTTTCCAGACAGATCAAATAGTCGGAAACAGCATCCTCAACAGGTGTATCGGCATTTTTACCAATGTTGATGCCTAGCACACCCTTGAATTTTGAGGCTTTTACATTTTCAATCAGTTGCTCCACCCCGTCATTGTTAAAGCCCATGCGGTTAATAATCGCCTTTGCTTCAGGAATGCGGAATAAACGGGGCTGGGGATTGCCTGCCTGTGGGCGTGGGGTAATGGTACCAATCTCAATAAAGCCAAAACCCAATGCAGCCAATGCATCAATGTGGGCACCGTTTTTATCCAGACCAGCGGCAAGACCAACGGGGTTTGGAAATTCAATGCCCATACATTTTACAGGTTTAGCGGCAACTTTCTGGTGCATAAAGCCAAATTTATGCGCTTTATCAAGCATGGAGAGTGTGAGTTCATGTGCACGCTCTGGTGCCAAAGTAAACAACAAAGGGCGGGCCAATGAATATAACATACCAATCACAGTCTACTGATTTTTCAAGTAAGCGTATTATAGGCATAGGCTCCACAAAACGCCATGCTTGGCAGAGAGTTATTTTTAGCGTCTACTGAACTGTTGCCGTTAATTTAATCTGGCCCGCATTCGAAACCATGTCCATTTTTTCAATGCTCAACCCCATCTGCGACAGTTGCATTAAAAAGTTGGCCAGTACCGAATAATTCTGATGTTCCGCAACAATTTGAATCTGTTCCCCATTTTGCTGCGAAGAAACCGCCAGACCTTGCTGCTGTGCTGTACGCTGGATTTTATCCGCCGAGGAAAGCCCAAGATCATTGGCAGGCTTCATGGTGGCGGCATTACTCTGCATCCAGACTGTTAAATCCTTGAGCTCATTTAGACGCTTTTGTTGCTGGTTTGCCAAGGCATGCATTTTCCACAAGGCGGAACCAACAATCACAACGATTAAAAAAACGGTTGTGAAAACCACCATCACGCGCTCGCGGATCGACAGGCTCTGTAAATATTGATTCAGTGCTTCAGCTTTCTGATCAAGACTATTTTGTAATTGTGTGAACGCTTTCATTATTTTACTTTGACCATCCCAATCGCACCGACACTATCCGCCTGTACATTTCCAAGTTCCGCCTGAAAACCCTGCTGATTCAACTGCTGTGCCAACGCCTGCAAGTCATTTGCCGATTTTGCCTTTAACGACATTGCCAATGTTGAAGCATCATAACTGACCTGTTGGGCAACAATCTGTTTCTGCATCAGGATTGGTCCTACCCGACTGAGCAAGGACAATGCCTGAGTATCTCCAAGCTGGCTCATGCGTAACTGGCTTTCAAACTGGCTTTTAATGTTCTGCTCAGTCACACGGGTATTTTCGCCAAACCAATGTTTATATTGATCGATCGCCTGTATAGCAGTTTGATCCGCCACCTTTCTCAACTTTGACCAGCGCAAGGCATCATAACCCAACTGCACCAAAATCACCGCCAATAGAATGGCTGCCGAGGCTTTCCAGTAGCCTGACCATTGTACATCGGCATTTTTTGCCTTTGGCAGCACATTAAATGGATGTTGCTTTGGTCTTTGGAGCTGCTCAAACTGGTAGCTAAATTCGGTACGTTGATCTTTATCAGATGCTACTGCCAGAATGTCCAGTTGGCCTGCACTGAGATTGGCAAATTTATATTGCGTTTCTGGGGCCTGGAATTCCAGAAATAACCCTAAATCATCAACCGAGTTACCTGACCAGACATTTTCCCTCACCAGTAAATGGTCATACAGATTCACCAGCACCACTTCATTTTGTTCTGGCTCAGGCAGAATCAGAAAATCAGGCAAGAAAGCGACAATCTGGATCGGTAAAAGGCTGAGTGCATGCTGCCAAGTTTCAATGGTAAATTGCGCAACACCTAAAATATTGAGCTGATCATGCTGAAAATGATGTACCACTTTCATCTGATCAATCGGCAAGGTCACAAACTCTTCTAACAGATATTTAATGCCCTCCTGCCCCAATTGCTTGTAATGCGCCTTTGTCATGGGTTGCTGCAACATTTGGGCATTGCGGCTTGGAAAATAGACCACCGCCTCTTTTCCACTATGCGCTTGCAGGTCCTGAATGAGTTGTTCAAGACTGTTTGCCTGCAACCAGTTTTCCCCAGCCGACCAATACCATGTTCCATTGGTTTCGGGCATCCATATATACAGCATCAGTGTTCAGTATCCTTATCCTGTTGAGGATAGATAAAATTTATATTGTTGGTGTAAAACGGTTGTTTTGCATTGATAAACCATTCGCAATCACAGCCTGATCATAAATACGTGCTTCAGCCAATGCAAATGGATTAAAGCTTTCATGGGTCAATTGTTCCGCAATATGTGCCACCACATTCATGTGACACACCACCGCAATCGACTCATATGGAAGTTTGGATAGCCATTCTATGGCATCTTTGGCGTTATCATCGGGTTTAATTTTATCGCAGATTAACACAGGAATGCCCTGAAAATGTGCCTTGATATGTTCTAGCGTTTCCTGCGCGCGCAGTAATGGACTTACAATAAAAACCTCGGGCTGAATCACATCTTTGAGAAAATCCCCTGTTTGCTCAGCCTGTTGATGCCCACGCGCTGTGAGTGGGCGCTGCATATCATTTCCATTCACTGCTGGAGACGCTTCACCGTGACGAACTAAAGTGAGTTGCATAATCATTCTCTAATTTTTTTCTTGATTCAAAGCATAACAACTTTGGATGACAATTTTTTGATTAAACCTCATGATGAGGTAAAACAAATTCCACATCACTACGATGGCCATTTTTCATTAACGACAAGGCAATGGTCATTGGCGGTGCATTTTCAAAAATCACTTCATATAAGGCATTGGTGATTGGCATATACACATCCAGCTCCTGTGCCTTGGTACGCACCTGCACAATGGTGTTGATGCCCTCGGCGGTTTGTCCCAGTTCTTTAGTCGCCTGATCCAGTGTTTTACCTGAACCCAGGGCAAAACCGATCTGATAGTTACGGCTTAATGGACTGTTACAGGTCGCAAATAAATCACCCACACCTGACAACCCTAGAAATGTCAAGGGATTCGCGCCCTGCTTCACCGCAAATCGGCTCATTTCAGCCAAGGCACGGGTTAAGATCATACTTTTGGTATTTTCACCAATGTTATAGGCAGCGCCCATGCCCATTGCAACCGCGTAGATATTTTTTAGCGCGCCGCCCAGTTCCACACCATGCACATCATCACTGCCAAAAACACGGAACAAGGCACTATGCAAGGCATGCTGTACCGCATAGCGAACCAGTTCAGACTCACTGGCAATCACCGTACCTGATGGCATCCCCGCCATAATTTCTTTTGCCAGGTTTGGCCCTGATAGAACTCCATAAGGCACTTCAGGTAATTCCGCGCGGATGATATCACTCATGAAACTAAAGGTTTTGGCTTCAATCCCTTTCGTTAGTGAAACCACTGCCTGCGCACTAATAAACGGCGCGATTTTCTTCAACACATCGCGGAAAGAATGACTTGGAATCGCCACCAAAATAATGTCACGGTCACGTACAGCCAACTCCAGATCAGAAACCGCACACAGACCTGTTTCCAGTGTGTAATCAGGCAAATAGCGCTTGTTGATATGCGTTTGATTGATTTCCTCAGCAACAGCCGCATCACGAATCCAGATCATGGTGTCGCAGCCATTACGCACAGCCAGATTCGCCATCGCCGTACCAAAACTCCCCCCACCCAGCACTGTAATTCTTAATGCTGTTTTCTGGTCTACAGCTACGGGTTCAATCAAATCGCTAAACTTCAACTCTGTCATTTTTTTTCCTGAAACAAATTTCTAATCATTTACAAATAAGATTTAGGTAGCCTGCCATACTTTTAAAAAGTCCTGACTCTCTATTTCGGCACGTGGTGCAATCGCTTTGGCCGCAGTTCCCACATAGATAATACCTGAGATCAAGTCCTGCTCCTTTAGGTCCAATTGCTGTTTTAGCCAGTTAGACTCAACCACCGCGCCTGAACGCCACATGCTGGCAAAACCTTGTGACTGCAAAGAAAGCAGGAAATTTTGAATGGCAGCGCCTGTACTTAAAATCTGTTCAAAATGTGGGACTTTTGGGTGATCCTGAATGGTGGTTAAGGCCAGAACCAGCAAAGGCGCACGAAATGGATGTTGCTTGACGCGATCCAACTGTGCTGGCTCGGTCTCACCTAAATCGGCCAAAGCCTTTGCCAAGTACTCACCAAAAGCGGCACGCTGTTCAGGCGTCACAACCACAAAACGTGTTGGTTTTAAACGATGATGATCGGGCGCCGTGAGTGCGGCCTGTACCGCCTTTTCAAGTTGTTGTGTATTCGGCGCTGGTTCAATAAGTTGTCCAATTGATTGACGTTGATGAATATTATGATGAATGATTTCTATTTTTGAGTCCGTCATTGAAATAAATCTAACTAACACAAGGATTGCGCTAGATTAGCATAATCTGAATGATTTCCACCACGTCCAATCCCTGCTTAATCATTAATTTGAGAAATTTAACAGAGCATCAGCACAAACTGTACATAACCTGCAAAAGCATTCAAAAATTCTATGTTCAAATAATACAATTCTGTCGTAACTTGAGAACAAGCAATGAAAAAAACTTTTATTATGTCTTTACTTGGCGGTTTGGCACTTGGATTAACTGCATGTGCATCCACCCCAACCAATACCTTGGCGATTCAAAAAGAAAACAATCAATATGAAGTCACAGGCATTGGTAAAACCAGCCTGATTGCCAAAAACAATGCGGTCAGTGCCGCACAAAAAACCTGTACCCGCAATACCTCACCTGTCGTGGTTGATGAAAAAACCGCATACCAAGGAGTTTTAAAAGGCGTGGTGGATGAGCAAACAGGAAAAATGGTTGAGGCTGCCGCAGGGGTCATTGGTACACTGACTGGTAAAAACGCTTCTCTGGCAAAAGATGATGACTATCAAACAACCTTGACATTCTACTGCAAAACCAATGGATAAATATAAAAAAGCCGATGTTTAAACATCGGCTTTTTTATTTGCGTCACTTATTGAACTTCGCTCACAGCCACTTCTGAAGCTGCACCCTGTTCCGTAACATCAGTATGGTTTTCATCTAAATTCGGTTTATCAATGGCATCAATCGCAGCCTGTTGTTCTGGACTCGTTTGTGTGACTGAAGTTGTCTGCTCTTGCTGTTCAGCATTTTTCGCTTCTTCTTTCTTTGCACATGCAGTCAACATGATCGGGGCAATGATTAAAGCGGCAAGGGTTAATTTAAATTTCATCACGGCTTTCCACAGTTAATGGTTGAAGTTGTGACAAGCATATTTCAGATATATGACATTTTTATGACCACAATACCCGCCAAAAACAAAAGAGCCGATTTCCATCGACTCTTCTTTTTAAAACATGCTTATAAATCAAATATTAAATACTGATTACGCACGCTCAAGCAAAACTGCAACTGCTGGAAGCGTTTTACCCTCAACAAACTCAAGGAATGCACCACCACCTGTTGAGATATAACCAATTTGATCAGCCACGGCATATTTATCAATGGCTGCAAGCGTATCACCACCACCCGCAATCGAAAAACCAGCAGATTCAGCAATTGCCAATGAAAGTGCCTTGGTGCCTTCACCAAATTGATCAACCTCAAATACACCGACTGGGCCATTCCAAAGAATGGTTTTTGAAGTTTTTAGGATCTCGGCAAATGCTTTCGCTGTTTCAGGACCTACATCCAAAATCATGTCAGTGTCAGTCACATCTGCAACGTTTTTCACTACGGCTTGTGCATTTGCCGCAGAGTTTAAGAAATCATCAAAATTGATTTGGCTGGCATCAGCAACCACAACATCAGTTGGCAATGGTACGCTCACTTTTGCAGCGATTTGTTTTGCAGTATCGACCAAATCAGCTTCGTAAAGTGATTTACCGACATTGAATCCAGCAGCAGCCAGGAATGTATTGGCAATACCACCACCGACAATCAATTGATCACAAATCGTAGAAAGCGAATTTAACACATCAAGCTTGGTTGATACCTTAGAACCTGCAACAATTGCCACCATTGGTTTTTCAGGAGTTTGCATTGCACGACCAAGCGCATCTAACTCAGCCGCCAATAATGGGCCTGCCGCAGCAACCTGAGCAAAACGGGCTGCACCCTCAGTAGAAGCTTCGGCGCGGTGGGCTGTACCAAATGCATCCATCACGAATACATCGCAAAGTGCCGCATATTCCTTTGCAAGCTCTTCGTTATTTTTCTTTTCGCCATGGTTGAAACGAACGTTTTCAAGCAATACAACCTGACCTGCTGCAACTTCAACGCCATCTAAATAATCAGTCAATAACTGAACATCCTGACCCAATGCCTGACTTAAATAAGCTGCAACAGGTGCAAGTGATTGTTCTGGTTTTGGCTCACCCTCTACAGGACGACCAAGATGAGAAAACACCATCACAGCTGCACCTTTATCCAAAGCGGCTTTAATGGTTGGTAGTGCAGCGCGTAAACGTGCGTCGCTGGTAATTTTCCCATTTTTTACAGGAACATTTAAGTCTTCACGAATAAGAACTCGTTTACCTGCTAAATCAAGATCAGTCATGCGCTGAAAATTCATGGATGGCTCTCTAATTGATTTTAAAAACGGCGTAATTTTAAATGATTCTTAAAAATAAAGGTGAGTTTTTTTGCAGAAAAGCTGTTGAAAGCTGCTATTTTGGTGATAATACTTGGCATTATTTAACTGCAAAATGTTTTATGTCTATTCATCCAGATCCGAAGATTAATCGTTTAAACGTACTTGGCGAACCTTTAGCCAGTTGTTGTTACGATCCCATTACAGGTTATTTTCGTAATGGCTTTTGCCATACTTCGGTTACAGATTTAGGTCAGCACACCATGTGTGCCCAAATGACTTCTGATTTCCTGAATTTTTCACAAAAAGTGGGTAACGATTTAATCACGCCATTACCTGAAGTCGGTTTTCCGGGGCTAAAACCAGGAGATTTCTGGTGTATCTGTGTGACCCGTTGGGTGGAAGCCTATCAGGCTGGCCAGGCCCCACCGATCAAGCTCAATGCCTGCCATAATGCAGTATTGCATTATGTTCCCCTCAATATTCTTGTGGAATATGCGGTTTAATGAGCCAATTTGAATTGATTCTGGCTTCAAGCAGCCAAACCCGTAAAGATTTAATGGATCGTTTAGGTCTGGATTATCGTTGTATTTCACCTGATATTGATGAATCAGTACAAGGTGAAACACATGCCGATGACTTAGCCAAACGCTTGGCTTATGAAAAAGCCCATGTCATTTCCAAACAATATCCAAACGCGATTGTGATTGGTTCTGATCAGGTGGCTTGGCGTGAACATGCACCTGATGACTTTATTGGTAAACCGTTAACGGTTGAAAATGCAATTCAGCAGTTACAGGCAAATTCAGGCAATACCGTATTTTTTAGTACAGCCCTCAGTGTTCAACATGCAGCTTCTGATTTTGAAATCACTTTGGTTGAGCATTATCAGGTTAAATTCCGTCAACTGAGTCTTGCAGAAATTAAACGTTATATTGCAGTTGATCAGCCTTTACATTGTGCAGGCAGTTTTAAATGTGAGCGTTTAGGTATTAGTTTATTTGAAAAAATGATTGGCGATGACCAAACCACACTCATGGGTTTACCGATGATTCAACTGTGTAGAATTTTACGGCAGTTTGGAATAAATGTGCCTTAATTTCGATAATCAACAAAGTCTACTTTTTCCACCTTAGCATTTTTAAGATTCATACGACATATAGGCGTTTCAGGTAAAGATTTTTTAGTATAAAACATCATACTGTCTTTATCTGAATGATACATTTTAAAATCTGGATAAGATGAAACTAAATCAAAAAGGTCATTTTTAGACATATTTTTTTCGATTTTCCTACATACTTCTTTGAGTTGTTTTTCAGATTGAACCCTCACCACAATCCATTGACTACAGGAAAATAAAATATAGCCCAAGCAAATTATTGTACCCATCTTAAAATATTTACTTATCTGATTTTTATTTCCCATGATTCTCCCACCACTTAATTTGCTTAATATTAGAATTCTGATACAGAATACGATCAATAATATTTGCAAGTTCAATCAATTGATCTGAAATATTAATTTTCTTAAAAATCCATTGACGTATAATCGGCTGAGATGGATTAAGAAAAATCAAGAAACCATTATGATATTCTTCATAATGACCACAACCAATCCAAATCGGCTGATATTTTTCATTTTCAAGATAAATGATATATCCCCAATCTTCTACAACATAGCCATTCGTTATGACTCCAAATTGATTGAGTTGTTTTATCAAATATTTTGCTAAATCTTCACCCCAAATTTGCCCGCCCCATTTTTCTATTTCACTTTGAGTCTGCGGGAACAAATCGCTGCAAAACTCAACATGAGTTTTTAAGATTTGCATAAAATTCCATACCCTTAAAGAAAGAAAAAACCAACTTTACGCTTTTAAGAGTCCGTTCACGGTGCAATTTTCTCTTATTTCATTATACTATCTTAACAAAATATTTATTTTATAAATTAACCACTTAAAACCAAAAATATGATTGACCACTTCATATTTCCATTGCTATAACTTACTCACTTTCTCCTCATCAGGGCTCACCGTGACTGATCTCTATTATGAAACGCAGGCTTTAACATGGCGAGCAAAATCACCCATTCAACAAGATGCAATCTTGATTGGAAATAAAGTAATTCAGCATGATGGCTTTATCAGTAAACGCTATCTTTACCAAAAAGATAATGATTGGTGTGCTGCTGTTTCAGATGGTATCAGCACTAGCCCGAAAGCGGAGCAGGCATCAAAATGCGTTTTAAACAGTGTTTTACAACAAACCCAAACTCAGCAACGGATTCATTTAAAACACGTTCAAGATGATTTAAGCCAGCATTTAGCAGGCAATCCAAAGACTTATGGTTCTAGTGCCACCTTGGCAGTTGTTACACCCTCTAGCCCATTTGGTTTTGTCAATATTCAACATTTGGGGGACAATCGAGTCTATTTATTTAGCAGCCATAATCAACACTGGTATGCCCTGACCCAAGACCATAATTTTCTGACAGAAATGCAGAAAAATGGTGAAGCAGAAGTTAAAGAAAATGAACAATATGCCAGTTTCTATTACATGCTGAACTATTGTTTTTGTGTAGATTCTTTACATGAAGTTCCCGAATTTTCCCCCAAAGAGGAATATTTGGTTGAGGGAGATGCTCTCTTGATTTGTAGCGATGGTGTGCATGATGTGTTGGAATGCAATCACTGGAAGCCTTTAATGCCTGAAACCCCATTAAAAACATGGTTATTAAATATGAAAACTGCCCTCCATCAAAACCATGCTTTTGATAATGTCAGTATGATTTTGATTCGTTTAACACAGGAAAATCAATATGCAAAATAATGAGGATTTATTACAACAGGCAATTTTATTTGTTCAAGAAGTCGAATACATTTCTGTTTCAAGCTTACAAAGAAAATTTTTAATCGGGTATCAACAGGCGACTGAGCTATTACAGTGTTTGATTGAGAATAAAATTTGTGGAGCTGAATTAACAGTTGGTTTGGGTTATAAAATCCAGCTACATCTTAACAAAATTTAAATACTATTTTTCTAAGAGGAATTTCAAATGGAGCGTCTTAATTGTTTTAACACTTATATGAGCAAGGATTCTTCACATGAAGACCAACTTACACGAGCATATCTTATTTTATTAAAATATTCTTTTCATGTTTTTTCTTCTTTTATCAACTATGTTGAACAAGAAAATAATAATGAATACAATATCAATTTACTTAATCTATTAAATGATATCGACTGGAATTTTGAGACACAAAAAGGAAATCCTAGCATCGAAACAAATTTTTTAGGTTCTATTTTAATTACTGATGAAAAGCCAACCTCAAACTTTACCGTACAATCAACAAAGAGAAATGCACGTTATGATGGTTTAATTTCATTTGGTTCTCAACTCACACTAATTATTGAAAATAAGCCTAATTCTGATCATATTTGGTTTAGTCAATTAAACCCCTCAAAAGAGAATTTAGCTGAAGAAACAAAAGTTTTGCAGAAACCCATTATTCTTGAATGGAAAAAAATTATCAAAAATTTAAATACATTGTTAACATTTGAAACATTAAATGGGCCTGAAAAAATGATGATCAATGATTTTTTGAACTACATTGACCATAATTTTCCAAAACTAAATCCTTATGATAGCTTTAAACTATGTAAATCTAGTCATAAACTATTAGAACGGCGAATTTTTAATATTCTCAAAGAAATTGCAATTGATGAGAACATGGTTAAATACCATAATGGCTGGGGATACTACATAGAAACACCATCCAATCTCCATTCAATTCAAAAAATAGGTCTAATACTAGATCAAGATTCAAAAGGATGGGATATCAATTTAAGCTTATATTTTGGTGATACGCAAAGCCAAGCAAAATCTTTTTATAGTAAAAACCCTGATTTTAGCAAAGTAACTAACTCTAAATGGAGTGATCATCCCAATTTTCATTTTGGTTTTATGACATCTAATCTTGTTTGGTTCAAAACGCCTAAGAACCAACTTGATTCAAAATCATATATCCAATTTTGGAAAGAAAACAAGAATTTAATACGTCAACATGCAAGAAGTGAGATACATGATCTAGTTAGTTACTTAGTAAATGAAAAAATTATTATTATTGATGAAAATAAGCAAACAGAACTTAATAATGAATTTTTTGGAACAAAAAGACAAACATTAAATATATGCCCTGGATTTGGTATTATTTCTACACTAGATTCAGTATATTGTGAAAAAAATGACAATGATACCTACCTTTTAAAAGATATTACCCAACGCATTCAACAAGGATTATCCATTATTAACTATGATGTAACAAGCTTTATTAAGGCGCAATATCTTGTTTAAATAAAAAATAAATAGAGGGATTCTCATACGCCCTCTCTTATTGTTAAAACCAGCCTTTTCTACCCGTCAATATTTCATCAGCACAGCGCAAGGCCTCCTGACTCAAGCCCCATAAACGATAATCACCTGTTGCAGAAGTGGTACTAAAATTATGCGTATAAGCGAAACTGAGTTCACGGTCAGGATCACACCATGCACCTGAACCATTAAAGCCCATATGTCCAAAGCCATGTGGTGAACGCTTACCCATCGTTAAAATACGGTGATAACCCAAACGCCAGTGCATTGGAATTGGCATCACACGATCACGGGCTTTCGATTGTACTGTACTTAACTGCTTAAACACTTCTGGACGAATCAATTGCTGTCCATTCCACTGCCCTTGATTGGCAAGCATTGCATAAACTCTGGCAAGACTATCTGCTGTAAACACCCCATTGGCGGCAGGAATCACGGCTTGTAGGCCTGCATCACTATAAAAGCTAAAGTTACGCATGCCTTTCGGAATCATGGCATCCTGAAAATCTTGCGGGCTTTGCCCAGAAATTTCCAATAGTTTTTCTGACAATGAAACCTTACGTGGTTGATCGCTTTTCTTGGTTTGTGGTTTAGGTGTAACTACTGATTTTGGTTTTTCCAGCAAACGAGCAACCCGATCCAGCTCAGAAGCAGGTACGCCAAAATAAGCACCATTCAATTCAAGTGGTTGAACCAAATAACGTTGCATTAACCAGCTCAGCGGTTGCTTGGCAGCTTTTTCAATCACACCACCGACAATCCATCCATAAGTAAGCGGCTGATACGCAAAACTCTGCCCTGCTGCAAAACGAGGTGTCGCTTTGGCAATGACATCCAGCATATGCGGCCAATCCAGCATTTCCGTTGCTGTATCAATCACATTGCGAATATCAAACAAACCACTTTGATGGGACAGGACATGACGCAAGGTGATGTTGGCTTTGCCATTTTGAGCAAACTCAGGCCAGTACTGTGCAATTGGCGTATCGTAATCAAGCAAACGTTCACTCACCAAGATATGTGCAAGTGTTGCCAGTATGCCCTTACCTGTCGAATAGCACATCGACAATGTATCTACTTGCCAATCTTGATCTTGAGATTTCTTACCCGTAAAAATATCGACAACTTTCTGGCCTTGAAAATAGACCACCAGTGCCGCGCCACCCTGATGGCTGCGTGCATCCTGAAAACGGCTAAACTGTGTAGCCAGATCAGTGAAACGCTCATCAACCTTGCCATGATAATTATGTGTATCGGCAAATAAAATCTCTTTAATCACAGCCCACATCCTTATGATCGTTATGTTTTTAGAATACCCCTCTTGCGAACAAAAGGGATAATTTAAAATACGATTTCGTATTAAAGTGCTTTTACTGTACCTGCAACGTGAGGTTTCTGAGATTTCACATTACGAATCAAGAAATCAGTTTCCTTGCCCTGAGTTGCAGTTAGAAACTCAACTTTTGATGGAAGATACATTGGTAATTTAAACCATACATCTGCTTCATAGGCATCTGCCAGATCAAGGCTTGCCAATGCTTTTGCCTTACTCCACATACCATGTGCAATCGCCTGTTTAAAGCCAAACGCTTTTGCAGTGACTGCATGAATATGGATCAGGTTAAAGTCGCCTGAAATCGCTGCATAACGGCGACCCGTATTTTCAGCAACATTCCACTCTGCTTTTGGCTGATAAGCTGGTTCTTTGGTATCTTTGGCTTTCTCGCCTGCTTTTTTCTCAGTTTTTTGACGTGACAAATACGTGGTTAAACTTTCTGCCACTACTTCATTGCCCACTTTGGCAGTGGTAATGAAGTCAAATTGCAAGCCTTTGTCATGTGGCTTCAGCTCACCAAATTTACAAGACAGGGTGATTTGCTCATTCACACCAATTTTGCGTGTTTGCTTGATCTGGTTACGAATATGCACCAAACCTAAAATCGCAAATGGAAATGCTTCGCTGGTCATCATGTGCATTTGCAGGCTTTGAGACAATACAGCCAGATATATGGCTGGTACAAAACCATCATTTTTAAAACCACAAATCTCGTTATAGCTTTCTAAATGTTTGGTATCAATCTTTAGGGTATCCACCACGTATTCTACCTGCGGCAATACTTTCTCACCTTTTGGCTTTTTAAAAATTAAACCCTGAATGACTTTTGGATAAGCTAAATAAGGTTTTGGCAATTGACTAAAATGACGTGTATTCATAATGGACCTTTCAATAATTTTTATAAAAAAGGGATGCAAAAGCACCCCCTTTCAAAACGTTAATGCTTACGCACCCAACAAGCTTTGACCACATACGCGAACAACGTTACCAGTCACACCTGTTGAACCTGTAGATGCAAACCATGCAATCGCCTCTGCCACATCGACAGGTTGACCACCCTGGTTCATCGAGTTCATACGACGACCAGCCTCACGAATCGCGAATGGAATCGCAGCAGTCATCTGAGTTTCAATGAAACCAGGCGCAACAGCATTGATCGTAATACCATTCTTTAATGTAGGGGCAGTAAATTTCACTAAACCAATCACGCCTGCTTTAGAAACAGCGTAGTTTGTTTGGCCTAGGTTACCTGCAATACCACTGATTGATGATACACAAACGATACGACCATTTGCATTTAAACCATCATTTGAAAGTAAGTAATCGTTAACACGCTCAATTGCAGACAAGTTGATGTTGATTACCAAATCCCAAAGCTCTGGCTTCATGTTTGCCAAAGTTTTGTCACGGGTAATACCAGCATTGTGAACAATCACATCCAAACCGCCTTGTTTAGCAGCGGCAGTTTTGATTTTCTCACCAGCATCGGCAGCAGTAATGTCGATTGCCAATACTGAACCACCAATTTCACCCGCAACGCGCTCAAGATCAGCTTGTTGTTGTGGAACATCCAGACAAATCACGTGTGCGCCATCACGAGCAAGAACGTGTGCAATCGCTTCACCAATACCACGGCTTGCACCAGTCACCAACGCTGTTTTACCAGCAAGTGGTTTTGCCCAGTCTAATTTCACTGTTTCTGCTTTAGAAACACGGATCACTTGACCAGAAACGTAAGCTGAACGTGGAGAAATCAAGAAACGTAAAGTTGACTCAAGGTTTGCTTCTGCACCTTGATCTACATAAACCACTTGAGCAGTGATACCTTTCTTGAACTCTTTACCAGCAGATTTAACAAAACCTTCAAGCGCGCGCTGAGCAATTGCCTGTTTTACAGTTTTCGCTGTTTCAGGAGTCGTACCGATCACAATCACACGACCTGAACTTGAAATCTGACGTGCGATTGGGTTGAAGAAGTTGTACAACTCTTTTAACTGTTCAGAATCCTTGATACCAGAAGCATCAAATACCACTGCCTTGAACTTAGATTCTTTGTCATCTGCATTCAAAGGACGAAGATTTAAACCTACTTTTGCAGCAGTTTGTTGTAATTCAACGTTGTTGCCCACATAGCTATCTGCGTGGATGTTGCTAAGAACTTGAGCAATCGCAGCAGAAATTGTACTTGATGGCGCTGCGCCAAGCAATACTGCACCATTCACAACAGGTTGAGCACTCTCGAAACGATCTAACGCAACTGGTGATGGTAAACCTAAATTTTTTACAACAAATTTACCCAAAGGTGATTGTGTAAATGCCTGGTATTGATCGGTCATGGTTATTATCTCTCATACAAATGAATTTTTTACAGATACATGAATCATGTTGGCAAAATAACATGGAATCAGGGTCTGATTGACTCACAGCAAATCATACTTGAGTTCATGTCTGGATGTCTTGACCTGAATGCGGTCTCCAACGTCATTCTAGTCAATACAGCTGCATTGTAAATATGCTATGGTTATAATAAGAATATCGCAATTATGCTTGGAAAAGCCTTATGAGCAAAACAACTCAAGAAAATCCAGCAGTCGAGAATTCTGCTCAGGAAACTGTGTCAAATACATCAAAAGCTACTTCTACCACAGGTAAAAGTGCTGACACAACTTCTAAAGCAGCAAGTACGACACCAAAAACGACGCGTACTCGTTCTACAAGTCGTAGTACCAAAAGCACTGCTTCTTCTACTTCTACAAAAGCAGCAACAGCTAAAACAACCAAACCTTCTGTTCAACAGGATAAAAGCATGAGCCAAAACACTGTTCGCCGTGTTGCCATTATTGGCGGTAACCGTATTCCATTCGCTCGTTCAAACGGCGCATATTTCACTGCTTCAAACATGGATATGTTCACCGCGGCATTAAACGGCTTAGTTGAGCGTTTTAACCTACAAGGCCAACGTTTAGGTGAAGTGGTTGCAGGTGCGGTATTAAAACACAGCCGTGACTTCAACATGACTCGTGAGTGTGTTTTAAACACTCAGCTTGCACCAGAAACTCCAGCTTATGACATTCAGCAAGCATGTGGTACTGGTTTACAGGCAGCTTTCCTTGTTGCAAACAAAATCGCTTTGGGTCAAATCGAAGTGGGTATCGCAGGTGGTGTAGATACAACTTCTGACGCACCGATCGCTTTTGGTGACGGTTTACGTAAAGCTTTGCTTGAGTTGAACATTGCTAAAACAGGTAAAGACCGCTTAAAGGCATTGAAAAAAATCAACCTTAAAGACTTGATGGATGCGCCTAAGAATGGTGAACCACGTACAGGTCTTGCAATGGGTGACCACGCTGCCATTACAGCGTTAGAATGGGGCATTACCCGTGAAGATCAAGATGCCTTAGCCGCTTCTTCTCACCAGAAAATGGCGAAAGCATACGAAGAAGGTTTCTTCGATGACCTCATCACACCGTTCCTGGGTTTAAGCCGTGACAACAACTTACGTGCTGACTCTAGTGTTGAGAAATTAGCAAAATTAAAACCAGTTTTTGGTAAGGGTGAAGCTGCAACAATGACAGCTGGTAACTCTACTCCATTAACTGATGGTGCTTCTTGTGTACTGTTGGCTTCTGAAGAATGGGCTAAGGCAAATGGTCACGAAGTTCTTGCCTACCTAACTTTCTCTGAAACTGCTGCGGTTGACTTCGTTGGCAAGAAAGAAGGTTTATTGATGGCTCCTGCTTATGCAGTTCCACGTATGCTTGAGCGTGCTGGTCTTAAACTTCAAGATTTCGACTACTATGAAATCCATGAAGCATTTGCATCACAAGTTCTTTCTACCCTAAAAGCTTGGGAAGATGAGAAATTCTGTAAAGAGCGTTTAGGCCTGGATGCACCTTTAGGTTCTATTGATCGTAGCAAACTCAACGTGAATGGTTCTTCTTTAGCTGCGGGTCACCCATTTGCTGCAACAGGTGGTCGTATCATCGCGACTGCTGCGAAGTTACTTAACCAAAAAGGTTCAGGTCGCGTTTTAGTTTCGATCTGTGCTGCTGGTGGTCAAGGTGTTGTTGCAATTATTGAAAAATAATCGCTAACCTGATCAACAAGGGGCTGGGTCTTTGGATTTAGTCCCTTTTTTATTATAATTATGGTTAAGTAAAAAAATACCAATAAAAACATTTATCCTATGCAGTCTTTCTTATTTGATCAACTTTTTTATATAGGTGCCTGGCATCCAGTTTTATTGGTTCTATTATTTTTGTTTGGATTTTATCTTGCGGAATTATCTTTTAAAAAGGCTTTAACCAAATATCCCGTTGAAAGCCTACAAGGTTATAAAAGAGTATTAAATAGCGTCCTTTGTAGTGTTTCATTTTTTACGATGAGCTATGTATTTAACTTTAATTTTATCTATTTTCTTTCTTCCTGTATTTGTTTACCTTATATGATAACTAGTAAAATACACTACCAAATCAATAATGGATATTAAAATATGTGGTTGTTTATTATAAACATCTTCCTATTTTTTGGGTTATGTTTTGTACTACTTCACTTTTTAGCAGGTGAAGAAAGACATTTATCTATTATTATATTTTTCGCTATTCGTCTTTGGGGAATAAGTTTTTTTGTTTCTGCTTTACATCTAGCCAACCAAATTTATACTTAGGCTATTTAGCTCTTTTGAAACTTTACATAATAATCATTCAAAACTTTGATAATTTTCTTCAACTCTTTTAGATTCTCTTCTGTATTTCCTAAACGCTCGACAAAACGTTGTGAATGAATTTCCAGATCAATTTTTTCATTGATCTGTGGTGTAATTTCAAAAAGTTTCGCTAAGTTATTAAAATTATCTAGCTTGCGGTTTGAAAAGTAAACTAAACGAGAATCCAATTCATTGAGTACCCGACCATTTAGAATAGGCCCTTTCTCTGAGTTAAATTCTAAATCATGCTCTTTTAAGAACAACTGTTCAGGTGATTCCTTATTGCTTTTAAATAAGCTTGTAAACTGGCTTAACATCTATTAATTCCATTACCTTGAGGGTATTATTAAACCGTTAAACACTTATCATAAGCAACTGACATCATCATTTCCATATAAAAAAAGCATCCTGAACAGATGCTTTCTTATCATTTATTTTCCGTACTGCTTTTTCAGGTACTCAACAATCTTGGCTGACTCAAACATCTTCACGCCTGTGTTTGGATCAACCAGATATGGCACCTGAATATCACGCCCCATCACCTCCACCACTTTTTCACGCTTACCATTAGGCAGTGGAATATAGTGGCCTGGTTTCAGACGTAAAACCGCAGGTCCCATATCTTGCCAGCGTTCTTTTGGTACATTATGTAGTACATAAGGGAGTTCTAATTCCGTTAATACTTCACGAACCAGACGTGTATAGGGACTTGCCTCAAAGCTCCACAACTCTAATAACTTTTCTGGTGCAGGACGATCTATAATCTGCTGCTCAATCCATATACCACGTCCCACATTGGCAACTGAAGCCAAAGCCGAAATATACGGAAGTTTTGGATAGTGGCTGAACTTTCTTGGAGTTTGCCCTGTTTTACCATAATGCTTGAATAGGTAATGAATAATCTCTTGTGACTCATAAAGTTGAGTCCCTGTATTTTCATCAATTAAAAATGGAAACTGTTTTTTTCCACCTTTATCTTTTACAATTTGGCGATACTTCTTCCCACCTTTAGGACATGGATAAATTTCCACATCCAGATTCAGCAAGGTAATGACCTCACGAACACGGCGGCAAAATGGTGAACCCTCAAATTCATATAACTTTAAAGGTTTTGCTGGCTGCTTAGGTTGTGGTGTCCCCATCACACCCCGCCCACCCTCAATCAGGCTTGCGGCAACAGATTGTAAAACCTTAATTTGATGATTCACCATTTTCAGCATATCGCGATCCTTTTAACAGTCGACTAACTTTTCTTTAGCAATCACAATTCCGTTATTATCTGCATAGATATAATCACCAGAACTGATTGTTACACCACCAAAATACAATGTGATATCGACTTCACCTATGCCTTTACGATTACTTTTTTGTGGAATTGCAGCCAATGCATGCACACCTAAATCAAGTTCAGCAATTGCATCCACATCACGTACACAGCCATAAATCACCACTCCATTCCAGTGGTTCTTCACCGCCGATTCTGCAATCAGGTCACCCATCAGGGCGCAACGCATGGAAGCACCACCATCCACAACCAGCACCTTACCTGCACCATCAGTTGCCAATAGCTCTTTTACACGTGAGTTATCTTCAAAACACTTGACTGTTACAACCTGCCCACCAAAGGTTTTACGCGCACCATAACTTTTAAAGAATTTTCCATCTAGGCTTGGTGTGACCACTTGCAGGTCTTTCTCAGGATTGTCATCTAACAGGTCACAGGTTACAAAAGGGATTGTTGCCACTGAAGTTCTCCATTATTGGGTTTGTTGTATACTCAAATTATCATACAGCTTAAATGCAGCTGTTTGGGTCTGGGCTGCGACCAGCATAGTATGCGCCAATTGTTCGGCGGATACAGGCTTAACTTTAAACGGCTTGATCCAGGCTTTTTCAACCAGTTTATATACGGTCTGAGCCATATCTTCCAACACCCTTACTTCACTGCGCTTACCAATCAACAATGAAGGCTGGAAAATTGAAAGTTTATAAATTGAGAGGCTTTTGAGATATTCTTCCAATTCGCCCTTTACCTTATTGTAGAAAATTGGCGATTTAGCATTCGCTCCCAAGGCACTGACAACCAATAAATGAATATTTTTATCCTGAACCAGATCAGCAAAGTGTGCATTGATTTCATAATCAATTGCATAAAATTTTTCTTTTGAACCCGCCTGTTTAATGGTGCTTCCCAAGCAGCTAAACGCATGGGTATGTGAACTAACATCCTCATCATTCAACAAAAGAAAATCCTCCAGAATAAGCTGTGTTACTTTACTATAAGATTTTAATATATCTGAATTTTTTCTCACTACAACCGTGATTGAACTAAAATCATCTGATTGTTGCAACCGCTCCACCAAGGCCTGGCCAACCAGACCCGTTGCACCAATCACGATTGCTTTTTTATCACCTCTTTTCATTTTTATATCACTCAAGTTATAACTAGGGTTAATGTAACGTTTTCTTGCAAGATTATCACCTGTTAAATGTAGTTAAAGACATTACAAGGCTTGACTTCACGGCGTAGTTTCCTCAAAATATGGCACTTGTTTACGGGCTGGTGAATGTTTCCAATTTTGTTGGTTTAAACTTCAGCCCGCCCAGACCAACTTATTTTCAAGGAGTGCACGAGTGGCAAACTCTGCTCAAGCTAAAAAACGTGCTCGTCAAAACGTTAAAGCACGCAAACACAACGCAAGCTTGCGTTCTATGGTTCGTACTTACATCAAACGTACAGTAAATGCAATCGCTGCTGGTGATTATGCAGTTGCTACAGAAGCTTACAAAAAAGCTGTTCCTGTAATCGACCGCATGGCTGATAAAGGCATCATCCACAAAAATAAAGCTGCTCGTCATAAGAGCCGCTTAAATGCTCAAGTTAAAGCGCTAGCTAACTAATTTGTTGCATGTAAAAAAGCCCGTTTTTCGGGCTTTTTTATTGTCCTAACTTTTAGCTTCATAGGGCTGTAAAGCTGTTTCCTCATCCTTAACGATCTTGATCAACTTTTGGCAAAACTTATAGCTGTCTTCCAATAGTCCCAGATCATGAACCCGAGCCTTATTCAGGGTTAACAATGTTTTATGATGCTGGTAACGTTTACCCAGATAATCTTCGTCCTGACTCAAGGCGATCATCATCAACTCAAAGCGAAAGTCCAAATCAATCTTAATATCTGCTGGCATATCGCCATAAGCCCAAGCCTGTAAAGTTTCCAGCCTGCCCTGCCCCAAATTTGAGAAGATAAAATTAATATAGGCATCAAGGTTTTGGAAAAATTCCTGAATATCAGTCTGTGTATCCCAGCGTCCCGTTAATGCAAAACACGGTTCAGTACTATTTTTCAATCCTGTATTTTTATGCACATCCATAGAACGCAAGCGGAAAATCAAACGTTCAGGCAACTGTTCCTGTAAATGTTGGGGAATGAAATGGTCGGTAAAATCCATTGCAAATGACAACATCGGACTAATGGTCAGTTTTCTAAGCACCATTTTTAATTGATAGAAAATTCCTACCTGTTCTTGAGTAAGCAAAAAGCAGCGATACCCTGTATCTTTAGCTAATTGTGGTTTTCCCAGATTTCCCCAATTGGAAATAAAGTCATGTGCGACATTAAAAACACTAAGTTCAAGGTTTTTGGTATAACTTTGGTGTTCAAACCATTGACTAATGAGCTGTTCAGCCTCTGGCATATTTTGTGGAATGGGAAACTGGCTTAATTCAACAACCGCTTCGACTTGAGATTGAGGCCCAGATGATACAGATGCAGGTTCCTGTTTGATCTCCAAAGGTTTGAGTAAATAAGGCTGTAGCATCATCACAACCGCATTTTCTGGCGACTGTAGCTCACCAATTGCCCAAACATTATAATTCGGTTCATAAAAGCCCACGCCTGTTTCATGCACCGCCTCATAAAAGACCCGATACATGGCATCATTCTGCTCAACCTGCTCCAAGGCATCGAGCTGGACGACAGCACACGTTTCCTGATCAAATTTATGCCTGATCTGCTGCACCCATTTCTGGGTATGTTCTGAAAAATAGGCTTGATACAGGGGATCACAAACTTTATTTGCAAATGAAGTCAGCCAAGCCTTTAGAGTTTTGCCATGACTTGGGATATGACTATATTGTTGATGTAATTCAAATGCCACCTGATATGAGTCATCTTCGCTGGGAACCTTGCCTGTAAAGATTTCTGGCTCCCATAAATAAATTGTGTTTAATGACATATTTTTATCCGATTATGCGTCAATCTTATCTTTTTATCTGCCTATAATGACGAAAGAAACAACTTTTTAAAAGTAAACTTTTTATTATTTTTTGAGTGTTGTAAGTAATTTATTATGCTTTAGAAATTATTAATCCCGCTGATAATAATGAATTTATATTGCTTATTCTCTTTCATACTTATTAGGCTTATTGATTCTGAAAATCCTTAATGGTGAGTTCCTGCCTTTCACCACGCCAAATCCATTTCAACTTGCTGTTGACAAAGTCCTCTCCCTCAAACCAGACAAACAGCCCCTCCATCATGTCAGGCCAATCGGACTGTTCAATTTGTTTGTTACCTGAAATGACCGCAACAATCGCAGCCAGAATGGTGTCATGACTCACAGCCAGACTTAATCCATTCTGTCGAGTGGGATGGGTATGATAAAGCAGTTCAAGGACATCAAATACGCCTGTAATGGGGTGTTTCATCCCTGGCAAGGCATTATTGACAAAACTATTGATAAACCCCAAGGCACCCTGTTTACGGAAATAAGGCGCAGCCTGTTGAATGTCCAGCACAAAGCTGCCTGGTTCAACCAGCAAGCGCTGTTCAACAATTTCAATGGTATGGGTATTGACCACTTTATGGATGCGATCAGCACCCTCTATCATCAATGCGGCGGTATCCACGCAACGCTGGATTGGGCTTGAAATACAGTGCTGAATGGCCCGATCTGTATTCTGAATTAAATATTGTCCCCATGCATAGGCAAGCTCCCGACCCTGTTCAGTCAACTGTAGATCATAGCCCGCCAAACCCTGACCATTTACTAATTCACGTAGCGAGTGGCGGGTAAATAGAGTCACAGGGGTTGAAGCATCGGGAAGTAAATCAATTGCTTCAAACATGCTTTTTGGCAATAAATGCAGGGCCATATTACAATTTATAAAAGATGAGAATTTAGCCCACTATACCATGAGCTGCTCAACTCTCAATCTAAAATGCCTGAATGACTCAAGGCATCATAAGCAATTTTTTTGCAATCCTGATCTCTAAAGGCGATAAAACCCTTGTTCAGCACAGTCTCACGCTGGTTGTACTGAAATGGCTTGCCATCCAGTGTCATCAAACCACCACCAATACTTTCCAGAAAAGCCTGTCCTGAACTGGTGTCCCATTCAGAGGTTGGATGAAAGCGCGGATAAATATCAATCTCCCCCTCCAGCATCATACAGAATTTATAGGCACTGCCTGCCTCACGACGAATAACCTCACGATACTGCAAAATCGGTTCAATAAAGTTTTTGTACTTTGGATTCTTACTATTATGACTCAGACCAATTTGAATCGCTGCTTCAGCCACATGTTCTTCAATCTGGTACTGCGACCATTGCTGGCGGCTAAAACTGTATTTATAAGGCTGTTGGGAGGTATAACCGATATACATCACCTGCTCAGATGGCACCGCAATAATCGCGAAAGTGGTTTGACTGTTTTCAATCAGGCTCAGGTTGATGGTAAATTCATCACGCTCATGGATAAACTCCTTGGTTCCATCAAGGGGATCAAGCATCCAGCAACGTTGCCATGCAGCTCGGGCAGAATAATCACTTTCTTCTGACAACACAGGCAAATCGGGGGTTATTTCCGCCAAGTGCTTTAATAAAAAGCGGTTTATCTTGAGGTCAGCCTGTGTCACAGGTGAATCATCACTTTTTTCCTGAATATTAAACTCGCAACCCGCACAATAACTTTGGTATTCTTCCAGCAATATTTGACTTGCCTGCGCCATGATTGGCACAAGTTGCGAAATCAACTGATCCTGTGGGGCAAGCGTTTTAATAAACATAGATCAACCTTATGTCATATTCAGATTTACAGCAGCCTATTGTCATGTTTGACATGGATGGCACATTACTCGACCTAGCCTTTGATGATTTCATCTGGAACCATTGTTTGCCAGAGCGACATGCCCATGTCCATCAATGCAGTCTGCAACAGAGCCAACAAACCCTGTTTCAGTTCTACCAACAGCATAAGCATACACTATCTTGGTATTCTTCGGCGTACTGGACGGCGAAAGTTGGTGTTGATGTATTACAACTCCAATACGAACATCGGGAAAAAATTCGTGCCCGTATAGGCTGTCATCAACTTTTGCAACAACTCAAAAATCGGGGCTATCGCTGCTGGTTACTGACCAATGCTGACCACGCGGGGCTACAGCTTAAACTTGAAAATATCGAGTTAAGCCCCTATTTTGAAGTAATGGTCAGCAGTGAGGAACTGGGACATGCCAAGGAGGAAGTTGCATTTTGGCAAAAGCTGCAACAACTGTATCCCTTTAATCCAGCCCAGGCTGTTTTTGTGGATGACACCGTTGCGGTACTCAAAGGCGCAGAAGACTTTGGCATCTCGCAACTATTCAGTATTCTACAGCCCTCAAGCGCAAAGCCTGCAAGAGCGGCAACAGAACTTCCTTACCCTGCACTCGACCATCTAACTGAACTTGTCGATTATCTTGATATTAAACTACAGGATACAGATGCCAAAACAGCATGAACCAGCAAGCATGGATGCCATGCGCATTGATAAGTGGCTTTGGGCAGCGCGTTTTTTTAAGACACGCTCCCTTGCCAAGGCTGCCATAGAGGGCGCTAAAGTCCATCACCAGAATGAACGCGTCAAGGTGTCCAAAGACGTGCGTATTGGCATGGAACTCACCATCCAGCAGGGTTTTGAGAAAAAAACCGTGATCATCAAGGCTCTTTCTGCGGTACGTGGTGGCGCACCAATTGCCCAGCAGCTTTATGAAGAAACGACAGAAAGTATTGAACGTCGGGAGTTGCATGCCTCACAGCGAAAAATGCATAATCTAGCGCGACCAGATCACCGACCAAGTAAAAAAGACCGTCGTGATATCAATCGTTTTAAACATGAAAATGCTCAATCATGGTCTTACCATGACGAGTAATTTTTACAATAATGGACGCGTCATCTTGTGTCGTACAGACACAGATCAGATGTAGAATAAACAATGAGAATCTGCCACTATACTCAAGTCCCAACAAGTTGAGATTCAATACATCCACTTGGGTTAGTCGTTAAGAAGATAAAGTTTTGAGGTTTTGAGATGGATGATAATAAAAGCAAGGCGTTACAAGCTGCATTAAGCCAGATTGAAAAACAGTTTGGTAAAAATACGGTGATGCGCCTCGGTGACAATACGGTACAGGCAGTTGAGGCTGTTTCCACAGGTTCTTTAACACTGGATATCGCACTCGGCATTGGCGGATTACCAAAAGGCCGTATCATTGAGATTTATGGTCCTGAATCTTCAGGTAAAACCACCATGACACTACAAGCGATTGCACAGTGTCAGAAAAATGGTGGCACCTGCGCCTTTATTGATGCGGAACATGCCCTAGACCCGCAGTATGCGCGTAAATTAGGTGTTGATATTGACAACCTGCTGGTATCACAGCCAGATCATGGTGAACAGGCGCTGGAAATTGCCGACATGCTGGTTCGTTCAGGCGCAATTGACTTAATCGTTGTCGACTCTGTTGCTGCGTTAACCCCTAAAGCTGAAATTGAAGGCGAGATGGGTGACTCACATATGGGCTTGCAGGCACGCTTGATGAGTCAGGCATTACGTAAAATCACGGGTAATGCAAAACGTTCCAACTGCATGGTGATCTTCATTAACCAGATTCGTATGAAGATTGGTGTAATGTTCGGTAGCCCTGAAACCACAACAGGTGGTAACGCACTAAAATTCTACGCATCTGTACGTCTGGACATTCGCCGTATTGGCCAGGTTAAGGAAGGCGATGAAATTGTGGGTTCTGAAACCAGGGTTAAGGTCGTGAAGAACAAAATGGCGCCTCCTTTCCGTGAAGCAGTGTTCCAGATTATGTATGGCAAAGGCACCAATCAACTCGGTGAACTTGTAGACCTTGCGGTACAGCAGGAAATCGTACAAAAGGCGGGTGCATGGTACTCTTATCAAGGCAACAAAATTGGTCAGGGTAAAAATAACGTGATTCGCCATTTTGAAGAAAACCCACAAATGGCTCAGGAAATTGAAAAGCTTATTCGTGAGCAGCTTCTCACCAAAAACAATACTGAAGCCGCACAAACTGAAGATGCAGAAGAACCAGACTTGTTAGAAAGCTAAGCTAGAACGCCCTACGGGGCGTTTTTCTTTCATGAGGAAAATATGTTGAATTCGGAAAAAGCTGAAAAGCCCAAAACCCTGACAGGTCAGAGACTACGCTCCTATGCCTTTGCCCTACTGACCCGCCGTGACTACTCACAAGCTGAGTTAATCGCAAAACTCAATCAATATGCAGTTCATCCAGATGAGGTGGCAAATCTGGTGGAGGAATTAGCTGAGCAAAACTATCAGAGTGACCAACGCGTTGCCGAACAAACTTTGGCCAGCCAAATTCGCAAAGGAAAAGGCTTACAACGCATCAAACAGACATTAAAGGCCAAGCAGCTCGATACTGAACTGATTACAGAAGAACTTCAGGATATTGACTGGTATGAACAAGCGTATCAGCTCAAGGTTAAAAAATTTGGAAAGGCTGTAACCAAGGATCCAAAAATAAAGGCAAAACAAATTCGTTTTTTACAATACCGTGGTTTCGATATGGATGTAATTATGAAAGCGGTTGCCCGAACGAGCGAAGAAGAGTGATTGGTGGCAACCCTACCAGCATGACTTCGGCACATCATAGTTCTACTACCGTTGCTACCTTCCGGTCCTGGCGGGGTTCGTAGAGTACAATTGCGAAGCTACCAGCAGGGCTACCATTGCCTGACAAAGTATAGAGATTTTTACCTGAGTTGCAAGACTTGTCTCTGTTTTTCAGTAAGTTTTTAATTCAACTGCCTAATTCATCATCAATCCTGCTGCTACGTCTTTATAACTGACTTAAAAGCTGTATAAACATTAAACAACAGCCCTCTAATTCTCTTCAAAAGTGCTTGAAGATTGTAAATGCTTATTGCATTTAAACGAGTTGCTGTTTTAATGGCTAAATCAAAAACGTGTATTCGGTGTGTTGCAAGTAAAAAATGAAGACTTGTTCGCCCACAGCTTTATTTTTCAACTTTATGGATGAATTTTCATGCTAAAAAAGCATTCTATACTTTTTATTGCGCTACTCAGCAGTACGCATTTATATGCCAATGTCCCGATTGAATCTCGTGCCCTAAGCCAACAGCAAGCCAATAACGTTGTTGCAGGTTCTCCAAGTTTAAACTGGGAAATCATGCAAAAGAATCAAAAACTTGAAGAAGAAATTCGTAAATTACGCGGCCAGTTAGAAGAACATGACAATGCGATTGAACAGCTCAAGAAAGAGCTTGCAAACCGCTATACAGATTTAGACCAGCGTCTGGAGCTACTTTCACAGAAAATTGATCCACCAGAAGAAAACACCGAAGAAAATGGTGCTACAGATACCGCTCAGGCTGGAACAGAGGGGACAGCATCCGTAATAGCACCCACCCCGCCTCCAGTAGCGGCTGTGACACCTAAACCTCAAGCCCAGACACAGGCCCCTGCTGCTGTACAGCCACAGACAAATACGGCAACAACAAACACCACCAATAACCAGATTGAACTCGAAAAAGCAGCTTATACGGTTGCATTAGATGCATATAAACAAGGTGGCGCTAAAAAGGCAATTCAGCCAATGCAAAACTTTATTAAAAACCATCCGAATGGTATTTATGTGGGCAATGCCTATTTTTGGCTGGCTGAGTTCTATTTAGCTGTTGAGCCTGTGGACTATAAGGCAGCCAAGCAGAATTACAATATTGTTGCCACACGCTATCCTAACTCGGCAAAAGCTTCACGTGCAGTTTATCAACTGTATAGCATTGCAAAAGATGTAGATAAAAATACAGCCTTGGCAAACCAGTATAAGGCCAAGTTGCTTAGCCAGTATCCTCAATCTGAGGAAGCGAAATTTATTCAGAAAAAATAACCAACTTCCTCCAATAAAAAAGCCAGTTTATGAAAACTGGCTTTTTTATACTTAGAACAAACTCATTTGATCTTCGCCTTGGATTTTAAATATTCAGTATAGTCTTCCAAAATCTGTTGACCACGGAACTGTTGATAGAGTTTGCTCAACTCATGCATTTGTTCTGGTGGCAACTCACTCGCAATACTGGTGTTCACATTGGAAACAGCAACGATCACCAGTTCGTTTGGCAGTTTAGCTGTTGTAGCAGTCCACATACCCTCTTTGCCTGGTGCTGGGATACTAAATGCCGCGCGCTCAATCGCACGCTTTAAGCCTTGTGAACGTGCATATGTACCTGCATCTTCAAAGGTTACTTGTGATTTCGCAACCACCTGTGCAGCAGGTTGCGTTTTAAAATCAGCAAGGATGCTGGCAATTTTTGCCTGAGCAGCTTTATAGGCTTTCTCTTCAACCACTTTCGCCTTTACTTCTGCTGTGGCCTGTGCCAATGGCTTGATCCCTGCTGGATGATAGTCACGGACTTTAATCCAGATGGTATCGCCATTTGCCAACTGAATATTTGAAGATGCGTTACGATCACCATTCTTCACATCATCATTAAACAATTTGGCTTTAACATTCAAATCGCTTAAATATGGGTTCTCAGTGGTTAAGGTTACACCTTTAACAGATTCAACACGGGCACCTTTTACTTCCTGTGCAACTGCATCCAGAGAATCACTACCAACCACCATTTCATTCAGGCTATTGACCGTATCACTGAATAAATTCGCCAGTTTGGCTTTCTCAACCTCAACAGTTAAACGTACCTTTTCTGCTTCAAACGATGGCAATTTCACCATTGGAGAATTTGCTTCAATAATGTGATAACCATATTGGGTTTTAACAGGCTTTGAAATTTCACCATTCTTTAATGCATTGACTGCATTGTCAAAATCAGCAGAGAAAACACCTGGTGCATAGGTCGCCACCAAACCGCCCTGAGTTTTAGAGCCTGGATCATCAGAAAACTGGGCAGCGGCATCAGCAAATATCATGCCTGCCTGAATTTTTGCATAGACCTCATTGGCAAGCTTTTGAGCCGCAGCATCATCACGGGCATCTGTGGTGATCAAAATATGTTTAACTTCACGTTTTACATCTTTTTGCTGTTTTTCAACAAATGCCTTATACGCTTGCTGTAAATCGGCATCTGTTACTGCAAGATTGGTCGCAGGAAGTAATGCTGGGCTTAAAACCACATAATCCACATCAACACTTGCAACCTGCTTGAATTCATTTTTATGCTTGTTGTAGTAATCCGTGATTTCCTGACTGGAAGCAGTTACACCCTTTTTATAATCATCCAGCTTGATGCTTGCCAAATGCAGGGTACGCTGTTCTGTCTGCAAGTTAGCCAATTGCTGTAGGTCTGACTGACTCACCAATGCATAATCCATCAAGGTGGTTGAAATCATTTTCAAGGCATGGTCCTGACGCAGGCTGGCAATCAGCCCCTGATTGGTCATGCCCACTGAACGCAGGTAATTTTCATAGAGCTGCTGGGAAAACTTGCCATTTTCCTGAAAACTCGGCTGTTGAGCCAACATTTGCTCAAGCTGTACATCGCTTAAAGAAATACCGAGTTTTTCAGCCTGCTGCAAAAGCAAGCTACGCGCAACCAGCGCATCCAGTGCCTTTTGCTGAATCACAGGCAGGTTGAGCAGTGATTCATCACCCTTAACCAATGATAAATATTGATCTTTATAATTTTTGGTTGCACTTTCTAATTCTTTATTAGAAATATCCTGACCGTTAACCGATTTCGCAACGTCTGCCTTATTGCTACCACTAAAATATCCTTCAATACCTACAAGTGCCAAAGGGGTCAAAAACAAAACTAACAGGACTTTGCCAAGCCAACCCTTAATGACTGTACGAAACGATTCCATAAGAATTCCAATATTTTATTTCGGGGCAATTTTAACTGAAAAAACAAAGCGAATGAATGCAGAATAAGGCTCAAAGCAAATTTTTCATTCAATAAATAAAAAACGCACCCGAAACGGTGCGTTTATTGATTTAAAAAGATTACGCAACTGAATCTTTTAAACCCTTACCTGGTTTAAAGCTAGGCACTTTGCTTGCTTTAATTTGAAGCTCTTCACCCGTTTTAGGATTGCGGCCAGTACGTGCAGCACGTTCTTTAACGCTAAAAGTACCAAAACCAACTAAAGTAACCGTGTCACCGTTTTTAAGTGCTTCAGTGATTGACGCAATTGTTGCATCGAGTGCCTTACCAGCATCCGACTTAGATACTCCCCCTTTTTCAGCAATCGCATCAATTAATTCTGATTTATTCATGATAAAAAATATCCTCTTAATATCGTTTGTTAAGATCCAAGGCTATAGTTTAAAAGGCCATGCCGCCTTTATAGCAATGCTTTAGGGGAGAACGCAATACTAGAAAGACCTTTTAGCCAAAATAAATACTGAAATACGACATAAACAGATGAGTATCTGCGCTTTTTTTTACTTTTTATTCAATTTGGCCTTAAGTTGATTATTTTCTTCGATTAAGGCATCCACCTTGATATGAAGCTGAACCAGAAGCTGTTCAATATGCTGGAGGTCTTTTGGGGTCACCAAACCAATGCGATTTAAGGAATGGTTGACACCAGTGTCCAGGATTTTTTCCACCTTGTCCTTGGTGTCAGTCACTGACTCTTTGGCTTTCTCTGTGACCTTGCCTACGGTATTGTCTGCAAAGTCCACCGTCTTGGATTCCAGTTCCTCACCGACTTTGACTAGGGAGTCAAATAATTTATTTCCCTCTTCTTCAGCACGTGAAAAAGCACCTAAACCCGCCAGCCAGATTTGTTGTGTATACTTTTTGAAATCGAGTGCAGATTTCTTCGAACTCTTTGATTTTGGCTTAGTTTTCACCTCAGCTTCTTCATTCGGATTTTCTATGTTCGAGTTATCCATTGACCATTGCTCCCAAGCACTTTACAAACAGTATGTCGTATTTAACCATAAAAATGTTTTTATAATATCAAAATTAAGACTTGATCGTTTTATAAAACTGTTCTACAAAGCAACAAAGACCTGTAAATTATTTTTAATAATTGAGTAAGGATGCTCAGGCTTACAAGTCTTGTTGTTTTATAGCGATATTGGTAAGGAAAAATCAATCAATGAATGAAAGCTCAAAATCCAAACATTTATGGCTAAATGTGACATTGATTGCTTTAGAGACTTTTTTTTCCTTTATTTTAACCCACGATGCCACCCTGCGTTTACAGGCACAGAAACTGATCCAGAAAAAAACTACCATCAGGATAAATAGCTACATCCCTTTCTTTGATTTTTACATTCAGTTCACAGAAAAAGGTATTCTATTCGACCTTGCCGCCAATGACCGTCTGATTGATATTGAGATCAACACCACACTGATTGACCTAATTAAAATTTTCATCTTTAGCAATCAGCAAAGTCTATACAACATGCGGATTATGGGTAAGTCCGAACTTACCGCAGATCTGACCGATGTATTACAGCACCTCACCCTGTCTAGAATTTTGGTCAACTGGCGTGAATGGTTCAACCACTTTGAGAATGATGCCGAAGCCGTTGCTTCCCAACAGCGCATTGCCCCACTGCTTGATAAAATTGACCAGCAACGTTCTGAAATCAACACTTTACTGGTTGAGACAAAACAATACCAGAACCGTATTCACCGCATGCAAAAACGCCAGCGCCTGATCAATATTGGCTTTGCTGTATTGAGCTTTATTTTTATTGCCTTTTTTGTTTATAATATGTGGATACAATAATTTCATAATATTTCACTTTTCACACTCATAATGACAATTTAAAACTTGACTATTTTAGTCGGAATTCATAAAATTTAGTCATCTAGTCTAACCATGTGTACCGAATCATGCGTCTTACAACTCGCGGTCGTTACGCAGTGACTGCTCTACTTGATTTAGCTTTGCAGCCAACTGAACAAACGATCACGCTTGCGGAAATAGCAGCTCGCCAATCCATCTCAGTCGCTTATCTAGAACAGTTATTCGCAAAACTTAAGCGTCATGGGTTAGTTTCAAGCGTTCGTGGTGCAAATGGTGGATATCACCTTGCTCGACATGCAAGTGAAATCACGGTGCTAGAAATTATTGAAGCTGTAAATGAAACTGTCGATGCGACCCGTTGTGACCATAAAGGTAACTGCCAAAATGGTGCAATGTGTTTAACACACGACTTATGGCAAGAACTCTCCCACCATATTGCCGATTATCTTGCGAAAATCACCCTTGCTGACCTAATTTCACGTGACAATGTTCAAACCGTTGCCCTGCGTCAAAATTCAGCAAGTTTAGATTCAGCCCTTCTATCGGTTACAGGTATTTGACATGAAACGTCCAATTTATCTTGATTACGCAGCAACCACACCTGTGCTCCCTGAAGTTGCAGAACGTATGATGGAATGTTTAACGTTCGAAGGGACATTCGGTAATCCAGCATCACGCTCGCATGCTTATGGTTGGCAGGCTGAAGAGAAAGTTGAGTATGCTCGTGAGCAGGTTGCAAACCTAGTTAAAGCTGATCCCCGTGAAATTGTCTGGACTTCTGGTGCAACTGAATCTGACAACTTGGCACTTAAAGGAATTGCCCAGTTCTATGGTTCAAAGGGCAAACACATTATTACCAGTAAAATCGAACACAAAGCAGTGCTGGATACTTGCCGCGAGCTTGAAGAACAAGGTTTCGAAATTACCTATTTAGAGCCAGAACCACGTACAGGTTTAATTACACCTGAGATGGTGAAAGCAGCATTACGCCCAGATACCATTCTTGTGTCACTGATGATGGTCAACAACGAAATCGGTACTGTGACTGATGTTGCTGCAATTGGTGAACTCACCCGTGCCAACAAGACATTCTTGCACGTTGATGCGGCACAGGCTGCTGGTAAAGTTGAAATTGACCTTTCCACCATGAAAGTGGACCTGATGAGTTTCTCTGGTCATAAAGCTTATGGTCCTAAAGGCATCGGTGCCCTTTTTGTTCGCCGTAGCCCACGTGTTCGCCTAAAAGCGCAAATGCACGGTGGTGGTCATGAACGTGGCATGCGTTCTGGTACTTTAGCAACTCACCAGATTGTCGGCATGGGTGAAGCGTTTGAAATTGCAGGCAAGACCATGCAGGCAGAACAGGAACGCATTCGCAAATTACGTGACAAACTCTGGAATGGCTTTCAAGACCTTGAACAAGTGTTCTTAAATGGTCATCCAACACAAAACGTTGCAAATTACCTCAATGTCAGCTTTAACTTCGTTGAAGGTGAATCGTTGATGATGGCACTGAAAGACCTCGCTGTTTCAAGTGGTTCTGCATGTACATCTGCCACTTTAGAACCATCATACGTATTGCGTGCTTTAGGTTTATCTGATGAGTTGGCGCACAGCTCAATCCGTTTCAGTTTTGGTAAATACACCACTGAAGCAGATATTGACCACGTATTGACCCTTACCAAGGCTGCTGTAGAGAAATTGCGTGAACTTTCTCCGCTTTGGGATATGTACAAAGAAGGTATCGACCTTTCAACAGTTGAATGGGCTGAACACTAATTCATTGAGCTTTTAATTGAACTCTTCATTGAAAACAGTGTTTTAACCCTCATATTAATATTAGGCTGACCCCGAGGTTTGGAGAAGCGACATGGCTTATAGCGAAAAGGTAATTGATCATTACGAAAATCCTCGTAATGTTGGTGTTTTAGACAAAAATGCGGAAAACGTGGGCACGGGTATGGTCGG
The DNA here is from genome assembly GCF_030385805.1 of Acinetobacter thutiue. NCBI lineage: Bacteria > Pseudomonadati > Pseudomonadota > Gammaproteobacteria > Moraxellales > Moraxellaceae > Acinetobacter > Acinetobacter thutiue. The sequence goes on from NZ_JAUDZE010000001.1 coordinate 904,786, forward strand.
TGCGCCTGCCTGTGGTGACGTGATGCGTTTACAAATTCAAGTCGATGACAATGGCGTAATTGAAGAAGCTCGCTTCAAAACCTACGGTTGTGGTTCTGCAATTGCGTCCAGTTCTCTTGTAACTGAATGGTTAAAGGGCAAGACCCTTGATGAAGCTCAGGCAATCAAGAACATTGACATTGCAACTGAACTTGCACTTCCACCAGTCAAGGTACACTGCTCTGTATTGGCTGAAGATGCGATTAAAGCTGCGATTGAAGACTATCGCGGTAAGAAAGCCAAAGCTTAAATTGACCATTGATCAAACATTGGAGTTTTCATGATCCATTTAACTGAAAATGCTGCGACTCACATCAGCAATTACCTGCAAAACCGTGGTAAGGGTGAAGGCATTCGTATCGGTGTGAAAACTTCGGGTTGTTCTGGGTTGGCTTATGTGCTTGAGTTTGTCGATGATGTCGATACACATGATCAAGTCTTTGAACAACTCGGTGTTAAAGTTTTTGTTGATCCTAAAAGTCTGGTTTATCTCAATGGTTTAGAGATGGATTATGTCAAAAATGGTCTAAACGAAGGCTTTGAGTTTAACAACCCAAATCAAAAAGGTGAATGTGGTTGCGGTGAATCATTTACTGTTTAACTTTATACACCCTCTTTATTTTTCGTCAAAACAGTGTGTTCCGCACTGTTTTAACGTATTTATCAATAGCGGAATTCATCTCCCATGAATCATTTTGAGTTGTTCCAATTACCAGAAGCACTCGATATAGATTTAGCAGCTTTAAAAAAACAGTTTTTAAGTTTGCAACAGCAATATCATCCAGACAAAGCCACTGACAAAGATCAGGCATTGATCAAGTCAAGTGAAATCAACCAAGCCTATAAAGTGCTCTCACAAGTGGATAGCCGTGCTGCGTATTTGCTTGCCTTAAAAAAACAAGACCACCATCTTGACCAATCCATCAATGATTTTGAGTTTCTGCAATCCGCACTTGAAATGCGTGAACAGCTTGACGAAGCCACATCAACAGACCAGCTACGCACATTAAAAGTTGATGTACAACAATGGATTGATGGCCTAGTCCGAGAGTTCAAGATTGATTATGCGGATGAAGACTGGGCTGAGGCACGTGATACCGTTCGTAAGCTACGCTTCTTCCAACGCGTGATGAATGATATTGATAAAGCTGAAGATCGTATGCTGGACGAAGAAGATAGCTTCGATCTGGACGATGATTTTTAGACGTCCTTTGCGGAACTTCAATCGTTCCTCAAGGACGTTATTACCGATTATTTAAGGGATACCGCACGCATGGCACTTTTGCAAATTGCTGAACCTGGTCAATCGACTGCCCCGCATCAACATCGTATTGCGATTGGCATTGACCTGGGGACAACCCACTCTTTAGTGGCGACAGTGCTATCGGGAAAACCGAAAGTTCTACAGGATAACAAAGGTCGGGTTCTGCTCCCCTCTATTGTTCATTATGCAAAGGATGCAACCACATTTGGCTATGAAGCCAAACCATTTATGTTGACTGACCCGAAAAACACCATCGTTTCAGTGAAACGTTTTATGGGTCGCTCACAGGCTGATGTCAAATTTCAGCATCCATACACACTTGTTGGTGCAGAAAATGAAATGCCAGCATTTGAAACGGTTGCTGGCCGTAAAACACCTGTTGAAATTTCTGCTGAAATACTAAAACAGTTAAAAGACCGTGCAGAAGCAAGCCTGAACAATCCTGTGAATGGTGCAGTGATCACCGTTCCTGCCTATTTTGATGAAGCACAACGTCAAGCAACTCGTGATGCAGCCCAGCTTGCGGGTTTAAATGTTTTGCGCTTACTGAATGAACCAACGGCTGCCGCGGTTGCCTATGGTTTGGATCAGGACACCAATCTCAGTACAGACCGTAATTATGTGATTTACGATTTAGGTGGCGGTACTTTTGACGTCTCCATCCTGCGTTTTTCACAAGGTGTGTTTGAAGTTCTGGCAACAGGTGGACACACAGCATTGGGTGGTGATGACCTTGACCGTTTAATTGTTAAATGGGCAAAAAAACAACTCAATATTGAAGCATTAAGCGATGAAGAATATGCTGTTTTTATCGTTGCAGCACGTCAGGCCAAAGAATATTTAACAGATCATGAGTCTGCTAAATTAAAGCTGCTGGATGATCAACTCACTTTAGACCGTCCTACTTTTGAATCAATCATTCAGGTTGCACTCGATAAAACCATGAGTGTGTGTAAACGTGTATTACGCGATGCTAAGCTTCAACTGGATGAGATTGAGCATGTGGTTTTGGTGGGTGGTTCTACTCGCTCGTACGCGGTACAGAAAGCGGTACGTGAATTATTTGAACGTGAACCACTCTGTACTATCAACCCAGATGAAGTGGTTGCCATTGGCGCATCAATTACCGCAAATCAGCTCATTGGGAATAGCCAGGATGGTTCATTACTGCTTGATGTGACTCCGCTCTCTCTTGGCCTTGAAACCATGGGCGGTTTGGTTGAACGTCTGATTTCACGCAATACAGCAATTCCTGTTGCACGCCGTCAAGAATTTACCACCTATCAAGATGGACAAACCGCCATGTTGATTCATGTAGTACAAGGTGAACGTGATCTGGTTGAACATTGCCGTTCACTGGGTCGTTTTGTATTGCATAGTATTCCACCGATGACTGCGGGTCAGGCCCGTATTGAAGTCACCTTTCAGGTAGATGCAGATGGCCTACTCACTGTATCTGCCAAAGAAACCACTTCTGGTGTACAAGCACAGATTGACATCAAGCCATCCTATGGTCTATCCACAGCGGATACAGAACGTTTACTGGTAGAGGGTTTCCAACATGCAGAGGAAGATAAAAATCTTCGCCACTTGCAGGAAACCAAGGTTGAAGCCCAACGTGAACTGGAAGCTTTGGAACAGGCGTTAAAAGCGGATACCGATCTACTCACCCAACAGCAGGCTCGTGATCTCATTCTTGCAGCAGAAGCCCTAAAGGCACGTCTCAAGACCAATGATCTTGCAGCAATTGAACAGGCTGTTCAACAGCTTAAAATTCACAGTGATGCCTTTGCCGCACTTCGTATGAACCGACATATTGACCATGCCTTAAAAGGTACAAAACTTGAAGATTGGTCAAACTCAAATTAAAGGTATAGGTGATCAATATGCCACGTATTAAAGTTCTTCCGCATCCTCAAATCTGCCCTGAAGGGGCTGAATTTGAAGTCGAACAAAATGCCAATTTATGCCAAAGCCTACTCAAGCAAGGCATTAAGATTGAGCATGCCTGTGATATGTCATGTGCCTGTACCACATGCCATGTGATTGTCCGTAAAGGTTTTGACAGCCTTGAGGAAATGAATGACGTTGAAGCTGACTTGCTTGACCGCGCATGGGGTCTGGAACCTGATTCCCGCCTGTCTTGTCAGGTTGAGATTGTTGATGAAGATTTAGAGATCGAAATCCCTAAATACACCATCAACCACGCTTCGGAAAATCATTAAACGGACATGCTTTCAAAGAACTGAAAAAGCTAGAGTTGATCTCTAGCTTTTTTGTTTAACCGAAAATTAGGGATCGGTGTGCGGCTGCGCCCGCCATGGTGCCATCACCAACCGCCAAAGGCACTGAACTACCTAAACGTGCAACATCACCACAGGCAAAAATACCTGCCACAGATGTTTCTTTCATGCTATTGGTTTTAATCGCCTCACCCATTGCATTCTGCTCAATTTCACAGCCGAGCTTGAATATCCAGTCTTGAGCAATCATGCATTTTGTTGTTGCAAATATACCGTCCAATTGAATAACTGAGCCATCTGCCAACACAACATCACTCTGCCCTGTAATTTTTTGGATTGCCCTGTTTTCAATATGCACCCCTCTTGCCTTGAGTTGAACAAACAACTCATCTGGTACGGGATACTCATTGATAAAGATGGTCGTCTTACCCCAATCTGGAAGCATCATTGCCATATGGGCTGAATGTTCTGAACTTGCGATAATTCCAATTTTACCTTGATTAAGTTCATAGCCATGACAGTAAGGACAATGGAAAATGGTTTTTCCCCAGCGTTCAGCCAAACCCGAAATTTCAGGCAGTTGATCAGTAATTCCAGCCGCAATGATCAATCGCCTTGCCGTGACTGAACGATTGGCATCAATACACACAGCAAAACCATCACTCACCTTTTCTATACGTTTTACACTTCCAGCTTCCCACTGAACTGTCTTATAGGGCAATACCTGCTCTTTTGCGATTTGAGCAATTTCACTAGCTCTTGTACCATCCTGTGTTAAGAAACCATGTGAATATTCAGCAAAACGATTTCGTCTTTGTGCTGCATCAATAATCACCACATTTCTGCGTGCCCTGGCCAATGGCATTGCCGCAGCTAGCCCTGCATAACTACCACCAATAATTGCAACATCGTACTGCATGAGAATCACCTATATGTAACTTTTAAAGTTACATTAATACTTTTCATTTTAATTTGCAACTTTTGATGTTACATTAACAGTTACTTTTTACCATTTCATCTATTGATTTCATGCGCACCGACAGTAAACTTTCCCGAATGCTTCATGTGCTGTTACACATGGCCAGACAGAAAAAAACCTTTACCTCCGATGAAATTGCACAGATGCTTTCAACTAATCCAGTGGTGGTTAGACGTACCATGTCAGGTTTAAAAAAGGCAGGTTTTGTACACTCAGAAAAAGGTGCAGGTGGAGGTTGGCAATTGACAGCGGACTTGGAAAAAATCACCTTATGGGACATTTATCAGGCTGTGGGTGAACCTACGATTTTCGCCATTGGAAATGAAAGAGAGAATCCAGAATGTCTGGTTGAACAAGTGGTTAATGCGGCACTAGATCATGCGATCCAGGATGCTCAGAACATCCTGATTCAACAATTAAAAGTAACAACGCTCGCGTCTCTGGCTGCACAATTTGATCATTTATGTGAAATACATTTACACTAGATCAATGATCAAAATATAATTTCCTGAAAATTTATTATCTTACTTCATCATCCAGAGTCAGTTTTGGAATTCCCTGTGCATTGGTAATCTTCTGCTGCTTTTTAATTCGGTCTATCATTTTTTCAAGAATTTCAACCAATTCAGGATATTCATAATTTTGTACTTCTTCTAAATTAAGCACTAAATGAAAACCCTTATATTCAAAATCAAACCATTTTTGGGTATCTGATTTCTTGCCAGTGAATTTTTCCATCACCTGCCAGGTTTTTACAGGTCCCTGAATTCCTTTTAAGTAAATTGGTACTTTAGGTACACAAAGAAATTCATTTTTAATCAGCTGATGTGTGTCATCCGCAATCAGGATTTCATCCACTTCCGCAGCAGACTGTAAACGTGCCGCCAGGTTTACATCACGTCCCACAATGGTATAGGCCATACGGTGTGAAGCCCCATAGTTCCCAACGTGACAGTAACCTGTACTAATCCCCATGCGGATATGCAAGGCTGGATAGCCCATTTTCTTCCAGCGTTCACGCAACAGTTTCATTTGCTGGCGCATGGAAATTGCCATTTCCAGACAGGATTTCGCATCCTGCTCCACGCCCTGTGAGTTTGGATCACCAAAGAAAATGAGGATCGCATCTCCCATAAACTTATCCACGGTTGCCTCATATTGCTTGGCAATTTCAGTCATATGGCTGAGATAATCATTGAGCAGGAAAGCTAGATCATCTGGAATAAGTGTTTCTGAGAGTTCAGTGAAACCTTGAATGTCTGAGAAGAAAACCGTTAATTTTTTACGTTTATATTCAATTTTTGCCTCAGCCTCACCCCGCATAATCGATTGCCATAACTGAAGTGGCGCATAACGACTAAGCTGGTTGGCAAATGCAATATAGCGTGTCATTTGATTATGGTAATGCTGGCGTTGCTGTCCCAGAATATTGAGACGACGATGCTGATAGTAGTTACCAATCACAATGAACATCATCAGGCCAAGCAAGCTCACAACGGTCAGTTCAGGATTGGTTGGCTCAAAGTATTCTTCCGCATCAAAGATAAAAAAAGTACAGAAATAAAAAACCAGCACACCAATCAGCCCGATCAGGCAGCCAATTGGTAGGGAAATCTTATTATTCAGACCAACATACAATAAGGCAAATAAAATGGTAAACGTAGGGACAAGACTTAAATGCAGACCTGCAAGAACAATGGCAACAATAATGGCTTCACAGGCAAAGAGAACATTCTTTTCAGTGACTTTGTCATATTTATATTGCAGCCACTTTTCCAGTTTAGGACAGAACAGGAAATAGACCAATAACAAAGGGAGGATATAAAGTTGATAGCTAGCACTGGTAGAGGTAAAAGTATAGATGACCAAAATCAGCGACAAGATCGAATATCCCATCAATCGATGAAAGTAAGCGAACTGTCTAGGTTCTTTATCAATTAACCTATCTAGTGGCACTCCGTCCTCCTTTTCTTATTATAGAATACGGCTTTTATTCTATTTTCTTTCTGGCTCAGTCCATGCGCCAGTCAAACGGCATATCACCCTGACCGCGTAATGCAAGCATTAGGGTCTGGCGCATATGTGCCAATACATCATTGCTATAAGGTACTGCTGGCGTACCCCAAACAGGTTTAGGCCATGCCACATCATTCTGATAGCGCACGACATGGTGAAAATGCAGCTGTGGAACCACATTTCCCAGAGCGGCAACATTCATCTTATCCGCACGGAATACACGGGCGAGCTGGCTGGATAACCAGCTTGACTCACGTAGAAACTGTTCCTGATCTGCCTGGCTGAGTTCATATAGTTCTGTAATACCTGGTACACGTGGTACAAGGATCAACCAGGGAAATTGCATATCATTCATTAAACGACATGTTGAAAGCGGGAAGTCGCCTACAAAAAATGTATCTTGAGCAAGTTGTGGATGCAAACTAAACATATCTTTATAAATGATGCAGAATAATGATGATCAATACTATCACATCAGTTTTGATGTGAATATTATTAGTAACCTGTTTGATTACAAATAACAATGATTTTCCTCATTTATTGGCACAACATCCGATCAAAAAATGGTTATTTTTCACCGACAAACCTATATTCGCTTAATTAAACATCAATCTATTTTTCAACTAACTATGCAACTCACCCAGCAATTTATTCAGTAGTTCAACGATAAACTGAATACGTTTGTCATATTCAGCCAGTTGTACCATCACTTTCAGGCGCTGACCACCTTCCATACGGTAGTAGGTCGGATTTTTCTGCATAAGCTGAATAATGCTGATCGCCTGCACGGGTGTATCGGGCGAAAATTCGATATAACCGCCATTGCTATTGATATCCACTTTGGTAATGCCCAGTTGCTCTGCCCTTAAACGTATTTGATGAACGCTGAATAGTTGCTTAACGGGTTGTGGTGGAATACCAAAACGGTCAATCAACTCCATACGGATGTTATCGAGTTTTTCCTGCGTATCGGTGTTACTGATGCGTTTATAGAACAATAAGCGTTGATGTACATCACCCAGATAATCATCAGGAATCAAGGCTGGCATGTGCAGGTTGATTTCAGCCGTCAATGACAATGGCGCATCGAAGTTCGGAGTCTTGCCTTTTTGAATGGCTTTAGTGGCTTTTTCCAGCATTTCCATATATAGGCTATAGCCAATCGCCTGCATCGAGCCGCTTTGCTGTTCACCCAGTAATTCACCTGCACCACGGATTTCCAGATCTTCGGTTGCCAGCATAAATCCAGCGCCTAAAGTTGATGCCCGTTGAATGGCATCCAGACGTTTTTCTGCATCGCCTTTCAGGTGTTTGATCGATGGCACCAGCAAATAGGCATAGGCCTGATGATGTGAACGTCCGACACGGCCACGCAATTGATGCAACTGGGCCAGACCCAGTTTGTCTGCACGTTCAATAATAATGGTATTGGCATTTGGAACATCAATCCCTGTTTCAATAATGGTTGAACAAACCAGAACGTTATAATCCTTATGGTAGAACTGCTGCATCACTTGTTCCAGTTCACGTTCACGCATTTGCCCATGCGCCACTGCCACTCGTGCTTCTGGCACTAGATGACGGATCGTTTCAGCTGCTCGTTCAATGGTTTCCACTTCATTATGCAGCAAATAGACCTGACCACCACGCAACAGTTCACGCAGAATCGCTTCCTTGATCGAGTCATCCGTGTGTTCCTGTACAAAGGTTTTCACCGCTAAACGTCGTGCAGGTGGTGTCGCAATAATGGAGAGATCACGCATCCCAGAAAATGCCATATTTAAGGTACGTGGAATCGGTGTCGCAGTTAAAGTCAACATATCCACATCAGCACGCAATGCCTTGATCCGTTCCTTATCCCGCACCCCAAAACGATGTTCTTCATCGACAATCATTAAGCCAAGATTCTTAAATTGTATATTTTCTTGCAGAATCTTGTGTGTTCCCACCACGATATCCACTTTGCCATCCGCTAAATCCTCAATAATCTTGAGATGGGTTTTATTACTGCCAAAACGGGACAACACCTCGATACGCACTGCTGTATCAGCAAAACGATCCCGAAATGATTCATAATGTTGTTGTGCCAACAGCGTTGTTGGAACCAGCACAGCCACCTGTTTATTATTTTGTACTGCCACAAATGCAGCTCGCATGGCGACTTCTGTTTTACCAAAACCAACATCACCACAAACCAGACGATCCATCGGTTTGGCGAGTTGCATATCATGTAAAGTCGCTTCAATCGCATTGGCTTGGTCTAGGGTTTCTTCATAAGCAAAGCCACTGGCAAATTGCATATAAGCGGTATGATCCATTTCAAATGCATAACCTGGCTTGGACTGACGACGTGCCTGAATATGCAGCAACTCAGCCGCAACATCATGGATTTGTTCCAGTGCTTTACGCTTGGCCTTGCTCCATGTATCAGTACCCAGTTTATGTAATGGTGCCAGATCAGGATCACCACCACTATAACGACTGATAAGGTGTAAATTGGTCACAGGCACATAAACTTTTGCACCATCGGCATAATCAAGCTGTAAAAACTCATGATCCTGCTGATCAATTTCCAGCGTCATCAAGCCTGCATAACGTCCAACACCGTGATCAATATGCACCACAGGCGCACCAATACTCAGTTCAGTCAGACTGCGAATCAAAAATTCTTCAGACACTTCCTGCTGGCGTTTACGACGACGCTGTACTACACGATGTTCATAGAGCTGATTTTCCGAAATTACCGAAAGCTGATGGCTGAGCAACAAGCCCCGATCCAAAGGCGCGCTGGTAATGGCAACCTGTAACTGGTCTTTCTGGAACTGGGCAAAACTGTCTACGGTTTGAATTTCACCTAATACCGCACGCAAAGCATCTTTTAAAGTTTCACGGCGGCCTGCACTTTCCGCAACCAATAAAACTGGATGTCTAGCTTGATCAACATAATGTTTCACTGCCTCAAAAGGCTGTTGCTTTTTAGGATCAACTGCAAGTTTGGGTGGTTGTTCAGCAGCCAGATTGAGCACACCTGCTTTGGCTTCAAATGCCTCGGCTGATGCCAATATTCTTGCAAATTGATTTAATGCCTGTAATACATGATTTGGCATCAAAAATAATTCTTCGGGGGGCAGAATCGGTTGATCGATGTTATGGCGACGATCCTCATAACGACGAACCACTTCTTTCCAGAAGTTGATGAGTTCATCTTCAACTTCATTATTTGTAATGACAACGCAATTCTTTGGTAAGTAGGTTGTGAGGGTGCTTTGCGCTTCCATCAGCTTTTTATCAAAGAATAATGGTAGGTAAAATTCCAGACCTGGGGTCGCAATACCCTCTAGGACATCCTGATAAATTGGATTTTTCTTGGGATTCGCTGTTGGAAAACTTTCCGCATAACGATCTCTAAAGATAGATCGTCCCTCTTTAAGCGGGAATTCCTTAGCTGGTAAAACGGTAAAGTTCTTTAAGGATTCTGTGGTGCGCTGCGTTTCTGGATCGAAGAATTTTAGGCTATCAATTTCATCATCAAATAAGTCAATACGAATCGGTTGTTCTTGACCAGAGGCATAAATATCCATGATGCTGCCACGAACCGCAAATTCGCCGTGATCATACACCGTATCAACTAACCGATACCCTGCTTGTACCAACTGTTTTTTCTGTGTCTCTAAATCAAGCTTTTGCCCCACTTTAATATCAAAGTGTTCACCCACTACCCATGAGTATGGCGCAACCCGTTGAGCAAGTGTGCTTGCTGAAATCAGTAAAATGCCTTTTTGTGGCATATTGGAAAGAATTGCTAAACGCTCTGAGACAATATCTTGATGCGGAGACAAACGGTCATAGGGCAAAATCTCCCAATCAGGGAAAATGGTGGGCTTGATGCCATAAAATTCCAGTTCACTTTCCAGTTGGGCAAGATGCTGGTTATTCCTTGCCACAATCACATAGAGATTTGAGCTTTGCGTGGCAATTTCTTTAAATAATAATGCAGCAGATGACCCCAGCAATGAACCGATCCAGCGTTTTTCGCCTGCTTTGAATTGTTGTAGGTTTAATTGAGAGATTTCTTGTTGAAACATAGAGAAAATCGTGCAATTTAAAGGACAATTGACCTAGTTTAGCATGATGCTTTTTGTGTGGATATGAATCCAGAAAGAAGACTAACTGGATTTATCCTTTAATTTTTTCTCTAACTGTTGATCCATCAAACGAAATAAGGGGCGGGTTAAATTCATAACCGTAGCAGGTGCAGTATTCAGCAAAGCATTAGCAATTGCGCCACTGGTACTGGTGATACGATAGGACTTTTGCTGTACTGCCTTGACAATCCATCCTGCCGCAGTAGAGGTATCCAGCATTCGCATATGTTTATAAATCGTTGTTTTAGATGACATCGGCGTGCGTACCATTGGGAAATAAACAATACTCACATCAATTCCCTGATCGCCTAGTTCCATTTTTAAGGAGCGCGAAAATGATTCTAGTGCCGATTTACTGGCTAAATACGCTGAAAATAACGGAATGGGAACTTGGGTGGACATGGTGGAGATATTAATCACATGCCCTCCACCATTTTCCAGAAAATGTGGCAATAAACCCAATGTCATACGGACGGCAGCAAAATAGTTGATTTGCATGGTACGCTCAAAATCATGTAGCCGATCCAGTGCCTGAATAATCGGACGGCGTATCGAGCGAGCAGCATTATTTACCAGAACATCAACCTTTGTATGCTCATTTAATATTTGTTCAATACAGCTTTTTGCATCATCTTCCTGAGTAATATCCACAGGATAAATCCATGCTTGACCGCCTTGCTGCTGAATTACCTGCTGCACTCGTTCCAATTCATCTTTACGACGGGCGATTAAACACATTTTGGCACCCAATGCAGCCAGTTGAATGGCAGCCTGTTCACCAATCCCACCTGATGCACCTGTCAGTACAATGGTTTTTCCTTTTAAATTTTTCATACCTTTTCCCATTCTCTATACTATCCATATATAACCGATTTTGATCTTATTGGTTTGACCTAAAATTATTTTTCTATTTGCCACTTTGATCAATTTTAATTAAATAGAAAATTCTATAGATTATTTTTAATGAGACGATCGAGTTTTTCCGTCTGATCTATTGCGATTTTAATTAAAGAGAGTTCAAACTTTACTTAATGCTTAGGCTATTTATAAATATAGAGAAGCATTCTTTGAAAATTCAAAGAATGCTTCTCTTAATAGTTAGGATGCGAATTTGGCATCAGGAAAGAAACGTTCTTCAATCAGATCATAACACCACTGGAAGATAAACGTATAAACCAGAATACACATGGTCAAACCAAAATCCAGAATCAGGGCTTCAAGGAAACTCATCTTCATCATATAAGCAATGATCGGAATGGTCACAAGCATCAAACCACCCTCAAAACCAACCGCATGCAAAATACGGACTGGAATAGTTCTTTGCCACTGATATTTATATTCTATTTTCTCGAAATAATGGTTAAAAATCATGTTCCAGACTACGGAAATAGCCGCCATAATCACACCTAGAATACCAGTCACTTCTAAAGGCATATTAAAAATAAAACTTAACGCAATTGCGATGATGACCAATAAAATCACTTCATAGCTCATCGCATGAACGAGTCTTCTCTTGGAGATCAACATTTCTATAACACTCTGTTGTTTGGATAATGTGCATTTTATTTTTATAATTTTGATTAATCCAATCAGGTTCTTTCACTTTCTTTGATAGATTAGTTTTGACAGATGAATATTAATCAAGAACAACTTCTCATGTTTCAAACCGTCATTGAAACGGGTTCATTTTCTGCCGCTGCCCGTAAACTCGGTAAGGTTCCCTCTGCGGTGAGTATGTCGATTGCCAATCTGGAAATCGACCTGAACCTGAATTTATTTGAACGGGTTGGACGTGAACCAGTGCCTACGGCCGAGGCAATGGTGCTGTATGAAAAAACCCAGCAACTGTTGATTGAAATGAATCAATGGAAACAACATGCCCATGCACTCAGTACTGGACTGGAATCCACATTAAATATTGTGGTGGTTTCTGAGCTACTGCACACCAACTGGACAGATTACATCACCCTGCTTGAGCAACACTTTCCCAGCCTCGTCCTGAATATTGTGTCTGCGCCACAGGAAGATGCCCTACAAATGCTGCTTGATCAGACTGCCCAGTTGGCACTGATGTTTGAACGGGAGCATTTAGATAGTCGTGAACAGTTTGTTGAATTAAAAAGAGAGGCTTTGGTTCCTGTTATTGCAAAACATCATCCTCTTGCTCAATTCAAACAAGTATCATTTGAGCAAATGGTGCAAACCCGCCAGATTGTGGTGGCCAGCCGAGACCATACCATTAAACCTGAGCTGTTATTTTCCAAAGATTATTGGCGTACTGATAACCATCACTCTGCCTGTATGATGATTGTGCGGAACTTGGGTTGGGGGGTTTTACCACTGGAAATGTTTAATGAAAATCCTGAATTAAAGAAAAAGTTAAAAATCATGGAACTTTATGATTTCACCCCAAAATTTGAATATTATGTGGATTTGGTCTGGAGTCGTGAAAGCGACTTGGGTGCAGCAGCACGCTTCTTAATTGAGCATATTCGGACACAACGCCAACTCGAAAATAAATAATGAATGTATGAATCTTAATCTGAGATTAAAGCGATGCTTTGTTTTCACGAAGATTGTGCTATAACAGAAGTTACCAATAATATTGTTTAGCAAGAAATCTATACCAATGACTGAATCTGCATTATATCAATTAAAGAATTTAACCACTGTGGTTGCTGATAGTAGTGATCTGGAAGCAATTGAAAAATTTCGCCCTTTGGATGCCACCACCAATCCATCACTGATCACGGCTGCTGCTGAACAGCCAGAAAGTAAAGAACTGATTGAAGATGCCTATGCACAGGCAAAACAGGAAAATTATCAGGGTGATGAACTGATTGAACGCACCATTGATATTTTGACTGTGAAATTTGGTGTTGAAATTTTAAAGCTGATTGATGGACGTGTATCAACTGAGGTGGATGCTTCACTGTCTTATGACACCGAAGCAACGATTGCAAAAGCACGTGAATTATCCAAGCTTTATCAGGGCTATGGTATTGAGCAGTCACGTATCCTGATTAAGATTGCGTCAACATGGGAAGGCATTCAGGCAGCTAAAGTGCTGGAAGCTGAGGGAATTCCGTGTAATCTGACTTTGTTGTTTGGCTTACATCAAGCCCAAGCCTGTGCTGATGCCAAAGTCACGCTGATTTCCCCATTTGTTGGTCGTATTCTGGACTGGTATAAAAAAGCTGAGGGCGTTGATCAATATCCAATTGAAAAAGACCCTGGTGTATTATCAGTTAAGAAAATCTATAACTACTACAAACAACACGGCATTCCAACCCAGGTGATGGGTGCAAGCTTCCGCAGCACAGTGCAAGTTTTAGGCTTGGCAGGTTGTGATTTATTGACCATTGCGCCAAATTTATTGGCACAACTGGATCAAGATCAACAAACAGTTGCTGCCCAACTCAGCAGCGAAGCCGCACAACAGGCGGAAAAAATTGAACGCCCTACCCAGACCAAGGAAAGCTTTAAGGCTGAACTTGAGCAGGATTTAATGGCTTTCCAGTTACTGCAAAGCGGTATTGATGGCTTTATCAAGGCGCGTGACCAGCTCAGCCTACTATTGCGCCAATCATTTGGAATTGATGCTGAAATCAAGCCATAATTAGTCGATTTTTCACCTATAAAAAACCGATTTTTGTTACTATAGCAAAAATCGGTTTTTAATGAGTTTATTGTGTTTGGTATAATAGATTTAACCACTTACATCATTGGTACAGTGTTGATCATCTTATTACCTGGACCAAACTCATTATATGTGATGTCGATTGCCTCACGTTATGGTATCCAAACAGGCTTTTGGGGAGCATTGGGCGTATTAACAGGCGATTCTATTTTAATCCTGCTCACTATTTTTGGAGCAGCTTCACTTTTAAAAACCTTTCCTATTTTATTTGTCATTCTAAAAATAATTGGTGGTGCCTACTTAGCTTATTTAGGGTTTAAGTTGTTACAGGGTGCCTATCAAACATGGAACAAACCACAACAGCATACAGAAATGGCTGATTTACCTCAATTAGATCAAGTCCACCCCTACCGTACTGCACTGAGTATCAGCCTGCTTAATCCTAAAGCCATCCTATTTTTCCTATCTTTCTTTGTGCAGTTCGTCGAGCCAGACTATGTCTATCCTGCATTAAGTTTTTTAATTCTGGCGATTATTCTGCAATTGATTAGCTTTAGTTATTTAACCGCCTTGATCTTTTCTGGTATTAAATTGGCAGCTTTCTTTAAACATAACCTTAAACTGGCAGCAAGTGGTATTTGTCTGGTTGGCATCCTGTTTTTTGGTTTTGGTCTTAAACTCGCAACTTCAACGCTGACTTAATGCCACGTTGGGTCGAATGATCAATTTATCCAATCATTTTAGAACTACGATTTAGCTGATATTAACGATATACTTTTCAACAAATTTTAATCAAGTATAGATGCATAGATGCAACGCCTTATTCAAGATTTTTCCATTCCTGCCGTATTTGCTGGTTTTATCACCTTTCTGATCGGGATTAGCGTTTCTGCTGTCTTGGTGATACAGGGTGCTCAATCTCTAGGGGCAACTACTGCTCAAATCAGCTCATGGTTTTGGGCATTGGGTCTGGCGATTGGTCTATCAGGCTTAATTCTGTCGTGGAAATATAAATATCCTGTGGCAACTGCATGGTCGACCCCTGGGATTGCGTTGATTATCGCATCTACAGGCCATTATGATCTATATGAAGCGATTGGTGCTTTTCTGCTTTGTGGGATTGCGATTGCAATAGTCGGATTTTCTGGAATTTTTCAAAAATTATTGGCGCATATTCCGCAAAGCCTGACCTGTGCCATGCTGGCGGGTATCCTGCTAAAATTTGGCATCCAGATTTTTAGCAGCATGCAAACTCATCTGGGCTTTATCCTGAGTATGCTACTGATTTATCTGGTCTCGAAAAAGTTATTTCCTCGTTACAGCATCGTCCTCACGGTAATTTTAGGGGCGATCATTTGCCCATTATTTGTCGATTTTCAATTTCATTCCATCACATGGTCTTTGGCACAACCTGTCTGGATGCAACCTGCATTTTCATGGTCTGCCTTACTCGGTCTAGCTTTACCATTGTTTGTGATTAATATGACCTCACAGAACTTGCCAGGCATTGCCATGATCAAGAGTTATGGCTATCAACCGCATGTCAATCAACTGGTCGGCTGGACTGGAGTTGCCCATACCATCTTTGCACCGTTTGGCTGTTTTTCGATAAATCTGGCCGCGATTAGTGCGGCTGTCAGTCTGGATGATCAGGTTCACCCCGACCCAGCCAAACGTTATATTGCAGGCATCAGTTGCGGTGTGTTCTATATTTTGATGGGACTGTTTGCAGCAACACTGGTCAGCTTGCTGATGTCGTTTCCACAAATCTTTATTGTGGCTTTAGCAGGAATTGCTCTGTTCGCAACCATTAGCCATAATGTTGCAATTGCCTTTGCCAATGTAGAGGAACGTGAAGCTGCGCTGCTGACTTTTTTATGCAGTGCTTCTGGAGTGCAGTTCTGGGGGATTGGTTCAGCTTTTTGGGGATTGATCTTAGGTATTTTTGTTTTAATCTTATTCAGGTTGAAACTAAAAAAATAAGCCTTAGTATCCTAAGGCTTATTTAAGAATATAATTAGCTAACCGTTATTTTTCCTCTAACTCTTTCTGTGCCTCTTCATCATTTAAAATGCGTCCAGCCTGCTTAGGTCGAATTAACGGTGCAGTTGGACGTGGATGTACATGGGTATATTGCAACCCCACACCTGCATAAACATCATCCGCAGCAATTTCAGTTTCGAAACGTTCATTATCACGCTCACGAATTTCTTCACTAATACGCTGTACCTCATCTTCATCGACACCCAATTGTTGCAAAATCACGCCACCAAACTTGATTGCTGATTCAAAGGTTTCACGAATCATATAATCAACTTTTTGCTTGACTAGATAAAGTGAGTGTTCACGGTCATAAGAACGTACCAGCAGCTTGGCCAGTGGAAATTCATGCGTCACCAGCTCCACAATTCGATTGGTGGTTTCTTTACTATCGACACACACCACGATAGCCTGTGCCGTAGCCGCCCCCGATGCATGCAGAATATCCAGACGGCAACCATCACCATAATAGATTTTAAAACCAAATTTTTCCGCGTTTTGAATCATGTCAATGTCATTATCAATAATGGTGACATCGACACCTCTTGCCAGCAGCAATTGACTGGTCACCTGCCCAAAACGGCCAAAACCAATCATTAGAATACTGCCATTAAGCCCCTCTGCAACATTGACATTGTCTAAATTAATTTCGTCTTTAGTTTGAGTAAATCGCTTGAATACAATCCCTAAAATTGGAGTCAACACCATCGAAAGTACAATAATTGCGGTCAGGTTCGACTTGATTGTATTATCAATCACCTGAGCACTGACAGCCGCAGCAAACAACACAAAGGCAAATTCACCACCCTGAGCCATCAGCAATGCACGATCCAGTGCTTCGGTATGTGAGCTTTTGCTGACACGGGCAACAATATAAATCATCAGTGCCTTAGCAAACATCATCGCCAACACACCACTTAGAATAAGCTGCCAGTTTTGCGCAACCACGGACAAGTCGAGTGACATCCCGACACCGAGGAAAAACAGGCCCAGTAACAGCCCTCGGAATGGTTCAATATCCGCCTCGATTTGATGCCTGAATGTTGATTCAGATAACAACACACCTGCAAGAAAAGCACCCATCGCCATAGATAAACCACTGACCTGCATCAGCAATGCTGCACCCAGTACCACCAACAGTGCCGCCGCCGTCATGACTTCCCGCGCCTTTGCAGCCGCCAATAACCTAAACAGAGGATTCAGCAACCAGTAACCTGCTGCAATCAATCCTGCAATTGCAATCAGGCCAATGCCGATATTTTGCAAACGTGCGGAGGTGGTTTCCACCACATGGTTGGGTGCCATAAATGCCACGATAGCCAATAAAGGTACAATCAATAAATCTTCAAACAATAAAATGGCAACAATCTTCTGGCCCTGTGGCTGGGCAATATCACCCCGATCTCCCAGTAACTGCATCACAATTGCTGTTGAAGTGAGTACAAAACCAGCCGCACCAATAAACGCCACCTGCCATGTGAAGCCAAATAATAGTCCCACACCTGTCAGTGCTGTCGCACAGGCTACAATCTGCAATGTCCCTAGGCCAAAGATTTCGCGTCTGAGTCCCCATAAATGTGAAGGCTGCATTTCCAGACCAATCACAAACAGGTACATGACAATCCCTAATTCTGCGATGTGTAAAATGGATGCAGAATCATGGAAAAATGCAAAACCAAATGGCCCAATGATCAAGCCTGCAATTAAGTAACCCAGTACCGAACCCAAACCTATTCGTTTAAAAATAGGGACTGCAATCACAGCCGCGGCCAATAAAACCACGGGTGCAATTAAGCTGATTGAATGTGCCTCTGAACTCATGTTGTTCTCATTTTTATCAATGCGATTTTATTCTATGTGAAAGCTTAAAAGACTTATATATCATTTATGAGACATAGCTTCTCAATTCATTTATTTTCATGCGGATAGAAACAAAAAAGCCGTCAACCATGACGACTTTTTTGTGTTCATCTTGAAAATCTAAAGTTATAGCTCACGTACAACTACACTTTTTGCGATTTTGTCATGCCAACCTTGTTTTTTGCTATCGAATGCAATCCAGATAAAACCGAGAAAGAAAACAAGCGTAGATGGGAAATAACCGATATAACGAAGAATGGCTTGCCCAACCGTCAAGTTTTCGCCTGTTTTTTCATCCAGTACCTTTAAACGTAATAACCGTTTTCCAGGTGTTCCTGCAAATTTTACCCAACATACAATATAAAAAACTGCACCAATAATTTGACCAAGCCAATCTGACCATGTCCAGCCTGTAAAACCACTTGCAGCATTTGGTGCGATAATCATCATAATCGGAATTAAAGCAACGATCAGGATAATCGAGTCAATAATTGAAGCCAATAGACGTATCCAAAAACCTGCATATTCGTATGTATGTGACATTTTCCCCTCTCATTTTATTTCTATAAGAATCAATATTTATACATGATATGTACCTAAGCATATCATTTATACAGTATTTTGTTTTAATTCACGATCAAAAAATTCAACTGTGCGTTGCCAAACCACCTTTGCTTCAGGTAGACCACGACTGACACTGCGGAAACCATGCGGCATGTTATAGGTATAGGCTTCAACCCGATCACCCAGTTCCTGAATCAATTTGTTGCGCTTGGTTGCTGGACAGAATGGATCAACGTTTGACCAATGCCCCTGCAAAATGCGAATGTCATCCAGAGATTCTTTTTTAGGTACACCTGCACCTTGAATTCCCAGTGAATGATGATAAACCACAGGTGCCAGCATATCCTCACGCTTTGCCATTTGAATAACATAACCACCCGTTAGGCATTGTCCCAACATACCCAGGCGACCATTCGAACGTGGATCAGCTTTTAACGCATCAAGTAACACATGAATTTCTTTATTCATATCACTATCGGCAGCATTGATTCGCCCAGCCTTACTGACCATTGCCCGAATACAATACTTGACTGCACCACCACTAAATAAATTGGGTACATACACCAGATAGCCACGATTTGCCAAGTCCTGCGCATCTTCCCGATACACATCCAGTATGCCAAACAACTCATGCAGCAATAAAATTGCAGGGACTTTTTCTGAAGACTGTGCAGGTGCATACACTTCCACATCTATCTGGCGTGTTGGTAAGGTGATTGTTTTTATTTCCATTTCAGTTATCCATTTTTTTAAATCGCTTTTATATTATTTTTGACAATATTAATTGTCAAATAAAAAAAGGACATCCGAAGATATCCTGATCACTAATTTTCTAAACTTAGCCATGTATGAGTTATAGATCAAAACCTCATTCACATTAACCTAGGATTTTTACTGTTATTTATTTTGGGCTAATTTAGCCGCCATTGCTGTGGCACTCTGGCTGATGAGATTTTCGTAAGTTTGTTTAAATGCTTCCTCACTGTTTGGTGATACGTCATAAGTTGCTTTTTTACTGTTATGCCCCCCAATACCACTGCCTGTAGCCAAAGAGAATAAACCACTAACCACTGCGGATGTGGCATTGCCTATTGCTTCTTTCTTTTTCGATTCGGCAGAAGTTGATTCTACAGACTGGAAAATATTCTGATTCGCTTCAAGATTATCTGAAAGGTACACCGCACCTGTATGACGCGGTCTACGACTGGTTGTAAAAGTTCTTGCCCCTGCATCTGTCACAAACTGAAATGCTGTATCCTCAGCCACCAGCTCAGGTACATAACCAATTGATGATTTGGCATTTGAGGATAATGAGGCTAAAACACCTGGTTTTTTACTATGCGGTTCAGCAAAGTTGGCTAAGTAGTTAACGTGTAATAAAGTTACGCCCAATGCTTTTGCCAGCTCACCCTCTTTCATACCACGCCCCTGATTCTGGACATCAACACGTTGTTTAAAATCACCTCGTGCTGTGCCACTGGAAAAATACGCTTTCTGACCTGTCGGGGCGAAAATCTTACTGATGGTGGTTTCGCCCTTAACCAACTCTTTGTCATTGAATTGGTATGGCGAATTTACCCCATATTTTTCTGCAAGTTTCTGATAATCAGGATTTGCCAATAATGTTGTTGGTTCTACAACCTCAAAACCTGCCTGTTTTAATGCAGTCACTGTATCAGCATATGCCTGATCGGTAATTGCCTGCATCGTGGTATCGCTCACACCTGTGAGGGTCGCAACAATGGCACTGCTACTCGAACCTGCCATTCCACCCGCAGTCGCCGTGGCAAAACGCTGGGTATAAAATTCCACCCCAAATTCGGCAATCACAACTTTATTATGGCCCTTGATCGCATCGGCCTTATCACTACCCACTGAAGCCCCAGCAAAAACAGAGGAGGCAACCAAACTGGATGAAGTCAATAACAATGCAGACAATAAGGGTTTAAGATAAACAGTTTTCATTGAATTATCCTTATTTAATTTTCTGTAAATGGGCAATAGACAGGACATCCAAAGATGCCCTGTAACAAATAATTTATTTATTCCAGATTAGAATTTCATTGTGCCATTAAACGTGAGTTGTCCAGTACCATTTGCAGGTTGTGTCTGCTTCATTACAACGTTATTGAAAGTGATCGTTTTTGCTGCTGTATCTAAAACCAGACCTGTGCATAACGTATTTATTTTTGGTGAACATTGATATTGCAAACTATTACTTCCTTGCACAACAGTATAAACAGCCGCATTTGTACCACCTGAAAATTGAACAATTAGACCTGTTACAGATAAATCCTGACTTTGACTGGTATAAGTTACTGCTCCACTATTCGTGACAACAGGATTAAATTGCACAACTGGTTCAGTTTTCATATAAATTGAACCAGTATGCTCATAGAAGTTTGCAGGTGCATCTGTTCCTGTAATCGTTACACAACCATAAGGATTAGTATTACTATCACAAGATTTATTCGCTGAACTCGGATTGACTGGTGATGTATTACTTGCCTGATAAATCAGGGCGCCATTTTTAATGGTTAATGCCTGCGTTGTACCACTTACAGCCTCAAGCAATGCATTCTGGAAAGTCACCTGTGCTGTATTACCGTTCTTGGTGAATACCGCACCTGTACAGGCATATGTTGTGCCCACACCACATGCCCAGGCATATTTATCATTTTCAAGCTGAATGCTCTTAACAGCTGTTCCTGAAATAGTCACTTTCACATTCTGCTTTTTATCGGCATTAAAGAATGTATAAATATCAGGTGACGTAATCACTGTTGTGCTGGCTTTACTAAAGCTACAGAAATCTTGTGGGGCATTTTTAAAGCCAAGCTTATCATCCGCGCCATTCGATTCACACAAATCAGATGTGCTTGGTTCTGTCGGTTGCGTTGGGTTTGTAGGCTGGGTCGGAGTCGTTGCCGTACCTTTATTGGAAACTAGTTTTACACCGCCCTCACCACCCGCCATACCCTGCGGTTCAACGGTTAAATAACCTGTTGCTGGATCATAACTGATATACAGTTCCACACCCGTTCCAGCAGCATTATAGAAAGTGAGTGCATTCGAATGAAAATCAGATAAGGTGTGTTGTCTATAGCTATAGGTAAAGGCTTGGGTTTTCCCCTGAATGGTTACATTACCCTCTTTGGTAATACCAACTTTATGTATGCTACCAACAGGAAACTCTGTAGCTGCCCCACCGAAGCTACTTTCCACTTTTAAATAATAGTCATCTTTTTTCAGTGCATTTAAAAACTCTGTTGTATTGCTTGCAGATGCAGCCGTTAATGGACCTGAAACTTTTGGATCTGTTGTTGGATTGACTGGTGCAGCAGCAGGAAGTGCTGCCACATCTCCTGCTTTTACTTTTTCAATCAGGGCAGCGTAGTCTTTAATTGTTGCTTGATTGGCAGCCAATGACGCTGCAAAGGCATCCAGAGCTTTATCAAATGCGTCATCAATTGCAAATTTGGTTGTTAATAAATCAAAGTTTTCTGGTAACTGATAACCATCTGCCTTGAGTTGTTTGGCTAAATTATCCACCGCAGTTTTCAGTGTGGTTTCTAATACAGGTTGATAACTTTTAAACCATTCACTAGGGGTTTGGGAAGTAGCTAATGCCAGTGCCAAATCTGTAAATGGCGTAATATTGACATTGCCTGCTTTTGCAGCATAACCATGCAAGGTTTGGATATCTGATGCTTTCACTTCCAATGCACAAGGTAGTTTAGTGCTATCCACCTGCCCTGACCATTCCCCCTGCTCATTGGTTTTAACCTCATTTTTAAACCCACTGCCATCTTTACAACTCGCTGTGACACTGGCATTTTTAATCGCTGCCCCAACGGCTGCTGTTCCAGCTAAATCACTGTAGGTTATGGTCGGTGTTGGTGATACGTTACTTTGCTGATCATCGTCATCATGACATGCTGTCAGTAGCACACTGGCAGCAATACAAGCACTCAATAAACTTTTTTTAAACATACGAACCCCATTCGTTATTTCATCCCTTTCGTGATGACAGTAACGTTTTTAGGGTTTTCTGCGTATCCCCAGTTCAGGGGGGATAGCCTAAAATCTATTTTGACTTCAAAAACTTGCTTACAATGTGGATATTGAATGAGTTGTGATACTTCTTCATACACGCTAAGGTATAGGCTGTATTTATATTATGAGTTATTGCCATGTCACCTCATCATGCATACCCACTTCCAGTCAGTGAACAGGATTATCTTGATGGCGAATTGCTGACTGATATTAAACATGAATATATTCATGGCGAAGTCTATGCAATGGCTGGGGCAAAAGCGGCGCATAATCATATTGTCAGTAATATAAATTCAGCCTTTCATATGCATTTAAAAGGAAAATCTTGCAGTTCTATGATGTCAGATATGAAAGTCAAAATTGACGGCTGTTATTTCTACCCTGATGTACTGGTTGATTGTTCAGATTTAGCAGATGACAGTGTTTTTACAGAAACACCGACCATTATTGTTGAGGTATTGTCTAAATCCACTCGCCAGATCGATCGTGTGATCAAACGTGAAAAGTATCTACAGATTCCGACCCTACAGGAATATATCCTGATTGAACAGGATATTGCCGAGATTGAAGTGGTATGTCGTAGTCAAAACTGGCAATCTCATTTCTACTATTTGGGAGATCACATTACACTGAACTCAATTGGTTTAACCATTTCAGTTGAAGATATTTATGACCGTGTCAAAAATGAAGATGTCGTGACATGGTTAGAGAAGAAAGTCCTAGCAGAACAAAACGTCTCAAATTAAACCATATTGCTGTGCCAGCAATGCCGCTTCAGCACGGGAGGAGATATGCAATTTCTGATAAATTGTCTTGATATAACCATTTATGGTATGGCTGGATAATTTCAGTTCGTAGGCAATTTCAGCGACCTGATGCCCCTTGGCAATATAAACAAGCACCTGTTTCTCCCGATTGGTTAAAGTCAGCGATTGTATGGCCTGTTGTTTTTGCTGGTTGAGCTGTTCATGTGTTTTGACATAATTGAGCAGTTTCTGCGTCATGCTTGGGGAAAAGGCATAGATTCCAGCAATCAGGTTTTTCAAATGTTGTTGAAATACTGTTGGTTCAAGGTCTTTCAGCAAGTACCCTTTTGCACCATGACAAATGGCCTCAAACAGATATTGGTCATCTTCAAAAATTGTCACCACCACACTCAGGGTATTGGCAGAATGTTGTGCCAGCCAGTCAATCACCTCTGTTCCCTTTCCATCAGGCAAGGAAAGATCAATCAAGGCCAGATCATAATGTTGTGACAATAATGACTGCTTTGCTTCCTTTACACTATAAACCTGCTGGATACGAATGCCTGCAAAGGTTTCAAGCAACATCTGTTTGATCCATGCATTGACTTCCAGTATATCTTCTAAAATCAATGCCGTTCGAATCATGTTTATACCCATTTATATATTTACATCCATTACTTTTTGCCACAGTCACGATAATGGAAAAATCAACTCTATCCTTGAACCTTTTGCCTCTGGCAGACTTTGGAAATGCAGCGTTGCCGAAAGTTCAGTTGCACGTTCCCTCAGGTTTTTCAGCCCATTCCCCTCAGACTGGTTAGCTTCACCATCAAATCCAGCACCATCATCACAAATGACTGAAACCAGTTGTGAGTCAACCAGGCTAATGTCAATGATTACACTCTGGGCATTGGCATACTTCATTATATTACTGATGATTTCCCGAAGCATAGAAATATAATGCCTGTATTGTGCATAACTTAAGGTAATGGGTGTGTCTGCAAGGTTTTGTTGCCAGTTGAGTTCTATCCCACAACTTTGCAGGCGAGTCGCAACCTCATATTCAAATTCCTGCAAAATCACATTTAGCTCGACACCTGTACCCAGTAGCCCATTGACGATGGTACGCATTTCGGCAATCGCCTGACGAATGGCCTGCTTGGCTTGATCCACATCTTTCTGGTAGAGACCCGATAATAGTTTCGCCCCCAGATCATCATGTAAGTCGCGAGCGATACGGTGTCTTTCCTCTCGCACGCCACGATCATAGGCAACACGGCTTTCTACCGCCTGAGCTAAAAAAGGCAATACATTCTGAACCAGTTGCTGGTCATAGACATTAAACAAACGGCGGCCTTGCTGTGGATAGCTAAGACGCATCGCCGCCAGCCCTGCAACCTGTGGCGTATACAGCACCAGTCCATTGTCTTCAATTTGGCTATTATTTTCGTGTTCACTTATTTCGAGGTTTAATGGCTGAAACAGGTCGTTTAATAAGGCTTTCCACTGTAACTGGCGTTGCTGCTCATTCACCGCAAAGCTGATTTGCAAGATTCGCTCAAACAGTTCACTGTCGGATAATTTTTTACGTTGTAACAGGCGTGCCTGTAGCCAGCCACGGATAGGCAGCCAGACCAGACCACAAATCAGGATGGCCAGACCCAGTGACATCAGTGGACTAAGCACCATGACCAAAAGCGCATCCAGCAAGACCAGTAAAAAAGCTCCCAACAGATAAAACAGGATACGAAATACCCAGCTTTCCAGCTCAAACAACCTATAACGTGCTACACCCTGTACCACTCCCACATAAATCAGCAGGAAAAACAGGAAAGCATAACCCTGTTCCATTGCGGCATCTATATCCAGCAGGTTTGGCATACTCACCAGCAGAACAGGAATACCTGCACCCAGCATAAGAGACAAACCAAACCAGCGTAAAGCAGCTTGTGCAACGGGATCATATTTTGTCTTACGATATTGCCACCAGCTCAGCAATAAAATAATGCTTAGCGCAATCAACAGTGGAACAAAGGCACCAATCGGAGGGCCAGAAAAGAATACCTTGAACATATCACACAGCCACCAGCAGAATGTAACGACAACAAACAGCAGTTGCAGTCTGGGTGGAAGCAAACGGGCAGTAGGATAATTAGAAAACAGTAATACCAGTACCATGCCAAACAACGCCGCACCAGTATGGTTAAGGTTGGACAATAGCTCAAATAAGGGTGCTGGCAAGGCAAGTACCCGAGTACTATAAATAGCAGCCGAGAATGCCGCTGCCATAATACAGCAACCCGCAATAAACAAGATCAAGGTGGTATAGCGTTTGCGGCTCATGCCCCATACCCAGCCCCCAATTAAAAAACTGCTCAGTCCCACCAGAATTTGTACCCAGAATACTACAGGCAAACTATTCACAGGTCGTCTGGGTTCCACCTCCAGCACCACACTTTTTCCGTTGACAAACTGCATACTGATTTGTGGTTGGCGCAGCACACCTGCCAAATCATCCTGACGGGAAAAAAACTGCCTGCTTTGCTGATAGGTTTCCAGTTGGTCAGGATCTTCCAGAACATCCTGTTCAATCAGTTCTATTCTGTTTCGGCCATCCGCACTGGCAATTGACTGGATGGTTTGTCCCTGTTGAACATCTAGCGGTTTGCTGATGGTATCTACCACGATATGCTGCTTATCCAGTGTCAGCGTCAAACCAAACCAGGGTTGGTACACTGCGGTCATCACTGTAAGCAGTGTCAGTATTATTCCAGTGAGTAGAATGCCCCACATCGCAACAAAAGGTGTCTTGATCATCTTGCCATATGCCCCACCTGTCCCATGCACACACATGGCAAGTATTTATATTGTTTAAAACAATGTATTAATTTTAGCCTGAGTTCATAACATGACGGATTTTAATAAGCTATACCACACCTTAGACACCCCCGAAAATGCTTTATTTTGATTATGCTGAACTATTGAAGCAATGTAATCTCATCTACGTCCGTTGTGTACAGAATCCATTTATATCCATTGATTCATAATGAAAAGGTCAACTCAATCCTTGAACCTTGTGTTTCTGGCAGGCTTTGGAAATGCAACGCTGCCGAAAGTTCAGTTGCACGTTCTCTCAGGTTTTTTAGCCCATTCCCCTCAGACTGCCCAGTTTGACCATCAAAACCAGTGCCATCATCACAAATGACTGAAACTAGTTGTGAATCAACTAGGCTAATGTCAATGATTACACTCTGGGCATTGGCATACTTCATTATATTACTGATGATTTCCCGAAGCATAGAAATATAATGCCTGTATTGTGCATAACTTAAGGTAATGGGTGCATCTCCAAGCTTTTGTTGCCAGTTCAGTTCTATCCCACAACTTTGCAGGCGGGTCGCAACCTCATGCTCAAACTCCTGCAAGATCACATTTAACTCAACCCCTGTACCCAATAGTCCATTGACGATGGTACGCATTTCAGCAATCGCCTGACGAATGGCCTGCTTGGCTTGATCCACATCTTTCTGATAGAGTCCTGATAATAATTTTGCCCCCAGATCATCATGTAGATCACGGGCGATACGATGTCTTTCCTCACGCACACCATTGTCATAGGCAACACGGCTTTCCACAGCCTGAGCTAAAAACGGCAATAGATTCTGAATCAGTTGCTGGTCATATTCACTAAACAAACGGCGACCTTGCTGCGGATAGCTGAGACGCATTGCTGCCAGCCCTGCCACCTGTGGGGTATACAGCACCAGTCCGTTGTCTTCAATTTGGCTATGATTTGTCTGTTCACTTATTTCAAGGTTTAATGGCTGAAACAGGTCATTCAACAAGGCTTTCCACTGTAACTGGCGTTCCTGCTCATTCACCGCAAAACTGACCTGCAAGATTCGCTCAAACAGTTCGCTGTCAGATAACTTTTTGCGTTGTAACAGGCGCGCCTGTAGCCAGCCACGGACAGGCAGCCAGACCAGACCACAGATCAGGATGGCCAGACTGAGTGACATAAGTGGGCTTAACATCATCACCAGAAAGGCATCCAGCAACACCAGTAAAATCGCTCCTGCCAACCAGTACAGAATTCCGAACGCCCAACGGTCCAGACTAAATAACTGATAGCGTTTTAAGCCAATCGCAATACCAATCGTCACAAACAGGAAGAAACCGAACGAATAGCCTTGTGACATATTCAGCTGAATATCAAGTAGCTGGGTACTCTGAACCAAAAATACAAATGCGCCGCTACTGACCAGAATCCATAAGGCAAACCAGCGCAATGCCACTTTTGCCCGTGGATCATGTCGGTTTGCCCGCCATTGCCAAACCATACATAAAATTGCGCTCAGCATTTGTAAGGTAACGGGTAAATCGCCCCCCATGCTTGGTTCAGGTAATAGAAATAAGGTATCGAGCAACCACCAACCAGAGAAAAATATCGGTATTGCCCACAACCATTGGGTTCTGATCAACTGCTTTGGGTACACCAAGAATAGACTGATTAATGCACAGCCATATAGCAATGCGCCACCCGTATTGATTGCGACCAGTAACCGAAATAATTCAGCATTTAAAGCCAGATCACGGGTGCTATAGATGGCTGCGGAAAAAGCGAATACTGGATAGGCCGCATTAAGTAAGGCAAAAACACGGGGGGCGATTTCATTGGGACGCAATGCCCAAATCCAGCAGCCCAGTAAAAATCCAATCGAACTGACAGCAAGCTGAAACCAGAACTCAAAAGATAAATCCCGAAGTGTACGTTTAGGCTGAATATTGACAGGATATGGCGTTGAGCTTGAATGATCGCCTGACTGCAAAAATATTTGCTGATGCTGGCTGATCAGTTGATGAACTTGGCTCTGCTTGATAAAAAATTGCTGCATCTCAGGATAAGTCGCAACAAAATGCGGGTCTTCAGTAAAGTCATTTGCATTGAGTAGTATTGGATTTTGTTCACCAGCTGCTGAAATTGCAACTAAATCTACATCCTGTAATATCAATCGCTGCCCGTCAAATACCGAAATTTTCTGGCGTTCTTTGACTTCAAAGCGTAAATGGCTACTGGACTGATTTACCGCACAATAGATGACCGCAATAAGGGCCAACGACAATCCTAAAATGGCATAAAACAACCGATCCGCTGGTGTTTTGCGACGCAAAGCCATGTATCACCACAATATGAGTATCCTTTCTGTGAACTAATGATAATCCAGAACATGTAAAAAAGGATGCTGTGACAGCATCCTTTCTGACGAAAACGGTGTGTTATTCAATGTTTAGCATACTGCTCAAGGTTTCAGACACATTCTTCGATTTCACTTTCGGCTGCAATGCTTTAAGCCCTTGCTGTACTTGACTGCGTTGTGGTTCAGCCAAAGTGTACCAGCGAGAAAGTACCTGTAATAAACGGGAGCCTAAAATTGGGTTTTTCTCATCCAGATAACCAGCCAGTTCAATAAAATGATCTACACCAAAACTCCACGTATTGACTGGATTATTTGATAAACCACCACTGACAGAACGGATACGGTTTGGTGTGCCCAAGTCATAATTGGCATGTTGTGTCAGATATTTGATGGTTTCCTCAGTTGCATTTGGATTTGAGGATTGAATGCTAAACCATTGATCCAGCGACAAGGCTTCATCTTTAAAACGATTATAAAAGTCATCCAAAGCATCTTGAGCCTGTGGTGCATCATTCCAGACCAGCACACGCAATGCTCCCAAACGTTCAGACATATTGCCCGTGTTTTGATACTGCGCATAAGCCAAATCAAATACCGATTCATCGCCCTGACGTGCCAGCATATTTAGCATGATATTTTTAAGCGCCCGCACACCCATCGCCAAAGAAAACTCTTTTTGCATCTCTGGATCTAAAGATAGATAGGTGTCTTTCCAGAAAGAACCCAACTCACGAGCCAACCGATCCAGCACTGCTTCACGTTTCTCACGAATAAGCTCAGGTTCATAATCCTGATCAATACGGCTACCCAAGTAGTTTTCACTTGGTACATCAAACAGGCGTGAGGCAAGCAAAGGATCTTTATTGACCAATTCAGGCAAGGTATTTTTAATCGCCTGAATATAGGCATCGACCTTATGGTCTTGTAGTAGGATGCGTTCCAACAAGGTTTGTGTGGCTTGCCACTGGTTAAAACCGTTGGTTTCGTGCTGGATGAGGAAAGCAAGATCATCATCTGAATAGTCAAACACAAGATTGACAGGTGCAGAGAAATTACGCAATAACGATGCAACAGGTTGCGTAGTCACACCTGTAAATTCAATACTTGCCTCATCCTGATCAAATAGATACACCCCATCTTTAACATCATCCACAAACAGATCAGGGCTGTGCAAGGTGTATTGCTCGCCAGTATTGGCATTGAATAATGCTAGAGCCACAGGAATTGGAACGGCTTTTAAATTTGGATATTTAGGATGTGCTTTTAGGCTTTGCTTCAGGCTAATACGATAGGTCTGTGCAGCCGCATCATATTCACCTTTGGCTTCCAGCTTTGGTGTGCCAGGCTGGTTATACCAGATCAGGAAATTAGATAAATCAACACCTGACCCTGCGCTTAATGCAGCAACCCAGTCTTCCACCGTCACCGCCTGACCATCATGACGACGGAAATATTCATCCGTTCCTTGACGGTATTTTTCCTTGCCCAGCAAAGTCGCCATCATGCGGTTAATTTCCGCACCTTTCTCATAAACCGTTGCAGTATAGAAGTTATTAATTTCAACAAAATGGTCTGGGCGTGGTGGATGCGACAATGGGCCAGCATCTTCAGGAAATTGATGTGACTTCAACACCGCCACATCATCAATACGCTGGACTGCTGCCGACTGTAAATCTTCAGAGAAAGACTGGTCACGGAAAACCGTCAAACCTTCCTTTAGACACAACTGGAACCAGTCACGGCAGGTGATACGGTTTCCTGTCCAGTTATGAAAATATTCATGGGCAATCACCGACTGCACCCGCATAATGGCGGCATCAGTAGTGTATTCCTCATCAGCAAGCACACATGAGGTATTGAAGATATTTAAACCTTTATTCTCCATTGCGCCCATATTGAACTGGCTCACCGCCACAATCATATAGTTGTCGAGATCATAAGGGCGACCATAGTGTTCCTCGTCCCAGCGCATTGAATGTTTTAGTGCTTCCATCGCGATATAGCATTTTGGAATATCTTTTTCAATCGCATAAATTTCCAGAGCAACATCACGTCCCTCAGACGTGGTATAGCGATCTTTCAGTACCGCTAAATCACCAATCACACAGGCAAATAAATAGCTTGGCTTTTTGGTCGGGTCTTGCCAAATGGCAAAATGGCGGTCCTCTCCCACTTCACCTGTTTCCAGCAAGTTCCCATTGGCTAGCAAGATTGGATATTTTTTGTCAGCCTCGACACGGGTGGTAAATTCCGCCAACACATCTGGACGGTCTGGATAGAATGTAATTTTACGGAAGCCCTCAGGCTCATTCTGGGTAACAAATAAGTCACCTGCCTTATACAAACCCTCAAGCTGGGTATTTGATTCAGGATGAATAATCACTTTGGTTTGCACAATGACCTGATCTGGTGCATCGGTGATCAGCAATTGTTCACTGTCCAGTTGATATTGACCAGCATTCAACAACTGTCCATTCATTTGAATGGATTGTAGCTCCAGATCACGACCCAACAATACCAGTTCACCCGCTGCCTGACGTTGCATAACCAGTGTTGAATCAACAATAGTGTGATCATCATAGACCTGAATGTCCAAATGAATCGACTCAACCAGAAAAGCGGGCTTTTGATAGTCTTTTAAATAAATGGTTTGATCTGCCTGTACAGGAGGTTGTGCCGCAATATTCATCAGTATTCCTTATCTTTAGTCATGTCTTTTAGATGGTCTTGTTGGCAAGACTCGTAATGACTTGATCATACGCCAACTGATACAACCTGTCTTTAAGACCCAGTATGAGTTTTAACAATTTTATTGGGCTGAACTCCGTCATTTTCAAATCAAATTGAGTCAATATGCTGATCGTTTAGACAAAATTACAACATAGTTTTCCATTCTTAAATAAAAACTACAGAAGCAATTGCCTTTCATCGCTCAACTTACATTTTTTCCCAGACTTTTACATTTTGTGCACGGTTATTGCTTAATGATATATGCCAATGTAGGTATATAAAATAACAAGCGAGGGTTACTGTTATGGAATTAAAAGCACATCTGTATCGTCTAGAAAATATTAAGGCAATCCATGATCTTGCTGCTGCGGGCATTGATCATCATGTGATTTCAGTATTCTTATCAGCGGAGGGTATTGATCTTAGCGCCCTGGAAGTTACCAATATCGTGAATACCTATGATGCGCTTGGAAAAGAAAAAGTACCAAGCAAAAAAGTGCAGGCACTGATTGCCGCTAAAAAAATCGGTCAGGAGGACGAAAACCTACCTTGCCCTGTTTAGTTTAGTCAATAAAAAACCTCGAACCCATTTGGATTCGAGGTTTTATTTTTAAATAAAATTAAGGATTTGCACTGTCTGTACGAATCCAAACCTGAGTACGCCCCAATGCGGAAATACCAACATATCCACGCATGCGTAAACGTTTACCGTCAGCACTTAAGTTCGCCTTGCCTTTATAGATTTTGCCACTTTTTGCCTCTAACACCTTTCCGTCAACATAAGCATTTGGCTTATCTGGATCTTCCCTAAATCCAGACAAAATTTCCAAACCCAGAATTGGCTGATTGGTATAAGGCGGAGGACATTTTGTACAATGGGTTAACGCAGCTCCACCAGGAACAGGATAACGATAAGCAATTTTACCGTGGTAACGACCATCAGCACCTTTCTTGATTTCTACAATTGATAGTTGCTCACCAGTTCGGTCATCAATACTTTTCCAGAAACCTTCAATTGATGCAGCAAAACCAGTCACGCTGGCAAACGCAATAGTCAAACCCACGATTCCTTTCATGAGTACACGATTTAACATATTATCTCCGTTAACTTTAAATGACACTTCGTACTTATTAGACTTGATTTAAAATTTTATTCATTAAATCAAGTTTATCTTACCCTATACCATCAGGTTTGTTATAGTTAAATCAGCTTAAATACGACTTAATATTTAGACTTGCATTTAAGGGTTTGCGCTGTCTGTACGAAGCCAGACCACGGTGCGGCCCAATGCAGAAACCCCCATATAACCACGCATGCGCAGGCGTTTACCCTCACCACTCACCACAGCCTTACCTTTATAAATTCGCCCAGATGTAGGTTCCAGCACCCGCCCATCAATATAAGCATCCGCTTTATCTGGATCTTCCCTAAATCCAGATAAAATCTCCAAACCCAGAATGGGTTTATTTGTATTTGGCGCTGGACATTTGGTGCAGTTGGTTAGTGCAATACCGTGTGAGTTCGGATAGCGATAAACTATTTTTCCATGATAACGACCATCGTTTCCTTTACGGATTTCAACAATTGACAGTTGTTCACCTGTACGTTCTTCAATACTTTTCCAGTAACCTTCGATAGAGGCTGCAAAAGTTGTTAGGCTTGCGCAAGCAATAGAGAATCCCACGATGCCTTTTATGAGCACACGATTTAGCATAGTAACCCCGTCATTTAAAAAGAAACACATTTATCTTTATAGAACCGATTTTATATAACTTATCACATTTTTAAATCAACTAACTTTGACGCCCCAGTTCGAAGTTTTATGGATTTGCATGTTCCGTTCGAATCCAGACCACGGTACGCCCCAAAACAGAGATTCCCATATAACCACGCATACGCAGACGTTTACCATCACTTGTCACCACGGCCTTGCCTTTATAGACACGGCCACTGGTGGGTTCCATGATTTTACCGTCAATATAGGCATTCGGGTTGTTGGGATCGTCTTTCAGCTCAGACAAAATCTCCAGCCCTAAAATCGGTTGATTCGTATAGGGTGCGGGACATTTAACACAATGGCTCAGTGCCACACCATGAGGGTTTGGGTAACGGTAAACGATTTTTCCATGATATAGCCCATCGTTTCCTTTACGGATTTCAACAATTGACAGTTGCTCTCCAGTACGATCATCCACACTTTTCCAATAGCCCTCAATTGGTGTCGCATAAATAGCAATACTTGAGAAAAGTAGTGTCACGCCCACAAAACATTTTTTTAATAAATTTTTGTGCATAAAAGCCCCCACTAGCGCAGATATAAATAATATATGCACCTAAACCGTTAAAAATTAATGGCTAAAAATGCCTAGGGATTTGGGCTGTCCGTTCTAATCCAGACCTGGGTACGTCCCAAGGCGGAAATCCCCATGTAGCCACGCATACGCATACGTTTGCCATCAACACTGAGTTGTGCCTTACCTTTATAGATATTGCCTGTTTTAGGTTCTAGAACACGACCATCAATATAATGGTCTGGATTTTTTGGATCTTCCCTCAATCCCCAGGCAATCTGGAGGCCTAGGATGGGTTTGTCTTTGAAAGGTTCAGGGCACTTGACACAGTTGGTCAGTGTGACCCCTCCACGTAGAACGGGATAGCGGTAAACAATGGTACCTGTATAGGTACCGTCAGGTTTCTTTTTAACTTCGACAATTGAAAGCTGCTCGCCCGTACGGTCATCAATGCTTTTCCAATACCCTTCGGGTGTTGCAGCAAAACTACCTGTTGAGAGCACCGCCAAAGAAATTCCCATGATTCCATTCATGAGTGAGTTTTTTTGCATAAAACGCTCCATAATGCAAAATAGGTCCGTCTTATATATATTTATTCTAATGTGTATAGACAGTCAACACGATCAATGGATATTTGACTGTCTAAAACGAGCGTAAATTTTAACTAATTCACATATTTAAAAATAAACGATTAAGGTGACGCACTATCAGTTCTAATCCAAACCACTGAACGGCCAAGTAAAGAAACTCCGATATAGCCTCTTAATTTTAAACGTTTCCCATCTGCACTCAGATGTGCTTTCCCTTTATAAATTTTGCCAGTACCTGGATCAAGCAACTTTCCATTTATATAATTACTAGGATCTTTAGAATCCTGCGTAATGCCTGTCATAATCTCCAAGCCTAAACGGGGTTTATTGGTATAAGGAGGTGGACATTTTACGCACAATTCATTGCCTGAACCCCCTCTAACATTTGGATATACATAAACTGTTTTGCCCCGAAAGGTTCCATCCGCAGCTTTTTTAATTTCTATAATTGCAAGTTGCTCACTCGTACGATCATCAATACTCTTCCAGTAACCCTCTATTGAAGCTGAAAAGATAGTGGTTGATAGCAGAGATAAAGAAATTCCCACGATTCCATTCATGAATAGTTTTTTTTGCATATGAAACTCCATAATACAGAATAGATCTACCGTATATATTTATTCCAATATCTATAGACAATCAACCAACTAAGGGATGTTTAACTGTCTAAAAATGAAATGAAATTTATACCAAATCCTATATTTGAAAATAAATAATCAAGGTGTCGCGCTGTCTGTTCTAATCCAAATCACTGTACGGCCTAAAGCTGAAATCCCAACATAGCCACGCATAAAGAGACGCTTGCCATCTGGGCTTAGGCGTGCTTTACCCTTGTAAGTTTTACCTGTTTTGCTTTCAAGGATGTGTCCCTCTATATAGTTGTTGGGACGTTTCGGGTCTTCCACCAATCCAGTCAATACTTCAAGTCCCATACGTGGCTTATTGGTATAAGGGGCTGGACAATTCACACAGTGTGTCACCACAACGCCCTGGGCACTTGGAAAAATATGAACAATCTTGCCACGATAGGTATTGTCAGAAGCCTTTCTAATTTCAATAATCGTCAGTTGTTCGCCCGTTCGATCATCAATACTGCGCCAATATCCCTCAATCGAAGCGGCATAAGAAACAATGCTAATAAAACAACCTATTAACCCCAAAACACATTTCTTCAATAATTGGTGACTCATCTTTTCCCCTTTCTGCTCTTTTAAAATAGCATTGAGTGATTACTCTAATCGGCGCGGGAATTTACCATATTTAAAAAAATATCAACGTTATAAAGTTAACTTTTAGCCATACTTCAGTCTATCAGGTCTCATTTTGGAACTACTTTTTAACGATACAAACTTTGCATCATTGTCTTGGTCCAGCATGTATAATCTTTTTTTTATAATATGGGTTAGGCATCAATGGAGTTACAGATTCTACAAAAACAGTTAGATGAAAGTAGCCATTGTCCACTGTGCCATGCTTCCATGTACTGGATTGAGGCGGAACAATACACACATGAACTGCAATTTCATGAATGTAGCCACTGCCAGCATCGCGTTTTTAAACAGGACAGCAACCTAAATTGTCATTGTGCCTCCTGTACAGCACAACGCAAGAAACAGACCCAACAAACGCGCTTGCAGGAACAGCGTAAAAACAAGGTAAAAGATGAAGTCATTTACAGCCTTGATCAGCTGAGTTTTCTCAACAAGTTATTCCTGCTCAGCCTATTGGATCAGTATGCGCGTGAGGAGGTCCAGCATGATGAACTCATTCATTGGAAAAATTGCAAATATCACGAAATTACGCCGAATTATCTATTTCAGAACCATCTTGTTCAGGAACTGCTGAAAGCAGGCATTTTAAAACCGCAGGATTCAGGCATTGAAACCGAGCATTATTACTTGAATGTTCGTCTGGATGGTTATGCTGACCCAAGTCTTTTTAGCATCACACAGCAACTACGGCACTGGTTTTATGAAAACCTGAGCTTGGGTATTCCATTCCAGACCACGGATGAGGTGAAAGATAGCCTCTACCTTATTCTATATCAGGAAATTGTTCAGTTTATGCAGTTTTACTGCCGTACCTGGGGCATTCAGATTGCAGGAAATCGACATTTTCAGGGCTTCTGTTATCGCTTGATGGAAAGCCTTGCAGTGGGACAGATTTACTATTTAATCCAGACTGCACTGGAATATCTGTACAAACAAAAGGCATTACAGCCCCGAAATGACAAGTTTATCAACACCAACCTGCTCAAAAAGACGCTGGAACAGTATCGGGAACGTGCCTTGACTGAACGCTGGGAAACCTCCACCTTACCAAGACCACATAATATTCCATTTAGTAAAATGAGTGAGATTCTGCTGTTTAAGTTTCTTGGTTATGATGAGCGTATTTTCATACAACCTGTGTGGAAATCATGGCGTAAAATCGAACCACGCCTCAGTTTTTATTCTGTAAAACGTTGTATGTATTGTGGTTCAAATGATCTGGTGGTGGATTATGATGCCAAGGATTATGTCTCGCTGATCTGCCGCCAATGCAAGCATCAAGACCACTATTTCACACGTTAAAGTTTTTAAGGATTTGCGATGTCATCAAAACAACAACTGATTGAACAGATTATTCAGGCGTGGCATGAACTACAGCAACAAACGCCTTTGGTTCAATGCATGACCAATAGTGTTGCCAATAATTATGTGGCCAATATCCTGCTGGCAGCTGGCGCGTCCCCTGCCATGATTGACAACCCATTTGAGGCGGACAGTTTTACGCAAATCAGTTCAGCCTTAAGTATCAATGTCGGAACACCGACGACTGAACAAACTCAGGCCATGCTGATTTCGGCACAAACAGCGCAACAACATCAAGTGCCGTGGGTGCTTGATCCAGTGGGTTATGGTGCGGTTTTAAAATGGCGGAGTGAAACTGTTGACCAGCTTCTGCACTTTAAACCGACCATTATTCGGGGCAATGCCTCTGAAATCAGCACACTTGCAGGCAGCCAGGTACAATCAAAAGGTGTGGACAGCACCCTCGATAGTCAGGATGTCTATGCCCAGGCAAAAAGCCTATTACAGCATGCTGAATGTATTGCAATCTCAGGTGAATCGGACTACCTCATTTCCAGACAGCTTGATGCCGTGATTAAGGTGAACGGCGGGAGTTATTTGCAGCCTAAAATCACCGCAACAGGCTGTGCCCTGGGAGCATTAACGGCGGCATATAGTGCGGTCAGTTCCCCACTCATTGCAGCACTTGCATCACATACCCATTTCGCAATTGCGGGAAAGCTTGCCTATGATCAGGCACAAACCGTAGGCAGCTTTAATGTCATGTTTATGGATTATGTGCACATGCTTGATGAAAACCTGATTCAGCAATATGTGGATATTGAAATACTGGAATAAGGCCCTGCCATACAAACAGCGCCTTAAGCTTATTTCAACAGCAGGTAAATATCCGTGATCAGGTCACATTCGTCCACATCATGGATAAAGTTGTGATAATGGAAAAATACGGGAAAATCGCCAGCTTCCAGTTCCGATTGCGGTAACCAGTCGCGATATAAATGATAGACACTGTCTTTTATATTGTCATGACTGCCTAGATGGCGTATCACCGCATATTTTCCTTTAGGGATGATACCTGACTTAACCCCGTATTGATTTTCAGGCACCTCTGTATTGATTGTACCTGCGATATCAAAACGGAATTCTGCGCTTGGCGTTTGTTCAGGGTCTGAGAATGGAATACCGTAGGTTTTACTTTTCAAGATTGGAGATAAACCTGTTTCCTTGCGCCACGCAATAAATTGGGCAGCGGTTTCAAAAACACGTTCTGGCGCGCCTAAGTGTGAGATAAATGCGATTTGCTCTTCTGGTCTTTCAACAATGTTCACGTTCATATTAAGTTCTCTCTGAGGTAGGGAAAAAACAAACCGTTGGTGCCAGGATTGCCAGTCTGGCTGTTCCCTAAACGCACTCGGAGTTTGATCAAATGAACGTTTGAATGCTCGACTAAATGCTTCAGGACTATCAAAACCTGCCTCTAGGGCAATATCAATAATCTTGGTATCAGTTGAGAATGCAAGTTGGTAGGATGCCCGTTTAAGACGTGACATCTGAATAAACCTCATCACATTCACACCCGTATTTGCCAGAAAAATACGGTGAAAATGAAACTTGGACAATGCGGCAACCCGACTTAAAGTTTCCACATCAAGTTCATCGTCCAAATGCTGCTGGATATATTCACATACCCTTTGCAATTTCTGGTCATATAGCATCATACATTTAACTTTTAAGTGTTCATTTGATAGAGACTAATTTGCCAGATTCAGATTTTTCAAACTTGATCAGGATTGCGCTTTTAACTCCTCACCTAAATTTCTGCCTTAAAATAATATTCTTTTGGCACATCCAGTATTTCTATACAAATCAGATATACCATTTTCCTGCCCCTACTCAATAAACAATAAGGCTAAACGTACCTGATCATAAGCCATACGTGGACTGGTTGCCTCTACAATTGGACGCAGCTTGATTGAGCCATCTTCAGTGAAATGTTCAGGATTTTGGCGCTTTTGCAATTTCTTATAGATTTTGCGCACCTCTTCCACTACTTCATCGCCAGGATGGGCCACTGAAATATCCAGATTCTGTTCTTTGTGCAAACGTGCCAAATGATTGATGATGGTTGCAGGGGTCAGTCCTCTTTCACTGGCAATATCTTCAATATCATAACCCTCTTCAAACAGTGCCTTGGTTTCATCCAGAGTCGCGGTGGCATAACTTTGCTTTCCGCCCTTGCTGAGCTTTTTCTCATTACGGCTAATTTCAGTCGGATTTAACGTACCACCACAATGACGGATAAATGCATTTTGCTGTGTGGTTAAATCAACGTTTTCAAAATTGACTTCGGCTTCAGTAGAAAGTTCCTGAAAACGGCGGTCTGCCTTAATGGCCAGACTATCCAGTTCCAAGGCCTGATCATTAAAACCCAATAGTTTTAAGCCATTCAGAGACTTTAACCGCGACAAGGCCACATAGCCCTGACCTTTTTCAAAAGTATGGGTCAGGTTGATTTCTGCGGCCTCCAAGGTCATGCCCTGACTTTTATGGATGGTGATTGCCCAGGCCAAACGCAAGGGAATCTGCTGAAAACTGGCAATCACCTTGCCTGCCTCGTTTTCAATCGACCATGTTTCTGGCTCAACCAATAAAGTTGTACCATCAGTCAATTTTACTTTAGGCAAAATACCGTTCTGATCATCTTCCTCAAAACCAATCACTTCCCCCAAACTGCCATTGATATAGCCCAAATCAAAGTTGTTTTTCACAAACATCACCTTGGCATGCTTTTTTAGGGTCAGTTCTTCAGGCGCACGTACAGACGATTTCAATGTTTCGATCAGCTTTTCATTACCATCCAGCACCGCATTAAACTGATGGCTTTCATTGTCAATCTCATTCAAATGTTGATAGTTGATATTATCGACATCCATATTATGGGTATATAAACGGGTAAAGGTTTCACCAATATCGTGCTGGCGTGATTGCTGTAGCGCTCGGATATGGTCAGTTTGAATACTCTGCGCCCGAATCGCATTTAAAATCTGGTTGAGGATTTCATCATCCTGACGGTGTTGTTCGGTGAGATAACACACCCGAAATTTCGCCTCCACCCAGGCCTCAGACATAAAGCAGAATTTATCCCGATTGGCTTCACCGTTACGCCCGACTGGTGGCAACTGGAAAAAATCGCCAGCGACAATGACCTGAATACCGCCAAACGCCTCATCACTTTCTTTAAAGTATTTTAATACCTGATTGACCAGATTCAGCTGCTTGGCATGCAGCATTGAGATTTCATCAATGATGAGAACCTGCGCATTTTCCAGATGCTCTTTTAAATATTTACGCTCTTTCATACGCTTGAGGTCATCATCACTCAAACTGTCTTTAATTCCAATACCCGCCCAGGTATGAATAGTCATACCATTCATGTGCGTTGCGGCAATCCCTGTAGATGCAGTAATGGCAACAGGCACCTTGCGTGCCTTTAGATAATTGATGTATTGATTAAGCGTATAGGTTTTTCCTGCACCTGCTGAACCCGTTAAAAAAACATTTTCTCCAGCTTTCAATAGTTTCAGTGCAGTCTCTTGTTTCATAATTTCATCAGGTAAAAGTAGCAGCCCATAGCTTACCGATTTTTTGTCAAAAATAAAAACCTAAACCGATCTGGAAAACCACTCATATCTCAGATTGCCATTGACATCCAGATGTTTTCATTTAATGTGTTGATGAATGAATTTAGACTTTATATCAAAAATGAATACTTCAAATTTTTATACTTATCAAACAGATATCCTAGGGGATGGTTATCAGCAACTCACCCTGAACTTTGCTGATGATTATGATGGGAAAGTTGTTGCGACATTGGTTCGAAAAAAAGCTGCTCAAGCAACCAAAAAGGCTGTGTTGTACGTTCATGGTTTTACCGATTATTTCTTTCAAAAAGAAATGGCTGAACAGTTCAACCAGCATGGCTATGATTTCTACGCACTTGACCTTAGAAAATATGGGCGTTCCAAACTTCCCCATCAAACCCTGTATTACGTGC
This sequence comes from Acinetobacter thutiue, assembly GCF_030385805.1. Lineage (NCBI taxonomy): Bacteria > Pseudomonadati > Pseudomonadota > Gammaproteobacteria > Moraxellales > Moraxellaceae > Acinetobacter > Acinetobacter thutiue. The sequence goes on from NZ_JAUDZE010000001.1 coordinate 945,815, forward strand.
GGGATTTACGTGAATATGATGCTGAAATCAGCAAGTCACTGGAGATCATCGGTCAGGAAAACCATAATCAGGTTTTGCTTGCTGGACATTCAACAGGTGGGTTGATCACAACCTTATACGCTGCACATTATCCTGACCATCGTCTGGTTAAGGCATTATGGGCAAATAGTCCATTTTATGATTTCTTTAAGAGTATCATTGAGAAAAAAGTGGGAATTCCATTGCTGAGTGAATTTGGCAAGCGTTTCCCAAATGCCAAATTTCCAAGTGGCCTAAACCCGTGGTATGTACCAAGTTTGCATAAAAAATTTCATGGTGAATGGGAGTTTAATCTGGAATGGAAACCTGAATCCATGCCATTTGTACAACTGTGCTTTGTGCATGCCATCCATGAAGCGCAAAAAGAAATCCATAAAGGGATTACACTGAATATTCCAACCCTGATCATGCATTCACATCAATCCAAATACCCTAAAAAATGGGGAATTGATGCCCAGCAAAGTGATGTCATTCTTGATGTCAAAGACATGACCAATAATGCCAAAAAAATGAAAGGTGATATACAAACCTTATCAGTACACAACGGCTTGCATGATCTGGTACTTTCAGCCCCAGCAGTACGGGAAAAAGTCTACCAAGACTTATTTGCCTGGCTTGAGCAAAAAATGCCTTAACTCACTTCCAATATAATGACCTTATAAACCATGAATACGATAGCAGCCTCATTACCTAAAACAGTTTATGCAATTCAACATCTTGCCTTTGAGGATTTAGGTTCTCTGGAAGATGCTTTTTATCAACTTGGCTTCCGCGTCCGTTATTTCGAGGCGGGTGTTGACGACCTCAGCCCAGCCCTCAATTATGAGGGTTTAACCATCATCCTCGGTGGTCCAATTGGTGTTTATGAAACTGAGGACTACCCTTTCCTGATTGATGAGATTGAGTTGCTTAAACAGCGTTTGGCAGCCAATAAACCCACGATTGGTATTTGTCTGGGGGCGCAGCTGATTGCTCATGCACTAGGTGCCAAAGTCTATGCTGGACACCAAAAAGAGATTGGCTGGGGCAAACTGGACATTCAGCCTGTTGCTGAAAATATTCTGGCAGCACTTGAAGATACCCATGTGTTGCACTGGCATGGCGACACATTCGACTTACCAGATCATGCGACCTTATTGGCAAGTTCGGATGTTTATCCTCATCAGGCCTTTGCTGTCGGAAAGCAGATTTTAGCCTTACAGTTTCATCTGGAAGTCAGTCAACATAGTTTTGAGAAATGGTTAATTGGTCATACTTGCGAAATACGTCATGCCAATTTGTCTATTCCCCAGTTAAGACAGGATAATCTGCTTTATGCAGCCCAATTGCAAAATCAGGCACAAAAAATTATCCAGCGTTTTTTAGAAAATCTCAACCATTAAAGTAAAATGGTGGAAATCAAAAAGCCTAGATGATCTAGGCTTTTTGATTTTTAGAATGATACGTCCTGTATTATTCACCTGCCAAAGAACATTCAAAGTTCGCCTTATCTACTGAACAACGTGCTTTCTTCAAAACAGACATCATGCCCGCATCGTAGATCCCACGTTGTGTTAGTTCAATACGACCATCACGCATCATTTTTTGGTATTTCAGTTTATCTTCAGCAGTTAAGTCCATTTTATATTTTGCGGGGATTTCAGATTCCAGACGCTTAATGGTTGCGAATGTTTTTGGAAGCTGTTTTACAAACCATTCACGGGATTTTTGACCAAAGCCTGCTGGAAATTTCTCAGGGCGCAATACAAGGTTTGCTGTCACTTGCAGCACAGGGAAATTATACATCACACCGTTCGTACCCAGCCCCTTACTTAACTCTAATGGTTTGTAGGCATAGGCTGGCGCACCAATCATATCAACCTGACCATTATTAAACTTGGCGGCAAAGTTTTGAAATGTCAGAAAGTACGGCCTGAGCACCCACACGTTGTACAATCAGTTTCTGTGCATCGTCATAGCCCAAGACAGCAAACTTTTTACCTGCTGCTTTTTCAATTGAGTTGATGCTTTTATCACGAACGAAAATATAAGCTGAGCCTAGTGGTGAAATGCCCGCTACCTCATATTTGTTACCACCAAGATTGGTGGTCATTTTGGCGGCGTTACGTGCATCGGAAACGAAAGTGATTGCGCGCTTTGCAATCTCATCACTTGGAACACCACCCAACGAATCAATAGAACCCACATATTTATTATATGGACGTGCACGCATGGATGTCATTGCAACCGCATCGCACTTGGCTGCCTTAAAGTCATTATCAGCAACCGCTTCATCCGTAATTGCCATTAAATTGACATCAGCGCCCCAGCCTTTTGCTGCCAATGCCCAGTCCTGCATCATTTTATAAGCCTCACCAGACTTTCCCAAGATGTCAAAAACACAGACATCCACTTTTGCCTGAGCAGAAATCGACATTCCCATAAGAGAAGTCGTTACAATGGCTAGTGCAACTTTTTTCATATTTTCTTCCTTTCACAAACCTTATGTTTGTTTTCTTCATTCGGCACTGAATGTGCCTTTCTACTCATAACGATTATCCAAATCATCGCTATTTATTTTTTGCCGCATTATAAAGAAACTTTTTATAATTACAGTAGGATCAGTCAATTATTTAAGTGCCTGAACAACAGGTTAGCTATTCCCCACTTAAAGAACACTCAAAATTTGTTCGTTCCACTGTACAACGGGCACGTTTTAGAACTCCCATCATCACTGGGTCATAAACCCCCAATTTAGTCAGTTCGATTCGTCCATCTCTCAACATTTGTTGATAACGGCGTTTATCTTCCGCAGAAAGCCCCTGCTTATATTTGGCAGGAATTTCAGCTTCCAGACGCGCAATGGTGGCAAAGTTTTGGGGAAGTTGCTTAATCGCCCAGTCACGTGACTTCAATCCAAAATTAGCAGGGAATTTGTCTGGGCGAATAATGATGTCGCCCGTTAAATTGATAACAGGAAAATTAAACATGGCACCATTTGCCCCTAGACCTTTTGCAATTTCCAATGGTTTATAGGCATAGGCTGGTGCAGCAATCACGTCCACCTGGTTATTATTAAATTTCTTAGCAAAATCTGAAATTTCAGAAGGGACACCGACCAGTTCCAGACGTTCCACAATCATTTTCTGGGCCTGGTCATAGTGTAAATAGGCAAACCGTTTACCTTTGCCTTTTTCAATGGTATTGATATTTTTATCGTGTACAAACACATAGGCCAAGCCAATTTGAGCGATAACAGCAACCTCAAATTCATCCCCCTCTACCTTTGTCACCATACGATGCTTATTGCGGGGGTCTAGTACATAGGTAATGGCTTTTTGCGCAATCGAATTGCTGGTGATTGCACCCAAGGCATCAATTGATCCCGCAAACTTATTGTATTTACGGGCACGCATCGATGTCATGGAAATACCATCGCACTTTCCGTCTTCAAAATCATTTTGTGCCTTGGCTTCATCCTGATATGGAATCAGGTTTAGATCAGCATTCCAAGACTTTGCGGCCAATGCCCACTCTTCGACCATCTTATACGACTCACCAGCCTTACCCAGTAAATCGAATACACAAATATCGACTTTCGCATATGTTGTCGTTGAGAAAACTGTCATTAAGGCTGCAATCAAAATTCCGTTTTTCATTACGAATCCTAGTGTTATTCTTAATCTATTCAACCCCATAGAAAAACATAAACTGTTTTAAAACGTGGTCTATTTACTTAGGGGATTGGTGAAGCTATTTTTAAATATAAAAAAATGTTGTAATAGTTCTTATCAAGCCATTTTAGTATCATTTTCCGACATCGCATTTTTATGACATTCAATAAAGAATTAGAAAAAACTGTTCCTGGCACCTATATCGCCCTGATCGTGGATGTTGTATCTCGTTGGGAAATTTCTGCAGATGAATTATTAAAAGACTCAGGTTTCCACGCAGAGCAGCTGGTACAACCCCTATGGCGTGCAGATGCCAAGATTGTCATGGGCATTCTAAAGCGGGCACTTGAACTTACACAGGTTCCAACTTTAGAGTTTGGTTTTTATTTAGGCATGCAAATGACCATTACCTGTCATGGGTTAATGGGAATGGCTGCCATGCTGGCTGAAAATGTCAAACAGGCACTCAATGTTGCCCAGGAATTCATTTCACTCCAATCCAGTATACATACCATTAAACTAGAAGTTGTGAATGATCATGCGCTTATCACATTTGAACAAACTGAAGCTTATTACCTAGATGAAGTCATCCAAATTGCTTTATTGCTTGGGTTTGCACAAATGGGGAAAAGTATTTCTGGACATACCCTAACAGGCTTTGCTGATGTCCAATTTAATAAACCTGACTATTTTGATAAATTACTTCCCTTAATTCCTGGCGAAGTAAGATTTAATCGCCCTGTTACCTGTCTAGAATTTAAAAAAGAAATTTTAGATATTCCCCTACTTCATTCAGATGCAATTGCAGGACGTTTCGCAAGAGAAGAATGTAAATACCAATTACGTAAGCTTTTAAAACAAAACAGCTTTATCAGTACAATACAAGATCTAATTTACGATGAGGCGATGGGAATCAGTCCTTTATCAGATATCTTGGAAAAAATACAAATCTCTGAGCGTGCTTTACAACGAAAATTAGAAAGTGAAAATACCAATTTTAGAGAATTAGTAGATAAAGTAAGGTGTGAAAAAGCAACGCAATTACTCAAAAATCCAAATTTATCACTTGAACATATCGCAAACCATCTTGGTTATACCAATACCAAAAACTTCTCACGCGCATTTAAACGCTGGACAGGAAAGTCGCCAAGACGTTATTGAGTTTAATAGCTAGCCCTGAATAAATAAAAAGTCATAAGCGTCAAAAAAGCTTACTGGTGAATGCTCAAATCACCAGTAAGAAAGATAAACCTTGCATTGTGCGCCATACCCAAACTTATTTATTAGCCTGCGTTGACTGTTGCATCTGTGCCGTATTCTGCTTTTGCTGTGATGGCATATAATCTGGTTCATTACTGACCGCAAGAAAGAAGAAAACCAGGAATAAACAGCCAAGTAAAATACTAATCCCAACAGTAAGGTATGGGAATTTTGCTTGCTCTTGAGACATATCATCTGCTCCTATTTAAATAGTAAAATTCAATACTGCATCATCTACATCATGGACAAAGCCCTGTAACTGGCACCATTTTGAATGCGGGTTTGCATATATTCAGCATAGACCGACAACTTTTCAAAAATGTGTTCTGAATAAAACATATCCTCAATTAAATGTGCCGCCTGTTTTTGGCTGAACTGGCCAATCTGTGCCACCAGTTGCGCATTCAGGCTCGAAAAAAAAGTACAAATAACTTTATGAAACTCATCCTTGTTTTTAAACAATAATTTTCGAGTATTAATCAATTTATCATTAACACTACGTTCTGCTGTATCACAGCAAATCACGTCAATTTTTATCTGCAAATACTCCTGCAAGATTTGAATTTGATCCTGATTTACAAGTAAATGTGTAATCAAGAAAAGATGGGAAATATCTGTTCGACAGAGGGCTTTAACCAAAGTTCGAAACAGAAAATCAGCTTCTTTTTTAGGCTGTTCAACCAAATCCACATAAAGCTTTAGACTTTGGAGCACTTCTTCAATTTTTAAATTGACACTTTTCTCAGCCTGATAATATTGATTCAGGATTGCCAGAACAGCTGCTGAAATCGGTGTTGTATAAATCACGGGCTGATTTAAATTGGCAATAATAAATGGGGCAAACAAATACCCAAGATTATTGTCATTTTCCTCTATTTTTGCTTGCACAATATAAGCGACTTTCTCTTTAGAAAAGTCTCTTAATACCTTGCCTCGTAACAAGATTGCTTCGAGATTTACATAGTCAAGATGTAGCTGCTCTTGTACTGCTTGCGAAACCTCGCCATCCTGAAAAAGCTGGGTTATCGCATTAAGTTCTTTAGTTACAAACATCGCCCTACACACCTTTCAGCAAAACCATTGTCTTTTGATTGATCTGTACGTTTTGTACACTATTTAACAAGCCGTACCGTTCTTGGTGTTATTTTGTAGAAGATATCAATCGCTGAATAGCTACAGAGGCTGCCTAAAAAAATATAACAGATGTTTTATTTTTGCTTTATCTGTTATAAAAAAATCATAAGCATGTGTATCTACTCCTACACACCATAACAGCAGATGATGAATAGAACTGAAAATGGTTCTGCATAAGAATTGAGCACACCGACTCTAATCTTATTTTTTAACCATTTAAGAACTGCTCTTTCACATTTTCCTAGCAACTATTTTAAGTCTGTTATAGGAGAGGATATATGGATCTCGGTCTCACTGCTTTAGAATTAGCCCGAATACAGTTTGCGTTTACTGTTTCATTTCACATTATCTTTCCCGCCACCTCAATTGGTCTCGCCTGTTTTCTTGCTATGCTGGAATGGAAATGGCTGCGTACTCAAAACCCGATTTACAAAGATCTGTTTAAATTCTGGATCAAAATCTTTGCGGTTGCCTTTGGGATGGGTGTGGTATCTGGCGTGGTGATGAGCTACCAGTTTGGTACCAACTGGAGTGAATTTTCCCGTATTGCGGGAAGTGTGACTGGCCCCTTACTGACTTATGAAGTGCTCAGTGCATTCTTCTTGGAAGCGGGCTTCTTGGGCATCATGCTGTTTGGTTGGGGACGAGTCAGCCCCAAAGCCCATTTCTTTGCCACCTTGATGGTCGCCATTGGCACCTGTATCTCCATGTTCTGGATTCTCTCCTCCAACAGTTGGATGCAAACCCCACAAGGTTTTACCATTGAGAATGGCATCATTATTCCAACAGACTGGTGGGCAATCGTATTTAATCTTTCTTTCCCTTATCGCTTTGCACATATGGCCGCCGCTGCATTTTTAGTGTCCTCCTTATTGGTGGTGGGTACTGCCGCATGGCATCTGATTAAAGGCCGTCGTGATGAACTGGTCAAAAAATCATTTTCGATGGGTCTATGGATGGTACTTGTCACCTCGTGCTTGCAGGTGGTGATTGGGGATCATCATGGTTTGAATACTTTGCAACATCAACCAGCAAAACTAGCTGCCATCGAGGGTCATTGGGAAACCAATCACAATGAGTCCATGCCACTGTTATTATTTGCCATTCCTGATATAAACAGTGAAGAAAACCGCTATGAAGTCGGCATCCCTCATCTTGGCAGTCTGATCCTGACCCACTCCATAGATGGCAAAGTGACAGGTCTAAAAGATTTCGCACCTGAAGATCGCCCAAATGCCACCATTGTATTCTGGAGTTTCCGTGTCATGGTCGGGCTTGGCATGTTAATGGTGTTGCTCTCTTTCGTTGCTTTATGGCTGCGTAAAAAAGGCAAGCTTTATGGTTCATCTTGGTTTCATAAATTCGCTTTTGTCATGGGGCCTACAGGCTATATCGCCTTACTGGCGGGATGGGTCACCACCGAAGTTGGCCGTCAACCTTGGGTAATTTATGGGGTGATGCGCACCAAAGATGGTTTGTCGCATACGGTGACTGCCGATCAAGTCGGGATCAGCTTGATCATTTTCGTGGTGGTCTATGCCATCGTGTTTGGTAGCGGTATTTACTACATGCTGAAACTATTGAAAAAAGGTCCTGAATTTATTGAAGCGATTGATCTTGAGCCAGCAGGCCATGGGCATTTCAAAACACCAATGCGTCCTTTAAGTGCAGTCGATGAAAGCATTGATCAACAAAACCCAAATAAGGAGAAACACCATGATTGACTTATCTCTGATTTGGGTGGGCATTATCGGTCTTGGTGTCCTGATCTATGTCATTCTGGATGGTTTTGATCTCGGGATCGGGATTCTGTTCCCTTTCATCAAAAGCCGTGAAGAACGTGATGTGATGATGAATACCGTCGCACCTGTCTGGGATGGCAATGAAACATGGATGGTACTCGGTGGTGCAGGTTTATTCGCTGCCTTTCCATTGGTGTATTCAACTGTACTATCTGCGTTGTATATGCCGATTACCTTGATGGTGATCGCCTTGATTTTTCGTGGAGTTGCCTTTGAGTTTCGTTTTAAAGCCAATCGCACCAAGCATTTGTGGGATCAGGCTTTTATCTGGGGTTCAATTCTGTCCAGCTTCCTGCAAGGCGTGATTTTAGGTGCTTATATTCAAGGCATCCAAACCACCAATGGGATTTTCTCAGGTTCAGGTTTAGATTGGTTCACTCCTTTCGCCTTATTTACGGGGCTGGGTGTGGTTGCCATGTATGCGGCTCTCGGTTGTGGCTGGCTGATTATGAAAACCGACCATGAACTACGAGATCAAATGTATGCACTGATGCCTAAGCTGATCATTTTGCTATTTGTAGTCTTTGCAGGTGTCAGTCTCTATACCCCACTGACCCATCCTGAAATTGCAGCGCGTTGGTTTGCCTTACCGAATCTCCTGTATTTTAGCCCTGTACCCATCTTAGTACTGCTGTTTACATTCTTAATTTTAAAAGCTTGTAAACAACGTCAGGACTATAAACCTTTTATCTATACCTTGGCACTCGTGTTCTTGGCCTTTACTGGATTTGTGATCAGCCTCTGGCCGAATATCATCCCACCATCGGTCACGATTTGGGAAGCTGCAGCACCGCATTCTAGTCAGAAATTTGCATTGGTTGGTGCAGTAATTCTCATTCCGATCATTATCGCCTATACCATCCTGTCGTACTGGGTGTTTAGAGATAAAGTACGGGTTGGAGATACAGGTTATCACTAAGGAGCAACTTTGCATGAAAATTAAATCTCTGCATTTAAGCCAAACTCAATGGTTTATAATACTGTGGTTAGTTGGATTTTTTGCACTCGCCATCATTGCAGGCCTATTTAGACTGTTATTGATGTTTGCTTATTAAAAAAGAGATGGAGCAGCTTGCATACCAAGCTGTTCCATCAAGATGGATTCACTTTACTTTATGTATAAATCAGAACAATTAGCGCACAACCTGAAACTTCTCATTGAAAATGGATCATGGCAGCCGCACAGCAAACTGCTTTCTTTACGTGAGCAAGTGCAACGATCAGGGTTTAGCTTAATTACCGTGATGAACGCTTACCAAGAACTGGAAGCGCAAGGATTGATTTATTCCAAGGAAAAGTCAGGTTATTTTGTCGCAGAGCAAAATAATATCCAGATTCCACAAGCTTATTCGGTGGTCTCTTTAAACCCCAAAATTGAAATTAACTCCTTGGTGTTTAAATACCTCAAGTCGATCCAGTCTAAACAGGTCAGCCCACTAGGTTCTGCATTTCCAGATAGTCAGTTACTCTATCCACCCAAACTGATTCAGATCATGGGGCAACTTTCCCGCAATCGCCATAGTTATGATCAAACCACCAACCTACCGCCTGGGAATTTAGCACTCAGAAAACTGATTGCTCAACGCTATTGTATGCAAGGGATTCCAACTGATGCAGATGACATTGTCATTACATCGGGTGGTTTAGAAGCTTTGAATCTTTCCCTGCAAGCAATTACTCAACCAGGCGATTATATTTTATTGCAGCAAACCATCTTCTATGGTGCATGGCAGGCAGCTGAACGTTTGGGACTCAAGGTGATTACCCTGCCAGAACATCCACAACATGGTTTTGATATTGAAGCTTTTGAACAAGTCATTAAAAACTATCCGATCAAAGTGTGCTGGTTTATGTTGAACTCACATAACCCGATTGGCTTTACCGTCAGCGATGATATCAAATATAAAATTGCCAAGCTGCTGCATGAACATCAAATTCATTTGATAGAAGATGATGTCTATGAAGAACTGTTTTACGGCAATCAAAAGCCTCTGCCAATGAAATATTTTGATCAGCAGAATCTGGTCTTGCACTGCTCTTCTTTTTCCAAAACCTTGGGTTCAGGGTTCCGTATGGGATGGGTCTATGCTGGAAAATTTTCCGAACATATTCAGCATCTACAGTTGATGAGCACCATTTCAGCCAATGCGCTGATCCAGAATGCATTGGTTGAGTTCCTTTCTCATCATCATTATGAAAAGCACCTGAGAACGCTTAGACGGGCTTTGGAAAAGAATAAAAAACAATTCTTTCAATATCTCAAACAACATCTACCGAAAGACTGTAAGGTGTATAACTATCCAAGTGGCTATTTTCTTTGGATTCAACTGCCTGATAAAGTTAGCAGTATGAAAATTTATGAGCAGCTCATTCAAAATCAGGTTGGGGTTGCCCCAAGCCCATTATTTAATGTGCTGCCGTCTCATCAGCACTTTATTCGTATGAATTGTTCCTTTGAATGGACCGAACAGATTCAGCATTCGCTAGAACTTTTTATTGTAACGGTTCAGTTGGCGATGTCGGATGAATCGGCCTTGGACAAATAGCTTTTCCGATACTGACTCGGTGTTTCCCCAAACATCTTTTTAAAAGCTCGAATAAAATTTGTGGCTTCTTCATACCCCACCAGAGCTGCAACGTCCTGAATACTATATTGTGGTTGTTGCAGCAACTTCTTGGCTTGACTAAAACGTACCTCAGCCAAAATCTGTAAAAAAGTAGTTCCTTGTACCTGTAAATGTCGCTTGATGGTTCGTTCAGACATATTCAACCGCTGTGCGATCAACGCTAATGTCGGATAAGTATTGCCAGCTTTATACAACAACTCAGAACGAATACTTTTCTGTAGGTCGCGCGCCGATTCTTTGAGTAATTTCAATTTGTCATTTTCGCAATACAATAATGCCTGCTGGAATGCGACTTGATCAGCATTAGGATTTTTACAATGCAGATATTGCTTGGGGAAGCGCAGGCCATTGCGTTGCTGATTAAAATGAATCTTGATCTGAGATAAATCGATACGTTTATAATTTTGTGCATCGGCCCAATCAACAAAGACCTCACAACGTTCAACAATTTTTTCAGAAAACAAAGCTAAAAAATGAATCGCCCCAAATAGCAAACTTTCAATCAGAAAGTGTCGTAATTGATCAGATTGCTGTTCATTGCCAAATTTAACAGGATGTACACCATCCAAATAGACATAGACAAAGTCTTCATCCATGTACCATTCAGGGGTAAAGTTCTGGATTCGTGTACAGAAATACTGTTGGCACAGCGTTAATGCAGTTTCAACATCAGTACAACTCAGAAATGCAAAACCTAAGGCTCCATGCGAAGTGGGACGTAATTTAAAACCATATTCAATCCCAAGCCTTGGATTATCCGTCAGCCTTAAAGCATTCACCACTAGCTTTGACCATTGATGCGCACTCATTTTGGCATCGGCTTGTTTCATTTCTGCCAGCACCAATCCTGTGCCAGACAAAACTGTTTCAGTATCAATCGCATAATCATGCACAATTTCTAATAATAGATGTGCATATGAAACTGAGATGGTTTCCTGAAACAATCCAAAAGGATCTCGCATCGCACATCCACTGTCCTAAAATGATCATCAATATGGCATAGTCACACCTATTGTGCGAGTGTTTTATTCGAAATAATGACTGCAATCAATCAACCATCGCAGAATGAGGAAGCGCTTCAATGACCACCATGACGTTTGATCAACAGCAGTCTATTTATGTTCTCACCTTAACCAATGGCGATCAGGAAAATGTCTTAAATCAAGATGTGCTGAATGAATATATCGAGATCTTTGATGAGATCGAGCGCCATTCGCATAATGCTTGCCTAGTCATTCGAAGCGACCACCCCAAGACTTTTTGCAATGGCTTAGACCTCGCATGGTTAATGCAGCAATCCATGCAAGATAAAAAAGCTTTTACCACGCAACTGGAAAATATGCTGCTGCGCTTGGCCTTGCTTAACCTCCCTGTCATTGCGGAAATTAATGGCAATGCTTATGCAGGTGGTGCAATCTTGGCATCTGCATGTGACTTCCGCTTGATGCGGGCAGACAAAGGACGCTTTTGCTTCCCCGAAGTCAAACTGACCATTCCTTTTACTGACTGTATTGCAGAAATTGTGCAACTCCTTCCCAATCAACATGCCATTTGGGAAATGTCCTTAACAGGCAAATCCATGACTGGGATTGAGTGCTTAGACGCACATGTGGTTCATCAGCTTCATCCTGCCGAATCATTAAATGCTGAAGTCTTTAAGTTTGCTGAAGAGATGTCACAAAAGCATCGTCTAACCTACGCCGTGATCAAACGTCAGTTGCGTCATCGCATTGTTGAGATTGCCAAACAACGACAACTCTACAATCCAGAAAAATTTGCACATCCTTTTATGATTTAACGACATATTGATAAAAATTAAATATAGGACATCGACATGAGTAATATGCAAGGAAAAACCATTTTTATTACGGGTGGCAGCCGAGGAATTGGCAGAGCCATTGCGCTGAAAGCAGCACAAGCTGGGGCAAATGTTGTCATTGCAGCAAAAACGGAAGTGGAAACAGCCAAATTAACAGGCACGATTTATAGCGTCGCCGAAGAGATTGAAGCTGCGGGTGGCAAAGCACTGCCCTTACTTTTAGATGTACGAGATGAACAGCAAATCCATGCTGCCATGCAACAAGCAGCCAAGAACTTTGGTGGCATTGATGTGCTGATTAATAATGCAGGTGCGATTGCACTCACAGGAGTCGAAGCCACCTCATTAAAACAATATGACCTGATCCAAACCATTAACCATCGTGCAACCTTTATTTGTGCGCAGGCCGCTTTACCCTATCTCAAACAAGCAAAAGATCCGCATATTTTAAGCTTATCGCCACCTGTGAATATGTCACCGAAATGGTTAGGTATGCTCTCGCCTTATGCCTTGTCTAAATATGGTATGACGATTCTGACGCTAGGTATGGCAGAAGAATTTCGTCACTATGGCATTTCCTGTAATACCCTCTGGCCTGAAACTTATATCGCCACAGCAGCGGTTTCGAAGAACCTAGGTGAAGAAAATACACGGCAGCTCAGCCGAAAGCCAGAAATTATGGCAGATGCAGCTTTTGCGATTTATAGTACGGCGAAAGGCGAACTGACAGGACAAAGCCTAACCGATGAGCAAGCGTTGGCGCGTATCGGGATGACTGATTTCACTCAGTATGCCTGTGTCAGTGGCAACACTCAGCTACAAAAAGACTTTTTTCTGGATTGATTTGGGTGCAACATCATTTTTAGCAACCTATTCAAATGATGGAACTGAATCATTTAGTTTCCCGCTATTTAACAAGGTTGAAAGCAGCAGGAAAGCTGTCTTTCAATCTTGAAAACGGTACATTTCATATAAGTCTCCAATTTTTTTTTTAACTGTACATATCCACCAGCAAGGTTAGGAACCAGCACCATTCATAAACAGATAAAATTTGAGCAATCACATTCCAACCACAAATATATTCATCTTAGCTTTTGATTTATAAGCATATAAAAATAAAAAATTATTTTTCCAATTTAACCCAAATAATCAGGCAGCCATACGGTTTGCCAAAATATTAAGCATGTCATTATAAGTTTGCATGCTAAACTATGCCTTGGTTTGAAAAAGGATCGTCTTTATTATGCAGTTTGTTCATCTCGGTATACATACAGAATTCTCGATTACCGAATCGATTGTTCGCATACCCGATTTGGTCAAAGTTGCTGTTGCAGAAGAAATGCCTGCGCTTGCCATCACCGATTTGTCCAACCTGCACGCAGCGGTAAAATTTTACGGCGCATGTCTGGGTAAAGGCATCAAGCCAATTATGGGTAGTGTCATTCGCCTGAATGATGCTGAACATCGCGCAACCTTGCTTGCCATGAGTAATACAGGATGGCGGAATTTAACTGAGATTGTGTCGCGTGGTTTTATTGAGGGACAACAACTCAGCACGCCCTGCATACAGAAAGAATGGATACTGGAACAGGCGGAAGACCTGATCATTCTGCTGGGTCAACATAGCGATGTTGGCAAAATGCTCTGCTCATCCAACCCACAGAAAGCTGAACCTTTACTGGAAGCGTGGATTGAGAAATTTGGCGACCGTGTCTATTTAGCCCTAACCCGTACCGAACGTGTTGGCGAAGAGGATTTTATCCTACAGGCTGCAAAACTTGCTGCAAAATATCAAATTGGTGTGGTGGCACACAACGATGTGCATTTTATTGAGCAGGACGATTTTGAGGCGCATGAAGCCCGCGTATGCATTGCCGATGGTTATGTCCTGGGTGATGACAAACGGCCCAAACCCTACAGCCCTGAACAATATTTTAAAACGGCCGAGCAAATGTCTGAACTGTTTTCAGACATTCCTAGTGCCATTGAAAACACCTATGAGATTGCAAAACGCTGCAATGTCAGCTTACAGTTGGGCACTTATTTCCTACCCGACTTCCCGATTCCAGATGGCTATACCATCGACACCTATTTTGAGCATTTGTCGCGTACAGGTCTGGAAGAACGCCTAAATCATCTTTACCCAGTTGAAAAACGTGGTGAAGACTGGGCAGAAGTTCGCCAGCCCTATGATGAACGGATCAAGTATGAAGTCGACATTATCCTGAAAATGGGATTCCCAGGTTACTTCCTGATCGTCATGGACTTTATCCAGTGGGCAAAAAACAATGGCGTACCTGTGGGGCCTGGTCGTGGTTCAGGTGCAGGTTCACTTGTTGCTTATAGCTTAAAGATTACCGACCTTGACCCACTGCGTTATGACCTACTGTTTGAACGTTTCCTTAACCCTGAACGTGTCTCCATGCCCGACTTTGACGTGGATTTCTGCATTGCGGGCCGTGACCGTGTAATTGAGTATGTTGCCCAGAATTATGGTCGTGAAGCGGTTTCACAGATTGCAACATTCGGTACCATGGCAGCCAAAGGTGCGATTCGTGATGTTGCCCGCGTACTGGGCAAGTCTTATGGTCTGGCTGACCGTATTTCCAAAATGGTGCCAACCAAACCGCTGGGTGTGGATTTAAAACAGGCGATTGAAATGGAGCCGCAGCTCAAGGATATCGTTACCAATCCATCCAATCCCGATCATGATGATGCCGCCGAAATCTGGGAAATGGCGCTCAAGCTTGAGGGCATTACCCGTAACACAGGCAAGCATGCGGGTGGTGTGGTTATTGCACCAGGTAAAATTACCGATTATTCCGCAGTTCTTTGTGATGCTGATGGCACCAACCGTGTTGCACAATACGATAAAGATGACGTTGAAGCGGCGGGTCTGGTCAAGTTTGACTTTTTGGGTCTGCGTAACCTGACTGTTATTGAAGATGCTGTTCAGAATATTAACAAAAGGATCAAGTCGGATACCCCACTCGACATTGCCAATGTTGAACTGGATGATAAAGATGCCTATCTGGTCTTTGCCGAGGCAAACACCACTGCGGTATTCCAGTTTGAATCTGTCGGCATGAAAAAGATGCTCAAGGAAGCACGACCAAGCAAGTTTGAAGAGATTATCGCGTTCGTTTCACTATACCGTCCTGGCCCAATGGACCTGATTCCAGACTTTATCCACCGTATGCATGGTGGCGAGTTTGAATATCTGCATCCTTTGCTTGAGGGTGTATTGGAACCTACCTATGGCATCATGGTGTATCAGGAACAGGTAATGCAGGCGGCACAGTTCTGTGCAGGCTATACGCTGGGTGGCGCAGACCTGCTGCGTCGCGCCATGGGTAAGAAAAAACCTGAGGAGATGGTCAAACAGCGTCAAATCTTTATTACAGGTGCTGCCGAAAAAAATATTGATGAAGCAACCGCGAACCATATCTTTGACTATATGGAAAAGTTTGCTGGCTATGGCTTTAACAAATCACATGCCGCAGCCTATGCACTGGTTGCCTATCATACCGCATGGTTAAAGGCACATTACCCTGCCGAATTTATGGCGGCGGTATTGTCATCGGAAATGCAGAATACTGACAGCATTGTATTCCTGATTGATGACTGTCGTAACAATAAACTCGACGTGTTACCGCCCTCTGTCAATATGTCGCTATACCATTTCCATGCCAGTGATGAACGCACCATTGTCTATGGCTTGGGGGCGATCAAGGGTGTGGGTGAACAGGCAATGCAGTCTGTGATTGATTCACGGATCAAGGAAGGTCCGTATAAGGACCTGTTTGATTTCTGCCATCGTATTGACCTGAAAAAAATCAATAAACGCACACTTGAAGCCCTGATCCGTGCAGGTGCACTGGATTGTCTGAGCATTGAACGTTCAAGTTTGATGGCACAACTTCCAGAAGCGGTTCAGGCGGCTGAACAGGCACGCAGCAACCGCGAAACGGGGATTATGGACCTATTTGGTGAAGTTGAGGAAGTTCAGCGCAAGCCAGCCAAACCTGTCAAACCGTGGTCAGATGAAGTCCGTTTAAAAGGTGAAAAAGATACGCTGGGCCTGTATTTAACAGGCCACCCGATTGATACCTATCGTCAGGAATTAAAGCAGTTCGTTTCAGTCAAACTGAATGAATTGACCCCAACACGTCGTGGTGTAACCACTGTTTTTGCAGGTTTGGTGCTGGATATTGCCAACTTCCCAAACCGTATCATGATTACCCTGGATGATGGGACATCGCGTGTTGAAGTCAGTTGCAACCACGAACGTTTCCAGCGCTATAAAGACATTCTCAAACTGGAACAGGTGGTGGTGATTGAAGGGGAGATTTATGAACGTGAGGGCTTTGACCGCCCGATGGCACGTTTAAGTAAGGCATTTAACCTGAATGAAATACGGCAAAAACGGGCACAGAACATCCAGATTCGCCTAGCACATGACCTGATGGGCAAATCTTTGGCAAAAGACCTGCAAGGCATGCTTTTACCTTACTGCAACATCGATATGTGTCAGCATATTGGGGTGCAAATCCAGCTTGAGCAAAGTTTTGCAAGCGCTGAACTTTTGCTGGGCGCACAATGGAAAGTTGCTCCACTTGACGAGCTACTCGCCAAACTGCGTGACTATTTCGGCAAGGATGCGATTTACATCGAATATCAGGTCAAGTCTAAAGCTGCCAAAGTGGTTGAGACACCAAAAGTTGCGGCTGTCCCTCCACCTCCTGACAATATGTCAATGGATGAGGCTCTAGACCTCTATCAAGCCGAAGTCTCCCAATATTCTTAATTTTGGATAATCTATGAACCTGTTTGACCAAAATCATGTGTCCAAACATTTGGATCATGTGCGTATTGTGATGGTGAACACCACGCTACCCGCCAATATCGGCAGTGCCTTACGTGCCATGAAAACCATGGGACTTTCCAAGCTTGTGCTTGTTGCACCAAAGACATATCCGCATCCTGACATTGATGCCCTTGCTGCTGGCGCACAGGATTTAATTGAGCAGATTGAAATTGTGGAAACACTGGAGCAGGCCATTCAGGACTGTCATCTGGTTTTTGGAACCAGTGCCCGTAGCCGAACCATTCCCTGGCCGCTGCTCGATGTTCGCCCTGCAGCAAAAGAGGCCTTGCAGGCAGCCCATCAACAACAAAATATCGCGATTGTGTTTGGCCGTGAAGATCGCGGGCTCACCAATGAAGAGTTAGCTCTTGCCAATTATCACCTGACCATTCCAGTCAATCCTGAGTATGGTGTGTTAAATGTGGCTCAGGCCATTCAGGTGGTGTGCTATGAATTGCGTATGGCTGCACTTGAGCAAAATGCACCTACGGAAACACCTGATGATCACATGCAGCTCAAGCAACAGCAAAGCATGCAGTGGGATGAGCCTTTGGTCACGCAAAGGCAAATGGAAGAATTCTACCCCCACTTGGAAAAAATGCTGACTGAAATCGAGTTTTTAGACCCAAGTAATCCCCGTTTACTACCGTTACGCTTGCGCCGTTTATTCGGAAGGATACAATTAGATCGTATGGAATATCATTTGTTACGCGGAATCTTTAGCCGCGTACAGGCCTTAGCCAATGGTTCATGGAAAAAAACAACGGAGGATCATTCCAATGATTAAACAGCTTAAAGAAGACATTCAGGCTGTATTTGCACGTGATCCTGCTGCACGCAATACGCTGGAAGTCCTCACCACCTATCCTGGGATTCATGCATTGATCATGCATCGTATGGCCCATGAACTCTGGAAGAAAGAATACAAGGGCACTGCCCGTCTGCTTTCCTCTTTTAGCCGATTTGCCACGGGTATTGAAATTCACCCAGGTGCAAAAATTGGCAAACGTTTTTTCATCGATCATGGCATGGGTGTGGTAATTGGTGAAACTGCTGAAATTGGTGATGATGTCACCCTTTATCATGGTGTTACGCTTGGCGGCACCACTTGGAATAAAGGCAAGCGCCACCCTACGCTTGAAGATGGCGTGGTGGTCGGTGCAGGCGCCAAAATTCTTGGACCATTTACCGTTCATAAAGGGGCAAAAGTCGGTTCAAATGCGGTTGTGACCAAGGAAGTTCCTGAGGGCGTAACCGCCGTTGGCAACCCTGCACGATACATTTTCAAGGATAAAACCCAGATTGAGCAGGACGAGGCACGCCGCCGTGATTATGCTGAAAGCATTGGCTTCCAGCCTTATGCGACCACGCAGGATCAGTCAGACCCAATTTTAGAGGGTATTCGTGTTTTACTGGATCGTATGCAGCAAAATGAAAAGCGCATGAACACCCTTTGCCAGCGCCTCTCTCTACTGGACCCAACATTTAAGGGACAAAACCAGAAGACACAGCCATTTAGCAAAGAGGAACTCAAAATCATTGAAGAAGTTAGGCGTGAATGTGAAGCCCAAACCAAAACATCTGCCACATAATCAAGAGATGGATATTAATAGAGCTTATCTATAAAGAAATGTAACAAGCTTCTCGTTGCAAGTTGGTTTTGCTTTTCCTAGACTGGTAAAACCAACGACCCACCTAGTTAATTCACTAAAATTAATGGATGTAAAGCATGAATTTTAAGCCTTTGGCATTACTTGTACTTTCAACTTCTGTTTTAACTGCATGTGGTACCCCACCCCTTGTAAAAAAAGAAGTAGCGGCACCCCAGCCTTTTGTTTTTAAAGAACCAGATCCAACACCACCATTCTATGCTTTGAATCCAGTTAATTATGATGCGCCACCAAGCTTTGAGCTTGCAATTAAAGATGCAACAACACAGCCTGTGACCAAAATGGTGGTAAGCCTGCAAAATGACCCATCAAAATCAACCACACTTGAAGTGAATAAACTGATCGTTCCAACCATCGACAGCAAACAGCGCAGCATGAAATATGCCGTACTTGCAGGCGATAATGAAGTGGATGTGACTGAGATTGATGATTTCCTACAACTGGTTGAAGGCAAGGCCCGTCACTATCCACCACGTTTCCCTGACCGTCAGGAACGTAAGGGTTATGAAACCAAACTTAAGGAAATCACACAGAAACTTGATGCCTTGGCTGAACAACCAAATGCATCACTGGATGTATTAACCCGTGCCTTTAAAGCCAGTGTAATGGCGCGTAATATGGACCTCGGAACAGCATATACCACCAAATCACTCAATTACGCACAACGTATTTTGGCAATCAGCCCAAATGACCCTGAAACCAACTTCTGGTTTGGTTTTGGCTTGTCTGAGGGTGGCGGTCAACGTGAGGCAATTCCATATTTAGACAAGGCCATTAAAGGTGGTGTACAGGAAGCCTATCTTTCTGCCGCAAACAATTTTCTTTGGTTAGAACAAAAGAAAAATGCCATCCAGACCCTAAAGAACTATAAAGTTAAATATCCAGATGAAGCTGAAGTGGCTGACCGCCTTATTAGCGAAGTGGAATCTGGTAAACGCTGGAATGTGTGGCAAGTGCTGAACTGATCCAGATTTTTTGTAAAAATAGACTGCCCTAAGCAGTCTATTTTTTTATACCGATTGAAAAAGCAGCCGTTTTTCGTATTATAGCTCTAATCTTCGCACTTAATTTGCTGAATTCCGATGCTAGCATTTACTCCAAATTGTCGCCTATTTGTTATTACCCTGCTGAGCACAATGGTCATGAGCGGTTGTCAGGTGGTCAGCCTTAAACAACAGGCGATTGATGTCACCATTGCCAATGAACGTAACAGCATTTTAACCCAGAAAAAACTAAGTGAAGCCAGCCTCAATGTCCTGTCCATGTCGGGCAAGGAAGCCAAAGTCTGTTCACAGACACCGAATGAATGTATTGCCGACCTGCATAAAATTCCGCAAATACTGGATGAACAGTTGCTCTCAACAGCAAGTGAACTTTATCTGGCCAAATCCATGGCACTTTCAGATTCATCAGAATGTAAAATAAGTAAGCTGACCAAACATAAGTCTGAAGATGACCAAAAAATTATCCAGAAAAATTATGAGAATTGCCTAGACCAACAACTGGAAAATCTGGATAAAAGTATCCGCTATAGCTATGCCTATTTATTTAAAACCTCCCGAAAGCCACAGGAACGGATTTTTGATAACCGACAGGTTCAGATTCGGGATTTCTACAATCAGGCGCTGACCCAATTGGTCAATGTGCATAGTCTAAGAAATCCCACCACCAATATCACCCCAACAATTAAGATTGGTAAAAGTACCTATACCCTTGATATTCAGTCCTATCAGCGGTTACAGGACATGAAGCTTGAGAAGTTCATTTCAAGCTATAACATGAATTTCTCAGGTTTAAAGGCCATTAACCGACGTGACGGTTTCGGTTCTGACTTTGTTGCGGTATTTCCTTCTGGTGATGTGTCACAGCATGACAATAAATATATTCTTGACCCTTTAACCTATCATTATCCGAAAGGCACTAATCCAAACATTCACAAGGCACGTTATCTGGCGGCAACCATTATTGCCCAGCCGAAAAAACCAACCGCTTCAGTGAATGATGTTTTAACCAGCCCTGAATTTGAAATTAAGGTCTATGACCCGTATAGCATTGACAAAGTCAATATCGCAGGCCAGCCTTACTCATTGGCTGCCAATTTTTCCGCACCCTATGGTTTATGGCTGGCCGAAAATAATCTGGGTGCGGCGGCATACCTAACGCTAATTGACCGTGACCAGCATTTAACCATGCCGCATCTCTACATGCTGGAACCCTACAATCCCAACAAGAAGATCATTGTACTGGTGCATGGTCTGGCCAGTAGCCCTGAAGCATGGATTGCCGTGACCAACGACATTATGGGGGATGCTGTACTACGTGAACATTATCAGGTGTGGCAGGTGTTTTATTCAACCAATATGCCGATTCTGGAAAGCCGTTTCCAGATCTATGCCCTGCTCAAGCAAGCCTTTTCCACCGTCAATCCTAAAGATGCAGCTGCGAAAGATGCTGTTTTGGTTGGACATAGTATGGGCGGAATTATTAGCCGTCTACTGGTCAGTGATGCCGACATTTCCAAACAAGCCCTGGCAATGATGAACAATCGCCAACAGACCCGTTTAAGAAAGCACCCCGTAATTGGTGAGCGGCTGAAAATGGAACCAATCACCAACTTTGACCGTGCCATTTTCCTCGCTGCGCCACATCGCGGAACAGACTATGCAGATCGCTGGTTTACCCTGGCTGCGCGTAAGATTATTCGTTTGCCTGCAACATTTCTCACCACGCTGGCAGATACCTTGACCAGCGATGATGTTGACCTGAAAGATTTCGTAAAAACCCTGACCAATGACGTGATTCAGAATGGTCCAAGTGACTTGAGTAAAAAGTCCAAGTTCATGGAATTGACTGCCAATATTCCACCAGAAAAAGGTTTGGTGTTCCATTCAATTATGGGCAACATCACCAAGAGTGACGACCCTAATGTAATTACTGACGGGATTGTGCCTTATAAAAGTGCCCATTTAGATGGTGCTGTTTCTGAAAAAATCATTCATGGCGGCCACTCGATTCAGGAAACACCAGAAGCAATTCTGGAATTACGACGGATCCTACGCCAGCACCTTGTTGATCATGGTTTATATAAACCTTAACTCACCCAACAAGCCCAAATCCTGTTTGGGCTTATTATTAAGTTTAGCTAAATCATACATCCTAAAGATCAGATATGTTTAGGACTATTTAAAGCTGAACTAAGATGTCACCAGAATCCCATATTTGGCATTAAGGAACATCCCAACCCGAATAATATCTACACCTGCCGCGTGGGTGACAGACAACTCCTGAGTATGGGCATCAAAATGAAACGAATCAAAAATTTCTTGATGATGCATCAACCATATCAGGGTATCCGTGACACTTTCATCGACAGTATATGTTTCCGACTTAAAATCCTTATCCATAATGCTATTCTGATGATTTCAACTGAAACCAACATCATAGCGGATAGATCATACAAAATCAGCTTGATAAAAAGGCACTTGGCCGTAGCCAAGTGTATATGAGAGATAGATTTTCCTTAAGCCGCCTGTGGACTTACGATACTCTGACCTGCTTTCAGGCTGGCAATCGCTTTAGGGTTAAATTCAAGCGCCAGTACATGATTATCCAAGTGAACATGATAAGCACGAATCAAGGCTTGCTGCCCCTCATCTGTGTCCAGCACGTATTCATCAGCGATATTTAAAATACCCTCTAGGTTGGTGGTGCTTGAGGCACGGTCATGGCTAAACAGGTCATAAATGGTTTGCAGATTGAAACTGGTCTGCTGTTCCGTAGGATGATCTTTAAGGTAACTCTCCAAGAATAATACCAGCTTATGCGCAAAGAAATAGTAGTTCGGTTTATGGGTATAAAGCATATTCATTGAAAGCTCCTCTCGGCGTTTTTTTCATCAACTCATGATTAAAAACTAAGGATTCAATCTTAAAAATTTCTTAAAAGAAGTTTGGTCTTTTTGTTAAGCGTTCAGGCCTTTTTATTGTTTATCTCAAACGTTTACATAGTGCTTACATAAATTTAGGCATTAAAAAACCACTTAGGATTAGTACACCTAAGTGGTTGTTTTATATGGTGGGCCCACCGTGACTTGAACACGGGACCAACGGATTATGAGTCCGCTGCTCTAACCAACTGAGCTATAGGCCCTTATAAAGTTTTAATCATATTTCTTATGATTAAAGTCGCTTGATGTTAGCTAAATTTAACTTAAATTACAAGCAGATGATTTTATCAAGTCGCTAAAAAACGAACTAAAACCAAAAACTGCGCTGATTCTATCTGATCTCTGCGTCTTGAGTAAAGATAATATCTGCATATTTTGATCAATTAAGAAACATCCAAATTTCTTTTTAGTGTGGAATTTTAGGATATGTATTTTCTAAAAAACTCGTATTACACTGCTGCCATTCATTTGTCATGTATTTCTGCCATGAAAAAATTCTTAGGAAAATCCATTTTTAAAGCAACAGGTTGGACATATAACGTCGATCCAGCCATTTTAGAAAACAAACAAGTTATTATTGGCTTTGAGCACACCTCAAATCTGGACACCATCCTGTCACTTGCACTATTTGAAATTTTAGAGCTTAAAATCCATACCCTGATCAAAAAAGAGCTGTTTAAAGGCCCTCTCAAACCGATTCTGGAAAAGCTTGGTGGCATCCCTGTTGACCGCAAGGCCAGCAAAGATATTGTGACGCAAATGGTTGAGCTGTTTAATCAAAATGATCGTTTCAACCTTGTGATCGCACCTGAGGCAACACGTGCCAAAGATGGCGAAGAACGCAAGCCAATCCGTACTGGTTTCTGGCATATTGCCAAGGCGGCAAATGTACCCATCATCCTGATGTATGCCAATGCCAAAACCAAGCAAGGCGGTATTCTAGGTAAAATTTATCCAACCGACTTGCAGCAGGATTTAGAAAAAATCAAAACCTTGTATGCCGAATATGGCATCGATGTGAAAATTCAATAGCGTTTGTTCTGTTCACGTTAAGATCATCAGGCCAATTTTAAATTTGGAATATCAAATACGGTTGTTTTCAACAAAACCATCGCTATGCTAATATTCCTGCACTTTTTTAAGTTTTAATTTTTTGGAGTTATTTCCATGGCAGGTCATTCTAAATGGGCCAACACAAAGCATCGTAAAGCAAAACAAGATGCCAGCCGTGCTAAAGTCTTTACTAAATATATTCGTGAAATCGTTACAGCAGCGAAACTAGGCGGTGGCGATCCAGCCAGTAATCCCCGTCTGCGTGCGGTGATTGAAAAAGCACTTTCAGTGAATATGACGCGTGATGCAATCAACCGAGCTGTTCAGCGTGGTGCAGGTGGCGAGGATAATGAAGATTTAAACGAAGTCACTTATGAAGGTTATGGTGTTGGTGGTGTTGCCGTTCTGGTTGAAACCATGACAGACAACTTAAACCGTACTGTGCCAGACGTTCGTCATTGCTTCTCAAAAAATAATGGTAACCTGGGTACATCGGGTTCAGTGGCTTATTTATTTACCAAACGCGGTGAAATTAGCTTTGAAGATGTGTCTTTAGAAGACAAAATCATGGATGTGGCACTGGAAGCTGGTGCAGAAGACATTGAAGTTTCTGAAGATGGAATCCTGGTTATTACTACACCAGAAAGTTTTGGTGATGTACAAGATGCCTTGAATGCTGCGGGTTTAAAGTCCGACAATGCAGAAGTGGTCATGAGTCCATCAACCAAAGCTGAAATCACAGATATTGATCAAGCCAAGCAAATCATGAAAATGATTGATATGTTTGAAGATCTGGATGATGTTCAAAACGTTTATACCAACGTTGAGTTCTCTGAAGATGTTCTAGCTCAACTCGATGCGTAAACCACTCAGATGAATAAAAAATGCATCTTTTTAGATGCATTTTTTATAGCTTGTTTAAAAGTTTATAGCAGTTAAATACGTTATATTCCTTAATCACAAAGCTTGAATGTAGTGCAACCACGCTGTCAATCTTGCCAATACGGCGTAACAGGATTTCACTGTAGTCATCCATATTGCGAGCCACCAGTTCCAGAATAAAATCTGCGCTTTGCCCCGTTACCAAAAAGGCATTGGTCACTTCTGGAATATCTTCAATTTCCTGCAAAAACTTGTCAAAAGTTTCACTGTCATGCTTGCTCAATGAAACCTGCAACAGAATATGCAGGCTAAAGCCGAGTTTATTAAAATTAATTTCTCGTTTGAGTTGTCCCATGACTTGGGACTCAATCAGGTTTTTGATCCGACGATGAACTGAACTAACAGATAGGTTGATACGCTCTGACAGTTCATTCAGGTTGACATCCTCATGGGTCAAAATTTCAAGAATCTGTTTATCAAAACGATCTAATTCCATCTTCAACTCTTTCAATTCGAAACTATACCCATTATAGAAATTTAACCCCATTTAGAAAGTTAAATTTTAAATATTCTCAACCAGCATTATAAATGACACGACATTTTCCTAAAATGACATTCAATATAAACAGATACCTCAATATATTTTTAATCACTGTCGTAAAACTTAGGCCTAAACTTAGGATTATACTTAATGAAATTTCCTTTCCCAGAAAAAATCCATGCTCCAGCAGCCATCAATAACTTAATTGACCGTTCAGGATTACATCATAGCTACCCATTTAATCCTGAGACAGAGGTCCATATTCCAAAAGGAAAATATACCTGTGTACATTATGGTTCGATGTTTCCGAACCTGCCTGCTCCTTTCAATTTTTTAAATTTACTCACCGTCATTGGTCAGCCAAAAATTAAACTTTTTAGAAATCATCATCTCATCAAAACCACGGATATTGATACCGCCAATGTTCTCATTGGCACAGCCGTAGGTACAGCAGATCATTTTAATGGATATAGTGTCCAGAATGACTGTGAATTGAGCGCAGATGGTTCATCACTACGTTTTGGCAATGACCTATTGCTTAAGGGGAAATATCCCAATTTCCATGCCAAACGTGAGGGCCATGACTTTAATTTTGAGCTAAATATCAAGGCAACGGATAAAGTTGCAAATTTTGCTGAACTGTTTGGTGGGGTATATGATCACTGGTCACTACTTTGCCAATATCAGGGTCATCTCGAATATCAAGGTAAAAAAACGGATATTCAGGGTTTATGTACTTATGAATATGCACGGGGTGTAAATATTAATCTCCCAATGCGTTATTTTACCTATCATATTTTAAATATTGATGAGCGTACCCAGGTTTTATTGGTTGAGATT
The DNA here is from genome assembly GCF_030385805.1 of Acinetobacter thutiue. Taxonomy (NCBI): domain Bacteria; kingdom Pseudomonadati; phylum Pseudomonadota; class Gammaproteobacteria; order Moraxellales; family Moraxellaceae; genus Acinetobacter; species Acinetobacter thutiue. The sequence continues at coordinate 971,948 of NZ_JAUDZE010000001.1, forward strand.
ATTGGGTCATTCAATCTGGTGATGCAGCAACGGGTATATGTTCGCTCGCTGGATGATTATGGTGATATTTATTCAGATGGTTTTGAACTGAATGTGCATGAGTTTTATCCAGAACGTTCCATTACACCCAATGGCCTGAGCATGCGTTTACCGCATCAGTTTTCATGGCAGGTGAACAATCATTCAGGTCAACCACTCATTACCATTGATGGTACATCAAATCATGATTTCCAATATGGTATGGCAGGTGGTTATGCTGGTAGTTATCAATATACTGGAGCTTTTCAGGGCAAAGCCATTACGGGAACAGGCTATATTGAGTATCTAGACATTCGTTAGGCACGATTGAATGGAAATGATCTTATTGGTTTTTAAGATCATTTCCAAATTATACTTATAAACCACGCCAATCAACACGGGCATTACGCTCAGTGGCATAAATACGCTGCACATATTGTCCAAGTGGTAAATCCAGTAAATAGTCGTGATATTGCTTTAATTCACCTGAGAACTGCTCAATATCATCGTTTTCCAGTTCCCACGGTGTTCCTTTGATCACCAGCAAGGGTGCAAGGATTGAACATACGGAAATATCAGCCAAACCAAGACGATCCCCCACCAAGTAACGTCCTTGATTATCAACCAGACGCTGATTTAAATCGGCAATCAACTCTGTCATACGAATCTTGGATTGGGCGACTTTTTCAGGATTGAGCTTATAGTTGGTGGAAACCATGCTCTTGAGTATCGGTTTGGAAATCTTCTCAAACTGGCGTAAATAGCCTTGCTCTCCCATCATGATTTCAAGTGGATGATCCCCGACTAAAAGCGCCTGTGCCAGTGACCAGCGGCGTACATGGATACCCAGCTCATTTGCCAGTTTATCAATTTGCAGCGCCTGATCACGTAATTGCTCATCACGTCTTAACAGTGCATGTTCTGGATAGGTTGCATCCAGATATAAGGCGATTTGGGTCGAATCGGCAATCCAGCGTTTATCATCTTTCAGCATTGGCAATAGATATTGCCCAGATTTTAAGTAGGTAAACGCACGATGAAAACCAGGAATTAAATTATGTGCCACATAGTCCAATTCCTTATGATCCAACAACCAGCGAGCTTTTTCACAATAGTGAGATAAAGGAAATTGGTATAAAACCCGCATAGACTCTCCAACTTTATTTTTCTATTCGTTCAAACATAAGGTTTGCCATACTTTAGAAGTAAAAGCGAATCAATACAATGTCCTTTTTTCCCTATCTCCTGTAATTTGGGCGAGATCGACTTTTCATTCCAGCCATGACCTGACTTTGTCATGGCTTTCATGTAAAATCAGCAGCAATTTTTTAAATAACACATTTGTGAGTGGTTTCATGGGTTTTAATTGCGGTATTGTTGGTCTGCCAAACGTAGGTAAATCTACATTATTTAATGCATTAACAAAGGCGGCCATTGCTGCTGAAAACTTTCCGTTCTGTACCATTGAACCCAATACAGGGATTGTTCCTGTACCAGATGCGCGTCTGGACAAACTTGCGGCGATTGTAAAACCACAGCGTATTCTGCCAACCACGATGGAATTTGTTGATATTGCGGGTCTGGTTGCGGGCGCATCCAAGGGTGAAGGTCTGGGTAACCAGTTCCTTGCCAACATCCGTGAAACTGATGCAATTGCGCATGTGGTACGTTGCTTTGAAGATGAAAACGTGATTCATGTGAATGGTAAAATTGACCCGTTGGATGACATTGCCACCATCAACACTGAACTTGCACTGGCTGACCTTGATACCGTTGCAAAAGCATTGTTACGCTTAACCAAAGCAGCAAAAGGTGGTGACAAGGAAGCACTTGCAACCAAAGCTGCTTTGGAAAAAATTCAGCCTTTACTGGATGAAGGTAAGCCAGCACGTGCGGCAGACCTTTCTGATGATGAGCGTAAGGCAGTCCGTGGTTTTGGTTTAATGACACTCAAACCAACCATGTACATTGCCAACGTGGCGGAAGATGGTTTTGAAAACAATCCACATCTTGAAGCAGTACAAAAATTGGCTGCTGAGGAAAATGCGATTGTGGTACCGCTTTGCAACCAGATCGAAGCTGAAATTTCATTACTGGAAGATGAAGACCGCGCTGAATTTCTGGAAGCGATGGGAATGGAAGAGCCAGGCCTAAATGTGGTGATCCGTGCGGGTTATAAATTACTCGGCCTACAAACCTACTTCACTGCGGGTGTGCAGGAAGTTCGTGCCTGGACCGTTAAAGTGGGTGCCACAGCGCCACAGGCGGCAGGTGTAATTCACACTGACTTTGAAAAAGGCTTTATCCGTGCTGAATGTATTGCCTATGATGACTTCATTCAATACAACGGTGAGAACGGTGCGAAAGAAGCGGGTAAATGGCGTTTGGAAGGGAAAACCTATATTGTTCAGGATGGCGACGTATTGCACTTCCGTTTTAATGTGTAATCATTTATAACAATGTAATGGAAAAGACCTTAGAACGATTATTCGCACGAAATACCAAGCTACGACGTTTATTGATTTTGCTCATTCTCGTCGTGCTGGGCATCATTGACCTTGCAACAGGTTATGAATACTCGTTCTCTGTGTTTTACCTGCTGCCGATTTCCATTGCCGCATGGTATGACCAATATAAAACCACTGTCATCACCATCCTACTGTCAGCAATCACTTGGTTAATTGCAGACAGCAATGCAGGCCATCCCTATTCAAATAGCATTATTCCTTTCTGGAATGCCCTAGTCCGTTTGGGCTTCTTTTCAATTGTCGCTTTCTTGCTGATCAATGTGCGTAAGAACTGGCAGGAAATGAAAAATCTGGCAATGAAAGATCAGCTCACCTCTCTGGACAATAGCCGCGCCTTTGATATTGAATACCGTATTCTGCGAAAGTTGAATTTCCGCAAACAAACGTGTTTTGCAGTTGGCATCATCGATCTTGATGGCTTCAAGGCAGTCAATGACACTCATGGACATCATCGTGGTGATGAGGTTCTGCTCCAGTTTTCACAGGTTCTCAAAAAAGCCTGCCGCTCCTCTGACATTATTGCCCGTTTGGGCGGTGATGAGTTTGCGATTATTTTACTGGATATTGATGAAACACAGGCACATCACTGTGACCAGCGTATTAGAGCATTATTTCAGGAAAGTGATTTAAAACAAAAATACGGCGTGGACTTTAGTATGGGTTTGGCCATCTTGGCTGAACTACCTGAGAATCTTGAGGATGCAACCAAGATTGCAGATCAGCTCATGTATCAGTCAAAGTCTTTGGGTAAATCTCAAACGACTATTCAAACCTTTATTTAATCCATTGTGTTGGTGTACAACCAGCAATCTTTTTAAATACACGAATAAAGAAGCTGACATTTTCATAGCCCACTTCATAGGCAATTTTCTGAACACTCATATCGGCTGTTAAAAGTAATTTCTTGGCTTTATCCACTCTCACCTGCTGCAAATATTGGTTAGGTGAAATTTGGGTCGCTACCTGAAAACGGCGTTTTAAATTACGTTCACTAAAATTAAACTGCCTTGCTAAATCGACTATACGATTTTCTGTGGAACAATTTGCATCCATCCAGTCCTGTACTTGGAGAATTGCCTCGTCACAATGATTACGATACATAGGTAAGACAGGATTCAACGCTTGAGGATAGGTAATTAATAAATGACTCGCACACAACTGGGCAAAATAATCTCCTTTATGCTGTGAAATAATTCCAAGTAATGCATCAAAAGTCCCAATCAGCGTACCAGTTGTATAAATTTGGCCCACCTGTAAATAATTGCGATTTTTAGTAAATGAATAGTCTGGAAACAATAAATTCAGTTCACGAATAAAAGCCCAGTGTGTTGCCATTAGGCTATGCTTCATCTGCTGTGTTGCTAAATACACCGCAGTAGCGAGCGTTAAAACAGGAGTATTGTTCTGTATCTGATTTTCCAGCCATATCACCAATTCCTTAGACTGTGATTTTACTTGGGCTAATTTATTCTCCTCAAAAGCAGGAATGATGACTAAATCATAAATTTTATCAGTTGAGACCTGTCCATCGACTTCAAGCAATACACCACTTGCACTCTGTTTAGCCGATCCATCTGTACTCAAAATTTCAACCTGATAACTTTCGGTATGCCCTTGCCGTGCTTCCAACAAAGCTACAATATGAAAGAAATCTTTCACCATCATCAGGCTCATTGCCCAGCATCCATCATAAGCAATGATTGCAATACGCTTCATTTTAAATGGCACGATCAGACTATTATGTTTCATGATTATATCTATATCAAACCCTATGTTTTCATTATTCTTTGCTCAATTTAGTCATTTAAATCATTTCCCATGCAGCCTACCCATACAATTGAAAAGATGATTTCAACAGCACAAGGCAAAATATTTGTAAAAATCTGGCAACCGAATCCATCTCAACAAATTAAAGAAATTCCTATTCTACTGTTCCATGATTCGCTTGGATGTGTGCAGTTATGGCGGGATTTTCCTGATCAACTTTGTCTTGTAACCAACCGAATGATTATTGCCTATGACCGTTTGGGTTTTGGCAGGTCAGATGTAATGACTACAAAACTACCAATCAATTTTATTCAGCAAGAATCCGAAATATTCGCGGAACTTTTACACCAACTTGAAATTCCCGAGGTGATTAACTTTGGACACAGTGTTGGTGGTGGAATAGCTGTCAGTTGTGCAGCACAATATCCGTCCTTATGTAGGGCTATCATTACCGAGGCAGCCCAAGCTTATGTTGAACCAAAGACTTTAACGGGTATTACCTTAGCAAAACAGATGTTTCAGGAACCTGAACAATTCCAGCGCCTTAAAAAATATCATGCTGAAAAAGCTCAATGGGTCTTGGATGCTTGGACAGAAACATGGCTCTCAACTGAATTCCGTAACTGGACTCTGGATCAAGACTTAGGGTCCTTATCAGCAAAAATACTTATTCTACATGGTGATCATGATGAGTATGGAACTTTAGAGCAGCCTAAACGTTTAGCCCAATATACAGATGCTCAAATACATATCATTCAAAACTGTGGGCATGTACCACACCGAGAGAATCCACAACAGATTATTGAGATAGTCAGAGATTTTGTAGAAACGTATGCCTAACACATTTTTAGAAGTTTAAAATAGGCATGATCAACAAACATTGCCTATCAAATTTCTTGTAAGATAATAAATTCTAGACTTCATATAGGACCACTTCATGCAAGCCATTATTCTGGATACTGAGACACATACACTGAATGGTTTGCCAATCGAAATCGCCTATGCGCCGATTAAAATTGAAAGTGGAAAATTAAGTCTGGATAAGAGCCAAATCTTTGATCAGCTTTATCAGGTCAATCAACCTATTTCCTATGCGGCAATGGCAGTACACCATATTCTGGAATCTGACCTGGTTGACCAGCCCAATTACCGTGAATTCCAGCTACCAGAACAGACACGCTATATTATTGGGCATAATGTGGATTATGATGTTGCTGCAATCGCACGCTGTGGGGTTGATACATCCAAACTTAAACCGATCTGTACCCTTGCCCTTGCCCGCCATGTTTGGGAAGATGCGGAAGCACACAATATTTCAGCCCTGATTTATTTAATTTCAAAAGGCAGTGACAAGGCGCGGGAAATGCTCAAGGGCGCCCACCGAGCCGATGCCGATATTATCCTAACCGCCAATATCCTGATGCACATCATTCACCGCCTCAATATTCAGGATATTGAACAACTTTATATTGCTTCAGAAGAAGCCCGTATTCCAAAAAGCATCACTTTCGGCAAACACAAGGGTACTGCCATTCAGGACCTGCCTACCGACTATATTCAATGGTTGCTGCGTCAGGATGATCTTGACCTTTATTTACGCAAGGCACTGGAAACGCAGTTAGTTAAATAATTCATAACGCGTTGCACTGTTAGATTATTTTCCACTTACTCCAAACAAGATAATGATATTTAATAAATTGTTAACATTATTGTCATTTATTAACCTTATCTTAATCTCCATCTAGGTCTTGGCTGGGGGAGATTCAGAAATGTCATACTTTTTTAAAACAGAACTTGGGCAGAGTGCATTACAACTACGCAATATTGAGTTGACCGCACGTCAACGCCGTTTATTGCTACTGATTGACCACGAAGATTTTCAGGACCTGAATCATGACTATAAACAAAGAATCGCACCGACAGAGTTGGTGCAACAACTGATTGATATGGGCTTATTGGCGCAGCAAACCACACAGCCCCCAGTAAAAAATGAAATAAAAGAAGATTTAAGTGTTCAAGCCAACGAAGTGAACAGTTCAGAAACATCCGCTATAAAAGAAGTATCTGAAACCAGTACTGCTCCTGTGCAGCAGATTCAACCAGAAAGTATTTCACTGGAAAAACTCGCATTTGTTGAAATTCAGCAAGTGATGATTCAGACCTTAACCACCTATTGTGGCTTGATGGCTCGTCCACTGGTACAAAAAATTCAGTCCATTAAAACGCTACAACAACTCAAAGCATGTCAAATGCAATGGATTACTTCATTACAGGAATCCCGTATTCCCCCAACCCAACTGAATCAAACGCTAAAACTGATTAATTATTCAGTTCAGCATTTATAATTTATGAAAGATAAATATATATTTTAATCTGAATTTTCTTAGATGATTGAAAGTATAAAGACAATAAAAATTTTATTATATTGAAAAATAGGAATTTTGGTGCGCTCAGCGGGACTCGAACCCACGCCACAGGCTTCGGAGACCTGTACTCTATCCAGTTGAGCTATGAGCGCATGCGAGCCACATCATAGGCAAAAAAAACATATTGGTAAATATCTTAGTTTAAACAAAAATGTTTCTTGCTTATTAAAACAGCAATTTTTAACTAAAAATCTTATCTAATTGCTTTTGAAAAATTTAATAGACTATTTGTTACTGAAATAATTTAAAAGTTTAGCGTTCTGTTTTTAACACACCATAAACCTGTTTTTCCACTTGGTTTATTCTTTTATATCGCTCAAAATACGCATTCTATTAAATAACGTGAGGCGTTCATGACTGATGCTTTGGTGTTGAGCGATTTGTCCAAAACTTATCGTAATGGTTTTCAGGCATTAAAAGGTATTGATTTAACTGTGCCTGAGGGTGAATTTTATGCACTACTGGGTCCGAATGGTGCAGGTAAATCAACCACAATCAGTATCATCAGTTCCTTAACCAAAAAGACATCGGGTTCAGTTGAAATCTTTGGGCATAACCTTGATACCCACCCCTCACATGCCAAACAATGTCTTGGTGTCGTCCCACAAGAGTTTAACTTTGGTCAGTTTGAAAAAACCTTTGATATTTTGGTGACCCAGGCGGGTTATTACGGTATTCCAAAGAAACTGGCTGAACAACGTGCCGAACATTATTTAGAAAAACTGGGGTTATGGGAAAAACGTAATATCCAGTCACGCATGCTGTCTGGCGGGATGAAACGCCGCCTGATGATTGCCCGTGCCATGATGCATGAACCAAAGCTTTTGATTCTGGACGAACCAACTGCGGGTGTGGACATTGAGCTGCGCCGTTCCATGTGGGATTTCCTCATTGAAATGAATGAGAAAGGGACTTCAATCATCCTGACCACACATTACCTGGAAGAGGCAGAGATGCTGTGCCGTCGCATTGCCATCATTGACCGTGGTGTGATTAAGGAAGATACCAGCATGAAAGGTTTCCTTAATCAGTTGAACGAGGAATCCTTTATTTTTGACTTGGCGCAACCGATTGAGCATTTACAACTCGATATTATCGGGTTCAAGTTTAACCTGGTTGATCCTGTGACTTTGGAAGTGACCATGGACAAGGCACATAACATGAATGACCTGTTCCTGATCCTGCAATCACAGAATATTCAGGTCAACAGTATGCGGAATAAATCCAATCGTCTGGAAGAGTTGTTCGTGAAAATGGTCGAGAAGAATCTTGCGGGAGCGAATCAATGAACTTCAATCAGCTTAAAACCGCACTCTGGACTTTAGTTGTTAAAGAAATTCGTCGTTTTATGCGGATTTGGCCACAAACCTTGCTGCCACCAGCGATTACCATGAGTTTATACTTTGTGATTTTCGGCAACTTGGTCGGCTCACGTATTGGTGAAATGGGTGGCTTTAGCTACATGCAGTTTATTGTGCCTGGCCTGATTATGATGGCGGTGATTACCAATAGCTATGCCAACGTTTCATCAAGTTTCTTTAGTGCCAAATTTCAAAAGAGTATTGAAGAACTGATCATGAGCCCTGTGCCCTTACACCTGATTCTTTGGGGTTATGTGATTGGGGGTGTCAGCCGTGGTGTGCTGGTTGGCTTGATTGTAACCTTAATGAGCCTGTTCTTTACCCATCTGGAAATTTACAATTTATTTGTGACGGTCTATACCGTCATCATTACTTCGCTGTTGTTTTCGCTTGGTGGCTTCATCAATGCCGTTTATGCCAAGTCATTTGATGATATTTCAATTATCCCGACTTTTGTATTGACCCCGCTCACCTATCTGGGTGGTGTGTTCTATGCGATTAGTGCGTTAAGCCCATTTTGGCAAAACCTGTCTTTAATCAATCCAATCGTATATATGGTCAATGCGTTCCGTTACGGCATTTTAGGGCACAGTGATGTCAATGTTTCCTTTTCATTGAGCATTGTGACACTGTGCTGCGTTGCCCTCTATGCAATTGCCTATCATTTATTAGCTCGTGGTTCAGGAATGCGTGAATGAGTGTTGAACTTTCTTTGTTGGGCAAAGATACCCAATACCCAACTCAATATCAGCCAGAAGTTTTATTTCCAATTGCCCGTGCTGATTCCCGTCAACAATATGCACATATTGATGGCATTACCCAAGGTAAAGACTGGTGGCATGTCTTTGAAATCTCGTGGTTAAACCAGCTCGGTTTACCACAGGTTGCGATTGGCCGTATCACCCTGCCTGCCAGTTCACCGAACCTGATTGAATCGAAGTCGCTCAAGCTATATTTCAACAGCCTGAACTTTACCCAGTTTCAGTCAAGAGAAGCATTTGTTGAAACAGTGGAACGTGACTTGTCCCAGGCTGCTGGCGCAAAGATTGAGCTACAACTGTTTCAGGTCGATGATTTAGCCATTTCCAAACCGACAGGCATCTGCATTGATGAGCTGATTCCTGAACGGTTGTCTGAACATCCAGACTCAAGCTTGCTGCAATTCGACTCAACCATTCAGGATAATGTTGAAATTGAACTGTATTCACATCTTTTAAGAAGCAACTGCCCTGTGACAGGCCAACCTGACTGGGGTACGGTTTTTATTCGTCTGCAAGGCAAAAGACCTTGTTATCGCAGTATGTTAGCCTATATTATCTCGTACCGTCAGCATAATGGTTTCCATGAGCAATGTGTTGAGCAAATATTTGCGGATATTTGGCAACTGCTTCAACCAGAAAAGCTGATGGTTTATGCAACCTATACACGCCGCGGGGGGCTGGATATTAACCCATGCCGTGTATCGGATTTGTCATGGATGCCCGAGCCAATTCGTCTGGCACGACAATAAAACGAATAAATTTGATATAGAGGACGTTCTTCAATGACCAGTTATTTCGGTATTCTTCCATCAGCAGGTTTGAGTCAGGATATTAAACTTGCACAAGCCAACCGTGACAGTAAAGAACCACAGTATCCGTTGCGTGACAAAATTTCTTTACAGTTGACTGATGAATTATTAGACAACATGCTGATTAAGTTGGTTCAAAAATTTCCACCAAGTGATAAGCGTGATACCACTGAAAACCTTGCTGTCAAGATCCGTGGCATTGTTGAAACTTTACTCAAACAATTGTTAGGTAAAGCATCAAACGAGCAGGTTCTTGAATCATTGGTATTTATGGAAAAAAGCCTGTTTACTGATAATGACGGTCAACAACGTATTGGTACGGTTCTACCTGATACGCTGGTCACCGACATGAAGAAAAGCTTTGCAGAAGTGGCTGCTGGAAATGGACAGGCACAACGTGATGCCTTAACCCAGCAGTTTAAAACCTTTGCTGATGCATTAATTCACCACTTCATGACTGAGTTTAACAAAACCCTGGGTCTAGGCATGGTGAAACGTGGTGTTGCCAGCGTTGCAACCAGTGGTGTGGAAACAGCCGTTCATATTGTGATCAAGAAACTCATCCCTAGCTTAAGCCAGGCAGAACTGGAAGTATTTGCAAAACATTTTGATCAGTTATTGGTTCAAAAATAATTCATCAAATGATAAAAAAGCGACGGCCAAAAAACCGTCGCTTTTTATTAAGCGTATACAATACAGCCCAGCCCATCTATTAGATTGATTTATAGCGTTTTATTGCATCAACCCTATGAACAAATGTATTGCCATTTCATTCTATAGATTGAATGCTTATAAATGTCACATTTTCTAAATTTGCACGCTCTAAATCCGCATTTATGTTAGCATTCGCCAAGCATTGATTTCCCGATCTATACTCGCATGGCACCTAGTTCCCAGTACAAATTTCTACGTCAAGCGCCTCGTGACGGCTTGAGCACAGCAACCCAGTTATCCCGTTGGCAACAACTGCATATCGACCCCTGGCTTTGCCTGTTTCTTGTGCTGAATGCCCTGCTTGGATTGACCGTTTTATATAGTGCTTCTGCTCAGGATGTCGGCTTGGTCAGCAAGCAGGCCATGAGCTTTGGCATTGGTTTTGTGGTCATGTTCAGTCTGGCGCAGATTCCACCCAAGGTTTATCAGGCATTCTCACCCTACTTTTATGTTTTTGGTGTGCTGTCGTTGCTTGCAGTGGTGATTTTTGGTGAAGTGCGTATGGGGGCACAGCGCTGGATTGATATTCCTGGTTTCGGTAGCGTCCAGCCCAGTGAATTTATGAAAATTGGCATGCCGATGATGATTGCATGGTTTCTGTCGCGCAAGGCATTGCCACCCAGCTTTTCCCAGGTGATTCTTTCCCTGGTCTTGATTGTCATTCCATTTTTGCTGATTGCTGAGCAGCCCGACCTGGGGACTTCATTACTGGTTCTTGCCAGCGGGATTTTCGTCCTGTTTCTAAGTGGCCTGTCATGGCGACTGATTGCAGCGGCGGCAGGTGCTGTGGCCGTAATTATCCCAATCGCATGGGAGTTTTTACTGCATGACTATCAGCGTCAGCGGGTACTTACCCTGCTAGACCCTGAAGCGGACGCTTTAGGGACAGGCTGGAACATCATCCAGTCCAAGACAGCCATTGGATCAGGCGGTTTCTCAGGCAAGGGCTTTCTGGAGGGAACACAATCCCATCTGCACTTTCTGCCAGAAGGACATACCGACTTTATTATTGCGGCCTATTCCGAAGAGTTTGGCCTGATTGGGGTCAGCCTACTGATTCTGCTCTATTGCGCCATTATTTTCAGGACGTTCCAGATTGGCCTGCAAAGCTTCCATAACTATGGTCGTCTGGTCGCGGGCGCATTTGGTTTGTCCTTTTTTGTTTATGTATTTGTAAACGCTGGCATGGTCAGTGGTATTTTACCTGTAGTGGGTGTGCCTTTGCCGTTTATGAGCTATGGTGGCACTGCAATTATTACCCTTATGTCAACATTTGGACTGGTGATGTCTATTCATACACATCGATAATGAGGAACGATATAAACATTATGTTTCATCAAACTTTAAATAAAACTTTTAAACTTGTTACCTTGAGTGCCAGCCTGTTTTTGAGTAGTAACTGGGCGCAGGCAAATGAATTTTACACTCATCCCAATTATTTTGCGTTTAAACAAAAGACCATGACCACTTATGGCCTAAGCAGTGAGCAAGTTGATACTGCCATGAGTGGGGCACGCAACCTACCCAATATCCTGAATATCATGACCCGTCCAGGTGAAAGCAAGCCCTGGTATGAATATCGCTCCATGTTTCTGGTTGAGGGCACCATTCAACGTGGCGCTCGCTTTAAAAGCCAGTATGAAGATGCCCTGAATCGCGCAGAACAGCAGTTTGGTGTGCCTAAGTCGGTCATTCTGGGGATCTTAGGCGTAGAAACGGGTTATGGTGCTAATAAAGGCTCTTTCATCACACGGGATGCGCTTGCAACACTGGCATTTGGATACCCACGTCGGGCAGACTATTTTGGTGATGAACTGGCGGCACTGATTGCATGGACATATAAGGAAAGCTACCCAACCAATAGCATTGTCGGTTCGTATGCGGGTGCAATCGGCTATCCACAATTCATGCCAAGCAACATTCAAAAGTTAGGCGTTGACTATGATGGAAATGGCCATATTGATCTAAGGAATTCAGCCGTTGATGCAATCGGTTCAATTGCGAACTATTTGGCACAACATGGCTGGCAACGGGATCGTCCAATTGGCTTCCCCGCCCGCTATCTTGGCAACAATCCAGACAGCATTATTGCCAAGGACTTAACCCAGCCAACTCCTTACGGAGAGCTGAAAAGACTGGGTATTGCACCTATTGACCCTTTGGTAAAAATTGATGATCTTGACCTTGTGAATGTCATTCAATTACAAGACCAGTTTGGACCAATTTACTATATTACCTATCCTAATTTTCAGGTCATCACCACCTACAATAAAAGCCGAATGTATGCGACGGCGGTATGGTTATTAGGCACTGAAGTGGCTAGCCGATAGGCTAGCTTTTTCACAACATTATGAAAAGTCAATAAAAAAATTATTAAAAAAGTACACAGAATAGACAAAATAAATATTTTGTTACAAAATTGATTATTTTTTAATCTAAAACTGTAAGTTTTTGCCCTTTTTGTAACTATTTATCGTTAAAGACTAGACACTCTTTGTAATGGATGAATATTATCCACCCAATGCAAGAAAGTGAATAATTAGACATGTGCACTATATTTTGGGTTTTTGACGAAATAAAAAAGCATGTTCTCTAGGAGTTTATACAATGCAGTTTTCGCTAAAATATATTCTAGCGCTGACGGCAGGCTTAAGTTTAAGCCCGTTACATGCTGAAATGGTACAGTCTTCATCATTAACCAATGATGTTGAGGGTTCTAATTTGGCTGCCCGCGTACTCAGCAAAGATTCTCAAAATTTTAATTCTCGTTTTTCCAACGTTAATAGTCTTTCAATCACTGAGCGTTCAGGTGACCAGATCCGTCGCCAAACAATTGCTGCAAAAATTGATATCCCTGAAGAAGAGCCTTCAGTGATTGAGAAACTGAATACTGTTGCTTCAAACACTGTGCGTAAATTCAGCCAGTCAGGTGTGGCATCATGGTATGGTCGTCAATTTCATGGTCGCAAGACTGCAAGCGGTGAAACATTCGATATGAATGGTTTGACTGCTGCACACCGTAGCCTGCCTTTGAACTGTTACATCCGTGTAACGAATAAGGACAATGGCAAGAGCGTGGTTGTTAAGGTAAATGACCGCGGTCCTTTCCATGGTAACCGTGTACTCGATTTATCTTACGGTGCAGCGAAACAGATTGGTCTTGCCAATGCGGGTACTGCCAATGTAAATATTGAACGTGTTGATGGGCCTAATTCTTAATTCAGGTTCATCAATTCGATAAAAAGCCACCTTGTGTGGCTTTTTATGTTTTAGGTTTCCAAAACTTTTATTTTCTTTAATTAGAGACATCATTTCCTTACCATTCCCAAGAATCATTTTGACCCTCTCGCTTTTCTTCGGTATATTCAAAAAAACATAGTCCCATAGCAAGGAGAGCGCTGTGAAATCCATTACCGAATGGTTTGATGAATATAGTGACAGCCATCAAGACCAAACCAATAAAAAAATTCACTGGGTCTGCGTTCCAGCCATTCTTTTTTCAATCATTGGGATTCTTGCTCACTTTAGCACGCTACTCACCGCCCTGCTGCTTGTACTGACCCTGGTCTTTTATGCACGTCTGGATATTGTGCTGGCAGTGGCAATGGCCGCGCTATTGGCAGTCATGGCATGGCTGATTGTGATTCTGCCTGTAGGGGTAGGTTTTTATATTGGCGTTTTTGTGGTTGCCTGGATTGGACAGTTTTATGGGCATAAAGTTGAGGGCAAAAAGCCATCATTCTTCAAGGATCTGCAATTCCTCCTGATTGGCCCAGTATGGTGCATGGATGCTTATCTGGCTAAAGTCCTACCTAAATGGAAATCTCGTCAAAAATTGGCGCTTACAAGCTGATTTAGGGTATATTAGGTTCATCAGGATTCAAGGAAGATGTCATTGATACATTCTTCCTTGATATTTTAGCCATCCATCAATATGTTTTCCTTGTGGATCATGGTGGGTCCAGTGAATCACCCCACCTTTTTGGTTGTACTCATATTCACCATAAAACTCAAGCTTATCGCCTTTTTTAAGCCGCTCAATTTTTGGCGCCAAATCAATGTTGTGGGCAATCAACACAGTCAATCCGTTCTCAAGTTGTAAAATCATTTTTTGATGTCTTGAACCCTGATTGTCATCAGGCAAAATTGCTTTTATTGTTCCCTGGGCCTGAACCTGAATATTGCTTCGTTGCTGTTGATACGCCTGCATGATCTTCTGTTGATCATCTATGACTAAATTGGTGGAACGTGGCAGAGCTGAGCCATTGGTTGTATTTTGTTTTTGCTTGAAATCCAATCCCAAATAAGCAGCAATAAGAAAAACGATCACGATGATAATTAAATTATTTTTTTGAGTTTTCATATCCACCTTTTTATCAAACACACCATAGCAAAATGCCAATCATATTGATTGGCATTTTGATCATACAATGTCTATGTCGCTTAGAATAGACGATTCATACCATTTAACGCAGCCACACGATAGGCTTCCGCCATGGTTGGATAATTAAATGTTGTTTCAACAAAATACTTCAGGGTATTGTCTGGGCTATGCATGACCACCTGCCCAATGTGGATAATCTCTGCTGCATTGTTACCAAAGCAGTGAATACCCAAGACTTCCAAAGTATCGCGGTGGAACAGAATCTTTAATTCACCTACCGTATCACCCGTAATCTGTGCACGGGCCAAGTGACGGAAAGATGCCTGCCCTACTTCATAAGGGACTTTCTCATCGGTAAGCTGTTGTTCAGTCTTACCAATCGATGAAATTTCTGGAATGGTATAAATTCCTGTCGGAACATCCTTGATCGGTTTGACGTTCTTCTCACCGACCATATTTGCACCCGCACAGCGTCCCTGGTCGTATGCAGCCGATGCCAGCGATGGCCAGCCAATGACATCACCCGCAGCATAGATGTTATCAACTTCGGTTTGATATTGGTCATTGACCATAAGTTGACCGCGACTATTTGGAACAAGACCTACATTTTCCAAGCCAAGGCCATCAGTATTTCCTGAACGACCGTTACACCACAGGATTGCATCCGCCTTGATTTTTTTGCCACTGAGCAAATGCATTACCACGTGGTCATCAAAGGTTTCTAAACGATCAATTTGCTCATTATGGCGAATTAGGACACCTTGCTCACGCAAGTGGTAAGACAATGCATCGGCGATTTCATCATCCAGATAGCTTAAAAGTTTATGCTGGGTATTGATCAAGTCAACCTTATGGTCCAGCCCAATGAAAATGGAGGCATATTCACAGCCAATCACCCCTGCACCATAGATAATGATTTTATGGATCGCGTAATCCAGATCAAGGATCTTATCTGAATCAAACACACGGGGATGGTTAAAGTCTAATTCTTTCGGTTGATATGGACGGCTGCCTGTTGCGATCACGATCTGTTTACAGATAATGCTATCCTTAATGCCATCCTGACCAAAAATCAGGACGGTGTTTTTATCCTGAATATAGGCACGGCCATGAAAGACCTCAATTTTGTTGCGGTCATAAAAACGGGTATGTGTATCGACTTGCTGCTGAATCACTTTATGCGCATTACGCAGCACCTGTTTCATGGTGAACTGTTTCCATTCACCCACTTTTTGAAACATCGGATCACGCTGATAACGGATAATACTGGAAACCGTTTGACGTAATGCTTTACTTGGAATTGTTCCCACGTGTGCACAGTTACCACCGAGTTGATCACGAACATCAACAATTGCAACACGTTTACCTGCTTTTGCAAGCTTCATTGCCGCGCCTTCACCCGCAGGGCCAGAACCGAGAACAACTGCATCAAACTTCACAATATTCCCACCAATGACCTCTTTCTTACGTGGCATTCAAAGCTCCTTTCATTCTTGCTGTTACTTCTAAATATATGATCTAGGGTCTGTTGACATTTCACAGATGCTTGCGACAGAGGACATTTTTTAGATGGTACAAGGCATGACTTACGAAATTTAGTGATTCTAAATGAGTAAGGCATAACGCAGTAGCTGCAAAAAATGTCCCTGTCCCGTAGGGTTATGGCTAAAACTTCCCTAAACTGCGTTATGAAACTTGACAAGGGGATCGCCATTGCCTGCGTTTCATGCCTTATTTATGTCGTTTTAGCCTATAACGCAATGCATGGCTGAAATGTCAACAGACCCTAATATGCGGCGAATTAATGTATTTCTCAACCATATATTTTAAATATTGACATTTTCAAAATGAATACCTGTTTCCACTACAAACTTGACTATAATAATGCAGTCTTGATCGGTTCAATAATTAAGGGAAAAGTGAAATATGTCTGAACACCGTAAACCTGAACAGGGTATAAAACTTCGTGGCGCAGAAAAAGTCGCAAGAATTCCTGTAAAAGTGATTCCTACGGTTGAAGTACCTCGTAAGCCAGACTGGATTCGTGTCAAAATGGCCGCACCAGAAGAGGTTCAGCGTATTAAAACCACCTTGCGCGCACAAAAACTGCATACGGTTTGTGAAGAGGCAGCCTGCCCTAACCTGCCTGAATGTTTTGGTGGCGGTACAGCAACCTTTATGATCATGGGTGACATTTGTACACGCCGTTGTCCATTCTGTGACGTTGCACATGGTCGTCCAAACGCACTTGACCCTGATGAACCACGCCACATGGCTGAGACAATTTCCAATCTCGGCTTGAAATATGCCGTGATCACTTCAGTTGACCGTGATGATTTGTTGGATGGCGGCGCTCAACACTTTGTTGACTGCATTAAGGAAGCACGCGCTTTGAGTCCAAAAACCTTATTGGAAATTCTGGTTCCTGACTTCCGTGGACGCATGGATATCGCCTTGCGTATCATGACCGAATGTCCACCCGATGTGTTCAACCATAATATTGAAACTGTGCCACGCTTATATAAAGCTATGCGCCCAGGTTCTGACTATCAGCACTCTTTAAACCTGTTAAAAATGTTTAAGGAATATTGTCCTGATATCCCAACCAAATGTGGTTTGATGGTGGGGATTGGTGAGACTGAGGAGGAAGTGATTGCCTTACTGGATGATTTACGAGCACACGATGTAGATTATGTGACTATTGGTCAATATCTACAGCCATCCAAACAACATGCGCCGATTGACCGATTTGTAACACCCGAAGAATTTGAGCGTTATGCTGAGCATGGCCGCAAACTTGGTTTTAGAAATATCTGGTCTGCACCAATGGTTCGGTCAAGTTACTTCGCCGATCGCCAGTATTATGGTGAACCTGTTCCAGCAGTACGCCGTAAAGTTGACCCTGCCAAGAAAATTGCGATTCAGGCAATTGAGGCTTAAATTGCAGTAGGCAATAAAAAACACCACAATCTGTGGTGTTTTTTATGATTAAGCCAGAGGCTTAAACAATATGCTTTTGCACCACAATTGACCCGACTGAATAGCCAGCACCGAATGAAGAAATCACTGCATATTCACCATCATTGACCTGCTCACCTGTACGGTGCATGGCAATAATGACCCCTGCGGAAGACGTATTGGCAAACTCGTCCAGAATGATTGGTGCACGGTCTAAATCAGCATCTTTGCCTACAACCAGTTTTAAAATCAGCTCGTTCATATTGGCATTGGCTTGATGCAACCAGAAACGCTTAATTTGTTCTGGTGTTAATTCAAGTTTTTCCAATTGCGCTGTGATCATTTTCGCAACCAGTGGACAGACTTCTTTAAACACCTTACGCCCATCCTGGCGGAACAATTTGTCATCAACCACAGCATCTTCACTACGGTTCAGGAAACCAAAGTTGTTACGGATATTATTTGAAAATTGCGTAAACAAATGAATATCCAGGATTTCATAACCAGATTTGGTTTCAGTTTCTTCAATGATCGAAGCTGTTGCCACATCACCAAAAATAAAGTGTGCATCACGGGTACGATAGTCTAAATGACCTGACGTGATTTCCACATTCAGTAATAGTACACGACGTGCACCACATTTCACTGCGTCATAGGCTTGCTTTAAACCAAAAGTTGCAGCTGAACATGCCACATTCATGTCATAAGCATAACCGTTAATACCCAAAGCTGACTGGATTTCAATCGCAACCGCTGGATAAGCGCGTTGCATGTTTGAACAGGCTAAAATTACCACATCAATATCTTCTGCGGTCACGCCTGCATTTTCCATTGCCTGTTTTGCAGCAATTACGCCCCACTCCGCTTGAAGCGAAAGTTCATCATTGCTGCGTTCTTGCAAGCGTGGACGTAAACGTGCTGGATCAAGTATCCCTGATTTTTCGACCACATAACGGCGTTGAATACCCGATGCTTTTTCAATAAATTCAGGGCTTGAGCCACGTAAGGCTTCAATTTCGCCTGCTTCAATCTGAACAGCATGATCTTGATTATATTGTTCTACATAAGCATTTAAACTTTCAACCAACTCTTCATTGGAAATAGATTCGGTCGGGTGGAATAAACCTGTACCTGTTATACGGATGCCCATGTAAAACTCCTGTAAAGAATGGTTCTAGCTTTCATCATCGCTCAGTTTAACCGATTGCTAAACGATCCCATAGTTTTTGTAATCTAGTTGGTGAAATAGGCAGCTTTGTTTTCATCGGCTGAGAAAACAAGGAAATTCTGAGTTCTTCCAACATCAAATACAATTCTTTGATTCTAGGATCATTTTTAAATTTAAATACTTTGTCCATCCATGGATCGACATCATCAATTGCAGCAAGGTCACGTTGTAGATTATTGGGCAATCGGTCTAAACGCAATAGCAACGCCTTCAAATAACGCGGGTATTCCTGCCAAATCTCGGTAGGTCGGCTATAAACGAAGTCTGCCAATGACATTAAATCAAGTTGGTCTTCAATGTCATCCACACTTCGACCAAAGATATTCTGGTCCAATACCAGTAACTCACGGCGAATTTTCTGCCATTGGGTAAAGATTTCCGTGATATCAGTTAAGACCTGCTGGCCATTGCCCAGGAAATGCTTTTTGGTGTCCATTAATAATTTTTGGAATTCATCCACATTTTTAGGCAATTCCTGAATCGAAACCTGCAAGGTTGCATAAACCAGCATTTGCTCTAGTTTCGCGCGCTCGCCTAAAGGTGAATAGGCCAAAGCCAGTGATTTGGAAATCTGTTTTTTCAACTGGCGGATTAAATCGCCCAATTGCATATGCACAAGGCGAATAATCCCTTCTCGATGTTGCTTGATGGCCTCATCCTGATCATTAAAGGTTTGAATCACCACACCCGACTCATCTTTGGCATCCAACTCAGCAAAGACTTTTGTGGGAACGAGCGCCTGATATTGCTTGACAATAACACCCGTGACTTTCTGCGATGCCTCAAATACAAAACTTTCTGGAAAAGTCTGGAATTCACCCTTTTGCTGTTTCACAGGGCGATGGGTTTCAACCCGACAACGTGCTTTTAACTCATCTAGATCACGCCCCTGCGCAATCAACTTGCCTTTTTCATCCAGTACCTTAATAAAAGGCACTAAATATTGATCAATTCGCTCAAAAGAAAAATCTTTTTCCCTAATCTGCTCACCACGTAAAGCAAAAGCCAGATAACTAAACAAATGTTCACGTAAATGCGTTGCATCCACGCCTTGCATCAGCTTTCTCGCAGTATCAGGAATCGGCACCAGATTACGGCGTTTATCTTTTGGCAAAGCTTTCAGTAATGCTTCGATCAAGTCCTGATGCCAACCTGGAATACCCCATGACCACTGCTTCTCATCGACCTGTGGTAAAGCCTGCACTGGGATTTTAACTGTTGCTCCATCTTCATCATGGCTGGGATCAAAACGATAACTTGCAGCCAAACGCAATTGCCCATTATGCAAATAATCGGGAAATTGTTGAGTGGTGGGACGATCATTCATCCACAGTGCATCATCCTCAACAAACAGATAACGCGGATTTTCTGTTTCTACCGTTGCTCGCCAATCCTCAAAACTACGGCGGCTGGCAATTTCCTCAGGCACTTTCTCTGAATAAAACTGGTAAATGGTTTCTTCATCGACCACCAAGTCACGACGTCGCAGCTTATCTTCAACCCGTTCAACTTCTTCAAGTTTCAGTAAGTTATGCTTTAAAAATGGTGGCGTAACACCTAAATTGCCTGTAGTCAGTGCATCACGTAAGAAGATTTCATGCGCCGCTGGTTGATCCACCTTTTCAAAGTTGATTAAACGCTTTGGCTCAATGATTAAACCGAATAATGAAATCTGTGCATAAGCATTCACAATACCCGCTTTTTTCGACCAATGCGGTTCAAAATAGTGATACTTCAATAAATCACGTGCCGCCAGCAAAATCCACTCTGGATCAATTTTGGCTAAGGTTCTCAAATACACTTGTGAGGTTTCCACCATCTCAAAAGCCATCACCCAGGCGGTATTGATCTTATGCAACGTACTGGCTGGGAACACTTTGGCTTTCTGCTGGCGTACTGCCATAAAGGTGTTACGTTCATCGGTTTTATTGGCAATGAATGAAAGTAAACCTGTTAATAATGCGCGATGCAAGTTTTCATAATTGGCACCTTTCTCATTAAAACTAAGTTTTAAACCCTCTGCCAACTCCACCAATTGCTGATGGGTCTGCTTCCACTCACGCAAACGCAACCAGCTTAAGAAATGCTGCCGTGCAAATTGACGGCGCTTGTTCTCCGACTGCGTATCTGGACTGGTTTGCAGTGTATTCCAAAGCTTTAAATAGAATAGAAAGTCTGAGTCTGCTTCCTTAAATAAGGCATGCTTTTGATCAGCCTGCATTTGTTTATCGGCAGGACGTTCACGTGGGTCTTGAATCGCCAAGGCACTGACAATAATCAGGGTTTCTTTGAGCACGCCAAAATGTGCCCCGCCAATAATCATACGTGCCAAACGCGGATCAATCGGCATACGGGCCATCATCTGACCGACTTTGGTCAGTTCATTCTTGCGCTCGCTGAGTGCACCTAATTCAATCAGCAGTTTACGGCCATCATTAACCAAACGAAAATCTGGTGGTTCGATAAAATCAAAATCTTCCAGATTGCCTAGGCCAAGGCTTTGCATTTGCAAAATAACTGATGCCAAGTTGGTTCGTTTAATTTCTGGTTCGGTAAACTCAGGACGGCTTAAAAAGTCCTCTTCGCTGTATAAACGAATACATACACCTGCCGCAATACGACCACAACGACCTTTACGCTGGTTGGCGGCTGCCTGTGA
Source organism: Acinetobacter thutiue (assembly GCF_030385805.1). Lineage (NCBI taxonomy): Bacteria > Pseudomonadati > Pseudomonadota > Gammaproteobacteria > Moraxellales > Moraxellaceae > Acinetobacter > Acinetobacter thutiue. The sequence goes on from NZ_JAUDZE010000001.1 coordinate 993,561, forward strand.
AATGGCTTCAATCGGTAAACGCTGAACACGTGAACGGTAGTTATAACGGGAGATACGGGCAAAACCGCTATCAATCACATAGCGAATATTCGGAACCGTCAATGCTGTTTCCGCCACGTTAGTAGCAATAATAATCCGTCGTCCTTTGCCACTCGGACTAAAAATCTTTTGCTGTTCAGCTAATGCCAAACGTGCATATAAAGGCAGCACTTCAGTATGACGAGGACCATACTTCTGCAAGGTTTCCTGTAACTCACGGATTTCTTGCTCAGTACTGGCAAAAATCAAAATATCCGCATGTTCAGGATGACCCTTTTCTTCGGCATCAGCAAAGCACTCTTCTACAGCCTGAACAACTGCACGCGGTAGATTTTCTTCAAAATCATCAAACTCATCATCATCACTGCCAACAATACTTAGCTCAGAAATAGGACGATAACGGACTTCTACAGGAAAACTACGTCCCTCCACCTCAAAAATCGGTGCGTCATTAAAGTATTGGCTAAAGCGGTTTACATCTAGCGTTGCTGAGGTGACGATGACTTTCAAGTCAGGGCGCTTGGGTAAAAGCTGCTTAAGATAGCCCATGATAAAGTCAATATTGAGCGAGCGTTCATGTGCCTCATCAATAATGATGGTGTCATATTTTGAAAGAAATCGGTCATTGGTCAGCTCAGCCAACAAGATACCATCAGTCATTAAACGAACAATCGAATCCTGCGAACCTTGTTCATTAAAACGGATTTTAAAGCCGATGGATTCACCCAGTTTCTCGCCAACCTCTTCGGCAATACGCTGTGAAACACTACGCGCAGCCAGACGACGTGGCTGAGTATGCCCAATCATGCCCGTAAGACCACGACCTGCAAGCATGGCAATCTGTGGTAGCTGAGTCGTTTTACCCGAACCTGTTTCACCCGCCACAATAATGACCTGATGCTTTTGAATCGCGTCAATCAAGCGATCTGCATACTGGGTGACAGGTAAATCCTGATTGAGTTTAATCTTGGGGAGACGTGCAAGACGTTGCTTGACTTTGTGGTTAGACTGTTCAAACAGTTTTTCGATTTCTGCTGGTTGTGTTTTTTTATCTTTGCGCAGTCGATTTAAACGGTGGCGGTCACGTGCCATAACCCATTGATCTACATTTAAATGACTCTGCACTGAACAGCTTTCCTAGAAAATAAACTAATCGGCTATTTTACGCCTTAAAGCCTTGCTATGCAAAGTGACCACATTTGGTTCTTTTCAAAAACATGCACTATTCAATTGATACACAGGGATACTTTTGCATTTTCTTATCTTTAAACTGAGTACAATATAGGTAAAAAGTTAAATGTATATCTTCGTTTTTTATATATTTTTAGATTTTTTCAATTTTACCCTTGAATTTTAACAGCATAGACTGCATGTTGTTAAGCACGTTAGTTTGAGGATATTTGTCATTTTTGCTTCATCTCAATGAAGTCAAATAGAGAAATATCTTTGGGTGAAAGTCGAACTTTATTGAGTTATTCAATTTTCCGATTTTAGTCATGTAAAAATACTATTTCCCCAATAACTAAAAATTATTTATTCTAGACCTCGTAAACAAGTAAGGCATTAGCCTCTCAATAAAACCTCAATCATGGAGACAATGATGAGCTTAATTAATACTGAAGTTAAACCATTTAAAGCTGATGCATTCCGTAACGGTGAATTCATTCAAGTCACTGACGCTGATCTTAAAGGAAAATGGTCTGTTCTTATTTTCATGCCTGCCGCATTTACATTCAACTGTCCAACAGAAGTTGAAGATGCTGCTGAAAACTATGCAGAATTCCAAAAAGCTGGTGCAGAAGTTTATATCGTAACAACTGACACTCACTTCTCTCATAAAGTATGGCACGAGACTTCTCCTGCTGTAGGCAAAGCTCAATTCCCATTAATTGGCGATCCTACTCACCAATTAACACGTGCTTTTGATGTGCATATTGAAGAAGCTGGTTTAGCTTTACGTGGTACGTTCATCATTAACCCTGAAGGCGTAATCAAAACTGCTGAAATTCATGACAATGCCATTGCTCGTGATGTATCAGAAACTTTACGTAAACTTAAAGCTGCTCAATTCGTAGCAAGCCACCCAGGTGAAGTTTGCCCAGCGAAATGGAAAGAAGGTGAAGCGACACTTGCTCCATCTATCGACCTAGTGGGTAAAATCTAACTCTCTAGATTGAACAACTTCGTCAGAAGCCACTCTTTTTAGGGTGGTTTCTTTTTATCTGCCTTTATATAAATTTCTTATCCACTCTCCCCCAGCTTGATAGCAAAATTTTTACAATTCTTATACTTATAAATTTATAGCTAAAATCATTTATGAATTGTCAGCATGCCCAAGTTGGAGTACTGTCAAATCATGAGGCAAAAGAGTTTCTTATATGGACATGGGGCTGTTGACGTTCCATCTATGCATTGCGTTATAGGCTAAAACAATGCAAACGAGGCATGAAACGCAGGGAAGGGTAAATCCCCTTGTCAAGTTTCATAACGAAGTTTGGGGCGGTTTTAGCCATAACCCTGCGGGACAGGGACATTTTTTGCCGTTACTGCGTTATGTCTTGCTTACTTAGAGTGACTAAGTTTCGCAAAACATACCTTGTATCGTCTAAAAAATTTCCTCTGTCGCAAACATGGATGAAATGTCAACAGCCCCAAAGATCAAACCAACAATGAGGGCAAATCTATGGAAAAAACTGTTGTTGTAACCTCTTGGAAATACGATGTTTCTTCACGTTATTTAAAAATATTTTACAATAACGGCTCAGGCGAGCTTTATCATCCCGTTCCCGAATTTATCTACGATAATTTACTTCGGTGTACCGATAAAACCGCCTTTGTACATAAATATCTTGAGTTTGATCTTCATTTTAAACGACTCTGTATTACCGCCTCCCAATAAAAATCAGCCCGATTGGGCTGATTTTTTGTCATTTTAAGCGGCTTCAACCTGCCCAGCATATTTCTCAAACATTTTTTCTTTCGCCTCTGGATGAATATTCATCTTATTTAAGTCACCTTTATAATGTTCCACCACTCGATCATCCATGATTTTTGACCACCAAGATGGAATAAATGCTGGCAAAATCAAGGCACCATAACCTGCGGGCAACTGTGGTGCATTTTCAAAATGGCGCAGTGTCTGGAAGCTACGCGTTGGGTTGGCATGATGATCAGAATGGCGTTGTAACTGATACAGGAACAAGTTGGTCACCACATTGTTATTGTTCCAGCTATGTTCTGGCAAGGTACGCTCATATTGACCATTGGCTTTCTTTTCACGTTTCAATCCATAATGTTCAATATAGTTTACCGATTCAAACAAGGTGATTGCATAAGCGGCCTGGGTCATCTGGAATGGCACTGAACGCATGCCAAATTTTGCCAACATGGCTGCATGGTAAACGGCCGACATTGCCCAGCCATGAATCAGCTCATTTTCCTTACAAAAGAATGGTCGCTTTTTACGCTCCAAACGGCTCTTTTCAATTTCAATGGCGGACTTGAAGCTGCCAATTACGGTACGTGGCAGGAATTTCCAGAATGTTTCACCTAATCGAGATGATGCTGGATCTTCTGGAGTCGCAACACGACGGTGATGACCATAGGGATGTTCAATACGGAAATGATTATAACCTGAAGGTGCCAATGCCAAATGTGACAGATACTGTTCAAGCTTTCCTGTTTTATGGCTCAACTCATGTGCTGTATTAATGCCAATACCATTGACCATCCCCACAGTCGTTCCAAGTAGAACCTGATCGGCAACAGAGGTATTTTTACGGCTTGCCAAATAGGTTCCATAAATATTTGCTGCATACTGTAATGGGATATACAGTTTCACAATACGCGCATAGTATGGATCAGCTTCTAAATCGGCAATCGCATCAATCGGTGGATTTTCCGTATCTTCACCAATGAATTTGTCCAGTGTCGGAATCACACCATGTAAAAATAATGGACCCAGTCCAGCAAAAAATTTCTTGGTTTTCTTTGGGCCAAATTGATAGCCCGCCAGCCCACTCATTGCAATTGCGGGTACAGCCAAGCCTAGTAACCACAAATGACGTTTTTTATCCGTGAATGTTGCTGCCTGTTCTACATCGAGTTGAGTATGCATATTCATTAGAAGTTCCTCAATCAAACACAAAATGCCTTGCTTGAACTGATTGTGTTCTTTTGATTCAACTCTATATTATCATTTTAAGACCTGCTATTATCATTTTAAGACTTTACTGGGTTTTTATTGTGCAGAAGCAGCAAATTCCTGTCATTCCATCACGTTATTATTTACGGCTGATTGAAATTTTAATCGGTACACATCAGTACGACCCTCATTTGCTGACAAGCTTAAGGGATGAGCTCGCAAAAACGGAACTTTTATCCATCCAGCAAATTGAACAATTCATCGCAGTTGGTTTAAGTCTTCCCAATACGCAGGACCTTGCCTTTGAACTAGGTAAAAATTTAAAGCTGAGTTCACACAGTCTGGTGGGATATGCCTTAATGACCAGCCCAAATCTGGACCATGCCTTAAGACTGATTGCACAGTATTTTAGGCTGATCATGCCTAGCTTTAAGCTCACCATTCAGTTTCCAGCCAATTCACAAAAGGTTGAACTGTTATTTGAACCGATCTTGCAGATGAATAAACAGTGCCTTGCCTTTCATGTTGAAGCCATCGCAGTGGCCTTTTACTACAGCCTACTGGAACTGGCTGGACAGCAACTGCAACGCTATCAGGTTTATTTAAGCATTCCTGAACCTGTGTATCAGGAACGTTATCTACATTTAGTCAAAGCCAACTTTCATTTTAACTATACGTGGATGTCTGGTATCCGTGTCGTGATTGATCAGCAGCAATTGGCACTGCCCTTGCCCTTGGCAGATGCACACAGCTTAAAGGTGGTTGAGCAACGCTGTCAGGAACAAATCCAGAAAATTTACCATCAGGGCGAAATTGTTGAATGGGTCAGCATGATGCTGCGACAGGCCAATCAAGTGCCGACCTTAACTGAATGCGCCAAAGTTCTAAATATTTCAACCAAAACCCTGCAACGCTATTTACAGCAACAGGGCGTCGAGTTTCAGGCATTGAAACAGAAAATCAGCACTGAACGCGCTATCGACCTGTTAGAAAATTCAAGTTTTACCATCACCCATATCGCGTATGAGTTGGGTTATTCCAATCCTGCAAACTTCACTCGTGCATTTAATAGGGCGATGGGATGTAGTCCACAACACTATCGTCTGTCCCGATCTAAAACCCAGCAGACAGATTAAATCTCTTGGATTAGTTTAAAACGTGCAATCACCTGTCCATCCTCAAGCTCAACTGTTTCAGTAAACATGCTGAGTGGGCGTACCCACATGGAATAATCTTCATATAAACATTGATACACCACCAATTCTTCTTCAGTTTCACTATGTCGGGCCACATGAAACACCTGATAAAGCTGTCCTTTGTAGTGTTGATAAATACCACGCTGTAATGTCACGCTATTTTCCTTTAGGTTATGCTATGAAATGATTGCAGTTATATAACAATTTTGAATATATTCAAATTTTTACGTAGAAAAATCTTCAAAATACTTATATGCCATTTTAAATTCAAAAATCCGATCGAACTCATAAAAACATACTGTTTTACCTATTCAATGGTTTTGCGTACTATAGCCCCATGAAATGAATTTAGCTGACTTGAACTGCTGAGAATTTGGAGATTTGCATGTTAGACCAAAATATTAAAACCCAGTTAAAAGCTTACCTAGAACGTCTGGAAAGTCCAATCGAGTTGGTTGCTGCTTTAGATGAATCTGACAAAGCCGCAAAAATCAAAGAGCTTGTGACTGAGATTGCTGAACTTTCTGACCAGGTTACGGCGCGTTTTGACGGTTCAAACGCTCGCCGTCCCAGCTTCGGTGTGGCCAGGGCAGGTGAACAGCCGCGTGTGTTCTTTGCTGGCCTGCCGATGGGACATGAGTTTACTTCCCTGATCTTGGCATTGTTACAAGTATCAGGCTATGCACCGAAAGTTTCGGATGAAGTGCTAAATCAGATCAAGGGTTTAAACCTGACCGCCAACTTTGATGTGTTTGTATCTTTAAGCTGCCATAACTGTCCAGAGGTGGTGCAAGCCTTGAACCTGATTGCGATCAACAATCCAAACACCACCGCCACCATGATTGATGGTTCTTTCTTTCAGGATGAGGTGGAAGAGCGCAAAATCCTGGCGGTACCAATGGTGTTTCAGGACAATGAGCATATCGGTCAGGGCCGTATGACGCTGGAAGAGATTGTTGCCAAGCTGGACATCAACTCAGCCGAGAAAGATGCGGCAGCCATCAATGCCAAAGACGCGTTTGACGTTCTGGTGATTGGCGGTGGCCCTGCGGGTGGTACAGCGGCAATCTATGCGGCACGTAAGGGCATCAAGACAGGGATCGTGGCTGAACGCTTCGGTGGTCAGGTCATGGATACCATGGATATTGAGAACTTTACCACGGTACAAAAAACTGTAGGTCCAAAGTTTGCCCAGGATATGGAAGCGCATGTACGTGAATATGGCGTGGACATCATGAACCTGCAACGTGTCAGCAAGATCACAGGCGCAGATCAAACTGCAAATGGCCTGGTTGAGGTTGAGCTGGAAAATGGTGCCAAGCTTGAATCAAAAACCATCATCCTTTCAACAGGTGCGCGCTGGAGAGAGATGAATGTGCCAGGTGAGGCTGAATACCGTACCCGTGGTGTTGCGTACTGTCCGCACTGTGATGGTCCACTGTTCAAGGGCAAGCGTGTTGCGGTGATTGGTGGTGGTAACTCAGGTGTTGAGGCTGCGATTGACCTTGCGGGGATTGTCGAGCATGTGACTTTGGTCGAATTTGATACCAAGCTTCGTGCCGACCAGGTGTTGCAGGACAAGCTAAACAGCCTGCCAAATACCACTGTGATCCTGAATGCACTAAGCACAGAGGTTGTTGGTGATGGTTCACAGGTGACAGGTTTGAAATATAAAGACCGTGCCACTGATGTAGAGCATACAGTAGAACTTGCAGGGATCTTCGTGCAGATTGGCCTGTTGCCAAACACGGACTTCCTGAAGAACAGTGCTGTTGAGTTGAGCAACCGTGGTGAGGTCATGATCAATGACCGTAACGAAACCAATGTAAAAGGTGTGTTTGCTGCGGGTGACTGTACCACTGTGCCTTACAAGCAGATCATCATTGCCACGGGTGAGGGAGCCAAGGCGTCACTGTCCGCCTTTGACTACATGATTCGTTCTGGCGTGTAAGCCCAATTGAAAAACTTGTGCACGCATTTACATTTTTCATATGTAAGTGCGTGTTTTTACAAGTTATCAACAAATTTTCAACTTTATTCGTCAACGTTTTTATGTTTATATTTTCGCTATCCATATCGTATTGGATGCCACAACGAAAAGGAACGAACAATGAATAAATTACTTGTTGCATTAGGTCTCGCTGCTACTGTTGCACTTGTAGGCTGTAATAAAGATAAAGCGCCTGAAACAGGTGCGACTACGGGTGAACATTTAGAGCATGCAGCTGAACAGGCTGGTGCTGACATCAAAGACGCAACAGCAACAGCGACTGACAATGTTGCAACCGCAGTTGATAATGCGGGTGATCAAATTGATGCTGCTGCTGATCATACTGCGAGTGCAACTGCTGAAGCTGCTGCAAAAACTGAGGCTGCTGCCCGTGATGCAACCGCAAAAGTTGCTGGTGCGGTAGAGTCAGGCGCTGCTGATGTGAAAGAAAAAGCTCAACAATAAGATTTGTTGATGTAAAAAAGCCTCTGGTCACAGAGGCTTTTTTATGCGTATAGTGGAATTAAGCCAATAAGCCCTCATCACGCATGGCAATTTGTACAGACTGACGCTCAGCGACCTTGTTGCGCAAGGCAACAATATTTGGATATGGGGTTAAGTCATGTTCGATATGATTTGACCAGTTTGTAATGACAAACAAATAGGCATCTGCTGGACCAAAATTATCATCCACCAGATAATCACACTCTGATTCAGCCAAATAGTTGTCAATGTATTTTAATAAACGATCAACTTCCGCATACGCCTTGTTTTTTTCATCATCGGTCAATTTGCCAGTGAAAAACACCGCATAGGCATCATGGAGTTCTGAGTTAAGGTAACCCAGCCATTCAAGTACCTTTGCACGCCCCATGCCTGATGGAGGGATCAAGTCCTGTTTTGGATCGTGCTGTGCCAGAAACGGTAAAATGGCCACATTTTCAGTTAAGATCAAACCTGGGTTGATTTCCAATGCAGGAACATAACCTTTTGGATTGATTTCGTAATAGTCTGCACCTTTTGAAGTTTTATGTGTTTTTAAATCTACCCGTTCTAAATCAAAATCTACATTTATTTCATTTAAAATAATATGGGCTGCCAATGAGCAGGCACCTGGTGAATAATACAACTTCATGTTTGATCCTTGTTATCTAACATTAATGTTTTAAAATGCTTCATCCAAACTTTCAAGCTTTGTTTGTTACTGATTTGCAAAAAAGTATGTTTTTGCACTTTTCAAGCATTTTAAGTTGCCATTGATGTCCTGTTTATAAAAATTCTATCCCAATGTTAAGCGCTAAACATGACGATACCATGTCAAAATCTCACTAAAAATTTGACTTGATCAACTGAACACTTACAATACGGCATTTCTATAATTTATATTCCCAGAATCATGTCAAACGATCAGTTAGAAACGCAAATTACGGAACTCGACAATTTACCTGAGCACCGTGAAATTGTGACGTTTATGCGTCGTTCAGCCCCACTCAATACCTCACAACGCACTGCGCTCGAAGATTATCGTGACTTAATTCTGGAATATCCTGTTGGCGACCTGCGTCAGCATTTTGAACAGCCAGAGCGTCCGCTCACTGTGGAAATTGGTTTTGGAATGGGTCGCTCACTGGTGCTTATGGCAAAGGCCAATCCTGAACGTAATTTTGTCGGTATTGAGGTGCACGTTCCTGGTATCGCACAATGTGTTTATGAAGCAGGTATGGCTGGGTTAAAGAATTTACGGGTACTGGATGCAGATGCAATTCAGGTACTTCGTGAAATGCCTGACAATAGCATTAACTGTGTACAACTTTATTTCCCTGATCCGTGGCAGAAAAAACGTCACTTTAAACGCCGTTTTGTGATTCATGAGCGCATGCAGTTGGTTGAACAAAAGCTGGAACTGGGTGGTACATTCCACGCGGCAACCGATTGGGAACCATATGCAGAATGGATGCTGGATGTTCTGGATAATCGCCCGAATCTGGAAAATGTGGCTGGGAAAGGTCAAAGCTACCCTCGCCCTGACTGGCGACCAGTCACCAAGTTCGAGCGCCGTGGTATTGAATCTGGTCATAAAATTAATGATTTCCTGTTTAAGAAAATTCATTAAATAACGCCCTTAAAATCTTATCTCTGTTCTCATAAATGATTGGGCATATAAGATACCCCTACCCATTTATCAAATTGATTTGTAGGGGTTGATTGTAAAGATCCTATCACACAGTATAACGTTTGCTTAATCCCCATTCTGCTAGAATACGACGATACAGGGTTGAGGAACGATCTGCCTCAAAATGGGCTTCAAAACTGATATCGAGTGGCAATTCTTCTGGTTTCTGCGCTTCCACCATCTCCTGATCTTCGGCAAAAATTTGCGCATTAAAGTCATAGACCGCCTGTAAGTCTCCTGTGGTATCAAAATTACGGGTCAACGGCACGAACAAACGGGTTTTGTTATGCGATACAGGACAACAGGCATTTAGGATTTTCAATATGCCCTCATTGGGGAAATACACAGTAAGAATGGCTGAAAATGGTGGATAAATATCAAATACCCGTTTCCATAAAAAACCCTCTGGTGCTAAATGCTGCATCCCATGCGGATAGTTACTTACATTGCTAACATATTCAGTATTTAAACCATAAGTTGTTCTTTCAGTTTTATATTTGGGAACTATAGGATTGTCACGATCTGCAAAAGCCTGATGATGTACCCAGGCAAAATGCGCCACATCAATAAAACCCTCAAGTTGACGACCACTGGAACCTGCAATATCTACATACGGCGGTAAAATCGCCTGATGCTCATTACTTTCCCATGTGTCCAACACAGGAAGATTGGCAAGACTTTCATCTCGTCCCAAAATACTTGTCCAGACCAAACCATATTTTAAAATCACAGGAAATTTGGTCAGGGAAAAACGATCTGAAATTTTGGTCAAATCAGGTTGTGCAGGAATTTTGGTGCATTTCCCCTCTGCATTGAAATGTAAACCATGATAGGGACAAATAATGGTTTCACCCTCAACCCAACCTTTACTCAGTGGTACACCTCGATGCGGACAAATATCACGAACTAAATGAATGTCACCGCTTTCGGTTTGATAAATCGCCATGTTGAGATCAAGCAAAGTGGCTTGGTGTGGCTTGCTGCTGACATCTTCAATACGGGCGACTGGATACCAATGTTGCGCTAATATTTCCCAATCCTGATCATCAAATTGGCTATGACATGGCTTATTTGGAACGTTAATTAATGGGATTGCATTCATGTTTGGCTCACAATTTTATACGCTAGATCATTGATCTTTTTCTATATGCAGTGTGGAGCACATCTTTTTTTTCGTCTATTAGAATGATTTATATGAATCATTCTAAAAATTAGAACACTTAAAATTTTTTTTGTTAGAATCAGAAAGGATGTGCCATCGGGCAGATTACCCTCTGCCCCCTACATGGATTTTTAAAGAGTTTTCTATGAATCTTCCCTTTTCCCGTTTTGCTGAATATTTTATTGCCGTTGCCAAAACAGGAAGTTTAAGAAAGGCGGCTGATCAATTGTATATCTCCGTGTCAGCGGTGCATCGTCAGATTGTGCTGGCAGAAGAACAACTCGGCGTAGCCTTGTTTGAACGTTTGCCGAGTGGTCTAAAACTTACCTTGGCAGGCGAATTACTGTATGCAGATTTGTTGGGTTGGCAGAAAGAGTTTCAACTCACCCAAAAACGTTTAAATGAAATTCAGGGCTTGCAACGGGGTTCGATTGATTTTGGTATGATTTCAGCACTGAGCGAAAGTTTTGTCAGTGCTGTGATTCAGTCGATTCATCAACAATATTCATGGATTAATTTTAATATTCGAGTATTGGACAGTGAAAGCGTTGCTGATCTGGTCATCAAAGCTGAACTGGACTTTGGTTTGATTCTAAATCCTAAACATCAGCATCAACTGCATATCAGTGCCTTTATCGAAATGCCGCTTGGTTTCGTGATTCCAAAACAAAATCCTTTGGCTCACAAGGATAAAATTTATTTTTCAGATACGCTTGAATTTAATCATATTATTCCAGCCGCCCCCTTAATTATTCATGATCATGTCACCGCTTTATATAAGAAGCATGATTTTAATCCACTGCATAAAATCGAATGTAATGATATTCGGATGATGATTTCATTGCTCAGACAAAATCTTGGGATTGGTATTATGAGTTATTTGGATGTCTATCCTCTTATTGAAAGTGGTGAATTTGAGTTTCGAGCAATCAATGAACAAGGGCTGCATCCAATTACGCTGGCGTTATGTGTTGCACCAAAACGACAACTTTCCCGAATTTCTCAAATCATGATGAATCAAATCGTTGAAGAAATGGAAGCACTAAAATTGCGCATGCTACAAAAAATTGGTTAAAAAACCTAATTTATGCACCAAAACAAAACAATTAAATATTTGATTTTATTGTATTTATAAATTGACACCCAACAGTGCAATCAAGTATTTTGATGTGAAGTTTCACATTTTAATGATTCAGATACTGCTATGAGTTGCTCAGATAAAGAGATCGATTTAACCACAGATTATCCTCGAGATATGGTCGGTTATGCCAATCATCCACCCCATGCACAATGGCCCAATCAAGCCAAAATTGCGGTGCAATTCGTGCTGAATTATGAGGAAGGTGGCGAAAAGCATATCCTGCATGGAGATGAAGGCTCAGAGCAATTCCTATCTGAAATTAGCGGTGCGGACAGTTATGCAGCCCGCCATCTATCTATGGATTCGCTATATGAATATGGTTCACGAGCAGGCTTTTGGCGCATTCAACAAGAGTTTGCTAAACGTAATTTACCGATGACGATTTTTGCGGTAGCGATGGCATTACAGCGTAATGCTTTGGTGGTCGAAGCCATTAAGCAACACAATTATGATGTGGTATCGCATGGTTTGCGCTGGATTCATTATCAAAATGTCGATATTGAAACTGAAAAAGCACATATGGCAGAAGCCATGCAAATTTTAAAGGATTTGTTTGGACAATATCCTACAGGTTGGTATACAGGGCGAGATAGTCCGAATACTCGCCAACTATTAGCTGATTATGATCATGTGCAATATGACAGTGACTATTATGGTGATGATTTACCGTTCTGGACGACTTTAAGCAAGGAAAATGGTGAAACTCGTCCACATCTAATTATTCCTTATACTTTAGATACCAATGATATGAAGTTTGCTTCACCGACAGGCTTTAACCGTAGCGAGGATTTTTTTGAGTATCTAAAAGATGCTTTTGATGTGCTGTATGCCGAAGGTGCAACTTCACCCAAAATGCTTTCGATTGGCATGCACTGTCGAATTTTGGGTCGCCCTGCTCGTTTTAAAGCCTTACAAAAATTTCTGGATTATGTGCAAAATCATGATCAAGTCTGGATTTGTACTCGTCAGCAAATAGCTGAACATTGGATGAAATATCATCCTGATCAGGGATAATATACTAAAAAGTTTATGTGTTAATCATGTAGATCCATTATATTTTATACAATTTTACAGGATATTGAAAAATAAGATGATCTGCTGTCATTAAGATTAAGTCTTCACATCTTGCCTGCGCAATCAACATACGATCAAAAGGATCTTTATGAATATCGGGCAACTGTGAAACTTCTAAGCCATGTTTACTACAAATAGGCAATTCAAGATAACCATTTTCAAGTAATCCCTCATATATAAGCGTTGGATTTACAATAAAATCCGAACGGCCTAAACTTTTCTTAATTGTGATTTCCCATAAATTTACAGCACTAAAATAAATGTCATCTTTTGATGTAGAAATTAAATCTAAGACTTCTGGTAATAATTGATCGGACTGATATGCTAACCACAATATAATATGAGTATCTAATAAATATCTCCTATATCACCAAAAAGTTGTTCAATCTCTGTTTGATTCATACGATCAAAATCATCTGGGATATTAAAAGTCTGTTGCTGTAAAAAACCAAATCCACGTACAGGCAGCTTTTCGTGTCGAATTTGTTCTTGTAAATAATGACTCAAGATTTCAGACAAACGTTGTTTATCTAATACACCCACTTGTTCAGCTTTTTGTACTAACTCATCAGGTAAATCAATAGTTAAAGATGTCATGAATACACCTCAAATTCTTATAGGAATCACAAGATAGTAGCATAACTTTAAAAAGATTTATAAGTGAAAGAAAATACAGACTCGGTTAAAAATCATATTAAATTTTTATTAGAGTCTGATGGCAACCATCCCATTGAAATTTTTAAAAATTAAGCTTAATGACCATTAAAAATTCACGGTTCAATTGCCATCGAATCCTACTTAGGCTATTTTAGCCATTTCCATACTGCGCTGTTGCAACACTTTGACGGATTGTTTGGCTTGCCACGCCAGCTCCATCATATCGACATCAGGAATCTGGTCATTTTCCATCACCATTTTACCTGCAATAAACATCGCCTTGATTTTTGCTCGTCCAGCACTGGCAATTGGCGCAATCGCAACATCATGTAAACCAAAATAACGTGGATCATCCAATTGATAAATCACCAGATCCGCCTGTTGTCCTACCTCTAGCGTACCAACTTGATCCAAGCCTAAAATTTTTGCACCGCCAGCCGTTCCCCAACGGATAATATCTTCAATGGTGGTAGCATCTCCGCCACCCTCAAATAACCCGCCCTCATATTGCGGTTTTGCCAACATCCCTTTTCTGGCACGTTGTAGTAACCATGCCGCATGGGTTTCGGACAACATATCGGCTGCTTCATTGGATGCTGCGCCATCAACACCAATCGAAATGGTCATGCCTGCTTGTTCCAAACTAACCAGATCGGCAATGCCACTGCCTAGACGTGCATTACTTTGTGGGCAATGCGCAATCCCTGTTCGGGTTTGTCCCAAAATCTGGATTTCTTCGGGCAATAACTTCACTAAATGGGCAAACCAGACATCACTGCCTACCCAGTCATGTTCAGCACAAAACTGCACAGGCGTCATATTAAATTTAGCTTTGGCTGCATCCAGATAGTCCACCGTTTCAGATAAATGACTGTGCATCCCAATCCCAAGCTGTCGAGCAATTTTGGCAGTTTCCCGAAATTGTTGCGGTGTCGTCGAATGCAGACTTGAAGTCGGTGCCATCACGATTTTATGCAATGCGGCTGAGTCTGCCTGATGGTATTTGCTCACCAGACGCTCAATATCCGCCATATAGTCTTCAAACTTTTCAGGACGCAAGGCTTGTGGCAATTCATTTTCCAATCCACGAGTCAAAGTTGCGCCACCCCGACACAGCACAAAACGCATGCCCAGTTTTTCAGCTTCATCAAATAATATCGCCGAACCATCAAAGGGCATCTGTGGCCAATATAAATAATGGTGATCTGCGACGGTGGCACAGCCTGAACGCAACAATTCAATTAGACCAATCCGTACCGCAATCCGAAAAGTCTGCTCATCAAATGCACCACGAAAACGATATGGTGTACTGGCCAGCCATGCAGTCAAGCTTTGGTTTAGACCTTGTGGCTCACCTTTGAGTAAAGACTGGAACAAGTGGTGATGGGTATTGACCCAAGCTGGATAAATGACACAATCTTTAGCATCTACAATTTGTTCATTGGCGTGTGCAGTAAGTTGTCCCAACTCAGTAATTTTGCCATTTTGAATACGAATATCAGTCGCTGAACTACGTGCCGCATCACCTGATAAGCCTGTCAAAACAGCATCGGCATTTTTAATTAAATAAGAATGGTGATTGATCATACTTGTTCACTCTCATGCCATTGGCTTAGAAATACACGGCTTAATAATGACATCAATACAAACAATGCCAAGCCTGTACAGGTAATCAGAAATAATGCCGCAAACATTAAGGGTAAATCCAGTTGAAAACCTGCCTGTAAAATTTGATACGCCAAGCCTGCACTTGTTCCGCCCGCACCTGCCACAAATTCAGACACCACTGCACCAATCAATGCCAAACCACAGGAAATTCTTAAACCACCAAAGAAATACGGCAAGGCATTCGGTACACGTAAACGCATCAGGATTTGCCAGCGACTGGCTTTATTAATTTGAAATAAATTCAGCAAGCCTTTATTGACACTGCGCAGCCCCAAAGTGGTATTGGTCAAAATTGGGAAAACAGCAACCAACATGGCACAAATCACCAATGCCAAAGTGGTATTTTGAATCCAGATAATCACCAACGGCGCAATTGCTACAATGGGCGTGACCTGAAATAAAATCGCATAGGGCATAAAACAAGCTTCGATGAGTCGACTTTGTACAAATAAAAATGCCACCAAAGTTCCGATCACCACCGCACAGGCAAATGCCAATAACGTAATTTTTAAAGTTACCCACAAACTTCCAAGTAATAGACCCGACTGATTCACCATTGCCATGACAATATCACTGGGTTTTGGAATCACATAAATCGGGACATTAAGTTGCTGAAAACTGAGTTGCCAGATCAATAAAAATAACAGACCAAGCGTGACAGGCGCAGCAATACGTTGTACGGCAGGATTTTGAATTAAAGGTTTAATCATGAGCATGCCCTCCGCTTGCTTCAGCCAATACATGAGAAAGATGTGAACATTGTTGAATAAAAACTTCTGAGGTGCGGAATGCTTCATCCCGTTGATAAGGTCCATCAATTTCCATATCAGCCACCACACGACCAGGACGTGCGCCCATCACAATCACACGAGACGATAGATACACTGCTTCATAAATACTATGCGTCACAAAAACCACAGTTAAATCACGTTCAGACCAGAGCTTGCGAATATCACTATCCAGTTTATGGCGGGTAAATTCATCCAGTGCGCCAAAAGGTTCATCCATCAACAATAGATCTGGTTCTGTGACCAATGCCCGTGCCAAAGAGGCACGCATTTGCATTCCACCTGACAACTCACGTGGATAGGCTTTATTAAATTTATCCAAACCGACGGCTTTTAAGACATCCAATACTTTTGGGGTACTCACCGATTTGGGAATTCCCTGTAAATCCAAAGGCAGGCGCACATTGTCCTCGATATTTGCCCACGGCATTAAGGTTGCTTCCTGAAACACCATTGCCATTTTGCATTGTG
Source organism: Acinetobacter thutiue (assembly GCF_030385805.1). Taxonomy (NCBI): domain Bacteria; kingdom Pseudomonadati; phylum Pseudomonadota; class Gammaproteobacteria; order Moraxellales; family Moraxellaceae; genus Acinetobacter; species Acinetobacter thutiue. Next base: position 1,010,064 of record NZ_JAUDZE010000001.1, read on the forward strand.
ACTGAATGTCGCCCTTACCATTCCAACGCACCTGACCCGCAGATGGCTGTTCCAGATCGGCAAACATTTTCAATAAGGTACTTTTGCCACAACCTGATGGTCCAAGTAATGACACAATCTCACCACGAGCAATATTTAAATCCAGTCGCTGTAAGGCATTGGTGCCATTGGGATAGGTTTTTTCTACACCTCTGACCATCAGCATCGGTGTAATGAAGTTTGAGGATTCCTTAATTGGAGTCTCGATTGATAAAGCTGAATTCATGCGGTTTCCCCTTTAGACAGACGCCCTATTTTCTAACCAGAAGATGCAATGACTTATTTCTTCACAGGATTAAACTGTGTGGTATAAGCCGATTTCCAGTTGGTTTTTGCATCGAGCAAACCTGAGTTCACCATAAAGTCTCGTGTGGCTTTCCAACGTGCATCAGTCATCACACCAATGCCTTTGGTTTTGGCATCGCCACCATCAATCAGTTGTAACTTTTTCATTTGACTGACCGCAAATGCCAGTAGCTCATCATTCATATTTGGATTTTCTTTTTTAATGATGGCATTACCTAAACGTGGATCAGCCAGATAATTTTTCCACCCCTCCATTGAAGCCTGTACAAAACGTTTCACCACATCAGGTTTATTTTGCAGCACATCATTACGAGTCACTAAAATGCCACCGTAGGCAGGATAGCCAGCATCGGCAAAGAGGAAGAAATTGCTTGATGGTTCAGCTTTTTTAGCCTGAAATACTTCTGAGGTGGCGTAGGCTTGTTGTGCTACGTTTTTACCTGCCAGAAATGGCTGCATATTAAAGGTATACGGACGAGCTTGTGATACATCCAGCTTATATTTACCTTTTAACCACGGCCACCAGCTTGCCTGTCCACTGGTAGAGACTAGAATGGTTTTGCCTTTTAAATCAGCCAGTGATTTGACATCACTATGCGTCAGGATGCCTTGCGGATCGAACTGGAACGGTGCTGCCACAGCTTTGATTGGAAAATTACTTTCGATGCCCTTTAATACTTGTAAATCATAATTGATAATAATGTCAGCACGTTTAGAGAGTAATAAACTCATATTATTCACTTGTGGCCCACCGATTTTAATATCAACATCCAGACCATATTTTTTATAGATGCCTTGTGCCAAAGCCTGATAATATCCACCCTGCTCGGCTTGTGCATACCATGTGGTTTGTAATACCAATTTATCGGCAGCATGGGTAAAGGAACTGAATAATAATGCACCTGCAATAGCGGTTAATCGTGCTTTACCTACATAGTGTTGAATTTTCATAAATAAGACCCCTAAATATGTATGAACTCATATCGCTATTCTTTTAGGGGCAATAAAGCAAATGTATATCTACAGGTTTTCACATACACATTTTCTCTCAAGGCCAAATAAATTGACCTTGTCCCCAAAAGAGGAACAGCGAACGCTGTAGAGCAATGTCCCATGTGTTATACACACTAACCGCTTATACTCAGTTATGATTTAGCAAACAACGTGCCAACATTTATTTAATGATATTTTTCATTAAGTTAAAAAATATAGATTTATCTTAAAAATAATTAGGCCAATAAAAAACAGTATTTTTCTTATTTTGAACATAATAAAAATTTACTCATCTTAATATTGCACCATTTTAAATCAGCAATGGGACTAAAATGATTCATTCTGATTACAAATGACTTTTATGTTGAGATAATAATAGGTTAATTGACCAAAACCCTATGATTTAAATAGCAATTCTTTATATTGCAGGAATTGGCATCAAAAATGCTTAATATTATTTTGTCAGAGTAGAAGCGTTCAGCATCAAAACAATTTAGATTAATATCAGGCAGATTGCCAGCTGCCCCTACAAGCCATAAATTTGCAAATTTTTATGATAATTTTGTAGGGTATGATGGTAATCATACCGAGTTTAAATCGTTATTATTTGATGTGGGTCATTGCTCAGGAATCAGCTTACTTTTTATTTATTTAGAGAGTATGGCTCTTTTTTGAAAAAATGACCCAGTCTCTTTCAATCTATTTGATTGGGTCATGGTTTATCCAGAAATAGAGGTTGAAATATGAATAGCGCAAACATGACCAAACTCGCTGAAAATAACTACAGCTTGGAAGAACTGCAAAAAGAATCCTGTATGGGTGCTTTCGGTCAGGAAACTTTTGAACGTGAAGTTCGGGTGATTGATCTGTCTGATTTTGAACAACGTAAATATGAAATTGCCGATCAACTCTGGTCTGCTGCAACCGATATTGGTTTTTTTCAGGTTTCAAATCATGGCATTGATTTAGGTCAAATCCAGAATGCCTTTGATATGACACAACAATTTTTTAAGCTACCTGAACAGGTTAAAGCACAATATCCTTTAAATCGGAATGCAGGCTGGGAAAGCAAGGCACAGATTCGCCCATCAACCAGCACCCCTGACCAAAAAGAATCCTATCAGATTACCCGTCCACGTATGACTGGACTCTATCCAACTGAACAGGAACTTCCTGATTTTAAAAATACCATGCTGAATTTTGAACGTGCCTGCTGGCAAGTCGGCATGAAAATTCTTTCCTGTTTTGCCTATAAACTCGGTTTTGCTGATAATTTCTTCACACTTGCGCATGATCCAGATCAGGAAACCTATCAAAGCACTTTACGTATGTTGCACTACTATGCCATTGATCCAGCATTGAAAGATCAACTTGGTTTATGGCGTGCAGGTGCACATACTGATTTTGATTGCTTAACTTTACTATTCCAGCGTAACGGTCAAGGTGGTTTACAGGTTTGCCCAGGCAAGGATATGGAACAGCAGCAATGGACCAGTATTGAACCTCGTGATGATGTCATTACCTGTAATATTGGTGATATGCTGATGCGCTGGAGTGATGATCAATTGCCATCCAATTTCCATCGGGTAAAAAATCCTGAGGCACATGAATATCAAGGCGCACGTTATAGTCTGGCATTTTTCTGTCAAGCCAATGAAGATGTGCTGATTGAAAGCCCGAATAAAAAATATCCTGCCATTACTGCAAAGGAATATTTAAAACAACGGATTAGTGCAAATTTTGAAGGAAAATATTGATTTGCTTGTAGGGGAGGATGACAATCGTCCCTCCCTTAAAAGACAATCTTTTTATTCAATTAAAACATCCTCAGACAAACTTATAACGGTGCGATTACCATCGCACCCTACGACATGGCAAATTAAATTTAACCTACAATTACATAATCCTTAGTCATCTGATATACATCACAATTATTTCCACCACCAATCCGATCAACCACCAAAAAATCACTATTGTGTTCTAAAGTAATTAATGAATGATGCCATACCCCTTGATGATAATTGACGCCTTGCTGACCATTGGATAAAAAAGCAAAAATCTGTTGTTCATCAGGCTGTGTATGATCCAATGGCAATGCCACCACAATCACAAATTTCTGTTGTTGCAAAGGAATAAATGACTGTGAACCGTATGGATGCCGCTCCAGCATTTCAATGTGAAATGGCAGCTCAGTTGCAGCAAGATTATGAAAAATACTCATCCCCACTGCCACATCTTCCCCTGACACCTGTGCCAAAGACAGCGCATGATAACGCTCAGTCAATCCATTATTAATCGGAAAAAAATCCCGATTTTCTTTTTCGATGATATCACCAAAAGGCGCAAAACTTTCCTGCGTTAATGGCTGAATCTGGATATTTTTTTCATACATAATCTATTTTCACATTTTAAATTATAAATAATGATTTCGAACATTCACCTATCTAAATCTAAACAACCTTTTACTATCGTGAAAGGCGGCATGGATGCCGCCCGTTTGGCTGCCTTGCGCTGCTTTCAAAGCGTTGCTTCGAAATTGCTCAGGATGTACCATCAGCCAAACAAAGGATTTTTGTTACTTTTCATCCCTGAAAAGTAAGGCAAAAGCCTATACACAAATCATATATTTATCTCGATAGCTTTTGAGGCTGTGCTTAATTATAAAATGACTATTCAGCAATTTTTCCCCATAACCGAATCCGACTAATTCCCCCATCAGGAATCATATTGACCCGAATATAATTGACTTTTTGATGCTTAAGAATTTCAGCGATATATTCATGCACGTTATCCATACTCAAAGGTTGCTGTTCCAATAAAAACGACCAAAACATACTTTGCGGAATCAATTGTGCATCGGTAGCATTTTCCACATAAGCCGCCTGAATCGAACAAAACGCAGGATAATTGCCCTTAAAATAAGCAGTATCCACTTCTATTTTTTCCACCTGACCTGTTTGTCCTAAGGCAATAATGCACCAGTCAAAGCCAGGTGCACGACGACGTTTAGTTTCCCAACCATCGCCCATATTTAAACCACGATCAGGATTGAGCAAGTTATTGGGATGTCCAAAATGTGCATCACTAAATGCCACGATACGACCACCATTTTTTAGACCAATCAGGTCAAGCTGCTTCGTGGTATCGACATGCTCCAACACCACATTGCCATAGACTCTTAAACGAGCAATGCCGCCATCAGGAAAAATATTCAGGCGAATATGGGTAATTTTCTGGGGCATACAATCAAAAAAATGATGATTGTCTGGAGAAAGCACTGAATTTTCTAATAATTGAATCCATTCTGCATTTTCCAAATTTTCATCAGCGGCATAACAGCCCTCAATGGATGCCGAAGCAGGATAATTGCCTGTAAAAAATGAGGTATCAATATCAAAACCAGTCACATTGCCTGTCACACCTAAACGCACGATACACCAGTCATAGCCAGCTTCACGTTTGCGGCGACTTTCCCAGCCATCCATCCATTTGCCATGATCATCATATTTGCCCTCGATAAATTTTGCTGGCTCGCTTTGCAGCATTCTTTCCGCTTTGGCAAAAAACTCATCTGAACATGACACAATCGCTGCACCAATTCGGGTATCTGCCAGATTGGTCAATGCCTGTAAATGACTCGGTAAAGGGATGGTTTTGGCAATATGCACTGTCATTGGTCAATCCTGAATATTTCATTTCTATAGTTTATGCAAAATCCAGTCCAACTGGTCTGACCTGTTATAAAAAATCTGCTCATTTTTAATTTCAATCACTCCCAAAAGAGCAATTTTGTGTAAAATCAAGCTTCATTTAATTCAGGATATGTGGCTCATGAACCCACAGGCAATGCTCAATGGAAAATCATCTCAGGTGACTGAGCAAGCTGTGGAAGTGATTCATCAACGTATTCAACAAGGCAGTTATGCAGTGGGTTCAGCCTTGCCCTCACAACGTGATCTGGCGATTCAGCTCGGCATCAGCCGAGCTTCTTTACGTGAAGCACTGACTCGCCTTGCAGCTTTAGGTTTACTGGAAATTAAGGCAGGTAAAGGCGTCTATGTGATTTCACAGCATAGTCAGGCAGCCGAACAATGGGAGGGAGAACATCGGGTTTCTTTAAAGGATTTTTATCAACTGCGTTATGTACTGGAAAGTTTTTGTGCACTATTAGCCTGTGAGTATTTGACTGAAAATGATAAAACCATGCTCCAACAGTATTACGATACCCTTTCCACAGCGATTAAAGAACAGAATTGGCAAGTAGCCTCTGAAGCGGATTATGCCTTTCATCAACGCATTATTGACCTTAGCCATAATCAATCTATTATTCAAACACTTAGAATGCATACTGAATGGATTAAAAAAAGCCAGATACTTCCTTTTATGCAACCTAACCTCGCCTTTAAAACTGTTCAGGAACATGAATCCATTTTAAATGCCTTATTTAAACAAGATGGGGCTGCTGCGGAAAAAGCCATGCAGGCACATATCATTGGAGCTGCGCAGCGTGCAGGTGTGTATTTTTCTCGGCATGAACAGAAATAAATCATGCACCAATTTACCTCACGCTATGAACCACATCAAAGCACTCTTTCCCATTCTGCTTTTTAATAAAGCAAAATAACTGGTATGACCAGTAAAACCAGTTTCTAAAAATTGGCACAATTCTCGCTTAATACTCTATAGAAATTTTTATTTGTTGAAAAATATTTAGGGTCTAAATGATGAATATTGCGATTGTAGGTGCAGGTATGGGCGGGTTAACTGCTGGTATCGCTTTAAAAAAATTTGGTCATCAAGTTACGATCTATGAACAGGCGGCTGAAATCCTGCCTGTGGGCGCTGCCATTTCGTTGTGGTCAAATGGGGTCAAATGCCTAAACTATTTGGGCTTAACTGATCAAATTCAGGCATTGGGTGGACAGATGGAATCCCTTGCCTATGTTGATGGACTCAATCAGCAAACCATGACCCAATTTAGTCTGACACCTTTATATAAAGAAGTGGGACAACGTGCCTACCCTGTCGCCAGAGCTGATCTACAACAACTACTCATGCAGCAATTTGGTTTGGAAAATATCAAACTCGGCATGAAAATGGTTGAAATCGAATCTACAGAAGAGGAAGTTACTCTACATTTTGAAGATGGTACTCAGGTCACAGCCGATGTGCTGATTGGTGCTGATGGTACACACTCCATTACCCGTAAATTTGTACTCGGTTATCAGGTGGAGCGTCGCTATGCAGGCTATGTCAACTGGAATGGTCTGGTTGAAATTGATGAAGACATTGCCCGTGCACAGCAATGGACAACTTATATCGGTGAGGGAAAACGGGTTTCCCTGATGCCTGTCGCACAAAACCGCTTTTATTTCTTCTTTGATGTACCATTAGAAGCAGGACTAGCCAATCAACGTGATGATTACAAAGCAAAATTAAAACAGTATTTTCAGGGTTGGTGTGAGCCTGTACAAAAATTGATTGATGTACTCGATGAACAAAGAACCAATCGTGTTGAAATTCATGACATTGAACCGTTTATGAATTTCTATAAAGGTCGAGTGGTGCTATTAGGCGATGCAGCACATAGCACCACGCCTGATATTGGACAAGGTGGCTGTCAGGCAATGGAAGATGCGATTTACCTTGCCCGTGCCTTACAGATCAATACTTTTGGTTTGGAAGATGCACTGGAACGTTATCAAAATAAACGCAATGACCGCACCAAAGAAATGGTTTTACGTGCTCGTAAACGTTGTGATATTACCCATATGAAAGACCCACAAGTGACTGAAGAATGGTATCAATCTCTTTATCAGGAACAAGGCAATCATATTATGCAAGGGATTATCAGTAATATTGTGGGCAATCCACTGGATTAATTTTCTGGATTTTTAACATTTTCCCTCTTATTTTGAGGGATTTTTTATCTCTATTTATTCAAGTAGATTTTTTAAATAAGCAAGTTAATATATTGATTATTTTATCTTTAAAATTAATTAAAAAATGCATATTTCCACCTGAAAATATGCATCATTAAAAAGCGAATTAAAACTTATAGCTTAATGTAAGACGGTTCTGCAAGAAGTCCTTTTCATAACGTGGAGATGTTTGAATACCAAAGAAATTACTAACGCTAAACCCCTTGAATGCACCTGTAAAATTATAAATACCAAAGATCATGTATTCTGACTGATTACGACTATCCAAATGTTCCGCTTCCTTTAAATCCATAAATGAATATCGAGCGCCTGCAATCACCTGATCAGATACTTTACCCTCTAACGAAGCCATAAAGGCGTTGCCAGCTCCAAGGTCTTGGGTACTGGTAAAAAATGGCTGAGCAAAGATTTCACCTGATGAGGTTTTAGTGGCATAAGGTGTTAAAAGCGCACCATTTAAATAACTGCCATGATCAGGTTTAATATAGTTATATGCCACTTTAATCGTTGCAGTCGGTAACACTTTTAATGCAGCCTGAGCCCCAAAAATCTGGCTATTGACCTCACCAGCAAGCGCCTTGCCCTGATCTTTACCCGAAATATATTGCAGTGAAAGCTCAGGCGCATAATTGAGTTTTGCAAATGCCAAATCAGCCTGAGTGTAAATGAGACGCGTATAGTCATCATAATTCTGATACCAAAGCTGCGCCTTTAATTTTTTGTCACCTGCCAGCGCTATACTCTTCCCAGCTCCAAAAGACCACACGCCATCTGTTTCAAGTTTCTCATTCTGACGCGAGGTTTTAGTAAATTCGTCTTCACCATAGCTTTTATATTTATTCACTTTGGTCAGACGCAGGAAATCGGTATTATTTCCAATCTGGACATCTGCTGCCTGGTACAAATACATCAGTACACGGCGATCAGCATAATCCCCCATAAACGGTAAATTCAGGCGCTGATTACCAATCGTTACTCTCGCCAGATCATTTTTCCATGCCACATAAGCTTCCGCTAAACCATCACGATCATTCTGTAATTCAGGAACTTCTGGTTTTTGGTCTTTATCATCCAGACGACGCTGTAAGTCATACCCTACTCCAGCCTGCACCCCATAAAAAGGCGCTGTCTCATATTTAACATAACCTCCTGCTGTGAACGTATCCTGATTTAGGTTATTAACAAAATAACCATTATTTAAGGAATAATAGGTTGCCTTTACCACCCCATGCACACTGCCACAGCTCAAAGCCTGCCCCAATAACTGCACAGAATTATCCTTAATTTGGCAATCCTGATGTAGATTAAATAGCCCATTTAAACTGGTATCTGCTGCCTGCCCCTGCATTGCAGCGGTCATCGCCATGATTAAGGTTGCAGATTTCAGTGTAAAGTTTTTCATAAATTTCCCCTTGGATGACATTTAAAAATCAGCTTAGGCAATTGCGAAACAAATGCTGACGACCTTGAAATCCTGTTCTCGCTTTTTTAGGGCAAAAAACTCTCCTAGGCCTATGCAAAAAATGAATAAGCGACTTTTAATTGTGATGTTTAAAAAATGTAAATCGGTTAGAAAATGAAGCAATAAACCTGTGAGATTAATGCCCTGAATTTAACGGAAGCGAGCCAACCTCTGTTGACCTTTTACTAAACGGTAAATGGTTAAAGATGATATTCAGTAAAATTGCTGTGATACAGGCAGAGCTGATCCCTGAATGCAATAAGGTTTTTACCCAGGTTGGAAACTGTGCATAAAACTCCTGATTGACGATTGGAATCATGCCAATTGCAAGTGAAGTCGCCACAATAATCAGATTTTTATGGTCGTTATAATCCACTTTGGCCAAGGTACGAATCCCACTCGCCGCGACTGTGCCAAACAACACGATGCCTGCCCCACCCAGAACTGGCATTGGAATGGAAGCCACCAAACGCCCAACAACTGGCAATAAACCTAAAACAACCAGAATTCCCCCTGCGGTTGCTACTACAAAGCGGCTTTTAATACCTGTAATCGCCACCAAGCCTACATTTTGGGCAAAAGCGGTTTGCATAAATGATCCAAAAACTGGTGCAACAGCACTGGATAACATATCAGCACGCAGACCATCGCCAATCCGTTTTGAATCCACTTTCGTTCCCACAATTTCACCAATCGCAATAATGTCTGCCGTGGTTTCAGTCATGATCACCAAAGTTACAATGACCATTGAAAGAATGGCAGAAAACTCAAATACAGGAGCACCAAAGTAAAAAAAGCTTGGCATGGCAAAAACAGGCCCTGTGGCAACTTTGGAAAAATCGGCAAAACCTGCAAAATAAGCAAGTATGGTTCCCAGTACAATCGCAATCAGAATCGCAAGACGGCGTAGCACCTGACTACGCAACATGCTAAAGATGATGACAATTGCCAAAGTCATCACAGCCAGTCCAACATTGGCAGGATCACCCCAGTTTTCAGCTTTGGGATTCCCCCCCATAATCCAGCGAATAGCCACAGGTGTCAGTGAAATGCCAATCATGGTAATCACACAGCCTGTTACCACTGGCGGGAAAAATCGGATAATCTTGGCAAAGAAAGGGGTAAGCAATAAACCGATTAAAGAAGCCACCATCACTGCACCAAATGCAGAAGCCAGTCCACCGCCTGTACTGACAATCGCCAAGATTGTGGCAACACCAGCAAATGATACGCCCTGAACAATAGGCAGTTTTGCACCAAAATGCTTAAAGCCTATAGTTTGCAATACCGTTGCAATTCCCCCTATAAATAATGCCGCAGCAACCAGCAAACCAATTTCTGATGCTTCCAGACCTGCCGCAGCCCCAATGATCAAGGGCGGTGCGATAATTCCACCATACATGGTCAATACATGCTGTAAACCATAAACCACATTTTTACGCATACCTAAATATTGATGTTCTGCTGATACACTTGTATCGCTTTCACTGTGTATGTTGTCTTGATGCATCGGTATATTCCTCAAATTAAATTCATCATTTCCACATCGGTTAATTTCTGTTTAACTGCCACGATAAGTTGAGTAGGAAAAAGGACTGATTAATAAAGGGACGTGATAATGCTGTTGAACATCCGCCACCTTAAAATCAATGCACACACTTGGATAAAAGCTTTCGATATTTAAAGCCTGAAAATAATCAGCAACCTCAAAAACCAACTGATATTTACCCTCTATAAATGAGTTAATTTTAAATGCCTGAATACGCCCATCAGCATCAGTCAATTGCTGATCCAGCAAAACAGATTCGTGAGCTGTATTTTGAAATAGTTTTACCAAGACATTTGGGGCTGGTTGACCCAGTGAGGCATTTAAAATATGAGTGCTGATACCCGCCATTATTGAATCTCCTGTTTTAAGCGAATCAGGGCAATTTCAGCCAGTTGCTGTTTCACTTCCTGTTGCTCTTGTTCGATGGTATTTTTTAAACGGCGTTGCAATTCAGCCAAAATTTCCATACCTGTGCGCCCTGCTGCACGAATCAGGAAAATATGTCCAAATTTGTGCTCATACTCCAGATTGCCCTGATATAGCGCCTGTTGCAGCACAGTGTCTGGCTCAACTTGTCCTTGTTCCTGTTTTGAAAACTGCTGTTCCTTTTGAGATAAATTCGCTGCCGCCTTTTTCTCACCAATACGGGGATGCTGCGCCAAAGCCTCTGCAATTTCATGCCACTGCCACGTTTGTGCCTGCGCGTTAGCTGCTTGATACAGTTCATCGGTTGCAGCATAAGGCCGATGTTGTACAAGTTTTGCAATCCAACTGGGAATATGGACACAGGGCTGCAAAACCAGATTTGCCTCACCTAGGTTCAATTGATTAAATTGCTCTATATCCATGCATGCTCCAATTTATTGCATTGTCTGACTGGTCTGACCAGATAACATAAATGAAGCAATGAATATGCCAATCTAATAAATTGGGTTAAAAAATGAATTTTTTGAATTTTAGAAAACAATAGAGTGCTTAATAGAATTAAGCACCTGTGTATTTTGATTTAACCAGAAAAACTGAAGCGAATTAAGAAGTGAACACGCTTCGTTAGCAAGAATCTTTTCACCATAATAGGATGAAATGATTGATATATTTTTATTCTCTTGGCATTGTAAAAATGGCTGAACTCAATCAGCCAAATCATCTAGAAAATCAAAGGTAGGTACAAAGAACAGGCTACCTGAAACGGCGGTACTAAAATCGAGTAAACGATCAATGTGACCATTTTCCTTGCCGAGAAACATATTTTCCAGCATGGTTTTGGTAATGTTGAATGAGCGCGAATAACCAATAAAGAACGTGCCATATTCCCCCTCGGTTGGATTGGAGAATGGCATATTGGCCCTTAGAATTTTTAACTCGTTGCCCTCTGCATCATGCGCCTTACTCACTACATTATGCGCATTTTGGGGCTTCACATCATCACCCAGTTCAACATCATCATATTTCTTTCGACCAATCACTTTTTCCTGCTCTTCAGTGGTCAGGCTTTTCCACATCTCCATGTTATGCAGGTATTTCTGGATAAAGACATAGCTACCACCAAGAAACTCGGCATCTTCCTGTCCGACATAGGCAATGTCCTTGGCAATTTCATGTTCAGGGTTTTCCGTACCATCCACAAAACCAAGAATGGCACGACCATCAAAGTATCTAAAGCCCTTGGTCTCGCTGATTGGATAGGTATGTTCCTTTAACTGCTCATGCAGAATGGAAGCCAGTTCATAGCAAATCGCCATTTGGTTGGCGCGGATATGAAAAAACAGGTCCCCTGCGGTTGCAACCGCTGTATGTCGAGGTCCCTTGAGTTCCTGAAACGGCACAAGCTCCTTAGGCTTATTCATTTCTGGAAATAAAAGGTCCCAGGCGTGCGAACCAATCCCCACAGAAGCACTGAAGTTCCCCTGCGAAAAACGGTTGGTCAGGCTACGCACCAAAGCGGAGAAATTGGCAAGAAAGTCAATAATTTCTGAATGATCAGGATTGGTATTGATGCCCAACACAATAAACAGGGCATTCTCACCTGAAAGATTATTGATCACAGGTTGTGGTCTTAAAGATATATTCATAATTTTTCGGAATGGATGAGTTCAGTTACCTTATCCTACACATATCATGTTGTTTTAGGTATCAGCTCAACAACAAATGTTTAAGATTTATTCAGTATATAAAACAAAACCATCGCCACGGCAGAAACTTGCCAAAGTGAGATTGACCTTTTTTGCCATCTCAATTGCCATACTGGTTGGTGCAGAAATCGTTGCCAATAATGCAATATTGCATTGCGCACATTTTCGGATCAGTTCATAACTGGCGCGGCTGGTCATCACCACAAATCCGTCCGCGACATTGAGTTTCTGCTCAGCCAGATAACCCAGCAATTTATCCAGGGCATTATGCCGTCCCACATCTTCAAACAGGGCAATGATCTGCCCTTTCACCACCCAGGCTGCGGCATGCGCGCCACCCGTCAATTCGGTAATTTTTTGCCTGACTTTTAACTGGGCAATGGCATGGGGAATCTGGTTCAGCCATGTTGAGGAAACAACACTACTGACGGTAGGCAAGTTCGTATAAAGCTGTTTAAGACTTTCGATACCACATAGACCACAGCCCGTTCGCCCCACCATCATCCGACGATGTTCTTTTAACGTCATAAATGCCCGTGATGAAATGGTCATCTCAACCTGAACACCCAACTCATCCTGATGAACTTCCAGTGAATAAAGCTCAGTTAAACTATGCAGAATACCCTCAGAAAGGCTAAAGCCCTTGGCAAACACTTCAATATCTGCGGGAGTTGCCATCATCACTGCATGGGAAATTCCGTTATAGATCAGTGCAACTGGATATTCCTGAACGATATAGTCCAGCTCATTTTCCGATACATTGCGACGAAAACGATGCACCTGCATCGTTTCATATCCCACACCCTGCACTGCTGCCATGTATGCCCTCTACCTGAATATCAATTTGTATGATGAACAATGTCATTGGCATGTTCTGGATCAACCGCAATCGCTAGATTAAAATGCTCAGGTGCCTGTCCCGCATGCAAGATGACAGGAACACTTTTGGATGCTGGAATTTTGGCATATTTATCATGGCTACTTAATGCCACCAGTGGATTGGTTTCAGGATAATATGCCGCCAGACTACCGCGTGGAATGTTATAAGGCACAATACGGAAACTATGCACAATCCGCTTGACTCCATCCGAGAATACACTCTCAATATCAACCCATTGATCCGCCTCAAAACCCGCTTCATCAATATCAGCCTGATTCATAAACAAGACTCGACGCTGTCCAAATACCCCCCGATAACGATCATCCAAACCATACAGCGTGGTGTTGTACTGATCATGTGAGCGTGTGGTCATCAAGGTGTAGACTTGCTGTTCACTATAAGCCGCCGCGTATTGATTTTCCTTGTCCTCATAAACCTCCGCCAATGGCGTAATCAAAAATTGAGCTTTGCCACTTGGTGTATTCCAGACATGCTGATTGGCAGGATGCTCCAGATGAAAACCACCTGGCTGATAAACCCGTTGATTAAAATCATGAAATTCATCAAACACTTCTGCGATCGAATCACGGATACGGTCATAGCTTTCAATGTACCAGCGCCATTTAATTTGACTGTCAGGCAAGGTCGCTTCTGCCATTCGGGCGACAATATCAGGTTCAGAGAGAATATTGTCTGAAATGGGTGGATTGCGTCCTGCGGAGAGATGCACATTACTCACTGAGTCTTCAACTGAAATGGCTTGCGCACCATGTAGTTGCATATCCACTTCGGTACGCCCCAAACAAGGCAGCATCAGGGCATCCTGCCCGCAGACCAAATGACTTCGATTCAGCTTGGTGGTGATATGCACCGTCAGGTCACAACGGCGTAACGCCTCCTGTGTATATAAGGTGTCAGGCGTGGCAACCGCAAAATTACCACCCAGACCAATAAAGACTTTGACATCACCCTCATACATTGCCTTGATGGTGTCCACGACCCCATAACCATGTTTACGGGGTGATTGAATGCCAAACACCCGATCAATGTTATCCAGCAGTTTTTTACTTGGATTTTCATTGATACCCATAGTACGGTCACCCTGTACATTACTGTGCCCACGCACTGGACATAATCCTGCACCTGGACGACCAATATGTCCCCTTGCCAACATTAAATTAGCCAGCATATGAATATTGGCTGTTCCATGACGGTGTTGGGTAATCCCCATGCCCCAACAGAAAATGGCTTTATTCGAATCAAGGAACATTTTGGCAATGGATTCCAACTGTTCAGCAGCAAGCCCTGTGTGTTTATGAATGTGATCCCACGGCGTTCGATCCACCTCAGCCAGCATTTCATCAAAGCCAATGGTGTTCATGGCTATAAAATTACGGTCAAAAACGCTTGGTTTGCCTTTGGCAAGTGCCTTTTTATCCCATTCGGACAAGTGTTTCAGCACACCAAACAATAAGGCGTAATCACCGCCAATTTTAGGCTGGAAATAATAACGGCTGATTGGGGTACTGCCGTTGGTCATCATTTCCAGAGGGGCTTGTGGGTCCTGAAAACGTTCCAGTCCACGCTCCTTAATCGGATTAATGGCAATAATATTGCCACCACGTTTTGACACTTCCCGTAAAGTTGCCAACATACGCGGATGGTTGGTGCCTGGATTATGTCCAAAACTAAAAATCGCATCCGCCAGATCAAAATCATCCAGCGTGACGGTGCCTTTACCCAAACCAATCGAATCGGTTAGCCCGACACTGGTGGTTTCGTGGCACATATTGGAACAGTCTGGAAAATTATTGGTGCCAAAACTACGGACAAAGAGCTGGTACAAAAACGCCGCTTCATTACTGGCACGACCAGAGGTATAAAATGCGGCTTTATCTGGATGATCCAAAGCCTGCAAATGTTTGGCAATCAGTTGAAATGCGTCATCCCATGAAATCGGGACATATTTATCCGAGACTGGATCATAACGCATCGGGTCGGTTAAACGCCCCAAATCTTCAAGATAGAAGTCGCTCTGTTCAGACAACCAACTGACCGTATGCTGTGCAAAAAATTCAGGTGTAACGGTTTTACTGGTTGCCTCAAAAGCCACTGCTTTTGCGCCATTCTCACAAAAGTTAAAGGCATGTGCGTCTTTCTTTTCGGGCCATGCACAACCTGGACAGTCAAAACCTGTAGGCTGGTTAATATTCAGTAAGGTGATTGAACCTTTCTTGAGAATATCCTGTCGTTTGAGATTGCGTGCAACACTTAACAGTGCCCCCCATCCCCCAGCAGGCTGGGTATAAGGTTCAATTCTGGCGTAGCCATTATTCTCTTGTTTATGCTTTGTTTGCTCTGAATTGTCCATGCGGCCGTCCTCATCTGAGCTATTTTTATCTAAAGTTCGGTTTAGGTTTAACATGAAAAGGCAACATTTACTATGCTGAATATGTTCGATTGCATTAATTCATTCTGGAATATCCGAACGCTTCAGCCTAGATGACAGGCTTATTCATAAAGCTCAACTCATCCATTGATTTGGTGACGTTTAAAAATCCCCTCACTCAGCAATACATAGATGTCCTGTAAATCTTTAAGATCTGCCCCAGCCAGCAACTGACCATGCATCTGTAGAATATTCTGGTCACCCCGCATGGCAGGCCCAGTTTGCATGGTTTTGGGGTTATGCTTTGTGGCCTTGTCCGCAGTTTCCAGAATCAGGGGATAAAGCAGGCTAAAATCAACCTGTTCATCCTCAACAATCTGCTGGGCCATGTCATAACAATAATTAGTGAAATTACATGCAAACACTGCCGCCAAATGCAGGGTCTGACGCTGCTTGGAACTGTATTGATAAACTCGGTTACTCAGGCTATTTGCCAATTGTGTTAAACGTTCCAAATCTTGCTGCTGAGTTGCTTCCACAAACAATGGCGTTTCCAGCCAGTTCACTTCACGCTCAAAGCTAAAGGTTTGCAGTGGATAAAATACACCTGCCCGCGGATGTGTATGCTCAATGACTGCCAGACTGGTACTGCCAGAGGTATGAACAATCAAATTTTGTGGTAAATATCCAGTAATTGAATGAATGACTTGGGAAATCGCCTGATCACTCACTGCAACAATGACCAGATCAACCTGTGGATCAAGCTGGCTCGGACAGTTGATCGCCTGTGCATCAAGCTGCTGCGCCAACTTTTGCGCATGGGCCAGCTTAGGGCTAAAGACCTGCACAATCTGGTGCTGGCTCTGTAATACTAACGCCAAATGGGTTGCCACACGTCCAGAACCAATCAGGGTGATTTTCATAGCAGTTCTCTATCAGGAAATTTGCTCAAGCATAGCAAAATGAAATACAAAAAATAAAATCGAGCTATGGATAGCTCGATTTTATGCAGAAATCTCAATCAACCTGTTTAAAAGTTAAAAATGGCCTGTTAATTAAACACATTATTCAAGTAAACCACACGCTCAACAGTACGCTTGGTAAAACATTGCGTATATTGCATATCCTGATTCTGCTGACGCATTGCATCATTCCAGTATCGTGACTGTTTTTGATAGGTTTCCATGTCTTTTTCAGCAATATCATAGACACTCTTTTGTGACAGCACCTTACAGTCCACATCACGTTTTTCAAACCAGTCGGACTGGTCCTGCTGCAACTGTGCTTTTTGCTCAGGCGTAAATTGATCCCAGGCTTGATTTAAACGCTCAACCTGTTTGGCTTTTTCAGCATCCAACTCTTTTTGACGTACATTCATGGCTTTTTGTGCCAAGTCAGTTTGAGCAGACTCATTGGCATCATACTCTTGTTGATATGCTGCCCCTTCTTTTTCAATCCGCTGATTTTCCTTTAAATAAGCAACATACTGCACCGCCCTTGTTGCCATAAAGACCACACCCTCAATCACAGAGTTCTGACTTGGGATATTAAAGACCAATCCATCTTTATCTGTTTTGGTGAGGTCATACAAGAACTCGCCTTTTAATTGGTCATCTTCAAGACTTAGTGGATATTCGCTATCGGAAAAATGATCATTCAGGGTATATGGCTTACAACTCTCTTCACACTCCCCATCACCCTGATATTTTTGCTCTTCAAGATAGGCATTTTCTGCACGTTTCTGTAAGCCTTTCGGGAAAGAAATCACCAACTGGCTTTCGCAGTTTAATTTGGTTTTTGATGCTTCCCCACTCTCAGCCTCTAAAGTACGCACATTGGTAATTTCAAACTTGAGTCCCTTGTTGATTTTATCAAGAATGTCATAGTCAGACTGGTAGTCACTTTGTCTTAAACTACGGTCAATCTGTTTTAAATATTCTTTTTTCAACGCCGCCTGAATATGGTTGAGATTTTCCTGATTGGTACAGCTCCACTCGGAAGCAGCCGTTGCGGCATCTTCGGCTTTCTCAGTTGGCTTTAATTTATTACAACCCACCAATAACATTGTCGTTGTCAAAGTTGTAAATATAAAAAACCTGTTCATTTTGAATCACCCTCTTGTCTTGTTTTTTTCGGGCGTATTCTACTCAATTTAAAAGCCTATTTTCGAGTTTTTTCTTTATTTTGCTTTAAACAGTCCTATTTATAATTAAATAGCTAAAGCAAATGGTCAAAATAAAAGGAGTTATGTCGCCATAACTCCTTTCAAGCATTGCTTAAATAACAGCTTACGAGGTTACTGAAAATTCAATACGGCGGTTTTTAAAACGTCCCTCTTCTGTTGCATTATCTGCCACTGGATGATCAGCACCATGACCTACGGCGCTAAGTTGAGCAGCATCCACCCCCTGACTGACCAGATAATCCACCACAGCCTGGGCACGTTTCAGTGATAAAGCCTTGTTGCTAGTAGCATTACCAGTTGAATCAGTATAACCAGCCACTGTAAGTTTGGCATCTTTGACATTTTTCATTAATGTGGCAGCCTTATCCAAGATGGCTTTATTTTCCTCTGGAATTTGATGGGAAGCTGTTGCGAAGTTAATAATCTGTAGATTTAAAGCCTTAATGACTGCGTTGATATCAACCTGATTGCTATCAATATTTGCCAAAGCGTCCTGGGCTGCGTTCAGGCTATTGGTTACGGTTTGAGCGGTATTATCCTCAGTTTCCACCACAACTTCGGTATTGGGTACAAGAGCTTTTATCTGCCCAGCCAATTCATTGAGTTTAGCGGAATCGCCACCCTTTAATGTCAGTTTATCCCCAACCCAATCGAGAGATACATTGGGTACACCTTTCAATAAACCCAGCACACCAGCAAGCCCAGCCTGATCGGTAAATGACGCTGCATAGTTTGTAGCAGTATCAAGTGTACAGTCTTGAGCCGAAGAGAAAACCTCTTTCACTTTTGCCTGCATGGCTGCAAACAATCCTTGATCTCCAATTCCTGCATGGCATTGAGAAACATCACCCTTATCATCAGTACGCAATGAGAATGTTGCAGGAGTTACATTTGCAGCCACTTCAGATGCTGAAGAATCAGAACGATTGTCTATAGGCACAGCCACCTGTTGCTGTTGGCAGGATTTCCATAGCCACGCAACCAATAAAGCCAGAATAATCAGTGCCACAATCGGCAACCAAACCCGTGATTTGCCTGCACCATTCACAGGGGAATTTGCCAAATTCGATGTTGTGGCAGAACTACTGGAGATAAGTCCTAAAGGTGCAAGCAACCCCACGGCCCAGACTGGCAACAGTGAACGGATTGAATCAGCATGGTGCTGTAAATAATGCAGGATACTCTGCGTATCATTGCCAGCCTCGCTGGTCAAAGCAGCCATGCTTTTAGGAATCGCCTGTGTCAATGTCTGCTCAGCCTCTATATTGGAAAGCTGTCCATCCGTAAGCTTGGACAAAAATGTATCTTTAAGCTGCTCATCCTGACCAAATAAAACCGCTAATGAGGGTGAGATGGAGTCTTTTAGTTTCTGGATCAGTTCAGGTTTTGCCATCAAAATGGAAAGAAAAATTGGATAGAACCTGGATAAAAGTGCATTTTTTTGGCTGGTCAAACCGTCTTGGTCATTCAGGAATACAGGTGTGACTTTTTGCTTTAACAGTTCGATTGGATTTATTGACATTGTTATTTACTCCAACAAATTAAATTTATAATATTCAGATTGCTTAGGCAAATTGTTCTATTACACACAAACTGATGCTTTTCATTCTAAGCATTTATATTTTTTTTGATCATTTTTACATAATTTAAATACAAGACTTACATCACAATTTACAAATAAAATGTTAAAAAATACACATAGCGCATCTTATCAATCATTTTCTTATTATGAAATTTTAACTATAAAACATATACTTACTTAAAGACCATTCAAATAACTTATTTACCTAACTGGTATAACCAGATGAGTGAAAAACTGGCAAAAAATAGGGTAAAAAATGGGAAAATTCGATGATGTCTATGAGGCTCAGGTGGCATTTCTGGCAAGGGTTCTTCTGGCTGTTCAGGCTCGTTTAATTCAAGCTGATCCAATGGTAAAAGCACCTCGGCACTCCAAACAGGCAACAGTGCCTGAATCGACACATTATGCTCCCTAAGATAATGAATAATATAGATGGCCTCATTGCCAACCTCAGCTGAAAGCACAGCCAGGCTTTTAGGAATTGCCCGATTTAAGGTGGTCTCTACTTCTGTAACTGAAAGTTTTCCAGCAGCAAGATGTATGAGCAATGAATTGATCACCTGATCATTATTTTCCAGTAAATCAGACAGACAAGGCCTTAGCTTTTCCTTAAGTTGATCAATCAGTTCTGGATTTGCTAAAAAACGACTTAAGAGAATTGGGTAGAATCTTGATAAGATGGCATTTTTTTCATTGACCAGACAAGTTTGGTCATTGACGATGACCGATGAAACTTTCTGTTTAAGTAACTCCATTGGATTTATAGACATATTCTTTACTCCAATTTCCATTCAACCGCTTTATCGTATTAGCCGAGCCTTAGCTATTTGTTATTACTTTAATGAATTTTTCTTAGTTTTAATCTGTTCTATAAACTTTCAATACAATACTTACATCACATTTTACAAAGCAGAATAAGGTGTAGTCAACTTATTCTGCCTTTTATGATAATTATCAGGCAAATATGCCAATCACCTTACCTGTCAGTTGCTGTCCAATCAATGGGGTGTTTTTCCCCTGGGAAAGAATTGACGCTTTGGAAACCACCCATTTCAATGATGGATCAACCAGCACCCAGCCTGCCTCCTGTTGCCAGCGCTGTGACATATTCGCCACCTGTGCAGGAATCGAAGTGACTTTTTCCACCCATTCCAGTGGCTCAAATACACCCTCGTTTACCAGTTGCACACCCAGTGCCACATAAGTATCAAAAGCGGTGATTCCAGACTGTGTTTCGGCAAAAGGTGCCATTTTCGCAGAACTGCTTAATGGTTCATGATGGGTACAGATCGCATCAATCACGCCCTCTTTCACACCCTGACGCAATAACGCCTTGTCCTGTTCGGAACGAAGTGGTGGACGCACATGCGCCAGTGCATTAAAACCATCTGTTAGCTGTTCAGTTAAATGTAACTGATGCATGGCGACATCGGCAGTCACAGGCAATCCTTTGGCCTTGGCAGCTCGGATCAACTCCACAGACGCACCGCAGGACAACAGGCCAAAATGGGCCTTAACACCTGTCGCTTCAATCATCAGTAGATACTTGGCAATCGCCACTGTTTCTGCAATCGCAGGAATCATTGGCAGGCCCTGACGTGAGGCAATAAAGCCCTCATGCGCACAACCATCTTTGGCAATTTGCGGTTCTTCCGCATAGAACACCACCGTCAGCCCCAAACCAGCGGCATACTCAAGGGTACGAATCACCACGTCATCATTTTCAAAGGCAGCATTGGCATTGGAAACGGCTGTACAGCCACCTTTCTTTAACCCCGCCATATTGGCTGGCTGTTTCCCATTTAAACCCTGGGTCTGTGCGCCAATGATCTGCAAATAGATACCGCCATCAAGTTGTGCCTTTTCAATGAGACCATGAATCAAGGCTCCATTGTCCTGCACAATTGGCTTTGAATCTGGTGGGGTAATCACATGCAGAATCCCATTGGCACGGGCTGCCTTGCCTTCCGACTTCAAGGTGCCATGCTGCTGCTGACCTGGTTCACGCAAACGCGCACACAAGTCCACCATAGTTGGCATTAACCATTTACCCTGCCCATCAATGCTTTCATCCACCTGATCAACGGCTTCAACCAATTTTCCGTTTTCAATAAAAACTGTTTTAACCAGATCAGTTTTTTGAATTGGATCGAGCACACGGACATTTTCAATTTTTACAATACTCATGTGAGCTATCCCTTACAGTGCAATCGCATCAATTAAACCCTGTTCCTGTAATTGTCCTTGCATTGCAAGTGCCAATACAGCCATACGAACCGCGATCCCGTTGGTGACCTGCTTGAGAATCACGGACTGGTCACCATCGGCAATGCTGGAATCAATTTCAACACCACGGTTCATCGGCCCTGGGTGCATCACGATACAATCAGGTTTTGCCAATGCCAGACGCTCTTTGTTAAGTCCGTACATTTTATAAAATTCAGACTGTGACGCTAACGCAGGTGAATCAATCCGCTCGTTCTGGATACGCAAGGCGATAATCACATCACAGTCTGTCACGCCTGCATCCATCTGGTTAAATAAACGCACATGATCACCATACTCATCAAAACCCACAGGCAGCAAGGTATTGGGCGCAATCACACGAATATCCTTACAGCCCAGCGTTTGTAATGCCGCAACGTCTGAACGTGCCACCCGTGAATGTTTAATATCACCGATAATGGCCACACTGAGTTGTTCAAATGGTTTCTTGGTTTCACGGCGAATGGTTAGCATATCCAGCATTGCTTGGGTCGGATGTGCATGGCGACCATCACCCGCATTAATAATGGCAACCTTAGGGCAGATATCTTTGGCAATAAAATGTGCGGCACCTGAAGATGAATGACGTACCACAAAAATATCGGCCGCCATCGCCTCCAGATTCCAGAGCGTATCCCGCAGCGTTTCACCTTTTGAAGTACTTGAGCGTGCAATATCAATATTCAGGACATTGGCAGATAAACGTTTCGCCGCAGCCTCAAAGGTGGTTCGGGTACGGGTCGAGTTTTCAAAGAAAAGGTTCATCACCGTCAAACCCTCTAATAAGGGACGGTTGATCAGGTTATTATTGTCATCTAAAAAGCTTTGTGCTGTATCTAAAATCTTGGTCAGGCTTTCCCTTGAAAGGCCCTCAATGGTTAAAAAGTGTTTTAAATTTCCTTGCTGATTCAGTTGAACCTGACTCGGTTGATGCAGGGCTGCAATATGCATAATGGATTCCTATGGGTCGAATCACCAAAACCTGCATAGTGTAGCCCAATTCTTGTATTTTCGCAGAACAACTTTTCACCGTTATGTTGCATTAAATGAGAGAGTTGCAACAGATTCGGCTAGCGGAGCGCACCAATATAGTGATGGTGAACCTGTGCCTGATAAATCTCCTCGTCAGTCACCTCTATTGAATAGTAGTCATTTTCCTCAACAGGCTTTTCTTTCTCAGCCTCCACCTTAGTTTCAACCAAAGCGAGAGCGGGCTCAGGATATAGGTCAATTAACAGACGCAAGCGCTCAACATAATGGGCCAGCTCGGCATCCTGTGTTGCCAAGGCAATATCCACAATATGTTGTGCATATTCCTTGTTATGCACCAGATACATCACGTCAATCACGCGACTGGATACGCGTCTTAAACGTACATACATTTGGGTTGCGATTGCAAAAGCCTCGGCATTGACCACCACTTCATTATTCATGCTTTCTTTCATAACGTCCTCACATCGTTGGGAGAAGTATTTACTGATAATTCATCTGAAGAAATGCAAAAGCTGTACCAACAATTCAAAATTGGTAAAAGTTATTTTTTATTGCTATATATGGTTAAACTTATCCAAAATTTAAAAAAAATAAGGAAATTCGATGTCTTGGGAACGTTATCATTTTTTTATGCTGCATACAGAGCCAGCAACTCACTTTACTTTAGATGATATCAATCCTAAATTATGGTTTGAGTCCCGTTCAGATGTGTTTGGTTATGCTCTAGAAAATCTATTTGCTGAATTTAAAGGCTTTGAAGATTTACATTTTTTACAATGGCGAGATGATTTAAGTTGGGAACAATGCAATGCAACAGCCAATGTATTTAGTCCAGATCAGCAACCGCATATTATTAATGAAATTCAACGGTTTTTTAATTACCTTAAAATGATGGATGTAAAACATCTTTATAAAAATGGAATTCTACTTGAATATATGAATGCAGATGAATTTTTACCAAGCTGGGTTGAAGAAGCAGATGATTATGTACAACATCATATAGAATCAGATTTAGGTATGGATAGTCTTTCTAGTATTGAGAATTTCTTTGGGCTGTTATGTGCTTTACAGTTGGTGATTAAGTTTTTCCAAAATGCACACAATGAAAATTTATACGTGATTTATAAAACAGTTAAACCATAGAAAAATAGGAAATTTGAATGTCTTGGCTTCGTTATCATGCTTTTGAAATACAAGAAAAAAACTCACCCACAGCATCTCAAACAATCTTTAGGATTATTTCTTGGAAAGATAAAATTGGTGCTGATTTAGAAAGATTATTTACATATTTCAATGACTTTCAGGATTTATATTTTTTACAAGATATTGATTTAGAAAGAGAATATAGCTTCAATTATCCTGATACTCTATTAACGTCCAAGGAGCAGCAACATTTAATTAATGAAATTAATCGTTTCTTTCAAGCTTTAAGCCAAGAAACACAACAGATGTGGGCAACCCTCATTTCTCCAAGTACAGATATTACATTGTGGGATGAGAAAAATATGGAGGAATATGGTGATACACTCGCTACATGGGCAAAAAATGCGATGCAAGATGTACAGAAATACCAAGATTGCCAAGAATATGATTTTGATCAATGTGGAGAAGATGCTTTAATTGCCGTATTGCTTGTAAAAAGAACCCTACTATACGCTTTGAAACATGATTTAAATTTGGTCTATAGAACTTGGTAAGTAAGCTCAAAAGAAAACCCTCTTTTCTCCTCCAAAATCAGTTAAAATAGCCGATTGCTAAAACCGCTTTGGAACATTGAATGAACGCTAAACCACGTCTAACAGAATATTGGGTGACCTGTGCGGATGGACTGGAAACCTTATTACAACAAGAACTGGAAAGCTTTGGTATTCAGGACATTCAACGTTTTGCAGGGCGTTTAATTTTTAAAGGCACACTGGAACAGGCGTATCGCGTCTGTATGTGGTCACGTCTTGCTTCACGAGTGGTTTTACCGATTCATACCCATGAACTTGAATTTACGCATGATGCCCGTGATGTAGCAGAAGAACTTTATGAGGGTGCAATCAGTTTTGATTGGTCTTTAATTTTTGCACCACAAAGTACCTTTGCAGTTCGCCTGCACGTTGAACGTGAAATTAAGGTCAATAGCCAATTTGCGACTTTACGTGTCAAAGATGGTGTGGTGGATTCCTTTATGGAGGCGGTGGGCAAACGTCCAAGTATTGATATCAAGCAGCCTGAAATTACACTTTATGTGTTGGCAGGTAAAACTGAACACACCTACTGTCTGGATTTATCTGGTGATTCTCTGCATAAGCGTGGCTATCGCCGTTTTATGACCGATGCGCCAATTAAAGAAAATCTGGCAGCGGCAATTCTACAAAAAGCCCAATTAGCACAATATCAACCCGATATTATTCTTGACCCAATGTGTGGTTCAGGAACTTTCATTATTGAAGCCCTCATGATTTTAACGGATCGTGCGCCAGGTTTAATCAGACGTTTTGGTTTTAATGGCTGGCATGGGCATGACCGTGATCTTTGGTTATCACTTAAGGCTGAAGCAGCAGAACGCCATGAAAAAGCTTTGGAACAGGCTTTACCTAAATTTTATGCTTACGATGCGGATTGGGAAGCGGTCAAGGCCACCCGCCAAAATATCATTGCCGCAGGTTTTGAAAAACTGCTTGACCAGATCCAAATTGAAGAACGTACCTTAGCGGACTGGGATGACTTTCATGCCGAGGGCAAGAAAGCCTTTATTGTGACCAATCCTCCTTATGGGGAACGTTTGGGAGATAAAGCATCAAACCGTTCTTTATATCTGGGTTTATCGGCCTTATTGCAAAAGAATTTTCCAAACCAGCGTGCCGCTATCATTGCCGCACAGGTTGAGCAGGCAGATGTACTGGCATTTAACGACCCGCAAACCTTACGTTTAATGAATGGTAAATTACCAATCTACGTGCGTTTTGGCACCATAAAACCTGCAACTGTCACCCAACCCTTTTTGGCAACATGGCAACCTCAACAGTTTGAAAAAATCGAGGGTGCTGAGGACTTTACCAACCGTTTGCAAAAGAACATGCAGGCCTTGAAGAAATGGGCAGTCAAGGAAAATATCTACTGTCTACGTTTGTATGATGCCGACTTGCCTGACTTCAACGTTGCTGTTGATTTATATGGGGATAGACTGCATGTACAGGAATATGCACCACCTAAAACCATTGATCCTGAAAAAGCCAAAAAACGTTTTAACCTTGCACTTGCCGCAATCCGTGCTGTGACTGGCTTACAACGTGATGCCATATTTATTAAAACCCGTGCAAAACAGACAGGTACAAATCAATACACCAAACAAAGCACCGCCTCTAAACGTTTTATCGTCCAAGAGGGTAATGCCAAAATTTTGGTCAATTTAACGGATTACCTAGATACAGGCCTATTTTTAGACCATCGCCAGATTCGCCTTCGAATCGCCAAGGAAGCGCGTGGTAAACACTTCCTGAACCTGTATAGCTATACATCAACAGCAAGTTTACATGCGGCATTGGGTGGCGCAGCCAGTACCACCAGTGTTGACTTATCCAACACCTATCTAAGTTGGTCTAAAGAAAACTTTGTGCTGAATGGCTTAACGGTAGATCATGCTGATGAACAGCATATGTTCTTTGCCAGTGACTGTTTTGAATGGTTAAAAGAGGGTCATGAGCAATATGACCTGATCTTTATTGATCCACCGACATTCTCAAACTCAAAGAAATTCTATGGAACATTTGATGTACAGCGTGATCATGTTTCACTGCTCAAACGGGCAATGAACCGTCTAAACAGTGAAGGGACTCTATATTTCTCAAATAACTATAGAGGCTTCGAATTGGATGAGGAACTTGAAGCCCTATATGATGTTGAAGAAATTACCTCTGAAACCATTGGGCTGGATTTCAAACGTAATCAAAAAATTCATCGTGCCTGGAAAATAAGGCATCTCGCTATTTAATAGTGAGCTCTGCCTTTACGTCACTCGTATAAGTCACATGAACATTATCCGAGTCAAAATCATAAATCATTAAACGATCTGGCGGCTGTACATGAGGCTTGATCGTTGCCTCTTTCTTTTCCTTGGCATCCACATCCATGACTTTCTTCTGCTCTTCATGCGGAGAAAGTACGCCATCAAGGATCGTGCTAATACGGATTTCACGCAGGTAATAATCACTCAGGATTCGTTGAGCACGCCAGCGTTCTTCCTCTGGCTTTAATGCATCCTGCTGGGCTTTTACAATGATGCTCGGCAATGCATTATTGAACACGCCTGTTTGTAATGCCAAATTTATCTCACTCAATGGTTGTGCAGCATGCCCCATTGAAGATAAAGCGATCATAAACAAAATTACACAGAGGTCCGTGTAATGATGTTGCTTATTTTCCATTGCAATTCATCCTGAATTTTTTTCTTATTTGCTCTGAAACTATCAAGTTTTTCATCAAGTCGCAATGTTATTGGTAATTTTCCCTAAAAAATCTGACCAGTTGCACCCATATAAAAAAAGATGGTGATTCTCATCACCATCTTTTTGTCGATCTGCTAAAATTTTGCTTAACTCAATTTAAGTTTATCAAACACCAGATGACCATCCTCACCTTTAATCAGGATGTTATCTCCTGGCTGAAACTCACCAGATAAAATCTTCTGTGCCAGACTGTTTTCCACCTGCTGCTGAATTGCGCGTTTTAATGGACGTGCACCATACACAGGATCAAAACCAGCCTCAATCAACAGATCAAACGCCGTATCATCTACAGTTAAGCCCATATCACGCTCATTCAGACGGGAACGTAAACGATCTAGCTGAATATCCGCAATACCACGAATCTGGGCTTTTTGCAGTGAATGGAAAATCACCAACTCATCAATACGGTTAATAAACTCTGGACGGAAATGCTGGCTAACCGCACTCATCACCACAGTCCGCATCTCATCATCAGTGGCACCCTCACCCAGTTCACGTACATCCTGTGAACCTAGGTTGGATGTCATCACAATGACCGTATTTTTAAAGTCCACCACGCGACCTTGTGAATCGGTTAAGCGCCCATCATCCAACACCTGTAGCAAGATATTGAACACATCTGGATGCGCTTTCTCCACCTCGTCAAACAACACCACACTGTATGGTTTACGGCGTACTGCTTCGGTTAAAACACCACCCTCTTCATAGCCCACATAGCCTGGAGGTGCGCCCACCAAACGGCTAACCGAATGTTTTTCCATAAACTCAGACATATCAATCCGAATCATGGCATCATCACTGTCAAACAGGAAGTTGGCCAATGCCTTGGTCAGCTCGGTTTTACCCACACCTGTCGGGCCAAGGAACAGGAATGACCCACTTGGACGGTTTGGATCGGACAAGCCTGCACGTGAACGACGCACCGCATTGGAAACCGCCACCACCGCTTCATCCTGACCAACCACACGGTTGTGCAAGAATTCTTCCATCTGGAGAAGTTTTTCACGTTCGCCCTGCAACATTTTCGTTACAGGAATACCTGTTGCCGCACTGACCACCTCAGCAATCTCATTCTCAGTCACTTTGGTACGAATGAGTTTGGGCTCCTCATTTTCCTCGGCAATTTCCGCCTGTTCCAGACGTTTCTGTAACTCTGGAATCACGCCATATTGCAGGCGTGCCGCTTCCGCCAAATCTCCCTCACGTTTGGCTTTTTCCAAAGCAACCCGTGCCTGATCCAATTCGATCTGGGCTTTTTTATCACCCTCAACCAGTGTTTTTTCAGCTTTCCAGATTTCTTCCAGATCATTGTACTCTTTCTGCTTTTCAGCAATTTGCTGCTCAAGATGATTGACTTCAGCCTTGCTGCCTGCATCTTCATCTTTTCTCACCGCTTCCAACTGCATTTTCAACTGGATTAGACGGCGATCAAGCTTATCCAGTGCTTCTGGCTTAGAGTCGATCTCCATTTTAATCCGTGAAGCCGCCTCATCAATCAGGTCAATGGCCTTATCTGGCAGTTGACGATCAGTGATGTAACGATGCGACATCTTGGCCGCTGCAATAATCGCAGAATCTAAAATCTGTACGCCGTGATGGGTCGCATATTTCTCTTTTAAACCACGTAAGATCGCAATGGTGTCTTCCACACTTGGCTCATCCACCAACACTTTCTGGAAACGACGCTCAAGCGCAGCATCTTTCTCAATATACTGGCGGTACTCATCCAAAGTGGTTGCACCAACACAGCGCAGTTCACCACGTGCCAAGGCAGGTTTCAACATATTGCCAGCATCCATTGCACCGTCGCCCTTACCCGCACCAACCAATGTGTGCAACTCATCAATAAACAGGATGATTTCGCCCTCGTGTTTAGCAAGGTCTTTCAGCACTGCTTTTAAGCGCTCCTCAAACTCACCACGATATTTTGCACCTGCCAGCAACGAACCCAAGTCCAGTGAAAGCACACGTTTATTTTTCAGGCTTTCAGGAACCTCACCATTGACGATACGCTGAGCCAAGCCCTCTACAATCGCGGTTTTACCCACCCCAGGTTCACCAATTAGCACAGGATTGTTTTTGGTACGGCGTGACAACACCTGAATGGTACGGCGGATTTCATCATCACGCCCAATCACAGGGTCTAGCTTGCCTGCCAAGGCACGCTCGGTTAAATCGATGGTATATTTATTGAGTGAGTCACGTTGATCTTCATGGTTATTGGTGGTCACTTTTTCTGTTCCTCTAATTTTTTCAATGACTGCACGTAATTTCTGTGCAGTTGCGCCTGAGCTTTCGATAATTTTTTTGGTTTCGCCCTGTTCAGCCAATGCCAATAGCACCCAATCAGTGGATAAAAACTCATCCCCTGCTTTTTGTGCATAACTATCTGCTAAATTTAAAATGCGTACCGCTTCTGGATTTAAATTAACATCACCCGTCGGATTACTAATCGTTGCGGCATCATTTAGTGCCTGATTCAGTTTTTGCATTAAGGTGGGTAAAACTGCCCCTGCTTGCTGCAACAGGCTCTGGTTAGCAGGTTCTTCCAGCAATGTCATGAGGATATGAATCCCTGCAATTGCGGTATGGTCCTTGCCCATTGCCAATGACTGTGCATCTGAGAGTGCTTGCTGTAGGCGGTTTGTAAATTTTTCAAAGCGCATTCTTGTTATTCCTCACAACAAATTTTTAACTTATCACTAAGATGGGAACACTTTTTAGAATTTCAAATAAAATTTATATATTTTTCAAAATCTTATAAAATAAAATATGGATAAAACTCAGTAATAATATGGGTCTATAAATAATATATTTCAAGTATGTTTTGTATAAATTTTCAGTCTTTTCCAATTTGCACAGAACCCTTATTGTACTTTTGTATAGAACGCTTTAGCTTAGCTTTTTGTTTCAATCAATATTCAATATGACGACCATGTATCTAAAAAAAATCTGCCTTGTGGTATCTTGCCTCATTCCTATCCACTGTTTCGCCCAACTCCCCCAAGATTCACGACGGGCGGGTGGAATTGCCGTTATTCCATTAACAGCAAATACTACCCAGGTTTTTTATGAACAAAATCCCGTACTGATTACGCAAGAACAGGGACAACGTTATGCTGTATTTGGGATTCCACTGTCTGCACCATTAGGCACATTCACCTTAACCACCAATGCCAATCCCATACAGATTGATATAAAACCCTATACCTACGCTGAACAACGCCTAACGGTTAAAAATCAGGATTATGTCAATCCCAATCAGGAGCAGTTGGATCGTTATGCGCGTGAGGCAAAGGAGCAAAATGATATCTACAGTTCATTTAACCCAAGCACATGGAAAACATTTCCAGAATTTATTCGACCTACAGCAGGAAAATTCAGTAACTCGTTTGGAAAAAAGCGTTTCTTTAATGGAGAAGAACGCGCACCCCACTCTGGTCTGGACATTCCAGCACCCGTTGGGCAAAAGGTAATTGCACCTGCGGATGGCATTGTGGTGCAAACAGGTAATTACTTTTTTAATGGCAATACTGTACTGATTGATCATGGTCAGGGCCTGATCAGTATG
This sequence comes from Acinetobacter thutiue, assembly GCF_030385805.1. NCBI lineage: Bacteria > Pseudomonadati > Pseudomonadota > Gammaproteobacteria > Moraxellales > Moraxellaceae > Acinetobacter > Acinetobacter thutiue. The sequence continues at coordinate 1,040,848 of NZ_JAUDZE010000001.1, forward strand.
TTCTGCCATCTCAGCAAAATTAATGTTGAAAAAGGGCAGCATATTCGCCAGGGCGAACAACTTGGACTAGTGGGTAATACTGGACGTGTGACTGGTGCGCATCTACATTGGGGAATGAGCCTGAATAATGCTCGGGTAGATCCCCAACTGTTCATAAAATAAAAAGATAAACTTATAAAAAAGTGATCTATGACAATAGGTCACTTTTTAGTAAAACTTAACAATCAGGCTTTATTCCGCTTCAATAATTTCGAAGTCATGGGTAATTTCCACCCCACCATCCGAAAGCATTTTACTTGCTGAGCAGTATTTTTCTGCTGAAAGCTCAACCGCCTTTTCGACCTGCTTGGCTTTTACAGCTTTACCTGTCACAATGAAGTGTAGATGGATTTTTGTAAACACGGCTGGGATTGCATCTGCCCTTTCAGCTTTTAACTGACATACAACATCTGTCACATCTTGGCGGGATTTCTTTAAAATGGTCACAATATCAAACGAAGCACAACCACCAAGTCCCATTAAAATCAATTCCATAGGACGTGGACCACGGTTTTCACCCCCATATTCAGCGGAACCATCCATCACCACACTGTGGCCACTTTCCGATTTCGCTTCAAAAGCAACATTCTCTAACCAATGTACACTTGTTTGCATTGCAACTACCCAAAAAACGTTATAAATTTACCTAGTTCTTGTACACTAACATAAAATGAGTTGATAAGGAATTTCATCTCTTCTGTGTAGAAAAGGCTCTAACAAGGCCTGTGCGATCGGTTTTATCCAAATTCGGAAATTTTAAGCATGACTTCAAATTTTTCACAACTTAGCACTGATGCTTTATCTCCAGGCCAACTGCCTGAGTCAGTAAAGGCTTTGCTAAAACGTGCTCATATTAACAGATACCCTAAACGCACCACGATTATTGATGCTGGAACTGAATCAAAATCACTGTATTTAATATTAAAAGGTTCAGTGTCAATTATATTACGTGAAGATGATGAGCGTGAAATTGTTGTGGCCTACCTCAACCCAGGCGACTTCTTTGGTGAAATGGGTCTTTTTGAAAAGAATCCTCAACGTACCGCAGAAGTACGTACCCGAGATGTATGTGAGATTGCTGAAATTTCCTACGACAATTTCCATGAGTTAAGCAAGCAATACCCTGACCTAAGCTATGCGGTATTTGCCCAGTTAGTGCGTCGTCTTAAGAACACCACCCGTAAAGTGACTGACCTTGCGTTTATTGATGTGTCTGGTCGTATTGCACGTTGTCTAATCGACCTATCTGCACAGCCTGAGGCAATGATTTTACCGAATGGTCGTCAGATTCGTATTACCCGTCAGGAAATTGGCCGTATTGTGGGCTGTTCCCGTGAAATGGTTGGCCGTGTGCTTAAAACGCTTGAAGACCAGGGCATGATCCAGACTGATGGTAAGGCCATTTTAATTTTTGATACGTCTTTAGAAGAAAATGCTTTTTCTGAAGAGGAATTTGACGACGAAGATTGATTTCATCAGGCTTCTGTCTCACTATCAAAGCCAGTGCAAAACACTGGCTTTAATTTTATCAATTTACGTGAAAATCCATGTAATATGACAAAATAGTGATTACATAATTACTATGATTATAGAGCCATTCGGAATGTAAAGCATTATAAACATTTTTTATAATCCTCCTTAATCATGACGATATTCATAAGATACTGATTTGGAGCGAATAAGTATGAAAAAATTGGCTTTAAGCCTTTGTGCGATCACTGTAATGACCATTTCAGGCTGTGCCTCATTTGCAGATATGGCGGGTGCGGACAGTGCAACCCTGAATGCGCAATCAGCACAAAGCTTTGCACAGATGACTCAGGAAGCACGTGCCAAGAACCAGCTGGATACCAGTTCAAATACCTATCAACGCATTAACAGCGTATTCCTGCGCCTGAAACCCTACGCTGACCAGCTGAATCAAACAGGTCAACGTTTTGACTGGCAACTGGCTGTATTAAAATCTGATACCGTCAATGCCTATGTGGCACCAGGCGGTAAAGTGGTGTTCTATACAGGTATTGTCAACAAGCTGAATTTAACCAATGATGAAATTGCAGCAGTCATGGGCCATGAAATGACCCATGCACTTGAAGAGCATGCCAAGAGTAAGATTGGTGCACAGGCACTGACCAACCTGGCGATTGGCATTGGTACGTCTTATGCGGGCGCCAATATCGGTGATCTAGGCAATGCCGCAATTAATTTAGGCAGTCAAATTGGTATTGGTCTGCCTTATTCACGTAATCTGGAAAGCCGCGCCGATTACGGCGGTTTAATGCTGATGGCAAAAGCGGGCTACAACCCAAATGCGGCCATTAGCCTTTGGGAAAAAATGAATCGTTTAGATGGTGCGGGTGGCGCTTCATTCCTGTCAACTCACCCATCGAATACACAGCGTATTGGCGATATGCGTAAAAACCTGCCAGCTGCGATGGCTGTATATAACAAACGCCGTTAATAAGCATACGGCCTTTCTTTTAAAAGAAAGGCCTATTTCAAGATACTATAATTGTTCTATTTTCTGGACAGTTTTAATGATTTTAATCAGCCCTCACAAGCATGTTTTAAATTATCTTCCTGTATCTAGCATATATAAATTCCCCCATTATATTTTATAATAAAAGTATATAAATTTTCTTCTAGAAGTATTATTTTTAAACCTTAAAAAAATATCATTTATTAAAATTTAACGTATGTAAATACTAAACAATCTCCGCAATTTTAGTATCTGCATTTAGCGTTTGGTTTAAAGCTGCCAACGATTTTATTTGTCCCGTACGATGTGCAACTACCTGCACTTCCATTTTCATTGCTTCCATAATGGCAATCACATTTCCTTGCTCGACATGATCATTTTCCTGAACGTTCCATTCAGTAACCACACCATTGATTGGGGCCAACACATCATTTTCATGCTGTGAGATATGCATGCCTTGATCAGTAGATGTGTTTTCTTTCGGTGACCCGATAAGACTAAACAGCCCGATTGGCAAGCCGATTTGGTGCAGCTTGCCATCAATTTCTATCGGGTAGCGTTGTAACTCACTGTCACGGGGTTTCTGGCTACGGGCATAAGCTTGAAACTCATGCTGGCAGTCCTGCTCAATCCAGCGAGTATGCACCTTAAACTCATCGACAAAATCAGGATCAGACAAGATGACCCGATGAAATGGCAATACTGATGCTATCCCCTCCAGTTCAAACTGTACCAATGCCCTTTTAGCGCGCTGAATAGCAATCTCACGAGTTGCACCCGTCACGATCAATTTGGCCATTAAAGAATCAAAATGGCTGGAAACCTGACTGGACTGCATCACACCTGTATCTAGTCGGATACCAATGCCTGATGGCGGATTAAATTTGGTAATCTGCCCAAATGCTGGAATAAATCCTCGTGCAGGATCTTCCGCATTGATACGGAACTCAATTGCATGACCATGTGCTTTTGGTGTTTCCTGAATAGAAAGTGGTTGCCCCAATGCAATCTGAATCTGTTCAACGACTAAATCAATACCCGTTGTTTGCTCGGTTACTGGATGTTCAACCTGCAAACGAGTATTCACTTCCAGAAAGGAAAGCTTACCATCCTGACTCAATAAATATTCAACTGTTCCCGCCCCAACATACTGAGCTGCCCGACAAATATCGACTGAGGACTGTACCAACTGCTGATAAACCTGCTGGCTAATAAACGGTGCTGGCGCTTCTTCAACCAGTTTTTGATTACGGCGTTGTAAGGAACAATCCCGAGTTCCCACCACAAGCACATGACCATGTTGGTCTGCAATGATTTGTGCTTCCAGATGTCTGGGCTTATCTAGATATTGCTCAACAAAGCACTCACCACGCCCAAAGGCAGCCTGTGCTTCTCGCACCGCAGATTCATATAAGCTTGCAACTTCATCCAACTGCCAAGCCACTTTTAAGCCACGTCCACCACCGCCATATGCCGCCTTAATTGCAATCGGCAGACCATATTCCTGTGCAAATGCAACCGCTTCATTAGCTGATTTGAGTGGTTGCGCTGTACCCTGTACCAATGGTGCGCCAACAGATTGGGCAATTTTACGCGCCTGTATTTTATCGCCCAATTTCTCAATACTTTCAGGTGATGGTCCAATCCAGATCAAACCCGCATCAATCACTGCTTGGGCAAAGTCAGCACGCTCAGATAAAAAGCCATAGCCAGGGTGAATCATGGTTGCTTGTGACTGTCTGGCAATATTTAGAATCTTATCAATATCCAGATAGCTCTCTTTAGCTGTCACGCCAGACAATGCCCATGCTTCATCGGCGAATTTGACATGTATACTGCCTACATCATCATCTGCATAAATGGCGACTGAGTGAATGTCCAAGTCCTTACATGCCTGAATAATACGGACTGCAATCTCTCCGCGATTGGCAATCAAAAGCTTATGTGGCTGATTCATTGTGATTGATGTCCATAAAATCTGAAATTGGGCGGAACTGGATCGAGCAACCTGCTGGAAGCTGTGCAATTAAATCAAGATGGTAAGGTGCGACCGTAGCAATGACTGGGTAACCGCCAGTCAAGGGATGATCATTCATAAACAGTACAGGCTGACCATTTGCAGGTACCTGTAATGCACCTGTGCAACAGCCCTCGCTCGGTAATTCTTGATGCAGTTGCCGTTGTAGAGGTTGATCACCAAATAGTCTTAATCCAATACGATTACTTTCAGTCGTTACCAACCAACTTTGTTCCCACAGTAATGCTAGACTGTCTTGAGTAAACCAATCAGTTCGTGGCCCCAATACAATATCAACAATGACTTGATCACCCGCTTTCGGTAACGATACTGGCAATTGATTTAAATCGACAGGCCATGTTTTTAACTGGGCTGAATAAAGTTCATTCCCCATCTTGATTGGCGGTGTACCCAACTCAGCCAAAGAATCATAACTTGCACTGCCTAGCACCTGTTCAACCATAATACCGCCACGGATGGCCAAATAATTCCGAACGCCAGCCTGCGGCGATGAAATATAGACTTCATCGTCCTGATCCAATGCAATGGGTTGATATAAGTTTTCCTTTACTTGATGCGCACTGGCATAGTGAATCCACAGTTCTGCTTGTGCACCTGTCACTGCAATCACAGTCGATTGTAAAACCTGTAACCGCAATCCGCCATTAAGGATTTCCAAAACTGCGGCATGACGAGGATTGCCAACGATTTGATTGGCGCTTACATAGGCAGTACGATCCATTGCACCCGCCTGCCCCACACCAAGAGATGCCACATTTCGCCGCCCCTGATCTTGTATCAAGACCTGCAAGCCAACACTTTTAACCTTTAAAATGGCTGTTTTTTCTACTGATTGATTAGCAATGAATCGCGTAGATGGAACAGTAATTTGCACTGGATTCTGAGTGGTATTGTTAAAAACAACCTGATCACTCGGAAGTAATAAGGCAGGCTGTTGGCGATGCAGATCCCACATCTTCTCATCAGTTTGACCAATCAACTGCCACCCACCTGGACTATCTTTGGGATAAATACCACTATATTCACCAGCCAGTCCAACTGAGCCTGCACAAATCTTTTTCCGTGGTGAAGCCAAACGTGGAATACTGCCAAAAGGATGGTCTGGACTGATTAAATAGGCAAAACCAGGTGCAAAACCGATAAAGGCAACTTGCCAACGACTATCAGTATGTTTTTGAATGACTTCATCTATAGCAATACCCAGATATTCAGCAACATGAGCTAAATCAATACCGTCATAACGAACATTGATCACCACCTCTTTACCTGAGTTAAAAAAATCCTGATCGATTTTCTGGGCTGAAATCCATTGAATCAGTGCTTTTGCATCTGTGCATAAATCATCAAAATAAACCAGTATGGTTCGAGCGGCTGGAATCATTTCCTGAATATGTGGATGCTGGGCATGCTGTAAAAAATGATGTGCTGCAACGGTTTCCTCTAAACTGGAAAACTCAATTAAAAAACAATTTAGATTGACCGATAAAAACCGCATGTCATCATTCTTTCCACATTAATTACAGTATTTAGTTTACAAAAGGGCGTACGTCAATTTGATGGGCTGTAAGTGCCTGACGAATCACCTGCGCCATCTGCACTGCACCCAAAGTATCCCCATGCACACAAATGCTATCTGCCTGAATCGCTGTAAATTCACCCTCGATTGATTCAACCCCACCTTTTAACACCATGTCTAAAACACGTTGCGCAACAAGCTCGGTGTCATGAATCACGGCATTGGCTTGACGGCGTGAAACCAGCGCCCCATTGCTGTGATAGGCTCGATCAGCAAATGCTTCTGAAACAACTCTTAAACCTTGCTCACGTGCAAACTCAATTAACGGTGAACCTGCCAATGCCACCAGAACTAAATTGGCATCATATTGTTTGATTGCCTCAATCACCGCCTTGGCTTGATTTAAATTTATGGCAATGCTGTTGTAGAGCGCACCATGTGGTTTGACATAGCCAACCTGAGTTCCTGCGACTTGTGCCAAGCCCTGTAATGCGGAAATTTGATAGAGCACATCAGCAAACAATTCATCATAAGATAAATCCATATTGCGACGACCAAAACCGACCAAATCTGGATAGGACACATGCGCGCCGACACTTACATTAAGTTCAGCCGCCTGTTTTAGTGTACTGAGAATGCTAAGCGGATCACCCGCATGAAAGCCACAGGCAATATTGGCGCTACTGACAATCGGGAGAATTTGCGCGTCATTGCCCATTTTCCATGAGCCATAACTTTCACCCAAGTCGCTGTTTAAATCAATTTGCATACTGCATTCCACTCGCATCTTTTCATTTTTACAAGTCTTCACTTTAGCAATATACGCCAAACAGGCCGTTTAACAACACTGATTTTTATCATTTTTATAGTTTGAAAATATCATTAGGTCTTGAATCATCATTATTTTAAAACCTCTAGCCACAAAGGATAAAAGCTAGAGGATCATGAGTAACCTATTTCATCAAACGCAAATGTAGCATCCGTGTCGCAATGGTATGACGAATATGATCAGGGCGATTATGAAAATAACGCTCACTCAAACCATCACCCGATAAATCTTCTGCAACAACATAGCCCATTTTTTCAACCTCTTGGTGTAATACCTTTGGTCTAAATTGCCCTTTTAATGGTTCTTTTAAAAAACGGGTAAATTGGGATACAAATAAACTGCCAAAGCGCTCCACCCCGTCCAATTCTCTATAATCAATGGAGTAGTCTAAAACCACCTCACTATTGGCTGCCGCAATATTGGCAATACTTTGTAAGGTATATAGCGTGGTTTGTGGTTCAAGATAGTGGGTTGTGCCCAACCATGAGAAAAATGCAGCTTGGTCCTGTTGAAAGCCGCTTCGAGCCAAGGCATCGGCAATCGACTCTTTTTCAAAATCAATTGCCACAAATTCAACATTGGTCGGGATTTCTCCAAACTCTTTTAGTTTTTTTTGTTTTGCTGCCTGAGTATCAGGGTGATCCACTTCAAAGATTTTTAAATCTGGATAATACTGTGCTTGACGTAAAATAAATGAATCCAGACCTGCCCCAACCAACACATATTGTTTTACACCTCGATCAATCGCTTCATAAAGCTGATCTTCGGCATAACATGAACGCCCAACCACCTGTCCTGTCAGCAATCCCAAAGTTCGGTTAAATATGGATGAGTTCATCACTTTAACTGTCAGTGGTGTCGTTAGTAATTTTTTCCAACCTGTACTGGTCAACTCAAATGCAAAAGGATCAGAAAACACTGGATTTTCAGCATTCTGAAAGTGATTTGCTCTTAATGCCGCCGCAGCCTCAGCCGTTCGGCTTGATTGTCCTTCTTTCATCTTTCTTTCCTAATTTTTAGGGTCTGTTGACGTTTCAGCCATGCATTGCGTTATCAGCTAAAACGACATAAACAAGGCATGAAACGTAGGCAATGGCGATACCCTTGTCAAGTTTCATAACGCAGTTTAGGGAAGTTTTAGCCATAACCCTACGGGACAGGGACATTTTTTGCCGCTACTGCGTTATGTCTTGCTTACTTAGAGTTACTAAGTTTCGCAATCCATGCCTTGTACCGTCTAAAAAATGTCCTCTGTCGCAAGCATCTGTGAAATGTCAACAGGCCCTATTTATCTTGCAAAAAATAAGCAGCAAATTCCATCCTAAGATAAAATTTACTGCCCTTTCACGATTTATCTAAAATTAGTTGGTTTTTTCAGTCTGGTATGTCACCTGATAATCATTCAAGTCCATACGTTTTAAACGTTGCTTTAACTTCTTCAACGACCAAGGCCATGCAGCAAAGTTACGGCCATTGGCATCCAGATAGTAGCTCTTACATCCGCCCGCATTGAATACTGTGGTTTTAAGATGTTTTTGTACCAACTCATTATGGTGCTTGATCACTTCAGGCTTGATGTTCAACTTGGCAATACCTTGGTCTCTGATTTTCAATAAACCATCAACAATATAATCCAGTTGCGCTTCTGCCAAACCAATGAATGAGTCATACACCAATACGTTTGGACCTAATACCAAAAATGCGTTTGGTACATTTTCAATGCTGGTACCCAAATACGCTTCTGGTGAACTGCTCTTCCAAAGGTCATTTAAAATCTCACCTTTTTCATTGGCAACACGCTTACCAATCGGCGGATGAGAAACCTCAAAACCTGTACCCCAAATGATCACATCCACTTCATGACGTTCACCATTTGCAGACACCACAGTATTGCCTTCAACCTTGACCAATCCATGTGGAATGAGTTTGGTATTTGGTTGCTGCAATGCTGGATAATAATTGTTAGCGAACAATAAACGCTTACAACCAATGGTAAAGTTTGGCGTTACATTTTTACGCAATTCAGGATCTTCGATCTGGAAACGTAGAATCAGCTTTGCCAACTCACCAACAGGCTTTAACACGGCTGGATTACGTAACCCAAAATTGATTGCATTCAATGATTGAGCAACAGTTTGACGCCATGTTTTTTGAATCAACGGAAATTTTTCAATTAATTTTTTGCTGATATCGCCCAAGTCAGTATCAGGCTTTGGTACGACCCACGGCGCAGTACGCTGGAATACATAGAGTTCTTTAGCTTTTGGCTGGATTTGTGGCACAAACTGGATGGCCGATGCGCCCGTACCAATCACTGCAATACGTTTACCCGTCAAATCATAGTCATGATTCCATTTTGCTGAATGGAACATTTCGCCCTTAAAGGTGTCTAAACCATCCAGTTTTGGAATCTGAGCTTCAGTAATTGGACCTGTGGCAAAAATTGCAGTACGCGACAGGAACTGCCCTTTATTGGTGTCCATCACCCATAAATTACGTTCATTGTCCCATTTAGCACCCAACAACTCTGTACCAAACTCGATTTTTGAACTCACACCAAAATCTTCGCTGACTTCTTCTAGATAGCTTAAAATTTCAGGCTGGCGAGCAAACAAGTGACTCCATTTCGCACTTGGTGCAAATGAATATGAATACAACGCTGATGGTACGTCACAGCCACAACCTGGATAGGTGTTTTCACGCCATGTACCACCCACACGGGTTGCCTTTTCAATGATCTTGTAGTTGCTATAACCCACCTGATCAAGACGAATTGCGGTTGCAATTCCTGAAATGCCTGCACCTACGATAAAGGTATCGTAAATGTGTTGAGGTAATGCTTTTTTGTCAGCAGAATTTAATTTTTTTGCTTGAGCTGTCATTAAAATTTCCTTTCATTTATTGCACTGAAATAAGCGTGTCGTTCACCTTATTTCAGTCATCAAAATCTTTTACCCGACTGGGCCTACTTCATTAATCGATACGATGTGCCCAGGAATTTTGCATATAAATTCGGTGCAGTACGTTTCATAAACCAGAACAACTTGGCATCAATTTGTGGAATGGTATAAAGCTCACCTTTATCCAAACGGTCCAATGTCAGCTTCGCAACCTTGTCACTGGTGGTAAATGCCAGATTGGTCAAGGCATAGTCCAAAAGACCTTTGTGTGGTACTTTGCCATTTTTAATGATGTTGGTGGGCACTAACGTTGGGCAAAGCACATTGACCTTGATGTTAGATTTTCTCAATTCAGCCGACAGGGTTTCAGACAAGGCACGGACACCCGCTTTAGAGACGTTATAAACGGTCATCTCTGGCGCTGCGGTATAGGATGCCGCTGAAGCAACATTAATGATTGCACCATGACCCAATTGTTTAAACTTCGGTACAAAGGCACGGCAACCATAGATGACACCCCAGAGGTTGATGTCCATGCACCATTTCCAGTCTTCTGATGACATTTCATCAAATTTACCACCTAGACCAATACCTGCATTGTTAATCACCAAGGTGACAGGATTCTGCATCAACTGTTCAGCCTGTTCAGCCAATTGATTCACCTGTTCCTCTTTGGCAACATCACATTGCACCGCAAAGGCTTTTGCGCCTAATGCCTCAACCAGACCTACTGTTTCTTTTGCCGCATCCAGATTGATGTCTGAACATACCACTGTGCCACCGCGTTTTGCCAGTTCAAGTGCAAAACTACGACCAATCCCACTTCCCGCACCAGTGACCACAGCAAATGCTTTTTGGCTTGGCTTGGTTTTTTTACCAAATAATTTCATATTTGTTTTCCAGTCATCTCGTATATACATAGACCAGCTTATGCAGTCGCTGCACGTACAGGTGGTACAAATTCTTTCAGGAAATACGGTGTCAGTAATCCTGTTTCAGGATTGAGCAACCGCTCTTTGTAATATTCCATGTATGCTGTCGTATCATGGTCATTTGGATGAAAACTTGGGCGCAGATATTCCAAAATATGCATAAAACTGCTACCAAACACGCCACGCTCACTACCAAATAGCAGTCCTGTGCTTTCCACAATATCTTTCATATAGCGGGGATTCACCAGATTGCTTGGTTTACGAATAAATGGCATCAGATAACCACCAAGTGACACTCCACCTAAAATGGTCAGGCTTGCCAATAGAAAACCTGTAATTCTGAGCCAGTAATTACCTGACAATTCCAGGAATACGTCATAAGCAATATCTTTATGCTCTGACTCTTCCAGCATATGCCACATCCACATTGCCCGCTGTCTTTCATCTTGTGAGCCAAGCAGATAGTCTTCATGCTGCATCATAAATTCAGCCAGCACAGCGGTGTAGTGTTCAATCCCAGCCATTAAAGATAACTGCAATGACTGTGGCAGTTTATAAATACCGTATTCAAAGACCTTATCTGCAATCGCACGAAGCAACTCTACTGGATAGCCATTTTCCTTCAAAACTTCATCATTAAACTGGTTGTGAATTTTTGAGTGAATCGCTTCCTGCCCAATCAAAGAAGTCAATCTTTGTTTTAAAATAGGATCATCAATAAAATCACGGTGATGACGTGCAGTTTCAATCACAACATCCTCACCAAAGGTTAAGAAAATAGATAATGCATGAAAATAAGACGTTGCCAGCTCTTTATTCAAAAAGAACCTTTCATCTAATTCTGTCGGATTAAACTTAAAATCGAAGTGGCGAATCGGTATAGATGGCTTATTTGCCAACTCCTGAATAAGCCCTCTATATTTCGTACTCAGCTTATCTGAAACCTTACGTATCACTTGAGCGACCATTCTTTAAATCCTATAAAAATCAGGTAGGAAGAGAAGCCTTAAAAATCTAGGCAACTTTCTGAACCTTAGGTGTAAATTCTTTTACAAAGAATGGATGTAACGCACCGCCCTCTGACAGGAGTTTCTTCTCATAGTATTCAAAATAAGCAGAAGCATCGTGGTCATTCGGGTGGAAGTCAGGACGTAGATAATCAAAGATTCGTCCCTGTGTACTACCAAACACACCATCTTTTGGACTGAATACCAGTTTCACGCCACGTGCCGCATCTTTCCAGAATTTAGGAGTCAACATTTCCTGTGGTTTACGCAGTAAAGGCACCCATGTTGTGGTCATTGGAATAAGACCTAGAATGGTAAAATACGCAAGGAAGAAACCAGCAATACGCAATGCATAGTTACCATTCAATGTTTGGTAAACGTCATAAGCCACATCTTTATGCTCAGATTCTTCCAGCATATGCCACATCCACAACGCACGTGTCTTGGCATCCTCAGAAAAATAGAAGTTCTGTTCATGTTCCATCATGTATTCCGCCAGCACAGCGGTAAAATGCTCGATCCCTGCCATTAATGAGAGTTTTAATGGTTGTGGAAACTTGAGGAAAATTAATTCAAAGAATGTTTCACCCAGAAAACGGTACAATTTCACAGGATAACCAAGTTCAATAATCGCATCGTTAAATTCATTATGCAATTTTGAATGAATCGCTTCCTGACCGATCAATGAAGTCACGCGCTGTTTCAGGATTGGGTCTTTGAGCAGGTCACGGTGATGACGTGCAGTTTCAATCACCAGATCTTCACCATAGGTCAAGAATACTGAAAGTGTAGCGAAGAAAATGGTGGCGAATTGATTGTTCATATAAAATGAAAGATCAACCTGCTTGCCTTCAAACCCGATTGCCAAGTGGCGGATTGGAATACTTTTTTTACTTGCAAAATCAATTTGCTCAGTTATTGGGTTAGATTTAAACAGACTTAAACCTTTTTTTAATGTGCTGCTAATCATGGCTACACCTACCTACTTCACTTGAGCGTCATTTGCCCTTTTACATTCTTTCTCTGAATCAGGTTCATCGCTTTTCGTATCTCTAAAACAATCTTTGAAGTTACGAAAAAATATTCGGGAGATATTTTTGAACCTAATTTACCACTGCAACCAATGTAAACTGATCTTATGTTCGGATTCAATTCGGGTAAATTCAGCCAATTTCAAGAAAATATTGAGTTTAAAAATTAGTATATTTACTCTACTTTCTAATAATTTCACTTATTCACAAATATAAAATTAAATAATTAAAATCAATTATATAATTTAATTTAAACAATATTAATTAAAATAGAATAGGTCTGACAGACGATTTTTTGATTACATTTATTACAGTTTAAAACTGGATATTAAAAACAGTGTAATTTTATTTGTTCGGATTACAGGCATAAGACTTTTATAGGATGCTGCCCCATGTTAATCTGACGTTATGTTCGGATTTTTTAAATAACCTGTCATGGCTACCCGTAAACCCCGTCAAACCCGATCCAAAGTTACTGTAGACACCATTATTGAAGCTGGTTTTATTGCTGTCGCCAGCAATGGCACCAGTGGCACCACCACCCGCCATATTGCTGATATTGCAGGTGTGAGCGTGGGTTCCTTATACGAATATTTTAAAAATAAAGAAGAAATCTACGATGCCATGGCCAAGTCCTTTGTCAAGGAAGTATTGGATATGGTGAAAGAGCTGACCCCGATCATTGTGGAAATGGAGTTGGAACCTCTGTTTGAAATGATTTTCTATACGTTCCGTGACTTGCTAACCCGTGACAATGACCGTTACCTGATCTGTCTCCGATATGCCACTGAGCTCAAGTACGAGCGCTACATTGGACAGATTGAAATGGCGCTGATGGAAGTGTTGATGAAATATATGATGCGCCATCCAAAATACTTAAAGGTCAACAACCTCAGCGTTACCGCCTATATCAGCATTAACAGCAGTATCTTTAATGTGGCGCGTCACCTGATCCTACCCAATCCACAAATCAGCTTTGATGAGATGGTCAGGGGCCTAAGCACCATGATTATCAGCTATATTGATGCGGAACTGGCTAAGGCTGAAAGCTAGAAGCCAGCTTTCACTGGCTTCAACACATTTAAAATGGTCTTGACCCTGCCAGACTGACGCGTTTCAGCAAACGGCGTTGTTCGGCAGGAAAGGCGGTACGGGAGTGTAACGTCAACTGGTTGTCCCAATAGACAATATCACCAATTTCCCACTGGTGTTCATAGCGGTATTTGGGTTGCACGATATGCGCCCTTAAACGCTCAATCAGGGCTGAACCTTTCTGGTCGTCATAGCCAACCACCTCCACTTCAGTCTGCGCATCCAGATAAATACCGCGTCTACCACTTTCAGAATGGGTACGCACTAATGGGTGTGGAAACGCCGTACCTAAAATCGGTTGATCTGAAAAACGGTATTTTGGAATTGGGCTTTTATCCTTTAAACGCAAGAATGGGTTATAGGTAATCAGTTGCAGCCCCTTGATTTCATCCTTGGTTGCTTGATCCAGATCTTCATAGGCCTGTACCGTGTTGTACCAACTGGTTGCACCACCATCTTTGGGCAACTCAATGGCATACAGCAAAGACCCACTGGACGGCTGTGGTGTCCAATGATGGTCGCTATGCGGGGTTAGTTCGCCATGCCCTGTATAATCGCCCTCACCCACCGCATTGGAGACAGGCACAATGTCAGGCGGTGCGTTGGTATCATTGCGTGTCGCCAAAACAGGCACATCAATCGGTGGACGGAAAATCCCGCCAAAATAACTGGCAAATGCAAGCAGCTCATTGTCCTCCAGTTGCTGTGCCTTAAACACCAAGATCAAATGCTCATGCAATGCCTTTTTTAGCTTAAGAATGACTTCGGCACTCTGCGGCTTGCCTGCGTCCAGTCCTGTCACAATCGCACCCAGGGCACCATTGATGGGAGTAATCTGTACAGTATCCAAAGTATGCTTGTGATATTCATGCCAGCGTGGTGCATTTTCAATTGCCGCTGAAAGTTGTGTAAGTGCAGTCATTTTATTTTCCAGTCAACTCATTCTATTAAAAAACTTAATTTTAATTAATTAAGGTTAGGCCACCATTTAAGTGATACTTTAAAATATATTTAATTTATGCAATTTAAGAACCAATATTTTTTTATTAATTTAGTCTTTTTTATGATTACAAAAAGTTTGCCTAGTATTACCAGGCAAACTGAAACTGATTAAAATCTTTGGTCGGTGCAACCAGTAAATGATCTTCAATATTATGGCTAAAATCAGTCAAAATATCATTGCGAATGGCCGCAAGACGAACATCTTCACGTACACGCGGATGAGCCAAACTGACAGGAACGATTCGTTTGATACGTCCTGGATTCGGTTGCATCACCACCACGCGATCACCCAAGAAAACTGCTTCCTCAACATCATGGGTCACGATAATCATGGTGATTTTTTCAGTTTGCCAAATCCGTTGTAGCTCCTTTTGCAGGTTGGCACGCGTTAGTGCATCCAGCGCGCCAAACGGTTCATCCAGCAGCAGGATTTTCGGTCGGTTGATCAGACTTCTGGCAATGGCAACACGTTGGCTCATCCCGCCTGAAAGCTGTGCTGGATAAGCCTGCTTGAACTTGCTTAATCCCACCAGTTCAATGTGTTCATCAATGAGTTGATTCTGTTCTTCTATAGACAATTTACTATTCAATAAAGCAACGCGAATATTGTCCTGAACATTTAACCAAGGAAATAATCGGTGGTCCTGAAACACAATACCACGTTCCAGACTTGTCCCCTCAATCGGCTGTCCATCCACCAGAATCTTGCCTTCAAACTGGCTGTCCAATCCAACCAGCAGGCGCAGTAAGGTGGATTTTCCACAGCCACTGCTCCCAACAATACTGACAAATTCACCCGCCTTGATATCCAAAGAGATATCATCCAGAACCTTTAACTCATGTCCCTGATGATGACCATAAGATTTATTCAGGTGATTAATTTTTACTGATCCGACATTTATTGATGTCATTTTTAGCCCCCAGAGATAGAAAGCCTAAATATAACAAGGAATCTCCCTATTATATTTAGTGCCTATATTTTCTATAGTTTTGCCAAAGCAACTTCTGTTGACTTGATTAATACAATCACTTCACTACCCAATTCAAGATTCAGGTTTTTTACTGAGCGTGTGGTAATCACCGAAGTAAAAACACCTGCGGGGGTTTCCACATCCACCTCAGAAACCACACTGCCCTCGATAATTTCCTTGACCACACCACGAAACTGATTACGTACATTAATTTGAGGAATACTCATATTTCACCACTTAGTATCTGTTTATTCAATCTAGTCTTGTCATATTAGGCAATGATAAAATATTTTGAACTATTATTTTTCGATATTTTTTGATTAAAAAACTATATTTATTTTCCATCAATAATTATATATTTTTAAGCAAAGAAAATTGGGTTAAATAAAAAGGTGACTGTATGTCACCTCACTATTTATGAATGTTAATTCAATAACTCTTCCAGCATGATATTCACGACTTTATCATTTCCCACCAATCCATATTTTACCAGTCTCGCCCGCACAATATTACGGCTAATCCCCAAAAGTTTTGCGGTTTGCACCTGATTACGATGGCAGTATTCATAGGCAATCCGAATGGTGGCTTCCTCAATCAGGCGATCCAGATTTTCATTTTTCAAGGCATGTGACGATTCAAAGAGATTGAGTAGAGCATGCTGCAACATTTGTTTGGGCAGTAAATCTGTTCGTGGAATGGTCTGGGTACTTTTCTCCAAATCTGAAATTTGCCGTAAATTCAGGCTACTGGATAGAGAGGCAAAACAAAAGTCGGTGGGCTGAATCTGGTGATTCTTGCACACCAGCAAGGCATGGTGAATCGCATTTTCCAGCTCACGGATATTGCCTGGATAACCATAGGTCAATAGTTTCTGTACCGCACTTGGGCTTAGGCTTGCCAATGGATAACCCAGACGTTTGCAGTATTGGGCAATAAAAAAGTTGGCCAACGGCAAAATATCACCAGGACGTTCCGCCAAAGGAGCAACTTTGAGCAATGCTACATTTAAACGATAAAATAAATCCTCTCTAAATTTACCCGCTTGTACAGCTTCATCCAGATGGACATTGGTCGCTGCAATGACACGGACATTGAGTTTAATCGGTTTTAGCGAACCGACCCGTACAATTTCACGTTCCTGTAACACCCGTAACAGCTTGACCTGCATGGCTGGAGACAGGTCGCCAACCTCATCCAGAAACAGGGTGCCATGATTGGCAGCTTCAAACCAGCCCGCCTTACTGTTGATTGCCCCTGTAAACGCTCCTTTTTCATGTCCAAACAGTTCGCTTTCAGCCAGTGATTCTGTAAATGCGCCACAATTTACCGCCACAAAAGGACCTTGAGCACGCTGACTCATCATATGAACCTGACGCGCGACCAGTTCTTTGCCTGTTCCCGTGTTTCCAATAATCAGGACACTCGCCTCACTTGGCGCAATTTGTCCAATGCGGTCTAGCAATTCCCTTGATTTTTGATCTTCAAAAACCATTGCTGTGGCACGTTCAGTACGAGTCAAGGTATGACTTTGTGGATAAGTAATGAATGACATGCATTTACTCCCCTATTTTGCTGAATGAGGAGTTATCTTGCATGACTATGGGTTTAAATAGAAATCAATAATTCACCTTTGTTATTTCCATTTATTAAAATAGAAACAAACAGCAGTTAATTAAACTAAAAATCAGTTTTAATTCAGGCTATATTCATTATATTGATTGCTATATATCTTTTTATAATCAATCTGGTTTGATTTTAACTGCCCCTCAGCAATCAGATTATCTACCCATATTTTAAAGTCATGCTGTTCAAATTTCCCACCTTCACTTGGTATTCCCCAATTGGTCCAGTATTTTAACATGGCACTATTTTCTGGACGTTTACGTTTTTCCAAAATATGTTCAAAGCGTGTGATCACCTCATCCCGACTGCTTTGTCTAGACCATTCAATAGCTTTGGCAATGCCTGTCACCACTTTGCGGGTCGTGTTTGGATGTTCTGCAATATAGCGATTGGCCATGACATAAGTTCCTGTGGTCAAGTCTCCAACCAAGTCATAGTCCCGATAAAGACGACGAACCCCACCACGTTCTATTGATGGGCCTGTCAAGGGAGCCAGATCAACATGCTTATTGCGTAATGCCTGCTCTGAAGAACCAGGTGGCAATACCACCAGTGTGACCTGATTGATTTCTTCGGGTGTCAGTCCTCCTTTTTTCAGGTAGGTTTTCAGCATATATTCAACCTGTGCCCCTAAAATATTGGTGCCCACTTTCTTGCCAATTAAGTCGCGGGCTGAATGAATCGGGCTATTTTCCAGTACATAATAGCCTGCAAATGGATCATCAAATGTACCATAGGCCGCGATGACCACGGTTCCTGGCACACCACTCGCCACCATCTTGACGGCTGATCCCGCAAAACTTGGACTGCTAATATCACTATCACCTGACAGGGCGGACTGGATACCCTGTGGGCCACCTGTAGATACGCCTTGATAATTCAGCTTGATGGGAGCGAGATACCCCAAATCCTCCGCCAGCTCCAACGGCGTGACGATCCCTGGTGAACCCAGATACTTAAACTCCAAAGATTCCAGTCCATCTGATGTCAGTTGTTTTGACTCTGGCTTTGTACATCCCAGCAAAACAACCGACATGACAATGATGCTGCTCCAGTGAAATAAATGTTTGTTCCAGTAAGGCTTTTGCATCGAGATATGCTCCTGACTATCGTTCAGTTTTCCAAGCAGTTAAACGTTTTTCGATAAACAAAAGACTGTAGTTAAATAACAGACCAACTGTAGTAATGCTGATGATGCCAAAGAACATTTCTGGAATCTGGAAGTTATACTGTGCATAGTTGATCAGATAACCCAGCCCTGCTTTTGCACCCACCATTTCAGCCGCAATCAGCATCAACACCGAAAACGAACCAGCCAAACGCACCCCAACAAAAATCGTAGGAATCGCTGCGGGTAAAATGACTTTACGGAATAACTGAATTGGGCTGAGTCCCATAGTTCTTGCTGATTTAATCAATAATGGATCGACATTGCGCACGCCACTGATGGTATTCAGCAAGATTGGCCATGTGCAGGCATAGGTCACCAACGCAATTTTGGAACTTTCACCAATTCCCAAAAATAGAATAAATACAGGTAGTAAAGCCAAGGCAGCCGTATTGCGGAACACTTCCAGTAAAGGACTTAAAAATTCTGAAAAACGGCTATACCAGCCAATGGCCAAGCCCAAAGGAATTGCAATGAGTATTGATAGAATAAAACCACTGAATGAACGAACCAGACTGGCTTGCAGGTGTGTCAGCAACTGACCATTTTGAATCAGGTTCCAGCCACTCACCAATACCGTGGAAAATGGTGGCAAAAATGCTGGATCGACCAAACCAATACGCGGCGCAATTTCCCAAATGGCGATAAACAATAAAATGGCAGCCGAATGTTTAAAGCTGCTGGAAAGCCAGTTTAAATTGAGATCAGTCCAAAAAGAACTCACCTTTTGCGTGGAATGAACAGCACTGGGCTGGATTGTTTTTGGAAATGTTAGGGTATCTTTTGAACTCGACATAATGACCTCTGATTCTTTCTAATATTGATGATTGTGTGTTTAAGCAACCAACTGCTTTTGTTTTTCCTGCTCCTGCGCTTTCAGTACTTCTTCACGCAACAGGCTCCAGATCTGGTGGCGTAGCTGGCTAAACTCAGGGCTGGAACGAACATCCTCCTGGTCGCTTCTTAACTCGGCAGGAACTTCAATCACCTGCTTAATTCGGCCTGGATGTGAGGTCATAATGGCAATGCGCTGTCCCAGATAAATCGCCTCATCAATACTGTGGGTAATAAAGATGATGGTTTTCTGCGTCTGCTGCCAGATCTTGACCAGTTCAGCCTGTAGCGTTTCACGGGTCTGTGCGTCCAAGGCGGCAAAAGGTTCATCCATCAGTAGAATATCGGGGTCATAAGCCAGACTTCTGGCAATCGCCACACGTTGTTTCATTCCACCTGAAAGTTCATTCGGATAATGATGTTCAAATTCAGAAAGCCCAACCAGATTCAAAAAATACTTTGCCGTCTGATAGCGTTCGTCTTTACCTACACCTTTGGCATCCAGACCAAATTCGATATTTTCCAACGCTGTCAGCCATGGAAATAAAGCATATTGTTGAAAGACAATTCCGCGGTCCAAGCCTGGTTTTTTAATCGGCTGACCATCAATGGTGATTTGTCCTGAGGTCGGCGTGGTCAACCCTGCCAATAAATCCAGCAAGGTCGATTTACCGCAACCACTTGGCCCAACGATTGCCACAAACTCACCCGCTTTGACATCCAGAGATAAATTTTCAACTGCAACGAAATCTTCAGCCTGAATTTTTGCACCCTTGATTTTTTTTGCTGCAAAGGATTTATATACATTTTCAATTTTTAATTTAGTCGTCATTCGAATCTTCCTTTCAGTTTTGCTGATTTGTTGCTGCATGATTTTCATTTGCATAAGGATTGAATTGATTGGTAAATAAGCTGTCAGCATTGATCTGGTTTGGCTTGAACTGACCTTGCTTTACAAACAAATCGATCCAGCGTTGATATTGTGCTGCACTTAATAAACCACCCTGACTCACCACGCCATAGCTATGCCAGTACTGCATGAGTGCATCACTTTCATTACGTTTTCTTTTTTCAATAATGCTTTTAAAACGTGCCACGATTTCGTCACGTGGGGTTTGTTTGGTCCACTCTATGGCTTTGGCAACACCAGTCACATACTGCTTAACGACATCAGGATGCTGCTGAATAAATTTTTCAGTAAAGACATAACTGCCAGCGGTGAAGCTGCCATATAAATCTGTATCTGAAACCAATTTTCTTAAACCGCCACGCTCTAACGCTTTATCCTGAAAAATCGAAACCAGAGCAGCCGCATCAATCTGCCCTGCACGTAGCGCTTGTTCGGTATTGGCGGGTGGCAACACGATAAATTCAACTTGCTTGATTTCATCGTCGCTCAGGCCCTGACGTGCCAGATAATCTTTGAGCACAAACTCGTAATGTGCGCCCAAGGTATTCACCGCAACCTTTTTACCGATCAGATCACGGGCTGAACGAATTGGGCTATTGTCCTGAACGTAATATCCGACCCAGCTTTTATCATCACTACCATACGAGGCCACAACAGCCTTGATCTTAATGCCTGCGGCAGCCAGCTTAATGATGGCACCATCAAAAGCGGTGGCAACATCAACATCGCCTGTGCTCAACGCCTGTAAATCCTGTGGACCACCCTGAACGCTACCGACATATTTAAGTTTCAGGTCGCCTAAATAGCCCAAATCCTCGGCAAGTTCGGGTAAAGACACCACACCTGTTAATGACTGATAACGTAATTCATGCACTGCATTGGATTGAGTTTCTGGGTTTTTACTACATGCCAATAAGCTAACCGTGATCAGACCGAATAAACCCAACTGAGCTGCCTGTTTAAAATGACGGCGAAACGGCTGCCAGAAATTTTGTAATTTTTTCATCTTTATATCATCCTCAACGTCGCCAAACCAAAATGCGGCGTTCAGCCCAATTGGCTAAGCTGTTCCACGTCACACCAATAAAGCCAATCACGATTAAGCCAAATACGATCAGTCCAACATCCAAGGCAGCACGACCCCGAATTACGATATTGCCCAGTCCCACCCCATAATTCGCCAATAGAAACTCTGCGCCAATGGTGGCAACCCAGGCAAAAATCAGCCCAAGCTGTAGACCCAAGAAAATTTGCGGTGCTGCCGCAGGCAGAATCAACTTGCTCAAGGTCTGCCAGGCATTAAATTGATAGACTTTTGCGACTTCATATTGGTTCAATGGAATACGGCGTACCCCATCAATGGTATGCAGTGCCACTGGGTAAAACACCGAGAGCACGATAAACAGGATTTTTGCGCTGTTGCCATAGTCTAAAAAGGTGGTAATCAACGGCAACCATGCAAATAAGGAGATTTGACGCAGTACATTAAAACTTGGCAAAAATAAATAATTCGCCCAGCGTGACACGCCCACCACAATCCCGAAAATAATGGCAAGGACACTGCCAATTACAAATCCAGTCAGGTCACGGAATAGGCTTGCACCTAGACCTTGCCAGAACTCCTGCTGTTGAAATTGTTGAATTGCTATTTTGACCACTTCAATCGGCGCTGGAATCAACTTTGGATTGACCCAGTTAAATTTCGAGGCCAGCGTCCATAAAACAATGAAGCCAATTGGTAATACCAAGCCATAAAACTGCACATGGCTTAGCTTAAGTTTTTTAATTTGGTTGTTAAAATCTGTAGTAATCGACATATTCTGCTTCCCCTAGAATGCACTGCGTTGCCATTGGCTAAAGAAACGCTCAACCCAGCCCAAAATGTGGTCCAGCACAAAACCCACGATGCCGATCACAATCACCGCCATGAAAATAATATCGGATTGAATCAACTGACGACCCCAGACAATCAGGTAGCCAATACCCTCGCTACTTGCCAGAAGTTCGACAAAAACCAGCGATAGCCACGCCTGCATAATGCCCTGACGCAGTCCACTGACAATATTCGGCAAGGCTGAGGGTAAAATCACCCGTCTAAAAGTCTGCCAAGGACTAAAGGCATAGACACGGGAGACTTCAAGTAAATGTGCTGGCACACTCAGCACGCTTCGGTAGGTTGCCACCAAAACAGGAACAAAAACGGCAAGTGAGATTGCGGCAATCTTTAAACCCTCATCAATGCCCAAAAAGATCATGAGCAATGGAATCCAGCCAATCACAGGGAACTGGGCAATTAAGTTAAAGGTGGGATAAATAAATTTATGCGCCACGCGGGACAGACCAATGACAAAACCCAGTAACAGGCCAATGCTGCCACCTGCCAACACACTCCATCCGACACGCTTTAAACTGATCAATAAGTTATCCTGCAACTCATGGGTATCAATCAGTTCCAGGGTGGTTTGCCAAACCAGTGCTGGGCTAGGCAAAATCTGTTCAGGCAACCACTGTTTCTGGAACGCATGCTGCCAAACAGCCAGGACAACCGCAGGTAAAACCAGCGCCAACACAAGACGTGCAATCCAGGCTCCCGTTTGCCTGAGATAAGGGCTTAAACTTGTCCATTGCCACGTCTGTTCATTTTCTAATTGAGTTTCTATGGTGCTCATTTTATTGACCCTCTATTTCTGAATACATTTCAATCTCTGATGCAGATGCGGTAAAAATCTGGGTAAGCTGCTGGGCAAAGCCAATCAATCCAGCAAACAAGGCCGCCGAGATCAGGAACATGGACTGTAGGCCCCAGTAATGACCCAACCAGCCCCCGACGATACTGCCGAGCAAGCCACCTGCTGGACCTGCCATTGCGCTCAGGCCTGACACTTTCGCCATGCCCAGACGCTCACCGACATTGGCAAACATGGTGAAATTTACGATATGCAGCATGGCAAGACCCAAACCCAAAACCACCGAACCGCCCCAGAGCAAAGCGGGTACTTTTGGCGTTCCCAAGGCAACCGAGGCAATCGCAATCAGGGCAAAACCGACCTGATAAAAACGCTTGATCCCCCAGCGTGCCAGCAAAACCCCTGTGCTGAACAATGCGGCAACAAAAACCGCACCCTGTAATGTCACCAAGCTTGCTGCAATGGTTTCGCTAAAACCAAAATCCTTAATCGCAATCACAATGATGAAGAAACCGTAGTACGCCATCACTGCATTGCTGGCCAATTCAATTAAGCTGGTACGGCGTAAGGTCTGGTCATGCTTTAGCAGGGTCAACTGCTTGGCAATTACGCTTAGGCTAAACACTTCATGCTGCTGGGGTTGCACCTGTGCTGATCCACCCAAGGCAAATGCCAAGGGAGCAAACAAGGCTGGAAGCAAAAACAGTCCCGCAATCCACCAGTACGCACCTGAAAATCCTGAACCATTGACCAGACTCACCGCCAATAATGGGCCAACCAGAAAGAAACCCATCATGTGCGTTCCCCGAAACCAGCCCGCCTTTGCCGCACCAATACTTTTTAAATGCTGCATATAGACCGTGTTCAGGGAAACAAAACGCATCGGCATGCACAGGCCAACCAAAAACGTGCATAAAATCAGGTACCAGACCGTTGGATAAAATGGCACGGTGAGATAGACCAATGCAGCAAGGAAGCTTCCAATCACAAACATTTTCTTCGGGCCATATCTCTGCACCAAAATCCCGATGGGCAGTCCAAGAAATAAAATGCCCAGACTCTGCACCGCTGCCACCAGTCCCATTTCAAACTCGGTTGCCTGTAACTGCACCGCATATAAAGAGGTGACAATTTTAGCGATACCGATTCCCAATCCTGCACATAGCGCCAAGGCAATAAAGCCAAACACAAAGCGAAACTGGCCTAGCCCTGCTTGGGCAACTGACTGCTCAGCCATGTACACGTCCTTAAAAATGAATGAAAGCCACACATCAATCAGCTAGCTAAAGACTTGAGCTTTAGCCAACCCCTGCTCTGGATTATTTTTTATGGTTACCATTGGCATCAAATTGCGGCCAGAAGTTTTCAAGTTTCAGCTCTTGCAGTGCATTGTTGAGATATTTCCGCTCAATCCATGAATCAATATCGACAGGACGGCGAATCAGCTTGTAGTCAATGGATTGCTGTACAGATTTCTTTAAGGATGTCACCGCATACTCATCGAAATATGGAGAGTTACGGTCTTTCAGCGCATAGTCATCCCAGTCTTTTTTATAATCTAAATATGGTGTGCCACTCTGTGCCCATAATTTATATTGCGTATCACGGTTCTTTTCGTCAGAACTCCATACGTTGTCTTTAATAAATGTCGTGACCACACGTTGCACCGTCTGTGGATACTTCTTCTCAAAATCCTCACTTACCCACGCAACAAGTGGGCCATTTAGATTTGAATCTTTACGCACCTCTAAAATCCGCTTTGCGACCCCACGCGATTCCAATGTCCAGGGACTGGTGATCATTCCATCAATATCACCCGTGGATAAAGAGGTTTGGGCGGAATATGTATCCTGACTAATAATGCGGAAATCTTTTTCAGTAAAACCATATTTACGCAACAGACGGCCCAGGATCAGTTGCTGGTTGGTTCCCTTAAATACCGAAATGGTTTTACCCTTTAAATCCGCTAAACTTTTTGCCCCTGAATCAGAAGGAACGGCAAAATAAACAGGTCCAAAACGTCCAGTCACGAATAATAATTTTGATTTTAAACCTGTGGAACGCCCCACAATTGAAGGTAGATCACCATGTCCAATACCAAAATCCACCTTGCCATTGGCAAGTGCCTCATTCAATGCAGGCCCTGCGCCTGGGAAGAAAATCCATTTGACTTTAATACCATCCTTGGAAAACTCTTTTTCCAGTACACCCCGTAAGTGCGCACTTGCATAAGCACTCGCACCCACTTTAGGCTTACCCCCCACACCCGCACCTGGAACGCCCAGTCGGATCTCAGTCGGGTTGGTTTCAGCAAAAACCGAGAAGCTGGTTGCAACCAGTAAACCCGCCGCTGCACTGATCAATAAATGTTTCTTAAATGTCATGGTCTTATTACTCATATTGAAAAATTAAAAGGTGTATTGAAATTGTGCCTGCACTTCAGAAAAGTCTTTTTGGGTCGCCGTTTCGTGGTCATAACTCCAACGATTTAGCCCAAGCTGGAACTTTGTGGTTTGTGCAAAGAAGAAATTTAATCCGAGTGTGTGAATGTCAACCTTACCCAGGCCATGCCCTGCAATACCCACTACATCAGCCCCCTTGTTCGGGTTATAGGTGTCATAGCGATAAAAGGTTTGAATCGACTTTGGCCAGAAGTCGTCGAATTTTGCAGCGGATTTCACACTGTTATAAAATTGGTCGCCAATGGTATAAAACAGGGTTGCAGTATGACCTTCCGCTTTCACCTCAGAACTTGAGCCTGTTGCAGTTGCAAAGTCACTCAGGCCCTTAACATATTCATAGGTAATCCCAAAAGGCGCATGGTTGTAGTAAATATCGAAGCCCAGACGATCATTACGGCCATTTCCATCAACAACGGTTGCCCCAGAAATGACGTTTTTACTGCCTTTTAGGTAGGAAGCACCAAACTTCAACTCACGCAACCAGCTGGCATAGTCCACAGGCAAGGTAAAAGCGACACGTCCGATATAATCTTTCTTGTCATTGTCATCGACCTTGTTGGTGCCATTACCATTGACCACACCCAGGGCGTATTCAAATAACGGCGCACGATAATTCGATGAATAATCCACAAAAGGCTTGATATCGCCGCGAACGATCAGGCCTGTTTGACGGTTAAATAGCCCCAACTGCGCCAGACCTGTCGCAACGTTGATGGTTGGACGTAAGTCCTCTGGCGATTGTGGATCGAGACCAAATGGAATTAACTGTTGACCCAAAGTTGCATTTAAGCGTGGGATTTCAGGGCCACCATTGGTTGAGGTAAAGTTGTAACGGACAAAGGCATCGGCCAGGTTCAGGTCACTGGCACTGCCCGCTGTACCTGTACGTTTGCCATAACTAAAGGAAAGCTGATAATCTAGGTTCTTCCCTTCCTTATAGTCTCTGTACAGATTACCGCGCACCCCAAACAATGCCGTTGGAATATCAAAAGTGTTGCGACGTGGTGTAACAGGTGCGGGATTTCCCGATGCGGTATCAACACTCTGGCCTTGGGCCCGTACCTGAACCGTACCGTATAATGTGGTATCGCGGGCAGACTTTACCGAGGTTCGCTCATATTGGCGCGACTGGTCATATTTGTAATTTTCCAGATCAGTACGGAAACCCGCCAATTCGCTCTGTGTGGCAAAGCTATTTTCGGTATCCTCATCCTGAGCTTCACTTTCCTGCTGAACAGCAATCTGCTCAGTGGTTTCCCCCACTGAAGCCTGTTTCTTTTGCTTTAACACATTGACCTGTTGCTGCAAGGCAGTGAGTTGCGCCTGCAACTGTGCCAATGTGGTGTCCACATCTTCGGCGGCCTGAACAACCCCACTTCCCAGCAGTGTTGCCAAACCCAACGTAACGGATAAAGAGAGATGATGTTTTTTCACCTATAAACCCCTAAAACTAAATGCTAAAAATTGAGTACAAAAGTTCCTGACATGATTGAAAAAACAATCACGGCTAAAAATTTCAAATGAAGAAGAGAGAAAGAATTAAGTTTGCATACAACAACGTGAAATAAACATCATGGACTCCTCAGCCTGTAAAAATGTATGTGTAAATACCATGCTAAGTTCTTTGCAAGGGCTATGCCAAATTTTAATTAATTGTTTTATATGATATTTAAAATATATAACGGTGTATTTATGTGTTGATGGGGTGTTGAAAAATCAGCACCCTGCTTATACAAAAACATCATATTTTTTTGTTTTTATTTCTTATTTTTAGATATAACACTGATTTCTTGGTCAGCTCACCCATTTGATTGATCTGAAAGATGATCAAACATCAAAATCAGGTAGTGGTGAACTGTGTTCGCCCAAATCAATCAAAATAAAGATGCATAAAGCTCGATTTAACATCATCGCATAGGTTTCAGGTTATAGGTCACCACGCCCCAAATCACCAGTTCCTGCCCCTCGTGGATATAGATATTTTGATAGTCTGGATTCTCAGCCTTGAGCCAAATTTTGGGTGGACTAAAATGATGGTCAATCATTAAGCGCTTAACAGTAAAATCATTATCAATCAACGCAATCACAATATCGCCTGACTTTGCTGGAATACTTCGGTCAACCACCAAGGGATCATCAATATCAATCCCAGCATCAAGCATAGACAGAGAATTTGCTTTCACGATAAACGTGGAATTTTCATTGCGAACTAAAAACTGATTTAAATCCAGGGATTGCTCAACATGGTCCTGCGCGGGTGATGGAAAACCTGCTGCCACACGTTCTGTTGCCAGTGGAATATGGTAGATTCGATCATTCTGGGCTTGTACATTCTGAATTTTTAATGAGGACATCAAATCTGTACGTGCACCTGTTTTGACATTATTCAGTAACCAGTTTTTGATAAAATCCACCTGAGATTCGGGAACACGGATCACCTTGGTGGGTTCATTAAACTGTGCCTTACGCCCAGCATTGGTTCTCGCACCACCATGCTCAAATTCATTTTTTTTAGACATAGCTCCTCCAAACCCAGATAACTAAACAATAATTTAATTTAACTTGAAAAAGTTACAAATTCAAGTTGACGTACATAAAATTTTGCATAACAATAAATTTCATAGATCAGATTTTAGCTTGTTTCACTTAGACAAGGATGTACAACAAACTAGAATTTATGTTTTAAATGAATAACTTATATTATCAACCAACCTGTTAAATAATATTAAGTTATTGATCTAATTCAATATCATACCTGATCTTCAGCAGTTAGGTTTTATTCAAATATTTTTGATGTGGAGACATGAAAAATGAACAATCAACGTGATGCTATTCTTGGCTATGCTGATGAGAAACATGCTTACTTTATTCGCCTGATTGAAAACAATACAGTGCTGGGCAATAGTTATGGACTGTTTTGTGAAAGCCAGAATAGTGAGGCAGCGGAAAGTATTATGACTACTCTGTTTTTAAAGAAATCCTTTTGGCTGAATGGCTCTGAATTTAACGATATTGTCAAAGGTCTCAACCCCATTACCTGATCCTAGCCAAAATAATGGACAATGCTTCCCTCTAAAGCTAACGTAAAGTTAACTTTGGAGATGTAAAAAATGGCTAAACGCTTTAGTCCAGAATTTAAACAGCAAGCAATTAATTATGCACTTTCAAACTCACACGAATCTGTGGCTGCTATCGCCCAGAAATTAGGTGTGGGTTATTCAACATTAGATAAATGGATTCGTGAGGCCAACCCAACTGGTTCCAGCAAAAGACAGCTCTCGCCAGAACAGCAACGTATTTTCGATTTAGAAAAAGAAGTCAAACAACTCAGGGAAGCCAATCATATTTTAAAAAAGGCGCATGTGTACTTCCTGACAGATCATGCCAAGAAAAGTACACGGTAATCCAAGGTCTAGCTGTGACTGAAATTACGGTTTCTTCTGCCTGTAAATGCCTAGGTGTTAGCACTTCGGGCTACTATGCTTGGCGAAAGAGACAGATATACGTCAAGCAGAAGTACGCTGATTTAAAAGCTGTATATTGGCAACACCATGCTCGCTTAGGAGCACCGTCATTGGTGCACGACATGCATGATTTAGGTTACTGTATGAGTGAACGTACAGTTGGAAAGATGCTAAAAAAGCTCGGTTTACGCAGTAAGATTGCACGTAAATATAAGTATACGACTGATTCAAATCATCGTTTGCCGACGGCACCGAATCTGTTAGATCGCCAGTTTACAGTCACTCTGCCAAATAAAGTTTGGACAACCGACATTACCTATGTTCGAACTAAAGACGGTTGGTTGTACTTATGCGTGATGCTAGATTTATTTAGTCGTCGTATTATAGGTTGGCAAACCAGCCATCGGATAGATCGTCAATTGGTATGTGATGCATTTAATTATGCAATGGCGCGTCAGGGTTATCCAACAGGTGTCATGGTGCATTCGGACCAAGGCTCACAGTACTGTAGTCGTGATTTTAGGATGTTATTATTAACAAATAACTGTATTCAAAGCATGTCACGTAGGGGGAATTGTTGGGATAATGCAGTGACTGAAAGCTTCTTTCATACGTTGAAAGGTCATGTGATACATGGCAGTGTATTTCCCACTCGAAAAGAGGTGAATGCGGTCTTGTTTGATTATATTGAGATTTATTACAATCGAATTAGAAAGCATTCTGCAAATGGCTGGTTAAGTCCTGAAGCATTTGAACAGAAATATTTTAAGAATTTAGAGGCAGCCGCTGTCCACAATACTGTCTAGGATCACCTGTATCAAATCTAATGGCACGAACCTTATAAAGCTCCATTACCTGATTCAAAGAACCTACTCTAAACCTCCCAAACTTCTCCAGTTGATATAAAAACTCAAGCACCGTCTGCTCAACAAACTTCCAACTTTCCTCCACACTCTCAACCAATAAAAAATCTCTTTTTTGTGGTTCAGGTATAAGGGTGGCGGGAGAAATACGAGGTATGAGATTAGAAAAATATAAGTCTGAATTATCAAAAATTTCAACCAAGATTTCTAAAGTGGGTTAACGTAGTATTCAATATAAAAGAAACCAAAGCATTCCTTTGATTTCTTTTATAAAGCTTAGACGAAGTAGTTGCAATCATATTAAAATTCAAGATACTGATATACAAAAATTAAATTCTATATTACAGCTACTTTTTTGGCGTGTAGCCTTGCTTCAGCCACATCAAGATTAGGAACTTCAACCGATGGTAGAATTGGATCTTGCTCAATTTGTTTGTTAATCCCTAAATCTTGATTGGCTTTTTCCGATTTAGATTTTACCTTTTGCTCACGTAGCCCCTTTGCAGGTGCCCATTGTAAAATCGGCAATGCTCGTGCAACCGCAAGTGTAATACGATCACTTAAGGCTTCACTTTTGACAGTATATTCAGGGGTAAAATCACGATCTGTTGCATAAACACCGATCGGTAAAGTCTGTGCCTGAAAGAAACTGAATAGAGGGCGAAGTTGATGTTCTAACACTAGCGCATGGCGATCACTTCCACCTGATGCCGCCAATAATACAGGAACATCAACTAATGCAGTTTGCTCAACAAAGTCGAAAAGATGTTTAAATAATCCTGTAAAAGAGGCGCGATAAACAGGCGTCCCGACAATTAAAGCATCTGCTGCCTCAATTGCAGCCAAATCATCTTGTACTTTTTTAGGTAACTGATTTCGATAAATTGCACCACCCAATAGAGGGCCGATCTCACTCAATTTTACAAAGTGTACATTCACCTCTATGGCTTGTGATAACTCATCTAAAATGGCTTGAATCAGACTTTCTGTTTTTGATGGACTATTTAAACCACCTGAAACAGCAACAATATTGAGCGGTTTATCATTTAAATAAGACATTATTTCACCTTATATTTAAGACTAAATTTTGATTTATATTGAAATAAACCAAGGCTCTTCTCTAAAAGCCTTGGTTCTAACGTTTTTAAAATAGCTGTTAAGCAATACGATATTTGGACTCTTCTGGAATACGCTGTAATGCCTGACGTTGATGTTTAAAATGCGGCAAAACGTGTTCACCTAACCGATAGGCTTCTTCCAAATGTGGATAGCCCGCCAAGAAGAACAAATCGATTCCAATGCTGTTATATTCTTGAATGCGTTCGATGATTTGTTGATAGCTACCTACTAAGGCAACCCCAGGTGGAATCCCAATATAACCAAAGCCAGACCAAACATTAGGATGAATAAAGAAATCATCTACATTTTTACTGCCTGCCTTATCGGCATATTCTTTTTCGAAACTGAGTACACGTGCTGATCTAAGTCCTGCATGGGCAGCAGAAGCATGCAAACGTTGTTTTTCAGCGGCTTCATCCAAGTAACGTTGTGCCTCTGCAAAAGCTTCTTGTTCGGTACGGCGAGCAATGGTATCAATGGATAAACCAAACTTGATATTGTCACGCCCATATTTGGCCGCGCGTTGACGCACATCTGCAATCAGTGCAGCAATTTCACTTGGTTTTTCAGCACGCATTAAATAATAGTCAGCATGCTTTGCCCCAAACTCACGCGCAGCTTCCGAAGAGCCAGCAGTACAAATAATCGGTAGTTCAGCTTTATTGAGTGGATACTTTAATCCGCCACCCTCAGCAGAATAATATTTGCCTTGGTAATGGAATGATGGGTTATACCAATAGCCTTTGACCACGTCCAGAAACTCGGTCGCACGGACATAACGGTCATCGTGAGGCGTGGCATCGCCGACCTGACGCTGAATCACCTCAGATCCACCATTAATAATATTCCAGACCAGACGATTTCCAGTTGCACGCTGATAGGTTGCCGCACTTTGTACCGCATTGTATGGACTAAAATGATAAGGCTGGAATGCCGTCACAAAATTTAGTCGCTTGGTTTCTCGCGCTAACAAAGAACACACCGTCCAGGGTTCTTCACCTGTCGGTGCA
This sequence comes from Acinetobacter thutiue, assembly GCF_030385805.1. Classification (NCBI taxonomy): domain Bacteria; kingdom Pseudomonadati; phylum Pseudomonadota; class Gammaproteobacteria; order Moraxellales; family Moraxellaceae; genus Acinetobacter; species Acinetobacter thutiue. The sequence continues at coordinate 1,072,824 of NZ_JAUDZE010000001.1, forward strand.
TTAACCATCAATGCACCTGCAAAACCATTGATTTCTGCTGCACGCGCCACCTGACTTAAATAGTCAATATAGGTAAAGTCGTCACCGACTTGGTAGTTTGATACAGCACCTGTATTTTCTACACCTGATACACGTGCCCAGTCACCACGATTGCGAGGATCACCTGCTAAAAATTCAGCTTCACCATGCAAAGGTAAACGGGTAAAAAATTCAATTCCCATGATGTTCTCCGTATAACAGTTAGAATTTAGCTGTGAGAGAAACACCAACTTGACGTGGGTTTCCATAGGTTAAAACATATTGTCCCACTGGACCATTTGGACGACCATGTACTTGATATTCTTCATTCAGCAAATTCTTAACATAGGTATTGACCTGATATTTATTGTTTGCGCTGTGATAACCAATATTGGCATTCCACAAGGTATATGATTTTTGGCTGAGGATCGGATCAACCGAATAGTCTTGGCGGTTAACCAGGAAATATTCACGGTCACGATAGCTTGCATCAGTACCAACAACAATACGAGCGCCATCATTTAGATTAAAGGTATATTCACCACCAATCCCGACGGTATATTTTGGTGAGCGAACCAAGCTATTCCCTGTATTGTCAGCATTAACCACATTGGTTACTGGGTTTTTGTCGACAAAGTCCGTATATTCACTATCTAAATAAGCACCTGCAAAACGTAAACGTAGATTTTCAGTGGCTAAATAATCCAACTCCAATTCAGCACCCTTGACTTCAGCTTTAGGGCCATTGGCTAAAACTGAGGTGACTCCACCGCCTTGACCCTCTGTGGCAACCAATAAATTGGTTTGAATATCTTTATAGTCATAATAGAAAATATTGGCATTTGCGACTAAATCTCCACCCAATAAAGCCGACTTCAAACCAAGTTCATAACTGTTCAAATATTCTGGGTTCACATCGGCAAGCTGGGTTAAGCTGCTCGATAAGCCAGTATTGAATCCACCTGAACGGAATCCATGTGCAAATCTGAAATATGTATTTAAATCAGGTGTAATTTCATATTCTGGTGTAATGTCATAGGTCAACTCATTCCATGTTTTCTTACGGCTAGTTGAACCATTCGCATTTAGAGTTGGGTTATAGACCGCATTGCTATAGCCATCTTTTTTCCACCAACTGCCTTTGCTGTAGTCGCCTGTTGTAATCTGAGTCAGATCTAGATTGATATCTTTTTCTTCACTGGTCCAGCGTAATCCGCCAGTCACCTTAAATTTATCTGTAAATTTATAGGTACTATTCCCAAATACGGCAAAGCTTTGTGTGGCTTGATTATAAGTAATATCTCTAAATGCAGGGGTTGATGCCGTCTGTGCAGCAGCACCATTTGGCAAAGTTTTCTTGACCCGTGCACTCACACCCGTAGAATCTAAATCTTCGTTAAAATAATGTAATCCTGCAATCCAACTTAAACGTTTGTTCGCATCGGATGAAACTCGAAACTCCTGACTATATTGACGCCATTCATTATCGCTATAACTTCGCGCAACATCATAAGGTGTGTAATCACCATCTGAAATTGACTTTTGTGTGGTCTTGTCAAAAGCAGTGATTGAGGTAAAGCTGTGGCCGCCGCCCAAATCTCCATTTAAAGTTAATGACGCACCATCATGCTGAATTTTATTACTTTCATCTAAATCTAAATTGGTGTTACGCCCCTCTGGTCTTTCATAGACTCCCCAGTATTTCCCAATACTTAAGGAACCGTTATTTCCCAAACCATTGTAGGTTTGACTATGAAGATTAACCAGCGCATTCCATTGATCATTGATTTTGCCAAGAATCTGGAAACGGAAAGATTTCTTATCAACATCACCATAATCTTCGCCATTCGCTAAATTCTTTGCATAGCCATCACGATCTTCTGAGTAAAATGCCCCTCGCACTGCAATATTATCAGAGACTTTGCCATTGGCAGCCCCCTCAAAAGTACGTAGGTTATGATCACCTACACCTATCGTTGCATAGCCATTTGGTTTTTCTGAAAAGGTTGGTTTTTTGGAAATATAATTGACTGCGCCCGCTGTGGTGTTTTTCCCATAGAGTGTTCCCTGTGGTCCACGTAAAACTTCAATACGCTCCAAATCAAATAAATCACCTGCACCCGCAACTGGTGCATTCAAGTACACACCATCTGCATAAATTCCGACAGGAAATACAGTTGATGCAGCCACATCACCCGTGCCTAAACCACGAATATACCAGCGTGGACGGCTATCACCATCTGGGTTTTCCGCAGCAGCATTCGGTGTATACGTTAAAACATCACCAATAAAGGTCGAGCCTTTCGCAGCCAAATCTTTGCCAGAAACAGCGGTAATTGCTGTTGGAACTTTTTGAATATTTTGCGCACGGTATTGCGCAGTCACGATTACATCACTTAACTTTTTTACATCTTTTGCATTCACAACCTGTGCTTGTTGCTCAGCGGTGATGCCTGTATCAATCTCTTCGTTCGCCAAAGCCAGTGTTGAAACGCTCGCTGTAACTCCCCACATAGCAGTTAAAATACTCTGCCTAATTTTTGTAACCTTAAACATGGTGACTCCATTTGAATAAATCTATTCTTATATTGGCAACTTCCATGCCATCAATTTTATTTAAATATTTTCAACAACTTAAAATAAAACACTAAAATAAATACCTGCAAATCTGCTGATCGCTAGACATTTCCAACCGTATTATTGTTGTTATTCCAACATTGGGCATTCCACCCTTTATTAATGAAAAAATATAAATAAAAAAGCCATACAACAGTATGGCTTTAGATGGTTGATGTTCTCGCTTATTTAAAACTTATAACTAAACTGCCCTTGTACGGTCAGTGGACGCATTGGTTGTAAAAACTCGCTATTTGAACCTGCTAAACCATTGACGAAATTACGTTCATTGGTCAAATTCAGAATATTCAAACCAACAGTCCATTGCGGTTGTCGATAGTAAAGTCCCAAATCCAGATTATAGTTATTCGGTACTTTGACCGTTTGGCTTAAATTGGTATACCAGTCACTTGTCCACCACCCAGATAAGTTCACACCAATGCCTGATTGATGTTGATAATCCACATAAGCACTTGCAGAATATTTCGGGATTCCTGCTGCATCATAACGCCCAGCTTTACGCTGGTTTAAACCATTGCTATCTCCCCAAACGGTTGCATTGTCTGCATGGAAACCAAATGGTGAAAAGCCTGCTGGAATAATTGAGCTAAATTCAGCATTTAAATAGGTCAAGTTCCCTCCTACAGCAAGGTTGTTCTGTAGCTGCCAGCGTATTGAAGATTCAATCCCTTTCACTTCAAAACGCGCCATATTGCCGTTGGTATCAGGCGATAAATCACGTTTTTGTTCAAATCCACTCAAGGTCAGGAAAAGTTGATCAGTGATCGGTTCATATTTCACTCCCACTTCTTTTAATTCACTTTGACTATCAAACGCGAGTGGATTGAGTTGGTTGCCTGCGCCCCAAATTAAAAATGGTCCAAATACACCAGTATTCAGTGCTGTGCTTTTGTCATAGGTGAAATACAAGGTACTTTTTTCTGTCGGCTTGATAAATGTACTGGCCTGATAACTCAACAAACTATATTTATTAGTGTCGGAACGGACATCTGTTGGGACGAGAACCAGTGGATTTTCAAGTTTGGCTTTGATGGAACTGTGATTAATCCCAAGATTAATGCCAAAGACATCATTAAAGGTGAAATTCTGCTGAGTGAAGACACTCCATGTATCCCAGAAACCTTTTCCTGTATAGACAGCGCCGCCACCATTGGGTGGGAAACCACCTTTTTCAGCATATAAGCCATGATCATTTGGATACATTCTTGGCAGATTTAAATAACCAAAGTATTGAGAATATTGAGGAACACCTGCTTGTCCAATCCAGCCCCCAGTAGAACCACTATTATTCACTAATCCTAATAAATCCCCAGGATTTTTCTGAGAGGGATCATTGGTTAAATCATAAGGATTGATATTAAAGCTATTGTTTGCCGCTAAAGAAGTAAATTTCTCATGGCGATATGCACCGCCTGTACTGCTTTTATTATTGATTTTAACGCCGAGCACTTCAAAATCATGGTCCGCCAAGAATTCTAATCGGTTATCAAATAGCTCATGTTCCAGATCGGTAAAGAAGCTCCCCACTGAATCCCCTAGATCCTTACTATCTTGATATAGTGTACTATTGGCAACAGACCAGTGTTCATTTAGATCTTTTACCGTTTTTAATTGAGTACTAAAACGTTTGGCACTATTTTTATCTTCGCTTCGACCAGAAACATTATCATCGAGTTTGACCAAGCCATTGCCTAGAATTGATGGATCATAGACCCAGCCTCTAATCGTTCCAGCCTGATCTGCTGTTGCATTTGGTAATGGTGTTGTTTGAACCGCACCTACTGCAATATATTGGTTTTTGTCATTCTTTTGTCTATTCTGCCAACCAATCACTTTGGAATTCGCAGCTCCAGATTCAAATACTGGCGACCAAAAGGTCATACCATTTTGAATAATCGGCGTTGCCCTACCTTTGTAATACAGCCCTTTATCCACCGATTGTTGTGCTGCCCTATTCCAGCCATGAGTAACATTAAAATCATAATAATCATCATAACTGATGTTCCAGTCGACACGTAGACTGTCATCAGGGCGCCAAGCCAATGCGCCATAGAACGCATTAAAGTTATTTTTCACATTGTCATAATAGTCATCGGTTTTTTGTGCTGTCGCACTGACGCGAAATGCCAATTCTTTAGAAATCGGTGCAGTATGATCAATACTGACTGAGAAATTCGGCTCACCACCTTTACCCGCATAGATTGAACCCACTGACCCAGAAACAGTTGTTTCCACCTGATTAAAATTAGGTTTTTTAGTGAGATAGTTGATATATCCACCTGAGCCAGAGGTAGGTGCGAAAATCACCCCTGTCGGTCCTGCCACGATATCAGCCGCTTCATAAGCATTTAAATTGGTCGGATGACGCGTACTATAAATCCGTTGGCTATCTTGAAATACTTCTGAGTTTTGTCCCCGAATCTGTGGCGCGAAATTGGCATTTTGGCCTCCACCTCGGGTAATACTTGGCGCGTATTTAACCAGATCATCGGCACTACGAATCACATCTTCGCGAAATTGTTGTTCCGAAACTTGTGATACCACACGGGGTGTATCAAGAACGGAGCTATCAGTTCCATACACCGATGTCACTTTACGATTGGGTATAACGGTTTGCTTTTTATTTGCCCCCGTCACCACCACATCTGCCAAGGTAATGACATCATTTTCGGAATCACTTGATTGTTTGGACGTTTCCTCAGCAAAAGCATGTAATGGTAAAGATGCTCCCAAGAATCCCAAAGCAATCACTAAAGGTTTTAGTTGAAAAGACTGTTTCATATCACACTCAGTAATTAAGTTTACAGTGCGTTACGCAAAGCCTATGCCAACCTTAAAACGACCAAATATCCAAAAATAAGATATTGATTTTATTATTTTAATTTATTAATGCTTTAGATATCATCTTTATGAATGTTTATTTTTTCAACAAATTTGTTGAAATATCGACACTAATAAAAAATATAACCTAGATAAGCAACTGATAAATATTAAAAAATTAAAAATAAAGAATTGGCATTCATTGTGCAATACCAGCATAAACCATGATTTAACAAGGTATTGTGAATGACAAAACAAACATTTTTATTATCACGTCGAAAATTTTTAACGCAGAGCCTCTCAGTGATAGGTGGAGCCTCCTTAATTGGTGGTTTATCTGGTTGTGGTCAATCGCCACAAAGCAGTACAGAATCACAGGGGTCAGTCTCAAGCACCCCAAAACATGGTGGAACCATTCGACTAGGGCTGATTGGTGGACAACAGTCAGGCAGTTTAGACCCTCATTTGTCTGCATCAAGTGCAGGGATTACCCGAGGTTTTGCCATTTATAATAAACTCTGGGAATGGGATGAAAATATGCTCCCACGCCTTGCCTTAGCCGAGTTTGCTGAACCGAATCATAATGCCAGCGAATGGACCATTCGTCTGCGTAAAGGTTTGGAATTTCATCATGGTAAGACCATCACTGCGGATGATGTGATTTTTTCAGTACGGCGTTTAACTGATCCCAAGCTTGCCTCACCGTTTCGTAATCTGGTGCAATGGATTGATCGTGACCACATCCAGAAACTAGATGAATATACTGTCCGTATCCCTTTTATCAATTCAATTGCTGGTTTTGTGGCGCTCCCTGAAACTTGGGTAAATTTTGGTGGAATCGTACCAACTGATTTTGATCCAATTCATAATCCAGTCGGTGCAGGTCCGTATAAAGTCAAACAATTTATACCAGGTCAACGTTCTGTTTTTACCCGTTTTGAAAACTATTTCAAGGCTGATCAACCTTATGCAGACAGTTTTGAAGTGATCGACTTTAAAGATCAAGTCTCGCGTTTAAATGCCTTATTGGCAGGGCAAATTGATGTCGCCAATGCGATTTCACCCGAATATATTAAAATTCTGGAACAGGCGAAACATATTCAAACCATTCGCTCTGAAACCAATACCCATAATGGTTTTGACTTTAATACCCAACAAGCCCCTTTTAATGATCCTAGAGTGCGTCAGGCATTTCGTTTAATTGCCAATCGTCAGGAACTGGTACAGCGTGGACTGAATGGTCAGGGACGTATCGCCAATGATCTCTATTCACCACAGGACCCTGCTTTTCTGAACTTGCCGCAACGCCAGCAAAATATTGCTGAAGCCAAAAACCTATTGGCACAGGCAGGTTTTCAAAATGGTCTAAGTGTCGAACTGATAGCCCCTGTTGGTAGCGCCCAGCCTGCACTGATCTTTGCAGAACAGGCCAAACTTGCCAATGTCACTATACGGGTCAAACAAGTTGATCTTGCAACATTTAATGGGCCTGATCGAAGTAAGTGGCAATTGTCGAGTAATTCAACCAATGTGGGTACACCTTATTTGTCCACTGCCGTGGTAAATGATGCCCCGATTTCAACAACCAACAAGGTCAACTTTAAAGATCCTGAATATAGCGAACTGTTTTATAAAGCGCTGGCTGAACCCGATTTGGCTAAACGTAAAATTTATTTGACCCAAGCACAGCAAATTCAACATGAACGTGGTGGAATGCTGATCTGGGGATTTAGCCATACCCTTGATGCAGCAGCAAAAGATATTGGCGGATTAGCACCTGAACATACCATTTTCCCAACATGGCGTTTTGAGAAATTATGGAAAGCTTAAGCTTATTGTTTTAGTCGCATTGCCCCCTCTTTTTATAGAGGGGATTTTTTATAACTTCTACTTTTTTAATACATGAAAAAAGCTGCCAAAGCAGCTATTTCCATCATGATGATGTGATTATTGAGGAACAGTGATCACCGATAATTTATCTACGCCGACTCGTTCAATACTTGCCAATAATTTTGCAACTGTTCCATATGGGACAGTCTCATCCGCATTCAGATTCAAAGCTAATTTCGGGTTGCTGTCTTTGCGTGACTGAATTTCCTGCTCGAAACTTGCAAGCGTCACTTTATCCTTATCAAGGAATATCTCACCCTGCGGATTGACACTAATCACCACGGCTTTGTTCTGGTCAGTGGATTGAGTTGGTGCAGCCTTTGGTAAATTCACTTTCACGGTATTGGTCAGCAAAGGTGCTGTGACGATAAATACGATAAGTAGAACCAACATTACATCCACCAACGGTGTAATGTTGATTTCACTGACCACATCATCATCTTGAGAGGTAGAAATTGCCATTATGCAAATACTCCTTTCTCTTTCACTTCTTTGCTTGAAGTATCATTTACGACTGTACTGCCTGTGGTGTTTTTAGTTTTAGCTGTAGGTAACTGAAAACCTGCCTTTTGATTTAAGCTTAGAAAATCAGTTGCGAAATCATCCAGGTCCGCACCAATGGTTTTAACTTTACGAACAAAGTAGTTATAGGCAAGCACAGCAGGTACAGCAACGGCAATACCAATCCCTGTGGCAATCAACGCCTCACCAATCGGTCCCGCAACCACATCCATACTGGCATTACCTGAATGTGCAATCGCCTGTAATGCATGAATGATCCCGAATACCGTTCCAAACAAACCAATAAACGGTGCGTTATTACCAATTGAAGCCAATAGTGCTGAACCTTTTTCTAATTGGCGACGCTCAGTCAAAATTTGTTTACGTAAATGACGTTCCAGCAAGTCCTGACGGCTCCAACTGTTTTGTAAGTCTTGATGTGTTTTTTCATCTGCTTCAATCAGTGTCTGAAAACCAGCATTCGCAACACGTGCTGTTGGCCCCTCACCCAGTTCCGATTTGGTTACAGCCTCTGATAAATTTTTTGCTTTCCAAAATTCTTCGACAAAAAATTTGCTTTGTTTGGTTGCTCTTTGGGTCTGTATCACCTTAACGACAATCAGTACCCAAGTGACAATAGAAAAAGCCACTAATAACCAGATTGTGCTGTCATGAATCAATGAATTAATGTCAGTCATGAAAATATCCTCTTAATCTATAAAATTAAATTTATTTCGGTAATTGATAATGAATTGGAACATCGACCCAGCCTTCTACAGGGGTTTTGCCTTTTAAGGCAGGTGAAAATTTCCATTGCTTTACTGTTCTAACGGCAGCGCTGTCTAATAGCTTTTTGCCACTACTTTGCTTGACACTGACTGTATCAGGGCTGCCATTTGCCAATACTTTGACCCGTAAAATCACAGAGCCTTCCCAGCCACGTTCCAGCGCCTGTTCTGGATATTCAGGTGCGGGATTGCTGAGATAACCCGCATAACCTTTCGCTTCGGTCACGGGTAAGTTGTCATCCACAGACTTAACAGGCTCAACCACTTTCTGAACAGGTTCAGGTGTCACCTCTTTCGTGACCACCGCTTCTTCAACTTTCTGCGGCGTTGGCTGAACCACTGCTTTTGCGACAGGTTTAGGTTGCTCCACCGTTTTCGCTACAGGTTTGAGCTGTTCCACCTGTTTGGAAATCGGCTTGGGTTTTTCCACAACGGGCGGAATTTTAGGTTTCTCTGTGATAGGAGGAATTTTAGGCTCAATCACTTTGGGTGGTTCTTCAGGTTTCACGATTTCAATCACCACTGGCTCTGGCTTATGAATGTCCAAAGCAGGTGTTGGTAAGTGCTTTGCGATATACCAAATTCCCAAATGCGCTGAAGCAACTGCAATAATCGCAATCAACAATTTATTCAATTGAGGTGGAGATGGTTGGGTAAGCTCCAGAGAATGCCGTGTAAACGGATCTGATATGTCATTTGAACCTGATGCAGATACATATTGTTCAAATAGCAATGCCCGTTTATGCGAGTTAAATATTAGTTCACTCATAGGGATTTAAACGAAAAATAAAATATTGAATAAAAAATTGCACAAGTCATGCCAACAGCATAAGTTTTTAATTTTTATAAATTTAATCAATATTTTTTAAATGATCGATATGAAAGATGTTGGTTTTCAGACAGTATTATGCTGTTCAAACAACAAGATCCCTTTGATATCTCAAAGGGATCTAAATTTATTATTTTAATTTATATCCAACCAAGGGTAAGACTTCTTCTGCCACCCGATAGGCTTCTTCCAAATGCGGGTTACTGGCTAAAATAAAATGACCCACGCCAATATCAATATATTCTTGCAAACGCTCTGCAACCTGTTCATAGCTACCGACTAAAATACAGTTTGGCCCGCCACGTACATTGGACATACCTGCCCAAACGTTCGGACTTACAAATAAGTCTTCAAAACGATTGCCCTGTGCCAAGGCCTGCTGACGTTTTGCACCAACCGACTCAGTATCTTTACGTTCAAAGGCATTGCCATCAACAGCAATGGTTTCGTACATCTGTTTTAGCTCTTGAAAAGCTTGCTCTTGTGTTGGACGCGCAAGAATATCAATCCGCATACCAAATTTGACTTTGCGATCTGGTGCGTTTTGTTCAAAGAACGCTTGTGCCTGTTCAATGACTTTTTTCTGCTGCTGAACAGGTTCACCCCAGGTTAAATGGATATCTGCATGGCGACCTGCGACGTGTAAGGCTGCATCACTTGCACCCGCTAACCATAAACGAGGTACATCATATTGATTCATTGGGTATTTCAGTCCTCCCTGTTCAACATGAAAAAACTTGCCATCATAGTCAAATGGAGCATGATGTGAATAACCTTTTACAAACTCCAAGAACTCATTGGTTCGAGCATAGCGTTGATCATGTTCAATAAAATCGCCGTAGGCACGTTGCTGTGCGCCACCACCTCCTGAAATCACATTCCACTCTACTCTTCCCTGACTTAGACGCTGCAAACTGGCAGCCATTTGACTGGCATAGGCAGGATGAATAAACCACGGCTGAATCGCGATCAGCAGTCGAAGTCTTTTGGTCTCTCTGGCTAATGCTGAGGCTAATACCCAAGGCTCTTCTGTATGTGGAAAAGCAGGAATCAAGGCACCATGAAAGCCAACAATATCAGCCGCTTTTGCCACTTGCTGTACATAATCATAATAGGCAAACAATTGATCTTCATGTTGCGGTGCAACACGTTGAGGAGATTGAATTGATGGATTTAACTGATTCCACTCACCGCGGGTATGTAACTGATGTGCTCGACGACCATCCCCATGAACAGGGATTCTCCATAAAAACTCAACTGACATAATACTTCTCAATAAATTAAACGTTTGACGACATCTGGTTCGTTATCTATGTCATGAGCAGAAATCATGCCGCTTTTTATCCAAAGAATTTACAAGCTATGTTGTTGTTTTAATTAAACCTTATAAAAACAGGAAAAAACACAGTGTTGAAATTTCAACACTTGCATAGCTCCAAATGTCTGTTTCACAACATACTTTCTTGCTTCAATCACAAACACGATTGAAGAAATGATTAATCCGTTGATTTATATATATTAATTATTTTGGCTTGGTTCTTGCTCTATTCCCCTATATTTTTTAATTCCTATGATGATATGCGTATTCTTCCTAGCTTATTTTTAAGTTTTAGTCTTTTGGGGCTAGTCGCTTGCGATGCACAAAAAACCGAACAACCGACTCAAAGCAAATCCGCCCAGCAACAACTCCGCATTGCCGTTGTAGCCAATGGGACTTCGGGCAGCTTGGACTTTATTGGCGTACCGCAACTTATCTCACAAGACCCAGTTTTTCTACAGGCCTTAAAGCAAAACAATATTGAATTAAAGTGGGAACCTGTGACCACTGCGGCTGTCGCCACTTTAGTGAACGAAAGCTTTCTGAACAATAAAATTGATTTTGCTTTTTATGGCAATCTTCCTGCTGTGGTACTGAATGCCACAGGCGTGAGAACGCAAATTGTAGTGCCTGGCGGGATTGGCAATAACGTCTATCTGGTTGTGCCACCTGATTCACCAGTCAAAAGTATTGAGGACTTAAAAGGCAAAAAAATTGCCTTACACCGCGGTCGTCCGTGGGAAATTAATTTTGGTCAATTGATCCAAAGTAAGGGCTTAAACCTCAAAGACTTTCAAATTGTCAACTTGAACCCTCAAGCTGGCGCTGCGGCTTTATCCGCCAAAAGTGTGGATGCCTTTTTTACTTTAAGTGATGCATTGACTTTACAGGATCGCCATCTCGGAAAAATTATCTGGTCATCTCAATCCTTGCCTGCTGACTGGAAAATGCGTGCAGAGCTATGGGGACGTAAAAATTATATTGAGCAACACCCAGAGACCACTCAATTACTTGCCGATGCAACCGTACGAGCAATGAACTGGGTATCTCAGCATCAAGATGAATTTCAGCAAAGTCAGACCAAGTTTGGTCAACCCTTAACTGTCATTCAACGTGAAAGCCAGAATAGCGCAAGTACATGGCAACAGGATTGGTCACCTGAATATCAGGTCGATTTCCTTAAACAGCACTATGCCAGAGTCATCGACCATGCGGTGAAAAACCAATTGATTCAAACGCCAATCAATGCATATGAGCTGTTAAATCCGCAATTTACTAATCAAGCCATTCAAAACTTACATGCAAACGAGCATCAGAATAAACAAGGAGACTAAGCGATGAAAACGCTTGTGAATCCTCCGATTGAGAAGAATATCGTTGTGGTTAGACCGCCGTTATGGAGGAGGATTTCTGCTGAGCAGTGCTATTGGCTACTCTCGCTGATTTCGCCTTTATTGGCTTTACTCACTTGGCAATTTATTTGCTCTTTACAAATTTTTCCAACTCAAATTCTGGTGCCACCCGCAACGGTCTGGAATGCATTTATTGGATTATTGCAGAATGGTGAACTACAACTGCATTTAAAGGATAGTCTTTCTCGGCTGTTTTTTGGATTTTCTATTGCAGCGCTCAGTGCAATTGCTTTTGGAATTGCCTATGGTTCAATTACCACATTCCGTAATTACACTTATATCTTATTCAATATCCTTTACCAGATTCCGATCTTTGTCCTTATCCCTATTTTTATTCTCATTTTTGGGATTGGCGAACTGTTTAAAATTTTACTGATTATCAAGGCCTGTTTTTTCCCGATTGCTTTGGCAACAGCAGATGCAGTGAAAAATATTCCTAAAAAATATATTGAACTCGGTCAAATCTACAAACTTAAAACACGAGCATGGCTCAGGTACATCATCATCCCCTCAACATTACCGCCTTTAATCAGTGGGTTGCGAATCGCATTGGGTCGGGCATGGTTGATTTTAGTGGCGGTTGAATTACTTGCAGCGGGTACTGGCATTGGTCAAATGATGGAACTGGGACGGCAAATGCTTCGTCTGGACGTGGTGATGGTCGGTGTATTTATCACAGGTGTGATTGGTTTTAGTCTCGATAAGCTTTTACGTTTGGTCGAACAACGCTTTATATCACCTGCACTCAGTTCAAGGGGGCAATAATGTCACAATCACTTACTTTGAAAGGTGCATTACAACAGCCTGTGGTCCTGTTACAAGGTCTCGTACTTCCAGTGATATTGCTGGCTTTATGGCAATACAACTCAGGACTAGGCTCAAGTCATGCCTATGCCTTTGTCCCTTTACAGAATATTTATTTTGCCTTTCTTCAGCTATTGGAAACAGGTGAATTGTGGCTCAACACATGGGGTAGCCTGAAAAAAGCGGGATTGGGCTTTTTATTTGGTTCAACAGCTGGACTAATTTTAGGCGCGTTACTCGCCTATTCAAAAGTTTTTAATGCGCTCGTTTCGCCACTGTTTAACAGTATTCGACAAGTTCCACTCCTCGGTTTAACCCCATTAATTGCCTTATGGCTTGGCAATGGTGAAGAAGCCAAAATCTTTATTATTGCCCTCGCTTCTTTTTTCCCATTGGTGATTAACACCTTTCAGGGACTCAGCCACTATGATGAAAAATACAGTGAAGTCGCACGTATGTATCAGTTTTCATTTTGGCGTGAGTTTAAAAGAATCCGCTTACCACAAGCCCTACCGCATATTTTAACAGGGTTAAATTTAGCTGTACCTTTTACTTGGATCACCACCACAGCAAGTGAGTTGTTATTCAATGCGGGCGCAGGCTTAGGCAATCTCATGATGAAAGCTGAAATTAATGCCGAAATGGACATCCTACTGGTGTGCGCAATCACCGTCACAATCAGCGGTATTTTGATGACCACCTGTATCCATCTGATTTCAAAACGTCTGCTGCAATGGCGGGCTTAACCTCTAATTTAAAAATACGATCAGGATTTCAATATGTCTTTTCCTTTACTCTCAATTAAAAAACTCAATAAATCATTTCAGCGTGATCAGAACAACTTAACCGTTTTAGATGGTATTCATCTCGACATTGAGCAGGGCGAATTTATTTCGATTGTCGGCAGCAGTGGTTGTGGAAAATCGACCCTACTCCGTCTGATTGCAGGACTGGATCAAGACTATCAAGGTGAAATTTTACTCAATCAAATTCCGATCCAAGGGACAGATTTAAAACGAGGCTTAATTTTTCAGGAACATCGTTTACTGCCTTGGCTCACCGTTTCTGAAAATATTCATTTGGCACTGGAAGAAACAGGCTTAAGCCGTTCAGAAAAAGAGGCACGGGTTAAAGCGCATATCGAAATTGTAGGGCTCACTGGATTTGAAAATGCTTATCCGCACGAACTGTCTGGCGGTATGGCACAGCGGGTTGCAATCGCACGTGGACTGGTCAACAAACCTGATATTTTACTTTTAGACGAGCCATTTGGTGCGTTGGATGCCATGACCCGCAGCCATTTACAGGCTGAACTACAACGTATCTGGCAACATGAAAAAATCACCATGATTCTGGTGACGCACGATATTGAAGAAGCAGTCTATCTTGGAGATCGTGTGATTGTCATGTCTGCCCGTCCAGGAAAAATCAAGGAAATCATTCCAATTCCTTTAGCTCATCCTCGGCATAAAGACAGTGAGAACTTATTCAATTTCCGTAATCAGGCACTTCATCTGCTGGATCACACAGCATAATTAAATGGAATATTGATCGATATTAATATGATTTAGAAAATAGATGATATCGTGATATTAATACAGTTTATTTTATAGTATTTAGGAGACCTATCATGGGTTTATCAATCTGGCATATTTTATTATTTGCAGTCGTTGTTATTTTATTATTTGGCACATCAAAACTTAAAAATCTGGGTAAAGACTTAGGTGGTGCAATTAAAGACTTTAAAGATTCAATTCATGCTGATGATCAACAACTGACACAAACAAATCAGTTAAAAGATATCAATCATCTGGAATTAAATAAAGAAAAATAGACCGAAGTGTGAGTCATTAAGCATTATGTTCAATATCAGTTTTGGTGAATTATTGGCTTTCGCTGTTATTGCACTGATTATTTTAGGGCCTGAAAAACTCCCCCAGACCTTAAGATCAGTATTAATAAAATATAGGGCAATTAAAAACCAACTCAATAAAATTCAGAATGATCTGGAAAATGAACTGGAACTGATCGAACTAAAAAGAATCATGCAGGAAGAGCTGCAAAAAATAAAACAAAATGAAGAACAGCTCAAACAACAACTGGCACAAATGCAACAAGACATCGAAAGTGTACAAAACACCAAGGCTGTTAAGGACAAAATCAAACCGCAGCACACACAGTATTACCTTTATCAAAGCGCCAATGATGGATTGAAAGTACCTTTTTTAATTCACCCAACATCATCAAGGATATTGAGTGAGGATCAAGCCGCATGACCGAACAAATCGCCAGTGAAACCCTCAAGGAAATGAAATACAGCGAACACTTAAAAGAGTTAAGAAAGCGTTTGATCTATAGCATCGGTGCCGTTATTGCTATTTTTTTATTGTTATTGCCAGTTGCGCAACAGAATTACCACTTTCTTGCTCAACCCTTAATCTCCTTGCTTCCAAGCAACTCAACCATGATTGCAACAGATGTCATGAGTACATTTTTAGCACCATTTAAGCTCAATATCTACTTGGCAATTCTGGTTAGTATTCCCTTTATTCTGTATCAGTTTTGGCGCTTTCTTGCGCCTGCACTGTATCAAAACGAGAAAAAATTTGGCATTACGCTGGCACTATCCAGCATCTTTTTATTTTATCTCGGCCTCTTATTTGCTTATGGCCTGATTTTACCACTTGCCTTAAAATTCTTTATGTTGGCTTCACCCGAAAATGTGTTGCCGATGACCGATATCAACAGCTATCTTGACTTCTGTCTCAAGCTTTTTCTGGCTTTCGGTCTGGCATTTCAAATTCCAGTTTTAACCTATATTCTAATTTTTATTGGCATTCTCTCTATTCATCAACTGGAGGAACACCGCAAACATATCATTGTGTTCTTCTTCTTTATTGCCATGTTTATCACACCACCTGATATTTTTAGTATGCTCGCCCTTGCAGTGCCAATGTGGCTATTGTTTGAATTAGGTTTATGGATCACTAAATTAACAACAATAAAAAAAGAACATCCATAGATTAAAGATGGATGTTCTTAAAATAGAATATTTTTTATGCAATTTCATTTTCATTCTTATTGGGTAATAAATTATAACGAGATAGAAGATTACGCAAAACATTACGCGAAAGACCTAACATTTTTGCAGTCTTGACCTGATTATTCCAGCAACTTGAAAAAGCGGTATTGACGATCTTATCTTCAATAATATGCCAAGCTTCACCATCATATTCCTGAAATAAACGCTTCAGAATATCTTCAAACTCCTGAATCAAATCATTATCAGGTAACGCAGCTGAACCACTTTCTTCTGAAAATCTCAGGTGTTCAATATCAATGGTCTTACCACCACTGATCAGTAAAGCATAATGAATATTGTTTTCCAGCTCACGGATATTCCCTGGCCAACTATAATTCAACAATGCATTTCTTGCGCGATCACTGATATTCGGTTTTGGTGTAATCAGTTTTTGCGAATACGAGTTTAAGAAGAAATCGACCAAAGGCAGAATATCCCCCTTACGCTCACGCAACGGCAAAATATTGAGCATAACCACATTCAAGCGATAGTATAAATCCAGTCTAAATTTATTTTCAGCCACCGCCTTACGCAAATCCACATGCGTACCCGACAAGATACGCACATTGATTGGAATCGGTTTACGTCCCCCAACACGCACCACTTCTTTTTCTTGTAGTACGCGTAATAGTTTGACTTGCAAGGATAATGGCAACTCACCCACTTCATCCAGAAACAAGGTTCCACCATCTGCTGTTTCAAAAATACCTGGTCGAGTCTTATTGGCACCTGTAAATGCACCTGCCTCATAGCCAAACAACTCTGACTCAGCCAATGTTTCGACCAAAGCACCACAGTTCACAGCAAGAAAAGGTTTGTTTTTACGATCACTTTTTAAATGAATTTCACGTGCAATCAACTCTTTACCTGTACCTGATTCACCTTGAATGATGACACTGGCAGAGCTCGGTGCAATGGTTTCGACCTGATTGAGCAACTTACGGGAGTTTTGATCTGAGAAAATAATTGCTTTTGCTCGAATTGGTTTTACAGGCACCCCATTATCTGGCAAAGTAATTACTTTATAATCATTATCCAAATAGGATTTCATAATTAATCCTTTAAATAGATTAGGATGATATTAAAATAGAATAGTACAATTCTATTACAAAGCTGATAAATAATAATTACAGATATTTAATCCTAAATTTAAATATTTATTATTTTAAACACGTCTACTTATCACTTTATCATCGATATAATTTCATTTTTCTGCAATGCTTGTTTCCAAACAAAATATCCGATTCTTGATCAAATACAAACACCTTATAAAATATAAATCGCATAATTATTGATTTTATATCATTTTAAAATTTGGCATTTATTTTGCTCTTTTACTCTAAATTTTTTAAATGGATGAAATAATGAGCATCGAATTTGTCGGCATGGTTTTTCCAAATCAATGGTCAGAAACCAAAGGTACACGGATCGGTCATAAAATTGATCTCGAATATTTACGTTACCATGCACGGGCGCATGAATATGCGGGCTTTGACAAGGTTTTGATTGCCAATGGTCCAAGCAGCCCCGACAGTACCCAAATTGCAGCGTATCTGGCACAGCATACCGAACGACTTGGGTTTATGATCGCCCATCGTCCTGGACTCTTAACACCCAATCTTGCGGCACGTTCTTTTGCCACGCTTGACCATACTACAGGCGGCGGAAGAATCCGTTTACATGCCATTACAGGGATCACAGCAGAGCCTCAAGAGGGTGACTATGTTGTTGATAAAATTCAACGTTATGAACGCACAGGTGAATATCTGGATATCATCCAAAGACTTTGGAAAAGTGATCAACCCATCAGTTATGAGGGTAAATACTTCAAGCTAGAAAATGCTTTTTGTCCCTTAAAACCCATCAATGGTACGATTCCGATTTCATTTGGAGGCTCATCTGATATTGCCTATGAGATCACTGTCCGCCATGCCGATCTTTATTCACTTTGGGGTGAACCTTTGGCTGGGGTCAAAGAACAAATCAATAAGCTGAAACTTGCAGCAGAAAAAGCCAATAAGCCACAACCACCTGTCAGTTTATCGGTACGCCTGATTATTGGTGCAACCGAGGAGCTTGCTTGGCAGCGTGCAGAGCAGATTCTAGCGGATATTCAGAAAAATCCGACTTTCCAGAATAACGGCACACTGTCAGGACATAAAATTAAAGGTGTTGGTTCACAACGCTTATTGGCAGCAGCACAACAAGGTGACCGCCATGACCGTGCCTTATGGATGCCAACTGCAACAGCCGTCGGGGCTTATGGTGATACCACTGCCCTTGTCGGCACACCTGATACCATTATTGAAGCATTACTGGATTACGTCGATCTTGGTATCACCACTTTTTTAAATCGTGGCTATGATCCGATTTATGACACAGTGGATTATGGTCGCTATATCATCCCTGCTGTACGCGAAGAAGCAGCCAAACGACAAAAACAGATTGCTTAAAATATTTGGCTTCAATATAAAACAGCCGCAATTTAATGCGGCTGTTTTGCATTGAGCATGAGTTAACGCAAACTATTGAAGCCAATTGTGTAAATAAGACTGATATAACTGATAATAAGCCGTCTGTTGTTGAAGCAGTTGCTCATGAGAACCTTGTTCTACCACAGTCCCATTTTCAATCACCACAATTTTATCAGCTTCCCGAATAGTACTTAAACGATGGGCAATGACGATACAGGTTCTATTTTGGCATAAACGTCGCAGCGCATACTGGATTTTCTGTTCCGTATAAATATCAATGGCTGATGTCGCTTCATCCAGAATCAGAATTTTAGGATTGGCTAAATAAGCACGTACCAGACAGACCAGTTGTCTCTGACCATGACTGAGATTTTTACCTAATGTCCCCACTTCAGTGAAATAGCCCTGTGGAAGCTGCTGCAAAATCTCATCTGCCCCCAAGTCTTCAATCGCTTGAATCAGTTGTTGATCAGATGCTTTGGATTGAACTAAACGTAAGTTGTCCAAGATGCTTCCACTAAACAAGACATTGTCTTGTAACACGATACTGACGTGCTGTCTTAAACTGGCAAGGTGAATGTCCTGTAGCGGATAGCGATCCAGAAAAATTCCGCCCTGCTGAGGTTCATAAAACCGTGTTAATAACTGCACAATGGTACTTTTGCCATGTCCTGTCGGCCCCACAATCGCCACCACTTTGCCAGCTTCGATATCCAGATTAAAATTCTGCAAGACTGGTTTACTGGTATAGGCAAAATTCACCGCCTGAAAACGAATATGACCGTTAAGCTGATCAAGTTTTACTGCATTCGTTTGATCCTGAATCGTAGATTGCGTATCTAAAAGCAGGAAAATACGCTGGGCACAGGCTGCGCCATTGGCATAACGCTCGAATAAATCAGTCAATTCCTGTAAAGGTGCTAGAAATAAAAACACATAAAAAATACTTTCAGCAAACTGTCCAATACTGATCACGCCCTTACTATAGGCATAGCTGCCAATCACAATAAAGCCAGCCGTCGCAATCGTTGAAAGCAGGCCTGTAAAAGGTGCAAACCAACTGGTCCGCTTGCTGCCATAAATAATAGAGTTATTAAAATCCTTTAGTAAGTCCCGATAACGGCGCTGATTGGTCTCGGTATAATTGAGCTGCTGAATAATTTTGGCACCATTCACCGTTTCAACCAAATGTGCGGTGAATCGGCTACGTTCTTCTGCAACTCGTCCCCAATGCTTTTGTGATGATTTTTTAAAGATGGCGGTCATGCCAAATAAAATCGGCAAAATCGCAAATAAACACCAGAAAAATGGCGGATAAATATGCCATAACAGGATTGAAGCTAAACCACAACGTAACATTGCGGAGAGTAATTCTGGTGGTCCCTGTATCAACACAGGTTCCAAAGTATCCACATCACGGTCTGCCCGTGAAATAATCCGTCCCGCTTTGGTTCGATCAAAATAACCAATATTCAGGCTTTGGATATGCTGGAATAAAGTACGCCTTAAATCATTAATTACCCTTAAGGCAGCACGCCCTGAAAGATATTTGGATAAACCCGCCAAACTAAAACGACAAATCCAACTCAATGCCAAAATAGCAAGTGCAGTCAACAACACAGGTTGTTGCAATATCAATTTCCCAGCCACTTGCTGAAATCCAGAATCTAGAATGTACTTCACCGCCCACGGACGGATAAAGATACTCATCACTTGCAGAATTTCTACTATGATCAAGGCAAGAATTAAGTAACGAATGGGATAAATTAAAGGCATCAGTTTCTTGAACATTCCCCGATGGATTGAGGTTTTCGCCAAGTTTTCTTCAATTTGTAGATCAGAGATTTTGGTCAAAGGACGGAAATTTTTAACCGTGGTATTCATGCTTCAATCTCCTGTGACTCTAACTGAAATCCCATTAACTCCCGATAAAATGGGCAATGTTGTACCAATTCGAGATGTGTTCCCTGAGCGATAATTTGTCCCTGATCCAACACAATAATACGATCAGATAAAGCGATGGTGGTCTGTTTATTTGAGTTGATAATGATGGTTTTTTTGAGATGATGCGTATTTTCAGACAATGCAGATAAGCGATGTAACACCTGTTTTTCGGTGGTCGAATCCAATGCACTGGTTGAGTCATCCAATGCCAATATCGGTGAATTCTTTAAAATGGAACGTGCCAACGCAATCCGTTGTTTTTGCCCGCCCGATAAAGTCACACCTTTATCTCCAATTAAGGTGTCCAACCCATGTTCAAGGCGCTGTAACAGTTCTGAGGCTGACGCCAAATGTAAGGCCTCTCGCATCTCCTGCTCGGTTGCATCTTGCTTGGCAATTCTGAGGTTATCTGCCAAAGTCCCTGAGAAAAAGAAATTTTCCTGAGGAATGATCTGAACCAAATGACGTAATTCAATCAGGCTTAAATCTTTAATATTCGTCCAACCATGCTGATCTGAACCAATCAGAACATTTCCCTCTGTTGGATCAATAAAACGATTGAGCAAATTCATCAAGGTAGTTTTACCAGCACCCGTTTTCCCGACAATGGTGACGATTTCACCTGCCTGAAATTCAACCTGACATTGTCTTAAAATATACTTTTGTGTGGTTTTATCCTGAAAGCTGACACTGTCCAGTTTAATGTTTAAGCCATCTTGGTATTGCATTGATACAGGTTGCGGGGCATCTACAATGGCAGATTGTTCATCCAGCATTTGCCAGATTCGGGTTGCCGATGAACGTGCATCCGCAAAAATATGCAAAACCTGTCCAATACTCTCGATACGAAATACCAATAAATTCGCCATCAGTGCCGCTGCCACAAACTGCCCGACCTGCAACTGGTTCTGACCAATCAAATAAGCCCCAAAGGCGATCACCCATAAATAGGAACAGGCAATAATCACTTGAGGAATCGGTAAACGCTTGGCGCTGGTACGAATGGTTTGAATGGAATGCTGGATAAAGGTATCTACGGCATGGTTAAAACGCTGTAACAGCTTATCTTCCAGTTGAAATGCCTTAACCACCCGAACCCCATTGACACTTTCAGCTAAAGCATCACTGACCTTTTCATAGGCATGCGCCACTTGATGATCAAGCGCGACCAGTTGATTGGTGAGTTTAAACAAGACCCAAAGACCTAAAAAAATAAAAATCAGTGGGACTAGTCCGAGCCACGGATGATACCAGCACAACAATCCCACCGTTGCAGCAACCACCAGACTCGATTCAAACACCTGCCGCCAAAAGTTGATTAACGCCTCTTTTAATTTATCTGAATCCCGCGTTGTTCTGGATAACACTTCCCCCAATCCATGCTTCCAATGCCACGACACATCTAAATGCTGCACCTGACTAAAAATTCGTTCCCTCAAAATGCTGAGTAATTGCTGCCCAATGGTCAAGGCACTCAAACCTGCCAGATACTGAATAATGGCACGCAGCAAGGCAATGCTGGTCAGCAAAATAAACCAAAACCAGGGATTTAACGGATCAGTCACCGCATGTTGAAATAAAGTTTCAGGCTGACTGTGTTTTAAGGTATCAAGCGCATGACCAATCGAATATTGTTGTAAGGCCAGGCCAATATTGGCCATGATAAATAAAGTTGCCGTCAGCAAAAAGCGAAATGGCATAAAACGATATAAGGCCAGACTTCGCAACAATGGATAATGTTTCAACATAAAAATACAGCAAGAATTTAAGACTTGCAGATGATTGCGAGATTTATGCCAAATTCATCAATTTAAAAAACATTCTAATCTATTGTTTTATATAATTTTTATAAAAGCACCCCATATACAGGTGTTGAATTTAAAACATTCCATCAAATGATCTGCTGTAATCGCAACAAAATTTGATATATCAACATCATAAAAATAGATATTAAATATAATCCATAAAAATCATAAACTTAATCAATGGCATCAATATTGCTTTAAAGCATATAAACCACAAAAGGATGTTCCTATGACAACACATCAAACTCAGCCACTAGACACACTTTGGTATACACGCTGCCCAGTTCCTACGGGTCTCGGCATTTCCATTCAGAAAGGTTGGCTCAAAGAAAAATTTGGCGGACAACAGATTGAGATTAAATCCATTCGTGAATCCAATTCCAAAGACATCCGTAACTCTCATTTTAACCATACGCTTGCCAATTCAGTTCGGCATGGTGGCAGTATCCCTGCAATCTGGGCCTATGCTTCAGGTCAAAAAACCAAAGTAATCGGTTTATCTTGGGCAGATGAAATTCAATTGCTGCTCACCCGCTATGATTCCAACATTAAAACCGTTGCAGATTTAAAAGCTAAACGTTTTGGGCTACCACTCAATCAGGATGCACTGATTGATTTCTCACGTGCTCAAGCCATTCGTGGTTTGGAAAATGCATTAAAAACGGTAGATCTGAATGTCAGTGATCTTGAACTGGTCGATTGCCTCCGTGCTGATATTTTGGCAGTGCAGCAACAACAGGCTGAAGAAAATGACTCCAGTTTCTTTGGCGAAAGAAATAAACTCAATGCCAGTGCAGAAATCGTGGCACTGATCAAAGGCGATGTCGATGCGATCTTTTTAAAAGGTGCGCATGCCGCACAAATCGCCCATGATTTTGCCTTGCATACCATTATTGATATTGGTTCACATCCTGATCCAATCCTACGTTCCAATAATGGCACACCTCGAACACTGACGGTTGATGAAGATTTTCTAAACCAATATCCTGAACAAGCACAATCGATTGTCGATGCTGTTTTACAGGCAGAACAATGGGCACATGCACATGCCGATGAAACCCATCGTTATCTGGCGAAAGAATGTAATAGTAGTGAGCAATGGGTCCATGCAGCTTATGGTACAGATGCACATCTAAAACTGAATACCAATTTTGATGAAATCTCGATTGTTGCATTACAGGATTTAAGTGACTTCCTCTATCGCTGGAAATTTATTCCTGCGCAAATCAATGTCCGTGAATGGCTTGCACAAGACATTTCTATCCAAGCGCAAGTGGCTTAATAACTCTTAAAAAGAAAAGGTTGTCGTGATGACAACCTTTTTTATTTACTTCATTTTACTTAGAAAATTTAGTCACATTCTCTGCCTGCTTCTTTAACAGCACAGAATTATATTCACCTGGTGGAATATTATTTAAATAATAATTTCCAACATGATACAAACGCCAGCGAATTGGATCATGCGTGGTATGCGTACGTGCATTACGCCAGAAACGATCCAGATTCCATTTCGATAAAGTTGAACTTGCCCCTAATAAGCCAAAAATCTCACTGGAAATCTTTAAAGAGGCATAATCAGACTGACTTCGAGTCGCAGCAACCGATAAAATCAATTCAGTTTGTAAATCTTCATCTTCGACATTGGCTAAATGCTGCTCAAAAATCTGTGCTGAGCGATCTAAAAGTGCTTCTGCCGAGCGGACTAACACAGCAAACTCACCAATTTGCTTAATAATATGTGGTTCCTGAGTTGGAGAATCGACTCCACTTTCAACCCACGGACGGGCATGATGTTGTAAATAATCAATCCCACCCTCTAATGCGCCTTTAGCAATGCCTGTGTCCATTGCTGCATGTAAAATCTGCGGCCAAGTCAAACCTGTCCGTAAAACGGTGCCCAAACCACCTGTATTGCGCTTGGCGACATAACGTTCATCGACAATCACATCTTTAAAATTCACTGTGCCACTGACACTATTATTTTGTCCCATGGCATCCCAGTCATCCAACAGTTCTACGCCTGGCGTATCACGGTGAATTAGGATAGAAACAGGTCCCTCATCACTACCTGCAAATAAAGAAATCCATTCCGCCAATAAAGAACCTGTGGAATAGAACTTACTGCCATTTAAGATCAATTGCCCTTGTGCATTACGTTCTACCCGTGTCTTATGCTGAAATTTATCTTTACCGCCCACTTCAGCCAAGGCGTTACCTAAACGCTTGCCACTCAATACATCACGCAATAACTGATCACGGATTTCATCTTCATAACCCGTTAAAATCCCTCGGAACATGGTGAAATGAATCTGCAACAACTGCCCCACACCACCATCTGCGGATGAAATAATTTTCACCACATTGGCCAGCGTTGGAATACTCGCGCCTAAGCCACCAAATTGCTTAGGAACAATAATTGCGGTTAAACCTGCTTCTGAAATTAAGCGCGCCTGTTCATAAGGTACGGTCTTGTTATAGGCAGGATCTTGAGCAAATTGATTCAGTTGCTTTGCTACCTCTTTTGCAATCTCAAGTGCTTCTTGTTCGCTTTGAATATGTCTTACGCTACCCAATTCTAAAAAATTGTGCTGATGAATATCGTTCATGTTTAACTCCGAAAAATCTGTTCTTTTTTATGCGCAAGCATCATGCACATTGCTCTTAAATAAGCTTGGTGCATGGCTAAGCAAAGTTTTGGTATAACCATGTTGAGGATGACTGAGCACTTGATCGGTTTCACCGTATTCGACGATATGTCCATGTTTTAATACGGCAACCCGATCAGCAATGGCACGTACCACCCCAAGGTTATGGGTCACAAATAACAAGGTCACACCTTGCTGTTGCAACTGCTGTAACAGTTTTAAAATAGATGCTTGTACAGAAACATCCAAAGCAGAGGTAATCTCATCACAAATCAACACATCAGGCTGACACAGTAAAGCTCGTGCAATTGCCACACGTTGCCTTTCTCCGCCAGATAAATCTCTTGGATACAGTTCCTGAACTTGTAAAGGCAGTGATACCTGTTTCAATACCCGTACAACTTGTTCTGCTGCTTCTTGCTTGGATAATGCAAAGAAATGCTGAACTACTTTGGTTAAGGTTTGTCCAATAGTATGCGCTGGGTTCAGGGCCTTATAAGGATTCTGGAAGATATATTGCAGTTTGTGGCGTTGCTGCAAAGAGCGTTGTTGCCCCTGTAATGATAGGACTTCATCCGCTAAAACCACCTGACCCTCTGCATTTTCATTTAATCCCGCAATCACACGGGACAACGTGGTTTTCCCCGATCCTGACTCTCCGACCAAAGCCAGACATTCACCTCGTTGCAATTGAAACGAGACATCAAACAGTGCCTGTTGTTGTCCATACCAAGCATTAATATGCTCAACTTTCAGCAATGCTTGTTTGTTGGTTTCCAATTCGATCACATGATGGTCAACCTCTTTAAATGTGATGACACCCACATCATCTGAGTGATGGCAGGCAACAAAATGCGGATCAAATTCATCTTTTAATTGGATCAAGTCAGGTTGCCTCTGACGACATATATCCGTCGCAAAAGTACAACGTGCGGCAAAGGCACAGCCTGACGGACGATCATTTGGTGAGGGTGCATGTCCCTCAATTGGGGATAAATATTTACGAATCACCACATCGGGAATGGCATTAAGCAAACCTTGCGTATAAGGATGTTTAGGCGTTTCAAATAATTGGGTTAAAACTGCATCTTCAGCAATTCGCCCTGAATACAACACAATCACTCGATCTGCGATATCTTTTACCACGGTTAAATCATGCGATACATAAATGGCGGCAACATTATATTCCCGACATAATTTACGAATGATATTGAGCACCAAAGTCTGGGTCGTCACATCCAGTGCCGTTGTAGGTTCATCCAAAATAATCAAACGTGGCTGTAGCAAAAATGCCAATGCCAGTAAAATCCGTTGTTGTTGACCACCAGAAAGCTGATGAGGATAACGCTTTAAAAAAACATCATCATGAGGCAAACCGACTTCATCTAAAATTTTGGCAACCTTTTGCTGTCTTTCAGAATTAGATAACTGGGATTGATGAACTTCTAATAATTCCAGTAAATGTTGACCAATACTTAATGCTGGATTCAGTGCTGTTCCAGGATCTTGGGCAACATGACTGATTTTATAACCACGAACTTGGCGTAAAGCATGATCATCCAGACTCAGAATATCTTCACCATCTAGCTCAATCATGCCTTGAATAATTTTGGCACCGTGTCGCGCATAGCCTAATAAAGCACTGGACAATGTGGTTTTTCCTGAACCACTCTCGCCAACCAAGCCAAGGACTTCACCCTCGCGTAGGCTGAAAGCGATATCAGAAACCACGTGATTACCCGTATTCACCAATGCCACTGTTAAATCTGAGACGCTCAATACTGTATTTTTAAAGGTATTTGCCATGCTTATTTTTCCTCAATCCGAGCTGCTGCACGTCCCACACCCTCAGCCAGCACATTGGTGCCAAGTGCAAACAAGGCAATTAAAATCACAGGTGCAAATACCGCCCATGGTTGAACCAACAATCCAGCACGGTTCTCATTAATCATCAGCCCCCAATCTGCTGCTGGCGGCGCAACCCCATAACCCAGAAAAGCCAAACCAGATAACATCCCCACCGCCCAAGTCAGCATCACCCCCAGATGAATCAATAAAGGTGTCAGCATATTGGGTAAGATTTCACGGAATAAAATATAGGTTTTTGAGTAACCGAGAATCTTGGCAGCCTCGACATATTCTTGCTCAACCAGATTGAGTGCCACACTTCGTGCAAGACGTATCACCCCTGGAATAAAAGCAATTGAAACAGTCAGCACAATCAGCCAAGGTTCACGTCCGAGCATGGAGACAATGAGCAACACTAAAATCAGATCAGGAAATGCCATAAAAACATCAGTGAGCCACGTCACAAACTGATCTACCTTATTACGGGCAAAAGCAGCCAATATGCCTAAACTGGAACCAATAACCAAAGCAACCAAGCTGGCTGCAAGCGTCATCCAGATCATAGAAGCGCCGCCAGCGAGTACCCGTGACCAGACATCATGCCCAATATAGTCGTAACCTAGAAATGAGTCTCCCTCGGGGGCACCATAGGTCATTCCCACCAATGCTGTTGGTTCAAAAGGTACCAATACAGGTCCAAGCAATGCGAAAGTCAAAACCAGACTGGTGACCACAACCCCAAAACGGACTTGTCGCTCACGTATTAGTGTTTTAAAAAAGGTTCTTTCATACCAGTGAAATGTGCTCATTTCTCGCCCCCTGAATGAATATTCTTTAAGGCATTGCGACGATCGACAGGCTTGACCGTAATCGGTCGACCTGATTTCCATAAACGTATTGCCTGACGTAGACCTGGTGAACGTGCCTTATGTTTTTTTGCAGTACGTATTTTTGGGGTCAGTAAAGTCGTGATTAAATCTGCAATTAAATTCACCACCACTACACAAATGGTCAGCAATAAAACAATCGCTTGAATGGTGGGAATATCCCTCATTTCAATTGCAGCATTCAATGCATTGCCAATACCAGGATAACTAAATACCACTTCGATAATTAACGCCCCACTGAGCAAAACCCGTATGGTCAATGCAGTGCCCTGTACTACGGGTACTAAGGCATTCGGTAAAACATGCTTCCAAATAATTCGACGTTCAGGGATGTCGCGCAATCGTGCAGAGGTTACGTAATCTGACTCTAAAGCATCAATCATGGAGCCACGGACCAGACGCATCAGATAAGGAATCAAGGATAATGCCAAGGTTAGAATCGGTAAAATCAAAAACTCTAACTGGCTAAAAGGTGACTGTCCTGGAATCAACAACGATGCTGCGGGTAATACATGCAAGATCGACGTTGAAAAAAACATCATTAACCAAATCGCAATCACAAATCCAGGAACAGCCTTAAACAGAATCGAGCTGGAGACAATAATCCGATCTAGTTTGCTATCACGACGCAGCGATAACCACACACCCAGTACCACTGAAATCGGTACCGTAATTGCAATCACCAAACTACTTAACGCAACTGTATTTCCAAAATAATTTTGAATAATCTGCGAGACAGGGACATTGGAATCAATCGAACGACCAAAATTACCTTGCAATAATTGACTGAGCCAGTTCCAATATTGAAGCAATATCGGTTGGTTCAACCCCAATTGTTCACGTAACACCTGTACCGTTGCTTCTGGTGCTTCTGCACCTAAAATGACACGCGCTGGATCGGATGGAAGCGCCTGTGTGGCAATAAATACAATTAAACTAATGACAAAAATAACCAGTAGTCCTGACACGACACGCGTCAGAAACCAAGGTAACCATGCAGGAAATTCAAACGACTTGGCGAGTGCTTGATGTTGAACGGGTGTCTCTAGTTTGCTAGCTTGAGTCGTCATCTTCATTACCCTCTACGCCAGAATTCATCCGTGCGCCATGCAGCAAATCCTGTTCGATCAGGGGTTACGCCACCAATTTGGCTAGAATGGGCATCCAGAACATTATTAAAGCCCCAAATCAATAAACCACCTTGCTCATGTTGAATCTGCTGGGCTTCATGCACCAAAACCTTACGTTTTTCCAGATCTGGTTGTTGTAATGCCGCATGTACCAGTTCAGTAAAACGCTCATTATTAAAACGGGTCTTATTATTGGCTGCGCCTGGCCCATCAATTTGTAAGACGGTTAATAAGAATGGACGAGAAACATTAGAACCTGTACTGAATGCCCAATCCTGTTTGACTGCATCTGCAAATGTTGCTGCCTCCACTTGTTTGACATTAACAATCACACCTGCCTGAGCCGCATGTTGAGCAAAGACCAAGGCAGCATTGCTGTCAGGTCCTGTATACAAATCAACTTTTAAGTTATTATCAAAACCTGCTTGTTTTAATAATGTTTTCGCTTTTGCCAAATCCT
Organism: Acinetobacter thutiue; assembly: GCF_030385805.1. Lineage (NCBI taxonomy): Bacteria > Pseudomonadati > Pseudomonadota > Gammaproteobacteria > Moraxellales > Moraxellaceae > Acinetobacter > Acinetobacter thutiue. Next base: position 1,102,116 of record NZ_JAUDZE010000001.1, read on the forward strand.
GCTGACGCTGAGCAATATCATGGTTATAAACTGGATCACTAAATGAATACAGATCATTGGCAATGCGGCCTTGCCCTGCCAATACACGTTTGACTAAATCATCCCGATTTGCAATCAGGCGAAATGCCTGTCTTACCCGAGCGTCATTAAAAGGTGCTTTGGTGGTATTCATATCAAAGGATTGCCAGGCATCTGTTTCAGATGAAACCACATTCAAGCGTTTATTGGCTTGGATCAAGGAAAGATGTTCAGCACTAATGCCTGAAGCAATATCAATTTGACCTGACTGCAACGCAGCAAGGCGACCTGTCTGGTCTTTAAAATCAATAATTTCAATGGCATCAGCATAAGGTTGATTGTCTTTCCAGTAGTTTTCAAAACGGACAAAACGGGAACGCTGACCTGGGCTAAAGCTGTCTAATTTGAAAGGACCTGCCCCCACCACATTGTTGACTGGATCATAATCTGTGGGAACTATCCCGCCCCAACTCATCCACGCTTCAGGCAAGGCAACCAAGCCTTTTCCTTGAGCAAATGGAATTTCAACCGTGTAATCATCACGTTTTTTGATCGCATCACGCTGCAATGAATAAAGATAAGCTGCAAAGGGTGAAGCTAGTTTAGGGTCTGTCAGACGGCGTAAAGAGAAAATCACATCATCAGCGGTAATGGTTTTACCATGATGAAACTCAAGTCCTTTTTTAAGGCGAATGGTCCATTTGCTTCCATCTTCATTCGGTTCTGCAAATTCAGCCAGCGCCAATTTAGGCTGGATATCACGTCCCCATTCCCATAATTTGGCATATAAAGGCCAGCCTCTAAATGCACTGGACATGCCAATCGGTTTATGGGCATCTAAATTCCCAGCCTGATTACCGTTAATCACCCCAATTTTGATGACTCCACCTTTTTGCGGTGTCTCATTCTGGTCTATATTTGCATGGGTTTCTGATGTTGTTGGATCAGAACGAGAGCAACCGATCAGGCTTGCGGCAGCCAATGTTCCTACACCCAAACCCGTCTTTTTAAGTAATTCTCTGCGTGTAATTTTGCTCATGTCATTCTCCCTTTAGGCGACGATTTTTTTAACAAGGGAATCTACAGATGAGCGATGTTTTAACTTCGGTAGCTCAAAGCCATGATCAAGCTCAAGTAAAGGGAACAGTAAATCTGCAACACGATAAGCTTCACCAATTAAAGGGAAACCAGACAAGATAAAAGCGGATACGCCATAGCGCTCATATTCTTTAATCCGCTCGGCAATATTTTCAGCACTACCAACCAGCGCTGTACCTGCAGCAGGATTTAAAATATCAAACCCAAACAAGGATGGCCCTGTCCAAATATTTGGATAAATTTCAAAATCTTTGGCTTGAGGTAAAATCCCCTGACGTAACAATTCCAGATTTTTTTGAACAACATGATTGTTACTTTGATAAGTCTCAAACGTTGCATCAGGTGGAAGCTGGCGTTTTACCGCTTCAATCGCATAATTGACATCAAGTTTATCGAGCAGAGATTGCGCGTACTGCCATGCTTCTTCTTCCGTTTCACGAACAATAATTTGTAAGCGTGTTCCAAACTCAAGGCGACGTCCAACTTTTGCAGCTTCAGCCGCAACTTTACTGAACTTTTCCCCTAGTAGTGGTGGTGTATTGGCAAAGCTTAAATACACATCCAGCAACTCAACCGAATGCTGTACGCCTTTTACAGACGTTCCAGCCCCCCAAAGTGGCACACCTTGTTTTTGCGTTGGGCCATGCCAGGTTGACATTGGCGAAGCACCCTCCTGACGTGGAGAAATTTGAATAAACTCTCCCTCAAAGCCAGATTTATCCCCTAGATAATTCTGTTGGAAAGCGGTCCAGTATTCCTTACTAAAGTCATAACGCTCATCATGCGAATAATGAATCCCTAAAGCTGCTAAACCTTTGTCATTGCCATTGACCACGTTAAACAACAAACGTCCTTGGGAAAATGCATCAAAACTTTGTGCATATTTCGCTAAAACAGCAGGTTGAACCTCGCCTGGATGCTGTGCAACCAAAAACTTCAAGCGTTCCGTAAATGGGATTAAACTCGCAGCAACAGCCAGTGTTTCATATTCGCTTGTTCCCATCAGTGAACCGTAAAAACCTAGACGATCTGCGGTAATTGCAATCTGTTGCAAATGTTCATAGTCGGTATCCCAGCGACCAGATTCCAGCCACGGATAAGGTCCATCGGGAGAGGTGAGATACCATAAAAGTTTTACAGCCATAGTGTTCTCTATATTTATTATCGAATCGTGTTTCTAGTGAAGAGGAAGTAATCCAAGCGACTTCGCTTTATCGGTCAATCCACTCATTCGCCATTGTTGCTGTAAAACCCCTTTTCCATATTCACGACTACCACCCACCAATTCAGCCAAAAGCTGGATCTGCGCGCCCTCTTCAAGCAGTAAAATAAACTCAGCCGTTTCCTGTAATCCTTGGCGGCCCCAAACCGTTGCCCCACCATTCGCTTCCAAAATGGCACGATATTCAATATCAATATTCAGTTGATCTAAAATGAAATCGACTTCTGCCTGACGGCGGTCAATATAAATCGGCAACTCTTTAAATAAATGGAAACGCTGCACAGGAACATAACGAATCGGTAAGGTACGATGTGTTTGTGCCCAGGCACCTAAATTCGGTGCATGGACATGAGAAATTGTGGTGACATCCGCATGCTCACGGAAAAGCTTGTTATAGCGACCGCCTGCACCTTTTCGTCCCAATAAAACTTCGCCATCGACTGTCTCTACAACGACTTTGCTTTTCTTGTCTCGAGACCAGGGACCAGCATAGTTAAATGTTACCAAAGTATTTTCAGGGGCACGCTCAACAAAATTAACTGTGCCATTTGCCGTAATCGTGCCTGTTTCACGGAACACATCAAAGGCAAACTCAGCCTTTTCACGGTTGAGTTCAATAAAATCAGTCAGCTCAGCAGAAAGTGGGGTTTGAATAAGTGTAGTCATGATCAATATCCTCTTAAAATTGTTTGTTTTGGCGGCGTTTTAAAACTTCGAGCAAAGGACGATGATCGACCCATGTCTCAATATCGACATCACGCTCAAGAAAACCGTGTAACCAAAGGAAATCTTTTTGTTGTCTTAAAAGTTCTAAACGTTCTTCGCTTAATGATGGATGTAACGATTTATGGAAATTATTGCGATAAGCCGTCGCCACACTTTCAGCACCCGCAATGGTTTCATCTTCAAGAATCACCAGCACTTCATCCAAATGATCCTGTGCCCAATCTGCGGTATCAAACAGCTCTTCCAGAAAATCAACCACCACATCAAAGTAATCTTTCAATAAATCTTCATGTACGGTGATCGGACGAGGCGTGCCGTTGTTTACACGCGAAGTCACATCGGCAAATTGATCCAGATCAATCCCAACTTTTAGACCGCGTTTGGTGGCAGCTTCAACAGCAGATGCACCTTTGACATACACGGCATCTACTTCGCCTGTAATCAAGGCATCTAGCCCTGACCAATAGGCACTGGCATCACGATCTTGTTTAGATTCAGCACGCTCAGGGACTTCAACAAAATCAACATCACGGAATGTTAAATTTGCAAGTTGCAAGGCACCACGAATACCTTGTAATGACATGGCTCTAAAAATACTGCCAGCACGTTTATCGGCATATTCAGGTAAAGCCACTTTGACATTTTTAAGGTGTTCTGGCTGGCTGATCTCAGAATCTGGACGAACGATAATCACTTGCCATTCATCAATCCAGGTCAAGCCAATCAGGCGACTCGGTGCACCCTCAGAACGTGCTGCCAAAGCGGGAACATTCCCTCCCTCACGGAACAAGGCAGGCAGTTGATGGTCAAAGTGATGGACGGATAATCCCTTACGAGCATCCTGTAATACGGCAACATCAATTCCATGTCGCTCAAACTTTTCAATCAACGTCCCACGCTTTAATGAGATTCCTGTTGCAGTCGGGACTGGACATCGAGTGACCCAAATTTCAGACAGTGTACTTTTTACAAATTCTTTAGAATTTTCTTTTTTATCGACAACAAGTGACATAGGTATTCCTTAGGATATTTCCAATTTCATATCACTTGTATTGAGCAGCTTTTATGCCAACCTTTATTATTTATATTTTTCAAATACTTAATTAAAAATAAAATTGAGTTATTGTTTATATTCCATCATTTTTTAAAATCAGTGTTGTTTTTACAACATCTAAAAAAACAAAGGCTGCTCTATTAACCTTAGACACAGCCTCATATTTAAACTAAACCAAGTCAATTAAAAACTATATTTCAAACTTGCTCCCACTGTTCTCGGTTGTGCTGCCGAACCTGCATATACCCCATTGCCAGAATTGACCAATCCCAAGAAATAATGTTTATCCAACGCATTCTTTGCCCAGAGTGAAATATCAATTTCATTCTGTCCATGCGGAATACGAATACCTGTACTTAGATTAAGCACCCCATAATCTGGTATTCTGGAATAAATCGAGTTATTGACATCCGCATAAGTTTCAGAGCGCCAGCCATAATTCAGCAAACTATAATGTTGGGCATTGGCAAAAACAGAATGCTGATGTTGCAGGGAAATATTGGCTGTCCATTTCGGCGCACCATTGACGCGATTCCCCGAAATATCACGGTAGCCTTTGCCATAACCACTATCGGCTGTTCCACCTACGCCATTAAAGGTTTCAAATGGGGTCGGCGCAGTTCCATTATCAAATGTGGCATCGGTATAAGCTGCATTGAAATTGACCGAAAATTGACGATTTAACTGTGCTTTTAAATCCAGTTCAATCCCTTTACTGGTGAGGTCTCCGACATTGGTCAATAATGGAATATATTGATTATTATAGGATTCATTGGTAACTGCCTGATAATCTTCAATCTTGGTCAGGAACAGATTGACATTGGCAAAAACACGATTATCCAGCCATGATGTTTTTAAACCCAGTTCAAGATTCTTGGCTTTTTCAGGGTCAATATTTAAGACTTTATTCCCCAATAAAGATGCAGGTGAAGCCACGCTATTGACATTAAATCCACCCGATTTTTCACCTGTTGAAACCGTAGCAAAACCAAGTACCTGTGGATTAAATTGATAACTTGCCGTGATTAACCCAGCCACACTATTATCTGTACGTTTTAGCTCACCTGAATGATATTCCTGAAATAAAGGGCTCCATGTTGCATAGCTTTCAGGAGTAATGGTATTTTGGTCAACCTCTCCTGTTTTACGTTCCGAAGTAAAACGTAAGCCTGTGGTTAAATCGAATTTTGGGGTAACATGCCATGTTGATTGCCCAAAACATCCTCTTTCACTTGAACATTTTGTGCTGCCACACTAGATGGTTAAGTTTCTGTCTCTTGTGCGTAGAGATTTGAAGAAATGGCTGTGATGGCAACAGCAAGACTGCTCAAGACAAAACGATGTGTTGGTTTTAATCGTCTGATTTGAGTAGGTGAATCATATTGTGTCATGGCATACCCCATAATTTAAAAAAGTTAGCCCTGCCTCACTGCTCTGGAAGTAAGCAATCTGGGCTTTTACCAAGATGAAAAAATTACGAAAAATGAATTTCTAAAGAATCAGTTGTTCATCGACATCGCTGTAATGTGATGCCTTTTTTGAACAAATGATTAGAAATCATGAGAACTAGAAAACGCTTCATCGGGTATCCGCCTCCAAATGAGAGAACTGAACGCGAGAAACATCCCGACTATAAAAATGCGCGGCAAAGCCCAGTAAAATAATGGCAAGTACACCACTGATGACAGGAACAACAGTTAATGCGGTTGAGATTCCAAATGCATCGGAGACCAAACCTGCAATAAAAGGACCTGGGATGGAACCTAATAAGTGAATCGTCATCACAGAACTTGTACCAGACAATGCACGTGCTGAGGGTGGCACGAGTTCCTGAGTCAGACTTAAAGGTGCAGGACTACAAAAACTGAGTAATGCACCAGCCAGAATAATCAGGCTAAATTGCCAAACCAGATCAGTAAGCAACGCAAAAGCAATGCCATAAAATAAGGTAGCAAGGCTATAGCCAGCCAAAGAAACATAGAGCTTGGCTTTTTGATATTTACTTGAAAGCGTATCCATTACCCAGCCCCCGAGTGGCAAGGTCACAATTCCAATCAATAAAATGCAACTGGTCATCAGGGAAGCCTGAGACAATTCAATATGGTGAATACGATGTAAATAACTCGGCAGGAAAAACACCATCGGAATCCACTGCAAGGTCACCATTGCAATCGCGAGATAGGTCAGAATTAAGGATGGTGTACGACGAATCAATCTCCAGCTTTGCTTGACCGCATCCCAATGCTGTTTGGCTTTTTCTGAAGAAGTAGGCTGAGTCTGTTGATCGGTTTCAGACAAACTGTGTTGATGGGTAAAGGTTTTATAATCCCGACCACGATACAGCAAGATAGCAATCACAATACCAGGAATCGCCAGGAATCCCAGAGCATGGCGCCAACCATAGTGCTGGGCAATATAACCACCCAAAGCAATCCCCAATGCCATCCCAATGGGTTGACTGGCAGAAAATAAGCCTAATGCCAATTGTAAACGGCGGCGTGGAAATGCGGCACTAATCCATGCATAGGAAGCAGGTGCATAAGCAGCTTCCCCTGCACCGACAAAAAAACGAGACAGGACTAATTGTGAAAACCCTTGTGTAAATGCCCCTGCTGCCGATGCAATTCCCCAAAAAACGCCCATCAAACTGGCCGTCTTGATCCGACTCCAGCGATCAATAAAAATAGAAATTGGAAAAGCGAATAACACCATGCCCAAGGTTAAAATGGAACTCAGTAAGCCTGCCTGTGCATCACTAATTTTCCATTCCTGTTGAATATAGGGCAAGATACTGGCGATGATCATCCGATCTGCAAAATCAAACACCATGAGTAAGCACAATAAACCAAAGACCCACACCGTACTTTTACGACCAAATAAATAATCTGTGCCCGTTGCATGTGTATGGCTCACTGTCGGTGTTGCCACATCCACTTTGGAAATCGAAAGATCAGACTGTGTCATGATAGTGACTCCGTGGACGTGCCAAACCTAAATGCTCACGTAAGGTATTGCCCTCATATTCCTCTCGGAAAAGACCACGTGCCTGTAATTCTGGAATGACCTGTTCAACAAACCCAGACAAGCCCTGTGGGAATGTTGGTGCAAGAATATTAAATCCATCGGCTGCGCTGTGGTTAAACCAATGTTCCAGTTCATCGGCAATTTGTGCGGCTGTTCCCACTACAATCTTGTGTCCTCTCGCCCCTGCAACCCGTTTATACAGTTGGCGAATGGTTAGATTTTCCTGACGTGCCAGATCAATCAATAATTGTTGTCGGCTTTGCCAACCCTCGGTTACAGGAAAATCTGGAACAGGATCATCCAATGAATATTTGGATAAATCGATATTGCCTAAAAATCCTGAAAGCAAACCAATGCCAATGGTTGGATCAATCAAGGACTGTAACTGTTCAAATTTTTCCTGCGCCTCGGCAAGCGTTTTGCCTACAATTGGCATAATGCCTGGCATCACCTTAATGCTGTCAGGTGTTCGTCCAAAGGCTTGTGCCCGTTGTTTAATATCCTGATAAAAAGCCTGCGCGCCCTCAAGTGACTGTTGTGCGGTAAATACAATTTCCGCAGTTTCGGCTGCCAAATGGCGACCATCTTCTGAAGAACCCGCCTGTACAATGACTGGATAACCCTGTACAGGACGTGCCGATTGCAATGGACCTGCCACTGAGAAATATTTGCCTTTATGATTCAGATAATGGATTTTTTCAGGATCAAAGAAATCCCCAGAATCTTGATCAAATAAATAGGCATCATCATCCAGACTATCCCATAGCCCTTTGACCACATCGACATATTCTCTGGCACGCAGATAACGTTCCTGATGCCCAGTTTGGGTATCGAGATTAAAGTTTTTAGCCTCAAAATCAGTACCCGATGTCACCAGATTCCAGCCTGCTCGTCCATTACTAATATGATCCAGCGATGCAAATAAACGTGCCAAATGAAACGGTGGTAAATAGGAGGTCGAAATGGTACTAATTAAACCAATGTTGTTGGTGACTTGAGCCAATGCAGACAACACCGTTAAAGGTTCCCAATAATAAGCAGGTGCACCTTTTGCCAAAAGCTGCGGTGGAACCTGAGGCCAGCCCAAACCATCGGCAAAGAAAATGGCATCAAATTTTCCTTGTTCTGCAATTCTTGCCAGATTTTTAAGATGTTCCAGACTGGTCGCATCTTCTGGATTCACATCGGGATGCCGCCATGCAGCAAGATGATGTCCTACACTTTGTAGAAATGCCCCTAACTTCATCTGTCGTTTCGGAAGAGTCATACGTGTTCCTAAAGTCTTTTATTTCGACTTAAATCATTGTTGTTAGGCATCAATCACAATTTAAGTGAACGACACCGTTTACTTATTGTTTAAACTATAGGAATCGTTTTAAAATAAAAAATAATTAATTGGCATATTGATATTCATTGCCCAGATATAAGCCCAGACTGAATCAGTTTTAATAAACGAATATTTTTAATGAGGGAACATAAATCATGAGTGAAGTTATGGTGACAAGTACATCTACAGACCCATCAGGCAAAGGGAAAAAGGTCTTAACAGGTCGCCCAAGCCGTCAGGCATCTGAAGCCTTACATGAGCATTTGCTCGCAGTTGCCACTCAACATTTTTTAGAATATGGCTTTCAAGGCAGTAGTATTGAGAGAATTGCCAAAGAGGCACAGGTGTCCAAACTCACCATTTATCGACAGTATCAAAACAAAACCAATTTATTTATTGCTGTTATTCAGGCAGGTGTTGATCAATACCGTACAACTGTCACTGACTGGATTCATACACAAGCCATCAATGAAGCCATGTTATTCGATCTCGGCGTTTATCTTGCTCAGCAATGGTTGAGTGTTACCAATATCCGTTTATCACGAATTATCATTGCAGAAGTTCAGCGTATAGAAGAACTCTCTGACATGATTCATGAGCTGATGCAACAGTCCCGCCGCCCGATCGAGGAATTTCTGGAAAAGCTCAATCAACTTCCTGAATACCACATTCCCAATATACACATTGCAGCAATCCAGTTTATTCAGCTTTGTGTCTCTGGCCACTATTTTTTATTGAGAAATGAATCTCACTTACCCAATGCAACGCAACTGGAAGAAAATATTAGAGCAAGCGTACATTTATTTTTAAATGGTTATCGAGTGAGAATTGAATCGGATCAGCCAAGATACCCATGACTAATCTGATTCACGTAGATGGATATTTTAAAGGTTTTATAGAAATACAACAGCAGTTATACAAATATTAAAAAAAAAACACATTAAAATCAGATCGGTTAAAAAATATTTTATAAAATACAGATACTTATAATTGGCACAAAAAATGCGAATGTAAAATACCTTTTATATTCAGGATTTTATCATGTTTAGTTATAACGTATTCAACACTCTGCAAATTAAATCAGGTTTTGTTTTACTATTGTCGATAGTCAGCCTATCGAGCCATGCTGGCGTTTCTGGAAACGTCGGTGTTGTCAGCGATTATTATGCCCGTGGTTTGGATCAGACAGGTGGCGTAACAGTACAGGGGAGTATTGATTACAATCATGCATCTGGTTTTTATTTAGGCAGTTTTGCCTCAAATGTAAAATGGTACGACAAGACTGGCGATGGTGTGGTTGATAGCGATGTGGAATGGGATATTTATACAGGCTACGCAACCAAACTCAGTGACAACTTGGGTATTGATGCTGGCCTATATTTTTTAAATTATCCTAATCAAAGCAAATATAATACCGTTGAAGCCTATGCAGGTTTAAATTATAAGATTGCTCGTACGTTACCAACCACACTCAGTGGCAAAGTGCATTTTACCCCTGACCGTAATGCATATTTACCCGATCCTAAAAATCAGGATGAGTCAGCATGGTATGTCACCACACAGGCAGACATTCAGCTTAAACCTGATCTGATACTTAGCCCCCAAGTCGGTTATGCATTTGGTGATACGTTTGATCAGAAACGTGTGGGGGGGTTAGAAGAGTTCTTTAATTATTCACTTTCACTCACAAAATCCTTTGGCGATGGTTTTTCTGCCAAATTTTCCTATGTGGGAACTGACTTAGATCATCATGATAATAAAGTGATTCTAGGATTAAATAAGTCTTTTTCTTTTTAATTTAACCTCATGCATAGCCCATTCTATATGGGCTATTTTTTTAACACAAAAAATTGCCTGATGACTGGCATCATCAGGCAATTTTCTATCCAGAACTCATTTATGCCCAAGGATGTCTTGGTGGTTTAATCTCATTAAGGAAATAATTACCAACCAAATGGTATTTCCAGCGTACTGGATCATGCAAGGTATGGGTACGGGCATTACGCCAATGACGATCAAGATTATGTTCAGCCAATGTTGATCGTGTTCCCGCCAATTCAAAAAGTTTATTGGCTGCGAGAATGGCAATTTCAGTGGTCAAAACTTTTGCCTCTGCGACCAAAACAGATGCTTCTGCCACGCTGTCATCACTTGGTTCTTGACTTGCTTTTTCAATTTGATCTGCGGCTAAATCCAGCACTGCTTCTGCTGCACGTAACTTAATTTTTAAATCGCCAATTGCTGCAATGGTATAATGATCATCTGTAGCCTTGTCCTGATTGGCATCAATCCATGGACGGGCATACTGGCGAACATACTGAATGGTTTCTTCGATTGCCCCTCGTGCAATGCCTGCATCTAATGCCGCCTGAATAATTTGTGATACTGGCCCTGCCACAGTCGGGTTGGCAAATGCCTGATAAATCGGAATCACATGCTCAACAGGCACTTTCACCTGTTCAATAATGACCGTACCACTGGCGGTGGTGCGCTGGCCAAAACTTGACCAGTCATTAATAATGGTCAACCCTGCTGTTTCTCTAGGCACTAAAGCCAAATGCGGTAAGCCACCGTCATTTACAGTGACAATCGGTACCCAGTGTGCCAATAATGCACCTGTTGCAAAAAATTTCTTGCCATTGACCTCAAAACCATGTTGATTGGCATTGTCATTCACTGGCTTGAGAATCGTTTTAAAATCTGCGACATGCTTATTGCCAATTTCAGAGAATGCATTACCAAAACGCACCCCATTGAGTACCAGATCAAAAAAGAACTTTTTCTGTTGCTCGGTTCCATCCAGACGGATATGTTCCAAGATCACTAAATGGTTCTGTGGTAATTGCCCGAGTGATGGATCAACAGCCGAAATAGTTTTGATGACTTCAAGTGCTGTCCGCCAAGATACACCAGCCCCACCATACTGTTTCGGAATGGTGATGCTCCATAAACCACTTTGTGAGAAAGCATTTAACTCGTCAACGGGTAAACGACGATTTTGATCACGCAGAGAGGCTTCCTGAGCAAATTGCGTCGCCAGTTGTTTGGCAATATTGATAGCTTCTTCACCACTTTGAATACGATGAGCAGCCTGTACTGGTAAAGTTTGTACAAATTGTTGGATATTTAAATGACCCATGTTGTTTTCCTATCAATTTTCAATAATTGTTCTTACAAATTGCACAAGACATGCCAAACATAAATACATGAATTATATATATTTTATTTAAAATTATATCGTTATATTGCACACTTTTCACAATATGCTGATGAATCAGTGTTGTTCAATAAACAATCTGTTTCTATATAAAAAATAAGAAATTGATCTAAACAAGATTTCTTTTCAAATAATGGTTCGACTAAAGACCAAGTCATCTTTAAATAAAAAAGCCCAAGATTAGTGCTCTAATCTTGGGAGAACGTAAAAATAACTCAGCAATGAAATGCTTAGGAAGTCTATACCCGTGTATTGGGTGACAATAAGCCATGTTTAATGAGTCTGGCACGAATAATATTACGGCTTACCCCCAACAGTTTTGCAGTATGTAGTTGGTTTTGATGACAATACTCATAAGCAGCTTCGGTAATTTCTGCTTCAAGCTGTTCATTGAGGTCTTCTATACCCTGCTCAAACCAGTTAAACAGGATTTGCTTTAAAGTTTGCCCTGAGCCTTGATAGATTGATAAATCATACTCATTGGATAATAGTTTATGTTTAAAACCAGAAAGCTGAAAATCATAGCTCTGGATCACGCCATTTTTACAAATCAATAAGGCATGATGAATGGCATTTTCCAGTTCTCGAATGTTACCAGGCCAGTGATAATCACATAACAACTGTCTGGCCTCCTCACTGAGTATGGGTGATGAACGTTTTAAACTTTTGGAATAATCATCAATAAAATGTTGTGCCAAAGGCAAAATATCACCTGTTCGTAAACGTAGCGGTAAAATGCTTAAAGATGCCACCTTTAATCTAAAATAAAGGTCTTCCCGAAAATTACCTGCATACACTGCCTCTTCTAAGCGGACATTGGTCGCGGCAATCACACGTACATCGATCTTTTTGGTTTGCCGAGAACCCAAACGAACAACTTCATTTTCCTGTAAAATTCGCAGCAACTTGACCTGAATATTCGGTGACAAATCACCAATTTCATCCAGGAAGATGGTTCCACCCTGAGCCGCCTCAAACCAGCCAATTTGCTGGTTCACTGCCCCTGTGAATGCACCTTTTTCATGTCCAAACAGCTCCGTTTCTGCCAAGGTATCCGACAATGCACCACAGTTTACTGCGACAAAGGGTTTATGTTTTCTTTGTGAAAGCGCATGAATCTGGCGGGCAACCAGCTCCTTACCTGTTCCTGTTTCACCAATGATCAATACAGTCGCTTCACTTGGAGCAATTTGCTCAATATAAGACATAAGCCGCTTTGAATTTTGATCTTCAAATACATACGCACTCGCTTTTACGGTACGCACCAATTGACGAGATTCGGGATGCTTTACGATCTCCATGATGATCTCCAAAATTCAAAGTGGAATTGGATGCAGTACATCCAGTTTTTTTAGTCCTAGATCACTGGATAACAGCACATTACCCATAAATGATAAGACTGATAAAATTTATTCATCTTTCAGGCTAAATATAAAAAAGAGGATAAAAATTTAGTTTTAATCTAAATTTTAACTATAAAAAATACCAATAAGATTAAGTGCTAATCATATTCGGTTTAATTATTTATTCACTCCACACAACTTTTCCCCAATTGTTGTACTTGGAAATAAAAAGTGTTGGCTCAGCAACAGTGAATCAACATTTAACTCATCATTCGTCAGGTCATAAAGCTTCCAAAAGAACACATCACATTGATATTTAATTAATTATTTTTTGGTACATTGCTTGCAGTGGGTTGAGTACTCAGATGTAAAATGGTTAATGCTACATGAATATTTTTTGGTTTTTACCTACCCATGGCGATGGACATTTCCTAGGCACAAGTGAGCATGCCCGACCTGTATCATTGGCATATCTAAGACAAATTGCCCAAGCTGCGGATGATTTGGGTTATTACGGTGTGCTTATTCCAACAGGTCGTTCCTGTGAGGATTCTTGGGTAGTTGCTTCCGCACTTGCACCATTGACCCAAAAATTACGTTTTTTGGTTGCTATTCGTCCTGGGATTATTTCTCCAACAGTTTCCGCACGACAAGCCGCCACACTAGACCGCCTGTCTAATGGCCGTTTATTAATTAATGTGGTGTCTGGCGGTGATCCTGATGAAAACTCAGGTGATGGATTATTTTTAAGTCATACCGAACGTTATGAAGCAGCAGATGAGTTTTTACACATCTGGCGTCGCGTTTTACAAGGTGAAGCCGTTCATTTTGAGGGGAAACATTTAACCGTCAAAAATGCAAAAATCCTGTATCCACCTATACAAAAACCTTATCCACCGCTTTATTTTGGTGGTTCTTCAGATGCCGCACAGGATCTGGCCGCCAAACAGGTCGATATCTACCTAACCTGGGGTGAACCACCTGCCGCTGTTGCGGAAAAAATAGCCCAGATCCGAACCAAGGCTGCAGAGCAAGGTCGTGAAGTCAAGTTTGGTATTCGCCTGCATGTGATTGTACGTCGTACCAACCAAGAAGCGTGGGCAGCCGCCAATCAACTGATTGAGCATATTTCCGATGACACCATTGCCAAGGCACAAGCCTCTTTTGCTCGCTTTGACTCAGTCGGACAGAAGCGTATGGCTGCCCTACATGGTGGCAGACGTGATCAGCTTGAAGTCTCACCTAATCTCTGGGCTGGAGTGGGTCTGGTGCGTGGTGGTGCAGGGACTGCATTGGTGGGTGATCCTGCAACTGTAGTAGCGCGTATTCAGGAATATGCGGATTTAGGCATCGAAAGTTTTATTTTTTCAGGCTATCCTCATTTAGAAGAAGCCTATCGTTTTGCTGAACTGGTCTTTCCCCTCCTGCCTGAACCCTATGCCAGCTATGCCAAGTTCGGGCAAACCAATCTGACGGGACCTTTTGGAGAAATGATCGCCAACGATGTCATCCCAGAAAAACAGCTAAGTCAATCATGATCGGGAGCTAACTCCTAACGGGGTTAGCCTGATGCACAGATTATACAAACAGGCCATTTCAGAATAGATCAATACCTCATCTTGAATTTTAGAAAATCAATAAGTTATAGGATAACGCAATATGAACGTTTTAAATCAGAACCACCGCATATGTAGTCTTTCTGATGCTATACCTGTTGCTCAGTTTCTCGCCCAGCAATTCGCACAAACCGCCGTAGAACGGGATAGAATAGGCGGCACACCTAAATATGAGCGTGACCTGATCCGTCAAAGTGGTCTATTATCCCTCTCCATTCCAAAGGAATTCGGTGGTTTTTCTGGCACATGGCAAGATACTTTCAATGTGGTACGGTTATTTGCACAAGCGGATAGCTCAATTGCCCATGTTTTTGGTTTCCACCATCTCCTTTTGGCAACGGTACGCCTGTTTGGTAACCAGCAACAATGGCAACGCTGGTATCAACTGACTGCGGAAAAATCATGGTTCTGGGGCAATGCACTCAATCCACTGGATTCACGCACAGTGGTCAAACATCAAGATGGCTGGTACGAATTTTCGGGGAAAAAGAGCTTTTGTTCAGGTGCCCTAGATTCAGAAATGCTGATCGCGTCAGGTGTTGATGAAAATACTAGCAAGCTGCTGATTGCGGCCGTACCGACGTCACGTTCAGGGATTACCCTGTACCATGACTGGGATAATATTGGCCAACGCCAGACCGACAGTGGCAGTTCCATTTTTGAACGTGTACGGGTTGAAGCCAAGGACATGTTACTTGATCCAGGTCCATTAAGCACACCTTTCTCAACACTGCGACCGCTGATTGCCCAACTGGTATTTGTCAATATGTTTCTGGGTGTGGCTGAAGGGGCTTTAAACGAAGCCAAGCGTTACACCAAACACGAATCCCGTGCCTGGTTTCTGTCAGGTGTGGAACATGCCCATGAAGACCCCTACACTTTACGCCACTATGGCGAGTTCTGGTTACAGTTGGAATCACTGCGTTTGCTTAACCAACATGCAATTGCCAGACTACAAGAGGCATGGAACATTGCCGAAGAACTCACAGAGCAACAACGTGGTGAGGTTGCCATTGCGGTTGCAACAGCGAAAGTTGCAGCCACACGCGCCAGTTTAGACATTACTAATCGTATCTTTGAGGTCACTGGAGCAAGAGCCACTCATGCCGCTTTGCGTTTTGACCGCTTCTGGCGCAATGTACGCACACAGACTCTGCATGACCCTGTGGAATATAAAATTAAAGAAATTGGGCAATGGGCTTTAAATGATGTTTATCCAAAAGCATCGTTCTACTCATAACACAATCTGATATTTCAGACCTCACTGTAGGCAATACCAATTTAAACTCTCGAAACCACATCGTGCAGGAGAAGGATTGAATTGAATGAGACAAGATATTATTACGCTCCCTGACATTACTGAACGCAGCCACTCCCATAAAGCTACGGCACAAGTCTTTAACGATCCTGAATCGAAAAAGCTACTGGAATACATTAAACAAATTGCTCCAAGTGAAGCCAGTGTGTTAATTCATGGCGAAACAGGGACAGGGAAAGAACTGATTGCAAGGCAAATCCATGAACATAGCCATCGCCGCCATAAACCCTTTATTGCAGTGAACTGTGGGGCATTTTCAGAAAATCTGGTGGAAAGCGAATTATTTGGGCATGAAAAAGGTGCATTTACGGGAGCACTTTCCAGCAGTGCAGGCTGGTTTGAAGCCGCCAATGGTGGCACATTGTTACTGGATGAAATTGGAGACCTATCCAAACGTATTCAGGTCAAACTGTTACGGGTATTGCAAGAACGTGAAGTAGTACGCTTGGGATCACGGAAAAGTATTCCTGTCAATGTACGGGTACTGGCTGCCACCAATGTCAATCTGGAACAGGCCATTATTGGTGATCAATTCCGTGAGGATTTATATTATCGCTTAAACGTAGTCACGCTCAATATTAAACCGCTACGTGAAAGAAAGGGTGATATTTTACCTTTAGCCTATCATTTTATTGACAAGTATCATGCACAACTTGGGTATGACAAGGCTGAGTTTGCAGATGCCGCCAAGAAAAAACTGAGTAGCTACTGGTGGCCAGGCAATATTCGTGAACTTGAGAATATGATTCATCATGCGCTACTGATTTGCCAGAACAACTTGATTGAAAGTGATGATCTCACCCTACTCAAGTCTCCCTCTCAGCTCAACCAGAGTAAACTGAATGAGGATAAACCAGCTCAACCAGTCATTGATCCAAAACTAAAAGAAGTGTTTCACAGCTTGTTTCAACAGCATGAGGGTAAGGTATATGCTCAATTTGAAGATCAACTATTGCGCATCGCCTATCATTACTGCCATCAGAATCAGGTCAAGACTGCTCAATTGTTGGGTTTAAGCCGTAATGTGGTACGTTCAAGATTGATTGAACTCGGTGAGTTGGTGGTGAGTCGACGAGGTACTGAATAATTCAAAAATATGCAACTCTTATTCATATCAGAGTTGCATAGATCTTTTTCTCATTTAAGAGGAAGATAGCTGTTCTGTTTCTTTACTGCCGCCCCCAATCTGCCAGGCGTAGATGGGCTCTGTGCCATTGACTTCCCAATCTCCAATACTTTTTTCCTTATAAATTAGTGGATTATGGGAGGATACTGTGCGGGCGTTACGCCAGAAACGATCCAGTGATTTTTCTGAACTTGCAGCTGATGCACTCAAGGCATTAAATAAATTGCTGGTCAATTGTAAAACCAGATCAGCAATCACCACTTGACCTTGTGCAGATTCAATTTCTGCCAGAATATTCAGCTCTTTTTCAGCTTGGGTATCATCCTGAGCAAAATGTATTTGATAGGCGCGCTGTGATGCCTGTGCAGCCTGAATGGTAATTGCTTCAGCGGCGTAAGCTTGTGCAGAGGCTTTACCAATCACTTGTAAAACCTGCACATCCTGATCAACCCGATCACCATTACCATGACTAAAAATACGGGTACGCTGGCGAACCTGCTGTTTAAACTCCTCCACAGCCGCCTGTGCGATACCTGTCAGTGTTGCCAAATGAAATAATTGATAGAATGCAGTCTGGTATTTAAAACGTGTATCAAACGGAATGACTTCTTCAACTCTGGCATTGACCAAAGTTGTTGTGCCACTGCCAGTGGTACGCTGACCAAAACCATCCCAATCATCTTTAATAGTTACACCCTCTTGTTGGGTGCGTGTTGCTGCAATCACAAGTTCACCTGTTTCTTCAATCTGGGCAAAAAGATCAAACCATTCAGCAAAAATACTCCCTGTGGTGTAATATTTTTGACCACTCACCAGCCATTGATCGCCATGATGGGTGACTTTGGTGATCACATCACCAATTTTCACAGTTCCAATTTCAGTCCAGGCATTACCAGCAATTTCACCCGCGACAAAACGTTTAAACCAGTGACTCTGATCTGAATCACGCTGGGCATTCAAACGATCCTCCACAAAAGCAAAATGCCCCCGTAATGCCTGTGTCACATTGGAATCTGCTTTAGATAATTCAATCAATAACTGGAATAACTGCGGAATAGATGCCCCATCCCCACCGTGCTCAACAGGGATACGGACTGCGCCAAAACCTGCCTGTTTTAACCATTGAATCTGTTCAAAAGGCAAGATACGCTGTTGCTCACGCTGCACGGTTCCCTGAGCAATCTGCTCAAAGATTGGTCGGTATTTATTGGCAAGTGCCTGATAATCAGCACTATACGTCACACTTGGAATATCATGTAAACTTGTCATTCTTTGTTCTTTCCTAATTTGCTCACCACACTCATCCAATAGAACGAGTGTGTTTCTTATTGATTTATACGGCTTCTTCAAGTTGTACTTTTTTTCTGGCTTCTAATTCACGTACCAACGGCAACACTTTTTCACCAAAATATTCCACTTCCTCAATAAAGTGCAGGAAGCCCGCCAGAACCAGATCAACACCGACGTCTTTCAATGCCACAATACGTTCTGCCACCTGCTGTGGTGTGCCAATCAAGTTGGTTTTAAAGCCATCGTTATATTGCACCAGGTCTTCAAAGGTGGATTTTGCCCAGTTCCCCTCACCCTCTGGGCTGGCTGCACCTGCTTCACGGGTTGCATCACCAAAGGCATTGACTGCTTCTGGATTGGCCTTATCAATGATCTCTTGCAACACTGCCTGAGCCTCTTCTTCGCTATCACGGGCAATAATAAAGGCATTTACCCCAATCTTGACCTGATGATCATTGGATTGTGCTTTGGCACGAATATCATCAATTTGCGCTTTAATACCCTCAACGGTATTGCCATTGGTAAAGTACCAATCCGATACGCGCGAAGCCATGTCACGAGCTGCGCGAGAGCTTCCCCCCTGAAAAATTTCAGGATGTGGTTGCTGTAGTGGTTTTGGCTTTAGGGTGTAATCCTTGAACTGATAATACTTGCCATCAAAACTAAAATTGTCCTGCGTCCAGATGCCTTTTAGACTACGGATAAACTCTTCAGAACGGACATAACGCTCATCATGCTCTGGCCATTCCTCACCAATAGCATCAAATTCACCTCTAAACCAGCCACTCACAATATTGACTGCAATACGACCATGGGTAAGCTGATCAATGGTGGCCAGTTGTTTTGCAGCCAAGGCTGGTTTCCAAGGTCCAGGTAAAATGGCTGCAATCACTTTCAGCTTTTCTGTCGCGGCCAGAATGGCGTGACTAAAAGAGACGGATTCATGCTGATTCTCTGCGCCGTAGCCTGCGGTAAAGCGTATTTGCGACAGTGCATAGTCAAAGCCACTTTTCTCAGCGGCCTGCGCCAAACGACGATTATAATCAATCCCCCAGTCGGTACGTTGTTCAATGTTACTGACCACCAAACCACCACTGACATTCGGTACCCAATAAGCAAAACGAATCTGTTGAGGATTGCTGTTATTTTCAGTTGTCATTTTAAAAACTCCTTATCCTAATATTTAAAAATCTGTTGAATTTATATCGTTATTGAATCGGCTTAGCCTGTATGTGCAGTCAGTGCCAAATTCTGAACATGCGTTAAAAACACATGGTGTGGCTGTGTCGCAATAAGTTGCTTGAGTTTTATTTCAGCCTCATCGGCTGGTGCTGTATCAAGATTTAAGCTGCTGGCAAATAAAAACTGCGGAACTGCCCGTGTTACGGCGAGCTGGATTCTTTCAATTAATAATCGGTTCACTACCTGATAATTTTCAAAATCTTTATCTGTCGCAAACACCCCAATCGGTAAAGTATTGGACTGAAAAAAGCTAAATAATGGACGGAATTGATGATCAATCACCAAGGCATGACGATCACTCCCCCCTGTTGCTGCCAACAATACAGGCTTATCCACCAGAGCGAACTGGTCGATATAGTCAAATAGGTGCTTGAATAGACCTGTATAGGAAGCACGATAGACTGGGCTAGCAACAATTAGGGCATCTGCTGCCTCAATCTGGTTGAGTGCGACCTGCACTTCAGGTGCAAGCAAGTCACGACGGGCAGCACCATTAAGCAAATGACCAATCTGACTTAACTTCACGTATTCAACCTCAACGTGAATATGCTGTTGTAGCTCTGCAAGGATAGTGTTCAGCAGTGCTTCTGTTTTAGATGGGGCGTTTGGCGCACCCGATACTGCAACAAGCTTTAATGGACGAATAGAAGATATGGAACTCATAATCACTCACCTGGATGCTTTGTGTAAATGGCAAATTAATTTGCTGATATGAGCTATATACGCTAAAATCGTGCCACATTATTTATTATTATTTTTCATATATTTAATAAAAAATAAAACACTTCTTATTTAATAAATTAGATGTAATTTGTTGAACAGCTGTTGCTACAACAACATTGGCCCATCCCGTACCCTATTTTTAGTCACGCATAAAAAAGTGCCAACATTGTCAGCACTTTTTTCAATTCAATTAAAGGTAAGTGGGATATATTCAAGCTATTTTACCCAGATATGCTTTCTGGATTTCGCCCTGTTCATAGAGTTGTTGTGTTTGACCTGATGCACTGACTTCGCCATTATCAATTACATAGGCATAATCGGTATATTGCAGTGCCAAACGTATGTTCTGCTCTGCCACCAAAAAACTCGTCCCCTGTTGTTCGCGCAACAGCTGAATCAACTCAAAAATCTCATAGCTAATCTTCGGTGCAAGCCCCATCGAGGGTTCGTCCAGCAAAACCAGTTGTGGCTCGGTCATTAATGCCCGACCAATCGCCAGCATTTGCTGTTCTCCCCCAGATGTATATCCTGCCAAGGTATGTTTTTTCTCCGCAAGCCTTGGAAAATAATAATAAATCTTTTCCAGCGCCTCGGATAATCTGGTACGGGATAAATGATGGATAAAACCACCTGTGCGTAAATTTTCATCCACAGTCAGATGCGCAAAACAATGCCGCCCCTCCAAAACCTGTACCAGACCCTTTTTAACAATATCGCCAGGGTTGTGTCCTAAAATAGATTCACCCCGATATTCAATCTGTCCACGCTGGATTTGTCCATTTTCAGTAGTAATTAACTGCGATATTGCCTTGAGCGTGGTACTTTTACCTGCGCCATTTGCACCTAACAACGCCACGATGGCACCCTGTGGCACACTTAGGCTGACCTGTTTTACCGCCAGAATACTCTGTTCATAGACCACTTCAATATCAGCGACATTTAATAAGGTTTCACAGTTTGTAATCGACATGGGATGATCCTCTTTTACAGGGCGAACTCAGTTCGCCCCTACAGTCCATTAACTTTCGCTGGCACAATCACGAATGGTAATGCCTTGCTCTTTGGCATATTGTTCCGAAGATTTTTCAATGATTGGACGTAACAGAGCACGATCTGCCTGCACCCAGTCACTGATCACTTTCCATGCCTTGCCATCCCATTGCTGGAAGCGTACTGCACCACCACCCTCATGGTCTTCACAGCTCAGTTGTAATGGTTGAACCAGTCCATACGCACCCAATTCTTTTAGACGTTGTTCGGTTAAATGAATATTTTCAAAGCCCCAGCGTACCTCCTCCCCAGTCAATGGACGTTTACCAAACTTTTCCTGTGCAACACGTACTGCTTCCACATTCAGGATGCCATTGACCACCCCAAGGTTATAATAAACAGTACCAAAACGATTTTTATCGGCTAAATCAGACTGACCCTTGTCCAGTACCAGAGTTTTGATCTCTTGTAATACAGGGAAATCTGTACCCGATGGATGCGTGGTGATGGAAATAAAACCATTTGCCGCATTGCCTGCTGGCGCTGCATCCTCTTCAGAGTTTGACCAGATATTGCCAATGATTTTATCAGTTGGATAGCCAACTTTTTGCGCAGTCTTTAACGCCACAGGATTCATGACACCCCAACCACGTAGAATCACCCAGTCAGGCTGAATTTGTCTAATCTTCAACCATTGTGATTGTTGCTCATTACCAGGATGTGGCACTTCAATATGCGTTACCTCAAACCCATATTTTTTCGATAAAATATCAATAACAGGAATGGTTTCTTTACCATAAGGTGAACCATGATACAGCACCACAATTTTCTTGCCCTTGAGTTTGTCGATACCGCCACTTTGCTGTCCAAGATAATTGATGATCGCAGACACTTCACTATACGGATTCAACTGTAACGGAAACACATAAGGGAAAACTCGCCCATCAGTAGAATCGGTCCGACCATGATTAATGGTAATCAACGGCAATTTATCCTTGGTTGAGCGCTCTAAAGTCGCATAGGCAATGCCCACAGAGAGTGGATTGGTCGCTGCCGCTGGCGCACCATTTAAACCTTTTTTCAAACGTTCATAACACTCCACCCCTTTTTCCACCACATACTCAGTTTCGCACTCAGACCAGACCAGTTTGACCCCATTCACCCCACCTTTGGCATTCACAGCTTTGAGATAATCAATAAAGCCACCAAAGAACCCCGTTCCCCCTGCCGCATAAGGTCCGACCCGATAACTCTGTAATGGGAAATATTGGGCATTTTGATCAGACAATTGTGCCTGTTCAGCCGTCGCTACCTGACTCTGCTGTGCCTGCTCTGATGGATTCTGCTTGCCCTTTTTAGTTAAAAAGACAATTAAAATCAGGATAATGGCGATGGTAACCAGCCAAAACCACAAAGATTTAAATAACTTCATAAATATTAAGCCTCTAAAAAATATTAAAAAACACGGTAAACCCCATCAATAACGTAATGGCCACCGTCTCAACCACTGATAAAAATTGCGCAATAAACGGCTTAGACCTTCAGGTTCTTTAATCAGAAAATAGATAATTATTCCGCCAAAAATAATTTTTTGTAGGTTTTGTAATAACGCCTGATCTACGGCTTGACCGAATAGAGCTTGCCCAAAGACACTGAGAAAAATTGGCAATAGCACAATAAATGCAGCACCCCAAAAGCTGCCTGCCAAACTGCCCAAACCAC
Source organism: Acinetobacter thutiue (assembly GCF_030385805.1). NCBI lineage: Bacteria > Pseudomonadati > Pseudomonadota > Gammaproteobacteria > Moraxellales > Moraxellaceae > Acinetobacter > Acinetobacter thutiue. The sequence continues at coordinate 1,125,172 of NZ_JAUDZE010000001.1, forward strand.
CAATAATGATGATGAATAAAATCTGGAATGAACGATTCAAGTCCAGACCATCGGCTTCAATCGTCCCCAGATAAGCAAATGCCCAAAGTGCCCCAGCAATACCGAGATAGAAAGAACTGATCGCAAAAGCCAATAGCTTGGTTCGACCTACAGGAATACCGATGGTGGTGGCTGCAGTTTCCATATCACGTACCGCACGGAAATTACGGCCATATTGACTCTGAATTAAATTGCGAGCCAATACCGTGAGCACCACCACGATACTCAAGCTCAGTAAATAATGCCCTACAGGACTATTGATGGAATAACCCAGAATTTGCATACGTGGGGCGGTGATCACTCCAGAAGCATTGTGATTGGTAAACCAACTATATTGGGTGAATAGCCACGGTACAAAAAACTGTGCCGCTAATGTCGAAACAATTAGATAAAAACCTTTAATTCTTAAACTAGGTAAACCGACTAAAATTCCAAATAATGCCGCAATGATGCCACCCAGAAAAATACTGAGTAGTAGTGGCAACTGTGGAACACGCAGCTCAAGGTTATAGGTTGCAAATGCTCCCACAGCCATAAATGCAGCCGCCCCCAGTGACAACTGTCCTGTATATCCTGTCAAGATATTGAGACCTAGACCTGCAAGTGCCAACACTAAATAGGGCACTAGAATCGCATTGAACAGATAATCAGTTCCAACAAACGGGATAAAAACAAAGGCGATCAATAATCCAAACAGGAACAAAATACGATGTTGCTTTAAACGGAAGATCCGCTTTTGATCCTGATAATGCTGGGGATACTGCCCCGCCTGACTAAATAGAAACATGGCTTAAACCCTCACAACCTGTTGTTGACCAAACAAGCCGGTCGGGCGAATCAATAAAAATGCAATCGCAAGTACATAAGGAAACCAGTTTTCAATCCCCGACCCAATAATGCTACCTAGATAGATTTCCGCCAGTTTCTCTGTTGCTCCCACGATCAGACCTGCCACAATCGCTCCCGAAATTGAGGTAAAGCCACCAATGATCAATACGGGTAATGCTTTGAGAACGACCAGTGACAGCGAGAACTGTACGCCCAGACGTGCGCCCCATAACAAACCTGCTACCAAAGCCACAAAGCCTGCCACTGTCCAGACCAGTATCCAGACACGATTAAGCTGAATACCCACAGACTGTGCAGCCAGTGGATCATCGGCGACCGCACGCAACGAGATACCAAAACGGGTTTTACTAAACAGCAATGACAGGATAATCACTAAGCTACCAGCGATAGCAGTTGCAAATAGATCAAACTTACTGAGCATGATGCCAAACAACTCAATCGGTTCATCTGATATTCCTAGCTCCAGCCCATGCACTTGTGTCCCCCATAGCGTCTGCGCCAAGCCCTCAATCACATAACTCAAACCCAGCGTTGCCATGAACAGGGTTATCACCGAACGATTAATCAAATGCCGTAAAATCAAGGCATCAATTAGCAAGACAAGCAGGAAAATCACAAAGAGCGTGATAATAAATGCCACTACAAATGGAATGCCTCGTTCAGTCAGGTTGACAAAGGTTAAGGCTGAAAATAGCACCAAAGCCCCCTGTGCAAAATTGAATACTCCCGATGCCCGATAGATCAGTACAAACCCAATTGCAACCAAGGAATACATCACACCTGCCAAAGTTCCCCCAAGCAGAACTTCCAGAAAAAAAGACATAAAACTCACCCCAAATTTTTAAGACAATGTCGTATATTTAACTTGCTTCAAGCGTCTGCCTGCCCAGATAGGCATTCAGAACCTCTGGATGTTGCTGAATCTGCTGGGCTGTGCCATCGGCAATCTTTTTGCCATAGTCCAGCACCACGATATGATCTGAAATATCCATCACTACACCCAGATCGTGTTCAATCATCAGGATAGTGATACCAAGACCCTGATTTATTTTTTGGATAAACTGGGCAATGCTTTGTTTTTCTTGATGGTTCATGCCTGCCATTGGTTCATCAAGCAACAATAATTTTGGTTCTGCTGCCAACGCTCTCGCCAGTTCGACACGCTTTTGCAAACCATAAGATAAAGTACTGACAATCTGCTCACGGTATTCCTGCAAGTTGAGCAGTCTTAAAATTTCTTCGACTTTATAACGCTGCTCATCATCATTTTTTCGGCTTTGTGGCAATGACAGCAATGCGCCCAGAAATGAGTAGCGACCTTTCAAAACGCGCCCAGTCAATATATTGTCCAGTACCGACATCTGTTTAAATAAAGCCAGATTCTGAAAAGTTCGGGCAATCCCCAAATAAGCGGCATGTCGGGCTTTATAGTGTTGTAACACCTGCCCTGCCCAAATCATTTGCCCAGCCTGTGGCTGATAAATGCCATTGATAATGTTAATCACCGAACTTTTGCCAGCACCATTTGGTCCAATCAATGAGCAGATTTCTCCCTCACGTACCACAAAACTCAACTGCTTCAATACCTGAGATGTGCCAAATGACAAATCGATTTCTTTAAGTTCTAACCATGTGGAAGATGACATTGTGATCTCCTAATTTATTGTTGTTATAGGTAAATTAGGAAAATCATGGGGAGTCACAGATACTTGCGTGCTTCGCCATTCTGTATATTGCCCCCAGTGCTGTAATTGCACACCCAAGCCTTGATAAAACTGCTGTGTGGTCATTTCCACTGGTTGCCCGACAATCAAGGCAGTTTTTAAACGAGAAAAACCCAGTTCCTCCAAAATCACCTGACGGAATAAAACTATGATTCCTCGCTGAACCAGTGTTAGCTTTTGCTTTTGCTGTAGCTTCAGTAAAGCTGACTGATAGGTCTTTGCCAGCCATGTATGTGGCTGTGGCAGACGTCTGGAAATCAATTGCTCAACTCTTACATAAGTCGCTTGTGTACCTAATACCAAGGTGGGTGCAATTACCTGACGGTCCTGATCCCGTGTTTGCAGGGTCTCAGGGATATTTAGGCTAAACCCCGCAAGTAACCAAGATGACCATAAATAGCGAATATGCCCAACACTGGAAAAGGCACGGGCAATAAAAGCTTCTTCGTTATGGTCTAAATCATGGGTGTGTATAAGCTGTTGAGCTTCTTCGATGAGTTCCTGATGCGAATAACACACCCTGAATCGCTGATTGGCTTCAACTCGCTCAAAACTAAAGGCAAGCTGTGATTGCTGTATCGGTAGCCGCTTAAATTCCAGTTGGGCATGTCCCCTCTCATCTGCAAGTAGGGCCATCAAATCCACAATATAGTCGTGGTTAAATGAACTAGCGTTACTGTGTTCAATATAGAAAATATAAGCAGGATGGTAATTGAGCTGCTGTAACGAACCAAGCTGCTCAAGCTGTTCAATTAAAATATAATCTGGCTGTATAATGGCCAGATGGTTTAAAAGAGCTTCTGCTGCTAATTGCTCCACACCATGATCAATCAACTGTACCTTGCCACCTAATGCTTGTATCGCAAGACTGATGGCAACCACCTCGGTGTTGGGGGTACTCAGAATTAAAAATGATTGTCCCTTGGTAAAACCATAACGATCTAGTGCAGAGGCATACTTTTCACTGAGTTGCAGTAATTTTTGCCATGACCATTGCTGCCATAAACCAAACTTCTTATGTCTTAATGCAATCGCCTCTGGGCGTGTCTGTGCATGATAAACCAGCAATGAAACAAGATTGTGAGTGTAATCTGACATACTGCAATACATCCCTTTCTCATGACAGACCACCCTGCCATGAGAATAAAATAAATATTGCTGTTATCTTTCCAATTTACGTGCCAATAAATTTAATTATTATTTTCAATAATTTAATATAAAATATATACTTTTAACTGCATACTATTCTGGATTTATTGTTGAACTGATGTTTTCAAGGCAACACATTGTTAAGTGGTTACTATTTCAACATACGTAGCGTTTTCCCCCATCCCATATCATCTATAAATTCTTTCAAGGATACAGAAAAAGATAAGTTTAGCTCTTACCTATTTCTACACAATTTAAGCCACGTTTTGATTAACTTTTATCTCTTCCAAGGATTTTATCAATTTACTTAAGTTCTGCTCTGGATCCAACCACCAATCCACTGTCCAGACGGATAGAACCTCCCAGCCCAATCCATTTAATACCGTTGGTCTAAGTTGATCACGATCTCGTGCAGTCGCAGCTTTAGCGTAGTTCTCACCATCCACCAGAATACCTGCAATATAATTGCCTGAATGCAAGTCATCTCTGACCGCTAAATCAACACAACTATCACCCTGACCTATTCCAGCATCCACATTCCAGCCCTGTTCCTGCAACTTGGTTTGTAGATATTGTACAAGTTCTTTTTTAGCCTGCCGTTGATTGCGGTCAGCATAGTTTAAATGCAACTGACCACTACGGGCAAAAACAAGGAAATCTTTTAAATCTCTAACCCCCTCACTATTGGTACGAGCCAGATTAATTTCCTCTGGACTCAAGGCAGAGAAAACATGTAAACCCTGACGGGCACGGGTAATGGCAACGTTTAGACGGCGCTGGCCACCTTGACGGTTTAGCGCACCAAAGTTCATTGATAAGCGACCATCCTGATCTTTGGCATAGGTGATTGAGAAAACAATGATATCCCGTTCGTCTCCTTGTACATTTTCAAGGTTCTTCACAAATAATGGTTCAATACCTGATTTGCTTAATGCTTCCAACTCAGGATGATTCGTCAGTTCATTATCCAGTAGATCCTCAATCAGCTTTTGCTGGGTCATGTTGAACGTCACCACACCTAGAGTCAGAGGATTTTTCTGCCCCACCTGCGACTGTAAATGTTGAATAATAAATTCAACGATTGCCTTGGCTTCATTGGCATTGGTACGGGTATCACCTTTGTCATAAACACCCTCAACCATATGCAGCTTTACAGCAGTGTCTTTGGCTACAGGTGCAGGGAACGTAAATAAACCACCTTTATAGTATTTCTGGTTACTAAACTGGATCAGGCTCTCATAACGGCTACGGTAATGCCAGTTCAAAGCCAACTCAGGTAACTGGGCAGCAAGGCATTCATCTAAGATGCTTTCCAAATCTTCAGTGACTTCTTCATCAACCTCTTCCTCAGAATCGCCTTTCCCAAAGAAACTAGTTGGTGGCATTTGCTTATTGTCACCCACCACGATCGACTGTTTACCTCTCGCCAATGCACCAATTGCATCCCAGACTGGAATCTGTGATGCCTCATCAAAAATCACCACATCAAATTTTGCTTCCGTATCCAGATATTGAGCAACCGATAATGGACTCATTAATAAACAGGGTTTCAATCCAACCAACACATCAGAAATTTGGCGCATCAATTCACGCACAGGAATATGACGGCGTTTCTTGCCAAGCTCTTTGTTCAGAACCGTCCATTGTCCCTTGTATTGACTTTGCTCAGCAAAAATACCATTCCAGCGATGAATGATTTCTTGGCTTGCAGCAAGCTGGTGCTGTTTATCCTGCTGGGCAAATGACTGTATTTTCTGTTCATGTTGCTGACTATTGAACTGGTTTAACTCTGGATGTTGGCTAAATTGATGTGTAATCCAGTGTCTCGCCAAATTAATATTTAGGCGTTTTAGTGCAGCGTTCAGTTCCAATGGCGCATGTAAAAGCTCGAATGCCAATGGTTTCAATCCATTTTTGATTAACTGACTTTTAATCGCTTGCCAATTTAACCAATGTCGCCAAGCTGGAACATATTGCTGTAATTGCTGTTGTCTTTCGAGAATTTCATTAAAATGAATATCTGAATACGGGGTAACTTGAACATCTTTTTGTAGTGCATAGTCATTTAGCAATTGACTGAATGTATTCTCCACCTGAGCTATATTTAGTACCACTTCTTCCAAACCATGATTTTTACTAAACTCCACTGCTTTTAATAAAGCCGCTTGGTCAGTAATTATTGTTGCAACAACCTGTTTAATTTCTTGCCACTGATTGTGAACAGTCTCAAAACTTTGCCATGCGCTGTCTTCACCCTGCCAGTAAGAACCCAATTGAGTTGCCAACTGATTTTCACATTCAGTGAATTTTCGTTGTTGACTTTGGATATGTTGCAAGATGGGCAAGTCATGGGCAACCACCAAAGCTGTGGGACGTTGAGCTGAACTTTGATAAGTTTTAACCAAGTTCCTCAACTGAAACTTGGCAAACCATGAGAATGGGAAAATTTTTGCTTCCGCTTCACGCCATTTAAAGGCAATTTGATTTAAATCCGCCTGATAGATTTGAGGCTGGTATTGTCCAACCAAGATGGAACGCTGCTGTTTTAAATCTTGAGATAACTGTTTTGCCTGTGTGATTGTGGTTAAATCGATGTCTTTAATCGCACTTAATAGTTTTAAATCTATTTGCTGAACCAGATCGGATATTGCCCTAAAAATAGAGACATCTTGTTTAAGCTGACTCAGGTTTTGTTTTTCACCAAACCCAAAAGCCTGTTGCCATGCAAAAATGGACTTTTGCAATTGCTGTATCTGCCCTACAAACTGGTCCTGTAATAGCTGATATTGCTCCTGCCATGCCAGACTCCAGATCGGCTCGGACAAACCCTCCGCAAAACCATCCAATATATCTTTAGCATTTTCATTGACTAACTGACGCAGGCTTACCGCCTGTGTCACAATCTCATTCAACAACTCACGTTTTTCTACTGTCAGTGTCGCAATATTGATCTCAGGAAAACGTAAATGTGGTGTATCCCGATAACGAAGTTCATCACTCATTGCCGCATACAAACTCCAGCCAATCGCATGTGATATATGGAGATTTTTGACATGCTGATTTAGCTCATCACGAGTCTGGATTAATCTGTCTGAGAGTTTCTGCCATCCGGTTGTTTGAGGCTGGGCAGTTAAAAAGTAAGGATCATTGTTTTTCTGTGCCCGTTCTCGCAGTTGATCCAATACTTCCATTTTTTGAGCTTTAGAAGAATGCAACTGCAAACACAATTCACTCAGACCAATTTGTGTCAGACGGCGATAAACCACTTCCAACGCTGCCATTTTTTCAGAAACGAATAACACAGATTTACCATCCGCCAAACATTGCGAAATCATATTGGTAATGGTCTGTGACTTACCTGTCCCAGGAGGACCCGATAATACAAAAGTTCGTCCCAATGCTGCGGACATGACTGCGGCTAACTGCGAGGAGTCAGAGGATAATGGGGTAAATAATTGTTGTGGCCGATATTGTTGGTCGAGTTGGGCAGGCTGTGGAAACTCATCCTGTTTAATAAACGGTTCTCGTGGAGATTCAATCAGATGATTCACCACCGATTGATTTTTAAGCTGATCCATTCGTGATGACAAATCGAGCCACATTAAATATTTTGAGAATGAGAACTGACCAATGGCAGCTTCAGCTTTTACTTCCCATCCTGCGATATTCACAATCGCCTTACGCACAATATGTAAAACCTGATTGACATCCACCCCAGAATCATCAGTGGGTAAAGGATTCAACCCTGCAATATCCAGTTCAAAATCCTGCCTTAATAACTGTAATAGCGTTGAGTTAAAACGTGGTTCATCATCATACATAAACAGGCGATAACCTGTTTTAGCAGTCTCACGTGTGATCTGTACAGGAATGAGCAGTAGAGGTGCCTTAAAGGTACGTTTCGAACGTTCAGATTCTTTCCACTCCAGAAAACCAATCGCAAGAAACAGTGTATTCGCCCCTCCCTCTTCCAAAGCAGTACGTGAAGCACGATAGACTTCAATCAGGCGCTTTTCTAATAAAGGTGTCTCAAGTGGGCTAAACAATAGTTTTCTGGATAGGCTCTCATCAACGTATTGATTAATATGCTGACTTTCATTTTCTCGCTGCACATCTTTGAGCGAAATACTATCCACACTCTTAAATAAGAAGCCCTCCTGATTTGCCAATGCATCTTCAAGTTTGCCCAGTGTTAGCTCTGAACACTGTAAAGGAATACTGTAACGATTATCTTTAAAATTTAAGAGCTTGTTACGGAGACTTAAATCCAATAAGCGACGCAACCAGCGGTCAACCCGTGTGGCTTTACTCTCAACAGGACGTTCAACGTCATAAACTGGAATGGATGCGGGTGCCCATTCAATCTCTGTTTCATCCAGATGGTTTTTCTTTTCCTGATGTGCAGAAATCGGTTTAATGCCACGCAAGCGGGACTGGCGAACATCAAGCGCAAGATAAAACTTATTCTGTCGGGATTCATCCTTAATGTACTGTTTTGCTGTTTCAAGTGCGGATGCAAACCTTGCCTGTTGAGTTAATAGTGTTGTTTCGATAAAAACAATCTCACCTAGATCATAGCGTTTTCTTAATACTTGAATATCATCAATGATCAGGTCAACATTCGGGGTTTCATTTAACCAGACCCCAAGATAGGCATGCCCCTCTTCAATAATGATTAAGGTATCCAGTCCAACTTGTTCAGCCAAGGCACTTAACAGCATTGATGTGTCTAGGCAGCATGCCAGTTTTTCTTCAAAAATCTGTTTTGGTAAACGTACCCTCTGTCCTGATTTTACAAAACTTGCTGGACTCACAATGTAGTGAATATCTTGTAATAACAGAGAGTCCCATAGGGCATTCAGTTGAGACAGGACAGAATCCCGATCTCGGTCTAGATATCCACTTAATGAACCTAATTGTTTGGCTTTTAGAATCTCACTGGCCTTAACCAGAACTGGGCTAAGTGCTGAGGCATTCGGCTGCGAAAAACTTGCCAACAATTCTATTGGCTGGCGTTCCCCACCCCATGTATCAATGGTTAATAAATCGATCTCTATCTGCTGTTCCGCAAGGATTTCTTCTTGTTTGTTTAGCCAAACGACTTCAATACCACCTTTGATATTCTCAGGCAGTTCCTGCAATAGTTTGATATCAAAAGTGAGTTTTGACTTATCAAGGGCTAGAACCTGATGAGCCTCCAGACTTGCGATATGAATTGTGTGTTCCTTGAAATATTCAGGATTGGAACGGATCACTATTCGGGAATCAGCAATGTTTTCAACAGAAGATATTAGGATTTGTCGGATTAGGGGAACTGAATTTTGTTGTAAAACAAAGTTCAAGGCTGAAGCACAATCAACTTGTAATGAATATCTAGAATCAAATTGGTGTTTATTTTCAACTTCTAACATTATTTTCCCCTTATTACTTTTATCAAATCTAATCAAACAAATGCTTAAAAAACCAAAGTAACTATATTAAATGATTTATCTCTTATTTTAAAATTAAACAAACAGTAATATTAAATTGCTTTTAACAGCAAAAAATGAATCAGAAATTAAAATTTAAAAATAGAAAGTCTAAACTCACTCTTCTAGCTTAGAGCAATTTTGGATTCAATCTAGGCCTTGATCTCTGTATCCCTGACACGATTGATAGATAGTTTAATTGGTTTAGGAAAACTAGAATCATGTCTAACATTCTTTGGATCACGCATATTGCAAATTTTCGCTTAACCCAATCTCATAATTTTCATTATATTAACCAATATCGCTGCTTTTATCTGCGGTGTTAAACCTGATCTAATCTATTTTTACAAGTGGATAATACAACTTTTTTGTTGTTTCTTTCTTCACTTATAGGAACAAATCCTTTTTGTGAATCTACATGGATTTGCTAAGATAACATGCATGCAAAACCAATATAGCTTCACATGCTGATAACTGAATCTGACTGAAGTTAGATAACAAGCAATACTTTATTTATCAGATTCACAAAGCCATGGTGAAGATCGGCTAGTAGCCCACCCTTTAGAGTTATATTTCTATTTATTAAAATTCAAGGATTTAACACGCATGAATAGTGACACAGTTATGGCTGATCTTTCATCCCATACGCCGATGATGCAGAAATACCTTTTCATTGATTTATAAAATAAATTTTTAACAAAATCTTGAAACCTACACAACAACCTACACTTTTTCAAAATCATTAAAACAGCCTACACCGCAACCGACCCACCATTTTTTATGCTCATCAAATAAGCAATCAGATTGAATCATTAAATGAGCTGAATCACAATTTTATTTGACTCATTTAATGAGTCAAATATACACTACAATCTACTCACTCCCATTCTTCACGCTTTCAGAGGATGACCAAATATGTATGATGACTGGATTTGGAAACAGCCTAACTGGACAACCTTTACATGGAAAGATGAAAATATTCTTCCACTCACCAGACACATTCATCAAAAAATTGGAATCCTGCTTGGACAAAGCCAGCATAACCCCGAAAAAGAATACCTTACATTAGATAACCTGATTGCCAATCTTGTCTCATCCTCAGCGATTGAAAATGAAACTCTGAATGTTTATTCGCTGCGTTCATCTTTAGCAAGGCATTTAGGTGTGTCACTAGACCAACCATACCCCAGTTCTGAACGTTCAGATGGTCTAGCCAATATCATGCTGGACGCTTTAAATAATTTTGAACAAGACTTATCTGTTGAAAGATTATTTCAGTGGCATCAATGGCTATTTAATGAAACTGACTGGACGATGCAGCGTATTCGTATTGGGCAGTTACGTGGACACGAACCCATGCAGGTTGTATCAGGGCGTATGGATTACCCTACTGTACATTTTGAAGCTCCACCACGAGATGCTTTAGAACAACGTTTGGATGAATTTATCCAGTGGTTTAATACGAGTAGAAACAATACCCTGCTTGACCCACTGATTCGGGCTGGAATTACTCACCTATGGTTTGTGACACTCCATCCTTTTGATGATGGTAATGGACGTATTACCCGTACATTGACTGACTTGGCTTTAGCTCAGATGGATCAACAAAGTATTCGTCTATATGCAATGTCACCTGTCATCTTAAATAAGCGTAAGAGTTATTATGAAATTCTTGAAGCCACTCAAAAAAGTGATTCTGATATTACGGATTGGTTACTTTGGTTTCTACAGGCACTCAATGAAAGCCTTGAGCAGACATTAAAGCGTATTGAAAGGACGCTTCGAAAAAGTACGTTTTGGCAGGTTTTTTCGGAAGTGGATTTACATGAGGGGCAGCGTAAAGTTTTAAATCGACTGCTTGATGGTGGGGAAAATGGCTTTGAGCATGGCATCAGTGCTTCACAATATCAGAAAGTGGCTAAAGTTAGCCGAGCAACGGCAACTCGCCACCTGACTGATTTATTGGAAAAAGGCTGTATCATAAAACTTGAAGGTGGTGGGAGAAATACAAGGTATCAAATCCAAAATTTAAGGGTTTAAGTCATTCTAAACCCTTACTACAACCCCACATAAAACTTCTCAATCAACTGTCGTGTTTTCACTAATAAATTGGATAATACACTGTCCCGCTCAAAAAGCTTGATCTTGTAGTTTGGCAACTCTTTCATTTCTTCTTTTCTTGGTAAGCGTTTATTGAACTCATAATTATCTAAAACTTGCTTCATCACTTCAGGTTTAAGCTTTTCTTGCTCACAAAAATGCTGATAGGCTTGCTCTTTTTCCGCATCCCAGAACTGAGCAAAAGCCACTTGTACGCTTTGCCCATTGATCATTTTTGGCATGTTTTCTTCAATAAATTTTTGTATCAAGTCTTGCTTATCATGCAAGCTAATATCACTGCCGATCAGATCATGTACTTGAGCTTCGTATTTCTTACGCTGCTCATCTGTTTCAGCATTCACTGCCATCTGTAACAGTGTCAGGATATACCCCACATTGATACGGTCACTGTGCAGCAAATCCAATTGGAAATCGACATCATCCAGCACAGAGACTTTTTCTTTTTTGGTGGTTTTCCGAATCGCTCGACAGAGATCAGCATATTTAGATGCAAAATTCGCAAAGTGCTGTTTATCAAGCTTAGTGTCGTCTTGATCATATTCAATGAAGGTTTGTAGCTGGGCGTTGTAGCGCATGACCTCACGGAATGCTTTAATAAATTCAAGTTGTTCATCTTCTGTGACTAAATCATCTACTGTTTGATAGTCAGGCGTAATACGGAGTAGCTTTTCAACCGCTTGCTCATAATCTTGCTTGATTTCATCAAAGCTCGGAACAAGCACCGTTTTTCTGGCTTCTTTATTTGAAAATAATGCCAATGCTTCATCTGTAGCCCGTTTTAGGTTACGGAAGCTAATGATGTTCCCAAATGGTTTTTTATCATTGTAAACACGGTTAGTCCGTGAAAAAGCCTGAATTAGACCATGATATTTAAGATTTTTATCGACATACAAGGTATTCAAAGGCTTTGAGTCAAAGCCCGTCAGGAACATATTTACGACCAACAGAATATCAATCTGCTTTTTCTTTACCCGATCTGCAATATCTCGGTAGTAGGCATAGAAGCCGTCACCAGAGTTATAATTCGTGCCAAATTGAGCATTATAATTGGCAATGTAGCGATCCAATTTATCACGACTAGACTGATTGATTTGGCTTGGTGCATCTGTTGATTCTTCTTGAATCAATCCATTTTGGTCATTGTTCTCAACAGCTTCATTCGCACCGTAGGAAAAAATAGTCGCAATGGTGAGTGGTTTAAATAATCGACCCTCCGCCTCATCTTGTTGTTGCTTCTCAGCTTGTACCTTTTCAAACAGTTCATAATACTGCGTTAAGGTATCCACTGAACTGACACAGAACATCGCCGTAAATTCACGGTTTTTGGTTTTGGTATCATGCGTATCAACGATATAACGGGCAATCATTTCTAATCGCTGCGGATTGTCATACAGCTCTTTGGTATCTATCCCTTCAACATCTTCATCATAATCGAGGTTATTCTGCATACCTTTAGCAGTATATTTGCCACGATAATCTATTTGGAACTGCAATACATTGCGGTCTCGAATCGCATCCACAATGACATATTGATGCAAACACTGATTGAATAAATAATCTGTGGTGAGTTTCAAACCTGCTTTGGATTGACTATTTTCCTCAAAGATCGGTGTTCCCGTGAATCCAAACATCTGTGCATTACTAAAGAACTTTTTTATGTTTTGATGGGTATCACCAAATTGGCTACGATGACATTCATCAAAAATGAATACGACTTTTTTGTCTTTTAAATAATTGATCTGTTCTAAATATCGGTCTGTACTAATCGCACGATTCAGCTTTTGAATGGTGGTCACAATCAGCTTGTCATGGCGTTGATCGAGTTGCTTCACTAAAGTGTGCGTGCTGTCTGTGCTATCCACACTCTCAGCTTTAAAAGCATTAAACTCACGTGAGGTTTGTGTGTCGAGGTCATTACGATCCACCACAAACAAGACCTTTTCTACATCAGGCATCTTCATGATCAGCTGACTGGCTTTAAATGAGGTCAGTGTTTTACCTGAACCTGTGGTATGCCAGATATAGCCATTTTGTTCTGAATTTTGCACATGGGCAATAATCTTTTGCACGGCGTAAATTTGATATGGGCGTAGCACCATCAAACTTTTACTGGTTTCCAACATCACCATGTATTGAGTCAGCATGTCTGTCAGATGCTGATGATTTAAAAATGCATCGGCAAAATCGACAATTTCATTGATATGTTTATTGGCAACATCTGCCCACGGAAAGGCAAACTCTATCCCAGTCGTACCATTTGAGTAATAGCGAGTATTTGCGCCATTACTGATGATAAAAAGCTGAATAAAACTAAATAGCCCTTGCCCTGCCCAATACGCTTCACGAATATAACGTTGGGTTTGATTAAAGGCTTCGGCAATTTCCATGCCTCGTTTTTTCAATTCAATTTGAACTAAAGGCAAACCATTGACCAAGAGCGTGACATCAAAACGGCTGGTTCGACCATTAAAATCACGATGATCTACCGTGATTTGATGGGTGACTTGATATACGTTTTTGCTTGGGTCATCTGATAAAAAGAAAATGTGCTTACTTGAACCATCATCAAATTTAACAGGAAACTGGTCACGTAGGTTTTTAGCTCGTTCAAATACTGTGCCTGTATTGAGAAAGCTAATGACCTGCTTCCATTCCGTTTCTGATAATGGTGCAAGTCCGTTGGCACGTTCAATTTGTGTTTTAAGGTTTGACAGTAGTTGGCGTTCATCCTTGATGGTAACGGTTGCATAGCCCAGTCCTTGCAGTTGTGCAATCAGTTCATTTTCAAGTTGATATTCGCTTTGTACCGTCATATTTCTCTCATAATTAAATATTTAATTAACAATAACTTATATAAAAAACTAGCTAAAACTAGCTAAAACTAGCTAAAACTAGCTAAAACTAGCTCTTCTTTAAATACCATGTCAAACCTTTAGCTTCGACCAAACCATCTCTACGCATTTTTTGCAGTAAATTACGTACTCTATGTCTACGCTGGTCTTCATCTAATATTTGCGGTAATTTATCGATTAATAACTTTTCAAAATCAGCTCGTTTCGCCTGCTTAAACTTGCGTAAATATTCCAAAATGAGTCCCTGATAATGCTGATCATCCAAACCACGCATTTCTAAATATTCTGCTTGCTGATCTGTTTGTTCAGCCACATTTGCAGAGATACAATAATTTGGCTTTCTGCCTTCAATTAAACCTTTTTTTCTAAGTTCGGCAGCGTCATCATCACTGATTAACTGGTTCTTTTGTACCTGATCCAGCGCAATAATATTGGTGAGGGATAAATCAGGCAACTCAGCAAGTTTACGAGCATAGTCCATACTGAGCACTTTACCTGTAAATTTCACCTGAACCCGATTATTTTCAAAGCTATAATCTGGCATAGGGAAGAACTTTTCTTTTTGCTTTAAGAACATTCTGCGGATACCACTACCAATAGTATCAATCAGATTGAGTTGCATCATGGCATTGACTAAAAATGTATTCCGATATTTTTGCTCAGGTGCATCGTTTAAAATGACATTTTCAATAGAAACAGGTAAAAAGCTGCCATAGTTCTGAAAGGTCAACGTTGAATCTTCTTTTTCCACTACCGTAATCCGCCCACCTAAACGATAGTCTTGGTGTGCAATAGCATTACTCAATGCTTCTCGAATGATATACGGGTCATATTGGTCGACTTCTTCAGGGAACAGTGTACCATCGACAATATAACGATATTTTAGATTTCGAATTTTGTGATACAGCTCATCAACTGCAAGTAAAAATGGTGTATAGAAGTGCTGATAGTCTTTTTCAACACTATCCACACCTTTTAAAATCCATGTAATTTGTGCCACGGCAGGGTTAATAAAGTGCGCTGATTCGGGTAAACCAAGCAATACAATCGCCGTTTTGGTGATTTTCCCTTGAATAGTCACACGGGCTTTATTTAAAAATGTCGCATCATCCCAATTGGGAACATCTTCAGCCAAGCGTGGATTTTTACGGATAAAAAGCTGTCGGGCTGTAGCAATCGCAATCGGGTCTAAATCTTGTAATGTCGCATCGGGACAGATTTCAGCACTCCAATCGGTTTCCATGCTTTGCCATATTTTCTTGGCTTTATCGGGATAGTCTTTAAGTTTTTTGGTATAACTCCCAATACGGATATAGGCTTCATGTAGAAAGCTCACTGGTGAGCCGCTAGTCGCTGGAATCTCAAATACAACAAGATGCTTACCATCAATGTCGAGTTTATGAATTTTAAAGTCAATACGTGGGTTTAAGCGTGTCAGTAACCAAAACTCTAAATCTTCATTGCCTTTGGCTTTTTGTTTTTTGGGATTAAAATGAGTACCAACAATACTGTGATCATGGTCTTTAATTCCAAAAACTAAGTAGCCATAGCGCTTGTTACATAAACATGCGCCGTTGGATAGGGCAGAAATACGCTCTCCAATTTCTTCGGCACTATGGTAGTTTTCTTTAAACTCTAACCATTCTTGCTCACTGGGTTCTTGGAGCAATTGCAATACAAGATTTTGAAAGTAATCGGTCATCTTTTCCCCCTACACAAACATCTGCTGCAACAAGCCTTTTTTCCACTGTTTGGCTTGTTCAATTTGCTGTGCCACTACTTCAATTTTTTGGTCGATGACAGATAAAAAATTAGCGATTTTGGTTTGTTCTTCTAGGCAAGGTAATTTAATGTCTATCTTACTTAAATCACCAAGATAAATACCGGGCTGAGCTGATACAACTTGTCGAACTAATAACTCATTTTGAAAGTCTTTCGCCAAAAACAATTGATATATGAATTCAGGTAAAGCCTTTTTGAAACGCATAAAAGCCACACTACGTTGAAAAGCATAAGACTCATAATAGTCTTTAAATATTGCCACACGCCCAATCGTACCAACTACCGACAAAAGAATGTCGCCGTCTTGCAATTTATAGTTTTTATAAATTGAATCAAATTCTTTTTGATTAATCTTTCTATCTTTGTCATCAATCACAATTTTGCCATTTTGTAAGTTTTTAGCACTTAATAAAAATAGATTGGAACTTGGATCATCTTGATGAGTGCCATGAGTACCATCTTTTATAAAACTTACAGCATCTTTAATTGAAGTTATTTTCCACTCCCCAAACTCACTACCATCATCCGCTTTAAAACGAATCTGCTGACTAAACAACTTCTGCATCATGCCTTGTTTATATTGGCTGAGTAGCTCATGTTTTCGAGTCAGTTGGCTAATCTTTTCATCGACTGCGGAAAGGAAAGAAGCGATTTTGGTTTGTTCTTCTTTTTTAGGATAGCTAATTAAAATTTGAGAAATATTTTTATGCCCTAAATGTGGCTGCCCCCCAGCATTAAAGAATTTCTTAATTTGATTTTGGGCTAACTCAGATGAACAAAAAAGGTACATAAACTGGTCATTAAAATGAGCCAAATCATAGCCAATTTTAAAACTATTATTACTCAATACCCCATATCGTCCTGTATATGCCTCTCCAGTAGTATTACCAGTATTTACCATCATAATTTCGTGTGGATGGATAATTTTCTCAGGGTAAATATTTGGCACATAGCATTTAAACTTATCGGAGAAAAAATCTCTGATATACAAATAGCGAATGTAGCTATCTCTCTCTTCATTTATTTGTTCAGATTGAGGAATTTGCACACCCTGAGTAAATGAGCAAATGTTACCTAATTGAGTGGTTACCCAATTACCAGAAAAGCCATCAAAACGTAACTTAGGTACAGACATTACTTCACCTCCACAAACGGCGAAGCAATCCCAAGCTCGGCGCAAAACTCACTAATCACCGCATCGGTCTTTCGACTTTCCACTTCCAAAGCCTGCAAGGCTTGAGCAATTGCATCAAGGTCAATCTCATTCTCAGCTTCAAAAGTATCGACATAACGTGGAATATTCAGGTTAAAGTCATTGTCCTTCACTTCCTGCAAAGTCGCCACATGCGCATACTTTTCAATATTCTGACGGTTTTCAAATGCCCCAATAATATTGTCCAAATGCTCAGGCAATAACTTGTTTTGATTCTTCTGCTTTTCAAACTCGTTGCTGGCATCAATAAACAAAATATTGTCTTTATGCTCACGGTTTTTCTTCAGCACCAAAATACAAGTTGGAATCGACGTTCCATAGAAAATATTGGCAGGTAAACCAATAATGGTATCAATCACATTGAGCTGTTCAATCAGATACTGACGAATCACGCCCTCACTCGAACCACGGAACAAAACACCGTGCGGAAGCACCACCGCCATCGTGCCATGCTCATCCAGTTGATGCAGCATGTGCTGAACAAATGCCATATCGGCTTTAGAACTTGGCGCAAGTTTGCCATAAGCTGCAAAACGCTCATCTTGTAAAAATAACGGATCGGCAGACCATTTTGCCGAAAATGGCGGATTTGCCACCACGGCATCAAAACGTTTGTTTAAATGCTGCGGACGAATCAAGGTATCTTCTTGCTTAATGTCGAACTTGGCGAAATGCACATCATGCAAAATCATGTTCATACGTGCCAAGTTGTAGGTGGTACGGTTCATCTCCTGACCGTAAATCATATCCACATCTTGTACTTCTCGTTTAACACGCAGCAACAACGAACCTGAACCACAAGTCGGGTCATAAACAGAACGTAAACGAGTTTTCCCTTGCGTCACAATCTTCGCCAGTAAGGTCGATACGGTTTGCGGTGTATAAAACTCCCCTGCTTTTTTACCTGCACCAGACGCAAACTCACCAATCAGATATTCATAAGCATCACCCAATACATCGGATTCAGTATTGGAAATATCAAAATCAATATCGTCTAAATGGCTGAGAACCTTAGCCACCAGCTCGTTACGGTCACTCGCTGTGTTGCCCAGTTTGGTCGAGTTTAGATCGAGGTCTTCAAACAGGTTGGCAAAATCATCGGCAGAGTCTGAACCCAATGTGCTTTGTTCAATGGCTTTTAGTGTTGCAGATAAATCATCAAGAATAAACTGACCTTTACGACCACGTTCTGCAAGCGTGTGGAATAGTTGCTTTGGTGTCAGCGCATAGCCCACTTCATCAATGGCATTCTTTTTGATTTCTTCGATATACGGCGTATGTTCAGCGTTGTTTTCATCAAGTTCTAAAAAGCCAATGTCTTCACCATCAAGCAATTCATTGGCAAAGTTAACCGCTTTTTCAGATAAATATTTAAAGAAAATAAACCCTAGAATATAGTCACGAAATTCATCTGCACCCATTTTTCCACGTAAAGTATTGGCAATATTCCATAGTTGTTTTTGTAGCTGTTGCAGTTGTACTTGAGTCATTGTTATTGAAGTCCGAAGATAAGTATAAAACGTGAATAGTTTACCGAAATTTAATTATTTTTCAGCTACATTTGAAAGATAAAAGACATAGTTTGTCGTGCTTATTCTGGTTTTTCTCTTTGAACATCATATCTGATCAATATCCAACCCAATTGTATTTTATGCCATCACAACGCTAGCATTAACTATTCCTTTTCTAGCCGTTTCTGCTCGTAGACTCCATGACACAAACCGTTCTGGATGGTGGTATCTGATGAGTCTACATTTGTCTTATGGTTTGAGGCATCCTGACACCCAGCGACAAGCAACAGACTTCCGATAAGATAGTATAATCTCATTGGATCACCATTTATTTTTAAAAAATTCAGGTTCTTATTCCGAGAAAATGAAATAAGAACCTAGAGAAAGATAAAACTAGGATTACATTTCAGGACGAAGTTTAATGCCCTGAATTTTACTGGTTATTTTTTTATTGGCAGCACATTCCACTGTGGCAAGTAATTTGTCGTTATTGGAAACTTCAACGCCAGCCGTATATTGTTGAGACATTTTGTCCAGACTGTCATTGACCCGATATATGGTTTTTCCATTCGGAATATTAATCGCATAATTTTCATAGCGACCAAATCCCTCCCATTGATAGGTGGTGACTTTATTGCGAGGAACTGTAATCGCCAACTCTGGTGTGGCATTTGCCTTACCAAATGAATAACTAATCGTATTGCCTGCATCACAGACCTGAATCACCTTGTTATTGGTGGTTGTACAATTGAATACCGTTTTGCTTTGATTTGGGCAAGCTGCGAATAATGAATAGCTACAGGCAGCAACGGCAAGTCCGATGATTAATTTTTTCATTTTAAAAATCCTTTTAACTATTTATTGATAGTGGCAATATTTTTGTTCACCAAATGGTTCATCATCGCCCAAGCTAAGCGCTGATACTTTCTGGCTTTTTAATTGCTTGGTGGTGATATCCCCACCCCAAGTATTAAAAATCAGATTGATTGAACCCTCTGGACCACTTCTCACCACATAGTCTGCAATTGCACCCTCACCCCAGCCCTCATGGTAGCAACCGTACTTGAGTTTTTTCTCAATGCTATTGATTGTTTCTTTATTAAGGAAAATCTTAATGCCATCTGTATATAAATAATCAGTAGACACGTTTCCACTTAATGTTGCATTACTTAAGCCATATTGATCAAAACGAGCTGCAATCTTATTGCCATTTTTTAGCTTCCAGATTACGAAGTCAGAATTTTTTTCTGTGGGTTTGCCCAGTTTGCTTGTAACCGTTTTTAATGAATCACCCACTGTAAGCTTTACCCCATTTGCAGAAATAAAGTCATCTGCAAAAACAGATGTAGTTGTAGCAAGTAAACTTGCCAGTAAAATAGATTTTGATAATTTCATTGAATAAACCCCTTGTTGAATTATCTTTTTGGTAAGGTTTTAGTATTGGGTATGGCGTGGACAGGTTGTGTCCCTGTCCTTATAAAATTTTCTTTTTATCAATTATTTTACCACTGGATAAAATGGTTTTCCCCATGTTTTATCATCTGGATTTTGTAGCATCACTTTAAGCATTTCAGGAATCAGCGTGGATAAGATATTACAAGCATCTTTTAGCTGACTACGATTAACAGTACTGTTAAACGTTGCACCGCCATGCATAATCTGATTGCGTAAAGTATAGAGATGATTAAACACTGCAATTAAAATTTCAGGTGTATCTTTTTGTGTTAAAGCCTCCAGTGCCTTTTTTCTATTTTTCTCAAAACTAGCTATCCAATCTTGTTCAGTAATTAAACCATTGTGATAATCCCAAAAAGGCTGAAAGGTAAATTGGTTATTCAGCAAAATACGGATACTGCCTGAAAATGTATTCCAAACTGTATAATAAATTTTTTGTTCTTTATCTAAGTGACAGATACGATAAATAAATTGTACAAATGCCCCCTTATCAGCACTTCTTAAACCAGCTCCCAAATCTTTGGCATAAGCAGCATTAAAACTAATCCATAGATAAATAAATTGTGAGTCTAAGTCCTGCTCTTGCTGAGCTTGTTCAGCTCGTTGTAACCAGCTTAGTGAGCGATGAATCCGCAAACGAAAATCTTCATTAAAGTTTTCACGGTTTTGTTTAAAGGTCTGTTGGATATCTACAAACATGTTACTATTGCTGCCCCTGTATCTTATGTGTTCGCATTATAAATGGTAATCCATTTCCTAATACTCTACCCTCACTGTCAATACGCCATTCATTTGTTACATTCAAAATTTTTGTTTCAATTTCTTTATCATAAAAATTTGTAAAGTAATGGAATCTTTGATTGGTTGAACCCACCCAGTTCCTTATATTTTCTGTATTTTCAATTTCATATTCACCATCAACTAATAAATCAGTTGCAGCCAATAAACGAGATGCTCCTTTAAACTTCTGGTCTTGTAATTCCTCTAATAAATATCCCGAAAAAACCATCACCGATAAGCCTAAATTTTGGCTGTTTTCTGCAATTTCAGCCAAGCCCTCTGCTTGTAAAAATGGCTCACCACCAAGTAAAGTGATACCTTCAATTTGATGCTCTTGTTGAGCATATTGAATACGCTCGATAATTTGACTAGTTTGACATAATTCTGCTGGCTTAATTTTTAAAAATTGCCCATTGCAGCAACCTTGACAACGTTTTAAACAGCCTTGAACCCAAATTGCAGCACGCAATCCAGGTCCTTCCGCCTCTGTCACATCAATCATTTTTGCAAGATTAATCCATGCCATTTATATTTTCCCAGTTTATATCATTTCAAAATCAAAGGTTTTACCTGCCTGAATCACTTGAATAGATCTATTTCTAAGCTGCTCAGGACGTTGTGAAAATAAGAATTCAGCTAAAGGATCAAACAGTTCTTTAGTTAATACGTTAAGCATACCCCGTCCACCATGCTGCCTATTTACCATTCCAGCCAAGGTTTGTAATGCTTTATCTTCATTTTCAAATACTAATGCTTTAATAAACCACTTTTCTTTTAAACGTTGTTCTAATGGCTGTAATTTTGCTCGAGCAATTTCTTTTAGAATAGTATCATCTTGCATAAAGTTAAATGGAATGATATTTGCTTCACCAATACGCCCTAATAATTCAGGACGTTTGAGTTCATCTTTAAAGTGTCTCTGAACAGCAATTTTAAATTGTTCAGCAACCTGTTTAGGTGTAGAGGGTTCAATCTCACTTGCCCCAATGTTAGAGGTAAATACAATAAATGTATCTGCAAACGAAATTGTTTCACCTTTACCATCAGTTAAGCGACCATCTTCTAAAATTTGTAAGAATTTATCTAAAATCCGAGAATGAGCTTTTTCAATTTCATCAAATAATAATAATGAAAAAGGACGAGCTTTTACTGCATTGGTAAGTTGACCACCTTGCTCAAAACCAACATAGCCAGGGGGAGCACCGACTAAACGCTGATCGGCATGTTCATGGTTAAATTCTGACATATCAAAACGGATACAGGCTTCTTCATCACCAAATAAAAATTGAGCTAAGGACTTTGCCAATTCTGTTTTACCTACACCTGTGGGTCCAACAAAGAATAATGCCCCTTTAGGAGTTTTCGCTTTGGCAGAATGTTGTAACCCTGATAAACCTGTATAAGCCCGAATCAAAATTTTCCTTACTGCCTCAACTGCCTGATCTTGACCTTTTACACGCAATTTAAGTTTTTCTGTTGTGCCTTGTAATTTACTTTGGTCAAGTTGTTCCCAAGGCGACTGACGTTTTCCAAAACGATAAAGTGAAACTAAATTGTTAATGGTTAAATCATTTTTTTGCTGACGTGATAAACGTGCCATATTATAAATATCACGAATGGTAAAATTATCTGTTTGAGTGACAAAATCATTTAACTCTCGTGTTCCATGCTGTAAATTTTCCTGTACTTGAAAAATATGTTTCCAAGCTAAAATAGCATGTTCACGTTCTTTGATATTTGGCAAAGCAATATTTATCTCACCAAATAGCGGATTATTCAAATATAGTGAGGGTGGTAAAGTACCTATACCAGAACATAAAAAGATGAATATACTTTGTGGTTTATCCATTTCATAAGCACTGTCATTGATGTCAGCATCACGCAGACTTTTAGAAATTTGTTGTAACCATGCTCGTTCTGCATCACTTAAACTATTTGCCTGACCAAATAAATAGTTTGACCAATCTAGTATGAATGCAACACGTTGTTTTGATTGTAATAATACTTTTTCAGCGACTGCAAAAAAGTCTTTAGGGGTGAGTTCTGTTTGACCAGTATTTTGTTGTTGGGGATTATCATCAAAACCGCCCATGTCGTATGCTTCACCAGCAGAATTATCCTGTTGGAATCCTGTCGCTTGTAAATCTTGCCATTGTTGAGGGGTTACACCTGAAATCCCCCCCACTCGAGAGTAAAAAACAACTTGCTGAAAACCCTGTTTTTTTAGTGTTTCCGTAATAATTTGATTGATTGGCTGTAATTGTCCAGTCGCCGAAAAAGATAAATCAATAATATTACCTGATACAATTAATGCTCGGCGAATCAGGCTTTGACGTTCAAAATTTTCTAGCCATGCGTTGATATATTCCATGTTCACTTCCTTATAAAAATCAGGTATTAATTAACGTTGTTGGGTCTGATTTGGGGTGATAGGTCGCATATCCTGAAATTCATCATCTGGATTAGACCAAATGACACGCTCATCGGATAAATCCACGCCATAGACCTCTGCTAAGCGAGGTAATACCTTTTCCATATCTTCTTTACAGGTTTGTCCTTTATAATTATCAAACTCATAACGTACTTTTCCATCAAGCTCAATTTTAAATTTTGCCTGATTTCCTGATGGGCGGCGAGCTTGAATAATCACGACATCTTCTTGCTCATTTTTATTTCGTGTTGGATTTAAAACACTAAAACCCGCATCACGCAATGATTGATAGACTGCTCTGACCATTTCTTTACGGATCGTTTCATCTTCTAATGCTTGGTCGGTTTGTTGTGCCAAAGTTTGGAACTGTTCTAGTAATACCTGTGGTTGAGATAAGGCTTTTTGCATCTCTTGGGTAAGCTGTTCTGTCTGTGCAATCGGTAAATCTGCTTGTTGTACATCTTTTACAAGCTGCTCTACCATTTGTTTGGTCGCTTCTTGCTCTGCTTCCTGTTGAACTGACTGACGTTTTTGTACTGCTTTCTGCTCTGCAACCTGTTTAATTTGCTGCATTTCTTTTTGAATCTGTTGCACAGTGTATGAACTAGTTTCCGCAAATATTCGTTGTCGTAAACTAGATAATTCATTTAATGCCATATTACGAGAAAGTTTATCTGTCCAGCTTGACCAAACTTGTTGCCATACTTGTTCAAGCTGTTTATGTTCTTGGCGGCGTTGTTCTTGGGCTTTGTGTTCACGTTCTTGAGCTTCAAAACGTTCATTTTCAACCTCAATATTTCTGACTTGCCGAGCAAGCCTTGGCAAAGCATGAATACGCTGTCCAATTTGCAAGCTCATTTCTCTTGCCCGAAAAGCATCTCGATTGAGCATGGCTTTAAGTTCATTCAATTCAGATTTAATTTGTCGAAAATCCTCACTCACAAATTCTTGTAAACCTTGTATACGTAAATCATTTAAAATATTTTCATAACGTTCTACATACTGTTGCGTTGTTTGTTTTACTCTCTTTTCAGCAATTTCTCTTTCTCTCTGAATACGGTAACGTCTTTCATGGATTGCACTCACGATATAAACTCCTTAGATTGATAATGAATTGATACTTCCTTGATAGATAATTATTGAAGTTGAATATTCAAAGATTTTGCAAGATTACACATATTTTTATCCAAGCTATAAAGCATGACTGAATTGAGCTGATAATATAGAGCCACGGATAAAACCTGTTCATCCTGACTCAAATCTTGTTTTTGCTTACTACCATTGATAAAACTCCATAATTCGACATGACTAGATTCAAAGTGTTCTTTAGGCAGATTTTGAATAATACGAATAGCATGACGAGCTTGTTTTATTTGTTCTGTTTGTTCATCATTATTTCCACCTTTTAGTCCATCTAATTCATGCAAAACAATTTGAGGAATAATAATAAATTGATGTTTAGCAACCTCTGTTAATTTATCACTATGCTGCATTAAATAACTGGTATCAAAAACAGCAACTTTTTGATGATCGGAACGTTTAGGAGCAAAATTCTGCTCAACCAGTTGTTGCCAAAGTTGTAAATTTTTTCGCTGTTCAACCAATTTTTTAGCATCAAGCATTAAATGAGAAATGTGTTTATTGACATCATCATAGACTTCTAGCCATTCCTTAACCACTTGCATTGCTTTAATGCTGACTTTCTCAATATTAACTTTTTGCTGGGAAATTGCTTGTTTTAACTGGTCTGGATTAATTCGACTTTTTAATTCCTGATTAATTTGACTTAAAGGCTTTAATATTTCATCGAAAATTGTATTAGAAAAACGATTATCTAAAATAGTAGTTTCAATAAGCTGAACCATTAATGTAGAACTTAATCTATCTTCTGCTAATTTGACGTGTGGAAATAACTTACGGAAATAAGTTAAATCTTCTATATTTTCCAATGGTTTTATTTTTTCAATCCAATTTGTATCTTGTATGGTTTGATTACAAGTCTTTTGCATTAATTCATTAAAATCTAATGCTTTCTTAACTGAAAGTATTGGTAATGTATTTATTACTTGCTGCTCTGTCAAAAAGCAACGAGAAAATGCTAAAACATCGGTATCCTGTTTAGCCAAATCCAGTAGCTTTTCTTGTAATTTTTGCCAAATATCTGCATCTTTAATTCTAAGTTGTAGAGCAACTTTTCTTGCTTGCTTGGCATAATAAATATTGGTATTACCTTGAAATACCACAGAGCTTTGATTCTCTTTATCAAGATATAAAGCATGAAAGCCTGTGTAGGGTCTAAACAATGATGAGGGTACAGTTAAAACTTTGCCTTGCAGCTTTGCAATGTGTGCCTGACTAGATAAAATAATCTCTAAGCCCTGAGCAACTGTATGAGGACTTTTCTCATCATAAACACTGACTTTTGCTAATGGTGTAGCCAGTATTGTATCAGGCATGGCTACATCTAATACCTGTTGCCAATCCATCTTGGGTAAATCATTTTCTACCCGTTCAAATGCAGGTGAAATTAGATGTTCCCAAACAATTTCAGATTGGGCTTGTTTTAACCATTGTTCTAATGCCAATGCTTCTGAAGTCGTGCCTTTACTTTGAGGAATAATATTACCATTGTGGTCGAGTGATAAACCCACTTTTAATGATTGCCATAAAGTTTTATCTACTGAACAATTTATATCACTAATATTTGTATTTGGTTTTTTCCAACGTAGAATTTTTTCGTCAGCTTGGTCAATGTATGCCTGACTTAACTGTTTTATTTGCCTTTCATTTACTGGAAATATATCTTCCGAAAAGATATATTTTTTTGTTTGAGCATCAGCAAGCCAACTGTTCTTTTTTTCTACGAATTGTTCTAGTAATGAATGATAATAAAAAAATACATCAACATCTTTTTTTACACCAGACATTTTATTTTTGCGATATAAATCTTGACCTAAATTTGTTAATCGTAAATCCCTAATATGACTCGATAAACCTTGTGAATTTCGTTCAAGCATATCATTATTAACCAAGTTATCTAATGCCTGTTGAAGAAAAGCCTGCTCTATCTTAAAAACTTCACAGATTTGCAATAAATTATTTTGACCAAGTTTACTTTGATGCTCTACACACAAGTTTAATATCAGTTTTTCAAATACAGTTGGTTTACGGACTGTTTGATAACTAACAACAGACTCTACCTGATAAATTGGTAAAAAGACATCACATTGACTTAATTCAATATTACGCATATTATTTCCTAATTGATTTAACTGTGCCACTTCTTATTTACCATTAAAAATTAACGGTTTTCACAAGCCTGTACAAATTCTTTTGCTGAACAGATTTGTGCCATACGGTCTAGACGATTAAAAATATCTTGATAGATTTTCTTTTTCTCACTACCTTGAGAATCCATTTTGGGCAAAATAATATCTCGCATTTCGAGCATATTTCTAGCTCCAAACACCATCAATAAATTTTGTGCTCGAGACATGGCAACATTAATAAACTCAAATCGTGCTACATTGGCATTCGATGATCGTCTATGCTCTTTAGATTTACCATCATTACGCACCAAACTAATTAAAATGATTGGCTTTTCTTTACCTTGATAGCGAATAACAGTATTAATTTCTACATCTATAGCATCAAAACGAATTTGACCTTGATTTACTTTTCTAATAGCTTCTCGTATCGTTCTGCATTGAGCTTGATAGAAAGAGACGACCCCAACTTTGTATTTATTTTTTGAGTTAAAGCCTTTTCGTTGCATCTGTTCATTTATACGCACTAAAGTTTGAGCAATTAATCTTGCTTCAGTTGGGTTGGTACTTCTATCCACATCCAAACAGGCTACGCCTTTTTCATCATTAGAAGTATCCACCCATAGCAAATGTTTATCTTCTGTTACTAAATCATTATATTTACTTTTTAGGATAATATGATGATTTCTGTCAATATCAGGATTACCACAGTCAAGCTGCCCCTCATAAAAATAATTAATCATTTTCATAATGTCTGGGTGCATACGAAATTGTACAGTTAATCGTTCACGTAATATATCAGGTGCTTTTTCAAATAATTCTTTAAATAATGATGCTGTCACCATTTTTTCATAGCGTTTAAAATTTTCTTTGGTTAATAAAGTATCTTGTGATTGAGAATCTTCTTCTTCATTCACCATATCTTCAAATGTTGCCGAAGCATCCTGACTTTCCTGAAATAATGGGGGTAACTGACGATGGTCTCCCACTAAAATTGCTTTTCTAGCACGCATTAATGGTAAAAGTAATTCCAAAGGTGTTGCCTTAGATACCTCATCAATAATAACCACATCAAAACCATCTAATCCAGCATTCGTCAAGGTACGTTCATTTTCATTACAGGAAATTGCCACTAAATTACAGTTTTCTGTATAAGTTGATTGCAATATTTCCCAATCTTCACCCTCCTGTTTTGATTGCTGTAAAATTTGATGCCATTGCTCAAATAAAGGTTGCCAATTTTTATTTTTATCATAGGTAGCAGTATATTCATTTTCGAGATTTTTAGTTTGCTCCCGAATAGCCGCAACACACACTTGAAAATCTTGAGTAAAATTGTGGATTTTTAAATGTGCAGAATGCTTCTGCTCTATCTGTTTTTGTGTATTCTGTTGTTGCTTATAATGATCACGCAAGGTTTCAACGTCATGTTCTAATTGTTTAACCAAACTATCTTCTGGCTGATTCAATGGCAATTTTTGAATCTCATACTGTAACTCTTGAATAGCATGATTGATTTGAATCACTAAATCGTGATTAATTTGGGTAAATAATGCTAATCGTTGCGATAACACTTGAGTCGTATTTTGTGCATTTTGAACATTATTAAACTGCTCTGCATCTTCAAATAACTGCTGATAACATAGATGCGTTAAACCATCTGAACTTTGCTTGAGTTGGTTTAATTCACGACGTTTACTACGCCATAAATCCGATACACTATCATCACCAGCATCTAATTGATTTAATAGAATTTCAATTTCATCTTCCAAAGACTTAATTTTGAGTGTCGTTTCAATACTGGTTAAACTACCAGAACCTAAAGATTCCAAACGCTGAACATCTGATTGGATATGCTCAATATTGAATTGAACCTTTTTCCATACATCAAATAATGCTGTTAAAATAAGCATTTGTGATTGTGGATTCACTTTAAAATCAGATAAAGCAAATGGTATTTTTACTTGAGCATCTTTTAATAAAAATAAAGTTTTTGCAATAGTCGCCAAATTTTGGGGGAAATCTATATCTGCTGGTGCATGAGATTTCTGTTGTAGAAAATCACATAACTGCACCATTTTTTGTTTATATTGTTGCTGTTGCTGATATTTTTGAATATGTAAATCAAAATCCTGCTGTGCTTGTTGTAACGCCTGTTTTTTCTCGGTGCCTTGTTGAGCAATTTCTTGCAACCTCTGCTGGGATTTCTGTATATCAACAGTCAAAAACTCAGCTTGTTTTAACCATTCCTGCAAATTTTTAATCTTCGCCTGTCTATCTCTTAAAGGTTTTATAAACCCGTTATCGACATATTGAGCTAAAGCATCATAATGACGAGCTAAAGCCTGTTCTCCCGCAAATTGCTGTCCATCCTCTGTAATTTTACTTCTTCCCCTAGCCTCATTCGCAAGACGAATTGCACGCAATTCAGGTCTATTTTTAATACGAGAAAGTGCATTATCAATCGCATCATGGGCTTGACTTGCAAGTAAAACTGTTTGTCCATCTTTTGCAAACTGTAAAATTGCTTCTGCAATTACAGTGGTTTTACCCGTCCCAGGTGGCCCTTGAATCAAACATAAATCAGGAGCAGCCAGCATTTTCTTTACTGCACTTTTTTGAGCCTCATTTAAGTCTGTATTAAACCACTCTTTAATATTAGGTAAAGCTGTTGGTTTTTGTGCTTGAGTAATATCAAATAAATAACTTGATAAATACGGTGAATAGCAATTTTCATTCTGACGCAGATTATTGATAACTCTTTCTTGGCGATTAATTAAGGCCCAATCACCAACTAATGAGAAAGAAATAAAACCTTGTTGAGGAATCCTTTTAATAAAGTTATCTATAATATCTTGATTATTAAATAACGTCTCTTCATCCTGAGAATTAAGATCAACTTTTTCTAATTTATTTTTCCAGTCCTCACTTACTTCAATATTTAATAAAGCAAATACAGGTTTATCAAAAGGTACATCTTTGATCATTTTTTGCATTTCTTTAGATTTTAATTGTTGAATTGAAATCTCTTCTAAGGCTTTCTTACTACGAGGAATTTGACCTAACTCTATTTCAGATTTTGGTGTTCTTTTATTCTCTCTATCATTCTCTGGTAAATTAAACGTCCAATCTTCACTTGAAATATTAAGATCAAAAAGTTCTAAATTTTGGCGTGAAAAAGCTTTACGCACTTGTTGCAAATATTCTTTATTTTCAGCAACCACTAATAATTGAACTTGATAAGTCTCAGAAATATATTGAGCATTGATATAACGTAGCCCAACAGTTTTTTGACGAATCAAATTACGTTTAAACTGTAAAAATGAATACCAATCTTGCAAACGCTTATTAGTTTCTACAGAAATTTTAGGTAAATCATTGGCAAGCTGACGAGTTAAAGCATTTTGAATACCATTTGGTGGATATTCAACACCTCCAACACCAAGCTGTTGATAAGCACATTCTATTTCATGTTCATATTTTGTGGCATCACTATTATGAGTAATCATAATCTTTTCTGGCATAAACCAAGGAGTAGGAGCTGTTGTCTTCCAATAACCAATCACAGCCAATGAACAATATTCTGGCAAGTATTCACTTTGGTTAAAAATATGGTGATATTGAAATCGAATAGATAATGATATTCTTTTTTCGGAGTCATCCTGTAAGGATAAATTTGCGAGATAACAATCTCGTTCTACAGACTGTGGGAAAAATAACTGAAAAAAATGGGAAATACGATCATCTGCATTATCAAATAATGGCTTTAATTCAGGTCTAGTTCTCAAAATATGATTTAAATTTCTTTCTAACCTTTCTTGCATGTTTGGTTGATCTGATAGTTTCCAAAATAGTGTTGCTGACATCAATAATATCCTTAATTTAAACTTGTACAAAGTCAATTAACTTTGTTGTGACTATCCGTTCTTTCAATGTACTATATACTTTAGGGCATTTCATATCTGCTACATTCAATGACCCTGTACTATAAAAACCTGCCCCTAAACAACCACCATTACAGATTTTTTTATAACGACAACTATTACATACAGGGTCGTCTATTTCATGCTCTACAATCTTTCTATGTTGAGCCGAAGACAAAATACTTTTTATATCCATATCTTTTAAGTTACCTGATGGATGTTTTTCATAGCATGTACAAGCTAAGACATCTAAATTTGGATAAATATATATTTTGGATGTACCACTACCACAATTTTTAACAACTCGTGATTGCATGATGTTAATTTGTTCATCACTAACATGATATAAAATATCAAAATCATACATCTTGTGAATATTTACAAGATTTTTATCATCATGTTGCTTTACATAATCGACAATTTCATTCCATTTTTCATTTGTTAAATAATCAAAATTTTCTGCACTTGCTTCACCCGAATAAGATACTCTTTTAACATCCCATTTTGAAATATATGGATTTAATTCCGTATATAAAATATTAAATTTTTTTATAAAGTCAGAACTTGCAACAGTCGTAGAGATAATTAATGTTGCATTTGGGTATTCACTACATAACCTAATATTATTTAAGGTTTTTTGATAGCTGCCTTTACCACGGATTGCATCATGTACTTCTTCTGCTCCATCTATGGAAAACTGTATTCTGACTTTATGTTTTTTCACAATATCTAAAAACTTTTGTGTAGCCCAGTATTTATTTGTACCATTGCTATTAATCGTAACAGTATTAAAATTTTCACATGCTTTCTCTAAGAAATAATTAAAATTTTTATGTACTGTTGGTTCTCCACCAGAAATAATAAAATTAGATACTTTTCCATAAGATTTAAAGCGTTCAATGATAAGATCAAAGTCACTTATAGATAAATTTCCATCAACATTATAGTTGTAATCCCTGATACAAAAACTGCAAGATAAATTGCATTTTTTTGTAATGATTAGATAAACCTGCTGCATTTTCTTTCCTTGAATTAAGTTAATTCAATTTCCGTATATTGATTTCTGTACTGAATCAAAAATTTAGAAAAATCTTCTTTATCAAAATTTATCTTTCCATTATTAAGCTGTTCAACAAATTCAGAAAATACACTCTCAAAATCACTTGGTTTCATGTTATAAATGTTTTCTTCACCAATAGAACCCAAGTAACTTTTTATAAAAAAAACAATTAGGTCTATTTTTTTAGGTGGTTGTAATCCGAATGCAAGATGTAAAGAACTATGCTCATGGTCTGTTTCTGTATAATGCCAGATTCCTTTGGGTATAAATAAAAATTCCCCCTCCTCCAAATCTACAGAATAAACCTCTACAAAATCCGAATTGAGAATTGGTTTTTGTGATAAATCAACTCTATTAGCAGTATTACCTATTATATTTTTTACAAAATTCCATTTCTTTTTACCATGAACCTGTAAAGCAAGCACATCATGTTGATCGAAATGTAGATTAATTCCAACATTATTTTTAAATGTATAGTAAAGATTTGATGTCACTTGTGTAGTAAATGAATCTGCCAAAAATTTTGTTAATTCTCTTACATTTTTATCAAAAATATCAACTGAATCTATCATGAGAGTATCACCTTTAGCTAAACGATAGATAATCCCTTTTTTGGATAATCTTGTTTCCAAATGATTTAAATGTTTATTATCTGATTTCTCAATCAAATCAAGTTTAGATGTTGTATTTTTATAATTATTTAAGCGAACATAAGGATAAATTAAATGTTGATAATTCAAGTTTTGATTTAATCTTTCTAAAGAAAAAATTTCTTGATAATCTAAATTTGGTGTAAATTTACCAACTTGACGTAAATTGATAAGTTCAGCGAGAGAGTCTAAATCCTGATGGTTTAACATATTATTTCTACTCCTTTATCTTTTAATCTTTGAAAAATAGAATCATCCAAGTCTATATGTGAGCAATACTTTACATCCAACACTTTCAAACTTTTCATATCCAATATTTCACTTGGAATATCATGAATTTCTGTCAAAGCAAGGTTAATATATTCTAGGCTTTTCAACTTTAATATTTCTCTTGGAAATACATTGATTGGATTCATTCCTAAATTTAGATATTTTAAATTTTTCATATTAGATAACCATGAAAACTCTGAAATTTTATTATTAAATAAAGCCAAACTTTCCAAATCCCTATAGGTTGAACTCTGCTCAACCACCAGACTATGGATTTTATTTTTTGAAAAATTTACACGCTTCAATCGTTTAGGAAATTTACAAAAATCTAAAGTTGAGATTAGATTTGCAGAAAAATTAATAACATCTAGTTCTTTAAATCCTTGTAAATTTGGAGTATCAAAAAGCTGACAAGATTTGAAATACATCTTTTGTAGATTGGAAAAAATATGATCAAATTTAAAGTGTTCTAAATTTGTTCTATTACAAGTAAAATTTATACGAGAACTTAAACTTAGCAATGATTCTAACATTACAGCTTTTTCATCAAATTCCCATTCATCTAATAAATTAGTAAAGCCATTATAGGATGATGTCAAATCCAAGTTTTCTTTATCATTTAATAAAACCGAGCATTTAGCTTTACTTTCCAATTTCATAATAATTTTTTGAAAATCTATTTGAGATTGTTCTAAAACGTGATATTCGGCAATATATTGCTTAATTAAATCCAAATCCAAACTATATCTTGATATTTTTAAAGGATAAAAATTTATGTCATTACAACTCAAACCTAAGATAAATTTAATTTGTTTTACAAATACTGAATCTAAATTAATAAATTCATCATAAACACCAAATGAAAAAATAATAATATTCTTTTCTTTAAAAATACTCTTGTAATTTTCTAAAAAAGATAGCCAACTACTATTTAACTCCTCTTCACCAAACACCGGAATAAGCAATATAAAGAGGTCTGATATATTTATTGAAATATCAAATATTTCATCAATTTTGATATAATCGACATTAAAATATTGAGCTAAACCCTGACTAACAGAATAAGCTGTCCGTGATGTGTCACAATAGAAGATCATTACAATTCCTGCAAATAGGCAAGTCAGCATTAATACTGACTTACCTAGTAAAGCCTACTTAGTCAGCCTCAAACCATTGACCAAACATTGCATTTAACGTCCCTTCCAATTTCTCACGCTCAGAAGAATCTATTTGAGAAATACTTGGACATGCCAACATTGAAGTTACTTTTTGCACTTCTTCAATGCTTATTTTTTCATCTTTTATTTCCATAACAACCTCTTAATTTAAAGTTTAAAAATATATTAGATATTAAGACAATTTTTGTCACAATTTATATAGCTATAAACACCTCCTATAAAAAATTAAATTTTTTAATAACCTATACTTCAAACATCCAAATATTCCTTTAACTCATGTTCCATCTCATCCTGCAACCCCTCTGGATTCACAATTTTAAGATGAGGAATCCAATAACGAACCAAAGGCAAAATCTGGGTAATATGAGTAATCCGACTAGACAGTAATAAGCCACCGTCATCTAGCTTTTTAATCACCTGTTGTTCAGGCAAAAGTTGCCTTTGCTGAAAGTGCAAAGCGACATCAGCATGAACAGTTAAAATTACTTCCTGCTTCTCCTGACCAAACCAGATACTTTCTTCATCTTCCAATTGAGTCAAAATTGCTACATCAGGTTTAAAGCCTAAAAGCTCATGTGGATGTGGCGATAATTCAATCCGACTTAAACGATAGGCTCGCAACACACCTTTACGCACTGCTGCCAAATACCAACAGCCATGATGATGAACTAATTTATAAGGTTCAACGACACGAGGTTCACCTTTATAAAGGAAACCTATTTGTTGATGTTTACGAATGGCTTCACCAAATACTTCAAATAAGGTTTTAAACTGTGCAGCATCTTCAACGAAATAACCTTTGGCATCATAAACACGACTATCCAAAAGCTCCCGAATAAAGGAAACATCAAGATTTGGATATAAATGACGAATCCCAGATATACGAGCAAAAGACTGAATATCTTTTAGTTTTAACTTACCTAAGTACGTCGAGTCTAAATAAAAATATTTGCCCTCTCTTTGAATAGGCAAATTACAGCTTTCCAACCGTACTAAATCACGTCGAATGGTTTTTGGGTGGGCATCATAGCTTTCTGCAAGCATATTGATGGTTAGTTTTTCCCCTGAATTTAGCCTTGTAAGAATATCAATCAAACGATTAGCTAAAGTTTCATTTTTATTTTGCGAATCCTGCTGCATGGCAACCCACGACTTTCCTTTACTATATTGCACTTATTATTTATTACGCTAGGGACAGGTTATGTCCCTTTTTAACCCATTTGGTTGAAATTCACACAAAAATAATTACTCCTATTTTGGGAGTAAAAGCAATATATCATAAATAGATACGATGACAAGAAGTATCAATACTGATGAAATGCTCGCCTTACAGGGCTGGCTTAAAAATCAGCGTAAGTCACAAAATCTTACTATGCAAAGTCTTGCCGATCGCATGGCACGACCAAACTCGTTTATTGCAAAAGTAGAGCAAGGCGAACGTCGTTTAGATGTAGCCGAATACATTTGGTACTGTATTGCTCTAAACATTGACCCTCGAATAGGAATAGAAGTGGTACTTGACCATGTAAACTATCCTAGCCAAAAGCAAGACATTTCTTAACATCTCAGGCGTTTTTAATAAAAGCCAAAACGTTCGATAAAGTATAATAGAAATAAATAAATCGAGTACGTCAAACTATGACCTACTCATAACTTTATTCTCTTAATTTTGCATAAGAAAATGATTACACTCGGCAAAAAGCTGTTTGAGTCCCTTATGAGTCAGTCATCATCAAAAATTATCATCCGACAATGGAAAATCATTCAATTTCTACTCAATCATGGTTATGTGACCACCACAGAGATTGAAGAACACTTATATGAGCAGGGACTTGAAACTGCTCAGCGTACCATTCAGCGTGACCTTAACCTGTTGGAAAAAATATTCCCCTTAGCTTTAGAGTGTCGCCGTGACTGTATGCCGCATAACTGGCGTTGGAAAAAAGTAGAAACCACAATAAAAGGTCTCAGCCTTTCCCAAGCGGTGATTCTACATCTAGTCAATAAAGAGCTTCGGGATGTGTTACCTGAACATATTCTGATTGAACTCAATCCTTTATTTGAAAAAGCAAAACTCATCACTGCCAATAAAGCCATGCAGAACCCAGAAAAAAGTATTCTGGATATTTTCAATTCAGATGATCATTTGGGTGCAATGCGTCCTTCAATTGTCGGGCAACTGATTAATCATATTGGTGACAGCGTCAATGACGTGTATCGGGATGTTTTAAACCTTGATGAAAAAGAAGCCAAACCTGTATTGGAACAACTCGCAGTCATTTTAGAAAGTCATGAAATGCACGAACTGGCTCAGGCAATCAAAGAGCAAAAATAATCTTTGTTA
This sequence comes from Acinetobacter thutiue, assembly GCF_030385805.1. Taxonomy (NCBI): domain Bacteria; kingdom Pseudomonadati; phylum Pseudomonadota; class Gammaproteobacteria; order Moraxellales; family Moraxellaceae; genus Acinetobacter; species Acinetobacter thutiue. Next base: position 1,161,237 of record NZ_JAUDZE010000001.1, read on the forward strand.
GCCCTAATTAAAATTGGATCAACACCATGCAAAATAATGAAGTAGACTTAAATGAAAACCTTGTCATTTATACCCATACCAAGATTAATCTTGATTTTTTTAATCCTGCAATGGAACATCTTCGCCCTTTAAACATGGTGCAAGAACCCCTATCTGCCTTAGCCCACTCTCAGACTGATAAAGTTGCCGTTATCGTTGTAAACGAATTGGCAGAATTAACCGAAATTCCTATTAGCTGTGAACATAGCATCGTGATTACAGCCAAAAATAACCTAACTCCTTTACCTGAATATTTATCTAATGCCCTTATTTATCAGCAAACATCCAATGAAAACCATCAGCAGGCATTGGAAAAGGTTTTTAATGCATTAATTAAAACCTATTTCTCAACAGAATTATTTCTCGAACCAGCAGATCTTTACCAGTCGGATGCTTTTGAAAAAGGACAACGCTATATCAATATTCATTCGTTACAAGAACAACAGTTAATGAATGAAAATGTGAAACCGTTATTTAGCCCGATTGGGAGAGACGGTACGGTGATACTCAATTTCAATCTGCACCAATCTTCATTCTCACTTGATAAGATTCAGGATTTAACTGAGATCATTATTGAACACTTAGGGGAAAAGTTTGATGGGGAAATTTTTTATAGCTGTAATGCCACATCCAAGCCAGAGCAATCAGATTTGATTTATCTGAGTTATTTGTCAGCTTAAATACTCTATTAACTTCCTCAACCCAATCTATTTAAGACAAAAAAATAAGGGGATCATTTTCCCCTTACCCTTCTCGCTGAGCGATTTTTAACTCCAGCCAATCGTTGATTTCCTGTGACAACCAACCAATCCGATTTTTTGTCAAATGGAGAGGTTTCGGAAAACTTGGGTCGTAGTAATCAGATTTGGGATTAATGAGAGCATAGATGGTTGAACGACTTAAAGCCGTAATTCCAATCACAGCAGTGATATTAAGAACCTGATATTGATATTCAATAGTTGACATGATGTTATTGCTCCCAGTTTGTGATTGAGAGGCGTTTCTCTCAATACAAACCTGAGTTCTGTATTTTTCTGCCAATCGTCCTGACCTAATTTACAGCCCTTACACTTTGCCGAAGTCCCTGTTTTATACCTGTGGCATCATCCATCGCCTGATGAACAGACGCTGAATCAGGCTGTACCTCAACAGCATTTTGCTGGTCACTATAAAACTCCTCCACAATATCCAGCCCCTCATCACCGCCCACCTCAAAGCTGGCATTGCCATAGCCCTGCCGTGCCACGAAATCCAAAGCCTCTTGATAAAAGCCTGCTGCCTTGCTTTGTTCATCTATCTGTTTGGCTGAGCTAATCGCATCCTGTAAATTGACACCATCACGTAAGGTCAAGTCCACATAGTAGATCGGAGTACGATAGCTTTGGGTGGTGCTTTTACCTCGTAAGGTCAGTTGCAAGGGTAGACATGACAATAAGTTACCTGATGCTGCATGGTAATAGCTGAGTCGTGCTGCCAGTGTCCGAATACTGTTAAAACCCGTGGTTCTAAAAATGAATGTGCCAAACTCATCCGACTCATCCAGATTGACATACAGCCTGCCATAAGGTTTACACAGCCCACCCTGTGCCAGTGGGCATAAATCAGGTGATGGACATGGATGTTGCTCAATGCCATTCTGTCCGAGTCGCTGACAGGTTTCCCCATTGCCTGAGCAAATTAAACGTCCAGTCTGTCGATCAAATAAACTGTACTCTGCCCGAAGATTGAGTTCAGGCTCATTAAAGATCATCCGTACAGGAATTGTACGGAGTTTTCCATTTTGTGCCTTTTCCCGAAGCTGCTCATCCAGTGGATGTTTAACCCAGCCATCCTTAGTTTGAATCTGACTGGTAATGGTAAATTGGTCATCCTTTTCAGGTAGTCGCTTGCCATTCTTTTCGACAATCTTGCCAATACTGATGCGCCCCAACACAGGTGGGGTAATTGCTAAACCTTTAATCATAGTGATTATCCTTTATTGCATTTATTTACGGATTCCCCAAATCCATTGAATGCACCGCTCCCTCACCTCAAGATTGATGAAATAAAAAAACCTGTTGAATATTCGGTCATGGGAGAAAACATTGTGCGAACATAAAAAATGCAAAGCTGCTCCACCGTCCTTTCCTTAGTATTAGGGAAAGGACAAGAGGGGCGGCTTTGCACAAATTTTAAATTTAGGGAAATAAAATCGTTTGATGTGGTGTGTGATGGAAATAGGTCTAAAACTTGTTTAGTCAGATGATTTAGGTTGTTGCAGAATAAATATTAAAGCGTCTGCTCCCTTGTCGGGATTGTGGATACTGTTGCAGGAGCTCAGGCTGTGCCTGTAATAATGCCTTTTGATCCAGTACCACACTGTCCTTTGATTTTTTCCATGTCACAGTACCATTGGAAAAGATGGCTTTCTCTGCATCTTTCATGAGTGCCTGAATCCGATGCTTGAGATAGTCATACTTGGTTTGATGGTCAGTCAGTTGTTTTTCCTCATGCAACAGATCAGTAAACAGTTGATCAACACCCTCCAATGTGGAGAAATCAACGGACTGTAAAGGGATATGTTGAGGGTAAAGTAGTTGCAGGGCTTTGGCGGCTGATTCACTGGCATCAACACTCGGTGGTATGTCATTTTCCACACAGCTCCAGAATATCCGTTCAGAAGTCATGATTTGGTCTATCACAATTTCATTGCGTTCAACCTTAAAGATTTTGGCTTCATGTCCACAGATCAAGGCACAAATATGCGCTGCCTGTTTGCCTGTCACTGCCAGTTGGTGCTGTACCTGAATAATCACGTATAAAGGCACACCATCACGCCAGAGTTTGGTTCCCCATTCCCCCACTGATTTACACTCCAATATCTGTACTTCATCACAGCCTACAACGGCATAGTCCAGATTCGCCAGCATAAAGTGTTTGTCAGGATCAGGATGCTGTAACACTGCATTGACCTTACGCACTTTATGACCTGTCTTGTGCTGGTAATAATTGGCAATCAGAGGTTCAAGCTGATTGCCCCAGTATAAGGGTGAATAACTGTTTTGTGTGGGTTGATCAGGCTGTGTCTGCATCCGTCCTGTTTTAATCATCCATAGTTCCAGCATGCTCATGTGGGGATTAAGCCCACAGGCTGCGGCTGCATCACTACTGCCAATGCCTTGTTTGCGTACCTGTAACCATTGTTCACGGCTCATGCCTTTGGTTTTAGCAAGCCGTTTGGCACGACTGGGATTAGGTTTAGCTAACGGTAAATGTGGTATGGATTTACTGCTTTGTGGTTCAACGATATGGTTCATGAGATACTCCATGTCTGTAAAAATTAAAATTGCGGCATAAAAAAAGCCACATCAGGGCGATGTGGCAAAAGGGAGTTTTGGGTAGAGGGAAATAGAGGATTTAAGCAATGGGTATATTCCTTAGGCTAATTTGATTAGCTCAAATCCAATTCAAGTTAGACCACCATTCTGAGTGCCTGTTCCAATCCTCGCTGTTTCATGGCTGCACCCGTACCAAACCATGCTGAATCCAGTCGGTGATCAGTACTCATGGCTCGACGTTCGTGATCGACAAACTCTGTGATGCTACACAGCAAGCCATAGGCTGTCCCTTGGGCTGAACTGAGTTCTGCACCCCGTCCCTGACCATTAAACATATCCATGACTTTCGACATGGCTCGTCCATTCGGTTCGGTCTTATTGGTTGCAGCGTTTTGGGCTTCATTTGCCACATTGCGGTAGAACTGGATAATGCTGTCATCCTGTTCAGCAATGCTGAGACTGGTATTGTTAAATACCGCATCAAAATAGGCTGCTGCTTCCTGTTGGGTGACTTTACGCTGACTCAGTTGCTTCATTTCATACATATGCTCATCCCATGCACGAACTGAGATGCCAAGTTGCTGCTTGACCTTTTCCGCATCAAATCGGGTGCTATGTGGAACTTTAACTACGCCTGCACTGGTACTGCCATTGCGTAAGGCGATTGCCAAAGTGTTATTACACACCACACGGATTGAAGTAAATTGTGCTGTTGTGGCAAGCGTACCATCACAGGCTGTAGCGAGAAGAATATAGCCATTGCTGACATCCTTGCCCTTGAGTGCTGTACTCTGTCCTGTACGTGCCAAAGCCCAGAACTTTTTACCACCTTTGAGTACCCCTGCGGTTTCCAGTTCAAAGCCTGATTGCTCGGTCAGATCACGATAAAACTCAAGGATTTCTTTGGGTTGAACTTCCTGAAAGCGTTGGCTGACCACCGATAAAGGTGCATGGGTATCAGAACGGTATAAAACACGCTGTTCCTCATAAGGCAGGATGATGCTTTGTCCCCGATCATTCTTTGCCATGTAACTGACATTGGATGATTCAATACGCCAATCCATGCCTGCCTGCTGTGCCCAGACTTCAATCGGTTGATGTGGACTGAGTTGATTACCCAGACCATGCCACGGGGTTTCACCGACATACGCCATTTGTTCAAGTTGATGTGCCATGATGATTTCCTCCCATCCTTAGTTGAAATTGTGCTGGCAATTGTTGCAATGGAAATAAGCGGTAGGCTGCTGTGGTTGGGATGGTTGAACCAAACTATCAATCAAGCCACCTACCACTGCACCAGCTAGCCCACCCAATAATGGTGACATCGGTATAGGCAAGCTTTTGGCAAGGCTTGCACCAATCCCTGCACCTGCCATTGAAGAAAAACTGTTATTGCCAGTAGGCTGTGCGGTTGCACGGCTAACATTAGCTGAATAGCAATATGGACATGTAATATTCATAGGATAATCCTCATTAAATGAAAAAAGGCTTACCAATCGGCAAGCCTATGTTTTTGAATGTAAGGGATAAAAGAAAACATTCAATCTTCATGTTAATGATATATATCTGTGATTTTTTGGGATCATGCCAGTTCGTTGCGATTCAACCATGTAGCCGTATCAGGGTTGCTCAGTATGTCTCTGATCGTTGGGCGATTTTAGATTCAAGCCAATCATAGATTTCCTGAGATACCCAGCCAATCCGATTCTGGGTTAAATGAATTGGTTTGGGAAAATTGGCATCGTAATAATTCGATTTCGGATTGATCATTTCATAGATGGTTGAACGACTCAGTGCAGTAATTTCAATCACTGCTTTGATGTTCAGGATACGATATTGGTATTCAACGAGATTGGTCATGTGGGTACTCCCAGTAATTGTAGTTGAGAGGGGTCTTCCTCAATACAAATCGGCATACCGTATTTTTTTACTGCACCCAATGAGATGAATTGACCCAACATCCCCACATGACTCAAGCCAAAAAATGAATATATGAAATAAACATTCATGTTTATAGTGTGTAGATTCAATTTTTTGGGATCAACATTTATCCAAAGCAACGCATCCTTTTAATCCTTGCCCGTAGATACTGATCTTCAACATCGTGGTTTGATAGCGTGTGAATAATGTTCAAGAGGTTTTCTTCCTCGATTAACTCATAATTCTTATCCGTACGATCTGTAGCATAATTATCAAGCTCTATGTCAGATGACCCAACATAGATGAAAATATAACGACAAATCAAACCTTCCTCTCGGTCTTGTTCAATGACCCATGAATAATCCAGTAGATCTTCGCAACAGGTATCACGTTTCAAGATTCGACTACGAAATTCTGTCAGGGTTTGATGAAACTGATAAACACCCTGAGCCTCATGGTTCAGTTTATTAAAGTTTCCATGTATCACTTGAAACTCACAATCGCTATCCAGTAGGTCTTCAATGTAATTTTTGATGGCGGTGTAGTTACGCTTACGTTGCCGTTTATGTCTCAGAATGAAATGATCCTGCTCATCCATGAGTCCATCACAGAAATTCTGAAAAGCCGTTCTGGATTGTAATGGTGATCTACGTGGATTTATTGTTCTACCCGAATCTGATGCGTGACTCATCGACATCAAGTCAAAATAGCCTTGTAACAGTGGTGAATATTCAAGTTCAGGATCATAAATATTGGTCGCTGCTTCTCGGTTTCTTTGCAGTTCAACAATCGCATCTCGCCAATAGTATCGGTTTAAACAAATATTCAGCATTAAATCTTCGATCTGAAAAAGGGTTTCATTACAATTGATGTGGTTCATGTATGTCTCCTATGGGTTATAACCATAAGAGACACGACTCTGTAATAAACTGCCCAAAGGCATGATCAATCAATGATCAAAATATTAAGTCTTATTTTTTCCATCTAGTCTGCCCAGTTTGAAATACATTCACTCTACGACTGAGTTTTACCCTTAAATACTGGTCAGGCTTATGGCGAGTCAAGTAATGAATGGTGTGATAGGCATTGGTAACTGCTGTTTTATTACGCCGTTCCACCAAGCCTAAGCCCCATTTCCCTTCATCCTCATAATAGCGTTTATGCTCTTTTTGATTGCAGTTATAGAATAGACCGTTACCCTGAGTGATCTTATCCTGCCATAGCTCACCGATAGATTGTCCCAGATAAGCATCACGGCAACGCTCAGAACCGTTGTAGATCACCAGTAAATGACAATGATAGCCTTTGCTCTTGCCACCCTGTTCCAGTCGATAGGCATAGCCAACTTGATCTTTAAAGATGGTATCCTTGTTTTGGATACGACTAAGTAACTTCCTGATGTTGTTGCCAAACTGTTGGATACAGGGACTACGCTCAAAGCGATAGGATAAATCGACCCTGACCAATAATAATTTACGATGACGTTCAATCAGACTGGTAAAATAGTCATCCAAACGGTTGTGATAGTCATCACTTTGATTTGCCAAATCTTCTATAAAATCTTGCTGCTGGTATTTGAGACGACGTTGAAAGGATCGAAATGCTTGATCATCCTCAAATATATCTTGATCTTCCCAATCAATCCGTTCAGGCATTAAATCAAAATAGGCTTGAATCAAGGGACTGTATTCAAGCTCTTCATCATAGATAGCCCTTGCATCGTCCAGCCACTGATCATAATCGGGTGCAAAGTCTTCCCAGTGATAATCTCGTTTACATACTAATGACATGAATTTTTCAATATCAAGTAGGGTTTGTGCTTGGTTCATGTGGAGATACTCCTATGGTAAATTTCATAGGAGTGTTAGTTCTGTATTTTTATAATTTAGATCAATTGATTGATTATTCTTCTAATGACAATCCATCACCATCATCTTGGTTATGATGATGGTATTTAGATTTAAGTAACTAATAAATAATAATATAATTAAATAATAATCCTAGCAAAAATCTTGCATAGATATGACCATCAAAAGACTTAAAATCAATTTTCTCTACTTCTATAGCAAACAGCTAAAATCATACCGATTGGCATGATTTATAGGTCGAAATGGAAGCTAAAGTTAAATACTACCACCCCTAAAAATTAGAATATTTAAACCTATTACTATCCTACCCCTACAATAATTTTGTTTTAATTAATTCCCACTCTCTACTAAAAATATATAATTATCTTAAAAAATTAGTTATTATGAAACTACAAACAAATATTTATTAAAGTAAGCTTTTTCCAACTTAGAGGATTTCTTACTAGAAGCTAAATTTAAATTACTGGCGATTGGCATCCCCTTGGCAAAGCCGAAAAACACTACATATATAACTAAAATGTAATGAAAATACTTCTAAAATATAGGTGAAATATAATCAAAATATTTCTAGAATGTTACTGGAATCTTACTTTTTTCCATGTTAAAATTACGTAATATTACCCTAATTCAGCCTAAAAATTAGGCATTGCGAGGATGTATGGCTTTAGAAGTGAATGGATCAACCTATTATGATGAACAAAAAGATGTTAAGTCTTTAATAAAAAATTATAACAAATACGATTATATTTTTTTATTAGAAGCAGCTATAAGAGTTGAAAGAAGATACAATAGGGAGTTAAATACTCTAACAAAGCTAAATAATATAATAAAATTAGAGGAGATAAAAAACATCATATTAGAAATTACTTCAAAATTTAATAATGAAGATTTAATTGAGTTCAAAGAATATATAACTGACTATACTAACTTAAATACCATAAGAAGTATAAATTTCCAAGATTACGAAGAAAATAAAAGGTTATTAAATTTTTCTCTAAATATAATAGAAAATGAAAAAATAGTAAAATCAAAAATCAGGGATGATTTTATTAAATTCTTATACATATGTTATATAGAGCTTAATAATAAAATCCCAAAAAAACTAGATAAAATAAAAACTGAGTTTAGCGACTTAATATTAAACCAAGGCAGTCATTTCAAAAATAAAGATAGCGAATTTTATAAATGGGCTATTAATTACATGAAAGAAAACCCAGATTATAAAAGTCAAAATTACTCCCCTATTAATGAGTCAGACTTCAAAAATACCGTAGAAATTATTTTTGACTTTTTATACTATGAGAATATAGATAGATATGAAAATCTAAAAAATAAATTATCTAATGCTTGGAATCAAAAAACACATAGAGAAAAAAATAAAGGTAAAAAAAGTTATTATTACGTTTTATCAGAAAAAACTAAAAAAGAATTAGAACTTTTATGTTTTGTTAATAAATGTACAGAAGAACAACTTTTAGAAAAGCTAATATCAGAACGTTATGTTAAGGATTGTAAACTTGCTACGGGAGAAGAAAAATATCGACTGCCACCGAATTCATAGATAATAGATAAAGGCTAGATACTTAAAATCTAGCCTAACTTTTTTTGATTCCATCCAAATAATCCGCCCACTTCTGCAACCATTCCGCACATTCGGCTTCATAATTATGCAGATTATAAGTTCCCTCAATTCCTTTTTTGGAATGTCCCAAAACTGCTTCTGCAATATCTGTAGGACATCCTAATCTGGATAAACCCGTTCTCACTGTTCGACGCAAATCATGTGGATTCCAATCATCCATATTTTCTAACCAAAGTTGTTCGGGGAGAAATTTATCCCGACCTTTACTTGGATTTCTCATTTTCCACTTCATTACTGTTAGAGACTTTTGTTGAATAGCAAGCCCTGTTCGAGACGAAGCAAATAAATACTTCTGATCTGGCTTATATAGATTTTGCAAAAAGCCAACACACTGTCTAGAAAGCTGAATATAACGCTCAGTACCATTTTTTGACGCTTTTAAATGCCATGTTCCTTGCTCCAAATCAAAATCACTCCATTGAGCATCACATAGCTCTCCAGTACGACATCCCGTCCACAGGGTCAAAAACAGTATATGTTTTTGATTCCTTGTAAATCCAGATGTTGGCAACCAAGCCAATACGCGTCTTAACTCCTGATCATTTAGAACTCGTGTACCTTTTTTAGGTGTCACTTTTAATCTTGACTGTCTGATGCTCATCTTAGCCAATAAGGCAGGATTGGCAAAATTATCAGGAAATCGCTCTAATCCAATAGCGTATTCATAAGCCAGCGTCAATTCAGACAACACCCGCCCAGCCTGCACATTAGAACCACGATCAATAATTTCTTTGGTTAACGCCACCACATCTTTTCGGGTCACTTCCAAAGCAACACGATTTCCCAAAACCCGTACAGCATCACCATACAAAGTACGCCGTGTTTCAGATTGACCTTTAGGCTTTCGTACACCCAATATCTTTTTCCTCTCACCTGTTCGAGGGTCAGTAGTCCAGTGATCTTCAATCACCTCGGTCAAATACATCTCTATCATTTGATGTACAGTGAGTTGAGAGATATTTTTTTGTACATTTTCTTGTTCAACTTGTTGTTGTAGTTTCTCCTGTTCTTTTTTCTGCTTTGGACAAATTCCCTGATTACGTTCAGCCTTTAAACGGATGAGTTCCATCCTTGCTTCCGCCAATGTCACTTGAGGAAAATTTCCAATCTTATATTGTTTAATTGAATCATCTACAGGGCTACGATAACGGTAGAAAAAAGTCTTCATTCCTGTTTTGCCGCAATGTACTCGTAGTCCTACATATTCCCCAATATCAGCTTTGTCAGGATCACCCACTTTCATCTTCTCAATAGCTTTCGCTGAAAGTGCTTTTTTCATTGTTGTTTGTTGTTCTATTGAACGAGCCATTTTAATCCTCACAGAAAGACCGAATTATTTGTTATCCTTTCAAGTAGTTCACTTTTTCCAATATTGATAAGGAATGATGGCTAGTTTAAACCAAAACAACCTATACTAAAACCTACACTAATGTTTTAGCTTAGGTTGTATTCAATTAGATTTCATCCCACACCATCGGATACTCTGTTTATGTTAGATACTATCAAAAACATTGAAAATAAAGGACTTAATAGCAATGAAAGATAATAATAGCATAGCAGACCTTTCCAGTCTCACCCCAATGATGCAGCAATACCTAAAAGTCAAAATGGATTATCCACATGCGCTATTGTTCTACCGTATGGGCGACTTTTACGAATTATTCTTTGAAGATGCTCATCTTGCTGCCAAACTATTAGGCATTACACTGACCCATCGTGGTAAAACCAACGGCGAACCAATCCCAATGGCGGGCGTACCCTATCATGCTGCAGAGGGATATCTTGCCCGTTTGGTTAAAGCTGGTCGTACAGTTGCCATTTGTGAACAAGTTGGTGAGGTGACAGGTAAAGGTCCTGTTGAACGTAAGGTTGTTCGTATTCTCACCCCAGGCACATTGACTGACGATGCCCTGCTCACCAGTTACCAGTCGTCAAACCTTGTGGCGCTCTGTATTCAGCAAAACAAGATTGGTTTTGCCCTACTCGATTTAAGTGCGGGTATTTTTAAGGTTCAACAACAAGACTACAAACCTGAACAGCTTCCTATTGAACTTGCGCGTTTGATGCCGAGTGAAATCCTGATTGATGAAGACCTGATTGACCAAAACATCATTGAACAAATTAAGAAAAATCTGGAATGTCCAATCACCAAACGTCCAAATGTTGATTTTAACTTAAATAACGCACAAAAGACCCTATGTGACCAGTTTGCAGTTTCGACCTTGTCAGGTTTTGGATTAGACCCAATTCCACTGGCAAAAGCAGCAGCGGCGGCATTAATCCATTATGCTAAAGAAACCCAAAAAACAGCCTTGCCACATATCCGTTCCATTCAGATTGAGCAAAGTACCGATTTTATTGCGCTTGACCCAATTACACGCCGAAATCTGGAAATCATTGAACCCCTGTTTGATCATGGCACCTCATTATTTCAATTGATTAATGACTGTCAAACAGCAATGGGCGGACGATTACTGAGCCGAACGCTGATGCAACCAATTCGTGACACAGCGGCTTTAGATGCCCGTCTTGATGCCACTGAACAACTATTAAAAGGCTATCATGAATCACCTGTGCGGTTAGTATTGAAAGAAATTGGAGATATTGAGCGTGTGTTAAGCCGTGTTGCGCTTGGCAGTGCGCGTCCGCGTGATTTAGTTCAGCTTCGTCAGGCATGTGCGCAGATTCCTTTTTTACGTCACGCTTTAGCACCTGTTTTAAAAACACAGCAATCCAGATTATTGACTCAACTTGATCAGGAACTTGGCGATTTTAAGAGCCTACACCAGCATTTAATGGCGGCGATTGTTGAGAACCCACCTGTGCTGTTGCGTGATGGCAATGTCATTGCCGAGGGTTATGATGATGAGCTGGATGAGTTACGCAAAATTCGTGATCATGCTGGGCAGTTCCTGATTGACCTGGAAATTAAGGAACGTCAACGGACAGGCATCAATACCCTAAAAATCGGCTATAACCGTGTTAGTGGCTATTATATTGAATTGACACGCGCCCAGGCCGAGCAGGCACCTGCCGACTATATTCGCCGTCAAACCTTAAAAAATGCCGAGCGTTATATTACACCAGAACTGAAAAGTTTTGAAGATAAAGTCCTATCCAGCGAATCCCGTGCATTAGCGCGTGAAAAACTCCTGTTTGAATCATTGCTAGATGAGTTGCGCCAAAACATTGCCCATCTACAAATGATGAGTGCAGCGATTGCCCATATTGATGTTCTCGCCAATTTTGCCCATCAGGCACGCCTCAATAACTGGGCTCGACCTGAATTTACCCCAGAAACCAGTATCAAGATTCAGGGTGGTCGCCATCCTGTGGTTGAAGCCTTAAATAAGGCACCCTTTACACCAAATGATACATTTCTTGATCCTCAGCATCGTATGGCAATTATCACAGGGCCAAACATGGGCGGTAAATCAACGTTCATGCGTCAAACAGCACTGATTAGCCTACTCGCCTACTGCGGCAGTTTCGTACCTGCAAAATCCGCGAAGCTGGGTTCTATTGACCGTATCTTTACCCGTATTGGTTCAGCCGATGACCTTTCCACAGGTAAATCCACCTTTATGGTGGAAATGACTGAAACCTCTCAAATTCTGCACCATGCCACCAGCCAATCTCTGGTATTAATGGATGAGGTTGGTCGTGGTACCAGTACCTACGATGGTTTATCTCTGGCTTGGGCGTGTGTACTTGACTTGACCAAACGTGTGAAATGCCTGTGCCTGTTTGCAACCCATTATTTTGAATTGACTGAACTGGGTGGTGAAGCAGGTATTGATAACTATCATGTTACGGCGCAGGAATTAAACGGCAATTTAATCTTGCTGCATAAGGTTCAACATGGCCCAGCAAGTCAGAGTCACGGTTTGCAGGTGGCAAAACTGGCGGGTATTCCAGCCAATGTGATTAAAGAAGCACAAAAACGTTTAAAGATTCTGGAAAAGCAACAGCACCAGCATTTGCAAAATACTGTACAGACTGATTTATTCAGCACAATTGACAATGAAATCGAAACCCACGTTGTTGAGCGCATCATTGAAGTGCAAGCCCATTCACCTGCACTGGAGTTGTTACAAAACATTGATGTTGATGAATTAACACCACGTCAGGCACTGGAACATCTTTATCAATTAAAGGCATTATCCAAGACAGCTCAAACTGTTGAGAGCTAATCCATCAAAAATAAGCTCTATCTGTAATGATGGAGCTTATTTACACAGCCCTGCTAAAACCTAACAATTGCTCACCCACCATTTCCTAGAACAATGCTATTTCTTTTAGTTATTATCCGTTAAAGAGGAAATCGTTATGTCACGTGGAGATAAATCTGCCTATACAGCAAAACAGAAAAGACAGGCGAAGCATATTGAGGAAAGCGAACTGGATCAAGGGCGCTCTCAGGAAGATGCTGAACGTATTGCCTGGGCAACGGTCAACAAACAAGATGGTGGTGGGCTAAAGAAAAAGCATAAATAAGTCGATTGACCCTGTTGTTGAGACTTATTATCAACAAAAGTCATATAAATAAGTCCATTTCATTGATACGAATAATAAATATCAATAAAAGGAATTGTTTCTATCGGTCTTTTTTGCCTAAAATACGCTATTCAAAATGAAAACCATATTTTTTAGGTAGCTGCCGCCATGACATTTGTTGTCACCGAAAATTGTATTAAATGTAAGTATCAAGATTGTGTTGAAGTTTGTCCTGTAGATTGCTTCTATGAAGGTCCAAACTTCCTTGTGATCAATCCAGATGAATGTATTGACTGTGCATTGTGTGAACCTGAATGTCCAGCAAATGCGATTTTCTCGGAAGATGAACTGCCAGAAGGTCAGGAAGTGTTTATTGAATTGAATGCTGAATTATCAGAAAAATGGGCAGGCAACAACATCACTCAAATCGGTGAACAACCCGCTGACCGTGAAGAATGGAACGGTAAGCCAGACAAGCTTCAGTATTTAGAAAAATAATCAAAAAGACCAGTTTCTACTGGTCTTTTTTATACCTGAATCACACATTTCTTTGCAATTGCATCATTATTCATGCGCTATTTTGCATTAAAATGATACACCTATCGTTTGTGAAATTTCTTTTTTATGATGCAAAATAAATTACAGGGCCTTTTTTCATTTTTTATCATCCCTGTGATGATGGTGGGTTGTGTCAGCTCGACCACCAAAGTGACCCAGAATAACAACATCGGAAAAAGAATTTATATTCCCCAGGAACAAGTGACCATTACCCGCCCCATTCCCAATAAGGTTGAACCTACCTCTTATCGCATCTGGCTCAATCAGGGCGAGAACTATGCACGTGTGCGTGAATATGAGCAGTTTTTAACACGCAACAATGTGGCGCATATTATTCCAAGTTTTGAATTACTGCGTACTGCACGGGACTGGCAAAAATGTGGACGCTCTGAATATATGGTGCCTAACCGTGAGTTATGGAACAACTCACTTTCAACCTTGCGTGTGTTTAAGTACCTGATTGCAGCCAAAATTTTGACAGATTTTGAAGTGACTTCGGTTTACCGTGATCTTCCCCTGAATCAATGCGCTGGCGGAGCAAGCTCTTCCAAGCATTTATTCAACTCGGCAATTGATTTCCGCATTGGCCCTGAATTTCCCCAACCTCAAGACTATGCATTTATTGAACAAACCAAATTTAAACTATGCCAGTTCTGGACCCAGCATGGTCAAAGTTTAAATCTGGGTGTAGGATTATACAGCTCTGGACAAATCCATATTGATACCCAGGGTTATCGTACCTGGGGACCTGACCTAACCCGCAACAGTTCAATGTGTAATTTTTAGAGCCAGAAAAATGTTTCCTTTAAAGAAGCATTTTTATTTAATTGACGGTTTGTAGTTGTAACTTACCTCGGTCAAGCATTTTATTTCTTTTAATTTTATTGATACATGCAAAGATCATTTTATGGATCATTGTGGTGAGTTCCACCACATAGATATGATTTTGATGCATCTTTTCGACCGCAAAACTCATCAGGATAAATCCCATCGTCATGGCTGGGTCCAAACCTGCCGCTGTTTTCTGATGGGAAAAATACAGGCTTAAATATTCTTGATAAGCGGCATATCGCTGCTTTAACTTAAGGGTAAAACTGGGATGATATTTTTCCCACATAATTTCAGTAAAATACCCCACTATCTTTTTTGCCTGTTCAGCAGACTGATATTTAAAAATACAGGCCACCACCACAGAATAGCAGAAACAATCCAGCTCATCTGTTTTGACTTGCTCTACCTTTAAATCGTATAAATCTTGCAGATAAGTTTTTTCTAAAGCATCAAACAATACTCTTGATTCTTCTTTATCCAGTTTTTGGTTAACCATCCTATTCCCCTTTATTATCCTTAATGCATAAGCTTTATTCGGTATTACTTAAAGTAAGCTATTTATAGTAATTTCATTATTTTAGTAAATCTCAAACGCCAAAAGTATTGTATAACAATACAAAAATCTTAATTTGTATTGTATTACAATACCTACTATTCCATAGGTTTTTATAACATCAACCTATGGATATAAGTCACGCAATACGATATATGAGAAAACAAAAGGGCTGGTCACAACAACAACTTGCGGATTTCTCTAACACTTCAAAAAGTAATATTTGCAATCTTGAGAATGGCAATCAAGGATATAGTCCTGCCTTGCTCCAATATTTGGCACAGGCATTTAACTGTTCCGTATCACAGATTTTCCTACTGGCTGAGTATTTAAATGAGGGACAGGTTCAACCAAACTGGCAACATATGCCGATAGATTTGTTATTTATTCAACTCCCACCAGAAATTCAAAGCCATTTAAGGCAACTGATGTGCTCAATCATTGACAGCCAATAATTTACTTTTTTCATTTACAACGAATCAAATTGCACTCTGGATATAAATGTTTAAAATGCAGCTAACAGATTCATAGGTAAACCTGATTATGCAACAGATGTGGACAGACATTGATGAATATATCAATTCACATTTAATTCCCACTGATCCAAAACTTCAACATGCATTAGACAATACCGATCAGCAGGGTTTTTCTAATCATTTGGCTGTTGCACCTAATCAAGGTATGTTTTTACAAATGCTGATTCAGATGAATCAGTGCAAGCGCGTGTTGGAACTGGGAACTTTTGCGGCTTATAGCACCATTTGGCTGGCAAAGGCCTTACCTGAAGATGGTTATCTACTGACCGTTGAAGGACGTGATACCCACGTAATTCTGGCGCAGGAAAACATTGATTATGCCAATATGCCCACCAGGATCGAACTAAAAAAAGGTCGTGGTGCAGATGTGATGAAGCAGCTTATTGCTGATGGCAGCGAAGCTTTTGATTTTATTTTTATTGATGCCGACAAACAAAGTTATCCTGAATATCTGGAGTTAAGTTTACAACTGTCCCATTCGGGCACCATTATCGTACTGGATAATGTCATTCGTGCAGGTGCAATTCTGGATGAAAATAATAAGAAACCAAGCATTGAAGGTATTCGTGATGCATTTACGGCATTAAAAGATCACCCAAAGCTTTTATCCTGTACAGCACTACAAACTGTGGGTTCAAAAGGCCATGATGGTTTTGCAATTGCGATTGTGGAATAGAGATTAAAAAACAACCTAAAATTTTTAATTATTTAATATCAATTACTTATATTTATACACAATGCTTTTCCATATAGTTATCCACAGTATTTGCGGATAACTATATGGAGAAAAATGAATTACTTAGCCACGAGCAAAGGCACATTGGCATTACGGAAAATTGTGGTGGTGATGCTACCCAGAAAGAATTGATGGATTTTACTGTGGCTGAAAGCCCCCAGCACAATCAACTGAATCTTATGCTCTGCCTGATATTCCAGAATATTTTGTGCCACATCTCCATAACGGTAGACAGGCACAACCTCTATACCAGCATCCTTTAAATACTTTTCAGGTTCGGTCAGCATTTCAGGATGATCACCAACATAAAGTAAGTGACATTGCAGTGTTTTCAATAAATCACTTTGGGCAATGCGTTGCAGCATTTTTTGACAGGTCGGTGAATATTCATAGGCGAAGATAAAGCGTCTTGGTGCTTCAAAATGCTCGCCTACCGTAATTACTGTACAGTTTGCACCACGAATAAAGTTTTCCACGTTACTGCCAATCGGCTTATTCTTCTCGGCCGCCCGTTCACCCACACGCCCGATAATGACAACATCATTCTCTTTTAAAATATTAAAGCTCTGTTCAAGAAAATCACCCTTTTCCTGAATCTTGGTACTGGTTAAACCATATTGTTTTTCAATCAGTTCAGAAATGTGTTTCAGTAAATTATTGCTGTAGTCGAGCGCGAGTTCACTTTGCTTTTGCTCAAGCTCTGCCAACTCCTTGAGCAGCATGGCATTACTTTCAAAACCAATGACACCGCTGATTTCACCTAAATGATAGCTTGCTGGATAATAGTCCAGGATTTGCAACAGTACTAATTCTCTTTGCGTTTGCTTCGCCACCCATGCGGCTGCTTCAGCGACAGCCTCAATACAGGGTGAAGAATCAATACATGCAATGACACGGTTCATGTTCGCCTCTCTTTAGGTTTAACACCTTAGGTCTTGTACTTGTTTTTAACTTAACACAGATAAAACCAGGATAGGTTAAATTTATGTATCGAATCTTCTGAACTTTTTCATGCTATTTTCTTATTTTCGATATCGAATCAAGCGAGCTGGATTACCTGCAACAATGGCTTGCTTTTCAATGTTTTTAGTCACCATACTGTTCATTCCAATGACGGCATGATCGCCGATTGTCACACCATCTTTAATCCCAACATGCGCCCCCAGCCAAACATCCTGCCCAATCTCAATGCCTTTTGAAGTCACCGCCTGTTGGTAAATCGGACGCTCTAAATCCATGCCATGATCGAAGGCATATAAATGGCTATAGGCCGCGATACGCACCTGATCATGCAATTTAATGCCAGCACGTCCACCATCTAAAATACAGTGGTGATTGATTGCCACCTCATTGCCAATCTGCAACGGCCCATGCAAAGTGCAATCCGCCGCAATAAAGGTGTTGTCACCAATGCTAATCTTTCGCCCACGCTCTGCAAAAATATGCGCCAAAGGAGAAATAAAACAGTTCTTTCCAATCTCCACCGTTTCCATTTCCATCAGGTAGGCTTGATATTCCGCCTGCCATTGTTCCGCCCATTCCCGATGTTTGGGTTTCAATGACCAATATAGCCAAGGCATATAATTTAAACGATGTTTATGTTGCTCCCGATACTTCAATAATGGATCAGTCATCTACAGATTCCTCAACAATCTTGACCTGCTCACGTCCTGAGAATAAGGAACACTGTTCCGCAGACTCGCAAGGGAGGGCGTGCAAACACTATTCATCCAATACACGTAATTGCTCACGCCCTCTAGTCACGTCCTGAAGTTTATGCCCGAGTGGTTCAATTTGATGAACTTGTACACGTGCCTCAATCATGACACCATTTTCAGTATAACTTTCCTGATATTCAATCTGTTGCTGCATCAACTCATACTGGATAATCGCCCATTCATTAAACAGGCAGGCAAACTGTATTATTTTTTTCTCAATTAGCTCAATTTTCTCAGCCAATAGTAAACACTGTCCAGCACAGCCACCATAAGCCCGTACCAGTCCACCTGTGCCCAGCTTGATTCCGCCATACCAGCGGTTGACCATGACAATCACATTGGTTAAATCATTGCCCTCAATCGTCGCTAGAATTGGTCGTCCCGCTGTTCCAGAGGGTTCGCCATCATCATTAAAGCGTACATGGTGTCCAATCTTCCACGCCCAGCATTGATGAGTGGTTGAGCTATCCTTGGTCTGCTCTAAAAAGACCTTGACCTGTTGTTCATTTTCAACAACCGCAGCAATCGCCTGAAAACGACTTTTTTTAATTTCTTCTTCAAAAGTAACCGCATGGGCAATGGTGAATGGCATAAAAATCTAAATAAAAGCAAAAAAGAAATTATAGCTTTTTACAGCCCAAATAAAAAATCCTCGCGGTGTGCGAGGATTTAAAACCAGAAGCGATCAACGCTCCCGTAATGCTTCCTTGGCCTTGTTAAATGGTTTAAGCAGGTAATCCAGAACTGTTTTCTGTCCAGTGCGAATATCCACGGTTGCCACCATACCTGGGGTAATGCTAAAGGCTGTACCAGCCTTGTTATACAAGCGGTCAGATTCGGTACGAATGTAAACACGATAATAGAACTGGTCCTGTTTCACTTCATCACGAATGGTATCTGGTGAAATCACGGTAACCTTGCCATGTAAACCACCATAAATTGCATAGTCATAGGCAGTGATCTTTACCAGTGCTTCCTGTCCAGGACGAATAAAGGCAATATCCCGTGGTGAAATACGCGCCTCAATCAGCAGCTTGTCCTCCAATGGCACGATGGTCATCAACTTACCATTTTGAGGAATGACACCACCTAATGTCGTTACATCAATTTCTTTTACCACACCTCTTACAGGTGCTTTAAAAACAGCCCGCTGTAAACTGTCATTTCGGCCTTTCACCACCTGTTGCTGGGTTTGAATATCAGTATTTGCCTTGGAAAGTTCCTCACGTGCCTTTACATAATATTCATTGCGGGTGTCATTGATTTTATTTTGTAAATCATTCGCCTCACGTTTTAAACGCAAAACCTCAACTTCACTTGCCGCACCTTTGGCAACTAGAGGCGCTGTCATTGCCAGCTCCTGCTGTACCAGTTTCAGTGCCTGTTGGTTACCTGCAATCGACTCTTCGAGATTGGCACGGCGTGAACGATAAAGTGCTGTTTCTTCCTGTACCAGTTTAGCTTCTTTCAGCACCTCTTCAGGAAAAGCCAGTGGGGTTCCGTTCACTTCCGCACGTAGGCGTGCAGCAGTGGCCTGTGCAGAGGTCAGCAAGGATTGGGACTCTCCCACATTTGAGGCAAGGCGTGTTGGGTCTAGCTGGGCAAGCACCTGCCCCTTTTCAACCACATCTCCTTCCTTAACCTCAAGCTTGGTTAAAATACCGCCCTCAAGAGATTGAATGATCTGTTCCTTGGAAGATGGAATCACTTTCCCCGTACCCGTTGAAACCTCTTCCAAATTAAATAACCATGCCCAAACGAACAGTGCCACCAAACCAATTCCAACCAGCCAAACCACCAAAGTTGAACGTGGCAACTTGGGTTCCTTATAAGTCACATTCATGGGACGACTATTCGTTTGTTGTTGCTCACTCATGAATTTTCCTCTTTATTATTTATTAAATTATTTTTTGTTTTATTGCTGTTTGCTTCAAGACTTGATCAACAGGTCCATCCATGACAATTTTGCCATCATTCATAACAATAATACGATCAACCAGTTCCAGTACGGCGCGGCGGTGTGTTGCCACAATCAGGGTACGGTAGCCCAACCAACTTCTTAAATGATCAATCAGTTGTTTTTCAGCCACATCATCAATCGCGGCAGTTGGTTCATCCAGTAACAGGATATTCGGCTGGCGGATCAATAAACGCGCCAATAACAGTGCCTGCCGTTGACCACCAGAAAAACCAACACCACCCTCTAATACCAGATGGTCAAGCCCCTCTTTCTTTTCATGTACAAACCCCAGTGCTCCCGTAACTTTCAATGCCTTTAAGATATCTTCGTCACGGGCCAGTGGCGCACCCAAAGTCAGGTTTTCACGAATGGTTCCATAGAACAGATGTGCATTCTGGTTTAACAGCCCCATGTCACGGCGTACATCGGCGGGATCAATCAGGCTAATATCCAGTTCATCCAGATGGACCGAACCTGAGTTGGGGAACTGCATTGCGGAAAGAATCTGCAATAGGGTGGATTTACCCGCACCGTTACGGCCTAAAACTGCAATGCGTTCACCCGCACGTATCTTGAGTTGCTGAATGGCCAAACTTGGTCGTGGGTCATCTTCTGAGTACTGAAACACCACATTCTTGAGTTCATAATCACCATGTAAAGCTTCCTTATGCACCAAGTGGGCATGGTCAGCCTGATCAACAGGTTTCTTCATCAATTCATCAAGGCTTTTCTTGGCCACTTTTGCCTGCTGGAAACGACCCAATATGCCTGTCACCTGAGAAATCGGAGCCAGCATACGTGATGAGAGAATTGAACAGGCCACTAAGGCACCCGTTGTCATTTCTCCAGCCATGACGGCAAAACAACCGACCAGTACCACAATTGCATAGGTCAGCCCCTGGATTTTCTGTGTCCAAGCCGTCAATACGCCCACAATTTTGCGTTGCTGCATACTGATGTCAGCAGACACCTCATTCATGTGGTTCCACTGGTTCTGAAAACGGGATTCTGCGCGTAGTAACTTAATATCCTCAATGCCCTGTACAGCCTCAACCAGAATGGCATTACGGATTGAAGATTCCCGCATTCCCTCCTGCGCAAGTTTAGCCAGTTTCTTCTGCACCAATAAACCAGGTACAATCATTAAAGGTACAACCAGCAACATCACCCAAAACAGGTTGCCACCAATCAGCGCAAAAATAACCAGAAACAGGAAGAAGAATGGCAGGTCTGCGATAGCGCCCATGGTGGTTGAGGTGACCAGCTCACGAACACCCTCCAGCTCACGAATCTGGGAAATGAAAGTACCTGTAGACTTGGAACGTTCACTGTTCTTGATTCTAAGCGCATGGCCAAAGACCTGATCTGAAATACGCAGGTCAGCACGCTTACCAATAATGTCAGATAAGTAAACCCGTGAAATACGCAGTACAAACTCAAAAATTGCGGCAATCAGTACACCACCCGCCAATACCCAGAGTGTTGGAATGGACTGGGATGGAACCACACGATCATATACCTGCATGGAGAAAATAATGGTCGCCAGCGCCAAAATGTTTGCAATCATCGAAGCAAACATAATGTCAATGTAGCGCTTCCAGTCCTGAAGCACAATTGACCAGAACCAGCTCGCCTTATAAGGCTTAATATATTCATCAACACGGGCATCAGGAACCGATTTTTCAGGGCGCAACACATACACATTTTTAACAATATGCTTTAGCGCGCCTACCGCAAACTTTTGTGATAAACCGTGATCACCACTTAACTGGATACTGACATGCCCAGAAGCATCGGCCTTATCAATAACACCGACCTGCCCATCTGCAAGTTCGACCAAGACAGGTAAACGCCAAGGGTTCACCACATCATCGCTGAACTTGACCCGTCTTAAGGTCAACCCCACCTGACGGCTGATTAAAACCAGTACCTCATCAAGATTCTGGTTTTGGTTCCAGTCCAGTTGTAGACGAATCCGCTCTTCCGATGGTTCTATTCGATAGTGTTTGGCAATGGTCAGGATCGCCTGTAGCCACGGCTGATAATTTATTGTTGTAATCATTGTTGTACCTCGAACCCTTGAATTTTAATATTATTCAGGTCATAGGCTTGGCGAGAACGCCCTGTGGCTGCAATATATTGGGCTATACTACTATAGATATCGTAACGTGCCGTTTCTGCTTCTGAATTAGCGCTATGAATTGCCTGTTCAGCATTGAGCAAATCGACCAGTGTACGTGTCCCCAGCTTATATTGTTCCTGATAAAGCTCACGTGTGCGAATGGTGATTGCCTGTTGTCCAGCCAACACCTGCATCTGACGCTGCTTATTTTCAATTTGTTCTCGACTGGTTCTGATCTGATCCAGCACTTTTAAATAAACCGCATTTACCTGTGCTCTGGCAGCCTCTTCCGCAAAACTTGCCGCCCGCACTTTTGAGGCGGTTGCCCCACCCTGGTAAAATTGGCTACTCGCTTCCAACATAATAGCACTATCAAAACCGCCATCTTTATCATTATTCGGATTGCGGCCATGCAATGCCTGGCTAAGTTCACCCTTTACAGACAGTGTCGGGTAATTACCAACCTTTGTCTGTAATTTTTGATTACGCGCAACCTCAATACCTGCCTGAGCCGCAATCATTTGAGGAATGGTGTTGAATTGGGGTTCAGCATATAAATCAGACTCCCTCACCAAATCCTCTGGAATGGCCCACTGTGTGTTTCTCGTATCAAAACCCAACAGGGTATATAAATGCTGCTGGTATTGACTCAGTAGGGATTGCTGGGCAATCAAGGCCGACTGGGCCGACTGCAAATAGGACTGAGCCTGTACAGGATCGGCCTGACTGCTGATGCCAGCCCTTGCCCTGAGATTCGCCATTTCCTGAATACGCTTAATACCTGCGATCTGCTGGTTGGCAATCTGTATAAGCTTCTGATAGCGTTGAATATTAATAATGGTTTGTGCCACATCCAGTGAAATGTCATCAATCTTGACCAACACATTGGCCTGTTCCACAAACACCTTGGCTTTCTCGGTGTCCACGCCTGACCTGACCTTGCCAAAATCATACAACATTTGTGCCGCACTGAGTGTCAGCAACTGCTCACCACGGCTGCCTTTCTTACCCAGGTTGCCTGTACTGACACCCCCAGAAAGTTGTGGATAATAACCTGCTTTGGCGACATCAATATTGGCGTTCTGCGCCGCTAACGTGGCAAGTGTCTGGGAAATATCTGGATTTCTCTCTACCGCAATTTGCACCGCCTCTTTAATGCCTTTTCGCTGGTTTTGCCAAAAGGCTGATGGATTCGGAACTTGTGGGCGACCTGATCCAACCGTAGGAAGATCACCTCCTAATGAAGAATCGACTGAAAAGTTGCTCAGCTTTTGCATCTGGGCAACTTTATATTCATCATTGCTTTGAGGTACAAAAAGCTTTGATAAATTATTTTTTAAGGAATGATATTGTTCGCTAGGGGTTGCTGCATGTGTGACGGGTACGATTAGCGTTGCTACACAAAGTAACCACTTATAATCCATACTTGTTTTACACGTTCCATGATTTAGTTTTATATCGTTCTTTAATTTCATATTCTTTTCGTATTGTTATCATTTAAGCACATTCATTTTAATCATTTTCTTGCAGAAAGCACCATGTTTTAAGTCATAAATCCCCCTTGGATAACTGTTTATTTTTGTAAAGTAGTTCACACTTTTCTCAGAATAGTATTTAAATGAATACAGCATATTTAAAGTAAAGTTAATAATAATTATCTATATAATACAATAAATTATGTTTAATTAAAATAACAGGCACCTGATCTGTCATTTATTTTTTATTATAAAAAAAGAACCCGCAGGTTCTTTAGGATATAAACAACTGTTCAAATTTAAACCACAAAATCGTCGCCCAAATACACTTTACGCACCTGTTCATTATCCAGAATTTCCTGTGGAGTGCCTTCAGCAATCACCGATCCCTCACTCACGATATAAGCCTTTTCACAAATGGCCAAAGTTTCACGCACGTTATGATCGGTAATCAACACCCCAATCCCCCGTTCTTTTAGGGTTTGGATAATATCCTTAATATCACCCACGGAAATCGGGTCAACCCCTGCAAATGGTTCATCCAGCAGCATAAACTTCGGATCGGCAGCCAATGCGCGCGCAATTTCAGCCCGACGGCGTTCACCACCAGACACACTCATACCCAGTGAATCCTTAATATGATTGATCTTGAAATCATTCAAAAGCTCAGTCAGGCGTTGCTGGCGCTGCTGCTTATTCAGGTCCTTACGTGTCTCTAGAATCGCCATAATGTTTTCAGCAATGGTCAGCTTTCTAAAGATAGACGCTTCCTGAGGTAAATAGCCAATTCCCTTACGCGCCCGCTCATGCATAGCCAGATCGGACAGGTCAAGATCATCAAGGTGAATCTCGCCCTTGTCCATACGCACCAGACCAACAACCATATAGAAACTGGTGGTTTTCCCCGCACCATTCGGCCCAAGCAGTCCGACAATCTGACCACTTTGCATGGTAAAAGAAACATCTTTCACAACCCAGCGCTTGCTATAGTTCTTGGCTAAATGCTTAATGCACAATGTCTGTGGTTGCTGACCTGACTGTTCCATTAATCACGTGCCCCTGGAAAGCTTTTTGAACTTGATGGCGGAATGATAATCTGAACACGATTGGATGATGAGCCCTGCGCCTCAACATCGCCCTTGTTCATACTATATTTCAAACTGTTACCGCGAATACTGGAGCCATCCTGATAGAGATAGGCATTGCCAGTCAGGGTGATAATCCCTGTGTCTGCGTTGTAGACAATATTCTGCGCCTCACCACGTGCCAACCCCTTGTTGGCTTCCATTTGCTGCTGGAACTTGGCAGGTTTGCCTTTGGCGGTAATGGTCTGAATCTCGTTTTTACTGCTCAGTGTGGCAACCAGTGAGTCCGCCTGAAGCTTCATGGTGCCCTGTTCGATCACCACATTGCCCGTATAGGTGGTAATACCCGTTTTACTATTATAAGTCGCGTTTTCAGCCGCCAGAGAAAGCTGTTGGTTACGGTCTGACGGTAAAGCAAAACTTGAGGCAGAAGAGAGTGCAACCATCACAACACAAGCCACCTGTTTCAGGAAAGATGAACGATATTGGGGATTAAGGTTTTGGCGCATACTTTCCTCGAACTTTGAAAAATTCATATTGACCCTGATTTAGGTCTGCTTTTAGTCCCTGACTCACGAACTCAGCCGTTGGTGACTGCACAATGACCTGATGCTGCGTTTCCAGTTGTCTGGTTTTCGGATAGCCTGTAAGTTCATCAGTATGAAACTCCATTTTACCCTGTTCAGATAATTGTGTCGCAACCACATCTCCAGTCAGGACCACTTTGCTATTGTCATCGTAACCATTTGCCTGTTTGGCAAAAAAGGTCGCATCAGGCTTGCCCTGTTTGTACATCACCGCATTGAGCTGATCAAGCTGCGATGTTTTCTGTTGCATATCCTGCTGTAATTGCTTTATTTCCGCACGAATATATAAATTCCCCTGCTCATCTGTTTGTGTAAGATGAACGCCCTGTGCTGAATATGTCATATTTTTAGCTGAATCAACTTCCAGCTTTTTTGCCTTGCCGCTGTAATAGTAATAGCCGCCACTGATCGCAGCAACAATTACAGCAACAACATATAAAACCTTGGTATCCATAAACAGGGTGACCTAACCTTGGGGGAGTTCAATATTGATATTAATGTGGTACAGCCAGGTATTTTGCAAGTAGCTCTTGGTAAACACCTTTTGCCATCAGCAACATATCACAGGCTTCACGTACTGCCCCACGTCCACCCATCGCCTGGGTGACCAGATTTGCACGGCGGCGCACTTCCTCATGACCATTGGGCACGGTAATGCTCATGCCTGCAATTGCAAACGCTGACAGGTCAGGCCAGTCATCGCCCATATAGACACAGTCCTCAGGCAGGATATTAAGCTGTGCGCAGGCTTCACGCAACGCCACACCCTTATCCTCACGTCCCTGAAACACCAAATCCACGCCCAAGTCAGACATTCGCTTTTCAACAATCTGGCTTTTACGTCCAGTGATAATAATCACTTTCATACCTGCCTGCTGCACCAGCTTCATTCCCAAGCCATCACGGATATCGAATGACTTGATTTCATCACCTGAATTGGTCAAAGTCACAAAACCATCGCTTAGAATGCCATCCACATCCAGCACCAATGCCTGTAAATGACGAGCTTGCTCTAAAAGTGCATACGATGCCATGACTTAATTCACTCCTGCTTCAATCAGATCATGCATGCTAATCACCCCAATCACTTTATGGGCATCATCAACAACAACGAACTGGTTAATCTTTTTCTCATGCATTTTTTCCAACACTTTGACAGCACGAACTTCCTGTGAAATTGTCATCGGATTTTTGGTCATCACCGCCGAAACAGGCAGGTTAATGTCAAAACCCTGTTGATGGTCAATCATACGACGTAAGTCACCATCGGTAAAAATACCCAACAGAATGTCATTTTCATCCACCACCGTGGTTAAACCCAAACGCTTTTCGGTAATCTCAAACAGGGTTTTATTCATCGGCGTATCAGGAGTTACCTTTGGCAACTCTGCACCTGTGTGCATTAAATGTTTCACATGCAGCAGCAAACGCTTACCCAGCGCACCAGCAGGATGGGAACGGGCAAAATCATCTGCGGTAAAGCCTCGTGCTTCCAGCAATGCAACCGCTAAAGCATCGCCTAGAACCAGTGTTGCGGTGGTACTTGATGTAGGCGCCAAACCCAGTGGGCATGCTTCATCTGCCGCGCCCAGCGTCAGAGCAATATCGGCATTCTGTGGCATTGGCCCCTTGTCATCACGGCTAATGGTGATTAAGGGTACTTCCAAGTGTTTAATCAATGGCATCAGCATCATAATTTCATCACTCTTGCCTGAGTTTGAAATTGCAATCAGTACATCACCACGTACCAACATGCCCAGATCGCCATGTCCCGCCTCACCAGGATGCATAAAGAATGAAGGTGTACCTGTGGAGGCAAAGGTTGCCGCCATTTTGCGGCCAATATGACCAGATTTACCCATTCCTGTAACAACCACACGCCCCTTGCATTGCAAAATGACTTCACATGCACGGTCAAAGCGTTCATCAATTTGTGTTGCAAGCACTTCTATCGCTTGTTGTTCAATGCGCAAAGTTTCTAGCGCACTTTTTTGGAAATTTATCGTTTGTGACATGCAGGTTTAACTCAAAATAATATGCGATCTATTGGAGATAGATGATTGTAATCAAAAGAATGATCGAGATTCTAGCATAACTATAAGTTATGCACGTTTCTAAAATGTGTAAGATTCTTGGGAAAATGGAGAAAAATAAAGATCAATGAACCGCAAAATCCAGATGCTTATCGCTCCACACTAAAACCCATGTTTCAAGAACAGGGATAACATCCCATCCCAAACAACATAATCATTAAAATTGATCTGGCCCATTATTTTTTGCCCGATAACTTTATGAAATACAATGCATACGTTATGATGAATAACGATTTTTGTAGAGTGTTTGAAAACCCTTATGCAACCTTTTGTTCTATATAATTCTGAGCAACGTAAAAAAGTTGAATTTGTGCCACGCAAAGAGGGACAAATCGATATGTATGTCTGTGGTATGACGGTTTACGATTATTGTCATATTGGACACGCTCGGGTTATGGTTGCATTTGACTACATCATCCGCTTTTTGCGTAGTCAGGGCTGGAAAGTTCGCTATATCCGCAACATTACTGATATTGATGACAAGATCATTGCCCGTGCCAATGAAAATGGCGAAACCATCCAGCAACTCACTGCACGCTTTATTGATGCAATGAATGAGGATGCAGCCAACCTTGGCTGTGTGCCACCCGATGAAGCACCCAAAGCGACCGAATATATTGACCAGATGCAAAGCATGATTGGTACGCTGGTGGATAATGGTACAGCCTACCCTGCTGCCAACGGTGATGTTTATTTTGAAGTGACCAAGTTTGACAAATACGGTCGCTTGTCAGGCCGTAAGCTTGAGGATATGCAGGCGGGCGCCTCTGAACGTGTCGATGTTGAAGTTGAAAAGAAACATCCTTTTGATTTTGTCCTTTGGAAACACGCCAAGGAAAATGAACCTGCATGGGCTTCACCTTGGGGCAATGGTCGTCCAGGCTGGCATATTGAATGTTCTGCGATGTCGACCTGCTGCCTGGGCAATCATTTTGACATTCACGGTGGTGGTTCAGACTTGATGTTCCCACACCATGAAAATGAAATTGCCCAAAGTGAGGCCTCAACAGGTGAACAGTATGTCAATTATTGGATGCATGTGGGTTTCATCAATGTCGATGGTGAGAAAATGTCGAAGTCCTTAGGCAACTTCTTTACCATTCGTGATGTAATGGAAAAATTCCATCCAGAAGTGATCCGTTACTTTATTGTGTCATCACACTACCGTAGTCCAGTCAACTTCTCTGACTTTGCCTTGAAAGAGGCGAAAACCGCACTCAGCCGTTTTTATCATTCATTTAAAGCCTACCAGCAAGTGTATGGGCAAAAAACAGTTGAGACTTTAGAGCAAGGTTTTGTTGAACGTTTTAATGCCGCAATGCGGGATGATTTTAATACTGCGGAAACAATGGCAGTTTTATTTGAGCTAAATAAAGAGTTAAACCGTGCTGTTAAGGAAGAAATTGCTGAACATGCCACCATTCTCTATTCAACCTTACGCTATTTAACCAATATTCTTGGCTTGGTTCAGCATGATGTGGATGAGTTTTTAAAATCTGATATTGGTCAGGAAGCGCTTTCCCTTTCTGACACAGAAATTGAAAACTTTATCCAGCAACGGGTTGATGCTAAAAAAGCCAAAGACTTTGCTCAGGCGGATGCCATTCGCCAGTCTTTATTGGATCAGGGTGTTGTGCTTGAGGATACCCGTCAGGGAACGATTTGGCGACGTGCTGATTAAATCAACACTTAGCAACATAGAGAGTTGACAGTTTGATGAAACTCTCTATAATGCGACCTATTGCGGGAATAGCTCAGTTGGTAGAGCATAACCTTGCCAAGGTTGGGGTCGCGAGTTCGAGTCTCGTTTCCCGCTCCAAAATTCAAAAAAGCCTTAATCGAAAGATTAGGGCTTTTTTATATCCTAGATTAAATAAATATTACGATATCTCTGGGATAAGATTCCAAATATGCTCAAAATCATTTTCGCTTAAATATTCTCTATAGTGTTCTTTTAATTCATCTTTCCAACCGAGTACTTCATCCAGCATATTCTCGGCATCCCTAGGATCGATTTTAAAATGTGCGGAACTACTAAGCAGATTGTCACGACTAATTTTATTACCATAGGTTCCAATTGTCATTGCCAGCGTTTGTGGTTTATAAGCAACCTGAGGAACAACATCAAATAACGGTGCCAAATGCCAATTCTTATTACGATAAATAAATGCATGATTTTTTAAATGATCATCATCATTGCCAATCAATGCATTAAAAAGCATTCTTCTATAAAGCTCATGTATATCTTTAATCGCAATCTTTTTCCTAAGCATTTCATTTGCAAGCAAGGGATATGACCATCTCCCATGATCAGTTGTACCCCATTCTGCATGTAATAGTGTAAGCCCACTCAACATTGGATAACGTATAAAATTCCCTGCCGTTTCATCATATTCTCGATCAAACCGTTCCAACACTAAAATATTTTTTAAATGACCATGATGTTGAATAGATAAAAGGTCATGGTTTACAACATTGAATCCCTTTTTTTTAGCAAAACTCAGACAGGCATATTCCACCCGAGGAATATTTACAGGGTCGTTAATATCTTTTGGTTTTGCTAAATATAGTTTCTTGTCATCATATAATGTTATTTTGGGGCGTGCTCCACCTAAAGATGTGGTTTGTGCCAAAGCTAGGTTAATTTTCTTTATTTCCTCTCCTGTACGAATAGCATTTGCAAAATCCAGAAACTCATCAAGCTTCACAAAGTCTTGAAAATTCTCCGTTACAGCCTTTTGAGTTACTTTCCTAATTGAACCAACACATAGCGCACCAAAACGATCAGAGTTATTTGAATACAGTAAATAGTCAATTACTGACCAATCTGTATCCTTTTCTTTTGCAAAAATTCTTTTTAAGACAGACTGTCCCCATGCATCAGGCACAATATCCATGATGAAGTTGGGCACCCCTCTATTTTCACGAACAGGGTATGTTTTCCCTCTTACTAAAGGGTAGAGAATTTCGTCAGGCACCCAATCAACTGGATAATTCGGACTATAAGTAAACTCGCCTTTCCCATTTTCTACTGATAAACGGCCAAGTACAGTAAATTCATTTCGATTTGGAATCTGAATATATACATAAATAGTTTGCTTCATTAGAAATCCTCATCTCTAACTAGACTCAATCGAATACGCTTATTCTTTAATTCATCATCTTTAACGAGTGGCAAGGCGTGTGATAATTGGTCCAAGATTCCCAAATACCAAATTGTTTTCAACAATGCGCCTGTTTCAACTGAGGTATCTGCATTTTCAATACGCTTAATGGTTGATAATGAGACTTCTATCGCTTCTGCCAAGTCAATTTGCCTTAGATTTTTCTCCAGTCGATTTTTTTTAATCAAATGACTCAAATTCTTGATAAATATTTCAGCATCAAGAGGAAAAAATTTATTCTTATAGTCCATATCTGAAACCTTATTCAACTTAAAAGATCACAAATGAACTATATAATACATAAAAATAGAGAGTGAATAAATTTAAAATCTCAAATATAGACTTTTATACTTATTAAGGGTTCAAACAAGAACCCTAAAAATACAGCTTTAAGTTATCCAACTCCCCAAAACTCAATAAAAACAGGTCATATATGGCCTGTTTTTTTTATTCACTAGAATCAAATCATCATTAGAAAGTAATCCAGCAGGTTATCTTGACTCTCCCCCCAATTCATTCTTAAAAGATCAATAACAGAACCGTCAACAATAAATAAAAATATCGCGGCATCCTCTATTGTCGCGGTGCTTTTCATTCTTAAAAGTAAAGACCGAATTTGCCTGATTAGCCATTTTCTGTATTCAACAGCGATTCGATAAGCCTTGGGATATAACTTTTCAAGCTCAAAAATAGCCTTAAACAGCAAATGATACGGGCCATTTAAATCGACATGGAGCAGATAAATTTTCCTCAACTTATCAACCACATTTGAATGACGGCAACAGGTCCTGATTCTCCTGATTTTTTCTTTTAGCGTATCTTTTTGAAAAACAAGGCACAGCTCTATAAGTTTTTCTTTAGACTGAAAATAACGATAAAATGTTGCTTTCGCTACATTTGTTTCACGAATAATCCGATCCACACCTACCTGCTGAAATCCATATAAGTTAAAA
Source organism: Acinetobacter thutiue (assembly GCF_030385805.1). Lineage (NCBI taxonomy): Bacteria > Pseudomonadati > Pseudomonadota > Gammaproteobacteria > Moraxellales > Moraxellaceae > Acinetobacter > Acinetobacter thutiue. The sequence goes on from NZ_JAUDZE010000001.1 coordinate 1,192,891, forward strand.
AGATTTCTTGAGTAATCAAGCACGGACAAGGCTCGCGAGGAAATTTGTAAATTTGGCATAAACACACCACTGAACATAAGTTTTTTTGTTGTATATGCATGAGATCAGAATGCCACTGCCTCTTTAGGAATAGCAAAAAATAGGCATGACACGGCCACACACGACTGTGCCTTGGCTCATCTCAGATGCTTTATTGTCGATATGATTTTTTAGTCGGTTTGATCTAAAGTTTGTAAAACCTATAGGCGATCAAACAGTATTAAAGGTCTGCTGGAATGTATGGGAATAAAGGCTTTGGCAATGATTGCCGATGAAAAAACAGAAATAGTAGGCATAACGAACTCCTTTGTGCATAAAGAAGTTTCACCACATTACTGTCAAATAATGGTGGCGAAACGAAAGAGGGTTGACAGACTGGTACAAAGGAACCAGCACACCCGAAGGTGTCCCCCTCCCGTTCCACCGCAGAGGGGGCGCGAGGGTATAAACACTTAAAGAAACGTGTTCTTTAAATGCTCCTTTGTAAGCGGTCTGTCAAAACCGCCTGGCAATGTAGGCCAGCAGGGAAAGGATAGTGCGCAAGGTTTGAAGTGTCAATATTCTGTAGGAATAAGTGATCAAACAGTGTTAAAGCATTATTGGGAATGATTTAAAATCTTTGCAATGACTGTTTAATATGGTGATGGAACGAAAAAGGATAATTTGCAAGATTTAGGGTGTCAGTATTCCCTCAAAATATGCCACCTAAAAAATAATAATTGAATCAGATATTTAACTTTATAGACTACAATTTACGATGAGTATTTTAATACATCTAAAAGGTTTTCTTCTATCATCACACTTCAACTATATTCTTATGCTTTCTTTACAAGGCCACCTAAATGTAATATTATAACATTACATGAAATAAATAGGTTTTAAAATGAAAGTTTGTTCATCCCTCAAAAGTGCGAAACAACGTAGTAGCGACTGCCAAATTGTTAAACGTCGTGGCAAGCTGTACGTGATCTGCAAATCAAATCCTCGCTTTAAGGCAAGACAAGGTTAATCCTTGCTTGCTTTACCAAAGGTTAAATAACACTTACATTCCCCTACTACACTTTCTTTATAAAATTTCATAACTTGGATAACAACATTTTCATAAGGTTGTATTAGGTATGAAGAAATCTATTATTGCCATTTCTCTTGCATCTATTTTTCTAGTAGCGTGTAACAAAGCAGAAAAACCAAAAACTGAAGAACATACCCCTCCTGCAACAACAGAAGCCACTACTAAACCTGTAATGGATAGTGAACATACAGCAGAAAACTCACTGGACTGGGATGGCACATATAAAGGTGTGCTTCCTTGTGCTGACTGTGAAGGCATTGAAACCAAGCTTGAGCTAAGCCAGGATAAAACTTACGAGCTTAAAGAAACCTATCTTGGCAAGGGTGATGGCAAAGCATTTGAAACGAAAGGTAGCTTCCAGTTTGACAGCAACAATGGCTCTGTTATTGAGTTAGACAAGGCTGGTGATAGCCGTAAATATTTTGTTGCTGAGGGTTATCTTAAAGCTCTGGACCTTGAGGGCAATGAAATTACAGGCTCCTTGGCAGACAAATATCAACTAAAAAAAGAGGCTGAATAATATCCAGTGAGCTTCTAAAAACAATTATCTCACCAATAAAAAACCCTGCTTACGCAGGGTTTTTTTAAATCAATTCAAAGCTTAGTGAGCAGCGAATTGGTTCATTGTGTTTTTAGCATCATCATGCGCTTTAAGAGCGTTGTCACCAGAGAAGATTTCTTTGTGATCATCACCGATGTCAGAACCCGCCATTGCTTGGTGTTTAACACAAGCGATACCACCACGGATTTCTTTACGTTGTACGCCAGCAACATAAGCCAACATACCTTCAGTACCGAAGTAACCTTGTGCAAGCTCATGTGTAGAAAGAGCAGCAGTGTGGTAAGTCGGAAGTGTGATCAAGTGATGGAACACACCAGCTTCACGAGAAGCATCTGCCTGGAATGTACGGATCTTGTCATCAGCATCAGCAGCTAATTCAGTTGCATCGTACTCAGCGCTCATTAATTTAGCACGGTCGTAAGCAGAAACGTCTTTACCTTCAGCAACCCAACGGTCGTAAGCTTGTTGACGGAAGTTTAACGTCCAGTTGAATGATGGGCTGTTGTTATAAACAAGCTTAGCATTTGGAATCGTTTCTTTAACACGGTTAACCATGTGCGCGATTTCTTCTACGTTTGGAGTCGCAGTTTCGATCCAAAGAAGATCAGCACCGTTTTGAAGGCTAGACACACAGTCAAGTACTACGCGGTCAATTTGAGTGCCTTCACGGAATTGATACAAACCAGAAGCTAAACGCTTAGGACGGTGTAATTTACCGTTACGTTTGATCAGGATTTCATCTTCCTGAGCTTCAGAGATATCAATTTCAGTTGTGTCTAAGTAGCTGATGTATTGAGAAGCGATGTCGCCTGGCTCTTTAACCACTGGGATTTTTTGAGTCAAGTCAGCGCCTTCAGAGTCAGTACGCGCAACGATGATACCGTCATCAAGACCCATTTCCAAGAATGCATAACGCAATGCATGGATTTTAGCGATGAAGTCTTCATGTGGAACAGTTACTTTACCAGCTTGGTGACCACATTGTTTCGCATCAGAAACCTGGTTTTCAATTTGAAGCGCACAAGCACCAGCTTCGATCATTTTACGAGCAAGTAAATAAGTCGCTTCTTCGTTACCGAAACCAGCGTCGATGTCAGCAATAATTGGCACAACGTGAGTTTGGAAGCCATCGATTTGAGCAGTAATTTCAGCAGCTTTAGCAGTGTCACCAGCTTCTTGCGCTTTTTTCAATGCACGGAACAAATCGTTTAATTCTTTCGCATCAGCTTGACGTAAGAAAGTGTAGATTTCTTCGATCAAAGCAGGTACTGAAGTTTTTTCGTGCATAGATTGGTCAGGAAGTGGACCAAATTCTGAACGAAGAGCAGCAACCATCCAACCAGAAAGGTAGATGTAACGCTTAGAAGTTGTACCGAAGTATTTTTTGTTCGCAATCATTTTTTGTTGCGCGATAAAACCGTGCCAGCAACCTAATGATTGAGTGTATTTGCTAGAGTCAGCGTCGTATTCAGCCATATCTTTACGCATGATAGCAGCTGTGTATTTAGCGATATCTAAACCAGTTTTGAACTGGTTTTGCATTTGCATACGTGCAGCATCTTCTGGGCTAATATCGCGCCAAGTGTCGCCGAATTTTGCTTTTAATTCGCGAATTGCATCAATCGCTGTTAAATATGTAGACATGATATATTCCTTTAGAGGGATTGGCATCGAATGGACGCTGAAAATCATGCTTTTTTATAGGCGAGATTTCAAGCACTTCTTCAATATTTTGCACAGCTTAGTCTGTGGCAATCAATTTATCCAATATTATTGGGTAATTTTCGGTATTTTCTTATGAAATATAGGAATAAAGGTCATTTTATTTGGATTAAAAACCGGATCAAACCATTGTTATTCATAAGCTTTTAATGATTAAAATTTTTTATGAAATTCTCTTTTTGCTTACATTTGACTTATTTGAATACAATATTAAGACTTGCCACCCCCTCCAAAACTGACATTTTTTGCCATTTGCAGCCCACTCTTTAGATAAATTTTATCCCTTTATGAAAGTGAAATTTTCTCATGAGGGAATGATTCCCTGATTGGACTGATAGCCAAGGCTTTTTGCAGGATTAAGTTACACAAACAGCTTTAAATATGGCATAATTCAACATAATTTAAGGATTTTATTTTCGGTATTTTTTTTATGAATCTGGAGCGGGTTGATCTCAATTTATTAATTTATCTTGATGTACTTCTTCGTGAAAAAAATGTCACACGCGCAGCGGAACAATTAGGTGTTACCCAACCTGCAATGAGTAATATTTTACGCCGTTTGCGTAACTTATTTAATGACCCTCTCCTGATCCGATCTTCCGAAGGGATGACACCGACTGAACGGGCACTGGAACTGCAACCCCGTATTCGTGACGCACTGTCAGACCTTTCCATGATTCTGGAACCCCGTACCGAGTTCAGACCCTATACCAGCAATCGTGTGTTCCGCATTATGACCTCCGATTATGCTGAAGCCACTTTGGTTCCCCGCCTTGTAAAAGCCTTGCGTTCTGAAGCGCCGAATGTTGTTTTGGACTTCCTGACTCCAAGTGACGTGTCCTACCGCGATATGGAACAGGGCAAGGTTGATCTGGCAATTAACCGTTTTAATGAAATTCCCCAAAGCTTTCATCAGGTATTAGTTTGGCGTGACAGCTTTAGCTGTATTTTAAATGACAAACACCCTGCCGTAACCCATCTTAATTTAAAAAGTTATTTAGATGCCCAGCATATCTGGGTATCCAAGACAGGTATGGGTGTCGGCTTTGGTGTCAACCCAGACAAACAGGCTGGTTTAGGCTGGATTGATCAGGCCTTGGAACGGATTGGTCAACGCCGTAAAATTTCGGTATTTACCCGTCATTATCAAATGCCTGCTCTTCTGGCACAGAATGTTGATTTGATTGCCACACTCCCAACACGTATGGCACGTCTACAGGCACAGAATCCAAAACTGATTATAAAGGATCCTCCATTTTATATTCCTGAATTTGAATTAAAGATGGCTTGGTGTCCTTTATTGCATCATCATCCAGCGCATCGCTGGTTAAGACAGTTAATCCTGTTTGTGGCACGGCAAATGATTGAAGAAGAAAATCGTGAATTTCTTTTAAATAATTCGCAATTTTCACAATATTAACATATTGTTTTATAATAATACTTGGCATTCTACGAGTATGCTTGCCGAACGCTATTGTTACACTGAGGTAATGTTCTGATTACCTCACTACTTTTTTGTGTTACAACATATTCATAATAATATGCACCACAGGTGATGTGTGAGTCTCTTCCAAAATATTATTGTCATTATTCTGCTTATTTCTGCGGCGGGTTTTCTATCACTTACTGAAATTGCCCTTGCAGGTGCACGAAAGGTTAAACTAAAGATTTTAGCGGAATCAGGCGAAATCCGTGCACAGAAAGTTCTGGACTTGCAGGAACAGTCTGCCGACTTCTTTGCCGCCTCACAAATTGGTTTAAATGCGATTGCCATTTTAGGTGGTATTTTAGGTGAAGGGGCGTTTCGCCCCTATTTTGTGGAGTTTGTTGCACGGTTCTATACAGGACCCTGGCTGGAAACGATTGGTTTCGCCCTCTCATTTACCTTGGTCACTTCGCTGTTTATCCTGTTTGCCGACCTCATGCCAAAACGTCTGGCGATGATTGCACCCGAAAAGATTTCGATTAGTGTGATTGAGCCAATTCAGATTTTCATCAAAATCTGTAAACCCCTGGCTTGGGGAATTAATGCAATTGCCAACCTGTTGTTCCGCCTGTTTAAGGTAAACACCATACGTGACGACAATATCACCTTTGATGATATTTCAGCAGTTATGGATGCAGGTGCACAAGCAGGCGTTCTACAAAAACAGGAACACCATTTTATTGAGAATGTGTTTGAGCTTGAGGAACGTACGGTTCCATCCAGTATGACCACACGTGAAAATGTGGTGTATTTTACCCTGAAAGAAAATGAAAACAGTATTCGGCAAAAATTGGCGGAATACCCTTATTCAAAATTCCTTGTCTGTAATGAACATATTGATCAGGTGATTGGCTATGTGGATGCCAAAGATATTCTGGTTCGGATTCTAAACAACCAGTCATTGCTTCAACTGAATGAATCAACCATTCGTACTGTCCTGATTATTCCTGACACCCTCACCCTGTCTGAACTGCTGGACCGTTTTCGTTCAACCAAAGAAAAATTTGCAGTCGTGATCAATGAGTATGCCTTGGTGGTGGGTGTAATTACCCTCAGTGACATCATGATTACCGTGATGGGTGACTGGGTGACACCAATGGAGGAAGAACAGCAGATCATCAAACGGGACAACCACTCATGGTTTATTGATGGCAGCACGCCAATAGAAGATGTGAAACATGCGCTGGCCATTGAAGAGTTTCCAGAAAATGAAAACTACGAAACCATTGCGGGTTTTATCATGTATCGCTTGCGGAAGATTCCGCGTCCAGCCGATGCTGTAGAATATGCGGGTTTTAAGTTTGAAGTGGTCGATATTGATCATTATAAAATTGACCAACTGCTTGTGACTCAAATTATGCCGAATCTAGAGACAGAGTCTCCCACACAGGAAAATTAATCCTAAAAAACAGAAAGCCCATCTAAATGGGCTTTTTTTACTTTGCAACAAACCAAAATAGCAAAGCAATAATAACAAAGAGCAGTACAAAGAATTTGATACCACCACTATATTTTAATTTCCACCATACAGTGAAATTAATTCATCGAGCATTGCCTGATAATGAATGGCAATATCTTCCGCCAGAATCTTGTAGACATTGTCAAACTGAACCATCGGCCAGCCCTCTTTCCAGAATGGAAAAATATTGTGCAAATCATGCGTGACAATCGCATCTTCACGACCAATTGCCTGTGCGACCTGAGCCAAAACCTGAGCCGTTTCTGCACCATCAATCGCCAGATAATCAATCCCACGCGCCTTTAAAATACGGATACGGTCTTTTTTATAACGGATTTTTTTAGCCTGACCTGAATTCAAACCCAACGCCAATGTCACCGCTTCCACAAACTTTTCTTCAAAACTGGTGTTTAGTGCAACCAACGCCTGTTTGTGCGCTTCCTGACGTCCTGCTTTTCCCCCATTACGGATCATCTCTTTTGCTTCTACATCAAGCTCATCTTTTTTCATCGACTGTAAAATGTCTAAAATTTCGATATCGCTTAAAGATTCAGAAGATTGCTCGATCATGGGAGTCCTTATATACAAACTTAAAGAAGTATTGTCTCATAAAAGCCATAGCAAAACAGAATAAAAATTAAAAATGGATATTCATCCTCAGTATTCATCTGTCATCTGCTGGGAAAATTTTGGTACTTCCCTTAACAGAATTGAGCGTCCATCAAAACATTAAATGAGTAATTTGCAAAATTAGTTTTACCCTGATAATATAATTTTACCCATATAAAATTATCTGAAAGAAATGAACACTCAAATGACCTATACCGCTTTTCTGGATGAGCAATGTTTGGCAAGCGGCCTCTTGGTAGACGTTGCAACAGCCATCCAACAATATGCAAACCAGTCTAACTCCACCGTGTTGATTTTTAATGATCAAACAGGAAAACAAATTGACCTTGATGTTTCGGGTTCGAAGCAGGATATTCAACAACGTTATGCTGAACCTGAAATGGTCAAGAAAGTTGGACGACCTAAACTTGGCGTGATCTCACGCGAAATTACCTTGCAACAGAAGCATTGGGATTGGCTTGATCAGCAAAGCTCAAGCGCATCGGCTGTGATCCGTAAGCTGATTGACAAGGAACTGAATGATCCGAACTCAGAAAGCAACAAGATGTTGGCAAAGCAGGCTACAGATCGTTTTATGTCTGCCATGTTAGGCAATATGCCGAATTATGAGGAAGCAACCCGTGCCTTATATCAAGGCAATAAAGATGTATTTTTAGATTTAATTCGGGATTATCCAAAAGATATAAAAGAATATTTAATTCTAAAAACCCAAAATATTTTTTAATTTATGATTGTTTCACTTTCTTCGTAGGTGGAACAATCGACATGATCTATAAAATTCTATTCATTATTTATTGAAGATGTCATTTTAATATCAATACTTTTATAATCAATCATCTGTAAACATCTTAGACATTTCTCTTTCAATTCATCAATCATTTGCTTTTGTTTTACCTCTCCTCCATCAAAGCCTGATAAAACATCAATCTCATCAAAACATCCGACTATATATTTCAGATCATCAGAAATCATTGTGGATTTTAAGACTTGATTAGAAAAGCTCGGCCTTGCTAAAGACCACATTCCAACTTCAGAAGAAAGAACACCTTGTTTCATTCCCTCTAAAATTCCTAGGGCTAATGAAGCGATATAAAATTCAGCATTCTTATTATGGGTTTCAAGTTTCATATATTAGAAATATCGTTATATAAAATATAGAGGCACAATACAATAAAAAAACCCGCTTGTTGAACTGCACCCCGAAAGTTGGACATAAATCCACTACTAGGGGTGTAACTCATGAGCAGGTTGAAACGTACTGTTGAGTTTAAGTTGGAAGTGGTTAACCACTTCTTTCATACAAATGATGGACAAC
>NZ_JAUDZE010000010.1:0-140021 GCF_030385805.1 Acinetobacter thutiue
TGCTGAAAAGCTATAACCTGATAAGTAATGTTGAACAACTTTCAGTTTTAATGCTTTGCTGTATTTAGCCATTAAAAAGCACCCTTCAAATTAGACTAAGAGTGTCCAACTTTCGGGGTGCAGTTCATGATGCAGGATTTTTTATTTTCATACTTACAAAAAATAATGCACCCCATCTAAAAATCCCGATAAGTTATGCTGTGTATAAAAAAACAACAAGGAGATACCAATGCAACTCAACCATTATCTAAATTTTAAAGGACAGGCCGAACAGGCATTCATTTTTTACCAGTCTGTGTTTGGCGGTGAATTTGCCATGATTAGCCGCTATGGAGACATGCCACCAACTGAGGGAGTTATACTGTCTGAAGCGGATAAAAGTTTAATCCTGCACGTTTCCTTACCGATCAATGAATTTACGGTCCTTATGGGATCAGATGTCAACGATCAGTTTTGTGCACCAAATAATGTGTTTACGCTGGGAAATAACCATTATATTTCGATTAATCTTGAATATGATGAAATGGAAGCACGACGTTTATTTAACCAGCTTTCAGTACATGGCCATATTGAAATGCAACTGGAAAAAACTTTCTGGGGTGCACTCTACGGTGCATTTACCGATCAGTTCGGGATAAAATGGATGGTCAATTGTCAGCTTGAAAGCATATAAATAACAGAATAAAGACTTCATCGAAATAATTTTTTGATGAAGTTCTAAACATCAATATTTGAATATTGTGCAATAATCATTAAGCCCATGGTAATAAAACCAATTCCAATCCATCCTGCCAAATCAATGTGCTGCCCTAGAAATACCTTTGCCAACGCGGCTGTCGCGATTACCCCAATTCCCGACCAGAGTACATAGAGAATACCCGCCTGCATATATTTCAAGGCGATGGCAGCACAAGTAAAAGAAACGATATAGAGAACCAAAGCGATGCCCTGATCAAGCTTATTGACCAGTCCATTGCCTTTGGCTGAATAAAAAGTGGAAAGCACATCAGTTGCAATGGCGAATAACAGCCAAATTACTCCAGGATTTATTTTTGAAATTAGTGTCAACATTGTTGTTCTTCAATTTATTGGATTCAATCATCATCAATAAAAAAGCTGAACCGTAGTTCAGCTTTTGCTTTCAGGATACTTACGCACCTGTTTGATAACTGGCTTGTGGCACTGCGGTTGAAGCCTGATAAGGATGGGTAAAATCCTGAAGTCCAGCAGCCGCTTCGTGAATGTCCTTGCCCTCTTTGACAACAAAGGTATCAAAGCCAGAACGTTTTAAATAGTTTAAAACATCCTTAAACACATCACCCACTGCACGTAATTCACCCTGGTAGCCCTGACGGCGTAATAACGCAGCAAAAGAGTAGCCACGACCATCACCAAAACCAGCAAACTCGATGAAGATTGCATCCAGTTCATTTAATGGAAATTGATGGGTTTCAGGTGAATCATTGACCGTGATATATAAAGCCTTTTTACCTTGTACCTGTGTCAACTGATCCAACTGTGCAGTAGTTAACAGCACATCACCTTGAGGAATCACACCATCTTCAGCAATCACTTGATAGCTATTGTCTGCAATTGTGCCATCTTTAGAAAGCACTTGTAGCGATGTATTAAGCATAAGCACGCTCCTTAAATGGCTGAATGCCAACACGGCGGTAAGTATCGATGAAACGCTCACCCTCAGTACGCAAGTCAAGATAGGTATTGAGAATTTCTTCAATCACATCAGGAACGGCATCCGCAGCAAACGATGGCCCCAGGATATCACCTAAAGAGGCATCATGATCAGCATGACCACCCAAAGTAATTTGATAGAACTCAGCACCTTTCTTATCGACACCCAAAATACCAATGTTACCAACATGGTGATGACCACAGGCATTCATACAGCCTGAAATATTCAGGTCAAGTTCGCCCAAATTATAGATGGTATCTAAATCTTCAAAACGGCGGCTGATGGCTTCTGAAATTGGAATGGATTTCGCATTTGCCAATGAACAGAAATCACCGCCTGGACAGCAGATGATATCAGTGATAAATCCGATATGCGCGCGTGCCATGTTGTGATGTTCAAGTGTTTGCCATAATTCAAACAAGTCTTTTTGTGGCACATCCACCAATGAAATGTTTTGTTCGTGTGTGGTACGGAACTCACCAAAGGTGTATTTATCTGCCAAGTCAGCAATTAAATTCATTTCTTCAGTGGTGACATCACCAGGGGCAACGCCTGCACGCTTTAGAGAAATCGTCACAATACGATACCCTTTCACTTTATGTGCATTGGTGTTGACGTTAAACCATTGCTTAAATTTTGGATGTTCAGCAAACAGTGCTGAAAAATCCTGATCTTCCAAATCCTGATAGTTGAATGGTGTAAATTCTTCATCCAGCTTTTTCAGGATTTCAGGCTGAATCTTTAACGCTTCACGTGTGTATTCAAATTCAGCCTCAACTTTTTCAGCAAACACGGCAGGCGTTAAGGCTTTTACTAAAATTTTGATACGGGCCTTATATTTGTTGTCACGACGGCCATGCAAGTTATAGACACGTAAAGTTGCTTCAAGATAAGCAATTAAATCTTCACGTGGTAAAAATTCACGGATCACACTGCCAATGATTGGGGTACGCCCCAAGCCACCACCAACCATGATTTTATAGCCCATTTCGCCCGCTTCATTGCGCACGATATACACACCGATATCATGGAACGCTGTTGCGGCACGGTCTTTTTCTTCCAAAGCAGACACGGCGATCTTGAACTTACGTGGCAGAAATGCAAATTCAGGGTGGAAAGTACTCCACTGACGAATCAATTCGCAGGTTGGACGTGGGTCTGCAACCTCACCTGCCACCACACCTGCAAACTGGTCAGTGGTGGTATTACGAATACAGTTACCAGAGGTTTGTACTGCATGCATTTGCACAGTTGCCAGTTCAGCCAGGATATCTGGTACATTTTCCAATGCAGGCCAGTTCAACTGAATGTTTTGGCGGGTAGATACATGGGCATAGCCACGGTCATATTCAGTGGCAATCTCAGCAATTTTTCTGAGTTGTTTGGTATTCATCAAGCCATACGGCACAGCGATACGGAGCATCGGCGCATAACGTTGCACGTACAAACCATTTTGCAAACGTAATGGACGATATTCGTCTTCGGTCAGTTTTCCTGCTAAATAGCGTTCTGTTTGATCACGGAACTGGGCAACACGTTGGTTGATCAGTTGTTGATCGAAATCCGTATATAAATACATGGCGTATGGCTAGTCATTCATTATAAAGGCGGATAGCATAACGAGCTTTTATTCATCAACAAAATGCTTTTTTTGCATATTTAATAACGGTTTTATTGATAAGCCTGTCTTAAACCACAAAAAGAAAAAGCCCAGACGAATCTGGGCTTTTCAACATAATGCCTAAATGAAACTATTTCTTATCTGGCAATGCATAGGCAACCACATAATCACCCATTTTGGTGCCGAATGAACCATGTCCACCCGCCATAATCACCACATATTGCTTGCCATTGATTTCATAGGTCATTGGAGTCGCCTGTCCACCCGCAGGTAGACGTGCTTCCCATAACTTGTCACCATTGGTCACATTAAATGCACGGATGTAGTTATCCTGGGTTGCTCCCACAAACATCACATTGCCCGCAGTCGAAATTGAACCGCCCAATCCTGGTACACCAATTTTCACTGGTGGCAATTGGAATAGATTTGGCAAGCTGTCACGGATGGTACCAATCCGTTTTTTCCACACGACCTGATGTGTTTTTAAATCTACACCAGCGACAAAGCCCCAGCTCGGCTGTTTACATGGCAATCCAAACGGTGACAGGAATGGACTGATCTCCACGCCATAAGGTACGCCATACATTGGTTGTACACCTTGCTCCGTCCCCGCACCCTTGGCAGTTTGCGGACGGTTTGGGTCAGCAGGAATTAAACGGCTGACAAATGGCAAGCCAATCGGATTCATTACAGCGACCTGACGGTCCGCATTCACCGACATGCCGCCCCATTCAAACACACCGAGGTTACCAGGGAATACCAGAGTACCATTTTCAGATGGTGGCGTATAAATGCCATCGTAGTTCAGGCGTTTGAATTTCACACGACACATCAACTGGTCAAACATGGTGGCACCCCACATATCCTTGTCCGTTAATTTGTCTTTTGGTGCCAGATTCAGGTCTGAAAATGGTTGGGTTGCTGAATAGTGTTCACCCTTGGTTTGAGGCCCCCATTTCACAGTTTGAGGCACTGGTCTTTCATTAATCGGCACAATCGCCTGACCTGTACGACGATCCAACACAAAGGCATTCCCTGTTTTGGTCAGTACATAAATCGCTGGAACGGTCTGACCTGATTTGTCCTGCACATCCGCCAAAGATGGCTGGGATGGTACATCCATATCCCACAAGTCATGATGGGTGGTCTGGAAATGCCACACCAGCTTACCTGTGCTGGCATTGATCGCCAGCATCGAGTTGGCATAACGCTCTTTCAACTCAGTACGGTCCCCGCCCCAGATATCAGGTGTACCCACACCTGTTGGTACATAGACAATGTCCAGTTTTGGATCATAAGCCAGTGGTGCCCACGCATTTGGAGAGTTGTTGACAAAGGTGGTATCCTGACCTGGCATGGCATTGGGATCGGCTGCACCTGTATCAAACACCCACAACAATTTGCCTGTGTTCACGTCATAGCCACGAATCACGCCAGATGGCTCTTTATTAGAATAGTTGTCGGTGACAGAACCCGCAATCACCACGGTTGTACCAGAAACCACACCTGGTGAAGTCGGGTTATAACCACCTGGATAGGCGTAAGGCATAAATTCCTGTAGGTTCACTTCGCCATTTTGACCGAAATCAGAACATGCCTTACCTGTATCTGCATTCACCGCCACTAAACGGCCATCATTGACAGGGACAAACACTTTACGAGGACATTCAGTAGAGGTCGATTTCTTGGTCTGCAAGCTGGTTGCAAACTCAGTGGTATTGGCCGCATCGTAGTACATCACCCCACGACAGGTTAAGTGCTGGAACGTTTTATCGGTTTTGAGTTTTGGATCAAAACGCCATTTTTCCTTGCCTGTGGCAGGGTCGATGGCAATTAAATGTTGGTGTGGCGTACACATAAACATATTGTTGCCAATCTTGATGGGGGTCACCTGATTGGTGGTTTCGCCCGAATCATTATCCGTTCTGAAATCACCTGTACGGAATGTCCACGCCACTTTCAGGTCTTTGACGTTTTTGTCATTGATCTGGGTCAGTGGCGAATAACGCTCACCCCCCTGACTACGCCCGTATGCAGGCCAGTCTTCAGGAGCAACCCCCTCCATCGCTTTTACCTGTGCAGGTTGTGGGGTTTGAATCACTCCGTTGATTTCCTGTGGATCATTAAAGATTGAGTACACCATCACCACAATCGCAATCGCCAGCGTAGATGACAGTGCCACCTTGCTTGAGGTCAGGTTATCAATGCCTCGTGTGACCGCAGGAATCAGCAACCACAATCCCAGAATCCCTAAAATATCAAGTCGTGGCGCGAGTGCCCAGAAGTCGGTGCCGACTTCCCAGACACCCCAGACAATGCTGCCCAGCATCAGCAGGGCATATATCCATAACGGGCCAGAGGCGCGTTTATAAAGTTGTACTGCCACCACCAGCAACAGCACACCTGCAATCACATAATAAAAAGACCCACCAATTGCTGCGAGCCAGATACCGCCAATGAGCAGGAACAGTGCAATGACGGCAAGGATAATGACCGTCAAGGTTCTAAGCCCAGATTTTGCAGATTGATTCATACGATCACCTTGCATCTTTTGTATTTAGAGATCGATGAAACGAATGATCAATCCGCTTCATCGTCGAGTTCAAATTACAAGGGCAATGTTGCAGATGCCATCCAGTGACCTGACTCCATCTGCAACATTGCCAGTGTAGAATTAGAAAATGGTCTGAAATTTAATTCCACCGACCCAGGTCTTGTCGCCATCTTTGAGGGCACCGACATGGTGGACATATTGAATATTTGGACGAACCGTCAGCCAGTTGGTCGCATGAATACCGTAGTACAATTCAGTGTTGTATTCTTCATCCAGTAAGGCATTGACCTTATCATTGGCATGAATACGAGCCACACCCAAAGCCAGTTCATCCTGTGGACGCTGGGCCAGCAAGCCTTTATAGACCAGACCAACATTTTGCATGTCTTTTACGGCGTTGGTCTTTGAGTCATGAACGGTGACATTTACAAAGCCACTTAAGCCGCGATCTGACTGTCCATCACCCGTAAGCTGTTGCCTAGCGGTAAACCAGCCGCCCTGTTTATGTGCTGTTTTGGCTGGATTGGCAATTTCTGCTGCATCAGCCGTGCTGTAGTAATAGCCAATACGGTATTCACCTGAAAGCGCCTGTGGCCCTAGTTTAGGTGTCCACACCAACTCTGCGGGGATAATTGCGCCTTTTGAGCCATCAGTGCTGAGATAGAAACCCTTACCACGCTGCAAATTGTCAGGGTTATATTCATAGGCCCCGATTTGTGCATAAAGGTCTGGCTGGAGATTGTATTTAACCCGCAATGCCCACTGGCTGACAGGCCAGTTATACCATTGGTCACCGACCCAGTTACCCACTTGTGAACCACATAAAGCCAAGTTCTGGAAATCACAGTCAAAGCTGTTGAAATCCTCACCCTCGCCAAAACGCCCGACTTTAATATCTAAAGCTTGATCTAAAAATTTCTTCTTGATCCACAAATCAGTCAAGCGCCAGGTTTGACCACGCCCCCAGACTTCCTGAGCAGAACTTAAATGCCCTTGTAGGCCATCTGCGGTTTGGGAAAGCGATT
This sequence comes from Acinetobacter thutiue, assembly GCF_030385805.1. Lineage (NCBI taxonomy): Bacteria > Pseudomonadati > Pseudomonadota > Gammaproteobacteria > Moraxellales > Moraxellaceae > Acinetobacter > Acinetobacter thutiue. Next base: position 6,894 of record NZ_JAUDZE010000010.1, read on the forward strand.
GTCCATCACGATAAGTCACGGTGACCTGGGCTTCGGTATCTTGCCAACCCAGAATTTTATTGAGGTCAAAATGTGTGCCTAAAGCCAGTTGTCCTGTATATTCACTGCCGTGGCTGGAATGCTGTTTGGAGTCCAGAACCCCTGCAAATTCACCTGTGTAATCCGCAGAAAAGTTGTAACCCTGTTCTTGCAACGCAGTGCGTTGACCGTTCCAATCCCCAAACAGCCATTGACCATTCGGGTCAAATGCTGAGGCTGCCTGAGTGTATTGGCTAAAAAGACTCAATGATAGAACGGATAAACAAGAAACAACCCATGATTGAGAGATTGTCATGTTTACGTAACCTTTTATGTTTTTGTTATAAAAGGTTACGCTGATTTTGAACGGATTGATTTATTCAAAATGTTAAGGATATGTACAGTATTTTAACAATTAGTGATTAAATACACATATTTTCTACCACTTGCCCTCACCTAGTCCCTGCCCGATAAAGTTGTACTTCATTTGAGAACGGGAGAACTTGATTGGGCAAGCCAACTGAGGCTCGGTCTGTTCTGAGTTTTCAGACAATGGCACATCAACCACCCAGCCACGCTGTTCCGCCATTGGTGAGGTCAGTGCCTCATCCAGACTTAAGACAGGCTCGACACAAATATCAAGGCTTTGGAATAGATGCTGCCATTCAGCAAAATCCTGTGATTTAAACTTGTCCTGTAATGCCTGTTTGACCGCCTGACGATCTTCAGGGTCAAAAGATGCACCTTTTGCCAACAGGATTGGTAAATCCAGCGCAGCCGCCAAACCTGCCATAAACTGGGGTTCCAGACTGCCTACAGAAAAATGGCGACCATCTTTGGTTTCATAATAATCATAGAAACTGACGCCATTCAGCATTCCCTGCTCAGGTCCCTGAGGGGTTTGCCCTGCCAGACTTGCAGAAGCCGCCATACTGTTGAGGCTAGCCACACAATCGGTCATGGAAATATCAATATATTGCCCCATCCCACTGCGCTGACGCTCCACCACAGCCGCCAGAATACCAATTACCGCATGCAGTGAACCACCTGCAACATCGGCAATCTGGATACCCAATGGTGGTGGGCCACTATCCTGACGACCACTATGACCAGAAATCCCCGCTAATGCCAAATAGTTAATGTCATGTCCTGCCCGATCTTTATAACTGCCTGTTTGACCATAGCCTGTAATTGAACAGTAGATTAAACGTGGATTGATCTCTGCCAGCGTGTCATAGTCCAAACCTAAACGGCGCATCACGTCAGGACGGAACTGTTCAAGCAGGATGTCAAACTCGGAAATCTTGTTCCTGATCAGTTCAATATTGGCTGCATCTTTTAAATCGAGTGCAATCGACTGCTTGTTGCGGTTTAAATAACTATGGGCTGTCGCCTGTCCATTGGCATAGGGTGGCATAATTCTCACAAGGTCTGGACGTGTCGGTGATTCAACATGGATCACTTCTGCACCCATGTCCGCCAGGTACATGCTGGCAAATGGTCCAGGCAACAACGTTGAAAAATCCAGAACTTTCAATCCCTTTAAAGCGGTTGGCATAATAATTTTTACTCAGTTTGTTTAAATTTTCTTTTATACTAGGTTTGGATAAACACAAAAACAATGTCATGTTCAGCCATTTACCTTGATAGTTTCGGCAATTTAACATGTACTGAATGAGCAATTATTTTTCTTGTCAATTGCCCAACTTGATATTTTAGACGGTTATTTAGGTCAATTATCGTGAACAGTAAAGAAACTGAAGGATTCAATATGAGCCGTGATACGATCAGCATCCACTTCGTGAATGCGGCTTTAACAGGTGTAAAACGCCTCGGCATGGACGTGGAAACATTACTTTCACATGTCGGCATAGAAGCAGAATTGCTGCGCCAGCCCAAGGCCCGAATCTCCCCAGAGCAATACACCCGCTTCGTTAAAATGTTGTGGATGGTGACGCAGGACGAACATGTGGGCTTTGATGTCCAGCCACGCCGTCTGGGTACGTTTGCTATCATGTGCCAGTTAATTATCCACTCCAAAACACTTGGACAGGCACTGGAACTCTCCTCCCAGTTCTATAAACTGTTTGGTGATGAATGGTCGGTAAGTCTGGAACGTGACAAGCATGAAGCCCGTCTGGTTCCACATATTCCCAAAGCTCTGGACCCTGATCACTTCATTACTGAAAGCATGCTGATGATCTGGCATGGTCTGGCTTCATGGCTAATTGAACGTCGCCTGCCACTGGAACGTGTCCATTTTGGCTATCCACGTCCCAACCATGCCGATGAATACGATGCGCTGTTCTTTGCGCCAGTGATGCAATTCGATGCGCCACGTACCGAAATTACCTTTGCCGCGGACTATCTTGATCTTCCGATCCGTCAGGATGAAAAGACCTTAGAGGAATTTTTAAAAGCTGCACCAGCGCAACTGCTGGTAAAATTCAAGAACACCAACTCGCTCACATCGCGTATTCGTGATGTGTTAAAGAGCCAGATCGGTGAGGAAATGCCGACACTGAATGATGTGGCCTCCATGCTGTATCTTTCTCCGCAAACCTTGCGTCGTCGTTTGGCTGCGGAAGGCAAGAGTTATCAAGGCGTGAAAGATGCCCTGCGTCGTGATGCCGCGATTCACTTATTGTTGACGCCAAACCTTACCCTTGAGGATGTCGCCCAGCAAGTCGGCTTTAGTGAAACCAGTACCTTTCACCGTGCCTTTAAAAAATGGACGGGCGTTACGCCTGGTTTATATCGCCAACTACACGGGCAGCATTTATAAATCACTGCGTGATAGATAGTCTGAAAGCTCAGGCTATCTATTCTGATGATTCGGCAAATAGCCATTGCTCTACCCCTTTGGGATAAACAGCATATTGATTGAGTTTGATTTTTTCTCGACTCAGCCAGCGGGCAGTATAAATAGATCCATCCGTTTCACAGCCCTGTATTTCCATGTGTTGATAAGGTTTTGAATCGGTAAATTCTGCCTCATACATAAAAACAATCTCATGTCCCTGCTGTCCATCAAAGCTAAATAAATTTTCCACTACACCTAACAGTTTTGGGTGAATGATCTGTTGATGAATTTCTTCCAAGACTTCCCTTTCAACTGCCTGTACAGAAGTTTCACCAAATTCAATTCCGCCGCCAATCGGTCTTAAATAGGTTTCATTCTTGCTGGGATCATAACCATAACACAGCAACATCTTGTCCTGATGTCGAAAAATACACAGGGCTTTTGTTCTGATCTGTGTCATTGCATTGCCTTAACTTGCTTTAGGAATGCTTCAGTCTGTTTAAGTGAAGTTAGACGAATAAATTGAATATGTTGATAGGCTGGATTGTGCATTAGGTCGAAATATTTGTTGCGGTTTTTAGGATACGACTTAATTAACCAGACAAAAATTGATTCCTTAGACAACATCAATTTTAAACTTTCCCGATTATTTGAATTTTCCCACAACTTTTTTCGGCTGATGACACGTCCCAAAGTGCGTTTAGTCAGACGGTATAGATTGATGTGAAATGGATAATCCAGCCAAATCACGGTATCCACCTGTTGCATAATCATCGGAACGGTACGGGTATAAAGACCATCCAATACCCATCCTGACGTGGCATCCTCCATCGCTGTTTTTAGTTTGGAGAATAAGGCTTCATTTGATGATTCCTGCCAATCATCCAGCCAGAGTAAATCATCCAGTTCGATATAGTGTAATTGTCGTTTTTGTGCCAGTTTTCGGGCAAGTGTAGACTTACCAGAGCCTGTAGTGCCAATAATATTAATGAATTTCATCTGAAATGCTTGCTTCAGTTATGGCGGGCCAGTTTACTAATGAAGCCGTTTTTCTGGCAAGTGATCAATTGGCGAAAAACATCAAACTTGCCAACGTTTATCATCATTGCACTGCCACTTAAATTGAGTACACTCGATGCACAATGATTTTAATTCAAGGCAATACAAGGAACAGCTATGAGCGAGGCCTATATTATTGATGCCATTCGCACACCACGCGGAAAAGGAAAAAAAGACGGCTCATTACATGAAGTAAAACCGATCACTTTACTCACAACATTACTGAATGAATTACAACAACGCCACCAGTTCGACACCTCAAAAGTCGATGACATCGTATTGGGTTGCGTTACACCAATTGCTGATCAGGGCGGCGATATCGCCAAAACCGCAGCCATTGCCGCTGGCTGGAATGATGATGTTGCAGGGGTGCAAATCAACCGTTTCTGTGCATCTGGTTTGGAAGCTGTCAATTTGGCAGCACAAAAAGTCCGTTCTGGCTGGGAAGATTTGGTCGTTGCGGGTGGTGTGGAATCCATGTCACGTATCCCAATGGGTTCAGATGGTGGTCCGTGGGCACTTGATCCTGAAACCAACTTGAAGTCCTCCTTTGTTCCGCAAGGTGTTGGTGCTGACCTGATTGCGACTTTAGATGGCTATAGCCGTGCAGATGTAGATGCCTTTGCAGTGAATTCACAGCAAAAAGCGGCAGCGGCACAGGCAAATGGTCATTTCGATAAATCCGTTGTGCCTGTGAAAGATCATTCAGGTGTGATGATTTTAGAAAAAGATGAATTTATCAAGGGCAATACCACCGTTGAGGGCTTGGCAAAACTGAATGCCAGCTTTGAAATGATGGGACAAATGGGCTTTGATGCGGTTGCCTTACAGAAGTATCCAGAAGCGCAAAAAATCACCCATGTGCATCATGCAGGTAACTCGTCAGGTATCGTGGATGGTGCGGCAGTGGTACTGCTTGCGTCTGAAAAAGCGGTTAAGGAACAAGGCTTGAAACCACGTGCCAAAGTGCTGGCAACTGCATTGGTCGGCACAGACCCAACCATCATGCTGACAGGCCCTGCTCCTGCTGCACGCAAGGCGCTGCAAAAGGCTGGCTTAAGCATTGATGACATCGACCTATTTGAAGTGAATGAAGCATTTGCTGCCGTGGTGATGCGCTTTATCAATGAACTGAATGTTCCTGCCGAAAAAGTCAATGTCAACGGTGGTGCGATTGCAATGGGTCATCCATTGGGTGCAACAGGTGCCATGATTTTAGGTACATTGCTGGATGAGTTGGAGCGTCAGGGCAAGAAACGTGGTCTGGCAACGTTGTGTGTCGGCGGTGGAATGGGCATCGCAACAATCATTGAGCTGGTGTAAGGAGAGCAACATGAGCGCTATTAAATACGAAAAAAACGCTGACAATATTGTAATTCTTACCCTTGATTCATCTGGTCAGTCTGCCAACACCATGAATGCGGAGTTCCGTGACTCACTGGATGAGGTCAGCCAAAAACTGAAAGCTGAAACTGATCTCAAAGGCGTTATTTTCCGCTCAGCCAAGAAAACATTCTTTGCAGGCGGCGATCTGGATGAACTGATTCAGGTTAAACCCGAACATGCCACTGAATTTTTCAAGATGATTGAAAAGCTCAAAGGTGACTTGCGTAGCATTGAAACGCTTGGCGTGCCTGTGGTTGCCGCATTAAATGGTACTGCGCTTGGCGGTGGTTGGGAAATTGCCCTAGGCTGCCATTACCGTATTGCGATTAATGATCCAAAAACCAAGTTTGGTCTGCCAGAAGTGACTTTAGGCTTGCTTCCAGGTGGTGGCGGTATCGTGCGTATGGTACGCCTGCTCGGTCTCCAAAATGCGTTTCCATTCCTGATGGAAGGTAAGCAGTTTGGGGTTGATAAGGCAAAATCACTGGGTTTAGTGCATGACACCGCCGAGAATGAACAAGAGTTGTTGGACAAAGCAATTGCATGGGTCAAAGCCAATCCAAAATCGCAACAGCCGTTTGATGTGAAAGGCTACAAGATTCCAGGGGGTGATCCAAAAACTCCTGCGGTGGCTCAGGTATTGGCGATTGCACCAGCGATGCTGCGTGATAAAACCAAAGGTTGCTACCCAGCGCCTGAAGCAATCATGGCAGCAGCAGTTGAGGGTGCGCAGGTTGATGTTGATACAGCTTTGCGTATCGAATCACGCTATTTTACCCAGCTTACTGTGGGTCAGATTTCCAAGAACATGATTGGTACATTCTGGCATGGTCTCAATGCAATCAAGTCAGGTGCAAGCCGCCCTGCGGATGTTGCAAAATGGCAAGCCACTAAAGTTGGTGTACTGGGTGCAGGCATGATGGGTGCGGGTATTGCCTATTCAACTGCCATCAAGGGCATTGCTGTGGTACTGAAAGATGTGTCGGTAGAAAATGCTGAAAAAGGCAAAGCCTATTCGCAAAAGTTGCTGGATAAACGTGTTTCTCAGGGTCGTATGACCGCTGAAAAACGTGATCAAGTGCTGTCACTGATTACAGCAACAGCTGATGCGGCAGATTTGCAGGGCTGCGACCTGATCATTGAGGCTGTTTTTGAGAATCAGGAACTAAAAGCCAAAGTAACTCAGGAAGCTGAGCAGTATCTAGCTGATGGTGGTATTTTCGCATCAAATACCTCAACTTTACCGATTACAGGTTTAGCGACGGCAAGTAAAGATGCCAAGAACTTTATTGGCCTACACTTCTTTAGTCCAGTCGACAAGATGCAGTTGGTTGAAATTATCAAGGGCAAAGAAACTTCGGCTGAAACATTGGCAAAAGCCTATGACTTTGTACAGCAAATTGCCAAAACCCCAATCGTGGTAAATGACAGCCGTGGTTTCTTTACCAGCCGTGTGTTTGGTACATTCATTCAGGAAGGCATGCGCCTACTTGCTGAAGGCGTACATCCAGCCAAGATTGAAATGGCGGCACTCAAGGCAGGCATGCCAGTCGGCCCATTGGCGATTCAGGATGAAGTCTCTTTGACTTTGACTGAACACGTGGCAAGCGAAACCCGCAAAGCACTACAGGCTGAGGGCAAAGACCTGCCAAAAACCCCTGTGGATGAAGTGGTTCATACCATGATCCACGAACTTAACCGTAAAGGTAAGGCTGCGGGTGCGGGTTTCTATGAATATCCTGAAAATGGTAAAAAACATTTATGGGATGGACTCAGCCGCTGGACTAAAGACCATGATGTTTCTGAACAGGACATCATTGATCGCTTGCTCTATGTTCAGGCACTGGATACTTTACGCTGTTATGAAGAGAACGTTTTGGAATCAGTGATTGATGCCAATGTCGGTTCAATTTTTGGAATCGGTTTCGCGCCGTGGACAGGTGGCGCAATCCAGTTCCTGAACCAGAATGGTATTGAGAAATCACTCCAGCGTTCAGAAGAATTGGCTGCTCAATATGGTGAACGTTTCAACCCACCTGAATTACTTAGAAAACATGCCACATCAGGTGAAGTGTTTAAATAATACGCTTGTTCCGAACTAAACACTTTGATCCTCCTCCCTCTTATCAAAAAGGGAGGAGGATCAATTTTTATGACTTGCTTCAAACAGGTGAATTAACCTAAAAACCAGACTCTTTGTGGTACAGGTCTTGCCACCGTCGGTTCTGGCTGTTCGACCAAGGGAACAGGTGTTTTAACAATATTGAGAGACTGGGTGAGGTGATTTACATGACCTTGCAACTCCGTATCGTCTATCGTTTTGGCGTAGTCAATCAAATGCTGGGCATATTCCTGATTTTCCACCATATAAAGAACATCGACCACACGGCCAGTGACCCGTCTTAAACGCACATAAAATTGCGTAACAGCTGCAAAAACATCCGTATCAGTTGAATCCAAAATCATTTTTTTCTCCATCATATTCTGTTTTTCATCAATCTTGTTATCACTTTCAAAGTGTACGCCTTACCCCTAATCCTGCTCAGCCTATTATCCACCTTGAAAGAATCTGTCTTCATTGTATTGAATACTATGGTGATTTTAATGATCCAACAGCATAATCCATATTGGACAAAAGTCGATTTTTAGCCTGCCTCTTAACATCTGCACAATGAGTTCCTCATACTTTTATGCTATAACGCTATTTATTTGCGCTCCTTAGGAAAATTCCATGTCTGAAAAACTCTGCCCTGAAACATCTCCTTGGGGTTGGAAAGCCCTGATCATCACCTGTATTTTAAGTTTTATTTTTATGGTGGTTTTCTACCTTGCCATGAATAATGAAGCGGACTATATGCCAATGAACCAGAAGAAAGCAGCAGCCCAGGCTGAAATGTCACAGTCTTCCATGACCACCGAAACAGGCAATACTGAAACACATCAGCACCAGCACTAAAGTGTTATTGTTGCTCATGATGAATCCGTGTTAAACAGGGATTCATCATGATATTCGAGATGTGCAATGCTTCAGCAAAATCGTCAGGCACTGGTCGTTGAAGGTGGTGGAATGCGTGGTGCATTCACCAGCGGTGTTCTGGATGCATTTTTACAGCAACAATTTAATCCCTTTGACCTCTGTGTCGGTGTCTCCTCAGGTTCTACCAATGTTGCCAACTACCTCGCCGCACAACAGGGCCGCACCCTGCAAATCTATCTAGATCACTCACTTCGCCCTGAATTTATCCATTATGGCCGCTTTTTTAAAGGTGGCGACCTGCTCGACTTAAAATGGATGTGGGATGTCGTTGAACAGGAACATCCGCTTAATCAAGAGCGTCTATTCACCAATCATCCCGAGTTTTATATGGTGCTCACCCATGCCATTTCAGGTGAGGCAACCTATATCAAGGCCTCTAAGGACAATATCCTCGATGGATTGAGGGCATCCAGCTCCATTCCTGTACTGACCCGACAGGCGGTTGACATATTTGGTGAACCCTACTTTGATGGTGGTGTTGCAGATGCATTGCCTGTGCACTGGGCAGCACAGCAGCATGAAGTTTGCAAACTGATGGTGCTACGGACACGCCCGCAAAATTATCACAAGGTCAGCAGCAAAGGTGACCAGCTCCTTGCCAGATACCTGTTTAAGCAACAACGTGGCTTTGCCCAAAGCTTATTGACCAGAACTCAACGCTATAACGATTCCGTCAAATTTGTACGCTCACCAGCAAAGCAGAAAATTCTGGAGGTTTGCCCTCCTGATTTAAAGAACATGGCTGGGCGACTCTCCAAGAACAGAGCGAAAATACGTTATAGCTATGATGTAGGTCTGGAAACTGGATTAAAGGCAATTGAGGACTGGTACAAGCTTTAATTCACCATAAACAATTCTGCGTTTTCACTTGGCAACCTACGCTAAAAAGGCGCAGAATCTGGTTTTATTTTTTTGTCTATTTTTGGAATTTGTTATGAGTAATCAGCCATCTCCACAAAAAGATTCAAGTGAAACCGTATTGGGATGGAAGTTTGTCATCATTGTGGGTGTACTCAGCACCATTTTCCTCACTTTTTTCTATTTGGCGATGAGCCAGGAACCTGACTATATGCCAGGTGCGCAACGTAAGGCACAGCAACAAAAAGAACAGGCTCAAAACGCTTCCGCTGCTTCAGAAGTGGCTGAACAATCCCATCAGTACCACGAATGATTGAATTGGGCTAACATGCCTAAACTCAATATCAGAAAATTATAGAGTTTAAGTTCAATCCATTAATCTATAACACTTATTGTATAAGTGGCATCATCATTTCAATATGGGGAATGCCACATTCATCATACGGATCGCCTTGTGTGACAAAACCAAGTTTTTCATAAAATGAAATGGCATGAACCTGTGATGACAGTTTGAGGAATGGACGATGTTGCTGTTGTGCATAGTGAATGATATCCAACATAATCATTCGTCCAATGCCCTGCCCCCGATACTCCTGCATAACTGCCACACGCCCAACACTGTTGTTTTGCAATAGACGCGCTGTGGCTACAGGTTGATCACAATCATAAACCACAAAATGCTGTGAAATTGCATCCTGATCATCCCACTCATCCTGTTCAGGAATATTTTGTTCGACAATAAACACCTGTTCCCGAATCAATCTGGCATCTTGCTGCAATTGATCCCAATCGCCATTTTCAACGCTTAACATACTGATCTCAACACGCCTAACACTTGCAACCCAGATTTTCGACTGGCATTTGATCCTGCAACAACAATTCCAGGCTTTGTTTTTCAATGCCATACATGGCTTTTAACGCCTGAATCTGCTGCATGATTTTTGGGTCAGGCTGTTGAATATCCTTGCGTTTGGTTGCCAGAATCATCTTGTTTTTGCTGGTATGTTCTAAAGAAACGAACTCAAATACTTTGGTTTCATAACCATAGGCCTTGAGTAATAAGGCACGTAAGGTATCGGTCAGCATTTCCGCCTGCTGGCCTGCATGAATCCCAAACTGGAGCATGGGTTTCAATACATCTGGGCTCTTGAGTTGTGGCCTTAATTCTTTATGGCAACACGGCGCACACATAATCATGGAAGCATTGAGACGAATCCCAGTATGAATGGCAAAGTCAGTTGCGATATCACAGGCATGTAGGGCAATCATCACATCCAAGTCACTCGAACGAGGTTCTCGTCTTGCGCTCGGATGAAGCGATGCTTCATTTAATCCTCGCTCATCAGGTTGATAACTGCGTACATCACCCTCAAAAAAATCGAGATGATGAAATCCGACCTGATTAGCCACATTTTGGCAGAACTCCACCAGATTGGAGCGCAGTTCAACGCCAGTAATCAGTGGTGTTTTATGTTGTGCCAACAAATAGTCATACAAGGCAAAAGTTAAATAGCCCTTACCTGAACCAAAATCGACAATGTTCAACTCTTGCTGTGAGGCATCAATCTGTTCATAGGCATTGGAAAAGATTTCAATGAACTTATTAATCTGTTTCCATTTACGCGCCATACTTGGAATGATCTGCCCTTTTTCATCGGTAATGCCTAGATGCTTTAAAAATGGGCTTTGCTGTTGCACATAACGCTGCTTTTCACGATTATGCTGATGTTGTTCCACTTTCGTTGCAGAAGCCTGTTTTTTCTGGATATTGAGCATGGCTTTCTTTTTATTTTTCTTCAGTTGAATATCCTGATTGAGTGTAAATAAATTTGCCTGTTTAGACAGGTTCAATAGCTCAGCAATTTTCTCCAGCCCCTCATTCATTGCATAGTTTTTGGTGATGTCCTGAGTAGTGTGGTGATACAGGCAAGTCAAGGTTGGCTGTCCCTGCAACTCAATCATGCGAAAAGTCATCTTTTCCAAATCTGCCAAATCACCCTTATACTGACTGAGAATCAGCCGTTCAAAGCTTTTATTTTCAATAGATTGCTGGATATCCAAGAAAAACTGCTGTTCCTGTTCAAAAGAAAATTTCGGCGCAAACATAGTGAAAACCTGACAAATGGAAACTAAATTTTAAAGCGTCTTACTTTAAAAGGGAAATTGCATTACGATACAGTTGTATTTTTATTCAGATGAACTGTGAATGGCTTCAACCTCCCCACTCGATTATGATCCCAAAGAAGAACTGATCAATGCCTATAGTCATGGCCTGGGTGCCGTACTGGCATTGATTGCTACCATTTTTCTGATTGTGAAAGGCTATGGTTTACCTTTGGGACAATGGATCAGCTTATGGGTCTATGGTCTGAGTCTGGTGTTATTGCTCAGCAGTTCAATGTTGTATCACTTTGCCCAGGACGAACGTAAACGTTATTGGTATAAAAAGCTCGATCATACTGCCATTTATTATTTAATTGCAGGGACTTACACGCCTTTTCTCAGCATTGCCATTCCAACGGCAAAGGCACACGACTTACTGATTGCCCTCTGGGTCATTGCATTGATTGGAACACTGTTTAAGTTGGTGTTTATTCACCGTTTCCAGAAAGTGTCCCTTGCGGCCTATCTGGTGATGGGGTGGTTGGCGGTTTTGGTCATGGACGATATGCAACGTTATCTTGCGAAAGGCGCAATACAGCTGTTAGTCGCAGGCGGACTCGCCTATACGGTCGGCACATTGTTTTATGCTTTAAAAAAGGTAAGATATACCCACGCAATTTGGCATGTTTTTGTGCTATTAGGGGCAGGTTTACACTTTTTAGCGATCTATTGCTATGTATTATAAGTCCATGCATCGCAGGCAGCTTGCTGGGTAAATTCCGCATTCAAAAGAAATTTTCAGGAAAGGTTTTACTGTTTCCTGAATAAATCACATTAAGGTTTTGTATGTCGTCAAACGCTACGACTGTCACCACTGAAGTGGCCAGTAATTCAAAGGTACGGGTATTATTTGCCAGTCTGGTGGGTACTACGATTGAGTTTTTCGACTTTTATATCTATGCCACAGCGGCAGTCCTGATTTTCCCCCATTTATTTTTCCCAGAAAGCAGTGATGGTGCTGCGGTACTCAAATCACTGGCAACCTTTGCCATCGCCTTTATTGCCCGCCCAATTGGTGCGGCGATTTTTGGACATCTGGGTGATCGAATTGGACGTAAAGCCACACTGGTTGCCGCCCTACTCACCATGGGAATTTCCACTGTCTGTATTGGTCTGCTTCCGACATATGCCCAGATTGGCATTGTTGCCCCATTGCTACTTGCCTTATGCCGTTTAGGACAAGGTTTAGGCTTGGGTGGTGAATGGAGTGGCGCGGTTTTACTTGCCACTGAAAATGCTCCAGAGGGTAAACGTGCATGGTATGGCATGTTCCCACAACTTGGCGCACCGATTGGCTTTATTCTGGCAACAGGTTCATTCCTACTGCTGAATGCCTTTATGTCTGAGCAGGCCTTTATGACATGGGGCTGGCGGATCCCATTTATCTCCAGTGCAATTCTGGTGTTGGTCGGTTTGTATATCCGTTTAAAACTGCATGAAACGCCTGCTTTCCAAAAGGTATTGAATAAGCAGAAAGAGGTCAATGTCCCTTTCAAGGAAGTTATGACCAAGCATTTCCCGATGTTGGTATTGGGCACCATTGCCGCAATCTGTACCTTTGTGGTGTTCTATCTCACCACCGTGTTCGCGTTAAACTGGGGAACCTCCAAGCTGGGTTATGCGCGCGGTGATTTTCTTGGCTTGCAGTTGATCGCCACGCTATGCTTTGCAGCATTTATTCCGCTGTCTGCGATTTTTGCAGAGAAGTTTGGCCGTAAAAATACCTCGATTGCTGTCTGCATACTTTCAGCACTGTTCGGATTATGCTTTGCGCCATTACTAGGTTCAGGCAACCCAATACTGGTGTTCCTGTTCCTCTGTATTGGCCTTTCCATCATGGGACTGACTTATGGCCCGATTGGCACTGTACTTTCTGAGATTTTCCCAACCTCAGTACGCTACACAGGTTCAGCCCTGACATTCAATTTGGCAGGTATTTTCGGTGCGTCTTTTGCCCCTTATATCGCCACCAAACTGGCGGAAAATTATGGTCTGGGTGCCGTTGGTTTATATCTCAGTTTGGCATCCATTCTCTCTTTAATCGCGTTTTTACTGATTCGTGAAACCAAGCATGATGATGTAAACAACCAGATTTAAATCTCATTTTCCAGATGATCCAAAAATAAAAAAACCTGGATCATCTGGAATACCATTTATCGGGCAATACCCAAGCCCTCCCCGTTAAATAGATCACAACATTTTCCAAAATATTTTTTATGGTAAAATTACCGCTTCCATTTTTTTAGACGATTGTGTTATGTACGCAGTGATTATCGTTGCCGTATTTTTGCTCAGCTTCTTATATACCTATTATCGCGGTAAAGAACGCTTAAAAGCCTCTAGACAATTATTTGATCATTCCACGTTTTTGGCACCCGTCAATATGTTTATGACTGGCTTCTCAAAGCTCCCAAACCAACCATTCTTTGATGTGGCACAGTTCCCAGAGCTCAAGCCATTGCAGGATAACTGGCAGGTGATTCGTGAGGAAGCCATTCAGCTCCAAAGCCAGATTAAGGCGGCGGAAAAAAATAATGATGCGGGTTTTAACACATTCTTTAAACGTGGCTGGAAACGTTTCTACTTAAAATGGTATCAGGACAGCCACCCATCGGCGCAGCAACTTTGTCCTAAAACAGTGGCATTACTGGAAAGTATTCCCTCTGTCAAAGCTGCCATGTTTACTGAGCTACCATCAGGAAGTTATTTAGGCAAACACCGCGACCCTTATGCAGGTTCAGTTCGTTATCATTTAGGTTTAGTCACACCAAATAGCGATGATTGCTTCATTGAGGTCGATCAGGAACGTTATAGCTGGAGAGATGGTGAAGCCACCGTTTTTGATGAAACCTATGTGCATTGGGCACATAACCAGACTGATCAAACCCGTATTATCCTGTTCTGTGACATCGAACGTCCGATGAAATGGGGCTGGGCACAACGTTTTAACCACTGGTTTGGACGCAATGTCATGTCTGCGGCAAGCTCGCCAAATGATGATCAGGACAAAACTGGCTTTATCAATCGCATCTTTAAATACGGCTATGCTGTACACCATTATGGTCGTGGCTTAAAGCAACGTAACCGTCGTCTATACTATGTATCTAAATGGCTGCTGTTTGGCATGATTATCGGGCTCATCTTGCTGCCAAGCTTTTTATAAAGGCTGGTCTCATATTTACTTATGCGACACTCAACCTTGAATAAAGATAGATTCCTTATCAAAGGTTGGGTAACAATGGTTGATTCCATTCAAAAATAATAAATTTTATAAATGGGCATCACTTCAATTCTCTTGCGGGGCTGCAAGCTAAATTAGGTGATGTCCTTGCTATGTTCATTATTTAAAAAGTTAGGATTTTCATCTGAAAGCGTAAAAGTAATTAATATAAGTGATATACAAACAGCGCATAATTCTATATATAAACCCGTGTTTCAAGACTCAAAAATACTCAGTATGAGTGATATACATCAAAATAATAATTCTATAATTTACAAATCCTTATAGTGCTATTTACCATAAAGGATGATGACATGAATAGATTTACCCCCCATTTCTTCTCAAAAACAGTGGTGGCAACACTGATTGCCACTTCACTGTCTGCATGTCATCAGGATAACGATGATGATCATAGTCCAACTGTTATAGAACCAGTGAAAACAGTACAAACGCTCAGGGGTGAAATTACACTGGCGATACCATCCACAGATACCCAGTTTAAGGTGTTCAGTGGAACAACCGAAGTTGCCAACAGTAAAAGCTTTAATAACGGCAATTTTTTAGTCGAGACCCTGCCTGTTACAGAACAACAATTAAAGCAGTTACGTATTGAAAGTAAGGCCTGTACTGATACATTAGTGGAACTCAGTTGTGCGATATTATCAACGTCCGTTACACCTAAGCAATTGAATAGCATCATTCAGGTTGATGTTCGTTCTACGCTGGTAGATCGTTTAGTCCAGCAAAAAAACCTGTCTTTGGCTGATGCGGAAAAACGGGTTTCGTATTATTTAATGCTACCTGAAGACTTAAGCTCACAGGACGGCGTTGATCCGAACCTGTTTAATGCAGCCCGTTTTGTCTCAGACCATCTCATCGAAGCCAATAAAGCAGGCATTGGCCTTGATGCCCAAATCAATAAAACGGTTGATCAAATCGCGGCTGATGCCACCTTACAGCATCCCTATAAACCTTTACTTGGGCTGAATCCTTTGGTGAAAGGCATTGGTATCGAGTTGGCAAAAGGTGCTGTTGGTGCGATTGGTGGCGAGCTTATGGGCAAGGCCCTCAGTTTTATGGGGCTGGGAAGTGATTTTGAGGCATCAGAACGCCATAATGAAATCATGGCACAATTGGGTCAGGTGAACCAGAAACTGGATGTGATGAGTAACCAGATCAACCAGATTCAAAGTGGCGTTCAGGAAACTTTACGACAAATCGAAAAAATTGATGTGAAGCTGGAAAGTGCTGCCCAACAGCAACGTATTCAGCAATTACTGACCCAAACCACTGCATTATCAGAATATGTGGAACAGGTTAAAATTATTCTGTTTGATTTACAAAATGCACATCAATTGCCATCTTCATTACAACCTAATGAACGTAAACGACTGAAAACTGCCATTGAAAACCTGATGACCAAGCGTACCCTCGTCTCTTCCACCCTGAATGGAACTGTGGGTAATGCGTCGATGATTGAAAACCTGATCAATGTACAATTTCCACAAAGTTCAGATCTCAATAAAACCGTGTTCTTTGGTCCAAAAGTGATTACCGCCATTCAAAATCATGTTCAATATTATGATGATATCAATACGATGGCATATTATCTCTTTATGGAATATTACAATGCGCTGGATCAGGAAAATAATATCCCTGCACAGGATTGTCCAGATACGCTGTCCTCATCCGTGACCTATAAACGTCAGTGTGTTTTATTCCATGAACTGAAAACAGCCCGTAATAATTATCTGGCACTTGCGCCACAGGCTGAATTGCCGATCTCAGGTATGTTTATCAATGTCTACCAAGGCTATAACAAAAATATTCTGCCTTATGTGATTTATCCTGTAGGTGATTTTAATTACACGAATTTTAACGATAATACAGGAACACCACAGAACGTATTAACCCGATTGACTGGACCAGAATACTTACCCCTTAATCCAACAGCCCGCAATGAAATGCTAAATTTAACCAACTGGATGTATATGGAAAATAGTATTTGGTATGGGTTATTTAGTGATCCTGCGGCTCGTGCTAAAGCTACGGTCAAAGATATGGCGGTAGCCAATGGTGCACCTGCATCCGCATTTGTGACAGCGACGGGTGATTATGCCGTTTGGGTGAATGATCCATCAGGATACCCACACTGGTCACGTCGTTTAAGCACAACAAATGCTGTTGAAAATAACTTTAATAATGCCAAATTTATGGTTCTGGGGCAGTTAAAAAATATCAATGAGGTGGAAAAATACATGGGTAAAGTGATTGCCAATCGCTTTAAATAATGTGAACCAACCTTTAAGAACAGGAAACAATAAACTGTTTTACTCGCTCCAATAAAATGACCGTAATATGATAATTAAATCCTATTGCGGTTTTTTACTGAATCTTTTATGGCGTGTATCGCTATCACTCAAATAAGTGATTTTAACTATAAATATAGGCCTCTGATCATAAAAGTATCATATATAAAACATATGAATCACTTATTTAAGTGATGGTCAATTTATATGGCTGTTCTCTATACTACAGCATAGATTGAAAATCATAGAACAGAAGACAATGTCGCATTTAGAACTGATTTTACCAACACCTGTATTGGTGCTTGAAGATGATCCTGTTATGCAGCGCAGATTGTCCTACTTGCTATTGTCTGTTGGTTATTCACTGGATAGCGTCTTTTTTAGTACCACCATTGCAGATGCCAAAGTGTTGTTTGGACAGCATGAGATTGGTTTTTGTATTGTTGACTTAGGCTTGCCTGATGGACATGGTCGGGAACTGATCCAACATGTGCGTTGTCATGATACTGATATTCCCATTCTTGTCATTTCTGCATGGAATACACAATCCGATATTTTGTCGGCAATTCAGGCAGGCGCAACAGGTTATCTGCTTAAGGAACGTGATGACTTTGAACTGACCCTATTATTACGCAGTATCTTCAAAGGTGGTTCACCGATTGACCCGTTTGTTGCACAGCAGATTTTATCGCAGATCAAGTTGACACCATCAGACCAAGATCCCTTGTCAGAACAGGAACTGTTACTCTCTAGCCGAGAGTTGGAAATTTTGGAGTGGGTGGCAAAAGGACTAACCAATAAAGCGATTGCCAAGCAGATTAACTTGTCTCCTCATACTGTAAATTCCCACATTCAACATATTTATCGGAAACTTGCCGTATGTACCCGAACCGAGGCAATAGATACTGCTCGCTCTTTAAGGCTACTTTAGCGTTTTGTTGTGTTGTTATTATCCTGATCAGTAGCTTCAAAGCTTCTTATGCTTCAACAGACTGTATTGCCGAAATTCGGCATATTCAGGTTGTCCAAGCCACAAGTGAACCCTCTCAATTTCCACAAAAAGGCTGGCAAATGGTTCAGTTACCTGACCATTGGCAGAAACGCTGGAAAAATTATGACGGTCATGTCTGGTATCGAATCAACTGGGATTATCTTTGTCCGACCAACCAGCGTACTTCTATTGCCTTAGCCGTTCATTCCATCAATATGGCAGGGCAAGTTTATCTGAATCAGCAATTACTCTGGCAAGACCAATCCCTGCAAGAACCCCTGTCCCGTAGCTGGAATATGCCCCGTTACTGGGTCTTTCCCGCCGCTGCTTTACATCAAGGACAGAATACAATTTTAATTCGGGTGACAGGTATCGCAGCACAGTCACCTGGCTTGGGGAAAATTTATCTGGGTCAACCTGACTTGGCTTTCCAGCACTATCAACAACAATGGTGGTATCAACGCTTTTCTCATTTGGTTCGGCTGATTTGTTCCATTACACTGGGTATTTTATGCTTTTCCATCTGGATATTACGGCGGCAGGAAACAGCCTTTGGCTGGTTTGCCCTTGCCTGCGCGTTTTGGTCAATATTTACCTATTATCTGCTTAGTACTGACCCTGCCCCTTTTATTCATACCTTTGATGTGGCTCGGGCAAACATCATGTTTTTGCTCTGCTATGTGGTGTGCTTTATTATTTACACATGGCGTTTTTCAGGTAAAAGCTACCCTAAACTTGAAAAGTTTATCTGTTTCAGTGTGGTTATTTTTGCTGTGCTGGTGCTGATCTTGCCAGTCCAACAACAGGATTGGGTATTAAAAATTGTCCTGATTTACACCATATTAGGTTTTATCCTAAATTGCCTCATTTATCCTTATATTGTTTATCACTCTAAACAAATCGAGCAATATTTACTCGCATTATGCCTAGTTCTATATTTACTACTGGGGTTATATAATTTATTTTTATTCTTAAAGCACAGTGAAATAAATTATTTTACAATCATTTATACCACGCCCGTCACCGTCATTTTTATTTCCGTTACACTTGCTATGCGTCTAGTACGTAATATGAAGCTGATTGAAGCATTCAATGAAACACTTGAACAAAAAGTCATAACGGTCAAGGCCGAACTCAATGATTCCCTCAGTACCCAGCATCAGCTTGAATTGACCAATATCAAGCTACAGGAACGAATCAATCTTGCCCATGATCTACATGACAGTTTGGGAGGTGCACTAGTGCGTTCCATCGCCATGATTGATCAAAGCCACAGCAACCTCAGCAATCAACAATTTGTATCTATTTTAAAATTATTACGCGATGATTTAAGGCAGGTGATTGATCATGGTTCAAGTAATGGGGTTAAGGTTCCTGAATCCCCTGTTTTATGGGGTGCGCCCATACGCCATCGTTTTGATCAGTTATTTGAGGAATTAGACATTCATTCTGAATGGTATTTTCCTGAACAATGGGAATTCCAGCCCACGCCATTAGAATGCCTCACTCTTTTAAGAATTGCCGAAGAGGCGCTCACCAATATTATTAAGCATAGTCAGGCAAAAAATGTAGCCATCAAATTATACTTTTCGGGACAACAACTGATTCTAAAAATTGAGGATGATGGAATTGGCTTTGATGTTGATGCAGTTAAACAGTCAGGAATCAGTATTGGTATGCAGAGTATGCACATGAGAATGGAACAGTTGAATGGTCAGTTTAGTATCCACTCTCAATCAGGATACACCTGTTTATCTGCCTGTGTGAGCAGAATTATTTAAAGGGAAGAAACATAGCTTTATATTTCTTCCCTAATCAGGCTTACTGTGCTGGTGTTGCACTGGCGGTTTGCGCTGACATATCTGCCGCCTGAACAGCCGCCTCACCGATCAGGGCAATCTTGGCTTTTTCCTGACTCTTGGCAGACAAAGCAGGATTTGATGCCACGATACGGTTGATATTGGCAGAGTTTGCAGGCGCAATCGCCGCAGTCTGTAAAACGATTGGACGATTGCCTGTATCACCCAAGGTATAACGAATTCCTGTGCGCGGGCTGATAATGGTGGTGACATCACGCTTTACCTGTGCCTCTGCGGTGGTGTTGCCCTGTGCGGCAAGTACCTTGTCCACAGTGGTTGTTTGTGGTGCATCTTCCGCAACTGCAAAACCAGAGACTGCCGCACTTGCCAAAATCAAAAGTTGTAATGTTTTTTTCATTGCTTTCCCGCTTTTAATACACATTCAATCAAGAATAATAATCCCAATAATCTAACTATAAAGTCAGCTGTGACTCAAGTTACTTCTCGTAAAAAAAGCAGGACTTAAGTCCTGCTTTTCATCACAACTAAAAATCAGCCTAAAACTAGATTTTACCGTGACATTGCTTATATTTTAAGCCAGAACCACATGGACATGGTGCGTTACGGCTTTCTGGAACTGCGAACTGGGCATTTGCCAATGAACGGTCTGGTTCTTCAGAAATGGTTACTTCGCCTGTTAAGCCATCAACATCATCATGTTCAAAAGAAAGACGCATTGATTCGGCCTGACGTTGCTGTTGAGCCTCTAACTCAGCCAGTTCTTCAGCGGTTGGAACATGGACACGGGATAAATCCGTCACCACGTCAGACTTGATAATACCCAGCATATTCACAAACAGGTTGAATGCCTCTTTCTTATATTCCTGCTCAGGATTTTTCTGTGCATAGCCACGTAAATGGATACCCTGACGCAAGTAGTCCATCGCCGCCAAGTGGTCTTTCCAGTGACGATCCAGTGAGTTCAACATAAAGTGACGCTCAAGCATCGCCGCTGACTCATCACCCATCTGTTCACGACGCTGACGATAACGACTGATCACTTCATCCGAGATACGCTCAATCAGCCCCTCTTCATCCAGACGACGGTCTTGGTCCAACCACTGCTGAACAGGAAGCTCAATGCCCAAATCGGTACGCAGGGCATTTTCCAAGCCAGCAATGTCCCACTGGTCATGAATCGACTCTGGTGGAATAAAGTTCGCAATCAGGCCTTTCACCACTTCATGGTGCATTTCCTCAATGTAGGCTTGTAGTGTGCTTTCCGCCAGAACCTCATCACGCTGCGAATAGATAATCTTACGCTGTTCATTATTGACATCATCATACTTCAACAGGTTCTTACGAATATCGAAGTTACGTGCCTCAACCTTGCGCTGTGCATTTTCAATTGAACGGCTCACCATCTTGTGCTCAATGGCTTCATTTTCCTGCAGGCCCATTGCACGCATCATGGCAACCACACGGTCACCCGCGAAGATACGCATCAGGTCATCTTCAAGCGACAGATAGAAACGCGAAACACCAGGGTCACCCTGACGGCCCGCACGGCCACGTAGCTGGTTATCAATACGGCGTGATTCATGGCGTTCAGAGCCAATGATGTGCAGACCACCCGATGCCAGAACATCTTCATGGTCTTTTTCCCACTGTGCCTGCAAACGTGCTTCATCTTCAGGGGTTGGGTTTTCAATTTTCGCCAGCTTAGCTTTCCAGTTACCGCCGAGCAAGATATCCGTACCACGACCCGCCATGTTGGTGGCAATGGTCACCGCATTTGGACTACCCGCCTGTGCAATAATATCCGCCTCGCGCTCATGCTGTTTGGCGTTCAATACTTCATGGTGAATCCCAGCCTGCAATAGTTTGGCAGACAGGATTTCACTGGCCTCAATGGTGGCTGTACCAATCAGGATTGGCGCAACACCCTGCTGACGGATATTGGTGATTTCCTCGATAATGGCACTGTATTTACCATTACGGTTTAAATAAATCAGGTCATTGTGGTCTTGGCGAACCATTGGACGGTGGGTTGGAATAATCACCACATCCAGACCATAGATTTCCTTCATTTCCGCTGCTTCAGTATCGGCAGTACCCGTCATCCCTGAAAGCTTTTTATACAGACGGAAATAGTTCTGGAATGTTGTGGTTGCCAGCGTCTGGTTCTCAGGTTGAATTTCCATGTTCTCTTTGGCTTCAACCGCCTGATGCAGACCTTCCGACCAACGACGGCCAGGCATAGTACGACCCGTGCTCTCATCCACAATGATGACTTCTTCTTTTTGTGACTGTGGATTAATGCCAATGATGTAATGCACGTTCTTTTGATAAAGGTAATGTGCACGGATTGCGGCAGTCACATGGTGAACCAGATTCAGGTTTGCTGCTGAATACAGGCTTTCACCTTCGGCCAACAGGCCCATGCGAATCAATTCCTGTTCAACGGTTTCATAACCGATTTCAGTCATTTCAACTGAACGCTGTTTTTCATCGACCCAGAAATGTCCGCCATCAGCCACTTTTTCTTCTTTCTGTGGACGTAGTTGTGGAGGAATACTGTTGATCAACTGGTACAGATGGGAAGAGTCTTCACTCTGCCCTGAAATGATCAACGGCGTACGTGCCTCATCAATCAGGATTGAATCCACTTCATCAATGATGGCATAGCTGAGACCGCGCTGTTTTTTCTCTTGCAGAGAAAACACCATGTTGTCACGAAGATAGTCGAAACCAAATTCGTTGTTGGTTCCATAGGTAATGTCAGAATTATAGGCCTGTGCCTTTTCAGCAGGCATTTGCATGGAGTAAATTACCCCAATGCTTAAACCTAAAAATTCGAATAAAGGACGGTTTAACTCAGCATCACGCTGTGCCAGATAGTCGTTTACGGTAATGACGTGAACACCCTGACCACTCAAGGCATTGAGGTAACAGGCCAGTGTACCCATCAGGGTTTTACCCTCACCCGTACGCATCTCGGCAATTTTACCTTCGTGCAGGGTGATACCACCAATCAACTGCACATCATAATGACGCATGCCCATGACACGCTTTGCCGCCTCACGGCACACTGCAAAGGCTTCAGGCAATAATTTATCTAGACTTTCACCGTTCTGAAAACGTTGTTTGAATTCTGGAGTTTTTGCAGAGAGGTCTGCATCGCCAAGAGCAGATATCGTCGGTTCCAGCGCATTGATTTGTTCAACAATTTTGCGCATGCGTTTGAGTTCACGCTCATTTTTAGTACCGAAGATACCTCCGATCAGACTTGCCAACATGAATAAACTCTCTAATCCTGTTTGTTATAAGGTTTGTCACAAAGATCAACAAACCCTAGGTCGGTTAATTTTTTCTTGGTTGTTATTATGGAGTCAGAAATAAGAACTACAAGTGCTTTGCATCCAAACAGGTAAAAAAATCTGCGAGGCGATTCTGACATGCATAACCAAAGAGCGTTAATGTAGCAAATTTGCATTTAAGTTACATCGATTTGCATGTGAAATTCTGATCATTTTTTTATCCTCAACATCTCACCTATATATAAAAAACTTATAATCAAATAAAAAAACAATGATTTGATTCATATATAAATTGGCGCATAGTAAAAAGACACAGCATCAGATAAGCAGAATGAGGAGATAAAGAATGAGCTTACGTTTAGGTGATATTGCCCCAAATTTTCAACAAGAATCAAGCGAGGGCGTTATTGATTTTTATGAGTTTCTAGGGGATGGCTGGGGAATCCTGTTTTCACACCCCGCAGATTACACACCTGTCTGCACCACTGAGCTTGGTTATACTGCCAAGCTGAAGGATGAGTTTGCAAAACGTGGCGTCAAGGCAATTGCACTGTCTGTGGATGATGTTGAATCACATAAGGGCTGGATTCAGGACATTAACGAGACCCAGAACACCACAGTGAATTTCCCGATTATTGCGGATAAAGACCGCAAGGTGTCTGAGCTTTATGGTTTTATCCACCCAAATGCCAGCGAAACCTTGACTGTACGTTCACTGGTGATTATTGATCCGAACAAGAAAGTTCGCCTGATCATCACCTACCCTGCCTCAACAGGCCGCAACTTTAATGAAGTGTTGCGTGTGGTGGATTCACTACAACTGACTGACAAGCATAAAGTGGCGACACCTGCCAACTGGCAACAGGGTGAAGATGTGGTGATTGTGCCATCACTGAAAGATGAAAAGGAAATCAAGCAGCGCTTTCCTAAAGGTTATACAGCAGTGAAACCTTATTTAAGACTAACACCACAGCCTGAGTGAGGATAAAACGAGCAATGCTCGTTCCTGAGAAGCGACTAAAGCTTCGCAAGAAGACGAACAGCTATGCTGTGAGTTAAGAGATTGAAGCCGATTAAAGGCTTCAAGCGAAGCGAAAGACAAACAAAGTGCGTAGCAATAAAGAATCTTCCCCTAAATTCAATGGAATTTAGGGGATGTTTAATCTTGGTATTTTTGAATCAATACGCTATAAGAATAATTCGACTCGAAACATAATAAAAATCACCATGATCTATAACATCCACCACCTGCATTGCGGCAGCTTCTGCCCCGTTTGCGCCCCCTTGTTTGGACAAAAAGGCTGGAAAGCCCATTTGGTCTGCCACTGTCTATTGGTCGAGACTGATCGGGGTCTGGTTCTGATTGACACAGGTTTAGGCTTGCAGGACTATCTACATACTGAACAGCGTTTGGGCAAGCTGCTCAGCCGATTTGGACAGTTTGAATCCAACCTGAAACTCAGTGCCATCCAGCAGATCCAGCAACTGGGCTTTAGCCCCAACGATGTGAAATACATCTTTGTAACCCATCTTGATTTCGATCATGCTGGCGGTATTTCAGACTTTCCAAATGCCACTGTGCATGTATTGGCCTCTGAATTTAATGCCACCCAATCCCTTTCCGCCAAAGGAAAGCTTCGCTATAAAACCGAACAGTTTAAACAGCACCGTTACTGGAACTTTGCAGAACAGACTGATGGCGAGGCATGGTTTAACCTGCAAAAGGTCAAAGGCCTCCCCCTGTTTCAGGATGAAATCCTGATGGTTCCCCTGATCGGTCATACGCTTGGACATAGTGCGATTGCGGTCAAGAAACAAGATGGCTGGATTTTATTCTGTGGAGATGCCTATTTCTCACATCGCGAACTCAATCCTAAAAACAGGTTAAAGGTATTAGATTTAACAGAACGATTATTGGCTGAGGACAACCAGCAACGTTTACACAACCTAAAGCAATTACAATATCTGGCTCAACATGAACCGAGCATTGAGTTAATTTGTGCGCATGATCCAGTTGAATTCAATCGTTACCAATAATATGCATAAGACACTGATTACTGTTATTTTCATATCATCCCTAAGCTTGGGTGGTTGTATGAAACATTCAAGTCTGGAGGAGCATCAAAGACCCCAGCATTGGGGAGCACTGATTTCAGATACACATAATTTTTACCAAATCAGTCCTGATGTTTTTCGCAGTGAACAACCCAGCAACCAGTTAATTCCTTTCCTGAAAAAACATCAAATTGGCACTGTCATCAACCTGCGTACAAGAAATGAAGATGCCAAGGTTTTAAGGGATCAGCCATTTAATCTGGTGCATATTCCCATCAATACATGGTCGATTGATCGGAATGACTTACTCGAAGCCATGCAGACCATTCAAACGGCGAAGCAACACAATCAGAAAGTTCTGGTACATTGTTATCATGGTTCTGACCGTACAGGCGCGACCATTGCCATGTATCGTATTATTTTCGAGAACTGGTCAATTGAGGATGCTGTTAAGGAGATGAAACAAGGCGGTTATGGATTCCATATCATCTGGAAGAACATTGACCAGCTTTTTAGTCCTGAAAATGTAAAATGGATTCAACAAAAGCTGTTGAATCCATCCCAATAAAGAACCCGTGCAAATAATGCAATCACTATTGCACTTTATTAACGTTGATCTAGTGGAACCCAGTCAATCACCCAGGCGGACTTCATGCCCAGACTTTCATCTGAGGTAATTTTCTTACGTGCCGCATCAGCAGTGTCCCGATCTTTGGATGGCCCCACCATAATCCGAATTCCCTTGGAGGTTGGGCTGGTGGTGACTTTATAACCTTTGGCGCGCAATTTGGACACCACTGTATCGGCATTGGCCTGGTTTGCCGCCAGCGCCACCTGTACCATCCAGTTTTTGTCACCATTTTCCATAAGCTGACGGGCTTTTTCAGCCTCAGCCTTTTTCTTGGCATCTTCCTCAGTTTTACGTTTCTTTTCTTCAGCCGCTGCTTTCTTTTCAGCCTCAGCTTTGCGCTTGTCTTCCTCAGCTTTTTTATCCGCTTCAACCTTGCGTTTTTCTTCAGCCGCTTTCTTCTCTGCTTCAGCTTTACGCTTATCTTCAGCTACTTTCTTGGCATCTTCCTCAGCTTTACGTTTCTTTTCTTCGGCTGCTTTCTTGTCGGCCTCAGCCTTACGCTTATCTTCCTCAGCTTTCTTGTCCGCTTCCGCCTTACGCTTGTCTTCAGCTAGCTTCTTTTCAGCGTCAGTTTTCTGCTGCTCTACCTTTTGCTGTTCGGCTTTCTTCTTTTCTTCCAGCTTACGTTTTTCTTCAGCAAGTCGTTGAGCCTTAGCCTGATCGTCCTCAACCAGTTCTGGTGGAATATTATCTGAACTTTCCTGCGCCGCGGTTCTACGGGCATTGATTGCAGCGTACTCTTCAGCGGCTTTACGTGCAGCCGCAGCCTCAGCCTCCTGCTGCATTTTCAGGAACTCGGCAGCACGGGCCTCTTGTTCAGCAACCGCCTTTTCACGCGCACGTTTCTGTTCATCCAGCAAACGTTTTTCAGTTTCAACATCCACAGCCAGAGGCTGCAAGGAGACCATCTCCCCCTCTTGTGCTGGCTGGGCTGTTTTAGGCTGAGTTTCGGTTTTGGGAATAGGGTGAGTAACTGTAGCCTGTGTCTTATCCTGCTCTATTTCTTCATTTCCCTTGAGAAGTAATGCTGCCAACAAAACACCCCCTCCAAGTAGAACAACGCCACCCATCCAGCGTTGCTTGTTATTCATTGACATTGTTCTAAATACTCCCAGATCGCTTCCAAGGTATGAAACGAACCACAGACTAAAATCAGCTGATTGTTATTACATTGTTTCAGCACAGATTGAAACGCTTGCTGGATACTGCCAAACTCATGTACCTGCTGGCCCTGCAATGCCTCGTGCAACTGTTGCATTGGGGCAGCCCTCGGCACATCTAAAGTAGCAATAAACCAATCTTTTACTGTTGTTTTTAGTAAATCGGTGACAGACGCGATGTCCTTATCTGCCAGCATCGAAAATACTGCGACAACTTCTGTGTACTGTTTATTGTATTTTAAGAATTTTCGCAACTGATTCAATAAAAATTCGACACCATGCGGGTTATGTCCCGCATCAAAAATAACGGTTTTATCCTGTATCTGGCGAATTTCAAAACGCCCCTGCAAACATGCCTGCTGAATACCTGTTGCAATGGCCTGCTGTGAAATTTCAATCCCACTCACCAGTACCGCGGCCACGGCAGTGGAGATGTTGTCCAAGGCCAACTGCCCCACAGGAAGCTTTAAGGTTGTGCCAGATGATGCAAATGACCAGCTCTGCCCATCATCATTCAGTTGATAGAAATAATCCCGATTCAATGCATACAGGCTGGCGTTTGTTTCATCCACCTTATCCTGAATGGCCTGCGGCAGTTGCTGTTGCCCTGCGAAAACAACGGGAATGTCTGGGCGGATAATACCTGCCTTTTCAAAGGCAATTTTTTCAATGGTATCACCCAGCCAGTCCACATGGTCCAGGCCAATATTGGTAATCACCGCTATATCAGGGTCAATCACGTTGACCACATCAAGGCGACCACCCAGCCCAACCTCAAGTACCCAGACATCACATTGTTGCTGTTTAAAAATAACAAAGGCCGCCAATGTGGTGGCTTCAAAGAAAGAAAGACTTAGACCACATTCACGGCGCGCCTGATCAACACACACAAAGGCATCAACCAAACGCTGGTCATCCACCTCATGACCAGCCAGCTTTACCCGTTCATTAAAGCGATAGATATGTGGTGACTGATATAACCCAACCTTGTAGCCCTGTGCGTTTAGAATCGCCGCCAATGTGGTTGTGGTTGAGCCTTTACCATTGGTGCCCGCAACTGTAAACACCCTGGCTTTTGGCTGCATCACACCCAGCCTCTCAGCAACGGGAATCACCCGCTCCAGCCCTAAATCAATGCCTGTAACATGAACATGGCCCCAATAATCGAGCCATGTTGTGAGTGTATCTGTTGAATGGGGAGCATCTAGTTTCAAGGTAAGTTCATCAGTTTAGCCACTAGTCTGTATACAGTATCACGTAACGCATGACGATGAACAATCTGATCGACCACACCATGATCAAGCAGATATTCCGCTCGCTGGAATGGTTCCTCCAGTTTTTCACGTACGGTTTGCTCAATCACCCGTTTACCTGCGAAACCAATCATGGCTTTCGGTTCAGCCAGATGAACATCCCCCAGCATTGCCAGTGATGCGGTTACCCCACCATAAACTGGATGGGTCAACACCACCAGATAAGGCACACGTGCTTCCTTCATTTTCTGGATTGCCGCAGAGGTACGCGCCATTTGCATCAGGGACAGCATGCCTTCCTGCATACGTGCGCCACCTGAAGCCGCAAAACACACTAAAGGCTGGTGTAGCTGAATTGCCCGTTCAGCTGCCTGAACAAAGCGGTCACCGACCACAGTACCCATTGAACCGCCCATGAAGTCAAACTCAAAGGCGCATGCCACCAAATCCAGACCTTTGAGCGAGCCCTGCATCACCACCAATGCTTCTGATTCCCCTGTTTTATCCTGCGCCTCACGCATGCGTTCAGGATAGGGCTTGCTATCCACAAACT
This sequence comes from Acinetobacter thutiue, assembly GCF_030385805.1. Taxonomy (NCBI): domain Bacteria; kingdom Pseudomonadati; phylum Pseudomonadota; class Gammaproteobacteria; order Moraxellales; family Moraxellaceae; genus Acinetobacter; species Acinetobacter thutiue. Next base: position 35,509 of record NZ_JAUDZE010000010.1, read on the forward strand.
TTAGCGGGTCTTTGGCACTAAATTCCTGACCAAGCTCTGAGTTGACCTGATCGAAGAACCAGGTCAGGCGGTCCCGTGCCTTCATACGCAAATGTTCATCGCATTGCGGACACACATAGGCGTTGAATGACATGGCTGTACGCGTCACCAAGGCATGACATTCAGGACATTCAATGGTTGGCTCGGTAAAAGTTGACTTAAAGGTCTGCTGTTCATCCGCAACCTGAATCCCTGGCACCTGACGTTCCGTCCAGGGTGTTGTGGGACTAAGCACTTTCCCTGTTGCTGATTCTGGACTCAATCGTTCTTGACTCATACTAACTCATCGAGCGCGGCTCGAAGCTCCTTCACTTTATTCACCGTCTGTTGCACAGCCTCATCCGCTGGCAATGTCGCAAAAGATTTAACGAAAGCACTTCCCACAATCACGGCATCGGCAACCTGTCCCATCGCTTTTGCAGACGCTGCATCACTGATTCCAAAACCCACACCAACAGGTACAGTCGTCTTGGACTTGATTTTTGCAATACGCGCCGCTGCCTCAGAGGTGTCCAGTGTTGCCGCACCTGTCACGCCTTTAAGTGACACATAGTACACAAAGCCACTGGCCTGATTGACCACATGCTGAATACGCTGATCAGTTGAGGTTGGTGCAAGCAGGAAGATCTGGTCCATCTCGTTTCGCTTCAAGACTTCACCAAACTGCCTGGATTCCTCTGGTGGCAAATCCACCAGCAGTACGCCATCCACGCCACAGTCTTTGGCATAGGCAACGAACTTTTCATAACCAATCACCTCAACAGGGTTTAAATATCCCATCAACACCACTGGTGTCGTTTGGTCTGTCTCACGAAAGGCCTTGACCATATCCAGTGCGTCAAGGGTATTAGTTCCACCTGCCAGGGCACGCTCAGCAGCTAAGGCAATTACAGGGCCATCCGCCATTGGGTCTGAGAACGGCAGTCCCAACTCAATGACATCAACGCCCGCCTCAACCATCTGATGCAGCAATGGAACAGTTACCTGTGGATGCGGGTCACCTGCCATAACATAAGAAACAAGCGCTTTACGTTGCTGAGATTTAAGCTGTTCAAAACGAGTGGCAAGACGTGACATAGGATTATGCTTTCCTTGATTTATATAAATTGAGGAGTTGTTTGTAGTCATACAGAAACACTGCATTGTAACGCTATTTTTTGCTCATTGAACAGGGTTTGGCGCGATTCAACAGCGAATGTTGCTACTTACAACAGCCCGCATACATTTATCTCTATTTTTGTTTTTTTCTCAATGATCAAAGCTTCCTAATTTCTGTACATTACAATTTTAAAAACTGCTTCGGTGTGACACCTGTCCAGCGCTTAAACGCACGTCCAAAAGCACTTTGATCCGCATAGTTTAAACGCTCGGCAATTTCGGAAAATGACTTGCCCTGTTGCAGATAAAGCTTACTTTGCTCCAGACGGTATTGATCCAGAATATCCTGAAAGTTCAATTGATAAGTCTTAAGCTGACGCTGCAAGGTACGTTCCGAGCAGTGCAAACGTTTGGCGACATAACTCTGTAAAACTTCCTCTTGCTGCAACAAGCCCTGCTCAATATAGCTCTGGATTTTCTGCCGAAACTGTTGTTGCTGTGCCTCAAAGGAACTCATGCTATTTAGTGATTGCTGTGCCTGAGTAGAGAGCACATGATTTAACTGTTGGTCTGCCGCAATGCTTTTGGCCTGTAAAATCTGGTTGGAAAAACGAATGGCATATTGCCCAGCCTGAACCTGAATTGGACAGCCGTAAAATTTTTCAAAATGATATAAAGCCATTTGCGGTGTATAACCAAACTGAATCATCTGCGGTGGCACCAGAGCATCCTGTACAATCGACTGTGCAATTTTAAGGATCAGTGCCAGATTCAGCTCATACATTTCCCGATAATCGCAATAGGATGCACTCCATACAATTTGAATGTACTGTGAGAATTGTTGTACGCTGAGTTGTTCCAGATTGGTTTGCTTAAACACCAGAGAATAATAGCGCTGCAAAAGCTGTAAAGCCTGCTCCAGATCCAGACTGGTTGATGCCAGATAACCCATCAGCCCCAAATCCTGCAAGTTGGCATGTTCAGCCAAAACCAGTGTGATCGGACGAGGGAAATACGCCTGTGCCGCCTGCAACAGCAATGCATAACGCTCAACATCAAATTCCTGTTCATCTGGATTTTCCAGGCAGGCACGAAAGTCCTGCCACAGCTCAGGTGCCACAGCCTTAGACAAGTCAATGTGTTCCTGCTGTAGGACACGATTCAACAACCGTAGATATCCAATGATAATTTTAACTGACATACGCCAATCTCATCCTGATCTGTCGTTATTTGTATAAAACTTGGCTGTAACTGTCAAAACATTTTACTGAACTTTTTTCATACTAAGTTCATGAAAAAGACAAGGAATAGCAAAAATGAACGCACATGTTTCCTATCAGGCTGATCCAATTGTAAGAACAAAACTAGACTTTCACCTCAATGAGGCTCCACGTTTCTGGTTTGGTGGTGATCCATTCCGTACCCGCATGTTTGATGCATTAAGCCTGACGTTTCCCGATGGAGAACGCTACTTCATTGAATGTGTGCGCTTATTCCGTGACAAGATCAATGATCCTGAGCTACAGGAACGTGTGGCAGACTTTATTCGTCAGGAAGCCCAGCACGGCATTGCCCATGAAAAGATGAACCAGATCATGAAAGAACAAGGCATGCCTGTGGATCAGTTCACCAACCGTTTGAAAAAAATATTTAGATTTGAATTGAAGAATCGCTCACCACAATACAATATTGCCATGACCGCAGCGGCTGAACATTTAACCGCCCTGATGGCAGACACATTCTACAGTAAGAAAGAAACATTGGCGGAAGCCGATCCCTTTGTGCGTGCGCTGTTTGCATGGCATGCCATTGAGGAAATGGAACACCGTGATGTCGCCTTTGATGTCATGCAACAAGTCGGTGAAGTACCAGAATTGACTCGTCGTTCTGCCCTCGTTATTACGACCGTGTTAATGTTTGGCTTCACACTTTACCGTACCGATGTCATGCTTAAGAGTGATGGTTTTAGCTTTAAGCAGCGTCTTGACATGGCACGCAAGGGCTTGCCGTGGTTCTTTGGACGCAAAGGTATTTTGACTGCAAAAAGAGAGCAATATAGCGACTGGTTTAAAAAAGATTTTCATCCAAACCAGCACCCGATTATTCGTCAATACGATGTCTGGATTGACACATTGGCTAAAACCAATGACCCAATCGCTGCGGGCGAGGCTTTTTGGCAAGCTGGTCTATAAACCTCCCATCATCCCTCTTTAAAAAGAGGGATTTTTTTTTACAGTAATTACCATTTGGCGTAATGCTGTTCCAATAGACCATATTGTTGATTCAATATGATCAGTTCAACATCCTCATGTTCAATTGTGCCACTGATTTTGGCCTGCCACTGATTAAACTGGCTACCAATTAAACGCAGGTTAATATTTTCAAAACGGCACCATGCTGTTTTTATGGTCAGTTTTAGTCGTCCATCCAAAGAACGGATTGACCAGAGTTTTTCATTCTGCTGTTCAAATAAAATATCGGTGAGTGGATATAAACGCCCATCCACCCACAGTGCATTTTCATTGCCAAAACTTTCATTGACACCTGATGCAAGGTTTAAACCTATTCGTCGGCCATTTTCATCACGGAACTGGCATGAGAGCCAGAACCATGCTGTTTCAGGGCGTAGAAAGCCACAGGTATCATCCAGTGCAGCCAGACTTTGCGCATTAAAGTCAACTTTCTGCCGTTCTGGGTTAATAAAGAAACCCTCGACAGCCAGAGTGGTTTGTTTTTGGGTATAAGTCCAGCCATTGATTCCTGTTGGCGTACATAGACTGAGTGCATCCACACCTGCACAGAAGATGCGAGCTTTCAGCCGCACCTCTCCATGCTTGGTCACCTGAATGTAACGCACGCCATTGGCATGCTGCATATCGAATTGATAAGCAGATTTCTTAAAATAACTTTGGCTAAATAAAGGCTGTTCATCCAGATGGGTTTTCAACGCCAGTGGCTGGATCGCATTCCATTCAATCACCTTTCCTGATAGATGGTCATAGACATAGAAGAAACCATGCCCCGCCCATGATAAATCGACAATCGCCACACCAATACTGTAATGCTCATGCTGCAAACCACAAAATCTAAATTTTTTATATTTAAGCTGCTTGCGCCAGCCTTTCAACACCTGCCCATAAGGGGTTTTATAGATATAATCGTCCAGATTGATTCGTGAGGGTATCTGGTCAAAACGCCCATAACGAGGCTGACCATTTTCCTGTATTAATTTCACCACATTTCCCCAAATAAATTATAACGTTAAAGCGGTTCTGACCTGATTTTTACCATTCTGTTTGGCTTGGTACATCGCCTTATCTGCCTGTTCGAACAAACCTCTATAATCAAAGCCACTAAAAGCTGTACTGCTCACCCCAAAACAGGCCTTGATAGAGAGGGGTTCATTTTGCTTAACTTCAATTGACGTTTGCTCCAATGCCTTACGGCATGCCTCTGCCACCAGCACTGCATTTTCAATTGAGGTAAATGGCAGCAGAATCACAAACTCCTCACCACCATAACGTCCAATCACATCACTGGCTCGCAGGTTTTTTCGCAATATATCCGCAACGTGCTTTAATACCAGATCCCCCTGATGATGCCCATATTGATCATTAATGGTTTTAAAATTATCAATATCCACCATGATCAGTGAGGTTTCGCGATGGGTAATCTGTGCCTGCTGCATCTGTAAATCAATAATCTCATTAACCCCACGACGATTAAGCAGGCTCGTTAATTCATCGGTACAACTGAGTTTTTCAATTTTTGAACTATACCTACGCCAACGCTCCACACTAATATCAAATAGCGTGATGGTAAATGCTGCATATAAGGTGGTATAAAACATGGTATAGATAATCTGGGCATTTTGAATATCCTTATGCAGCAAGGTATACGGTTTATAGGCAACCGCATAATCCAGATACCCAGTCACCGTAAGGCCAGCTAAAATATAGTATGCAAAGACATAAAAGGCCAGACCAAAATACACCACAAATCGGGGATATAATAATAATGCGGTAAAGGCAATCCCCATAAAGATAATGCCATTCAGGAGGTTCAGCAAACCCACCCCAATTGGCAGTCCCAACAATGAGAATGGATAATAAACAGATAAAAACATCACATAGTAAATGTGCAGGTCTGGCTTATTTTTAATAAAATAACCCAATAAAATAAAAAATGTATTTAATATAATGATGCCAGGAAACAGCCATTGAAACCGAATAAGCAATTCAGTATTTGCCAATGGATGATACATGTATTTTATTTGGATAAAATAGATCACGACTGCGGTAAAACTGGCATACCACAGTATTGATTGGGATTTTTTGACTAAATCCCAGTCCAGAATAACTAGAAAAGCTTTGCTAATATATCTAGGTAAGGAATATTTCATCCCCCGTAATCCTATGTGATTACATCCATGTAAAAACCTAATGACCATATAATGTCATTAGGCATAAATTTACCTTAATCCTAGCATATAATTTTTTAGTTTTATAAGTCGACCATCGGAATGCCATCAATTTTAGCAACCGTCATCAGGTCCTTATCACCACGACCTGAAACTGTTGCAATAATGATCTGGTCTTTCGACATGGTTGGGGCAAGTTTGCTGACATAGGCCATCGCATGCGAACTTTCAAGTGCAGGTATAATCCCCTCAATCTTGGTGAGGTCACGGAAACCCTGTAATGCCTCATCATCATTGATTGGCACATACTGCACACGGTTCATGTCTTTCAGGAAGCTATGCTCAGGTCCCACACCTGGATAGTCCAGACCCGCTGAAATACTGTGGGTTTCAATGATCTGACCCTGCTCATCAGACATGAGGTAGGTACGGTTGCCATGCAGTACACCAACGTGACCCGCATTGAGTGGTGCAGAGTGCTTGCCTGTTTCAATCCCATAGCCTGCGGCTTCAACACCGTACATTTTCACATCCTGATCATTCAGGAATGGATAGAATAAGCCCATTGCATTTGAACCACCGCCAACACAAGCCACTAGAGCATCTGGTAAGCGTCCTGCCTGCTCCTGAATCTGGCGGCGCGCTTCACGGCCAATAATCGACTGGAAATCACGCACCAGCTGCGGATATGGATGCGGGCCAGCAACCGTACCAATCACATAGTAAGTACTATCAACATTGGTCACCCAGTCACGCATCGCCTCATTCATGGCATCTTTCAATGTTTTTGAACCACTTTGTACAGGCACAACCTTTGCACCCAACAAACGCATGCGGTAGACATTCATTGCCTGACGTTTCACGTCCTCAGCACCCATGTACACCACACATTCCATACCCAAACGTGCTGCAATGGTTGCAGTCGCAACGCCATGCTGCCCTGCGCCTGTTTCCGCAATAATACGCTTCTTACCTGACAGTTTCGCCAAGAGTGCCTGACCAATGGTGTTGTTGACCTTGTGTGAACCCGTATGGTTCAGGTCTTCACGCTTGAGGTAAATCTGCGCACCACCAAGATGCTGTGACCATCGTTCAGCATGATAAAGTGGGCTAGGACGACCAACATAGAACGCAAGATCACGGTCAAACTCTGCCAGAAACTGTGCATCATTTTTCATACGACCATAAAGATTTTCTAGATCTTCAAGTGCAGCCATCAGCGTTTCTGATACAAAACGCCCACCATGAATCCCGAAATGCCCTTGCGCATCTGGAAACTGGGTGTAATCAATCGCCTGATTTTCTTGACTAGAGTTTTGCTGATCCACATTGGACTCCTTGCATAAATTTTTCAATGAGTTGTTGGTCTTTTATACCTTTTGCGGACTCTACGCCTCCGCTGACATCCACAGCAAAAGCGGCTGTGACATCAATGGCTTCACTCACGTTTTCAGGGGTTAATCCGCCTGCCAAAATCAGTGGAATATCGAGTTGGGGAAACTGGTTCCAGTCGAAACTGTGTCCCGTGCCACCTTTCAGCTCAGGATGCCACGCATCCAATAGTACGGCACTGGCGCCTGCGGCTTGATAACGCTGGATTTCAGCCACCACATCCAGATCTGGTTTAACCTGTATGGCCTTATACCAACGGCGTTTGCATTGTGCCGCAATCTGCTGGCATTGTTCAGGGCTTTCATCGCCATGTAGTTGTAATACATCCAAAGGAACTGAATCAAGTACGCTTTGTATTTCTTCTGCACTCGCATTTACAAACAGGCCAACCAGTTGCACATAAGGTGGAACTGGCTTAGCCAAAGCCTGTGCCTGCTCAATGCTGACATGGCGTGGACTTGGTGGAAAGAATACAAAACCGATTGCATCCGCACCTGCCTCAACCACAGACTGGATATCCTGTGCGCGGGTAATTCCACAAATCTTGGCACGCGTCCGCCGTTGTATCTGCTGCATGGGCAATCTGACTTTAAATAAAGATTTAGAATGCTGATATTGTAATGCAAAACTCAATCAATCTAACAATTATATACTAGGAATTACCTCATTCGTTTTACATAAGAGTTTGTTCCCATGACTGATATTCGAGGAGGATTATCCCCTCGATAATACACAATAGAATTGGGTCCCATGATCTGAACAAAATCAACTTTGTCAGCATATACAATTGTATTTTCCCCCAAGAGTGAAATAACACTACAATGGTCCGTTAATGTTACATCCATACCATCCCCAACCACATGGAATCCCTCAGCAAAACCTAAACATTTATATGTACCACTTTCCCTAATACTGCCCATTTCAGGAGATGAGGTTGAATCAGACACTCTATCAATAGCTCGTTGACTTCCGACATTATGGGCAACATTCAAGCCGACTTGATCAGCAAATTGGGAATCCTGATGTTGTTGTATTTTTTGTGATGTGAGCGTCTGCCATTTTAAGTCTTTATAGATCACCCCCAATACTGAACATAGCAAAATAATATGTAATGTGCCGCCACTCATGTGAAGACCTACTTTTTGTTCATATCTTGTAAGTTGTATATGCTCCCTTTATACTTTGCACCATCTTGCAACAAGTCTAAAGCAAATTCCTTTGCTTATAGGGAAGTTGGTGAAACTCCAACACTGTCCTCGCAACGGTAACACTGAAATGCTGATCTTAGCTTAGCAGCCAAACCACTGCATCTGATGATGTGGGAAGGTGATCAGTCTATCATCTTTCAAGATGATTATAGTGAAGTCCGAAGACCTGCTTGTTGTACTTATCTACTTTAAACATTCACGAGGAATGAATGTCTGGAGCGCACATGTCTATTTCTTTCCAGCCAACACGCTTAGTTGGCGCTATCGCTATTGCGATGGGGTTTTCTTCAGTCGCCTTTGCCCAGGATCAGTCAACGGATAAAACCGTTTCACTTGATACCATTGTGGTCACCGCATCAAAATCACCTGAATCCATTAAAAACGTACCTGCACGCATTAATGTCATTGATGATAAAACCATTCATCAAAACCCAATTTCCAACCTGTCTGACTTGATTCAGTTGGACCCGTCCATTTATGTGAAACAATCAGGTGGTATGGGACAGCTTTCCGAAGTTTCGCTACGGGGTACAACACCTGCACAAACACTGGTGTTACAGGATGGTGCGCGTCTAAATAATCAAAACAACCTTTCACCACTATTTGCTGCTTTTCTGGATACCTCACATATTCAACAGGTCGAAATATTAAAAGGACCTGCATCAGTACAATATGGCAGTGATGCCATTGGTGGTGTGATCAATATGGTCACTGCCCCGCCAAGCAAAACTGGTGCACAACTCACTGGAATTTATGGTGAGAACAACACCTATAAAACGGTATTGAATGCAGACTATGTTGACGTATCTGGTTTCTATGCACAGGCTGGTGGCCAACGTCTGGAATCTGATGGAACATCTATTCTGGATATTCAGAATAAAAGTGAAAAAGCCAGTTTTGACCAAAAAGGTTACTATGCCAAATTTGGTTATTATCAAAAAGACCAAATTGACAGTAGTGTTGAAATCAATCAAAACCAGGGCAGAAGTATTTACTACAACTTTAACGCGGGTTTAAATAATGCAGTTCGTGACTTTAAAAATCAGGTCATCAATGCCAAAGCCTCTTATGCCTTAAATTCTGACCTTACTGTAAATGCCCGCTATTCCAATACAAAAGATCACCAAGATGTTCCAAATGACAGCTCTTACTATAATACTGAAAGTAATGAGGGTGATTTAAACCTGAAATGGGGCTTCCTGCCACACCAGAATGTTTTGTTTGGCGTGAACTATCTTGACTCGGAATATGAAACACCAAGTATCACCGATCAAAAACAAAGTGTTGATACTGTCGGATATTACTTACAACATCAATATCAGGACAATGGCATCAGTACACAGGCAGGTGTTCGTGTAGAGGATAATGAACGCTTTGGAACACATACTGTCGGTCAGGCGGCTGTTCGTTATCAACTACTGCCTTTGACCAGTGTATATGCCAATATTGGTACCGCATTCCGCGCGCCATCACTGAATGAATTATATACACAATGGGGTGGCAACACAGAACTCAAGCCAGAAGAAAGCACCTCTTATGAAGTTGGCTTTGATCAACAGTTGAACTATGGTTTAAGTGCAGGTCTATCTGCATATTATACTGAAATTGACAATCTGATTAGCTCGACCTGTATTGCAACCTGTAATGGCGACTGGGTGACAACATTTCCTGTTTATCAAAATATCAATATTGATAAAGCAAAAATCACAGGCGGTGAGTTTAATCTAAAATGGTCAAACGACATATATTATGTCAACACCCAATATGCTTATGCACGTAGTATCAATGATAAAACAGATCGTGACATTGCCTATCGCCCTCGTCAACGTTTAACCTTAACTGCTGGTTATGAGTATGAAAATGTTGGAATCAATGCTTCGGTGATTGCACGTTCAAAAGCCAATTCCAGCCATACCAATAGCGACAATCAGGTTGCTGGCGTTGCAACAGTTGATTTAAATGCGTACTGGAATATCAATCCAAATGTTAAGGTCTTTACCAATATTCAAAATATCGGTGATGTCCGTAATCAGCAAGTATATAACTTCGGTTCCTGGTACATTAACAGTGGCCGCCTCGCCTCTGCTGGGGTAACATTCCGTTACTAAGCCGACAAGCGCATTATAAAAATACTTGATTCACTCCAGTTTCGGGGTAATGTTCTGACCGACATTATCCCCTTTTTATTTTAGGACAAGAGCAACAGAACTATGGGACATCGTTTAAGCAAGATTTACACACGTACTGGCGATTCAGGCACAACGGGTTTAGGAGATGGTTCACGGGTTGCCAAGGATGATTTACGCATCACTGCGCTGGGTGATGTGGATGAACTGAACGCGACCATTGGGGTACTCCGCGCACAAATCAGCGCCAGCCAAATTGCAGATCAAGACCACTGGGACAAAAGCCTGAGCCTGATTCAACACTGGCTGTTCGATTTAGGTGGTGAAGTCTGTATTCCCAACTATCATTTACTCCAACCCGTTTGTATTGAATTTCTTGAAAAAGAAATTGACTGCATGAATGAAAGTCTGCCAATGCTGAAAGATTTTATCCTCCCATCAGGCACTTTGGCCTGTAGTTATGCGCATCAGGCGCGTGCTGTCTGCCGCCGTGCGGAACGCGCCCTGATGTCTGTGCATACACGTGATCAAAATATTCAGGCAACCGCTTTACAATTACTCAATCGTTTATCAGACTGGTTGTTTGTGGCTTCACGCAGTTTACAGCGTGCTGAGGGTGGCAGCGAAGTGCTGTGGCAGAAGAATATCAATGACAGTATTGATCCAGCATAAAGATGGTTTAGGTAGAAAATAAATGCGAATTATTGGTCATCGTGGGGCACGTGGTGAAGCACCTGAGAATACCTTGGGTGGTTTTCATTATTTGCATCATCTAGGAGTACGTGCTGTCGAGTTTGATGTGCGGCAACTACAGGATGACCAGTTGATTGTCATCCACGATGATAATTTTGAGCGTACCACAGGTCGTTTACAGCATGTTGAAAGTTGTGATCTAGCCACCGCACAGCAGTTTGACCATCGCCATCAATGGCAGGCTTGGGAAAATAAGGAATACACCCCACACTTAACAGACGTGATGGCATGTCTGACCGAGTTTGAACATATTGAAGTTGAAATCAAGGCTGTTGCAGATGAAGCGGCGGCTGAACGCCTGATCTTAAGTCTGCATAATGAACTCAAGGGCTTTGAAAAGAACGCAACCATTACCAGCTTTGATGTGAAGATTTTAACCGCCTTACAGCAACATTACAGCCACTTTAAACGTGGCTTGCTGGTTGAAATTCCACTGGGTGAATATGCCATAGAACTCGCCCATCAATATGGATGCTGTCAGATTGGCTGGAAAGACCAACTGGCAACGGATGAAATCATTCATTTAACACAACAAGCTGATCTAAATATCAGTGTCTGGACTGTCAATGATGTGGAAAGGGCAAAACATTTACAACAACTGGGCATTCAAGGCTTAATCACCGATGTACCAAGCACCATGCTCAGATCTTTGTGCTTGTAGAAATCGCTGTATAAACAATTAAAATATGGGATTAGGGCGAATACATCGCCCCTACTTTATCTTTTAGGTTGTGCCTGAATCAGACGCTGTCCTTTGCCATCAAGCAGATATAAATTTGTACCATCAAACTGGAAACGCTCAACCCGTTGAATGAGATCCATCAAATCCGCTTCCTGGGCCAAAGCCTTATGGCAACTTTCATGTCCAGCCATGACATCAAAATCAAGTTTCTGCTGGGCAAAGTCATATGTATAACGACCATAAATAGCGTTACAGCCTGTATGACCAGAGACTGTCTTTGTCACCGAGTTAAGCAGGAAACTCGGATACTGGTTAAAAAACAATGCACGCCTATTCTGAATGGTCATAATTTGCCATTCAACATCCTGCACACCATCGCTGCTTTTACGAACCTGCATTACAGGAGGCTGAGCCACACGTTTCGGTTGCAAAGTGGTTTTGTGCACTGTTTTGGGTTGACTCTGGCAGGCAGCCACCATCAAAACAGCCGACAAAATGAAAGTTTTATGAAAAAAAGATTTCATGGAAAAAATCGGATTTTTCACGGTAATTTGCTCAGACATTGATTTCTTTCACCTTTTAATCAATACACCAGTTAGGCAGGCTGAATTCTGTTACGGTTCTTTAAGTACAACTGTAGAATAATGCTAGTGTTCATTTATCTGAGCGTGCTAATATCAACGGTAAAATAGCAATATATCGTTATGATTGGTTTTGCTATCTCGTTTAGTTTTATTATCTTGTGCAAACAAGGTTACTAGGAGCGCTGACGGATATGACTTCCGCCCCACTCAAAAAAGCACCCATTAACTGGACTGCTAGCATTACCTTAATTGGAACACCAATTCTTGCGATTATTCTAATCCCTTTATACGCTTATTATTATGATTTTAGTGTAAGTGCCTGGGTCAGTTTATTTTTTCTTTTAGCATTAAGCAGCCTGGGAATCACCGCAGGTTATCACCGTCTTTGGGCACACCGTGCCTATGAGGCCGCTTTACCGCTTAAAATCCTGTTGATGATTGGCGGTACTTTCGCTGTTCAGAACAGTATCCTGTTTTGGGCTTCAGGTCACCGTACCCATCACCGTCATGTTGATGATGTAGACCAGGATCCATATTCAATCAAACGTGGTTTCTGGTATGCACATCTGGGCTGGATGATTCGTGACCACTCACCCTCTGAACCAGATTACAAAAATGCACCTGACTTGCTCAATGACAAACTGGTGATGTTCCAGCATAAATACTATGTCCCAATGGTCATTGCAGTTCATGTGGGCTTACTGGGTGGTGTTGGCTGGGCAGTCGGCGATGTTTGGGGTGTCGTTCTACTAGGTGGTTTACTGCGCCTGATCATTAGCCATCATGTAACATTCTTCATCAACTCACTGTGCCATATGTGGGGCAAACGTCCTTATACCGATGAAAATACCGCACGTGATAATTTTGTATTGGCAATCCTGACTTGGGGTGAGGGTTATCATAATTACCATCACATTTTCCAGTACGACTACCGTAACGGGGTAAAATGGTGGCAATACGATCCAACCAAATGGTTGATCTGGACCAGCTCTAAACTTGGCTTGGCTAAAAATTTACGACGTATTCCAAGCTTTAATATCCAGAAAGCTGAACTTGCGATGAAATTTAAATATGCTGAGCAGGATTTGGCGATCTACGGTCATGATGTTAATACTGACATCGTACAAATGAAACAACGTATTGCGCAGGAATACGAAGCCTTTACCCATACACTCAATGATTGGGCAAAGTTGAAAGAGCAGGAACTTCACGCGAAAAAGGCAGCGATGGCTGAAAAAATCCATCAGATCGACCATAAACTTAAGGTTGATTTCCAGTTGCTTGAACATCGTCTTGCTCACCATCGCGAATGTTTAGAAACCTTGATGCGTAACATCAAAAAAGCGCCTGTTTCTGAATAAATCTATGATGATTGAAAATGGTCTCTTTTAAGAGGCCATTTTTTATGTCTTCTAAACAGTATTTGCTATATGTTCTTGTATGGCTTTAGCCTTTACTTGCCCTTGTGGCAGCATAATTTGCTATATTCATCTCTCAGCCCCTATCACGATGTCTAGTTTATGCAATTCAATCCCCGCTATGCTTCTCTTAATCCAAAGCTCTATCACCAGCAAAAGTCCAGCCCTTTACGTGGTGCAAAAGCTGGCCACTTTAATGAAGCATTGGCTGATGAGTTGCAATGGAATGAAGAGGATAAAGCCAACTGGGTTGAGATTTGTAGCGGACAAAAAACCTTTGCTGAATTTCCACCTTTAGCAATGGTCTATGCAGGACATCAATTTGGACAATGGGCTGGACAGTTGGGCGATGGTCGTGGCTTGTTGATTGGACAAATTCTCAACCAGCAAGGACAAACCATTGATCTCCATCTTAAAGGTGCGGGTTCAACACCCTACTCTCGTATGGGTGATGGTCGTGCTGTACTGCGTTCGGTGATTCGTGAATATCTGGCTGGACATGCATTAAACGCATTAGGTGTCGCTTCAAGCCATGCAGTCGGTTTTACCACTTCAATGCAGGGCGTACAGCGTGAGACATTGGAACTGGGTGCCATGCTGTTACGCACCTCAGACTGTCATATCCGTTTCGGTCATTTTGAATGGATCAATCAATATGCTCCTGAACTTTTGCCTGAATTTACACAAAAATGTATCGAATGGCATTATCCAGAATGCTTGGAAGCAGAGAATCCTATTTTGGCGTTCGCTGAGGCGGTGGTTGAACGAACTGCCATCATGATTGCCAAATGGCAATTGGTGGGTTTCGCGCATGGGGTCATGAATACCGATAATTTAAACATTACAGGTTCAACTTTAGATTTTGGTCCTTATGGATTTATGGAGCGTTTCCGCCCGAACTGGATCAACAACCACTCCGATTATCAGGGTCGCTACACCTACCAGAATCAGCCAAGTATTGGACACTGGAATCTATGGACATGGTTAAATAATCTGATTCCATTAGCCACTCCTGAAAATAAAGAACAGTTCAAACAGGATTTGGCAACTTGCCTAGAAAAATTTGAACCGACCTTTTTAGAGCATTATGGTCAGGGTTTATGTCAAAAAATGGGACTTCCCCATTTTCATAAAGACAGTCTGGATTGCAGTTTTGCCTTTCTGGGAATTTTGCAAACCGAGCAACTCGACTACACCCAGAGTTTTATTCGCTTGCAGCAACAGGATTACAAGGCATTAAGAGATGATTGTATCCATGTACAACAGTTTGATGATTTTCTGATTCGTTATCAAAATATTCGACAGCATCAAGATACTGATGAATTAAACCAAGTCATGCAACAGGTGAATCCACACTACATTCTGCGTAACCATATGGCCCAAAAAGCCATTGAGCAGGCTGAACGTGGTGATTTCAGTGAGGTTGAGCGTTTGTTTAAGCTACTAAATCAGCCTTATTTAAAACAACCCGACTTAGAAGCTGAACAGGATATTGCACCTTTGCCGAGTGATATGCCTGAAGTAATGGTGAGTTGTTCATCTTAATTCTAAACAGTTTTAGTTCCCTTGCGTCGCTATCGCGGCTCAGGTGAATTGCTCGTCTTAAAGAATATCCCTAGAATAACGTTAAGGGTAAAAATAATGTCACAGCAACAAAGCTACAGTGAATATTTTTATTTCACTATTACCCAAGATAGTGAACAATCTGTTCAAGAAATCTCTGAACAATATCATTTTGATCGCATGTGGGGCTATGAAGCCTGGAATAAAGGTCAAATCAGTGATGATGGCACACATCAATTTCAACAGATGTGTATTCGTTTTGACATTGACCCAAATTTAAATAATGCAGAGCAAATCCAGCATTGTTTTACTTATCTTGAAAATAAAACCAATATATTACAGCTTCCTGCATCATTTCATCGAACTTTGCATTTAGTCACGCATGGTGCAAATACACAAAATGCAGGGTTTCATCTGAATATTGATCTCTTGCGGGAACTGAGCGAATTAAATGCTGGATTTCACTTACATGGTTATTTAGATCAGGATGATGGGCATGATTATCCCTATGCAAAACCAATCGCAACAACAGAAGAACCAAGTCCATGTAGTGAATATGCCTATTTCTGTATTTGGTCTAAATTACCAGCAAATCAGTTACAACAATTATTTCCCGAGTTAACTTTTGAAGTGTGTTTTGATCAAGGATTTAAACCTGTAACCAAACGACAATTAAAACATCAGAATTCATTGATTAAATTATGTTCGCGTTTGGATCGAGAAACAGTAAAACTGGATGAACATATCACTGATGTAGTGGAACAGTTACTCCCTTATCACCACACATTGCAGCAGCTCTTTTTTAATCCTCAATATTCACTCAGTATCAGTGCAACAGGACATATTGAAAATCCACATCACCGACTTGTCAGTGCAGCCAATATTAGACAATTGTTTACGCTAGGGTTAAGTCTAGATGTGGATTATTATTTTGCTGAGTGAACACCCGATTAATCATCAGGATATTCAAAGCGGTAACCTACGCCATACACTGCCTGAATCCATTCATGTCTATTACCTGTATCAGCAGCTTCGGTGATTTTACGGCGCAGATTTTTAATATGACTATCAATCACCCGATCTGCCACATCAAAACTGTCAGGGTTAATATGATCCAGTAGTTGCGCCCGTGAATATACCTGGCCTAAATGTTCTAAAAACAACTCTAATAAACGAAACTCTGTTGGGGTTAAAGTGAGTGCTTTTTGTTGATACCAGATACGTTGCTGCGCCTTATCAATACGGAATAAATCATCTTGCTCAGGTTCAGCCTTACGCTCCAAACGGCGCAACACCGCCTGAACACGCGCAACCAGTTCTTTTGGGCTAAACGGTTTACAGATATAGTCATCTGCGCCCATATTTAAGCCTAATACACGGTCAATTTCTTCAGTACGCGCGGTCACCATGATAATCGGTAAGTCTGACTGTTCACGCACCTTACGGCAAATGGTTAGACCATCCATACGTGGCACCATCAAGTCAAGAATCATCAGGCTAGGTTTACGTTGCTGAAACTGAGTGTAGGCATCCTGACCATCATGAAACATGCTGACCTCAAAACCAGCCATCTCCAAATAATCCCGAACCAGCTCTGCCAGTTCAACTTCATCCTCAACCAACATAATATGTTTCATGGTCTTCATCCTATCCATTATCCTCAAGCAAAGAGGAGCTAAAAAGTTATTTGATCTGTTTTGGAAAAGTCAGTACACAACGTAATCCACCCAAAGGTGAATGATCAAAGCTCAGTGAACCACCCAACGCCTGTGCCAATTTACAGGACAATGCCAAGCCCAGACCTGTGCCTCCAGTGCTACGGGTACGGGAGTCATCCACACGGTAGAAACGTTCGCCTAAACGTGCAAGTTGCTCATCATTGACACCCAATGGACTGTCATCGACATACAGTATCCATTGTTGCTCATTTTGTTGAGTGTGAATCTGTATTTTCCCACCTTGTTCTGTGTAACGGACACAGTTCCCTAACAAATTGACGATAATCTGTTTAAAGCGGTCACGGTCTAAAGACAGCAATGCGCTCTCACCAATGAGTGACACTTCCAATTGGTTTTGCTCAAAAGTGGATTTAAAGTTGTCCACTTCCTGCAATACTACATCCCACGGATTCACCTCAGCAAAATAGCATTTCAACTGCTGTGCATCTGCCTGTGCCAAATCCGCCAAGTCCTGTGTCAATTTCTTTAAACTGGTCACTTGACGCATCATGGCATCCAGATGTTCAGGTGTGGCTTTACGGATTCCATCCTGCATCGCTTCAATTTGTGCCTGCAACACAGCCAATGGTGTTTTCAACTCATGTGAGGTATCAGCCACCCATTGACGGCGGGACTCCTCATGTTGATGGAGGATATCAGCCAGATGATTGAGTTGATTGGATAAATCCCCCAACTCATCATTGCGTTTAATCACCACCTGATGCTGGTAGTTGCCACGCGTCATTTCCAGTGTTGCATTGAGCAAACGTTGAATCGGTTTCTTAAAGTAGGTCGCCATCAATAATGCCGCAACCAGACTCGACAACACGGTAAGCGCATAGACCAACAGTAGATATCGTTTTTGATTACTAAAGAAGTTGATACTGGATGCATCATCCTGATCAAGTACAGGTTTCAGTCCCAGATAGCCCACCACGTCCTGCCCCACCATAATCGGGCGGTAGGAAATTTGATCTGACGCAGGCTCGCCCACAATAAACTGGTGTTTAGCATCATATAGCGAGAGACGCGAACTTAAGCCCAAGCGATCAGGAATCGACACAAAACGTTTTTTACCACTTTCAATGGTGCTTTGTTGTTTACTGCCTTTTTCATCAGATTTCAGTCGAAACTGGCTGGCACGCAATGGAAATTTCAGGCCCTCAAAGGGTTGATATTCTGAGGGTAAATTCTTTTTTAGAATATTCAACTCTTCTTCATTAAAGATTTGACGGCTTTTGATTTCAGTATTGTTCTGTGCCAGTGTTGGGGAAAGACTAAGTAAGGTGTGGTCATTAAAATAACGTTGCTGCAATGCGATGTCATACTGGCGACGCAACCACCACTGGGATAAACGGTCATAATCATCAGGTGCCGCCGTGCCCTCAATTTGAAGAATCTGTGCCTGAATGGCATTGCCCCAGTCATGGTAAACCGTATAGACATTGCCCAGATTGGCAATGAGGCGGTCCAGTTTCTGCATTTCCACATCGGCGACATAGCGCGCAAAGTTTTTTTGCATGGTCCAGTGCAAAATCCCCAGACTAATCGTTGCGATCAGCAAGGTGGTGAGCAGGACTGTCAAAAACAGGCGTAGCGCGATCGGGACACGACGAACATTCAAAAGCTTAGTCTCAATATTGTTCTATTTATGGATTGTACCCAACATGGTTGAAAAAAACTCTCCATTGTTTCTTCATCTTTATTATCTAATCTTTAACTATCAAAAATAACGCAGATTGGAAACACCACCATGAATCTTAAAAATACATTATTGCTCGGCACATTGATGACAGCCATGTTTGGTTTAACAGCCTGTCAGGCTACAGCACCCAATACCTATGCAGATGGACACCGTCACGGCAAATACCCAATGCAGCGGGATGGCGACCGTGGCTTTAAACAGCGCCCACAGCTCACCCCTGAACAGCGTGCGGAATGGCAGGCAAAACGTGAACAGCGTTTAGATCAACGCGCAAAAATACGTGAAGAACATGAAGCGCAACGGGCAAAAATTGCCACCGCCTGTCAGGGCAAACGTATTGGTGACCGTGTCAATATTCAATGGAACAACCGCACCATTGAGGGGACATGCGAAGTTCGCTTTACCCCAGACCAGGCCAACTTTAAACGTCAGGCTTAATCCCCCCACCTCTTTTCTCTTCCTCACGGGCGCGTTAAGCGCCCTTTTTTTGTCTACACAGCTGCTTACGATTTTCAACACGCAGTTTAAGTCAAAAGTATAAAAAACACCTACAATCTAAACGTTTAAACAGGTTGAACCACAAACTTTGACTTAGCAGTCACTCAGAAATGACCTGTAAAAGCTTGTACCGAACGATGACTTGTTGCACGATTAGCGCTACAAAATGGAGCCAATTGGGCACATTTATCATTGACTAAGATTATAACTCTGGTTTCACCAGTATTGAGGAACCCGCTATGCCACAATACAAAGCACCCTTACGTGATATGCAGTTCGTATTGCACGAATTATTAAATGCTGAAGCACATTACGCAAAACTGCCTGCATTTCAAGGCAACGTAAGCCGTGAATTGGTTGATCAATATTTAGAAGCAGCGGCTGACTTCTGTGAGAATGAACTTTCTCCTTTAAACCAAGTCGGTGACCGTGAAGGTTGTACTTGGAATGACGGTGTTGTCACTACGCCTACAGGTTTCAAGGAAGCGTATCAAAAATATATCGAGCTGGGCTTTCCATCGCTTTCTGCTGATGAAGAGTTTGGCGGTCAGGCATTGCCAAACTCTTTGGGGATTGCAATCTCTGAAATGGTTGGTACAGCAAACTGGGCTTGGGGTATGTATCCTGGCTTGTCTCACGGTGCGGTACGTACCCTTGAGCACTGGGGTTCTGACGAACAGAAAGCCACTTACCTACCGAACCTTGTTTCAGGTGTCTGGACAGGCACCATGTGCTTAACTGAATCTCATGCAGGTTCAGACTTGGGCATCATCCGTTCTAAAGCAGAGCCAAATGAAGATGGTAGCTATGCAATCTCTGGCGAGAAAATCTTTATCTCTGCTGGTGAACATGACATGGCTGACAACATCATCCATATCGTTTTAGCTCGTTTACCAGGCGCGCCTAAAGGCACCAAAGGTATTTCACTCTTCATCGTTCCTAAGTTCCATGTTAATGAAGATGGTTCTGTGGGCGAGCGTAATGCGGTTCGTTGTGGTTCAATCGAACATAAAATGGGTATTCACGGTAACGCAACCTGCGTGATCAACTTTGATCAGGCAAAAGGTTACTTGATCGGGCCTGAAAACCGTGGCTTAAACTGCATGTTCACATTCATGAACACTGCACGTATCGGTACAGCGGTTCAAGGTTTGTCTGCATCTGAATCTTCTTTCCAGGGTGCTTTAACCTATGCGAAAGACCGTTTGGCAATGCGTTCTCTTTCTGGTCCTAAAGCACCTGAAAAAGAAGCAGACCCTATCATCGTTCACCCTGCTGTTCGCAACATGCTTTTAACACAAAAGTCATTTGCTGAAGGTGGCCGTGCGCTGGTTTACTTATTGGCTCAATATGCAGACATCGTTGAAAAAGGCGAGACTGAAGAAGAGCGTAAGTTTGCTGACAACATCCTGTCTTTGTTAACGCCTATCGCAAAAGCATTCCTGACTGAAACTGGTTCTGAATCTGCGAAGCACGGTGTGCAGGTATTTGGTGGTCACGGCTTCATCTCTGAGCACGGTATGGAGCAAATCGTACGTGATACACGTATTGCCTGCTTGTACGAAGGTACCACTGAGATTCAGGCGCTTGACTTGCTAGGTCGTAAAGTCTTGCAAACTCAGGGCGCAATGCTGAAAGACTTCACCAAGATCATCCATAAATTTGTTGAAGCAAACAAAGACAATGCTGCAATGCAGGAATTTGTTGCGCCATTGGCTGCTGCCAACAAGGAATGGGGCGACATCACCATGCAAATCGGTATGCGTGCAATGCAAAACCCTGATGAAGTTGGTGCGGCTGCGGTGGATTACCTATACTTCTCTGGTTATGTCACACTTGCTTACCTATGGGCACGTATGGCATTGGTTGCTCAGGAGAAATTGGCTGAAGGTACAACTGATGTTGACTTCTACAATGCGAAAATCAAAACAGCACGTTTCTACTTCCAGAAGATCCTGCCACGTGTTCGCTCTCACGTAGACGTGCTTTCAACAGGTGTTGCGCCATTGTTTGAACTTGATGCAGAACACTTCGCTTTCTAAACATAGTTTAGAATGAGATGCAACGTTCATCACAGAAAAAGGACTGGTCAGTTTTGACCGTCCTTTTTTTGTTTAATCAGTGCTAAATTTACACCATTCATTTATTTGTTCGTTTTATTTGATCACTTTGCACATGACCTGTGCGTAAAAAGGAACGATTATGCCAATTTATAATGCCCCATTAGCAGACATGAAATTCATCTTAAATGATGTATTTAAAGCAGAACAATTTTGGCAGTCTAATGAGAAACTTGCTCATGTAGATGCTGCTACCGCTGAAGCAATTTTAGAAGAAATGGCTAAATTTGCTCAAAACGTGACTCACCCACTCAACCGTACAGGTGATGAAGAAGGCGCGCGTTGGGAAAATGGCGACGTGTTTACACCAGCAGGTTTCAAGGATGCTTTCCGCCAATATGCTGAGGGTGGCTGGATCGGTCTAGGTGCCGATGAGGAATGGGGTGGTCAAGGCATGCCAAAAATGCTGACTGTACTTTCTGATGAGATGCTGTTCGCAACCAACCCATCATTCATGCTCTACCCACTTCTTTCTGTGGGTGCAGGTATGGCTTTAAACAGCTATGCATCTCAAGAGCAGAAAGAAACTTACCTGCCTAAAATCTATTCAGGTGAATGGTCAGGCACCATGTGCTTAACCGAGCCACATGCAGGGACTGATTTAGGGATTATCAAAACCAAAGCTGAACGTAACGAAGATGGTACTTACAACATTACAGGTACGAAAATCTTCATCACAGGTGGTGACAACGATCTCGCTGAAAACATCATTCACCTTGTTCTTGCAAAAACACCTGATGCACCTGCGGGTTCACGTGGTATTTCTTTATTCATCGTACCGAAGTTCCTGTTAAATGAAGATGGTTCTTTAGGTGAGCGTAACCCTGTTGGTCCTGGTTCAATTGAACACAAAATGGGCATCAAGGCATCTGCGACTTGCGTCATGAACTTTGACGGTGCCAAAGGCTACCTCGTAGGTAAAGAAAATGAAGGTCTTGCGGCCATGTTCGTGATGATGAACTACGAACGTTTGTCTATGGGTATTCAAGGTCTAGGTGCTTCTGAATTTGCTTACCAAAATGCGGCACAATATGCAACTGACCGTCTACAGGGTCGTAGTGCAGCAGGTGTGCAATCACCAAACAAACCAGCGGACAGTATTTTAGTGCATGGTGATGTGCGCCGTATGTTGCTCAACGTACGTGCCAACAATGAAGCATCTCGTGCCTTTGCAGTGTATGTAGGGCAACAACTGGACATCACCAAGTTCTCAACTGATGCAGAAGCAGTGAAAAAAGCCAATGACCGTGTTGCGCTATTAACACCGATTGCAAAAGCATACCTTACAGATACTGCATTCCAAGCAACTCTGGATGCGCAAATGGTGTTCGGTGGTCACGGCTATATCCGTGAGTGGGGTATGGAACAATGTATCCGTGATCTTCGTATTGCACAGATTTATGAAGGTACCAACGGCGTTCAGTCTCAAGACTTGATTGGTCGTAAAACCATTAAGTGTGGCGGTGCGTTCATTGCTCAATATATCGCTGAAATCCGTGACTTTGCCAATGCACTGGACACAGACTTGAACTTCATTAAAGATGCAACCTTAGATGCTGCAACTGAAATTGAAGCCATTACCCAGTTCATCATTGAACAAGCTGCTGAAAATGTAGATTTCCCGAATGCTGCTGCGGTGGATTATCTACATGCAGTTGGTCTACTGAGCTTTAGCTATATGTTCGCGAAGATCGCTGCTGCTGCAAAAGACAAGTCTGGTGATTTCTACCAAAACAAATTGGCTTTGGCGCAGTACTATGTTGAGCGTATCTTGCCAGAACTTGATTCTCGTCTTGCGAAAATCAAGGCAGGTTCTGACTTGATCATGAACTTTAGCGAAGATTACTTCACTAATCAGGCTTAATTTTAGTCTGGTTATGCAAACTGCCTAGACCAATTGGTTTAGGCAGTTTTTTTATGACCTTTGTAAAATCAGCATAAAAATTGCATCCATTTTTATGATCATGTTGAGTACATTAAATTTCCATGTCTAGTTCAAAAGAGAAACTTGAAGACCTACAACGTCTATTCGACCGTTTAGGTCACTATGCGGTTGAAGCCTTTCATTATTTGGCGCTGTTTATTATCGGCTGTATGATCGCATGGTCAGCCGTGCATACGGTGATTGAAATCCTGACCGTTAAGCAGTACGCAAGCATCGACGATATTTTGCTGTTATTTATCTATCTTGAACTGGGGGCAATGGTTGGGATTTATTTCAAGACCAATCACATGCCCGTGCGCTTTCTGATCTATGTGGCAATTACCGCACTGACCCGTTTACTGATTGCTGATATTCAGCACAATCATAAGGCCTCAATGGATCAGGTGATTATTACGGGTTCTATTTTAATCCTCGCCCTAGCCATTTTAGTGGTGCGTTTTGCTTCGTGGAACTATCCATCGGTGATTCGTAGCAAAGATCAGGAAAAGCAAATTCCTGCCAATAAAACACCTCAACCCCAAGATGATGAACTGGCATAAATAAAAAAAGCAGGCTTGATGCCTGCTTTTGATCACTCATGTTATGCAACCCGATAGACACGGTATTTTGAATCCACCAGTACATATTTGCCCTGTACCTGCATCCAGTTATAACCACGTGGTGGTTCATACAAGCGATGTAGGCGGTAGTTTGACACCACATAGCGGTTGCTACGGAATGCCGATGGTAACTGGTCACCACGTTTAAAAACAACACGCTGACCATATTTGTTGCCCCTGTCATTTGACCAGCGGGCTTCACGATGGTCATGGCGGTCATAACGATGGTCGTAACGATCTTTATAATCGTGATGATTGTTCCAGCGATTTGAATCTGCCATCGCAGATGCAGAAACACCAAGCATTAAGGTTGATACAAGTAATATTGCCGTCTTTTTCATTGTTTGATCCTCTGTTTGACCTGAATCCAGATTAAGAGAAACTCAAGGAGAAACCATGAACAAATCCAGCGACATTGCAAAGCTTTGTAATGAAATCCAAGAAATTATGGAGGTCATCATCAAGGAACAATTTCAAAAACACCCAAAAATCAGCGAATAATTTCAATGGTGAAATTATCATCAGTTACCAAGAGATAACGTCCATCCACCATGACCCAGTGTCGACCACGTGGCGGCTCACGTAAGGAATAATAGTCCCAGTCACGAACCACATAACGCTCACTACGAAACTCACCTGGCAGCTCATTCCCCACTACAAAAGACTCACGGCGATAACTGCCCTCATATTGGGTATCTGGATAATATTCAATCCGAACACCTGGTCGATGGTTGGGGTAAGGGTGGTTATTATTTTGATAGGGCTGATAATAATAGCCTTTTGGTGGCGCAGTGGGGGTATAGCGCTGGTTTGAAAAGGCAAAGGGGTCCTGTGCAGGTTGTTGATAAGATGGCGAAGCCTGATGCGAGGAGCGGCGCTCCACCCCACTATAACCACTCCAGGCATTATCGGCATAAACCATTGCGGGGAGACAGCTCAACACACCAATAAAAGCATAAACATCGTATTTAGATCGCAACATTGCCCTCTCCCATCATCAAATCCTAATTTTTATTTTAGAGCAAAAAAACAGCAATGACTGTTACCATTCGATACCATTCAGGGCAAATCAAGGATGAAATAAGGAGGGATTTTCTTGCTCAGATTAAGAATATGCTAGAATCCATTTTTCAATTTTGAGGCAATGTCAGTGTCTGAAATGAATTTTGATCGTCTCTATCAATTTTTCTGTAAGGTTCCAAGTGTGCAGGAATCCAGAATCGTGGCGCATGGTACAGATGGTCAACATGCATGGTGGTTTAAGTTCAATATTGATGTTGAACATCCTCTGGCATGGCAGACCGTTCAGGAACTTGGGCATGTACTGAATTATTTATCCACCAATGAACGCCTGCCAACCCAGTTCTTTCCTGTTTCACCGCCACCCTACATGAATGGTGAAGCCAAAGACTTTCTGGCCTGGGTGATCCAGTGTAATCATGCTGAGTTTAGTCCCGATGTGGTCTGTGACTGGCTAGAAGCACGACTTCCAACACCTGTGGAAGATGAAAGCCAGTGGAAAATCAAAACGGATCTTAGTGAACTCGATCAGTTGGCAGGTAAGGATTTAGATCAGTTGATTCCACCGAATCTGTAAATTTAAGAGTAGGGGCGAACTGTGTTCGCCTAAATAAGCAATAAACAGAAATATCATAATTTTTATAATAAGGCGAACACAGTTCGCCCCTACAGACCAATAATATGAATATTGCTAAACAACGTAAATCTAATCGTTTAATGGGCTATGACTATAGTCAAAATGGTGCTTATTTTATTACAGTCTGTATTCAAGATCGGCAAACTTTATTGGGGGAAATTTCTGTAAAATCAAATCCAACCCATCCAGAAGATACTGCTGTTTTAATTCCCTCCGAACTAGGTAGATTGGTGATCCAAGAAACAGAAAAATTAATGACGATTTATTCACATATAACTTTAGATTGTTATGTCATCATGCCAAATCATGTACATATGATCATTGCGATTGATAATGTGGCATACCATGAACAAATGCCTTACGAAACTCTAGTGCTCCCTACAGTGTCACGGATTATTAAACAATGGAAAGGTGTCATTACGAAAAAGGCAGGGTTTTCACCTTGGCAGAAATCCTTTCATGATCATATTATCCGTAATACAAGAGATTATATGCACATTCGTGAATATATTGAAAATAATCCCGCTCAATGGGAATTAGACTGTTTCTACAAAAAGTAGGGGCGAACTGTGTTCGCCCGAATGAGCAATAAACATCAATATGATGATTTCTATAACAAGGCGAACACAGTTCGCCCCTACAATTTCATCCTACAATTAAAAAGTCGACAATCCCGACCATTCCATAAAACGATATAGCCAGTATTTTGTTTTCGATTCATCTGCATATTTTGCATAATCAACCGTCACCTGACGAGCATTGGCATTGCTCCATGCCGCATCAAAATATTGTCCTGCATCTCTAAATACCTGCGCCTGTGCTGAGCCAACCACTCGCATATCAGTTTCAAGGTTATAGTTTTTCAGGTTACGTGCAGTGAGGTTCGCTGAACCCAAAATTAGCTCAGCTTGCTGGGCATTGTATTTGACCAGCATTTTGCTATGACACTGTTCGCCATGCGTATCACACCAACGGATCGGGATGCCTGCGGCATGTAGCTCCGAAGCCACCTGACGATTTGGAATGCCATTTTTTTGACGACCAAAGGCATCCTTGTTTGGGTCAATCATTAAACGAATATTCACACCACGTTGCTGTGCCTGTTTCAGTGCGTCAATAATGTTGCGCTCAGACAGATAGAACATGGCCATATCCAGATGTTCTTTAGGCTTAGCCTCATGAATCATGTTGAGTACAGCATCATAAATGGCTTTTTCAGTCAGCACCTGAATTTGTGGCAAGCTTTTATCTTCAGTGAATCCACCCATAATCACAAAGGGACTGGAACCCTGCGACATTTGTGCAACCGCCTGCTCCGTTTTCAGCACATCAATTGCTGTTGACCCATCAACTACCAATGCCACATTACTATGATGCGAGCTGCCATCGTGTGGATTGGCGGAAGTCACCAGACTTTTCCAGCCTTGCTCTGTATCCACCACCAATGTTTTACGGTGATTCGCCTTAAAGTTAAACAGTTCCAGATAACTGCGCAGAGTAATCTTTTCATCGCCAAATGGATTGCTTAGCCAGCCTTTTTCTGGGTTATTGCCCAGACTTTGGCAGCAGATATACCAGAAGCCCGACCACAATGGATTCGATGCACGCAATGGTTTTAAATCGGTTTCAATGACTTCCACGCCTGCCTGACGTAGCTGACGGTAATGCTTTGGTGCAATCCCACCATAAACAGAATTGATTGGATCAGTAATGACAACCACCTGAATATTTGGGTCTTGACGACGCTTTGCGATCAATGCATCAGTCAGTTGTTGCATTAAAGGAAACTGTTTAACTTTGGATTTTCCAACTTCCTGATTAAACAGGAACATATCCAGCACAATCGTGGTCTGTGCCTGATCAATCAGTTGAAAGACTTCCCTGAAAATATGCTGGTCTACCTGTTGCTGACCCTGCGCATCCATATAGGTTTGATCTGCCAGAAATTTCACATTGGCATGGCGCAGTTGTCCCGTAAAATCCAGCCCTTGTGGGAGCGGTTTTACAGTGTGGTAAATTGCCGAAGCAATGTACCCCATCACCACAATACTCAATATGACTGCCATGTAACGCCGACCTGACCAGTTTAATTTTTGATGGATTCGTTGGAAGATACGCATATAAACAGAAAAAGCCCTAGCCTAATGGGTTAAGGCTAGAGCTTATGCTTTGATTTTTCAATAAGATTTAAGTGACAAATTAGAAACTAAAATTAACACCTACAGTAAAGTTACGTCCCACCTGTGGAATGGTCGAGAGGAATGACGCATGTTGATAGACCTGATCATCCAGCAGGTTGTTGGCATTCAGGAATACCCTATAATCGCTAAGATTACTATACTTACCTGAGTATGCCACACCCAGATTCAACATATTATAGCTTTGGGTATCGGTTTCGTAAGCCGCAATCTTGTCCTGCTGGAACACATGGTAATACTCAGCCGAACCACTCCAGTGATCATCAAAATTAGCATTGACCTTAGTCCCTAAACGGCCTGCGGGTACACGTGGCGCATTGTCATTGTCGATCTTGCCACGTACATAATCACCAAATACGCCCAGCTTATAAATTGGTGAAATTTGATAGCCTGCTTCCGCTTCCGCACCATAGAACTTGGCTTTGTCCTGTGCATATTGCACCAGACGGAAGTCCTTATAACGGTCTAAGGTTTGGGCATAGATATAGTCATCAAACCAGTTATGATACACGTGGACATGATAGTCAAAGGTCTGATCATCATAATGGAAACCCAGTTCCACATTATTTGATTTCTCTTTGCCAAGTTGATCATTGCCCAGCTCATAGGTATTGGTCGCGAAATGTCCACCATCTGCATAAAGCTCCTGCGCCAAAGGCAAACGCTCCTGATGAGACGTTACCAAAGAAAGCTTGTAGTTTGGCGCAAACTCCCAGTTGGCTGCACCAGAAACAGAAAAGGCTGAACCGTCGAAATCTTTTTTGCTTGCATCATCAATATCAATTTTTTGCTGATCTGCACGTGCCGCCAGTTCCACATGCACATCATTAAACTGGGCATGTTCCAAAGCGAACACACTCCATTTCTTGGTGGTGTTTGGTGCCAAAAAGGCTTCTTCACCCGTAAGTTCCAGTTTTTGTTGTCCGTACTGTGTACCAATCACACCCTCCCATGCACCCAGTGGATTGTGTACCAACTCTAAACGTCCATCATAACCCTTGTTTTTAAAACGGGTCGCAATGGTATCTTCCTCGATTTCATCATGTTGGTAATCGGTATAACTGGCCTGAGCACGCAACTTTTTAAAGCCCGCAAATGGATCATCCAGTTCAGTACGCAGGTCATAACGTTCAGATTTCAGGTCAATCCAGGGACCTGCTTCATGTGCATGATCATGGTCGTGATCTTCGTGGTCATGCCCCTCTTCATCATGGTCGTGTTCGCCACAATGCAGGCTGAGTCCATGTAAATGACAGCTTTCATATTCATGGCTATGTCCTGGCAAACCATATTGATCCTGACGGTTGCTATAAGAAATACCCGTAAAGCCACGATCATAAATCCATGACAAACCGACATTTACGGTCTGGCCTTTGGCAAAGGTGTTGTCAACACGGCGTTCCTTTTCGCCCTCATGTACATAATCTGGTGCGATATAGTCATTGGCCTCACGCTTTAAGCACTCAACACGCAAGGCAACCTGATCGCCCAAGCCCAGCGTTACACCCGCACTTGCCAGCTTCTCATCACTGCCCGTGTTGTAACGCAGGCCAACATTGCCCTCATAGCCCTTTTCTGGCATTGCTGTTGGAAGTTTACTATCAGTGACATTCACCAGACCACCCACTGTTCCAGCACCAAACAACAAGGTGGATGGCCCACGAATCACTTCAATCTGTTTTGCCAGTGCTGGATCAACCGTTACCGCATGGTCTGGAGAAAGTGTGGATACATCAATATTTTCAGATGAGTTTTGTAGAATTTTTACGCGAGGACCATCTTGCCCACGGATCACAGGTCCGCTAGAGCCCGCTCCAAACTGATTGGAGGAAATTCCCGTTTCACCACTCAATGCCTCGCCAATGGTCACTGCCCCTTGCGCCAAGCGTTTTTCGTCTACCACAGTGTCTGCAACTGCAAAGTCCTTTGAGGTTTGCTCAAGTGGATGCGCCTTGATGCGGATGGTGTCCAGCGTGGTCGCCTGCTCATTTTCTGCGGCAAATACAGATACAGACGCAACAGCCAAAATGGATAAGGTCAGAATATTTTTCGGAAATGACATACCGTGTCTCAAATCAGTCGATCTTTATTTTTGTTATATTATAACATTTCATTTATTTTGCAATAAAAAACATACATGCAAACTTCATTTGTTAAACTGCCACTCCATGATTTAAGCATTCTTCATGATTCAAGCTTATGCCCTTTACCCTTTCCCATGCGGTGCTTGCCCCACCCTTATCCAAACTTAGTCGGGGTCATTTACCGATTGCAGCCTTAGCCATCGGCTGTATGACACCAGACCTGTATCGCCTGTTTACAACAGAAACCATTGCCTTAACCCATCAATGGTCAGGGATTTTATTTCCCAATCTTCCGATTGGCTTATGCTTTTGCCTGTTGTGGTATTTACTGTATCGTCCAGTGATTTATCGTTTTTTAGGCATCAAGCACCCTTTAAAGATCAAATCCTTTGATGAGACGGTGGCTTTTATACTGATGTGTTGTTTAGCCATCATTTTAGGAACAGCAACACATCTCATCTGGGATGGATTGACTCATTTAGACTTCCGCACTTTTGCCTTTCAAGACACACTCTCCCAAAATGTTTCCCTGTGGAATGTTCATTATCCCCTGCATTTTATTCTGCAAATTGCATCATCCATTCTCAGCTTGCCTTTATTATTGTGGATGTGTCTAAACTATTACCAAACCTACAAACAGGGCACACCTGTATCACGGAAAATAAAGCTGTTTGCCTTGCTGAGTATGGCCATTGCAGTGACTGGCGGCATATTGGCAGTTTGGAAATACAGCCACACCATTTCGGCTGAACTGTGGAATACTGAGCGTTATTTCTTTATTGGCAAAGCCATCAACCAGTTCTCCCAAAATGGACTCATACTATTTAGTATTTGCTGTTTAATGAGTTTGTTGCTGCATCGAAAAGCCTATATGGCAGAATTTTAACCCAAAGCATTGAATTAGGATTGTCCCCAAAGCATTAAGACTTGAGACTGGACGTTCAACAAGGCATAATCTTCGCTCCATTGATGCTGCGCTGTTTACGTATGCATCTTCTACAGCCAATATAGTTTGGATAATAATTCAATATGATGCGCACTCATTACTGTGGCTCTTTAACTGAAGCCCAAATCGATCAAACAGTGACTTTATGCGGTTGGGTTCACCGTCGCCGTGACCATGGCGGTGTGATTTTCCTGGATATGCGTGACCGTGATGGTCTGGTTCAGGTGGTAATTGACCCTGATACCCCAGAAGCATTTGCAACTGCAGATAAGGCGCGTTCTGAATTTGTATTAAAAATTACAGGCCGTGTTCGCCGTCGTTATGAAGGCACTGAAAATGCCAATATGGTGAGTGGCCAGATTGAAGTTTTGGCAAAAGAAATTGAAGTTCTTGCTGCTTCTGAAACGCCTCCATTCCCATTAAATGACGAAAACACCAATATTTCAGAAGAAATTCGTTTGAAATACCGTTTCTTGGACATTCGCCGTCCAGAGATGCTGGATCGTTTACGCTTCCGTTCAAAAGTGACCAACCTGATCCGTAATTATTTTGAAGATCATGGTTTCCTCGACGTTGAAACACCGATTTTGACCCGTGCCACCCCAGAAGGTGCTCGTGACTATCTCGTGCCAAGCCGTGTGTCTAATGGTAGCTTCTACGCACTTCCACAATCACCACAATTGTTTAAACAGTTGTTGATGGTGGGTGGTATCGACCGTTATTACCAAATTGCCAAATGTTTCCGTGACGAAGACTTACGTGCCGATCGTCAGCCTGAATTTACCCAAATCGACGTTGAAACATCGTTTATGTCTGACGATGACATCATGGATTTAATGGAAGGCTTAACGGTTAAAATGTTCAACGAATTATTGAATGTGAAATTCGATAAATTTGAACGCATGACTTATAACGATGCAATGCGTGACTATGCATCTGACAAGCCAGATATGCGTATTCCATTAAAACTTGTTGACGTTGCAGACTTGATGCAGGACGTTGAGTTCAAGGTATTTGCAGGCCCTGCAAAAGATCCTAAAGGTCGTATTGTCGCTTTACGTGTACCAGGCGCGGGTTCACTTCCACGTAGTGCGATTGATGAATATACCAAATTTGTAGGTATCTACGGTGCAAAAGGTTTGGCTTACATCAAAGTCAATGAACTTGAAAAAGGTATCGAAGGTCTACAGTCCCCTATCGTGAAATTCATCGAGCCAATCGTACTTGATCTATTAAAACGTGTTGGTGCTGAAAATGGTGACATCGTGTTCTTTGGTGCAGATAAAGCCAAAGTTGTAAACGATGCGATGGGCGCACTTCGTGTCAAAATCGGTCATGATCTGAAGCTTGCAACTTGTGAGTGGGCTCCACTTTGGGTTGTAGACTTCCCAATGTTTGAAGAAACTGATGATGGCAAATGGACTTCTGTGCATCACCCGTTCACACTACCAAAATCTAGTGTTGAAGAAGTGAAGAGCAATCCAGGTGCAGCACTTTCAGTTGCATACGACATGGTACTGAATGGTACTGAAATCGGTGGTGGTTCACTGCGTATCTATACTCTGGAAATGCAAAAAGCAATTTTTGAAGCGTTAGGCATTGGTGAAGAAGAAGCAGAAGAGAAATTCAGCTTCTTATTGAATGCGTTGCGTTACGGTGCGCCTCCGCACGGCGGTTTGGCATTTGGTCTTGACCGCTTGATCATGTTGATGACAGGTGCATCTTCGATTCGTGATGTGATTGCATTCCCGAAGACCAAGACTGCTGAATGTCCATTGACACAAGCACCTGCACCAGTTGAAGTAAACCAATTGCGTGACTTAGGTATTCGTTTACGTGAAAAAGTAAAAGCTGAAGAGAAATAAACTTTAGGTTTATGATTCAGGAGCCCTGCTTGATGCAGGGTTTTTTGATTTTATAGGTTTCTTATATTACATGGTTTTACTTTGCGATCATGCCTGCTAGTGGCATAATAGGCTGCTTTTTATTGAGAGGTCAGTCTTATGGCAATGCGTCCTGATGTACGTCGACACACAATTGTAATTATTGTGTTTTCACTGGCTCAGTGGTTCTTTATGCGTTACATCCTCGCCAATGAACTCTTCAATATGACCACCAACCAGCGTATTCTATATTTCTGTATCAGTAGCCTTGCGGGCGCACTTCTGATTTTTGTGGCACTGATCTATATGGTGCTCAAGGGCAATACCGATAAGCAAGACTGATCGTCATGCCGTTTTACATTACCCTACTTCGTATTTTACCTTTAGCATTTTTGCGTAGTATCGCCAAAGTGGCAGCCTACTTTATCAATCAAAATCCTAATAAAAGTATGCTATGGAAAACTCGAGTCAATATTGGTCTCGCCTATCCAGAACTTAGCCCAAAACAAAAAGAACAATTGGCACGGGAAAGCGTCACCAAACAATGCCTAAGTTATATTGAGTCTGGAAAATGCTGGGCAATGCCACCTGAATGGAGTATCCAGCAAATCCATACTGTGCATAACTTAGAAGTCCTGACGGATGCGCTAAAAGACCCGAAAGGTGCGCTGATTATTACTCCACATCTGGGTACATGGGAAATGATGAATGCATGGGTACATCAATATGGTACACCAACCATTATGTATAAACCCATGAAAGATAGTGGTTTTAATGCATTTGCCTTACATGCCCGCCAGCGGCTCAATGCGACACTTGTTCCCACTGATGCCAATGGAGTAAAAGCACTGTTTAAAAACCTAAAGCAAGGTGGTTTCAGCGTGATTTTGCCTGATCATGTTCCACAACCGTCTGGTGGTGTAGTGGTTCCTTTTTTTGGAATTCCTTGCCTGACCAGCACCCTCGCCAGCAAGATGGCACAAAAAACCCAATGTCGTTTAGTGGGTTTAAGTTGCTTCCGCCGCGAAGATGATGAGGGCTTTGATGTGTATTGTGATGATCTGAATGATCCTGAGCTTTATGACAAAGATATTGAAGTGGCAACCACAGCACTCAATAAAGCAGTTGAACACATGATCAACCGCTTTCCTACTGAATATATGTGGGGGTATAAACGGTTTAGGGGAGATCAAAAAGATTATTATTAAAAGGCTGAATAAAAAATATGGAACTATTGAGTTAAAATATTATTATATTGTATTTAAAACAGATAACCAGAACTTGATACAATGAATCGATCTCAACCCAAGGTAATAAAAATGATGATCAAAGTAAACTATTGGGGAAGCTTATTAAAAATAAATTCATTATAGAAAGGATTGCGTTCAGAATCTATAAAACATATATACTCTACTAAGAAAAAATCCAGTCAATCGATTTATCAAAATATTTAGCCTTATATCTATTGGAAATATATAGAAACATAGATCAAAAATACTAAGGCTCAAAAATTATGAATTATTTTATTAATCATAATTAAACTTAAAGTAGAATTTATCCATTGCTTCAACTCAATAAAACCAATAAAATTTCTACAATAAATCATTTATAAATTTTATTATTCACTTCCTAATTCCAGATCATTATATTCTTACATATAATTACAATATTGCAGATATAAACAACATGATTCAGTTACACATCTGGAGAAAATTATTAGTTTAGTCTTAAAATGAAAAATTATTTTTTAATTCATTATTATTCCTATGATAAAGATTAAATGATCAAAAATGACTACTTAATTTATGATATCAAAGAGATTTTTTCAAGTTCCAGCACACTAAAAAAATATATACATAGAACATCTACTTACTTTTTTGATTATAATCATTCTTAATCGAGGTCATTTATAGATGGTTATGTTTATTATTATTAAAATGAATCATATGAGCAGTGTCGCTACTTCTTTGAAGAAGCAAGTCGAAGAGAAGACAATGGTAGATTTTGACCTTATTCAGGATATTGCCACTTTAGATTTTTTATAAAGGACTTAGCTGGATTTGAACGATTATGGCTTTTAACAAATGAATGTGTACCCGATTTCTTTATTTTACATGTGTTAAAAAGAAAGTTAGAAGATGATAATATTAGTTCAGTAGATATGTTACAGATTTTATTCAAGAGAATATACTTATAGATATCTTTAACTTATTTCTTTACTATAGGGTCACATTCAAAAACACTATAAGTTTAATAAATATCAAAAAGAACTACTACAATACAACATTTATATCTGATTATATCTTTACTTATTCAATAAGCAAGATAAGATAATGATTATTACAATAAAATTACTGCTGGACAGAAAAATAGCTGGAGTATATTTACACTTTAGAATTAAAAACTTAATAAAATTTTTATGAAAATCTACCTTTGCTTTTGACAAGTTTAGACAATTCATATCTACAAGAGAAAATTTCTATTTTTCTTCACGCCTGTAAATTACCCAATCTCTTATAAAAACTCCGCAACCATTTAAGTAGGATTTTTTTATTAAATAAGTAAGTAAGCAATGAATTACTTGAAACAAAAAAAATGGAACAACAGGTTGAATAAAACTGGGCTTTTTTTCTTTTCTGCTGTAGATAAATATATCGCTTCTTGGATAACATATAATTTTGATCAATATTTCCTGAACTTTTATGATATAAATGAAAATCAATTACATAGTTTCTTAAACCCAAATATTGGGCATTCTGACATAAATCAGTAGCATACAGATGAAAGCCCGATAACAAACTGCTACATGCAATATTTTGTTTACGGTTAATCACTAAAAAGTTTTCATCAAGACTCATCACTTCATGTGGAAAGTTGCCTGCTTTTTGATTTGCTCCATATGGGTCAGTAATCCGAGTAAATGCCCTGCCTGTCTGGTCCCGCCCTGCATTTCCTACAACCGCCCATTCCACATTAATTTGATTTAATTCCGCTATTCTGTGATCTAAAATCTGACGATCATCAAATGAGAATAAAATATCTTGATGACAAAAAATTAAATATTCGCCTTTTGCTTGTAAAAGTGCATGATTAATACCAGTATAACCATCAAATTCATTACTGTTGTTATTATCAAAATACAAAAATTCAATATCGCTACCATCAAAACCAGCATTTTTTGCACTTTCGACCATTTCTAAATATTCATCAAAACGTGTAACCAAAGTACAGAAAGTATATTTCTTTGCAAAAATAAGATCTTTCTTACTGATCTTCTGCGGGCTATTGATTCCTCCCATAAGTCATGTTCTCCAAACCAAGAAATAAAATATAAGCAATGACGATTTCCACATCATATAGAATTTACAAGCTAATATCCATATTTAGCACAAAGACATAGTCTTATCAAAAGACCATGATTCCAATATAATCAGTAGTCAATGTCTAGTCTGAGCTTAAAAATGAAACTTTCCATTCTGATGGTCAATTACAATACAGAAGCGTTTATTGCAGACTTTTTACACGATTTGGTTCAACAGCCCCTCTCAACTCAAGACTATGAAATTATCATCACCAATAATGTACAAAACAATGCACTCGCTGAAATGATTCAAGCCAATCAGTTTGAGCAAAAACTTAATATTCAAATCATTCAATCCAATCAAAATATTGGTTTTGGTCGGGCAATGAACCTTGCTGCTCAAATTGCCACAGGTAAACATTTTTTGATTGCGAATCCTGATTTACGCATTCAGCAATCACATTTTTTACAGGAATTATTGACACAAGCAGAACATCAACAACATTATGGGCTCATATCTACACAAATCCTGAGTGATAAAGCTGGCTATAAAACTGAATATTTAAGTTATGAATTTAATCAGGATTTAGGCTATCCTAACCAAGTATGCTGGATTAGTGGAGCATTGCTCCTTATACGTTCTGAAATTTTTCAGCAACTTGCAGGTTTTGATCCAGACTTTTTTATGTATTGTGAAGATGAAGACCTGAGTTATCGAGTTAAACAATTAAACTTACCTTTAATCACACTTTCTGAATTACAGGTCTATCATTATGGTGGTGCAAGCGAGCCGAACCAAAGTTATGATTTTTATTATCGTTGGTATCGCTCGAGATTACTTTTTGCTTATAAACATTTCTCCCAAGATACTTTTGAAAAACTTTTACCACAATTACAAAAACAGTCCAGCCGAAAAATAAAAAAATATCAATTATTCAAAATTTTCTATCTTAATAATCAAGCTAAGATCGTGAAATGGCAAGTCATGCAAGATATTATTGAGAAAATTCAAAAACAAGGCACGAATTGGTTATATTTTAAACCTTAACTCTATTGTTTAAATCATGACAGCCTTATAAATAGAATATATTAAAAATTTAATCTATTTTATCTAAGCCCAATTTTTTTTCGTTGATATAATATTGTATTTTTAATTTTTAGTAATTGTAAAAATACTCTAAGTAATTCTTTTTTTATTTTAAATATAAACCCTTGTTTTTTCGTTTGACTTTTAAATCGTGTTCTACGTTCTATTTCTAATGCACTATACAGATTTTTATCAAAATCTATTTTTCGGTCATCCTGAATACATATCGCAGGTAAAATCTGAAATACTTTTAATTCCTGATTAAAAATATAGTCTTCAAATATAATATGATCTAATGGTTTTAATGAAAAATTATTCTGTACGTCTTCTAATAAAAATTTTGCTGCATGTTGCGATAAAATATAGCCTGCTGCACCAACGTGTTTAGATTTAAGTACATATAATGCTCGATCATCTTTTAATCTAATTTGTTCCGATCGACTAACAAAAACATGCTGATAAAAAGCTTCTAATTTTATAATATCACAATCTTTTGGAATCCAATTTGACTGATTAAGAAATTGAGCCACTTGCTGACCAATATGTATATCATCTTCATATATTGCAATATAATCCATATTTTCATCAATGGCTTTTTTCCATAATGAAATATGGCTTAATAAACATGAAATCTCACCTTGTGTTAATAGCAAATTTTCAATATGAATTTTTAATTTTTTGGCTATCTCCTGATTATATTCTGGTGTAATGGCATCAAAAAAATCAAAATGAATATTTTGTTTGTTAAATTCCTGTTGAATATGCTCACGACGTTTGGTTTCAGTTTTTAAGCTAATCACACAATTTTGCATTTTTATGATCCGCCTAATAAATGTTTAACTGCATACATCCGATCACGCCACATCCGTTTCTGCTTTTTTAGGGAATAGGATAAGCTACGCGCTTCCTTATCATTACGCTTTTTACCTTGCGTAGCGATCACACCATCAATATCACTATCCGCGCCATTTGGTTTAACTAATGGTGGCCAAATAGAAAGCCCTTTACCATTTTGTGACAACCAAGATTGAGCCAAATTATCTACTGGCATATACATTTCATTCACAGAATATTCAAAAAATGCTTGTGCACCCTGTCTACTCCAAATCATTCCAATAAAGCGAATAGGATAATAATAAGCCTTAACTAAATCATGGCCTTTGGTATGAAAAATTTTTTTCGAGAGTTTATTCTTTTTAGCACCCAAATTTATGGCATACCATTCAATTTCAGGATGTTTAGAAAGCCAATTTAACACTTCATCAAGAATTGCTTTAAATTGATCTACAATGATTTGTATATCATCTTCTAAAACAATCAAATAATCAGCATCCGTTTTTAAAAATTTTTCGATACACCTTAAATGACTCTTATAACAACCCAGCTCGGAACCAATTAAACTACGCCCCATTATATCTATGGACTTTTCATCATTATATTCTTTAAATTCTGATAATAGCTTACCTCTCCCATCATATGCAGGAAAACGTACAAATGGAAAGTTTTGTTGATTTAACTGTCTAGTCGCATTGTCTAAGCGTTCATGACTACCATCAAGGTTAATTAAATAGGTTTCAACTTTCATTTATGCTATCCCACTTGTATCATGTTCATTTGATTCTTGATCTGATCAGGTAAAAAGTCTTTAAACTTGTCTACCATCACCTCACAAATTAACACCTGATCAACTTCATTCATCATATCAAGGCTTTGAATACAACCATACTGAATGGCTGTATTCTTTAAAGCCTCAATAAATTTTCCAGTATCTCCTTCAGGCTTTATGTAAGCAACGTCCACATCAGGTTTAAGTATCGCCTGTTGTTTTTTAATACTGAGGTGATTTGCCAAACCCACAGGTAAGAATTGATCAATGTGACGAAACTTAAATCCAATTTGATGTTTCAGCACGTCTGGATGCTTTACAAAATATTCTTGAAGAATATTTTTCTTTATAGAATGAGGTCGATGATGCAGTGCGTAATATTTATTCAGTCCTGCTATTTCCGCACTTAATACTTGAGCAACTGTAAATTTTGGCTGTAACTGTTTCCCTGTCCAATGACTCAAGAACTTTCTAAACAAATACTTTAACTTGGTCATTCCATTACTTTTCCAGTGTCCATAAATCATCACCTTGTCCTGTTCAAAACAATCCAAATGAGAAAACGGGGCATTGAAAAAAAAATCATCATTCATGTAAACAAAATGATTTCCAAGCTCGGAAATATTCCATAACATCGTTTCGATGGACAGAGAGTTGAAAGTAGGCAAATACGTTTCATAGCCTTTAAATAATTGACTGTGATCAATTATTTTAATCTTATTCGCATCACATAACCCTTGCCTTACAAACTCATCAATCCATTGCGGCTTTTGTTGGTCAGTAACAAGATAAATCGTCCGAGCATCAGGCATATATTTTAAAATTGAGGCGATACAAAAATATATTTCATTATTGCTTGCGAAGCGTGTCAAGCTAACGGCATCCTGTGCCATTTGTTGACTCATATATTGTTGGCGTTTCTGTTTTAAATGGATATCCTGCCCATCTACCCAGGTAATGACCACATCTATAGGCAATATATTTCCCATAATAAACTAACTCGAAAAGATTAATCTGTTACTGCCAAGCCTCTTTAATCCAGTCCGATGGCAATACATAACGATACCATTTACCACCACCGCCATTCACAGCATCAGGTGGATTAATTTCGCCATGGAAAATAATAATTTTGGCATCTTTAGGTTTTACTGGCGGCTTAAAATACGCCAATGGAATTTTTTGCAGACAATGATATTTATAGCTCTTACACCAGGCATCATTCCAATAGCTTAATTTCCCCTCTTTATGCACAAACCATGATAAATAGGCCTGCTCATTACGGAACTTTTGACGGATTTCATCAAAATGCTCACGAAAATAAGGCAAGATTTCAGGGAAAGCACTCAATTTAAAACGATAGACTGAGCTATTGCCTGTGATGCGCCAAGGACGTTTCCAGTCATGAATAATCAGAAACTCTCCTTTTTCCTGAAAGAAGCAGTCAATATTATCAATAATCACGACATCAAGATCGAGAAACAGCGCATTACCTTTTAAGCCATATAAATCAGGTTCAAAGGTTGAAAGCTTGTTCCAGCCACGTTCAGGTGCGCCTGCTGGCAAATCTAAAGGTGGGATTGGGAAGCATTGTACATTGGGGTCAATTCCCTCTGTACGATCAGTCAAACATACCATTTTAAATGGCAAGGTCACATGGCGTTTCACCATATTATACAAACGATTAACGTATTCAGCTCCATACTTCGTTCCCCATTTCATACATAAAATGATATTTTGATTTTCTACTTCAGGGGCAGCTTGTTGAATACGATCCATATTCTCGACCTTTTGAATTACTCAGACACATGGATGCCTAACACATCCCTGCATTGTGTTATCTTAACATATCCACAGAATATGCAATTGTAATAAATTGAGAGCTTTCTTCTACATGACTCAAAAATCTTTTCTTTCTTTAAGTTAAAATAGGTCAAATTTTTAAGGTCAAATCCTGATGAAGAAATTTTTTCTTGTTTTATTACGTTTTTTCTTTGGTTATGGTCAACGGCAATTTGTCCCCTATGCTGCATCCCCTACTCCCACAATTATTAAAAATAATAAAGCCATTCAAAATATCTCTTTTTTTATTGTAGCCCACCCAGATGATATTGAGCTATTTATGGGAAAAGAGGCACGTCATCAGGTATTAAACAGTGATATTGAA
This sequence comes from Acinetobacter thutiue, assembly GCF_030385805.1. Taxonomy (NCBI): domain Bacteria; kingdom Pseudomonadati; phylum Pseudomonadota; class Gammaproteobacteria; order Moraxellales; family Moraxellaceae; genus Acinetobacter; species Acinetobacter thutiue. The sequence continues at coordinate 76,303 of NZ_JAUDZE010000010.1, forward strand.
AGAAAAGTTTTTATTGTACTAAGTGCTGGGGATGCGAACCGAAAAAACCGCAAGAAACCATTTCGTAAAGTCTCTTGGTGGCAAGCACGGGAACAGGCTCATACCACAGCAATTTCATTTTGGAATGATCATAAAAATGAAGTGTTTGAGCAGGAAATTACTATCAATGGCCGTTATATTACAGAGATCACCATCGGTTCAGACATCAGCCTATATAACTTTAGATTTCCTGATGCAGATAAAAACACTTCACTCGCCGAACTGGTTTACCTAGAAAAAGACTCAATTTCAGACTTAGCTCATCAGCAGCGCTATTCACTTGAGGATATTAAACAATCTTTAATTGAAATTATTGAATTAGAAAGCAAATATGCTCAAAGAGCATCTTTTTATATTATGGATTGTGACCATGAACGCAACCCTGACGACCATAAAGATCACCAAGCAACATCGCTTATTGTTCTAGATATTTTACCTAAACTCTCAATTAAGGAAAAATCCCTTTCTGGTTATCTCACTTATTTTATTAAAACCAAACCAATTAACCTTGAGGGTGAAGATAGAGAAAAAAGCTTTGAAACATGGGCCTTAATGGGTGAAGTTCTAGATTGTTGTGGGTATAAAAAAAATGATGATGAACACCATATGCAATGGGTCGGCAAAGAATATAAAAGTTTTAGTATTCAACCTGATCATGATCTTGACGAGATCAACAACCTCAATAAACTACGGATACAAAATAAATAATTGTGAATATTCTTACAAAGAAACCTAGAAATCCTTTGTAAGATTTTTTCTAATTCACCCCAAACAAGTCTCTGGTATAGATCTTTTCCATCACATCACTGAACATGGGCACCATCCGATTGACAATGATGAGATCAGACAGTGATTTAAACTTTTGTAGGCTAAATTCAACAGGATGACCTAGATATTCACTCACATCCAGAGTTGGTTCATAAATAATGATTCTAATTCCCTGATCGGCCAGTCCTTGCAACACATCATGTATCGCAGACTCCCTAAAATTATCGGAATCGGCTTTCATGGTGAGTCTGTAGATGCCAACACAGGATACGTCTCGACTTAAAATATCATCAACAATCGCCTGCTTGCGGGTTTGGTTGGATCGGATAATGGCTGAAATCAACTCTTGTGGCGTTTCACGATAATTGCCAAGCAGCTGCTTGGTATCTTTTGGCAGGCAATAACCTCCATAACCGAAAGATGGGTTGTTATAGTGATCACCAATGCGTTGATCTAAACCCACGCCCGTAATAATGTCCAAAGCACTTAACCTGTTTTTTAAGCAATAGGTATCCAGCTCATTAAAGAAAGCCACACGCATGGCTAGGTAAGTATTGGAAAATAGTTTAATCGCCTCAGCTTCTGTCGAATCCACACATAGAATCACCGCATCTTTTTTGATGCTTGCCTTAAGATAAAGCTTGGCTATTTTTTCAGCCCGCTTTGACTTTTCCCCCACAACGATTCGTGATGGATAAAGATTATCCTGTAGCGCCTGCCCCTCCCTCAGAAACTCAGGTGAGAAGATCAGGTTTTTAAAACCTAGGCGCTTGCATAGCTCGGCAGTATAGCCAACTGGAATGGTGGATTTAAGTATTATCAAAGCCTTGGGATTGATTGCCTGAATATCAGCAATCACGTTTTCTATGCTTGAGGTGTCAAAATAATTGGTTTCAGGATTATAGTTGGTTGGGGTCGCAATAATGATCAGCTTGGCATGTTGATAAGCCAGCGCTTTATCACAAGTTGCATCAAGGTTAGATTCGGATAAATAGTTTTGAATACAGGAATCACTGATCGGTGAAATTCGCTGGTTAATATTTTTCACTCTAGCTTGGTCAATATCAAGCACAGTGACATCGTGTTGTCTTGAAAATAATAATGCATTTGATAGACCCACATAGCCTGCTCCAACCACCGTAATTTTCATTGCCGCTCTATTTTGCCTCGGTTTAGAGACAACTTAGTTCAGTTAAATGAAAGATTGATGATGCTTTGATTGCAGTCTATTGACAATTCGGCAATAAAAAAAGCGAAGCCTAGGCTTCGCTTCTTCAAGCATTTGAGCTTACTTCACATAAGTCAGCCAATGTGCATATTTCTCATTACGGCCTTGAACCGCATCAAAGAAAGTCTTCTGAATCACAGTGGTGATTGGACCACGTGAACCACAACCGATTTCACGGTCATCATATTCACGGATTGGTGTCACTTCCGCTGCTGTACCTGTAAAGAATGCTTCATCAGCAATGTAGAACTCATCACGGGTGATGCGGCGTTCGATCACTTCATAACCCAAATCTTTAGCAATGGTAATCACGGTTTGACGGGTAATACCCTCGAGTGCACCACCAGCCAAGTCAGGCGTATGTAACACGCCATCCTTGATTAGGAATACGTTCTCACCTGCACCCTGACATACAAAGCCTTGCGGATCAAGCAACATGGCTTCGTTATAACCTGAACGCGCTACTTCCTGATGTGCCAGAATTGACACTGTATAGTTACCACAGGCTTTTGCCTTACACATGGTCACGTTTGGATGGTGATGGGTAAATGATGAGGTTTTAACACGAATACCACGTGCCATTGCCTCTTCACCAAGGTATGCACCCCAGCCCCACGCGGCAACCGCAGCATGGATGGTATTGTCAGTCGCGGCAATTCCCAGCTTCTCAGAACCAATCCAGATCAATGGACGCAAGTAGCAAGATGCCAATTTATTTTCACGTACAACGTCAATTTGTGCCTGTTCCAATGTCGCTTGATCAAATGGAACATTCATTTGATAAATTTTTGCTGAATTTAACAAGCGCTTGGTATGGTCTTGTAAACGGAAGATTGCAGTACCATTTGGGGTTTCATAAGCACGGACACCTTCAAAAACACCCATACTGTAGTGCAGTGTATGGGTTAAGACGTGGATTTTCGCATCACGCCAATCAACCAATTTTCCATCTTGCCAAATAAAACCATCACGATCAGCCAAATTCATGGCACATACTCCAAATTTTTACACAATCATTCACTTTCCAATGCTGTCGCAGTTGGATCAATTAACCTTTGCCATAACTTGCAAACGATCTCTCGGGTATCGTGCCAATCCGCAGCATTGACTTGCATAGATTGATTTGCAAGCGCTAGACGGTGGCTCTCAGCTCGTTCACGGAGATAAGCGTGTATTAATGCTGTGGCATCTTCACTGGATAAGCAGCCTGCTTGAGCAGCATCTTCTAGAATTCTTACATTGTCGGAAAAATGGGCGAGATCTGGATTCGTCCCACTCCATGCAAGCACTGCATACTGTGCCATAAATTCGATGTCAACGATACCACCTGAGTCCTGTTTTAAATGAAAAATCCCATGTTTTTTTTGCTCTGTCGATGAACCCAGGTGATCTTTCATTTTTTGACGCATTTTCAGCACTTCCTGACGAACTTCATTTTCATCACGGACTTGGGTCAGAATCTGACAACGAATCTGTTCAAACTGCTGGCATAAATCGGTATCACCCGCGATTGAACGTGCCCGAACCAGCGCCTGATGTTCCCATAACCATGCGCTTTTTTGCTGATAGTGTTCATAGGCTTTTAGGCTGGTGACCAGCATCCCTGCCTCACCCGATGGTCTGAGACGTGTATCAATTTCATAAACCCGTCCATCCAGCGTTTGCGTGGTCATCAGGGACATAAACTTTTGTGCCACCCGAATGGCGAACTCAGCACCACTAATGCTTTTCTTGCCATCAGTTTCACTTTGTTCCTCAAGGGCATGAATAAACACCAGATCAAGGTCAGAACCATAGCCCAGCTCAATCCCACCCAACTTGCCATAACCAATCACCGCAAAGCCTTTGGCATCGAGACGACAGCGCTGGCCATTGATTCCGACAGGATAACCATGTCGTTCCACAACCGCCTGATAAGCCAAGTTTAAAGTTGCCTGAACGCTGACTTCCGCAATATCAGTTAAGGCATCGGAAACCTTCATCAATGGACTTTCAGCCAGTACATCACTGGCGGCAACAGTCAATACATTGCTCTTTTTAAATAGCCGTAACACCCGCATCTGGTCTTCGACCTGATCAATCTCAATGCGCAGTAATTGCTGACGCAATGAATCTTCCAAATCCTTACGTTGTGGCAAGCCAAAATCCATCGACAAGAATTCATCCAGCAACACTGGATATTGTGCCAGTTCCTCACAAATCCACGGACTGACGGTTGCCATTTTGACCAGTCGCTGCAAGGCACCACGGCTTTCCATCAACATGACCAAATATACGGTACGGCGCAGCACTGACTCCACCAAGGGCATCAAACGCAACAAGGCGACTTGTGGTTGTGGTGACTGTAAGATTGCCTCGATCAAATGCGGCCAGAATTTCTTTAAACGTTCCAGGGCACTGGCTGGAATTTTGCGTAAAGCCTGCCCATGCCAGAAGTTCTGAATCAGGTTTGTAGCATCATCATCCAATACCGCATTAAGGCGCTGTTCCAACTGTGAAAAATCATCAATCGGTGCAGAAAATTCCTGTTCCTGAATCAGCTGCTTGAACTGAACTTTCACCTTGTCACGTTTCTGGTTCAGCACATCAACAAAGGCTTGCCAATCTGCAAAGCCCAAAGTCTCAATCATGCGCTGCCTTAACTCGGGTTCATTTGGCAGAGACTGGGTTTGCTGATCATTGAGTGCCTGAATGGCATGCTCAACCCGTCTTAAAAATAGGTAGGCATCTTCAAGATCAATCACCGCTTGCTGATCCAGCAATTCCGCTTCCCCGAGATGATGCAGATTGACCAGACATTGACGGTCCTGCAACTCGCGTTTTGATCCGCCATAGATCAACTGAAAGACCTGCACAATAAACTCAATTTCACGAATGCCGCCAGCACCGAGCTTGATATCATCCTCAATATTACGGCGCATGACCTCACGTTCGATCATGGCTTTCATTTCACGCATTGCTGCAAAGGCGGAATAATCCACATAACGGCGGAACACAAAGGGACGTGCCATTTCCATCAGTTCAGCGCCCGCCTTGCCCCCTGTAATTACCCGCGCCTTGATCCAGGCATAACGCTCCCATTCACGCCCGTGCTGGCTTAAATATTTTTCCAGTCCCGTATGACTAATTGCCAAGGCTGAACCATCTCCCCAGGGACGCAGTCGCATATCAACACGGAATACAAAACCATCCGCACTAATGTGATCCAGCAGGTAAATCAGCTTTTGTCCCCAGAGAATGCAGAACTGTTGCACATCAATACACTTACGACCATTGGTTTCGCCCTGTTCATCAAAGGCAAATATCAAATCAATGTCGCTGGAAAGATTCAGCTCCTGCGCGCCTAATTTACCCATGCCAATCACAATCAAGTCCTGAACCTGACCTGAATAGCCTATCGGTTCGCCATGTTTGGCAATCAGGGGAACAAGTGCAAATGCCTTGGCTGCACAGATACAGGCATCGGCAAAATCAGAAAGTTCACGGGTCAGGGTAACGACATTGGTGAGTTGATTGGCATCCTGCCAAATCCAGCGAAACATCAGTCTGGCACGTAGAACACGCAAGGCTTTCATCCAGGCCTGCTCATCAGTTAAATCTATGACAGCATGCTGGACTTTCTGGTGGATACTTTCAGTTGAAAGCGAATCAAGAAATTGATCTTCCAGGTAGTCTTGTTCTAATTGTGTCTGGTATAAATTTAAAACTTGCTCAGCATATTGGCTTGCAACCAAGGTTTTTTGTCGCTGTTCCACATTCATATAAAAAAGCTCGACTAATGTCATGTCATCTCAGATCATTTATATCAGTTACGAGCTTATCTTTAAAATCTCTTTAGGCTAATTTTGCCTTGGTTTTAGGTTGTTCAACGCATACATCCATGTGCTCACTTGCGGCTGGCAACAGCACCTTAAAGGTGGTTCCCTCACCCTCTTTCGAGCTGACGCTAATTTCGCCATGATTTAAATCAACAAAACGCTTGCACAAGGTCAGGCCTAAGCCTGCACCCTTTTCACCCGCTGTACCTTTTAAACTGACGGTTAGGCGAGGATGGAACAACTCTGCCATTTGCTCATCTGTCATACCCAAACCCGTATCCTGAATATAAATGGCAACATGGCGACCCTGCTCTTCCGCGCGAATCGACACCACGCCTAAACCATCTATATCGGTAAATTTCAAGGCATTGGACACCAAATTCTGAATCAGGGAAGTAACCATATTCATATCAGCATACGCCTTGATATGTTCTGGCACATCATTGATCAGGTTTATATTTTTCTTGACTGCAAGTGTCCTTAAAATATCCGTGACAATGGTGGTCACTTGTCTTAACTTAAATTCAATAGGGTAAGCGCTAAAGCGTCCACCCTCGGCCATTGACCAATTTAACAGACTTTCCAGCAGGTTATAGGTCGACTGGGCAGTATCATAAAGATAGTCTGCAATATTCTGGACACTTGCCTCATCCAGTGTGTCACGCTCTTTTGCCAGAATCTCGGAAAAACCCAGCAAGCCATGAAATGGCGCACGGAGGTCATGGGAAATAATGGAGAAGAACTTGGTTTTACTAAAATTAAGCGCCGCTTCCTGTTGGTATAATTCTTTTAATTCGTCATGGTTAAACTTCAATTCCAGTTGCTGCATGAAACTGACACAATGGGCCTGCAACAATTGTTTTTGTAAGTCGGTAAATTCCTGAGCCGATTCATCGAATAAAATCACATAACCCAAGGCAGTCTGATTGGGATGTCTGAGTTGCAGGGCGATCGCAGTTTGCGCTTTTCGCTTAAGTGAAGCCAGAAAAGCCAGCAATGTTGGATATTGTGGATGTTTACAGTCAATCAGGTCATCATTCACAAATAAGGTGTTTAAGCTCTTGGTAATTTTTGAAGAATCAATTACTTTTAATTTTTCAGGGCAACGATGCCAAAGATAAGGTTCCTGATGAAAAACAAGCAATGCGGTATTGGCCTGCATCAGGTTTCGGTTAAACTGCAAAAATTGCTCAAGCAAGTTCTGTTCTGAAGTTACACCTAAAGAAAGAGAAATTTTACAAGCACTTAACTTATCAGCCTGATGTAATTCTAATAGTTGAATCGCCATGCTCGCCTCTCGAATATTATCGTTATGACATGTATGTAGGTTTTATTTAAAAAAAATGAGAAAATCATCACCCACTATTAACAAACTTTAACATAAAAGGCAATTGTTGATTCGATCAATTCGCAACAAAACGTGATTTTTCAACAAAATTTTATTTCTGCTTATAAAACAAGCAACTTCACTGTTTCTGAACATTTTTATAAAAACACATAAAAAATCTATAAATTGCTCTAAAATTCAACAATTGATCAGCAGGCATGATTGACAACTGTTTTAAACAGGGTATTATACGCAACACAAAGCATCGCACTCTTCCCGAGGTGGTGAAATTGGTAGACGCGGCGGACTCAAAATCCGCTGTCAGAGATGACGTGTCGGTTCGAGTCCGACCCTCGGGACCAAGATTTCAAAAACCCCAAACTGGCATTAAAAGTTTGGGGTTTTTTATTTTAGGGATAAATCTTAGAAAGATGCCGTTCTGATTCAGTGTGGAAAAGAAATCTATGCAACTCTCTGACTTTTCGTTTGACCTTCCTGATGAACTGATTGCACGATATCCATTAGAAAGCCGTAGCGCCTCACGCCTACTGCATATCGATGTGCGGGGTCATTATCATGATCATGCCTTTACCGATATTCTGGACTTACTGGAAGATGGTGATTTATTGGTACTGAATGACACCAAGGTCATGAAAGCACGTTTAAAAGGAAAGCGTGCCACAGGCGGTGCAATTGAAGTGCTGGTTGAACGGATGTTGGATGCCCACACAGCTCACTGCCACATTAAGTCAAGCAACTCACCCAAGGCTGGTGCAGAACTATATATTGGTGAAGATGCCATTCCTGTGACAGTACACGGTCGCCATGAAAACCTGTTTATCGTTGAGTTTTCACAACCAATTTTATCTGTGCTTGATGAATACGGTCAGCTCCCGATTCCGCCTTATTTCAACCGTGAAGCTGAAGAAATTGATACCGAACGTTATCAAACGGTATTTCACGACCCTGAAAAAATTGCCAGTGTAGCAGCCCCAACAGCAAGCCTGCATTTCGACCAAGGCCTATTGGAAAAATTGGCAGCCAAAGGTATTCAAAAAACCTTTGTGACCCTGCATGTCGGTGCTGGGACATTTATGCCTGTGCGTACCACAGATATTACCAACCACATTATGCACAGTGAATGGTGTGACGTACCACAGGCAACCATTGACCTGATTTTGGAAACCAAGGCGCGTGGCAATAAAGTCATTGCTGTGGGTACAACAGCCACCCGTGCACTGGAAAGTGCAGCACAAGCCAACCAAGGCAGAATTGCAGCATGGACAGGCGATACACAAATTTTTATCTATCCAGGTTATCAGTTCTGTATCGTAGATCGTTTGATCACCAATTTCCACTTACCAGAATCGACCTTGCTGATGCTGGTTTCGGCTCTGTCCAATCGAGAGAATATTTTAGCGGCATATCAACATGCTGTTGAACAGCGCTATCGTTTCTTTAGTTATGGCGATGCGATGCTGGTTGATAAACTAGAAATTTAAAAAATATAAAGATAGGCTAAATCAAGGTTTAGCCTATTGCCTCATAAAAATAAATTGAACGATAGGAAATTTATTTTGGGATAAAAAACAATTAGATTCACATGCCACTTCTTAGTTTATGAAACTTAAAGCATAATTAAACGATCTTAGCCTTATTACAATGAATTGATCCTCTCCATGCCGATCGACACCGTCCAAGAAGCCCTACATATAAGACGTAAAAAAAATGCCCAGGTTTTTCGCAATATTGCCCGACTTTGGGAGATCGGGCAAAAATCACATAACGATCAAGAATTGCTGGATGCCCTGCATCCTTGGCGTGAGGATCATGGTTTACGCTTTTTTAATGTAATGCCTTATCTATTGGCAATTACCAGTATTAGTACACTCATTTTTGGCTATTTTCTTCATCCCCACATTCAGTTTATCTGGAGTTTTCTGGGGGCTTTTTTGACAGGCTTTTTAGCCTATTTACTCTATGAACCCAAAGAACCATTGACACAGGTCATCAATTATCTGGAACAGCGCATGACTGTATTGCGTTATGGTTTACAGTTTCAACAGTTGCCTGCCTACCTGCCAATACAGGCACAACCCCTCTTGGTGATGAGCAGGTTAAAGCAATACTTTCCCCTGTTTAACCGTGGCACTGAATCAAATGAAATCACGCAATATGCATCTACCACATGGAATGATGGCATAACAGAACATCAGGTTCTGCTTTTTCAATATCACTACATCAGTGAAATGCCGATTTTTCAGGAAGAACATACCAATAAAAAAGTTGCCAAAGAAATCCACAAGGACTTATGGGGCGCTTTTATCTTTCAGATGCCTGCATTGGGTGTCGCGGTGAGCAATCAGCGTTCACGTTTTTTTGCACCCTATACCAGCTCATGGCAAAGTAGCGATATTTTAATCAATCAAAAACTTAAAATTTTCGGTCTTGACCAGCATCAGATCGCCAAGGAAGTTGGCCCCAGTATGACCTTAAAATTACATGATTTTTTTGAACATTTTACAGGTGATTTAATTTATCATCATGAAGAGCAAATCTTGTGTTACGTGGGCGAACAAAATCTTTTCCAAACAGCCAGTAAACGTAGTGAAATTCATGATATTCCCGCATTGCGTGGTCATTTACGTACCATGACCATGCCGCAATATCAAAAATTTCAGCAATTGATGCTCAACTTAATTCAATAAATCCCTCTAGTCCTTTTTAAAGAAAAGGAAATTGATGGGGGAATAACAATAAGGGGAATGGCGATGACAGGTTTACTGATCTTCCTGGGAATTTTTGTTGTGATCATCGTGTGGGGTGTTTATACACGCAACAACATCGTGCGTTATTTTAACGCCACCAAACGTGCTTGGTCTGAAGTTGCAAATTTTGAACGTCAAAAAGTCAAAACGCTAGAAGCCTTAGAGGCAACGCTGGCCCAATACACCCAGTTTGAAAAATCGACATTGGAAAAAGTCACTGAGCTACGTCAACAAATTCTCAATTTAAATGTGAATGACACGGATATTTCCCAGTTACAGAATATTGAGAAAATGAGCAAAGAACTGATTCGCAGCCTGAATGTCGTGGTTGAGAACTATCCTGAACTCAAAGCTGATGCACTGTATAGCAAGATGATGGATGACATTCAGGAACAAAATGAAAATGTCGGTGCTGCAATTACCATCTTTAACCGCAATGTTGAGTTGTTTAACAACCAGATCGAGGTGTTTCCAAACAACCTGATCAATACACTGACCTTATCTAAAAAGAGTATTCGTCCATTTAAAGACAATCTTGCAACGGAAAATTTTGACTATAAGCCGAATTTTTAGAATTCCCCTCAGTCCCCCTTTTTCAAAGCAGGATCATCAAGTTCTAATTTTACCCCCTCTAAATCTCCCCCTTATCAGGGGGAGACTTCCCACGAATCCTATAAAGAATTGATTTAAATGGTGTTCCTCCACCTTTTCAAGGGGGAGGCTAGGAGGGGGTTACAGATTGTAGATACCTATGCTTTTTCAAAGGGGGGACTTTTCCACACATCACCAACCAATATTCAGCCACTTCATACAGAAAACTTTTTTATTTTATCCCTCGCTACATTTAGTAGTAGAACTACACGTCATAATCAAGGAAAATACCCGCTTTTGATCAGCGAACTGTTTTTTCGCCTTGCGCTGCGCTCAAAGCAGTGCTTCGATCTTGCTCAGGATAGTGTCATGAAATTTGAAAAATTAGGCCAGTCGGGGCGCGCCCGTCGTGGTCGACTCACTTTAGAACATGGTGTGGTAGAAACACCTGTGTTTATGCCTGTTGGTACTTACGGTACAGTGAAAGGTATGTTACCTCGTGACATAGAAGAGATTCAGGCACAGATTATTTTGGGAAATACGTTCCACCTGTATTTACGTCCTGGTCTGGAAGTCATTAAAGAGCATGGTGGTCTACATGAGTTTATCCAATGGGATAAACCGATTTTGACCGACTCAGGTGGTTTTCAGGTGTTTAGCCTGGGTGCAATGCGTAAAATCAAGGAAGAGGGCGTGACTTTCCGCTCGCCTATCGACGGTTCGAAAGTGTTCCTGTCTCCTGAAATTTCAATGGAGATTCAACACGTGCTCAACTCAGACATCGTGATGATCTTTGATGAGTGTACCCCCTACCCTGCAACCCATGAAGAAGCGCAAAAATCATTGCAGCTTTCCTTACGCTGGGCAAAACGTTGTAAAACCCACCACCATGATGAACTCAACAATAAAAATGCCTTATTCGGTATTATTCAGGGTGGCATGTACGAAGACCTGCGTGATGAGTCACTTAAAGGCCTTTTAGAGGTTGGCTTTGATGGTTATGCGATTGGTGGTTTATCGGTGGGTGAACCGAAAGAGGAAATGATCAAGGTACTGGATTATTTACCCAACAAAATGCCACATAACAAACCACGTTACCTGATGGGTGTCGGTAAACCAGAGGACATCGTGGAGGCGGTGCGTCGTGGCGTGGACATGTTTGACTGCGTGATGCCAACCCGTAACGCCCGTAATGGTCATTATTTCGTGACCGATGGTCTGGTCAGAATCCGTAACAGTAAATATCGTCATGATAAAGGGCCTTTAGACCCACATTGTGACTGCTACACTTGTAAAAATTTCACCCGTGCCTATTTATATCATTTAGAGAAGTGCGGTGAGATGCTGGCCTCCATGCTTGGCACCATCCATAACCTACGTTACTACCAGCGCCTGACACAGGGCATGCGTGATGCACTGGATAATGGCACATTTGATGACTATGTTCAGGACTTTTATGCGCGTCGTGGACTGGAAGTTCCACCCTGCCCTGAAGACTGATGTGAAGTAAATGCATCAAGATTTGCGCCTGACCGCAAGACAGGGTACATTGCAAAACGAATTGGAATTTATTGTTAATTTTTTGGCTTTTTAACTTTAGGAAATCGAAATGAGCTTTTTAATTTCTACTGCTCACGCTGCACCAGCGGCCCAGCAAGGTCCTAGCCTGATGGCAAACTTATTGATGATTGCGGTATTTATCGCGATCTTCTATTTCCTGATCTGGAGACCACAGGCGAAACGTGCCAAAGAACATCGTTCTTTGATCGAAAGTCTGGGTGTTGGCAGTGAAATCGTGTTTGCTGGTGGTTTGATGGGGAGAATTACCAAACTTGATGGGGACTTTGCCGTTGTTGAGCTTTCTCGTGGCGTAGAAGTCAAAATCCAGCGTGCCAGTGTCATTTCAGTATTGCCTGAAGGCACTTTAAACAACCTTTAATCATAAGATCGTCGTGCCTCAGCACGACTTTTTCATTTAAGAAGAAAGCGAATGCGTTACCCTGCATGGAAATATTTACTGATCCTTGTGGTACTTGTGATCAGTACGTTATATGCACTTCCTAGTCTGTATCCAGATGAACCTGCTGTCCAGATTTCTGGGGCAAAGGCAGGTACCCAGATTGATCAGAGTATAGTGCAAAAAGCTGAGCAGATTTTAAAAGCTGCCAACCTCAGCAGTCACGACAACAGCTTCACCAACAACGCGGCACTATTACGTTTAGACTCCTCAGAGGCCCAGTTAAAGGCCAAGGAAATGCTGCGCCGTGATTTGGGTGATGACTACGTGGTTGCCCTCAACCTTGCACCAACCACACCAGAATGGCTGCAAAAGATTGGGGCCAAGCCGATGAAACTCGGTTTGGACTTGCGTGGTGGTGTACATTTCCTGCTTGAAGTCGACATGGATAAAGCAATTAGTCAGCGTATGGAAACATCTGCGACTGATCTGCGTCGTCAATTTCGTGACAACAAAATCAAGTTTAACAACCTTAATTTAAGCAACAACACCATTACCATCCAGTTCGCAGACAATGCTGACCGTGATGCAGCGACAGATTTTCTGCGCCGTAATAGTAATGAGTTTACCCAGCAGGCGGTTGCAACTGCTACAGGCGCGACCTTAAAACTGAATTACACCGATGCACGCCGTCAGGAAATCCAGTCTTATGCGGTGAACCAGAACTTAACCACCCTGCGTAACCGTATTAACGAGTTGGGTGTGGCTGAAGCACTGGTACAGACACAGGGTAACAACCGTATTGTGGTTGAATTGCCAGGCGTACAGGATACTGCCGAGGCAAAACGTGTTCTTGGACGTACCGCAAACCTTGAGTTCCGCTTGGTTGCTGATAGCAATGATCAATATATTGACAAATATACAGGTAAATATAATGGTCAGCCGCTTCCTCCAGGTACAGAAGTATTTGCCTATGAATCACTGGATAGTGGCCGTCAACTGCTGTTAAACCGTAGCCGCATCCTGACAGGCGAACGCGTACAGAATGCAAGCTCTGGCTTTAGTCAGGACTCAGGTGGCGCGGAAGTCAACATTACGCTGGACACTGCTGGTGGTAAGTTGATGGCAGACGCAACACGCAATGCCGTTGGCAAGCGTATGGCGGTGCTGTTTATTGAGAATAAACAAAAAATCAGCTATGTCACTGATCCTCAAACAGGAACACAAACTGAAGTTCGTACACCATATACTGAGTCTGTGGTGATCAATGCCGCAACCATTCAAGCAGTGTTGGGTTCACAGTTCCGTATCACAGGGCTTGACTCTCCACAGGAAGCGGCTGAGCTTGCCTTGATGCTTCGTGCAGGTGCACTGGCTGCGCCGATGTACTTCGTGGAAGAGCGTGTGGTTGGACCTAGCCTTGGTCAGGAAAATATTGATAAAGGCGTGTTATCGACCCAAATCGGCTTCCTGTTGGTTGCCATCTGGATGATCGTGTTCTTCCGTTTATTCGGCTTGATTGCCAACTTTGCGCTGGTGTTTAACCTTGCCATGATTCTCACCGTGATGTCATGGATTGGCGCTTCCCTCACCCTGCCAGGTATTGCAGGGATCGTGATCACCATTGGTATGGCAGTCGATGCCAACGTCCTGATCTGTGAACGGATACGGGAAGAAATGCTCTGGGGCGCCTCGCCCAAACAGGCCATTGTCGCGGGTTATGATCGAGCCTATAACACCATTTTTGACTCGAACTTAACCACGTTCCTGGTTGCGTTTATCTTATTCGCAATTGGTACAGGCCCGATTAAAGGCTTCGCCGTTACCCTGATGATTGGTATTGTCTGCTCGATGTTTACCGCAATTACGGTAACACGTGCAATCGTACAGCTCATTTATGGCAAACGCCGTAATTTGACCAAGTTGAGTATTTAAGGAGATTCACATGACTGATCTGACTCAACAGGACTCAAAACAATACGGCCGTCCAGATGACCTAAAAATCATCCCGTTTATGAAGATTGCCAAACCTGCTGCAATCTTCTCGATTTTGCTGACCATTGCCAGCATCTTCTTTATTGCGACCAAAGGCCTAAATCTCGGTTTGGACTTTACAGGAGGTATTTCTGCTGAGTTGAACTACAAACAGGCGGTTCAACCTGCCCAGGTGGTTCAGGCACTGGATCGTGCAGGATTCAAGGATGCCGTGGTACAAACACTGGGAAGCAATACCGACCTGATCGTGCGTATGCCCGTGCAGGAAGACCTTGAGGTTGAAGATTTAAGCAACACCATTACCAAAGCGGTTCAATTGCCAAACAACTCCGTAGAAGTCCACAAGGTGGATTCTGTTGGTGGTGCGGTCGGTAATGAGCTGTATATCCGTTCTGCGGGTGCGGTGGCGCTTGCATTGATCCTGATGCTGATCTACGTGACCATCCGTTTTGAGTTTAAACTTGCGATGGGTGCGGTCATGTCGTTATTCCACGACATCGTCATTATTATCGGCGCATTTGCATTGTTCCAGTGGCCTTTCGACCTGACAGTTTTGGCTGCGGTCCTTGCGGTGATTGGTTTCTCACTCAACGATAACATCGTTGTCTCAGACCGTATCCGTGAGAACTTCCGTAAGATTCGTGGTGCAACCCCGCGTGAAATCGTGGATATTGCCCTTACTGAAACTTTACGCCGTACTATCCATACCTCGATGACCCTGTTACTCGTGGTGCTTGCCATGATGTTCCTAGGTGGTGATGGCCTGCACTGGTTCTCTGTGGCGATGTTTGTCGGTGTATTCGTCGGTACTTACTCATCGATTTATATCGGTACAGCTTTCGCATTATGGCGTGGCCTGAATCGTCAGGACTTTATTGTCCAGGTTAAACCTGAGTTTGAAGAAGAAGAGATTCCTTAAACTTTCCACTTCTCTTGATTCAAATAAAATGCCAGCATGATTGCTGGCATTTTTTATGACCTACAAAAGTGCCTGACTGAGTTGCAAAACCATTTGTTTATTTATGCGTTGCTGCTCTGCGGTAAGCTGATTGGAAAGTTCAACGCCTGTTTTAAAATCCTGTTGTTGCATCGTTTTATTGAGGGCCTTGATATTCTCCAAAGCCTGCTGGGCATTTGTAGGTTGCTTAAAATCAGCAAAAATCTGGAGGTTTGATTGTATAGATTGCACATTGAGCTGTTGAATCTTTTTAAAAGTCGCTGTACGTGGTTGCAAGGCCTGATAAGCTTGCAGTTCCCGTACATCATCATATTCTGTTCGTTGCGATAGCTTTTGAAGATTTCCAAAAGTATCCCACTCGGCATCTCGTGGATAAAGTTGATGCTCAAGTATTGAGTAATCCAACCAGTCCGAGAACAGATCAGCATCAATATGCCTTAAACGTCTATCTTTCTTAATAGCCAAGATTCTTAACTGTTCCAGAACTTTCATTTCTGCTTGCTGTGCCTGATATTTACTGACAGTCTCTATTTTGAGTGCAGGCTCTCTTAAAAATGTCTGAGTATCACCATGCTTGGCATAATAATCAATGACGTTGTCCTGAAAAAGCTGATTCATTATTGTTAAGGTCTGCATATCCAGACTTTGAATATTTCGGTAACTTTCCGTGGCAAAAGTGGCTTGCCGAATTCTTGCAATATTTTGATTATTGGCATCAATAATCAACTTGGCATCTTTAACATAGTTTTGTCTAAATTTTTCTCTTCCTGCTGATGAACTTAAATCTATTTTCTCAGTATTGAGACGGGGAATTTCCTGTTGTTGTATGAGGTTTTGGTATTTAAGCCAGTCTTGAATTAAAAGCTGCTCATATTGAGGACGAAATGCTTGAGTAATGATTCTGGGCAATAACTGTGCATCTGCATAATGATGTGTAGCAGCAATTCCCATTCCCCCCAATAAAACCACAACCAAAAAATTTTTCTTCATTGTTTTCAATTTTTATTCGCTTTTGAACCGAGAGTATAGAAAAAATCATCTCCACAAGTCAAAGCAGACTAAGCTTGAATCACCTGAATCTGTGGAAACTGAAAACCACGACAGGACTGCTCTGCCCGCCATGCCACTGTCAGCACAATCTTCTGATTTAAGATAAAATTCTGATAGGCAAAAGTCCCCAGTAGCGGATGGGAACACATTCCTCCATGACTGGTTGGGTGAACTTGGGTATTTAAACTGTTGAGGTCCAAACGAATCCCCAAACCCGATGCCTTTAAAATTGCTTCCTTGGTCGTCCAGACCCTAAACCAATATTCCTCATCCTCACTTGCTTGCCATATCTGATATTCTTCGGGATGAAAGGCATGTTGTGCCAGGGCATCAAAGCGAACCTTTCGATCCAGTTCCTCAACATCAATCCCAATGTCTTTAACACGTTCACTCATGGCCAAAGCATAATATTGCTGACTATGTGAATGGTTAAAATGTAGCGAATGAGACGTTAAAAAAGGTTTACCATGTTCATGCTGGGCAAAAGTCAAATCTTCTATTGAGCAATCCAACTGATTAGCGAGAAAGTGATTACGCCGAGCTTGAATCTGCTGTTTTTTATAATGATTAAAACTGCTTAAATCAGCAAAATCTGTTTTATTCTTTTCAAACAGTTGAGCCAATGCCTGAACATAAATCTGGATGACACGCGCCATAACAGCCCCCATTGCAGATAAAAAAGCCCAAAGCAGACTTTGGACTTTTGACATCAAGAAAAACTTAACGCTTGAATTTCTTTTCCGCCTTTTTAAATTTCTGGATATAACGACGTTTACGTGCGGCAACACGCTCATCCACTTGAGACTTACGCCCTTCAAATGGGTTTTCGGAGGTCTTAAAGTCGATTTTTACAGGTGTACCCTCAAGCTTATACACTTTACGGAACACGTTCTCTAAATAACGACGGTAATCCGCAGGGGTTTTATCAACCTTGTTGCCGTGAATGACGATAGTGGGTGGATTCTGTCCGCCCATATGCGCATAACGCATTTTAATACGGCGGCCACCAATGGATGGCGGCTGATGCGCTTCAGTGGCATCATTTAAAATCTGGGTCAGTTTCGCTGGTGAAACCTTTAAGTTTGATGATTCATACGCACGGTGAATGGATGGATATAACTCTCCCACCCCAGTTCCATGCAGTGCAGAAATCAAGTGGATTTTTGCCCAGGGAATAAAGTCAAAACGGCGTTCAACATCAAGCTTACATTGCTTGCGGTCATACTCGCTCATATTGTCCCACTTGTTGATCGCAATGACCATGGCACGACCTGCTTCAAGCGCATAACCAATTAAATGCAGGTCTTGCTCTACAATCCCCTCACGGGCATCAACCACCACGACCACAACATTGGCATCTTTCATCGCCTGAAGGGTCTTAACGATTGAGAACTTCTCAATCATTTCATCCACCTTACCTTTACGACGCACACCTGCGGTATCAATCAGGGTATATTGGCGGCCATCACGCTCAAATGGAATATAAATCGAGTCACGTGTTGTTCCAGGCTGGTCAAAAGCCACCACACGCTCTTCACCGAGTAAACGGTTAACCAGCGTTGATTTCCCCACATTGGGACGGCCAATGATTGCTAAACGCAAGCCCGTGTTTTTATTGTGTTCTTCTGGATTTTCATCTTCTGGGACTTCCGCCAGGACTTCTTCCAGCATTTGCTGCACACCACGACCATGACTGGCTGCGACCTGCATTGGTTCACCCATACCGAGCTTATAAAACTCAACCAAGGCTGCTTCCGCATGTACGCCATCGACCTTGTTGGCAACGAGGTAGACTTTCTTGCCAAGGGTACGCAACTCACGCGCAATTTGCTCATCTGAAGCCAATAGGCCTGCGCGGGCATCCACAACAAAAATAATGATATCGGCTTCATTGATGGCAGTTTTTGACTGTTCCGCCATATAGGTGTCGATACCACCCTCATTCTCACCGATACCACCTGTATCGACCACAATGAATGATTTGTTCTGATAAACCGCATCACCGTATTTGCGGTCACGGGTTAAACCAGCGAAGTCAGCAACCAAAGCATCACGACTTTTGGTGATTTGGTTAAATAGCGTTGATTTTCCGACGTTTGGACGACCAATGAGCGCAATAACGGGTTTCATAGATTAACCTTAATTCAGACGAGCCATCTTGATGACATCGTATCAGAAACAGTATGGAAGATTTTGGTGATCAAGTAATCACAATAAAAATTCGGGGCTTTGATAATCAAATACCCCGATCAATGTTCTGTTTAGCAATCGCTAATTGATTATTTTAGCACAAGCGGAGCTAAAATTAACGATTCTGCCAAATGCTTAATGCACCTTTCCGCGTAGCAACATAAAGCTGGTTATCAATCACGCGTAGTGACTGCACTTCACCACTGGTTTTGGCACGCCCAACCAGTTTACCCGAAGCAGGATCAAGCAGATGGATCACACCATCCAGATCACCCACCACAAGGCTCTGTCCCAACATGACAGGATTGCTGAGCTGACGATTCAGCAACTCTTCATTTTGCCAAGCCAACTCACCTGTACTCAGGCTATAGGCATTCAGCTTACCATCCACCGTGGAAACAAATACCTTATCACCCGATACTTCTGGGCGGTTGGTACTGCTGGCATCTTCACTCCACACTACACGTTGTGTAGCCAGATCAGTGACTGTGACCTGTCCCTGGAAACTGGTGGTGACCAGATACTGACCCGCAACCACTGGATCGCCCACAATGTCAATCAGGCGCTGAATGTCTGAACGTCCTTCACTGATCGCAACACGGCGCTGGAAACGTGGCACACCACTAATCACATCCAATGCATAAACATAAGCATTCGCTGATGCGACCAAAATAGTACGGTCATCCAAACGCACAGGTGCAGGTTGACCACGTAAACTAAACTGAACGCTTGGTAATTTATATGCCCAAACCTGTTGCCCAGATACAGCGTCATGTGCAAATACAGTCCCGTCATTTGCAATCGTAATAACTCGTCCCGATTGAATCAGTGAAGGAGAAAGAATTGCACCAGACAACTGAGTTGTCCACTTTTGTTCACCCGTGGCCTGATCCAATGCAAACAACTGTCCCTTACGGTTGCCCACCACAACAATTCCCTCAGCTGCTTCTACACCAGCAGTGAGTTCTTGTTTGGTAATCTTGCTTTTCCAAAGTCGTTCCTTGCCCTTATAGGCAGAAACCTGACCATCAGGATCAATCGCAAAAATCACGCCATTGTCGGTATCCAACTGTAGGCGTAAAGCCTCAGCCGCATTTGTAGATGAAACACTTTGCGAAAACACAAGGTTCAAGCCTTGTTGTTGCTGAATTTTCGGCAATGGATTTGGTTTGGCCTCTTTAACCTTATTACTTGAACATCCAAGCAATAAAGCTGAAGCAACTGCAATTGCCAAAGGTAGTTTTAGTTTATTCTGCATTAAGACTCATCCACTTTGGTATCTAAGATCGGGCGCTCAATTTCAGGATCATCTACTAAAACGCCAACACTTTCGAGTTTAATTTGTAAAAGCTGACGCTCCTGCTTACGCTCAAGCAGGTTATCCCAGGCACTTTGATAGGCCTTACGCGCGGATGCATTGTCTTTTTTCGCAACAAAGATATCGCCACGCAACTCATCTGCAGTTGCCTTAAAGGCAGGCTCTGTCACACCTGACAAGGTTTTCAACGCCTCATCAAACTTCTTCTGTGCCAGTTGTGCATCAGCCAAACGTAATTTAACAATCTGCACCAAACCCGCATCCTTGACTTTCGAGTTTTCGACTTTCTTCAGGGCTTTTTCAGCAGCGACATAGTCCTGCTTGTCATAAGCCAGCTTTGCCAGAATAAACTGTGTCTGGATCGCCTGCACAGAATCCGCATCATCCTTGACAATTTTGTCTGCCGCTTCAGAAACTGTTGCAAGGGCATTTGGCTGACCTGATGCAGCTTTCGCCTCATCCATCAGTTTTTGCACCTTGGCGGTTTGATTCTGGGCTTCAGCCAGATTTTTCTTTTGCCAGTATTCCCATCCGAAAAAGGCAATCAGGGCAATGAGAATTCCGCTAATCATGGCAGAACCATATTTTTTGGCAAACGACTTTAACTGGTCGAGTTGTTCTTCATCACTTAAACTCATGTGATTGTCCTTTTCCTAAATATTGTGCAATTTATTGTTTAAATTTTTCGATAAAAAATGGAGTCAGCTCAGTCAGGCTCACCTGTGACTGTTCAGCCGTGGCAAGCTCTTTCACCAAAAGCTGCTGTGATTCCCATTCACGTTCGCCCAGAATCACGGCATAGACCGCACCTGACTGGTCAGCCTTTTTCATCTGGCTTTTCATGCTGCCCTGAGAACCTGTTTTTAGGCGAATATTGCTGTTTGCAGCTTCCAGCTGGTCACGGATTTGCTCTGCCAACACCAATGCCTTTGCCTGATAGTCAGGCTCAGCCACAAGGAACACTTCACAGTCACGCACCACTTTCGCCTGCTCAACCTGCTCAAGCAACAGCAACAGGCGTTCCATCCCCATGGCAAAACCGACTGCTGGCACAGACTGATCAGCCTTGCCTTTGAGTTGCCCAACCAAGCCATCGTAACGGCCACCCGCACAAACCGTCCCCTGTGAACCCAACATGGTGGTGGTCCATTCAAAAACAGTCTTGTTGTAGTAGTCCAGACCACGAACCAATTTCTGGTTAATCACGAACTCCACGCCAGCATCAGTTAAATACTGCTGTAATTGCTGGAAGTGCTGGATTGAATCTTCTTTTAAGAAATCATGCAATTTGGGTGCATTTTCCAGAATCTTTTGGGTGGATTCGCTTTTAGAATCAAGGATACGCAATGGATTGGTGGTCAGGCGACGTTGCGAGTCTTCATCCAGCGCGTCTTTATGCTGGTTTAAAAACTCAACCAGTGCAGCACGATATTCTGCACGCTCATCGGTTTCACCCAAGGTATTTAATTCTAAACGGACATTGGCTGACATACCCATACGTTTCCATAAACGAGCAGTCATTAAAATGAGTTCAGCATCAATATCAGGTGTTGCCACACCAAAGGTTTCCACACCAAACTGGTGGAACTGGCGATAACGGCCCTTTTGTGGTTTTTCATAACGGAACATTGGACCAAGATACCAAACTCGTGGAGCCCCACCCCTGAGTAGGTTGCTTTCCAAAATCGCACGAACGCAACCTGCTGTTCCTTCAGGCCTCAAGGTAATAGATTCTGGTGGTATACCCTTATCTTCAAAAGTATACATTTCTTTTTCCACAATATCCGTCGCATCACCAATCGAGCGTTTAAATAGTTGTGTTTTTTCTAATAATGGCAATCTAATCTGTTGGTAACCATAGCTATCCATCAAAAAAGACAACTCCGACTCCAACTTACGCCAAGCATGGGTCTGATCAGGAAGAATATCTTTAAAACCAGTTAAAACTTTAATTGAACTCATGACCTACTCAAAAACTTGTGCGGATAATTTCTTTAGATTTTGCTTCTTCAAGCTCTTGAACACGTTGACGAACCATTGTTTCAATTTCATCAACCAACTGATTGGTGTCAATCAAATGACTCTTTTCACCATTACGGTAGACCAGCGAACGAGGTGATGCACCGACAATCCCGATATCAGCCTCTTTGGCCTCCCCAGGTCCATTGACCTTGCAGCCAATCACTGAAACATCCATTGGGGTACGAATGTCTTCCAGACGCTCTTCCAGCGCCTGCATCACCTGAATCACATTGAATTCCTGACGCGAACAGCTTGGACAGGCGATAAAATTGATTCCATTGGAACGTAGACCTAACGATTTCAAGATGTCGAAACCAATCTTAATTTCATCTTCAGGTTCGGCCGCCAATGAGATACGCATGGTATCACCAATGCCTTCCATCAACAGACCACCCAGTGCAATGGCCGATTTCACCGTACCTGTACGATAAATCCCCGCTTCAGTCACACCTAAATGCAGTGGATTATCAATCTGCTGGGACAGCAAACGGTAGGCATCCATGGTTAAAAATACATTTGATGCTTTCACACTGACCTTGAATTCATGAAAGTCTAAACGATCAAGAATGTCGATATGACGCATGGCAGACTCCAGCAGGGCCTGTCCTGTCGGCTCACCATATTTGACCTGTAGGTCTTTTTCCAGTGATCCCGCATTCACCCCAATACGGATTGAGATGCCATGATGTTTGGCCGCAGCCACCACTTCACGGACTTTCTGGTCTGAACCAATGTTTCCTGGGTTGATCCGTAGACAGTCCGCACCATAATCGGCAACCGCCAAGGCAATACGATGATCAAAGTGAATGTCCGCCACCAACGGTACGGAAACACGCTTACGGATGGCACCAAACGCCTCCGCCGCTTCCATTGAAGGCACAGAAACACGCATGATGTCGGCACCTGCATCGGCACAGCGCTGAATTTGCGCAACCGTTGCATCGACATCACAGGTTTCGGTATTGGTCATGCTTTGAACACTAATCGGGGCATCACCACCGACATACACCGACCCGACACGGATTTTACGTGTTGGACGGCGTTTAATTGGGTTCACAATCATCGTATAGCTCTACTCTTTGGCATTAACGAGACAAACGGAATTCTGCCCTGCCATTGACCGTATATGGAGACAGGGAAATCTGTTCCTGATTTAAGGTCAATGATACGGCGGTCGCGTCATCAAGACGAATCTGGAATGGTGACTCACCACTCAGGGTCAATGTCGATGCCTGACGACCTGTAGCCAATACTTTACCTGTTGCATCCACAATATGCACAGAGGTTGGTCGGCTAAAATTCAATACAAGCTGGTCACCCGTTGTTACAACACTATTCCCCATTGGGAGAATCTCAACATCCGAGTTGGTGATTTTAGGCACATCCGCCTCATCCTTATGGCTGGAGGTCCAGTTCTGCACTGCCATCACAGCCAACCATGCCAATAATGCCACCACAGCCAGAATTGCAATGCGCTTTAACCATTTACGGTTACGCACACTTTTCGACCCAGCCAGTTTACCCATCGTTTTGATCGGCGAGTTGCTCAGAGCATGATTCGCCTTGAGACCCGTGTCATTGACATAGATTTCATCAAAACGCTGGATGATGGCGCTGGCGTCCGCATTCAGCAGTTTCGCATAGGCACGGTAATAGCCTTTGATGAATGTGGCTTCAGGCAATGACTTGTAGTCATCCTGCTCCAATGCCGTCAGGGTTTTGACAGGCATGTTCAATACGTTTGCAATCTCTTCAAGTTCTTTCTTTTGTGCAATACGAATTTGACGCAAATACTCACCAGGTCGTTGAATATTTCCTAACGTTGACGAAAGTGAGTTTGAGCCAGTTGGCTGATGTGAATTTGGATTTATTTCCATACGGCCTCAGTACTGTACTGTAATTGCAAATAACGTTGATATTCTGGACTATCAGGAAACAAGGCACGCATTTGGTTGACCAACACCTGCATTCCCAACTGATCCGCATTGGCTCGAGCAATGCGTATACCAATCCAGAGTGCACGGGCACCCTGATTCTTCTGCCCCACATTACGAACATATTGTTCATAAAGCTGTGATGCATCTCTATTGTTCTGCTGCAAATAGAAAATTTCCGCCAACTCTAACATGGAGATGGTGGCATTTCGATTCGCCTGTAGCGCCTGTTTGAATGATTTTTCGGCATTCGCAACATCGCCCAGTTTTAAATAGATCCGCCCCAGATTCTCCAGCGACTGATAGCGCTGGTCATAGCCCAGGGTTGCACCCGCACGGGTAAATTGCTCAATGGCATCATTATAACGTTGCAGCTGGTACAAATATGTACCGTAATTATTACGGGCCTGTGCATTATTCGGCTCAGAGGAAATCGCACGCTTGAAATAGGCATCCGCTTTCTCCATATTGGGTTTACTGCCCTCTTGTTGCAGCAGGATGCCCATCATCATGTTGGCGTTTGCATCACGAGAATCGACTTTCAACGCCTGATCAAGAGAGCGTTTGGCTGAATCCAAGTCACCTGTACGGATATATTCTGCGGCGAGCTGGGTACGCACCTGTACCCCTTTTTCTGGGTCTTTCTTCAGTGTTGTTGATTGGCAGGCGCTTAGGCCCAATACAGTAAACACAACAGCTGTCGCTATAATCGTTTTTGGTCGAGTTGTATTCAACGCTTTACCCTCAAGTTTTATCCTTGTGTGCGCAAAATTTCTTGTTGCTGCGCCACTTTCTTTTTCCACTGTTCGGCACGACGGGTACGGTCAGCCACCTGCCCCACCAATTGACCACAGGCAGCATCAATATCATCGCCACGTGTCTGACGAATCGTACACACAAAACCCGCATCAGACAAAGTTTTTTGGAATGCAATAATACGGTTTCGGCTTGAACGCCCATAAGGCGCATGCGGGAATGGATTAAATGGAATCAGGTTGATTTTACTTGGCAGGTTTTTCAATAGTTTTAATAACTGCTGTGCATGTTCAGGCTGGTCATTGACCCCATCCAGCATCACATACTCAATGGTGACATGACGGCGGGCACTTTCGTTGCCATCCTTTGCCAGATAACGCTGGCATGCAGCGATCAATTGTTGTAATGGGTATTTTTTATTAATCGGCACCAGTTCATTACGTAGCTCATCATTTGGCGCATGTAGTGAAATCGCCAGTGCCACATCTATATCCTGTGCCAACTGGTCAATCTTGGGAACCACACCTGATGTTGACAAGGTCACACGGCGCTTCGACATGCCATAGGCAAAATCATCCAGCATCAACTGCATGGAGCTCAGGACAGCATCATAGTTGAGCAATGGCTCGCCCATGCCCATCATCACCACATTGGTCACGGTACGTTCACGCTCAGCAACAGGCACATCCTCCATATAGGAATAGTTTGCCATCCAGAGCTGACCGATAATTTCAGCAGGCGTCAGGTCACGCTGGAAACCTTGCTTGCCCGTAGAGCAGAATGAACAATCCAGCGCACAACCAACTTGCGAAGAAATACACAGAGTCTTGCGTGCACCTGTTTTATCTTCAGCAGGAATCAGCACGGTTTCAACCAGGGAACCCTCGCCATCACCAACACGGAACACCCACTTACGTGTACCGTCTTTGGAATAGTTGCGGTGCACCACTTCAGGCGCCTTGATCTCACAAATCTTTTCCAGTTTTTCACGCAGCTTACCTGAGATATTGCTCATCTCAGCGAAATCGGTTACGAAATACTGGTGAATCCATTTCATTACCTGACCAGCACGAAACTTTTTTTCGCCCAGGTCTTCAAAGAATTTTTCCAGTTCAGGACGAGACATACCCAATAGGTTCACTTTTGCAGCAGCAGCTTGAACCACAGGCGTAGAAACAGACTGTTGTTTTTCATCCATATTTTCTGATGAAACTACGGCTACAGAACTCATGTGAATTTACCTAAAAGATGTCAACGCTAGAAAAGGCTGTGCATTATTTACACAAACTGATCTATAAGAAAATAAAAAACCAGATAAGCAGTATACCACTTATCTGGCCTGAATGCTTTGGATTAACGAGTGCGTGGGCAGATCTCGTTGTCAGCAAAGAAGTAAGCGATTTCACGCTCAGCAGAAGCAACTGAGTCAGAACCGTGAGCTGCGTTTTCGTCGATGCTTACAGCGAAGTCAGCACGGATTGTGCCAGCAGCCGCTTCTTTAGGGTTTGTAGCACCCAAGATTTCACGGTGAGCAAGAACTGCGTTTTCGCCTTCAAGAACTGAAACAACCACTGGACCAGAAGTCATGAATGCAACGAGGTCAGCAAAGAAACCACGTTCTTTGTGCTCAGCATAGAAACCTTCAGCATCTGCCTGAGAAAGGTGTTTCATTTTAGTTGCAACAATTTTTAGGCCATTTTTTTCAAAACGGGCAAAAATGTCACCGATGTGGTTTTTTGCAACTGCATCTGGTTTTACGATTGATAAAGTACGTTCAACTGCCATGATTGGCTCCCTAATCCAGGTCTAAACATTAAAAAAATTTGCCGCATTATACCGATGTCAGCACCAATAATCAGCTTGAATCTGTAAAAGTTCGCTAATTTCTGATGAATTTTTATCGAACTTCATCCAACCATGCCATTTGGATGGCTTCCAGCAAGCCCTCTGTTGACTTGTTTGGGTCATCACTAAAGTCAGGCAAGGCACAGACCCATGCGTGTAAATCGGTAAAACGAATCCATTGTGGATCAACCTCTGGATGCGCTTCGGTGAGTTCAATCGCAATATCAATCGTATCTGTCCAACGTAAGCCCATATGACAACCTGAATGTAATGAATGTGATTCAGCCTACTTTAGCAAATCAGCAGATTTAAGGGATAGTGCTGTTTCGGTAAATTCACCCGAAATTTACTGTTATATCTATAAAAGAATATTAAAGCTTGGTGCCAGCAGGATAATTGCACTTGCAACCGATGCCCCAATGATCGCCCCCACAATCACATCACTTGGATAATGTAGTCCAAGAATCATTCGTGACAATGCAACCAGAATCGTAAATGGCAACATCAACAATAATAAGATGGGTTGAATATAGCCCAAGGTCATCGTAACCATCACCGCATGCAGGGTATGGCCTGATGGAAAACTAAAATGGTCTAGTGGCCGTTCACCTAAAACGATGACTTGATGGACCTGGTAAGGTCTTGGACGTGTGGTTTTGTGTTTGAGGAATTTATAAATTAAGGTGCCTGCTGAACCTGCCACAATCAGGTACAGAATTTGTAGGCCGTATGCCAACCCCTGCATGGCCCATACAGACAGCAGCATCACATACCAAAAAGGTCCATCTCCCAAACGACTGATGGTTTTAAAAAACAGTGCAACTGCTTGCGTCTGGGAGAGATGATTGAGATATACACAGCCTTTTAAATCGAGATCGAGCATTTTTATTTTTGCATTTTGAAATTTCATACTTTTTCTCCTCTTGTTGAGAATACTTTAGGTAGAGGTCATGGGAGACTCCTTCACCACCTGATAAAGTGCTTGTTCAAGTTGCTGTACAGGAAACTGCCAACTGCTGTGCTGCACACTTTCACTGGCCAGCAGGCCCATTTGCCGCAATTGCAGAAGCGCAGGTAAACGGCAAATGGACTGAATCAATTCGGCTGTATGCCCCAAAGGACTCAACCATCCTGTTATATTATGTTTGACGTGCTGGTGTGCGCAGACGTAGTCATAGGCAATCACGGGCAAACCACTGGCGATTGCCTCCAGCACCACGTTGCCAAAGGTATCGGCCTGACTGGCAAAGGTAAACACATCTGCACTTGCGTAGGCTGTTGCCAACTCATGCCCGCTGAGACTCCCCATAAAGATCACGTCTTTGGATGTGGTCATCTTGCTGAGTCGGACACGGTCAGGCCCATCCCCCACAATCACAAACTTGATATTTACACCCTGCTGGGCCTGCAAGGCATGAAAGCTTTTAATCAGCACATCAACTTCTTTTTCGGGTGATAAGCGCCCGACATACAGCATCACACGGGTATCAGCATCAACACCCCATTGTTGGCGGAGTTGCTGGGAACGATGTTTTGGAGAGAACCGTGCTGTATCGACACCACGACCAACCACAACCAATGGACAGGTCACGCCAAAACCACGCAGTGCCTGTTCGGTATGCTGGCTCGGCACACAGGTCACATCGGTACTGTTATGAAACCAGGTTAAGTAACGCTGGATAGGCTTGACCAGAAAGGCTAGGTCAAAGAAGCGGCTAAAATCCTGAAAAGGTGAATGGAAACCACTGGAAACCGCAATCTTCTTTGCCTTGGCTGCCTGTAATGCAGTGAGTCCTAAAGGTCCTTCAGTCACAATATGCACCACATCGGGTGAGAATTTTTCAAAGGCCTTGGTGACTTTCAGATATTGTGGCCAGCCAAATTGCAGGCTTGGATATTTTGGAATCGGCTGGGACAGCACCCGACATTCCTGTTCAGGATGGAATTCCGCACAGGTTTCTTTCTGCACTGGACGAACCAGCAGGATTTTATGCCCAAGACGTTGCAAGCCCTGACATAACTGCATCATGGATAAAGCCACACCATTGATTTCTGGTGGCCACGTTTCAGTTACAATTGCAATCCTGAGACGTGGACGAACCAAATCCCGCAGCTCGGCTCGTTCATAAGAATAATCGTTTTGCTGCTTCCTCTTAAAATAGAATTTAAAATTTTCAGGAAACTGATCTTGCTTTAATAGAGATGTCGCGTATGTACTCTGCATATCGCCATCCATTTGTGTCGTTATTTTCATGCGTTTAGCTTATAAATATTTTTTGACACTTTAATGATCAGTGTGTGACAGTTTCATGAATCGAATGATATGATTCAACACATTCATATAAAATAAAAAGATTTTAAAATCATGCAAATACTTAAAGCCAAACACAGAACTGAATTTAGCGAATATTTGCGTTTTACCATTCCCAATAAAATGAAAGCAATTGGGGTTTATGTGATTTTCTTATTAGGTTATGGCTTATTATTCACCTTACTCATTTATATTATGGATTGGGTAAAAGGTCATCCTTATCAATTTCATTTTGCTTATCTCATTGTTGGTTGGATCTGTGCTTTGGCATTTACTGCACCAAGCAATAGCTTTCAAGACCATCGGCTCCCTTTTTTTGCTGAAAAATACATTATTGACCAAGATTTACGTCAGGATCTAACCCAACTGAATTATATCAAAGCCAACGCCACTATTATTGAGGTGCAGATTCAACCGAAACGTTTATTTAGAACACAATTCCATACGCTTCGTTTGCAATTAGAGGATTCAGAAGAAATCATTTGCGATCAATATATACATTTAAACCTACTATTCCCCTCTATTTTTTTGTTAGGAAATGCACATTTTTTAAAGGCAGCAACCACATGGATTGGACAACAAGTCGAAGTCTGTTATTTACCACAGTCCAAACGCATTTTTCGACTACAAGCCAAACAAAGTTATGAAAACTTCCAACTGCTTTCCGAAGCTTTTTCTGAACGTTTCTCACTACAACAACTTAAAAATCAAAGTTTGCCAACAGTACCCTCTGCTTTAGCACAAAATTTTATTCATATTTGCCGAGTTGATACCGTTCGTCATGACCATCAAAATTATGAATTGCAGATGATCACTAACCATCAAACTTATATTGTTCCATCTTCAGCACAAGGTTTTAATATATTGGAAAAAATGTTATGCCGAATTGATCAGAAAAAATATCGGGAGTTTAAGCAAAACCCCCAACTGCAATCACTATTGCTTTATCCCAAAAATTAAGCAAGTGGATTATCCACAGCAAAAATTTTCTGATCCTCTAAACGCAAGGCAACCAGTTGCTGCCCCCAGACACAGCCACCATCGACATTTTGAATTTGAGAGCTAATGGTTTTACCCTGCAAGGCCGCCCAATGTCCAAAAATAATTTGATGAGTTTGTGCAGCCTGACTATCAAACTCAAACCACGGCTGAAAGCCTGTTGGCATCGGTGCATCCAGTGCATCCTTGAATTCAAACTCCAGCCTACCCTCTGCATTGGTTAAGCGCATACGGGTTAAATAATTGGTAATACAGCGCAAGCGAGCCTGCCCAGTCAAATCATCGGACCAAAGATCAGGTTGCTCACCATACATTTCTGCAAGGAAAGCATCCAATACCGTAAGATCGTCATGCCCAACCACCTGTTGCACTTCGCTTGCCAACTGCACAGTTTGTTCTGCCGACCAAATACAAGGCACACCCGCATGGGTAATCAAGGTGTGATCATTCGGACATAAACTTAGAGGCTGTTTACGCAACCAATCAACCAGTTCATCACCATCAATGGCGTCAATAATCTCTTGTGTACGGTCTTTGTCCTTGATTTTTTTCAAGCCACGCGCGCAGGCGATCAGGGTTAAATCATGGTTGCCTAAAACGGTTGCAGCAGCGCCTCGGTCAGCCAGCTTTTTAACAAAGCGCAAGGCACCCACCGAGTTTTCGCCACGCGCAACCAAATCACCTGCAAACCATAAAAAGTCCTGATCTGGGTCAAAGCGAATTTCTTTTAATAACGCTTTTAAAGCTTCAAAGCAGCCCTGCACATCACCAATGACATAATTGTAGCGCTTGGACATTTTAAGACACCATTTGATCGGACAATGCCACAAAATCAGCCAGACTCAATGTTTCTGGACGTGCCATCGGGTCCACACCTGCTTTTTCAAAACCCTCTTCAACCAACATGCCTTTTAAGCTGTTACGCAAGGTTTTACGGCGCTGGGTAAATACATGACTGACCAAACGTGCCAAAGCTTTTTCATTTTTTGCAATAATTGGCTTAATCTCATAAGGTTCTAAACGGAATACCGCAGAAGTCACTTTCGGTGGTGGATTAAATGAGCCTGGCGGTACTTCAAACAAAAAGGTTGGTTTACAGAAATACTGGATCATCACCGATAAACGCCCGTACTCTTTGGTATTTGGCACAGCGGTAATACGATCAACCACTTCTTTCTGCAACATGAAATGCATGTCTTTGACTTTGTCACCAAACTCTAACAGATGGAACAAGAGTGGGGTTGAAATGTTATAGGGCAGATTTCCTACGACACGTAGTGGACGGCCTGCCTGAAACAACTGGGTGAAATCATATTTTAAGGCATCTGCCTCAACAATGGTCAAACGTTCAGGATGTGGCACGCGAGCAGGCAAGCCTGCTGCCAGATCACGGTCCAGTTCAACCACTGTGAGCGCATCGCACTCACCAATCAGGGGCGATGTCAGTGCAGCCAAACCTGGGCCGATTTCAACAATATTATCGCCCGCACGTGGATTCACTGAGCGTACAATTTTGGCAATCACACGCTGGTCATGCAAAAAGTTCTGACCAAAACGTTTTCGAGCCTGATGCCCTTCATCTTTAGGGTTTAGGGCATTAATTTGATACATAATAATTCCAACGTGAATAATTTATCCGCCAATCACTGACGGGCTAAATCAAGTGCTAAATCAACCGCAACATGCAAACTCGACGATTTTGCCTGTCCAGTGCCTGCAAGAGAAAGTGCCGTACCATGATCGACAGAGGTTCGAATAAATGGCAGGCCTAATGTAATGTTTACCGCTTCACCAAAGCCCTGTGATTTTAACACAGGTAAGCCCTGATCGTGATACATCGCCAGAACCGCATCTGCATCTTTCAGGTTTTCAGGAGTAAATAGGGTATCAGCAGGCAAACTTAAACTCATATCAATACCTTGCGCCCGATAGGTTTCCAGCACGGGATTGATGACATCAATTTCTTCCCGCCCCAGATAACCATCCTCACCTGCATGTGGATTTAGACCACAGACCAAAATACGGGGTTTGGCTATTTTAAATTTTGTTTTTAAATCATGAATCAGGATGTCAATCACCTGATGCAGGCGTTGTTTGGTAATCGCATTAGGTACATCACGTAAGGGTAAATGTGTTGTCGCCAGAGCAACCCGTAATGTTTTAGTGGCCAGCATCATCACCACACGATCAACATCCGCAAACTCCTGATAATATTCTGTGTGCCCACTAAAGGTAATGCCTGCATCATTGATCACGGATTTTTGCACAGGTGCCGTTGCAACACCCACGCTACGTCCAGACATCGCATACTCGGCTGAACGTCGTAACTGCTCAATCACATAAGCCGCATTGGCGGGATTTAATTGTCCTAGTTCAACAGGTTCAACTAAAGGGATATGCTCCACAAAAAGCTGTCCTGACATACTTGACTGCTCCTGTCCCTGATATGCAACCAGTTCAACAGGATTGCCCAGTTGTTTTGCCCGCTGCCGCAACATCTGCATATCCGCCAAAACCACCACTGGGCACTCATCCACTCGCCCAGCCAAACTTAAACAGATATCAGGACCAATCCCTGCGGGTTCACCTGACGTGACATATAAAGGAAGCATAATCATCTGAGTTCCCAAGCTGTATCACGTTCAGTATGGCGATTATTTCTCAGGATTACCACTTGATGTTCTAGGTAGATTTTCAGGAACCAGATTTGATGGAACGGCATCCACCGTACGTGTCCACGGATTAACCTTGATTTGTACTTTTTTCTCTGCTGGTACAGTCGCCGCCACTGGTTCTTCTTTCACTTTTTCTACAGTTGCAACAACTGTACTCGCTGGTCTTTCTGCAATTGCAGTCGTTCCCTGTTTTTCAGGGCTAGTTGACTGATGTTGTGTAATAACCGCTTCTTTTTTCTCTACAGATGGCTGGGTTGCCACCACGCCACTTGCTGGGCGCGTATACGGCTCAACAATCGCTCCCTGTTTATAAACCGTTTGCGAGTTGGGGTTGGTTGCCACAGGTGAACTGGCTGGATTGACCATATCCACAGGAATTTCGATCGGCTTCATTTCAGCAGTTACCGCCATGGCTGGGTCAACATGATCATTACCACGGCTTTCCAGAACCTCCAGCTTACGTTCTGTCCCCTCTTTAGGCTTAAATTCTGAATAATTGGTCACGCTGCTCTGGTCTACCCACTTATACAGTCGCCGTGCGTTTGCTTGTGTAGAGCAAACACCGATTAACAGGCTGACTACAGCAATTTTTGCAGCAAACGACAGTTTCATGGAGGGTTCCTAAGAGAGCTAGATACTTCTATTTATTTCAATTAATTGATGTAAAAATGATAGGGCAAATCCCATACCCTCACAAGGCAAATAATGTAGCCTAAAATTCGCGACGCTATAGTTACAAAATCAGTCACTTTACAGCAAAATATGGCATCCTCATCGAATTGTTCTTGTACACTTTTTCAAATTCATATAGAATTCGGTCTCCTTTTGTTTGGGCGATTCCTTGCCCAAACCAACTATAATAGGTAGTGGTTAATGAAAACTCTCAGCGCTAAGCCAGCTGAAGTTCAACACGACTGGTACGTTGTTGATGCTTCTGGCAAAACTTTAGGTCGTCTTGCGACTGAAATCGCTCGTCGTTTACGCGGTAAACACAAAACTTCTTATACCCCTCACGTTGACACTGGCGACTACATCGTAGTGATCAATGCTGAACAAGTTCAGGTGACTGGTAACAAATCACTTGATAAGAAATACTATCGCCACACTGGTTTCCCTGGTGGTATTCGTGAAACTAATTTTGAAAAATTAGTTGCGCACAAACCAGAAGAAATCTTCCAACGTGCTGTAAAAGGTATGTTGCCAAAAGGTCCTCTTGGTTACGCGATGATCAAGAAGATGAAAGTGTACGCTGGTAGCGAGCATCCTCATACTGCTCAACAGCCACAAGTTTTGGACATCTAAGGGATACAGCACATGGCTACTAATTATGGTACAGGTCGCCGTAAGACCGCAACTGCACGTGTTTTCTTATCAGCTGGTACAGGCAAACTCGTAATCAACAATCGTACTTTAGAGCAATATTTCGGTCGTGAAACTGCTCGTATGGTTGTGCGTCAGCCTTTAGAGCTTTTAGAAGCAACTGAAAAATATGACCTTTACATCACTGTTAAAGGTGGTGGTATCGGTGGTCAAGCTGGCGCAATCCGTCACGGTATTACCCGTGCGTTGATCGCTGCTGACGAAACTTTAAAACCTGCTCTTCGTCAAGCTGGTTTCGTTACTCGTGATGCTCGTGAAGTTGAACGTAAGAAACTTGGTTTACGTAAAGCACGTAAACGTCCTCAATTCTCTAAACGTTAATCGTTTTACGAATTGGACAAAAAACCTCGGATTTTTCCGAGGTTTTTTATTTGCATAGACTTTCATTCCACAAAGATGCTTTTCTAGCATTTTTTTAGTATGCTAATCCGTTTATATCTCTAGCTTTGTGATATGTCATCGGTTGAAAATACGCCTGTTCAAGGTATTACGCTTTATAGTCATGCAGATGATTTCCGTTCACACTGGATTCGTTTTTTACTTGCTGAAAAACAGATCAAGTATCAGCTCATCATTACCGACCATGAAGATGAGGACTTAGCTGACCTGAATCCATACAACCAGTTGCCGATGCTCATTGAGCAGAACCTAAAACTCTTCTCGGCAAATGTGATTGCAGAATATCTTGATGACCGTTATCGCCAGAACAAGCTCTATGCAGATGCGCCAATGGCAAGGGCTGAGCAGCGTCAATATATCTGGCGTTTTGAGCAGGACTGGTTTCAACTGGCTGACCACATGCTCCGCCATGCAGACACACTCAATCCCGCACAAAAACAGAAAGCACAGAAAGAGCTGAGAGATACCCTGATCTCACTGACCCCTTTATTTCAGCATTTTCCATTTTTCATGTCTGAAAATTTCTCCATTCTGGACTGTATGCTTGCACCCATTTTCCTGCGCTTAAGGAGCATGGGGATAGAGCTTCCCCAACAGCACTGCCGCCCCATTTTCTTGTATTGCCATCGTATCTTTAGCCGACCATCTTTTATTAAATCAATGACAGCTCAAGAAAAAAACAGCTACAATGACTTAATTTCTACGATTTAATAAGTTTTTTAATTATGTCTGAGCAAATAACCTTTACCCCGACACGTCCCTATCTTGCCCGCGCCATTTATGAATGGATTTGCGATAACCAATTGACACCCTACTTATTGGTTGATGCCACACAACCCCATACCGACGTTCCACTACAGTTCGTAAAAGACGGACAAATTGTCCTGAACCTTGCCCCACATGCCATCCATGCCCTGCATATGAGTAATGAGGCCATCACGTTCTCGGCACGTTTTGGCGGCGTGGCAAAAGAAATTTATGTGCCTGTTCGGGCGATGTTGGGAATCTACGCCAAAGAAAATGGACAGGGTTTATTTTTCGATCCAGCTGAATATGCTGACATTGAAGATACAAACACTCCTCAGATGACTGAAACAAAGCAAGAAGCAGAACCAAGTAAAAAGAAACCTTCTCTTAGAATTTTAGATTAAACGAGGAAATACACGATGGCATTTGACTTAGTTCAATACTTTTCCGAACAAATTAAGCTTCAAAAACCACAGCTTTTTAGCCAGTATTCTCCCAAAGAAAAGCAATCTTATATTCATGAAGTCAATGTGCTGACATTGGGGCAACTGATTAGTCTTTGGAGACAAAATCCCCAAAAACTTTATCAAGAGATCAAGGCTGCCGACCCGCTTTATATTCAGGAAATTGCCCGACACCTGACCACTTCCAAACATAATAAATCTACACTTAGCCCAGCCGAGCTAGAGTCCAGTATCTCGGAGGTATTGAGTCTACAGTTTACTGAACTGAATCAACTTGACCAGACAGGAAGCTTTGGACAAACAGGACTCACAGAGCTTTTGCTTGGACAAATCGAGCACTTGTCTGGACAGGCAGAAGACTGGGTTTGGTCAACCAACCAGCTTACCGAACTGAAAGGTTCCAAACCTGTTGAGCAGCAAGATATTTCACTGGAAACCACCATGCAGGAGTTCAATCAAATGGTTCATCAGGCACAACCTAGCATCCATCACACTGAAGAAATTGAGGTTGAACAGCCAGATGTTCCAGCCTGGTCCTATCTGCTTTCCCCACTCATTGCATTGGTCATTTTACTATTCATGTATTGTTCTTACAGTCAATTACTTGCACATTAATTAAACAATAATTGATAAAGAAAGTTTAAAAACTTTCTTTATCATGTACTTATAATAAATTTAAATTTCATAAAATATGTTTTAATACAGTTTAACAAGAAAAATATTTACATTTATTTACAATCAAAAGAGGAATTTAAAATAAAATATTAGTGTGAATAAAGTCACATTAAATTTAGATTATTATCTTTAATTGGTATTTTAAGTTGTTTATTTGAAAAAAATTGTCAATTATTAGCACTCCTGTGATTTCAACACTTTTAAAGTATTATTGATTTAATAAAAGAGTTTCCTATAATAAGGTTATCTACTTTTGAAAACTAATCAAAAGCAAAAGTAGGGAATATAAATTCATAAACAAGATGTATTAAGTAGAGATAAAATCATGGCTAAAATTTCATTAGAAAGCTTAACAAATATTGATGGTTTCGTTGCAGCAGCGTTGGTAGATACAGAAAGCGGTTTGGCGCTGGCAACTCAAGGCGGGGGTGCACTTGATTTAGAATTGGCGGCTGCGGGTAATACTGAAGTTATTCGAGCTAAACGCCGTGTTGCTAACTCTCTGAAATTGAATGATGATATTGAAGATATTCTCATCACCCTTGGTAAGGCATATCACTTGATCCGCCCTCTGGAAAGCAATGGCAACCTGTTCCTCTATCTAGTATTGGACCGCAGTAAATCTAATCTGGCAATGGCTCGACATGAGTTAAAAACATTTGAAAAAGAGTTAGACTTTGCTTAATTGGCAATTACACAATATTTAATATAATTAGACTTCTTGTATATATCTTTATCTTCTTTATTTATAATAAGAAGATAAAGATAATACAAGCGGTCTATTATTAGTCTCTATTATAAAGACTAGTTTTGTGCAGTCCAATATTTTATAAATTATTAAAGTGATACTATGAATGGACATTGCATTAATATCGCGATTTCGGGTATAAGTTTAAAAGTTTCAGATGAATTAAAAATAGAACTTAGAAAAACAATACCTCATGAATTTGGCATTAACTGGATTAACATTGCCGATCCAAATATCGACCTACTACTAATAAATGAAAATTTTTTTGATACTGAAGGCATTCAACGTATTTTAGAACAAAAACAACTTCCCTGCTTAAAGGTTTCCAAAGGGCAAGGAACTTGCAATATAGAAGAACACAATACACTTTACCTACCCTTTCAACAAACCGACGCCTTGAAAAACTGGATTCATCTTCGTCTTTTAAGTTATCTATCCAATCAACAATCGCAACACATTAAGGTAGAGCCTGTTTCAGGACATGATGCGGTCAATGAAAAATTTTTAACTGACATGCTGAATCCAGAAAATGCCCGACTTCATCTTTTTGATGATCACGGCACCCTGGCAATTATTGACACACGTAGCCAGATTGCCTGGCTGGAGCCAACACGAACCCAGACCCAAACCAACCACACTTTTAATTATGAGTTTGCGACCACCTCAGACTTCACCAAGGTGTCCCGTAAGGTCGAATATAATTTACAGGACTGGTTATGGAACCTGTTTTGGCATTCTCTTGAATTTCAGCGTTTAGCGCCAAACGAAAGTGAGTACTATAAAATCGAATACTGGCCTCAACCAGCGCAAAGTAGCGATCGAAAAATTACACTGCATCTTTCAGCCTGCTTTATACAAGGAGCACAACTTTCCCAAGTCGCCACACAATTAAAACTTCCCATTCAAACGGTTCAACAGTTTATTGCTGCCTGCATTGTTTCCAACAATGGCGGCATTATCACTGCATCAGAAAGCCATTATTTACAAACTGAAACTGCTGAACAACCAGCTGAACAGCAAGGTTTTCTGAATAAATTTTTCGGCAAAATCAGACGCCGCTTTGGGCTTTAAGGAACAATATGATTCTTCAACAATATAAAATTGTGTTTGCAGGAAGCATGGGTGCAGGTAAAACAGAAGCGATTAAGTCCCTTTCTGAAATTCCAGTCCTTGCCACCGAAGCACTCAATACAGATAGCCAGGCCCATAATAAGATGCAAACGACAGTTGGTATTGATTATGGTGAAATTACATTAGATGATGGGGTAAAGATTGGTTTATATGGAACACCAGGGCAATCGCGCTTTGACTTTATCTGGCCTGTTATTTGTCAGGGTGCTTTAGGTGTTATTCTATTAGTCGACCATAACAGCAAGGTTCCCCTTGAAGAACTTGAAGGCTATCTTGACACGTTTAAGGACTATACCAAGAATATTTCCATTGGTATTACGCATGTCGATGAAAACAAGGAACATACCACCTCTATTTATCGGGAGTGGCTAATACAGAACGAGTATCAATATCCCCTGTTTTTTATTGATGCCCGTAAACAGGAGCATGTGTTGCTCATGATTGAATCACTCATTGCAGCACTAGAAGTCAATTTAAAAGCAACAAATTAATCACTTTATAAAGAGAAGAATTATGTTCAGTATTCCGAGTCAACAACGTACGGCGCCCAAAGAACTCATTCAAATGGCGAAAGCCCAGGCCAATGATATTTTAATGAACATTCGGGGTATTGATTACATCATGCTCTGTTCAACAGATGGATTTGAACTGGCTTCCGTTTATAAGAAGAATCCTTATAACAGTACCAAGCTTGCTGCTGTCAGCAGTTCCATTCTGGCAATGGTCAGTGCGTTCCTGAATGAAATCCAGTTGACTGGATGTCAAAGCATCACTCTGGATGCGGAGAATGGCAAGGCAATCCTGACCTCTATTCCTGCACCACATCATCCGATGGTCATGGTGACGCTGAGTAATAAGGATGTTCTACTCGGACAATTGCTTTATAGTTTAAAACAGGCAAGTGCAGCAATTGTTGCCGCTGATCAAACATAATTCTTAACCTTAACCAGTTTACCCATCCGAAAGGCCGACAACTTTTCGGATTCTTTTTATATAAAGTGATCTAATACTCAAGGTACACTCAATTGTATTGTGACAGATTGGTAAATATGGACCATATTCCATCCTGATCCACCTCAAACCCACACAAAAGCCGAACCATTGCCCCATCAATCATAAATAAGAATAGATCAACATCGGGTTTTAACAGGCTCATTTCCATACCTGACAACAACTCCAAAATTTCCTGAACCAGCCATTCCCGATATTCAAGCACCACCTGATAGGCTGTAGGATAAAGCTGTTCAATTTCAAAAATGGCTTTAAACAAAAGATGATAAGGGCTATTCAGGTCTGCATGTAAGAGATAAATTTCCCTGAGTTTATCGGCTGCCGTAAAGTGTTGGCATGAATAAATAACTGCCCGCACCTCTTGTTTGAGCCGCTCTTTTTGCACCGTCATGCATATTTCAATAAATCGTTCTTTAGACTGAAAATTATTATAAAAAGTCATTTTGGCAATTTTGGTTTGCTGCAAAATAAAGTCTATGCCTGCCTTGTGAAATCCATAGCGATCAAATAGCTGGATGGAGGTATACACCACCTGTAATGCTCTTGGAGAAATTTTTAAATTTGACATATAGATACCGTCCACTCATCTTTTTTGTTGTATTTAAATGAGATAAAAATGCCCTTACCCTATAACGAGTAAAAAAAGGCATGCAGAGGCCCTAAAAGACTGCCCTGTCGCATCTCAAGTTTTATTGTTGATCTGTTTTTTTAGTCGCAACGACCTAAGGCCTGAACACCCAAAGGCGATCAAACTGTGTAAAAGACTAATCTGGAGGTATAAGAATAAAATACATAGCCAACTCCTAAAATTCGGAATTCTGCCAATGCATTCAAAATTATGGTGGCAGAACGAAAGAGGGTTGACGGACTGGTTCAACTCCAGCACACCCGAAGGTGTCCCACTCCCGTCCTACCGCTACGGGAGGAGACGAGAAGCTTACACACAAAACTATTCCTCAGAAGAAATAATCCTGATGTAGTTGAAACGGCCCGTCAAGACCGACTGACCATGTGGGTCAGCATGTACAGAATAATCTGTGAGTTTATGAGTGTCAATGTAGAGAAATGGCAAGTTATTAAATTTCTTAACTTTTAAATAGGGTGGCAGATCAGCGAACACCCACGTTTTCCCTTGCGCACACCACCAAAATAACTTTCATCCAGCTTAATTTGTCCCTCAAGGACATCTATGGCATCTTGGGCAAGATGATACATAATGAACTGACGTATTTTTCTCTAAAACAAAGCAACAGAATTAGGTTGAGTGCGGAGTAAATCGGCTGCTGTTCTAGCGGTTACTTCTGCTATAGAAAACTCAAGCAGTTTTCTTTGAGTTTTTTTACTTAATTTACATCTGTTTATTTTCATAAAAGTAGATTATCACTGTTCTAATCCACTACAGCCCCTTAATTTTTATATGTTATTTTTCAATTTTCTTTTTTGAAAAAAGAATCATCTATTCTTATTTATCAATATGTTCATATCTTACCCAGCTTTCACACTACGGCTTTAGACTAAAGAAATAAACAATTGTTTTTTAAACATCAGATGAATGGTAAGAATTTTAAATGATTTAGCAACATTTTTTCATTATTATATTTTTTGAACAAAAATACACCATAAAATGTTCGTTAATGAACACAACCAACAAAGTGTAGTTATTTTTTGTTCATGAATCTTTAAGCACTATGGAGAGAGCAATGAAGCTGAATAGCTTAAAACTAGGCGCAGGGGTCGCGTTACTGTTAAGTGGTTTTGCAAGTCAAAATACACTGGCAGATTCCTATGTATTTGTAACCAATACCACACCACAAACTGTATCAATACAGGTGAACCATACAGGTAGCCAAATTTTGCAGCAGGGAAACCAATGGGCTCAAGAAGCAACGCAAATCGCACCTTATGAAACCAAACGTGTATTACGCCTAAACCGTTATTCTGGAATTAAATCTGGACAGACCTATAATTTTGATACTGTGGTCACTAGTGGCAACTCACAGGTTATATTGAAGCAAACCATGACTGGAACATGGACTGGTAGCAATATCAAGCACGGTATTCAAACCTCCACAGCCACTTCACCCTGGTATTCTGACCGTAATGTGTATCGCCTCAATACAACTTATGGTGGGTTGTCAGCACAGGCTGCTGTAAAAGCAGAATACACAGGTGGATATGATGATTTCCATTACACCATTCACCAGAACACAGTTCAGGAACCTGTATCAAGCAGCGCAGATGAATTAAAGGTGCTCACTTATAATGTGTATGCCCTACCCATGGTTGCAAGCAAGATTAGTGAGCGGTTGGCTGAACTTCCAAACCATGTAAAAGGCTATGATGTGATTATGATGCAGGAAGCATTTGCATCATCACGCACAGGCATGTTGAATCAACTCGCTCAGCAATATCCATATCAAACCCATATTCCAGTTGGTTCTGGCTACAACTTATTTGACAGTGGCTTAGTGATTGTGAGCCGTTACCCAATTGTGAAAACAGCACAGCTAATTTATCCAGATTGCACGGGAACAGACTGCTTTGCTGACAAGGGGGTACTGTATGCTGAAATTATCAAGAATGGTAAAGCCTATCATGTGACTTCAACCCATACTGCTTCGTTTGACACAACTGAGGCGCGTGCTTTACGTCAGGTACAATTTCAGCAAATTCGCCAGTTAGTGGATCAACAGAATGTTCCAAATTTTGATGCTGTACTGATGGGTGGCGATTTTAATGTGAATAAATTCCTGTGGCCGCAAGATTATCAGGATATGCTGACAAACTTAAATGCAACCGCACCGATCAGTACTGGCTACACAGCTTCGACTTTTGACCCTCGTGTAAACAAACTGGCTGGAGCAGCAGGTTCGGGCGGAACAACTGTTGAATATCTGGATTATATTGTTTCTTCAAATACACACCGCCAACCTCTCCAATCCCGTAATGATGTTCGTATTTTGCGTTCTACGGCTGACCCACTCTTTATGACCTGGGATTTATCTGATCATTTTCCAGTAATGGGTCAATTTAACTACTAACTTAATAAGTAGACTAAGATATGAACAAAAGACTATTGTTGACAATCATGGTTGTTTTGGTGGTCTTGGTCGGTTTTGTAGTTTGGAAGAGCACCAGCTCTTCCGCTGCAATCCAGCAGACCAAAACAACCACCCAATCAAATGATCCATCTAAAGACTTTAGCGATACCAAAATGCAAAATAAGAACAAGGAGGAAATTTTACAAGAGTCTCTTTCCAGGCAATTACAATCGCTACAAAAACAGCCTGGCAATATTACTCAATTCCTAAATGATTTTAATACGAATTGTCATGTTCAGGATTGTAATGCCGCTTTAGCGAAAGCATTAGCCAATTACCCTGATCAAGCATTTGCGCATTTGGTTGAAAACCTATTAAAACGCATGCCGCAATATGAACAACAAATGCAGAGTACAGTATTATCCACATCCTTATCGCCTAAACAGCGTTTCGATGCGCTATGGAAATTAAGAGAACAGACTTTAGGGACAGCAGAAACGATGCTCGGTTTTGGACAAGAGCGAAATTATGCAGACTATCGTTTCGCCTATAATGATCTGTCTCAAAATCAGAATCTCAGCGCAGAACAACGTCTAAAAGCTTTTGAGTCACTGCAACGTCAGTATCCTGATGCAGTACAGCAAGAAAATAAAATTGGGCTTTACGAACAGGCAATTCAATTAATTAATCATAGCTCAAGTAATCCTACTGAAATTGCGAGCTTGAAACAAAAACTACAACAGCAGTATTTAACTGAGCAAGAACAACAAGATATTCAACTTCGTGATCAACGTGAAGTACAACAGCAGCAACAAGTTATTCAGTATCAACAGGCTGTTAAACAGTTGCAGCAAGAAATGGAACCTCTCAAATCTCAAATCTCGGAAACTGAATGGCAAAAGCAGTACCAGCAACGTTTGGAAAAACTGCGTTTAGATATGTTTTCTTAAATAATTGAGCCATCCACATATAGATGGTTCAAATCTTGAATAACCAATATGATATTGATCAATCCGCATAGTTTTTCGTCATTCTTTCCAAATGAATGTTAAGATCAATCCCTATATCTAAATACAAAAAGATTGATAGGAATCAAAGGAATGAACTACCCGCAATATCAACACGACTTAAATACTGCACTGGAATCGGAAATACTGGGCGAGCTTATTTTTCTAAATGCGGCCAAACATGCCCGTTCAGCAGAACAACAGCAAAAGTGGCAAACCTTGGCACAACTGGAAACCCAGACTTTACAACGGTTACAGGACTTCTTGAAGCAACAGGGACAAACTGCCTCCATTCGTTTTTACCTTAAACTGCAAGCTAAGGCATCGGGTATTGCAATGGCGAAACTTCCCTGGAAGCTTGCCATGCATCTACTTAAACAGGGCACAAAACCCTTTATGGCAACGTTTGAACGGATGAATCAACACGCCGATGCAAATACTCAAGATTTCCTAAAATATCTGCTCGCACATGAACAGGCTTTGGCTGAATTTGCAACGCAGGAATTAAAGGGGAATTCAACAGACTCATTAAAAGCCGTATTCAAGTTATTAAAAAGCTAGGTATTAACCTAGCTTTTTAATTTATACGCTTTATGCAATCGTGACATTTAACAGTAATTGTCGTTTTTTCACCTGCTGCCCCACTTGACCAATCAGTTCCTCAACCACACCATCCACATCAGACTTGATCTGCTGCTGAATCTTCATGGCTTCCAAGACCAGTAAGGTTTGGCCTTTGCTTACGGTGTCACCCACATTGACCAACAGATTGACAATCGCTCCATCCATCGGCGCACGGATTTTACCATCGCCCACCACCTCAGCCGCCTCTGGAGCTGCATAAGTAGTATTTTCGATCACAACATTGCCATTGCCTGCATCTAAATAAAGCTGGTTTTGATCAAGCACATAATCCAGTTTACGGCGTACACCATTCACATTGTAAATAACCTGATCATCACTAATTTCAACCACATCCACCGTGCTTTGCTGGTCACACAGTTCCACTTTCACTTGCTGGTGATTGGTTTGGACATGCAGCAATAATTGCTGGTCTGCATATTTCAGCTTGAGTGGGAACGGAATTGAAACACCTGTTTGCCAAGATACTTTTGACTGGTTCTGCTGGGTAAATAACGCCGCAGCAACCGCCAATGTTTCAATATTCAGGCTTTGCTGATGCAGACTGACATCATCCTGAAAATGCTGCTGGATAAATGCGGTATTGGTATCACCCGCCACAATAATCGGATGATGCAGTAAATTCACCAAAAACTGTTTATTGCTGTTTACACCCAGCAACACACAATCATCAACTGCTCTTGCCAGTAAGCGAATGGCATCCTGACGGGTTTTACCATAGGCAATCACCTTGGCAACCATTGGGTCATAGAATGGGCTAATTTCACCCTGTTCCAACATGCCATGATCAATACGCACATTTGGCAACGCAGCAGGCTGCCAACGCAACACTTTCCCTGTCTGTGGCAAGAAGTCCTGACGTGGGTCCTCAGCATATAAACGCACTTCAATCGCATGCCCGTTTAAAGTCAGTTCATGTTGCTGTAGCGGCAGTGTTTCGCCATTGGCCACACGGAGTTGCCATTCCACCAAATCCAGCCCTGTGATCATTTCGGTTACAGGATGTTCCACCTGCAAACGGGTATTCATTTCAAGGAAATAAAACTCACCTGATTG
This sequence comes from Acinetobacter thutiue, assembly GCF_030385805.1. Taxonomy (NCBI): domain Bacteria; kingdom Pseudomonadati; phylum Pseudomonadota; class Gammaproteobacteria; order Moraxellales; family Moraxellaceae; genus Acinetobacter; species Acinetobacter thutiue. The sequence goes on from NZ_JAUDZE010000010.1 coordinate 121,153, forward strand.
ATCCAGTAAAAACTCAACTGTTCCCGCGCCGACATAATCACAGGCTTTGGCTGCTGCAACAGCAGCCTCACCCATTTTCTGGCGTAGTTCTGCTGTCATCACTGGGCAAGGAGCTTCTTCCACCACTTTTTGGTGACGGCGTTGAATCGAGCAATCGCGTTCAAACAGGTACACATAATTACCGTGTGTATCACCAAATACCTGTATCTCCACATGGCGCGGTGCAATCACCGCTTTTTCAATGATCAACTCACCTGAACCAAAGGCATTTTCTGCTTCGGAACGTGCAGTCTTTAAGGCTTCCAACAAATCAGCCGACTGGTGTACCAAACGCATACCGCGTCCACCACCACCTGCCGAAGCTTTCACCATTAAAGGGAAACCAATCTTCTCTGCTTGTTCAGCCAAATATTCAATGTCTTGCTGATCACCCTCATAGCCAGGAACACACGGCACACCCGCCTGAATCATGGCAATCTTGGATAAACGTTTGCTCCCCATCAATTCAATTGCAGGTGCAGTCGGCCCAATAAAGGTAATGTTATGGTCAATACATGCCTGTGCAAAATCAGTGTTTTCAGACAGGAAACCATAGCCAGGATGTACCGCATTGGCACCTGTCTTTTGACAGGCTGCAATAATGTTGGCAATCGACAGATAGGATTCGGAAACCTTGGAGGCTCCGATATACACTGCTTCATCTGCAACCTGAACATGGCGTGCATTGGCATCGGCATCTGAATACACGGCAACGGTCTGATAGCCCATTGCTTTCGCTGTTTGCATCACCCGAACGGCAATCTCACCACGGTTTGCCACTAAAACTTTTGTAAAAGCCATTTTTATTCTCTCTCAAAGCATCATTTCGCCTTGCTGATTACTCTTGCGCAGTGGCAAAGCAGTGCTTTGCTGATCACTGCTCATCAATTGCCCAAGTTGGCAAACGTTTTTGAATAAAGGCCATCGTGCCTTCCTGCCCCTCTGCCCCACCAACAGCTTGAGCAAACTGCTGTGCAGCATCATCAAGCAAAGTGTCTAAAGGCTCATTTAAAGTACGGTGTAATAAGGCTTTGGTGGTACGGGATGCCAACGGCGCAGCACGTTTAATCTGTTGGACGGTCTCAGCAAGTTTTTGTTCAAGCGCTGCTTCATCTGAAGCCACTTCATGCACTACACCGAGCTTTAACGCGGTCTCACCATTAAAACGTAAGCCCAACAGTGCCAAACGACGCGCTTGGGTCAGTCCAATTCGTTTCACCACAAAAGGGGCAATTTGTGCTGGTAACACACCCAAACCTGTTTCAGGTAAACCAAACTGGGCGTTATCACGACTAATCGCTACATCAGAAACACAGGCCAAGCCAAAACCACCACCTAATACCGCACCCTCTAAAATCGCCACAACAGTTTGCGGTGCCTGATCAACCTGTTCAATCATGGCACCAAAACGGCGGTTAAAATCAACATACGGTTGTAGGCTACCAGCATTGGCAACTTCAACACGTAAGCCCGCCATATCCTTAATGTCTCCACCTGCACAGAAATGCCCGCCTTTTCCACGCAGGATCACGGCACGAATCGAGGTATCTTCGGCAATATGGGCAAAGACCTGCTGAATGGCATTGACCATGTTTAAACTCATGGCATTTCGGCTTTCAGGTCGGTTCAGCCAAAGTGTTAAAATACTGCCTTGTCGTTCAAGCTGGATGCTGTCATCCACTTGTAAAGTATCCAGATTACTCATTTTATTCCTAATTTTTCATTCTTAATCACAGGTTGGCTATACAGGATCAACATCATATGCAACCACATGATCACGGGCAGCATTACCTGGATCAAAGATCCTTGCCCAACATATGACATTGTTATAGCCTAGATGACCATGACCTCAGCCCCTCACATCAACCCAGCCATGCTTCACAATATATCTCCACTTTACAAACCAAGCAAGTGCTTGGTTTGTAAAATAAGCATTATCATGCGTGATTAGCTTTGGCGGTACGCACCACAGCGTCTATATCTACCTCATCAACTTGATGAGGTGGAATAAACTGTTGGGCATAATCCAGCCATAAACGACTTTGGACAAAATAGATAAACAGTGTACAGTCAAGATGATTTTCCTGACACATTTTTGCCATGATCATCAGTGACTCAGAAATGGTTTTGGCAGATTTGTAAGGACGATCCGCGGCAGTGAGAGCCTCAAAAACATCGGCCAATGCCAGAACACGCTCCTCAACAGACATTTGTGCCGCTTGTAAGCGTCTTGGATAACCCTGTCCGTCCATACGTTCATGATGGTTAGTGGCAAGGTCGGGAATACGCTGTAAATGTTTGGGCCAAGGTAATTTGGTCAGCATAATCAGGGTCTGGACGATATGATTGTTAATCGCAAAACGATCTTCGCTGGTCAGTGTCCCTCGGCGAATACTGAGATTATAAATTTCCCCAGTATTTCTTTGGTAATGTGGAAGTTGCATGTCAAAACCATGCATGTTTAACGGATCATCCCGCTCTACATGAGGTTTATAATTTTCATCCCATGCAACGATATGCTCAGGTTTATCTGCCAGTAGTCGCTCCTGTACAGGGAGTGGCGGCGCAGGATGATGATAAAGTGACTGTTCCAATAGCGATAGCCCAAGACGGTTATCAAAATGACGTAACCATGTTCGCTGTCCGATCTGTTCTAAACGTAAAATCGTCTCATCACTTAAAAATTCCCCTCCAATATTGCATTTGGCAATAAAAGCAAAATCATCCTGTAGTTGCGCATACTGTGCATCACGCTGGGCTTCTGCACATGCCTGTTCTGTTCCTGTCAGTTGAGCCTTTAGACACGCTATCTCGGCATCCCGATATAACACTTCAAAACGGGTACGAATTTCATGGATACGGTTGTACAAGGTTTCCAATTTGGTGGCTTTGTCAATAATATGTTCAGGCGTGGTAATTTTACCGCAGTCATGTAGCCATGCTGCCAGACGGAAAGCCTCACGATCATCCGCATTGCAATGGAAATCAGCATATTGCCCTTGTGTTTCTGCCGACAAGTGATCCACAATCATCATTGCCAGTTTGGGCACACGACGGCAATGTCCTCCTGTATGGGCACTCTTAGTATCAATTGCATCGGCAAGAACCAGAATGAAAGCCTCCAGAAGCGCTTTCTGTGATTCAATCAATTGCCTTGTTTCAATTGGAATTGCCAACATTCCAGTTAACCGTTCACTAAAAATCAGGAAGTTTTGTGACGTATGTTCATGATCACCTTTATGCTCTAAAATCACATAACCCAAAATGTGTCCATCACGCCCACGTATGGCAAAGGCCTGACACAGGGCATGGCGGTTAGGCTGCTGATTCTCAATGTTACCCAATTGTGCCGCAACGATATCTACCTGATCTTGTCGTCCATAGGCGGCATTTTTTTGCCAACTGTTATCTTTTGACTGAAAAAGATACACCGCCCCACTATCACAACGAGCGGCCTCTACAAACAACCGAAGTACTTTATTCAGCATGGTGTCGATCTGTGGTTCAGCTTGCAGCACCTGACTGATTTTTAACAATGCTTCCATGGTACGACTGACATCATCCGTAACATCGGTCAGTTGATAGGCTTCATACAACAAACTAAACTCAGGGCTAGGACGACTAAAATCAAAATGTGACATCTGCCGAACACGACGAATATGCTGTTCAATAATCTGGCCAATACGATGACCAAGCCATGCTCCCAAAGCAAGAAGCAGCATCCCCAAGACAATCGCAATCCCAATCATCTGGCGGCGATAAACAGGCAAATCCTTGAGTAGTTCTTGACTTGGAATGGCAACCAATAGCTGTAGCCCCAGTTCACGATATTGAGCAAGTTCAATCTTTCGTCCCAACCATTGTTGATCATCAGCCTGATAGGCCATTACCTGAGTTTGTGATGGTAACTGCCACAACTGCAATAAGGCTGTGTTTTCCAGATGTTGCAGTGCAGGGGCTGGTGTGGTGGATGTGACTTGATCAATAGCTGAACCCGTATTGACCCCAATTACTTCGCCCTGACTATCCACCAATGCAATTTGACTATGAGGGGTAATACTCAATTGTTGCAGTGCATCCTTAATTCCATTCAAGGGTAAATCCATCGCAACAATCGCATGTGGATTACTGCTGCGCATGGAAAGTGTTACACCCATCAAAGGTGTATCTGCATAAATATAGGGTTTTGAAATGGCAACATCTGTGGTGGCAAGCGCATTGTTATACCAGGGACGTTGCCGAGGATCATACACATAGTCTGGATCTGTACGTTGCTCAATCAGGTTGAGATGCTGATCATAGAATAAAAGTTGGTGTGTACGCTTTTCTCCTGCCTGCCCCAACAATGCACGAACCACGTATTTTGCCTGTTCTGGTGCATGGTAGCTCTGACGTAATATCGCATTGGTTAATGGGCTCACCAGAAAATAATCACCATTATCATAGCCAATATACACAGACGTTAATAATGGATTGGCATACAAATTGGTAGTAAAGGCCTCTAGGCGTTGCAACCGCTGGGGCAATGTGCTGGCTTCAACCACGGGATCAAAGGCCAGAACGCGCAGCAGTGCTTCAGCAGGATCAATAATTTGTTGTACTTTTTGTTCCGTAACTTGACTGGTCATTTCCGCCTTGCTAGTTGCGGCATCCAGAAGCAACGTCTTTGCCTCAAACCAGTTAACTGTTGTAAAAGTGACGGATGTCAATGTGATGGCAATGATCATCATCATGGTCATCACCATGCGAATACGCCATTTATGTTGGAGCCGCTGCATTATCCTTTGCATATTTTTGTTCCATGTGTTGCATCTTGCAACACGACAAAAGGCCAATATTTTTTTAAATATTCTGGGTATTTCTATAACATTCTATTTTGGCAGGTCATCACAAACATCATAAGTCAATACCCTGGACATGACAATCCAGAGAGAAAAAATTGCGATGAATTTAAAAAATTAAATGATTGATATCAAATAAATATTGATGTTTTTATAAAGATTTTAAAACTATTGTTATAGATAAAATATTTCGTTTTATTATCAGGATAATGCAAAGCCAAACTTTAGCCACTTGAGGTATACCAATCTTTCATCATTTTTCATTTTACCTTTCTAAATCCTCCCTACCACGATGCTTAAGCCGCATCTCAGGGAAGATTTAGACATAGGTAAATATAAATTAACCCTAGATCACCCTTTCTGCTTCTTCGGCAAAATATCCATCAACTTACAGATAATTCCCAACATGATCTCATCCGCACCACCGCCAATCGAACCGAGACGACCATCACGATAAAGCTGAGAAGCTGGATTATCCCACATAAAGCCATTACCGCCCCAATATTGTAGGCAGCTATCCGCCACCTCACGGGTTAAACGCCCTGCCTTGAGTTTTGCCATCGAAGCCATCATGGTGACATTCTCCCCTGCAATATGCTGCTCACAGGCTTGATAAGTCAGTGCCTTAAGGGCTTCCACTTCGGTCATCAACTCAGCAAAACGGAAATGCACATATTGGTTATTAATCAGTGGCTGTCCAAAAGTGGTACGATCCTTGGTGTAATCAATGGTCTGTTTAATCACATTTTCCAGCCCCCCGACTGCATTGGCACATGCCCACATGCGTTCTTCCTGAAACTGCATCATCTGCATCATAAAGCCCATCCCCTCAGCACCCACTAGATTGCGCTGAGGAACACGGACATTATCAAAATAAACCTGAGCAGTTGTAGTTGAACGCATCCCCAATTTATTCAACGGTTCTGAAAAACTAATCCCTGCGGTTTTGGCTGGGACAATAATCATGGATTTATTGACATGCGGTTTATCATCAGAAGTATTGGCAAGCAGACAGAAAAAATCTGCTTGCAGTGAATTGGTAATCCACATCTTGCTGCCATTAATCACATAATCATCGCCATCTTTTTTTGCAGTGGTCTTTACCGCTGCAACATCTGAACCTGCATGAACTTCTGATACTGCAATTGAAGCCACATATTCACCACGAATGGCAGGATTCAAAAATTCTTCTCTCAGTTCCTTGCTACCAAAACGGGCAAGAGCTGGTGTTGCCATATCGGTTTGCACACCAATCGCCAACGGTACACCACCACAGGCTGCACGGCCCAACTCTTCTGCCACCACAAGGTTATAAGAATAATCCAGACCTAAGCCACCATTTTCTTCAGGCTTACAAATACCCAGTAAGCCCAAATCTGCCATTTTTTTAAATACATCATGAATTGGGAAACGCCCTGCTTCTTCCCATTCTGGAATAAATGGATTGAGTTCATTTTCTACAAACTGACGTGCGGTACGACGTAAAGCTTCATGCTCTGCGGTAAATTTCATGGTTTTGTCCTAAATATTTTTATTGCCTAAATTTTGTGTTGAATTAGAAACGTGATACACCAAAACGAGTTGGATTTAGTTCGCGTTGCTGTGCTTCATAAATGGTCTGTAATAAGAAGATCAATACTTTACGGGTATCTCTTGGGTCGATAATGCCATCGTCATGCAACATTGCAGTATTGAACAAAGCAGTGGATTGCTGTTCCAATTTCATGGCGGTGCTTTGCTCAAGGAAATCCAGCATCTGCGGATTCGGCTCCATACCAGAGGCTTTCTGTTTACCCTCAGCCACGATACGCAGCACTTTCCCTGCCTGAGCAGAACCCATCACCGCTACATGCGAGTTTGGCCATGCAAAGATAAAGCTAGGTGAAAGACTACGTCCGCACATGGCATAGTTACCTGCGCCATAGGAACCAGCCACCACAATCGAGATTTTCGGCACAGTCGCATTGGCAACGGCTTGAATCAACTTGGAACCATGTTTGATGATGCCATTCTGTTCAGCATCGGTCCCCACCATAAAGCCAGTGGTGTTATGCAGGAATAAAAGTGGGCGCTGGGTTTGCTCACAGAGGTGAATAAACTGCGCAGCCTTAACTGCCCCCTGTGGTGTGATTGGACCATTATTGGTAATAATGCCAATATGTACCCCGCCCATTTTTGCCCAACCGCAAACGGTTAAAGCATCATATTCCTGCTTAAATTCCAGAAAATCAGAATCATCAATAATCCGTGCCACCACCTCTTTCATATCAAAAGGTTGCTTTGGATCCTGTGGAATAATACCTAACAACTCTTCTACTGAATAACGTGGTTCCTTATAGTCTTGATTGAGACTGGTAGTCTGTTCTTTCCAGTTCAGATGCTCAAAAATTTCACGGGCAATACGAATGCCATCGGCATCATTTTCAGCTAGATATTCCGCCACACCTGACACTTGGGTATGCATTTCTGCACCGCCCAATTCTTCGGCAGTCGCCACCTCACCTGTTGCGGCCAACAATAATGGTGGACCAGCCAACAGCATTTCGGTTTGCTTACGTACGGCAATCACATAGTCAGATAGACCTGGTTGATAAGCACCACCCGCAGTGGCATTACCATGCACCACCGAAATTTGTGGAATCCCTGCCGCAGACATTCGTGCCTGATTGGCAAAGGTCATACCACCATAGGTAAACACTTCTGCCGCATAGTTCAGATTCGCCCCGCCACTTTCAGTTAGTGTCACTATTGGTAATTTTTGCTCAAGCGCAATCTTTTGCAAGCGTAAGGTTTTCTGTACGCCCATCGGTGACATGGTGCCACCCTTGATCGCGCTATTACTGGCAGTCACTAGAGCACGAACACCACTGACAAAACCGATCCCCGCGATAATGCCGCCACCTGCCTCCGAACCATCCTTATCATCATGCATGTTGTAGCCAACTAGGCCACATAGCTCGACAAAAGGCGAATCCGCATCAAGAAGTAAACGCACCCGCTCATGTGGCAGAATTTTGCCTTTCTTATCAAACTTGGGCTTTGCTGCATAAGACTTATCAATGCCTTTTTGCTGTACGGCACGGACTTCTGCAATTTGATTGAGTAAAGCATCCCGATTTTGTTGGTATTGTTCACTACCCACTGCAATTTCAGACTGAAGAATTGTCATGGTTTAATCCTTCTTTTCATCTTGTTGCTCTGCTTTTCCAATCTGATCTTTGAGTACATCAGGAATAAAAGCACGGTGGAAACCATTAAAAGACTGGCTATTGGTTGCATCTGCCAATGGATACATTCGTGTGCCTTGTGAAGCAGCGCCATCAACTCTTAACGTCACACCTGACACAAAAGCAGCGGCATCAGAAAGCAAATAACAAATCGCAGAGGAAATTTCAGACTCTGTCCCCATACGTTTTAAAGGGACATTGCCAGCCAAACTTGGAATAATGATTTTGGCAAAATCACCACTGTAGTTATCCATACCAGAAGAAATAATCCAGCCTGGTGCAACGCAGTTAACCCGAACGCCTGAACGCCCCCATTCCACCGAAGCGGTTTTGGTGAGATTGTCCACGCCTGAACGCGCCGCACCTGAATGCCCCATACCTGGCATACCGCCCCACATATCGGCGGCCATATTGACAATGCCGCCGCCATGTTTTGCCATCCATTGATTATAGGCTTCACGCATCAGGTAAAAAGTTGAATGCAAGTTATTACGCACCACCGCATCAAAACCATTGGCAGAAATACTTTCCAGATTAGATGGAAATTGCCCACCCGCATTATTGACCAAACCATCCAGCTTGCCGAATTTTTCAATCACTTCGGCAATCATGTTTTTGACTTGTTCTTCATCACGGTTATCACAGACGATGAAATGAACTTTGCCACCATCTTCCAGAATCTCCTGGCTAACTTTTTCCAGCTTTTCAATTTTTCGGCCTGTGATCACCACTTGAGCACCTAAGAATGCCAATTCATGTGCGGTGCAACGCCCAATACCCGAGCCGCCACCCGTGACGATAATCACTTTGTCGGCAAAAGCATCTACCCTGAAAATTGATTGATAACCCATTTTTACATCCTTACTTATTTTTCTAACAATTGTGCTGGTACTTTGACTGGCATATCCAATAATTGCTGTGCAAATGCCTTACCTTGTGGGTCAATACGCAGGCTGGCAATTCCCCCACCGCCTAGTGCATTTTCCAGCATAAAATTCAACGCATGCATGGCAGGTAATTCATAACGAATGACTTTTGATTTATCTGGATCTAAAACATGCTGCATATAGTCGGCAACGTTGGCTTCGGTGAGTGCCGCACGAATCCACGGTAAATATTCGGCTTTACGTGCAATCACCCCGATATTGCTGTGATTGCCCTTATCACCACTACGTGCATGAGCGACCTCAACCAAAGGCACTTCAATTTCATCGCCTTGATAGCTCGCCACTTCACCCACTGGATGCAGGGCAATCTCTTGTGAAGTTAAACCTGTTGGAATCTGCACTGGATGGCGTTGTCCTGCGAAGTCCACCTCAACATTGATCTGATCTTTATCAATCAGGAAAGAGAACAATTTCACCACTGCCGAAGCTTTAGGGCGACCACCGACAATGCCTGCCAAAGCAGGTGCCATGCCTGTAGATGCCTGTGCAATTTCAGAAGCAAAGAACATACAGGCTTCTTTAAACATATGTTTGACAGCAATCTTGACCACTACTTCACGGCTATCCTTGATTCTTGAATGTGAACCATAGGTACTTTCAATCCCAAGAATTTCCACCGATTTTTCACTAAATGGTGGGACTGAACGCAAAGCCAAGACGCGTTCGCATTTATTCAAAATCGCATCAGCAATGGTTTGTGCTTTTTCAGGCGCCTCACGACCTGCTATCAGGAAACTGACGAGAACACGATAACCATCGGCATAAGTTGCACTGACTTTATATTGCCCTGTTGGAGCACGACCTGTAGCCCCTGTCACCTTAACCCGATCTTCACTTATCTGTTCTAAATGAACTTGGCTAAAGTCGGCAGTCACATCAGGGAGTAAATATGATTGTGGATTACCAATTTCATAAACAATCTGTTCTGCCACAGTTGCAGTGGAAACCAATCCACCTGTACCTTGTGGCTTGGTCACGATAAAGGAAGCATCAGCACTCACTTCAACAATCGGAAAGCCCATATTGTCAAAGCCCTGCACCAAGCGCCAATCAGTAAAATTACCACCTGTACATTGGGCACCACACTCAATCACATGCCCTGCCAATGAACCCTGTGCGAGCTTGTCATAATCATCGAGTGACCATTTGTATTCATGTAATAAGGGTGCAAGCACAACCGCCGAATCGACCACACGCCCCGTAATCACAATATCCGCACCCAAGTCCAAGGCATCACGAATCGCAACGGCTCCTAGATAGGCATTGCTACTAGCCACATGCGCAGGCAAGGCTTCACCATTAAACATTTCCTGAACATTTTGTTTAAGTAATTCAGCATGTTTAGGCAGTACATCATCACCAAGTACCACTGCAACTTTTAAATCCAATCCCTTTTCATCAATGATTTTTTGCAGTGCATCACGACAGGCTAAAGGATTAACGCCCCCAGCATTGCTAATGACTTTTATTTTTTTCTCTGCAATTTTTTTGATGAGGGGTGACATGACACGACTGACAAAATCCAGTGCATAGCCATGACTTGGATCGGTCATCATCGCCTTGGCCATGATCGACATGGTAATTTCAGACAGATAATCAAAAACCAGATAATCAATATCACTCAGATGGACCAACTGAAATGCGGCTGTGTTGGTATCACCCCAGAATCCTGATGCACACCCGATTTTGACTACCCTCTGGTCATCCTGTTTGACGCTTGTCATGAGCTTTCTCATTGTTATTGCTAAAAACGCCTTAACATTACCAAGCAAGTGCTTGGTTTGTAAAGTGCATAATGATATGCTGTATTGGCAAAAATAAACAAACTCAGGCAAATGCTTGTTATAAAAAGATAAGACAATTTACGAAATGAATTTTGTTACAATACGCACTAGAGTAAACGGGATAGATAGACTGGCATGATCGCAACTTCAATTGAGCAAATACCTAAAATTGTATGTTTTGATGATAGTCCACGTGGACGCTTGCTGCTTGGTGCCGCCTATCTGTTTTATAAACAGGGTTATGACAAAACCACAGTTCGCCAGCTCGGTGAATTTATTGGTATCCAGTCTGGCAGTCTGTTTCATCATTTCAAAAGTAAGGATGACATTCTCGCCACGGTAATGGAGCAAACCATTATTTATAATTTTGCCCGTTTAAAAGAGGCGGCTGAACGCTCCAATGATCCTGAACAACAATTACGCGACTTGATCAAGGCTGAACTGATTTCAATTACGGGCGATACAGGGGCAGCAATGGCTGTACTGGTACATGAATGGTTTGCCCTCTCTAAAGAGAAACAGGAATATCTGCTTAAAATGCGTAATGAATATGAGCAGATTTGGCTGGATGTGATTGAGAAATTACGTGCCCAAGGCAAGGTTAAGCATGATGCCTTTATCTGGCGACGTTTGGTTGGTGGTTCTATTTCCTGGTCGGTCACATGGTATCGACCTGAGGGAAAAGTAAAGGTGGATGAACTGACTGAAATGGTCTGGGAAATGGCCTTGAAATAACTGGATTATTGCACGACATAACTTAACGTCTAGTCATTTTTCTCTATTCTTGTTCAAAATAAAAACTGTTATTCTGCTAAAACATCAAACGATTACAAGAAATAGCAGAATGAATCCAGTACAACATGCAAATATTTCGGTAAAACGTCGTGGAGGCGAGCTTGAAGACTATATCGATATTCATGCGCTGATCGACAGCACTAAAATGCTCTGTACCGACAACCGCCATCGTATCCTACATACTTTTTGGGGTGTTCAGGAAGTGATTATTCCAATCTTCGGACACCACTTTGAAAATAGTGCGGGTAAAAGTATCGAAGTCAAAGACCTGTGCGAAAAAGATCATTTACTGGTGGATTTCCATCATCGTTTTATTCCAACTATTGGCGATTTTGTTGCAGCCATGCAGGATATTCCGACTGATGGGCTGGCGAAACGTCTGGAAAAATTCCATTCCGATGTGATTGATGATCCAAAGCTATCAGCAACATTACTTTCACCTTTATCGGTCACAGGTCAATTAAAGTCCTTACTGATCACGCATAACAGCTGGTTTATCAATACCATTCTGCCCATGATGGGAAAAGGCGAAGCCAAGTTCATTGATTTTGATATCAGTCCAGACTTCTTTTTCAATCCAATGCGTTTTGAGCTTTGGATGGATAACGGCATGGCAGTACCACCAAGTGCTCTTAAACTACAAGAATTAAAAACGAAGATTGCTTAAAAGGTCAATTAAATATGGAAGATAACAAAGTTTATGTGATTGTTTATCGTGGCTATTGGTATACCGATGAATATTATCGACCTTATTCTTGTGAAAACTCGATACACCATCTATTTTATAATAAACAAGATGCAATTAAAGAATGGAAAAAATTAGAATTGGATTTTCAGAAAACTCAAGGTTATGATATTTTTGCTTTTGAAGGTTGTACACTCGAAATGAATGATGCAAATTTAGACTTTGATGAGATGTATGATCGTTATTATAAAAAATCGTTAACAGATGATGAAATTCATAATCTTACTATAAAACTTGACAGAAATATTTACGAATTAATTGAATATCCTAAAAATATTAAATGTTATGTTACTTGGCTGCCTAATAAAAACAGCTATATGCTCAGTGATGATACAACTGAATATGATCCTTATTCAAATATTGCCTTAGAATGGCACTCTTTTGATGATACTCGCCCTGAAGATAGACAAAATAAAGTACCGATTATCTTAGGAGGCACACTAGAAGAATTAAGTGATACCCCTTTATTGCTTGAAAGACTGATTGAGCAAGATCAGAATCTTACCTATCGTACTGAATATAAATGCTTAAATATTATGCCACATGAAGCTACGATTAATAGTGTAAATGCTCTGCTTAAAAAGCAGTTTTTTGAAATTCAATGCTTAACTATCGAAGAAGTTTATGAAGTAGAAAAATCACTAAATCAAACTTACTAAAAAGGAAGATTAACATGGAACAAGAAAAAATCTACGCTATTCGTCATTTATCATTTTTTTATACGGATGAATGGTATAAATCTTTGATAGATTATACTGACCATACAGGTCATATTACAGACTTATTTAATCATAAAGATGCTGCTATTGCACGATGGAAACAACTGGAATATGATTTTAGCCATAAGGTCGACTTCTACAATATTCTATATTGTGAATATTCTGATGGTGATGATACAGATGATCAAAAAGAGCTTTTAGCTCAAAAAACTGTAGATGAATTATTTGAGATTATTCAAGAACTACAATGCCATGTGTATGGTTTATATGAATATCCAAAGCAACTCAAACAATTAGTCTTATTTAATAAAAAATCAGGGCAATATGATTTTTGTGATCTTCGTATGGACGATGATGATGTAGAAAGCAATATTTTTATTCCAAGTAATTTCATCAAAGACTCTCCATTAAATGATGAAATTTCACCACCTATCCATGATATTTTTATTGAGCATGACATTGATTTAAAAGGTACTTTAGAAGAGTTAAGTGATACTCCACTCTTGTTACAACGCTTAATTGAAGAAAACCCTGATATTAAGTTTTATCCACCCAATTCATTAAAAATACAATTTAAGGATTTAGCCCAAGTCAATGCTCTGTTAAAGAAACCAATTGAAAAAGAAGCTCGCTATTTAAGTATTGAAGAAATTTACCAACTTGAACAACAACTTAACACCTCTAATCCCCCCCCCACAAATCGGCAAGAAGAAAAATTATTTGCAATTTGGCTCTATCGAGAACAAAAATATTTTGGTTATAAACATATTTTGACTTATACACATCCAGATGCTTTTACTTTACTAGGAACTTATATATTTGACAATGAAGTTTTTATTGAGGGTTCATTACAAGATTTAAGTGATACGCCAGATTTACTCAAAAATTTTATTGAAAATAATGCAGGCTATTTTGAGTATCGTATCAATCCAACAGGAATTTTTATTGAAAGTGCTGATGTAATTGATTTTTCTTATTTATTAGCCTTAAATGCGTTACTGAAACAACCATTATTTGAAATTCGTCAAGTCACGCTTGAAGAGCTTGCTCAACTTTAAGAGATAGAAATATGAGTAATATTAAATATGTGATTCGTCAAAATGATTTTGCATACAATGATGAATGGCATCTCACCAACTGCGTCTCAACAGGCACAATCAAGGAGATTTACACAGACAAGGCCGAAGCTGAACAGGCATACAAGGCATTGGTGGTGCAGGGCTTGTACTATGATGAGCTATGCAACTATGACATCGGCAATGGTGAGGCAGATGATGAAACCTATGAAAAACTTGAAGCTTTTATCTTGGAAAAAACAGGCAAAACCTTTGATATTGATGATGGAGAAATCCCTCAACTGAATGAAGATGATGCATTTGAGTTCGCTAAAATCTCAGGTATTGTCTGGTATCAGCTACTGGAAGTCGATGCAACGCAACCCTGCTATGTGCTTTGGATCAACTCGGAAGAAGACTATTTTAGTGGCTATGAAACTGGCAGCATCATTTCCAGTCAGGATGAGAACTTTAGTGATGTATCTTGGGAATCCAATATTTATGCGATGGATTATGAGTTTGAAGCACTTTTCGACAAACCTCTTTCCGAGTTAAGTGATAGTCCAGACCTGTTTAAAGCATTTATCGAGCAAACACCCGATATTCGTTACGATGCTGAAAAAGACTCCATCGTTGGTATTGCCTTAGACAATATCAAATTTATTCACTTAAAAGCCTTAAACTCCTTTCTTAAGCAACCAATTTTTGAAATTCGTCAAATCTCCTTAGAACAATTGGCTGAATTAGAATAACCAACCAAAGTGAAATTAAAAAAGTGCGGTGTTTTGACCGCACTTTTCACTTGTTATGATCAAATCAAGAATTAATAACCCAACTGCCGACTAATCAAATCCTTCATGATTTCCTCTGCTCCACCGCCAATCATGTTGACTTTCACTTCACGGTAAATGCGCTCAGACTTAGTGCCACGCATAAAGCCCATTCCCCCTAAAGTTTGAACGGCTGCATCGGCACAGAATTGCATGGTACGTGTTGCCACATTTTTCGACATAGAAATTTGCGCAATCAAGTCTGCTCCCTGCAACTCTTTCTGTCCCATACGGTAGGCTGTATCTTCCAGCAATGCCCGCGTTGTGGTCAGTTGCGTTGCCATATCGACCAGTTTATGTCGAACCACCTGATGATCGATCAAACGCTTACCAAAAGTCTGACGCTGTTTTGCCCAATCCAGTGCCTCTTCATAACATACCAGCGCATAACCATACGCCATTGCCGCCAGCCAAAAACGCTCCATATTAAAGTTATTCATAATCACTTTAAAACCTGCATTTTCTTCGCCTAATAAATGGCTAACAGGCACTTTGACATTGTCAAAATGTAAATGCGCAGTATCCGATGCCCACCAACCCATTTTCTGTAATGGTGATTTGGTTATTCCATCGCTATGCGCATCGACCAATAACATGGAAATTCCTTTAGCTCCCTGCGCATTTGGATCAGTCTTTACCGCTACGGTATAATAATCAGCCCGAATTCCTGAAGTGATAAAGGTCTTTTCACCATTCAAAATATAGTGATCACCGTCTCGAACTGCCTTGGTTTTAATTGCCGCCACATCAGAACCACCACTCGGTTCAGTAATTGCCAAAGCCGAGATTTTTTCGCCAGCAATAATCTGTGGCATCACCAGATCCCGAATTTCAGGTTGGGCAAAATGATGAATCGGTGGTGTACCAATACTATGAATCATCAGGGAAATATGCACACCACCTGATGCCGCTTTTGCCATTTCAATTGCTGCCAACATCACATAAAAGGCATCAGCATCAGGAATGCCACCATGCTCAGCATCAAAACCCAAGCCCAGTAAACCGACACTTGCAGCCTTTTGATAAAGCTCTCGTGGGAATGTTCCTGCTTCATCCCATTCATTGACATAAGGTGAAATTTCTTTTTCTACAAAGCGTTTTACACTGTCTGCAAAAGCCCGATGTTCTGCTGTGTAATAAATCGGGTTGAATAAACCATCCATGCTCTTTTCCTAAATTATTATTTAACTCATTGTTGTTGTATGAATCAGGCTTTAAACCAATTTTCTCATGATCTAAAGCCCTAAAAGATTTCGATTAATAGCCAAGTTGGCGACTGGCAAGATCTTTCATGATTTCCTCTGCCCCACCACCAATCATGTTCACTTTCACTTCACGATAAATTCGCTCAGACTTAGTCCCCCGCATAAAGCCCATACCACCTAATGTCTGTACCGCAGCATCAGCACAGAATTGCATGGTTTGTGTTGCCACATTCTTGAGCATACAAATTTGCGCAATCAGTTCATTGCCCTGTAATTCAGGCTTACCCAGACGATAAGCCGTATCTTCCAACAAAGCACGAGTTAAGGTTAACCGCGTTGCCATATCCACCAGCTTATGTCGAACCACTTGATGGTCAATTAAACGCTTACCAAAAGTCTGGCGCTGCTTTGCCCAATCCAAGGCTTCCTCATAACAGACTAGCGCATAGCCATAGCTACTGGCAGCAAGGAAAAAACGCTCCATGTTAAAATTGTTCATAATCACAAAGAAGCCCATATTTTCTGCACCAAGCAGATTTTTGGCTGGCACTCGCACGTTATCAAAGTGTAAATGTGCAGTATCCGATGCCCACCAACCCATTTTATCCAACTTAGATTTGGTAATGCCCTCACTATGCGCATCAATCAACAGCATAGAAATGCCATTTGCCCCTTTGGCATTGGGGTCGGTTCTCACTGCAACGGTATAATAGTCGGCGCGAATACCTGAGGTAATAAAGGTCTTTTCACCACTGACAATATAATCGTCGCCATCCCGAACTGCTTTGGTTTTTAGGGCTGCCACATCAGAACCACCGCTGGGTTCAGTAATTGCCAATGCCGAGATTTTTTCGCCTGACAAAATTTGTGGTAAGACCTCAGCTTTTAGGTCCTCTTGGGCAAAATGCTGAATCGGTGGTGTCCCAATAGTATGCGAAAGCAATGATGCAGCTAAACCACCCGATGCGCACTTTGCCAATTCAACCGAAGCAAGCAAGGTATAAAATGCATCCGTTCCCGCAATACCACCATAATTTTCATCGAAGCCAACACCGAGCAAACCAATATCTGCGGCCTTTTTATAAAGCTCTCGAGGAAAAGTTTCTGCTTCATCCCATTCATTGATAAAAGGACTAATCTCTTTTTCAGTAAAGCGCCTAACACTCTCAGCAAAGGCTAAATGTTGCTCAGTATAATATAGGGGATTAAGTTGCATGCTTGCTTCCTGGCAATTATTGATCATTGTTTTCGAATATTTAGTGAACACTAAGGTATCAAAACCACAAAAACCAAGCAAGCGCTTGGCAAAATTAAAAGTTAAAAAATATATATAATTCATCCCACTGCTTTAAGTTCTTATAAGAAATTATTCATATTCATCGAACTCTTATTCTTAATAAACTACGAAATCCTCTTGTAGAGTAATAAGATTGCGCTCCATTGTGATAGGTAAAAACTCGACCATAACGACTATCACAAAAAATAGCACCACCTTTTGCTCGAATATCATTTGGCGCTCTCACCCAACTTGAAGTTTTTAAATCAAAATGCTCAAGTGACTGCAATTGCTTATATTGCTCTTCCGTCAATAACTCAACACCCATCCTTTCAGCCACATCAATAACATTATTTTCAGGTTTATGCTCCTTACGGGAATCCAAGGCTTTTTTGTCATAACATAGGCTTCTACGTCCTTTTGGTGATTCTATAGCGCAATCATAAAATATGATTTCTGAAACCTTTGAATCAAACATAACCACATCAGGCTCTCCTCCCGTATTCTCCATCTCATTCAATGACCAAAGTTTTTCAGGCTGCTGTTTTAACGTATTTTCAATATCATCCCAATTCATGCCTTGATGACGATGCATATTTTGTTCAAAACGTTGTTTTAAGATCAGCAATAACGTCTCTGTTTGCTCTAGGTCTAATTGTTTTTTCTTGCTCATTTTATTAGTACTCTAAATTCTTAGTTTTAGGTAGATCGACCATCAAACTGATTCATTTTTTATTGTTTTACCGTATTAAACGGGAGAGTTCAAATTTTGTTCTATCCTATCTCCTCATTACTTTAATGGTACCAAGATGAAAGTTGTACCCGCCAAAGATATTCTAATCTTGCCAAAACACCAACAAAAATCGCTTCACCTAAAATATGCATGATCGCAAAGATTGTTACTTTCTCCTTAAACATCCATAACAAAATTAGACAAATCAAAACCCAAATACTATTAGCAACTACCAAAATATTGACCAAGATGATTGAACGTCTTTTATAATTGACCAATAAAAATGAATAACATGCATACAGTAAATTGACACAGCCAATAAAAATAACAACTTTCTTTGGCAAATGATAAAGTGAACTTAACCATTGAGCAGCAAGTAACACAACCACTCCTACAAATGCAGCTGCTCCACAATCCACCCATAAAATATTCTTTATGATGTTCATCCTTTTAATACTCTTTTTATTTTGATTCGAGAATATAACTTATCATTTGAAGAAAATAACAGTTCGAGTATTGATAAAGAAACTAAATAAAATTCCAGACAATAAAAAAACCTCCCAACATTGGTTGGGAGGTTTTCAATTTAAAAGCTGGCGATGACTTACTCTCACATGGCAAACGCCACACTACCATCAGCGCGGGGAGGTTTCACTTCTGAGTTCGGGAAGGG